>CAWHMA010000007.1:0-1442410 GCA_963830435.1 uncultured Solirubrobacterales bacterium | reverse complement strand
AGGCCGAGCGGGTCGTCGAGCCCGGAGATCACACGACGTGGCCGAGCCCCGGGCTTGGAGATCAGGTACACACCATCGTAGCGGTGGTTGGACAGTCCAGCCGCGGCAGCCCATAGTCCACCCTCTGGGTCGTAGGCGAACGTGGCGACATCCGGCAGCCCTTTGGCGTAGACAGTTGCGCGCAGCCCCGCGGGCCCTTGGATGCCGGCGCCGATTGGCACGAGTCGAGCGTTGTCACGGCGGTTTGCTGTCGAGGCACAGCCTGCGGCTAGGAGAGCGATGCTCAGGCCCGTGATCCCGATCCGGGTGACCGGGTGGCGAATGGTCATCTAGGGCTCCCTCGGCTTGGGTTGTCCCGCCACCTACGGTCGTGCGCTAAGAGTCGCGTACGAGCGTCGACTCGTCACGGCCCGGCCCGGTCGGGGGGTGGGGGCGCAGCCCCGACGTCTGATCTGTGCCACTAGCTTCTTGTTCAGGCCGATATCGATAGCTTCGACCGGCCGGCGAAGACGGACCATTGCGTGATCGCCGTAGGAAATCTCTAAGAGCGTCTCGGGTGGTAACCAGGTCCCCGCGCAGCGCCCGGTGCGGCCGGCGTTCGTCGGGGTCACGACTCGTGGGGCTGGGTGAGGTTGTAGAGGGTCTGGCCGCCCACCGTCTGACTCTTGTAGTGGGCTTTGACCCAGCTGGTGATCTCGGTGCCTGACGAGGACGCGCCGCCAGGGGGTCCGCCGGTGAACGAGCCGCCACCGGCGCCCGGACCGCCGGCCGGCCGACCGCTGCTCCCGCGCGGGAGCGCGCCCGCGGAGAAGCCGCCGCCTCTGCCGGTATTGCCGGTGATGTAGTAGTGGATCTGACCGCGCACGACGTACTGCTTGAACTGTGCGAGGGTGAGGTTGCCGCCCTGGCCGTCGAAGCCGCCGATCGCCATTACGGGAGCGCCGCCGGTTGCGAGCTCGAGCGTAGCGGCGGTTTGGGACCCGGAGACGGTCGCCACCCAGCGGTACTTGTTGCTGCCACGTTTGAGCGCGTTGACGAGCGCGCTGCTCGTGCTGCTTTGGGTACCGCCGCCGCCGTTGCCGCCCGGGCCGCCGAGGTTCTGACCGGAGCTCGGGCCGGCGGAGGCGAGCGCTCCCGTTTCGGGGGTGGTGATCGTCTGTGCGGAGTACGCGACTGGGCCTGATAGGCAGGCGACCAAGGCGAACGCGGCGGTCGCGTATGTCGACCGGCGTCCGAAGCGCCGTAGCGCGGGTGCGGCCAGCAGGCCGGTGATGGCAAGGCTGGCGCTGATCGCGATGAGCGCCCGGAGCCACGATTCCCAATGTGGTGTTCGGTCGAGCAGCACCCATGCCCACACGGATGTTGCGAGTACGCCGAGCGCGAGCGCGAACCTTGCTCTGGTCTGGTGGCGGGCGCGCCACAGCTCGCGCGCGGCGATCGCGACGAGCGCGGCGATCGCGGGCGCCAAGGCCACGGTGTAGTAGGGGTGAATGATCCCGCTGGCCAAGCTGAAGACGAGGCCGCTAACCACCAGCCAGCCGCCCCAGAGCAGCAAGGCCGCTCGAGTGCGATCTGTGCGCGGCGCGCGTCGCGTGGACCACAGTCCGACGACGATCGCGAGCAGCGCGGCGGGTAGGAGCCAGGACGCCTGGCCGCCCATGAGATCGTTGAACAGCCGTAGCCCGCCGGGCTGCCCGCTGAAGTTCGCACCTCCACCTCCACCGGCACCTCCACCCGGGCCGCTAGCGCCGAAGATCCGTCCAAGGCCGTTGTAGCCGATGATGAGGTTGAAGATGTTGTTGGTGGGCGATCCATCGATCATCGGACGCGACCCCACCGGCCAGAGCGCGACGATCGCCACCCACCACCCGGCGCTGATCACGATCGCGAGCCCGCCGGCGAACATCTGCCAAAGGCGGTGCTGAGGCCCGGTCGGGGCGGCGACCACGTATACCAAGCCGAAGGCGGGCAGTACCAGGAACGCCTGCATCATCTTGGCCAGGAAGGCGAAGCCGATCATCGTCCCAGCGGCGAGGACCCAGCGCGTCGACGCGCCCTCGAGCGCGCGGATCAGGCAGTAGGCGGCGGCCACCAGCAGACACACCAAGAGCGCGTCGGGGTTGTTGAAGCGGAACATCAGCGCGGCGACCGGGGTGATCGCCAGCAGCACGCCGGCCATCAGGCCGGCGCCCGCCCCGAACCAGCGCTTGACACCGGCGTACAGCAGGGCGACGGCGGCGACGCCCTCCAGGGCTTGTGGGATCAGCATGGTCAGGCTGCTGAAGCCGAAGATCCGCCCGGACAGCGCCATCACCCAGATCGACGCCGGGGGCTTATCCACAGTGATGAAGTTCGAGGAGTCGAGCGAGCCGAAGAAGAACGCCTTCCAGCTCTTGGCCCCGGCCTGCACTGCGGCCGCGTAGAAGCTGTTGGCGTCACCCGACGCGCTCAGATCCAACAGATACGCGACGGCCGTGGCGAGCAGCAGCGCGATCAGCGCCGGGCGTACCCAAGTGGCGTCCTCAGATCCACCGCGGACCAGGCCACGCAGCCGGCCATACACGCGCTTTGGCAGAGACGGCGTCGGGAGCGGGCGGGGAAGAGTGGTGGTGCTCATTGTCCGGGGTGCTGGTTAGGGATGAAGGCCGCGACTCCGGTAAGGGGTGAAGAGCGATTTGGTTGATCGGGTCGGCTCAGCGCGGGTCGGTCGCGCTTGAACACCCAGGAGCGCAGCGCCAAAGAGCGGGTCACCGTCGCGGCCAGGGTCGCGGCGATCAGGACAACGAGCTCGAGCGCGTGCGGGGCCCGCGGGTCCAGGCCATGCAACACCGCCAGCGCTCCGCTGGTCAGTCCGAGCGCGATCGCGAACACGAGCGCACCGGCCGCGTGTTGGCCCAGCAGACCCTCGCGGCCGCGCATGCCGAAAGTCACCCGCCGGTTCGCGGCCATGTTTGCTACCGCGGTGGTGGCCAGCGCGACCGCGTTGGCCGCTTCGGAGCCGAGCGGCATCATGAGCGCCAGAAGCAGGAGCGCGTACGCAGCCGTCGAGACGCTCCCGACGGCAACGAAGCGAGCGCTTGGCGTAGTGACTGCCAGCCTGGCGACGCCTCGCAAATCGGCCAGCGCGGTGGCCGCGAGGTCCACGCTCGTCTCTGGACCTTCGACCCAGTCGACGGGAACTTCGTGGATTCGCAGCCCGCGGCGCTGAGCGAGGATCAGCAGCTCGGTGTCAAAGAACCAGGCCTCGTCGCGTACTGCGGGCAGCAGCCCGCCTACGATGTCGCCCCGGACTGCCTTGAAGCCGCACTGGGCATCGCTGAACTTTGCCCGCAGCGCCAGCCGCAGCAGGCGGTTGTAGGAGCGCGAGATGAACTCGCGCTTGGCCCCCCGTGTGACGCGCGCGGCTCGAGCCAGCCGCGTGCCGATTGCCAGATCGCTGTGATCGGAGAGCAGCGGCGCGACTAACGGCAGCAGCCCGTTTAGGTCCGTCGATAGATCGACGTCCATGTAGCACACGACCCGCGCGTCGCTGGCCGACCATGCCGCGCGGAGCGCTCGCCCGCGCCCCTTGGCCTCCAGGCGCAGGATTCGCACCGCTGGCAGCTCGGCCGAGAGGCGGGCGGCGATGACCGGCGTGCGGTCAGTGCTCGCGTTGTCCGCGATGATGATCCGCCATGAGAACGGAAACTTCTCCGACAGGAAGCTGTGCAAACGACGCACCGAAGCGGCGAGGACCCGCTCTCCGTCGTAGACCGGGATCACGATGTCGACATCCGTGACGGACTCTTCACCGTGATGGGGCAACGCGCGGATCTGCCGCTGAGGCGCACTCGATGCGGCTGCCGCTCGCGGGCGCAGTCCTGGCGGCACGGAAGCAGCAGAGCCGGCGGGAAAGAGCGCTACCCGCTCAGGAAGGCGATGTGAGGAGGATTTCACCGGAACTCTCGTGTTGAAGAAACGGACACATCGAGTTCTATGACCCCTCTCTCTGAAACCGGTGAGCGAGCTCTAAGAGAGACGTCTCAATTCATCGCGCCGCGGGAGCCGGCCCGGCCGGACTGGCTGAGCGATCCGTCGCGGCGGTCCAAGCGCCAAACGAAACTCGCATTACCGCCCCCCCATCCGGCGCATTCGCCGCGACTGCGAAGCCGCCGTGTGCCTCGGCGGCCTGTTTGACGATCGCCAGACCTAGCCCTGACCCCGGCATCCGGCGCGCCTCGTCGGCGCGGTAGAACCGATCGAACACGCTCTCGATGTCTGCGTCCTTGAAGCCAGGTCCATGGTCGCGCACACGAAGCACTCCATCGCGCAGGACGACTTCGATCCGCCCGCCTGGCGGGCTCCATTTGCGCGCGTTGTCGATCACATTGGTGACGGCGCGGCTCACGCGATCCGGAGAGTTGACGATGAGCGTCGGCTCGAGCTCGAGACTGAACGCGAGCTGCGGAGCACGGCGTTGGGCACGGCCAACTGCCTCCGTCACGATGCCATCGAGCTCGATCGGCTCGGTGTGGTCGCTCGGCGACGATCCGCGCGCGAGCTCAACGACATCGGCGACGAGTTGGGTCAGCTCGTCGAGCTCAGCGACGATCGCCTGCTGCAGACCCCGACGCTCTTCGTCGGGAAGACGGTGCGCTGCTAGGAAGATCTGGATGTCGCTGCGCAGCGCAGCCAGTGGGGTGCGCAGCTCATGCGAGGCGTCGAGAATTAGATGACGCTGTGCCTGGATCGATCGCTCCAGGGCATCGAGAGTGTGATTGAAGCTCATCGCGAGCCCGCGAAGCTCCTCCGCGCCCTTCTCTTCGAGCCGGCGTGGATGGTCCAGCGCGCTGGTGACCTCTTCGGTTTGCTTGGAGAAGCGCTGGATCGGGGCAAGGGCGGCTTTGGCGATCCCCGCACCGAGTAGCACGGCGAACAGTACGCCGCCACCGACGAGCAGGCTGTAAGTCAACAGAAGCTGGTGCACGACGGAGTCGACTGAGGTCAGCGGCAACGCGACCTCGATCGCATAATGGTCGTACGGATCGCCAACTGTGAACACCTCGACATTGACGCCGTGTATCCGAGCCGTCCTGAAGAAGCTTCCACCCGCCTCCCTGGCGATCCTCAGAACGCGTCCGTCGACCGGCAGTTCCGGTTTGCCTCCGTCCGCCGCGACGGCGCGGCCGTTCGGGTAGGCGAACTGGAAGTATCCCGGCGCTCCGCCAAGCAGCGGAGCGGCAGGGATGCCGGGTCCTTCGGCACGCCGCAACCCTGCCGAACCGTTGCCGTTAGACGGGTGCGGTTGCAAGAGCGGCGAAACGCGAGCCCGCAGCTGATGCTGAATTTCGCCGATCAGGTGCGATCGTGTGCTGAGATATCCTGTGACGCCGAGCGTCACGGCGACCGCCGCGACCGCCAGAGCGGCCGCCCCGGTGATCCGCCGCCTTAGGCTCACGGCTCGCGCAGCACGTAGCCGACGCCGTGCACCGTCTGGATCAGCCGGCGCTCACCGCCGGATTCGAGCTTGCGCCGCAGGTAACCGATGTAAACGCGCAACCCGTTGGCGGCCGAGCCGAAGTCATAGCCCCAGATGCGGTCGTAGATCAGCTCGGTGCTCAGCACCCGCCGGGGATTGAGCATCAGCAGCTCCAACAGTTGGTATTCGGTGCGGGTGAGGTCCACGACCCGCTCGCCGATCCTCGCCGCATGGGCATCGGCGTCAAGCTCGAGGTCACTGAAGCGAAGCGAACGGCCATCAGCACCTTCGACGTGGCGGCGCATGAGCGCGTGCAGCCGCGCCCGCAGCTCGCGCACGTCGTATGGCTTTACGAGATAGTCGTCGGCCCCTGCCTCCAGCCCGTCGACGCGGTCCTCGACCGCCTCGCGGGCGGTGAGCATCAAGATCGGCGCTCGATTGCCGACGCTGCGTAGCCTGCGGCACACCTCCATGCCATCGATGTCGGGCAAGCCGAGATCGAGGATGATCGCGTCCGGTACCACCGTCTCGGCCTTCAGCATGCCCTCCTGACCTGTCAGGGCTGGCAGTACCTCAAAGCCGTCGAGCAGAAGCGCCCGCCGCACCGCCGAGCGCACCGAATCGTCGTCCTCGATCAGCAAGACGCGCATGCGGCCCCTCCTTACGGGAATACCTGCTCGCCGGTCTGCTGATCGACGACCCGGATGGCAGTGGTCGGACAGAGCTCCGCCGCGGCAAGCAGCAGCTCGTCGGGACCCGTCCCGACAACTCGGGCCACGTCCTCCACCTCGAACACCTCGGGCGCCAGATCAGCACAGTCCCCGTGCGCTGCACACGCATCCACGTCGACGCTCGCCAAGTAGGTCATGCGACTTCTACCCCACTGATTAGCTTGCGCATCGCCGGCAGCGACCGCGGGCGGTCAACAAGCAATGCCGCGACCGGCCGGGCCTGACGGGTGAACATCGCGGTGAAGTTGCGATCTCTGGGATCCCCGTCGATCACGATCGCGTCGGCGAGCTGAGCATTGCCGAGGTACTGAATTCGGATGCCGTACTGGTCAGTCCAGAAGCTCGAGAGCTCCACCGGCCCCGGCTCGAGACCGAGCATCAGGCGCGCCGCACGCACCGCTTGGCGCCCCGCGGCCTCCCAATGAGACCCGGGCACGTGACGCCGGACCCGGTAATCGTAAGTCGCGGCTGCGTCCCCCGCAGCGAACACACCGTCCGCGCCGGTCTGACCGTGCACGGTCACCGGCACACCGCCATTGGCGAGCCCGGCTGCAGCCAACCACTCGACGTTCGGTTGCACACCCACGCCGGCGAGCACGTGCTCGGTCTCAATCGCGCGCCCATCAGAGAGCCGCAAAGATTTCACCGCGCGGTCGCCGCTCACGCCGATCACGGTCCGATCGGTTATCACCTCGACGCCCTCCTCGCGGTGCAGCTCCGCGAACCACGTTCCGAGCGTCTCTCCGAGCACCCCGAACACCGGGCTTGGAGCGGCTTCGATCATCGTAATCTCGGCACCGAGCTTGCGCGCCGTCGACGCCACTTCCATGCCAATGAACCCGGCACCGACCACCGCCAAGCGCATGCCGCCGCGCAGCGCGAGGCGTAACCGCTGCGCGTCGGCGATCGTTCGCAGCTCCGAGACATTCTCATAGCCTGCCAGCATCGGCAGCGCACGCGGACGGCTGCCCGTGGCGATCAACAGCTGGTCATAGCGCAGCGTCGTGCCGTCGGAGAGCCCGACGCGTCGCTTCTCGGTTGAGAGGTCGGTGGTCCTCACGTCGATCAGCAGGTCAACACCATTGTCCTGGTACCACGCGTCGGATCGAAAGCCGAGCGACTCGTCGGTGAACTCGCCGGTCAAGACTCCCTTCGACAGCGGCGGGCGGTCATACGGCAGGTGCGACTCGGCGCACACCATCCGGATCGGTCCGTTATACCCCAGGCGACGGAGCGTCTCAGCGGCACGCTGCGCGGCAAGGCCTCCGCCCGCGATCACGACCCCGTCGCTCATCGCCACACCGAAGCAAGCGCCGGGGGCAGTCGTCGTCCCGCGACCCGGTAGGCGAGCAGCATCAGCGCCGGCACCGTGGTCAGCACGATCAGCGCGATGAACCACAGCTGGCCTCTGTCCGTGCCCTCGGTGAACGTATGCACCAACCCGCCCAGCCAGACGAGCAACGTGAAGCGGTGGATCAGCCTCCAGCGCTCGTTGCCGATCCGGTCACGCAAGTAATACGACAGCCCGAGGAGGATCATCCCCCAGCCGGCAATGATCCCCAGAGACGTGGAAAGCGTCTTGTAGGAGAATACGAACGGCACGGTCACGTCCAGCACGCTTGGGCGCAGGAAGCTGTCGCCCAGGAGCGCAACCGCGTGCACGGCGATCGCCGCCATCACCGCGAGCGACAGGACCTCGTGGTAGGTACGACGATCCGGGCTGCTGCCCTTCACCAGCTTGCCGCTCATCAGCATGCCGAAGCCGACCGACGCGCTCGCGAGGATCAGTGCGGTCGTGCCGGCACCGCGACTGAGGACCCAGAACAGGTGCGTCGAGGCGTTGGTGCCGACGCTGCTCATGAGATCTCCACTCGCGCCAACGAACGCGGTTCGATCACGTCGAATGTCCCATCGTCGTAGACAACGAGGCCGCCGAAATTCAGCTGGCCTGGGGCGCGGTCGGGACCGCTCAGCAACGCGGCTTTGCTCAGGGCTTCGGCCTGCACCCCGGTTGGGGCGAGCGCGGTCACCTGAACGACCCCGGTGAACGCCGGCTGCCCGGTGGCAGGATCGAGCAAGTGATGCGCCGGACGGCTATCAGCGTCAAGCCAGCTGCGCTTGCCGATGCCGCTCGTGGCGACCGCGCCGCGCACGAGCTCGAACACGTGCAGTAGCGAATCATCAAACGGACTCGCCACCCGGATCGGGCGCAGTAGAGACCCGGAGCCTCCGAACCGCACATCGCCGGCGGCATCGACGGCGAAGCTTTCATGCTTGCTTAGCACGGCGGCGAGGATGTCCCCGAACATTCCCTTCACGATCCCTCCGCTGTCCAGTCGCACCCCGGGTGGCCGCGTCACCGTTCCGGCGACCCGATCGACTTTGACCTGGCGCCAGGCACCGGTCGGGTTCGGGCCGGCTGGCGCTCGCCGCGGGGCGAGCGCAAGCGCCCGCCGTAGCGGCACCGGCACGGAGTCCAAATGCTTCGCGTAGCCCGCGCGATCCATCTCGCCAGCAAGCGTGGGATCGACTAGGCCGCCGGTCATGGCTGCCGCGTTCAGGGCGGCCTCGACAAACCGCGTCATCGCCGGGCTGGCCGGGACAGTCTCGCGCCGGTCTTGGTTGATCCGCGACAGTTCGCTGGCTGGCTGAAAGCGCGAGAACTGATCGTGCCAGGCCAGCAGACCGCCCTTGACCCGGAGCGCAGCCGCGCGTGGGGTGCCCGCAGGGCCAGAGCCGGTCACTAGCACAGCACACATACCGCCGAAGCACGGGAACCGCTCGATCGCCTCGAGAGCCGAGGACACCACAGCCTTCGGGCTCGCGAGCGGATCCCGTACTTCTTGCCTCGCGCTCATGAGGCGCTCGTTGTAACGGCCGTCGCCGTGCCAGAGCTCGAAGAACCGGATGACGTGCCCGAGGTCGAAGCGCCCGGTGTGGAAGAGCTCGACGTCGAGCCGGAAGTCGACGACTTGCCCGCGGTGGAGGCCACCTTCGCTGTCTTCGCCGCCGCGGCCTTCGCCAGAGCCGGGTCGTTGCCCGTCACCAGCTGCACGAAGATCCCACCCGAGCTGGCGAGGAACATCGCCGTCGCGATCGCTACGACACGCGTACGGATCGCTCTGATCCGATGCTTGCGCGCCCGAAGCCGCTCGGCCACAAGACCCTCCGCGCCAGCGGAGCGGGGCGTAGCTTGACCGGTCACAGAAGCTGGTCGAGCATCGCTTGAAGGATCTACTGGAGTCATCGTTACCTCGATCTCAGATGGATGGAAATGCTCCACCCAGACTCACCGCCCCCTCTCGCAAAGCCGTGAGCCTCGCCTAAGGAAGATCTAAGGGAGGGCGGCGCTCTCATCCGCGCCTGCCGTAGCCGCTGCGACAGGCTTCTCTTAGGTTTCTTTGCTCAGAGTTAAACGGCGCTCTCACACTTGCAGGGCATCGTGGCCTGCATGGCCTCGTTAGCTCCTCGTCCAGCCGCATTCGAGGTCCGTCCGGTCGCGTCCCCTGTCATTGGGACGAGGAGCTTGACCGTTTCTATCTGTGGGAGACGAGCGACGGCTGGTCGCTTTGAACCCGGGGGGCGAAGTGTCTCGTTGCGGGTTCGGTTTCGCCGAA
Source organism: uncultured Solirubrobacterales bacterium (assembly GCA_963830435.1). Lineage (GTDB taxonomy): Bacteria > Actinomycetota > Thermoleophilia > Solirubrobacterales > Solirubrobacteraceae > Palsa-465. The sequence goes on along the minus strand of CAWHMA010000007.1, from coordinate 1,432,604 downwards.
CGCAGGCGGTGCTTCGAGTACGCACACGAAACCTGGGTCCTCGTGGGCTTTGCCTGACAGCACCGACTTAAGACTCGCGCCCTCGTGCAACCGCCGGTCCCTTCCGTCCCAGCGGACCCAGGACGAGCGCCAGCCAGAGTGCCGACTACGTCGAGCGCTTGATCAATAGGAGCTTCACTCAATGATAAGGAGCCGCCGTGTCTGATCACTACGCAGCTGTGCCCCCATCTGGTGGCCGAGGACGTCGTCGGCTTCGCCAGTCATCGCTTGTCGCTGCGCTGGGCGTGGTCGTGGCTGCCGGCGTAGGCGCTATCGCGTCCACCGGCGCCGCTAAGCCGACGGCGGTTGGGGGCTTCAAGCTCATCAAGCTTGCCGCCATCCCCGCCGGAGTCAGCAACTGCAACGACATGGCCTCGCTGGGCGACGCGGACTACACCCAGACGCGGATCCCGGTCGGCGACCTGTTCGTGGGCTGCTCAAACGGGGTGCTGAGCAATGGTCGCGGGGGTCCACCCAACCGTGCAGCGGACACGAGCACCATGTTGGAGTACACCACCGCCGGGAAGTACGTCAAACGGTGGTCGGTCGCCAACCAAATCGCCGGCATGGCTGGTGAGCCGCTGCACCGCCGGATACTCATGCCGCTCGACTCCTCCGCCAACTCCCGGGTGGTGTTTGTCGATCCGAACATCGTCGGAAGCTTCGCGGAGATCCAGTACGCGTACTCGCCCAACCCTCAGAGCGCGAGCGCGGCCAAGTCGCTTCACAGCGGCGGCGGCACGCAGTCGGTCGTGGTCGACAGCAACGATGACATCTTCGTCACCGCCTCGCATCCGACGAGGCTGGGGGCGACCGCCAGCTTCAAGGTCGTGCTGACACCTCCGAACGGCCCCCCACCGGCGAAGGGAACCGCCGCCCTCAGCCCAACCTTCAGCGACGATGCAACCGCCGCCAACGGCAACACGGGGAAGGGCAGAGTCAAACTCGCGCTCCGCCAGATCGACGCCAACGCGATCGTGCCGACGAGCAGCCGGAGGTACGGGGGTGACTACGTAGTCGATGATCAGGCGACTCGCCAGTTGGTCTTCTCCAGCCAGGTCACCGCCGGTAAGGGCCTCACCGTCCTGAAAACGACCCTCGGGCTCAACGACATCCGCTGGGCAACCTCCAAGGGCGGCACGTTCTACCTCATCCGCCGGGGCACTCAGAAGCCGCTAGCGAAAGCATCGCTCTACAAGGTCACGGGGCCGTTTGTGAAGGGCGCCGCCTACGCCGCCACATCTGACGGCGAGCTGGTCCGCGTGAATCTCACCACCGGCAACCTGACGCCCGTCGTGCGCGGGCTCGGCACCAGCGTGGGCCTGGTCTACGTCAATCCGGACGGGACCGTGACCCAGCTATCTGTGAACGGGACCTGACAAGCACCAAGTTACCTGGTCCACCAGCGCCCCGGGATACGAACTTGACCGTGCAAAGCGCCCATCCAGCCGCGGATCGCCTGCTGTTGTTCGCGTCGGCTGGCGTGCTAGTGCTCGCGTTTGCGCTGGTGGGCTCAAACGTGGCGGCCAACCACGCACCCAAGCCGCATCATTTGCCCTTGGGGGTCATCGGAACGCCGCCAGTGGTTGGCGCTGAGGCTGATTCGCTTGGACACCGCGCCCCCGGCGCGTATCAGATACACGCGTACACGTCGCTCGCTGCGGCGAAAGCGGGGATCCTCCATCGCGAGGTCTACGGTGCGCTCAGACCCGCTCCGCGTCCGTTGCTGCTGGTTGCCAGCGCCGCCAGCCCCGCGGTCGCGACGCTCTTGCAACAGGTCTTTACGGCGGCGGCTAAGGCGCAAGGTAAGACACTGGTGGTCCGCGATCTCGTGCCCTTCCCGAGCTCTGATTCGCGTGGCGCGACGACATTCTCGATGCTCATCAGCCTGCTCGTCATCGCCATCATCAGCTCCGCGGTCATCTATCTGCTCGGCCGGCACCGTCCCCCGCCTGTGCGCCTTGGGGTAATGGTTGCTCTAGGAGTCTGCGCGGGACTTGTGGCGGCGCTGCTGACGAATGTCATCGTCGGCGCGTTTCATGGCCACTTCCTCGCTGTTTGGGGGGTGGCGGCGCTGTTCGTGCTTGCAGTTGGCCTGCCCATTGCCGCCTTCCAGGTCTTGGTTGGCGCGGGCGGGATCGCGATCGGCGCGGTCATGTTCTTGGTCATCGGCAACCCTGCATCAGGGGGCAGCTCGGCCCCCGAGCTTTTGCCCGGATTCTGGCGAGCCCTCAGCCAGCTCCTACCGCCCGGTGCCGCGATCACCGCCATGCGCGACGTCGTCTACTTCCACGGCCACGGAATGACCCACGCACTGCTCGTGCTCGGCATCTACGCCATCCTCGGCGCCACCGTCGTCTTCACTGTCCAGATTCTCCGCGCCCGCGCGCGACCAGCCTCGGGCGTCCGGTTAGACACGGCTCTTTGAACGGGCGGGAGCGGCATCCTCCTAGCTTCCTTATGCGGGATTCACGGCTTTCCGAGCCGGGGCCGTGAGGCTGTGTGGAGCATTCTGCCCACCTGAAAATGAAATAACCATGGCTCCGGCAGATCCTTCAAGCTATGCCCGACCGGTCCCTACGACCCGTCGAGCCATGCCGCGCTCCGCTGTTCGATCTGGCGCGAAGGGCGTGGTGGCCGAACGGCTTCGGGCACGCAAGCGCCGGATCAGAGCGATCCGTAGACGCGTTATCGCGTTCGCGACGGCGATGTTCCTCGCCAGCTCCGGCGGAATCTTAGTGCAGCTGGTGACGGGCAACGACCCAGCGCTGGCGAAGGCCGCGGCGGCGAAGGCAGCCTCAACCGCGAGCAAGTCGTCTGGTTCCGGCTCGTCGTCGAGCGCTGCGGGATCGGGCAGTTCATCGGGTTCGTCGAGTAGTTCATCGGGTTCTTCGAGCTCTGGTAGGACGACGGCTGTTACGACGAGCGCTTCATGAGCTTGTCTACGTGGCCGCGGTTGGGGCCGGGGGACGAGGGTCCCTCCTGCCCCCCGGCCGGGTCGGGGACCTGTGGGGCGCATTTCCCCGACGTGTTAGCTGCACCCAGCGCTCACGCCGGCCGCCCCGCCCGATACGGACCAGGCAGCTCGATCGATAGGCTCGAAACTCCTTCACGAGCTGCAGCGCCCTCATCGCGGGCCGGACCTTGATTGAGGATCCGACACGGTGGTCTGATCGCGCTGGCCTGCGCTGCCTGGGGCGGCAGAGCGAGGGGCCGCGGTTGAACTGTCCGATGGCTGGGCGGCGGGGGATGCTTGTGCGTTTCGCCGCGCGGTGGCTCGATCGGTGGAATCGGTGAAAGAGGTCAACCCGGTTCTGTTGCTGCCGATAGCGGTTTCGCGGTTTGTTCCGGACCCTTGCTCGAAGGGGCCCATCGCCATCGATCTCTCCCGGACCCCGGACGGAGGCAGCGATGCCGACAGCACCTGGAGCTCCACGCGGCCGGCCTGCCGATCGGACTCCAGGCCAGGCGCGATCTGCCGCGCGGAACTATCCGATCCTCCGTCCGTGCCCGTTCCGCGGGGACGGCTTACTGGTCGCGCCGTAGCTGGCCGGGTGCGAGCAGAGGCAGCAGCGGAGGGGAGGCGCGCCCGCATGCGCACGGAATAGCGGGCGGCAGAACCACCACCGTCGGCCGCCATCCCTCCCGCTGCCAGCCTCACGTAAGCCCGCACGCGCGTGTCATTGCTCACGCTTTGTGTGGGCCTTCCCCGAGACGTGCGAAGCGCTGGTCCGGCTGGTGAGGAATGACGCGTTCGCTGATGCATGGCCGACATCCCGACGGCGCCAGCGGTGATCGAGGCAAGGAGCGCCAGCGCGCGGGGGGCGCCGGCGACGGGGGAGCGAGCGGTCAGCAGCCCGCCCGCGGGGCCTCCTGCCAACGACGACTCGAGCCAGCGCAGGAGCGCAGGGGCCGGCGTGAGCACGATGGCCGCAATCCGGCTTCGTCGCCCCCGCCTGGCCCAGTCTCGGCACGATTGGCAGCCGCGGAGATGCGCCCGCACGGTCCGCGGCGTGCGACGGCGACGATCGGATTCGTCGAGTAATGATCGAACGACGTGGCAGGGGAGGTCCCGGGCGGCGCGGTCGACCCGCAGGGCAGCCCGGGATTCCGAGAGCGACTGGCTTACCGCGCCGGGAGAGACTCCGAGCGCGGCCGCGATGTCCGCGCGCCCGAGCCCGCTGAGTTCTCGCATCAGCAGCATCCGGCGAGCCCGCGGGGTCAGCTCATGCACGTCGTCCCAGAGCTCCGCGAGATGCTCCCGCATCAGAATCGTCGGTAGAGGATCGGCTGCGGGAGCGATCAGGCGCTCGTCGAGTGGTGGCGCCGGCCGCCGCCGTCTAAGGAAGCTCATCGCCTCGTTGTGGGCGATTGCGTAGAGCCAGGCCCGTTCTCGTTCGGGCTGTGCGCCCCGGCGCAGCGCGAGCATCGCGCGCACCGCGACGTTCTGCAGCACGTCAACCGCGTCGTGCTCATCCTTCACTAGGGCCTGGCAGTACCTTGATAACGCCTGCCAGTGACGACCGTAGAGCGCTTCGAACCGGCGGTCGAAGGACGTCGCGGACCGGCGCGTGCGGACACCGGTGGAAGTCCGGATGATCGCCATGCGGCAGCTTCGTCACAGCGAATGAGAACACCGGCAGATCGGCGTCAGATGTTCGTAAGAAGGACGGCTAGCTCCTGATCTTCAGAGCACCGCAACGTCTATGCGGCAGGTACGGCAACCGTCGTTCCGAACAACTCCCAACCTCAAGGAGTATCTCGATGACGCAGCGAATCACAACGGCGATCGGCAGCTGCGCGGTGATCGCCGTTGCAGGGCTAGGCGCTTCTCCCGCAGCACTTGCCGCCAAGCGCCATCACCGCTCACATGCACGACGTAACGCAACGGCGACGACGACGACCACGAGCACACTTCGACCTCGACTTCGAGTGGCAGCTCCGAGACGGCGCTGACTGGGTCGACCCTATCCTCGGCGTCGGCCGCGGCCACCGCTGCGAACCCCGGCGCGACCGTGGATAGCGCCACCACGGAGGCCGACAGCTCGACCTCGGGCGCCGCGTATGAAGTTCATATCACCAAGTCGGACGGCTCCCATGCAGTCGTGATCGAGGACTCGAGCTTTACCGTCCTCGCCACCCAGACAGGCGGCGGGTGTGCCAACGGCGGCTCCGGCGCCGGGAACGGCCAGGGTGGCTACACGGACTCGCTTGGCAGCTCCACGAACGGCCAAAGTAGCTAGCTCTCGACACGCTTCGGAATCGAGGCTCCCGTCCCGCAGGCGGGAGCCTCGATTCGCAGCATGCCCAACGCTCATTCCCGAGTCGGCTTCCGAGAACCCGGACATGACTGAACGAAGCAGCCACGAACAGGTCTTAGTACCCGTCTTGATTGATGATGAGCGCTCGTGGATCCGTGGGTTAGCGAACTGTGCCTCGATGAAGTACGCCGGGGCGAAGTCCGCGTCCGCCGAGCATGCCGAGGTCGGCGACGATCGCCTCAGGCGCCTGTTGCTCGTGGACCGGGCCGTCCGTAAGGCGGCTTCGAAGCCTGCTCGGGGCTTGTCGCAGCCGGCTTCGAGCGGCAGTCGGTTCGGGGCAAGGCCCTGAGGCCCTGACGCCCGGCGGAGGATAAAGCCCGGGGAGATCACGATCGAGGCGAAAGCGGGACGATGCTCGCCCAGCGCGGCTTCAGCGACTCGCTCGGGCGAATGCCCGGTCGAGCCGCTCAAGCTCCTCGGGACGCGCCTTCGCGCTGACGTAGCGGTCCGTTGTCGACAGCTTGGCGTGCCCGAGGAAATCGCGGACAAAGACAGCATCGGACATGCGAGCAACGAGGTTGCCTGCGGCGTGTCGCAGGCCGTGGAGTCGAACGGGTCGAAGACCCGCGGCGGCGCAGCCCCGCTTGTAGCGCCGACGCAGCGCGGAGGGATCGAGGCGGCGTCCGACCCGATTGGCGATCACGTAGTCGTCCTTCGTGACGAAGTCATCGCGGGCGCGGAGTCGCTGAAGTGCCTCACAGGCGGGAGTCGGCAGCGGCATGGGCGCCCACCCTTCGGCAGCCGCTCTTCGCCGGCTGAGAGAGCACGCTGAATGAGCAGGAGGCGTCGCTCGAGGTCGACGTCGCCCCAGCGCAGCGCAAGCAGCTCGCCGAGGCGCAAGCCGGTGTAGAAGAGGAGTGGAAGGCCTCCGCGTCCTGCTGATCTTCGGCGACGCAGCGGCAAGCTCGACTCGGGCGGTGAGGGTGCGAAGAACGCGTTGCTTGCCGCGCTCGCAGACCGCGGCAAGCGCCTCGACCTCCTCGACCTCGAAATAGTCGAGCGCGGCCGGTGGAGCCTGTCTGCGCTTGTCGGTTCCGTCGACCGGATTCGAAGGCAATGCGAGCGCGTCGGCCCGACGGCCGTAGGCTAGGATCGCGGACAACACCTCGCGATGCTTGTTGACGTTGCGCGGCGTCAGCCCCTCGTGATCAAGCGCGCGCAAGAAGCGGCTGACGTCTTGTGTGGTGACCTCCGCGGCCGGACGATCTCCGAACGCCTGCATGATTCGGCCGGCGCTGACTTTGTCGCCGCGCCTGTAGGGGATGCCGGGTTCGCGTAGCAGGAAGCCGTAATCCTTCACCGTCGACGGCTTCGCGCCCCACACGTCCTCAAGCCATGCGAGCCACTCCTGCGAGAGTGCGCGCACGGTCCTCTCAGCGGCGGCCGCGCGGGCCAGCTCCTCTACGTCCGACCCAGCAGGCGCGCGTGCTGCTCCATCTTGAGGATCGGCGCCCCGGCCGATCCGAGACGCACCCGGCTCAATCCTCGATCGCCAACCCGCCGCTCACCAGTCGATGCGGCCTACCGCTGCCGCTCCGGCGCCCGAGCGCTGAAACGAGAAGTCGGCCAAGGCTGTCAGAACACCCGCCAGACTGCCCGTCGTGCGTGAAACGAGAAGCGAGCTTCTCGCCCGTCCTGACGCTCGCTGGTCGCACAAACGACAAGCCTGCTCGACGCGATCGAAGACCGCGAATCGGCGATCTTGCATAGGTGTAAGTCCCATCAAGGTTGGTTCCGCTCGTTGAGGCGAGCGATGGGCGGTTGGTGACCGAGGGCTGAGTGTTTGCGGTGATGGTTGTAATGCCAGAGCCATCCGTCAAGTGCGGTGGTGCGCTCGGCGCTTGAGCGGTAGATCGCTCCGTAGGCCCAGCCTGCCAGGAGGGTGCGGATGAACCGTTCGGCGTTGCCGTTGGTCTGGGGTCGGTAGGCGCGGGTGCGCAGGTGACGGATCCGCAGGGTGCGGCAGGCGGCAGCGTGGATCGTGGAGCGGTAGGCGCCGCCATTATCGGTGAGCACGCGCTCGACGGTGATGCCGTAGCGGGCGTAGAACTCGACCGCTCGTCTGAGAAACCCGATGACGGTGCGTCTGCTCTGATCGGCCAGGACCTCGGCGTAGGCCAGCCGTGTGCAGTCATCGATCGCGATGTGCACGCACTCCCACCCCGCGGTTTGGCGCCAGACACCGAGAGGGTCCTGGCGAGTCGGTCGTTTGCTGCGAGCCGCCGGTCCGGTGAACCGAGAGCCAGCGCCGTGCTGGATCCGCCCCCGTCGCTTGATGTCGATATGGATCAGCTCCCCCGGCCGCTCACGCTCGTAACGCACCGCCGGCTCCAAGCCGAGACGTCCGAGCTTGCCCATCCCGACCCGGTTCAGGACTCCCGAGACGGTCGACAGCGGCATGTCGAGCACCTCGGCGATCTCCGGGCCGGTGAACCGCACCCGTCTGAGCGCCGCGATCACCTCGACCCGCTGCCGACCGATCCGGTGCGGAATCCGATGTGGCGCCGAGGAACGATCCCGCAACCCCGCGTCGCCCTCCAGGCGGTACCGACCCACCCACTTGCGCGCGCAGCGCACGCTGACTCCGGCGGCCTCGGCCGCCTCCGTCACCCCCCGCTCATCCTCGATCACCCGCCGGCAGAGCTCCCGACGACCATTCAGACTGAGCGCAGCGTTAGACGGTATGAGAGGCGTCTGCTCGATTTGAGAGCGTCGACGCTCCCGCGCATCGTGTCGCGCGGGCTGGATACCGCATCGATGGATGAGGAGCGCCGACATGCCGGAACGTATCTGTTTCGTAGGTCTTGACGTGCACGCCAGAAAGATCGCCGGGGCAGCGGTGCAGCTCGGCTCCGGGGAGGTGTTCAGGGCCCAGATCCCCGGGCCGCCGGTCGCAGCGATCGAGTGGCTGCAAACGCTGCCCAGCCCGATCCGCGCGGTCTATGAAGCGGGCCCGACCGGGTTCGGGCTCGTGCGCGCGGCCCGTGCCGCCGGGATCGAGATGATCGTTTGCGCGCCAGGAGCAATTCCGCGCCAGCCGGGTGACCGGGTCAAGACTGACACTCGCGAGGCGCTGAAGCTCGCCCGATTGCTCGCCGCCGGGCAGCTGCGCGCGGTCGTTGTGCCCGAGCCAGAGCTTGAGGCGCTGCGGGACCTGGTCCGCTGCCGAGAAGACCTTCGCGGCGATCTGATGGCCTGCCGGCACCGGATCAGCAAGCTGCTGCTGAGGCGCGGGCTCCTCTATCCCGGACCAGGCGCCGCCTGGACTCGCCGACACGCGTCCTGGCTCGGCACGCTGACCTTCAAAGAGCCGCTGCTGCAGCTGACTCTTGCCGAGCACCTCAGCTGCCACGAGGTGCTGCTCGCTCGCCGCGATCGGCTCGATCACCACATTGGCGAGCAGGCCCGCGTCGGTCCGTGGGCGCCGCTGATCGCGCGGCTCAGATGCGTGCGTGGAATCGACACCCTGACCGCGGTCGGGCTGCTGACCGAGGTCGGCGACTTCACCGCCTTCTCGCACCCACGCCGGCTCGCGAGCTTCGTTGGCCTCGTCCCGTCTGAGAGCTCCTCCGGTGAGCGACGCCGGCAAGGCTCGATCACGAAATGCGGATCTAGCCACGCTCGCCGGCTCCTGATCGAAGCGTCCTGGCACTACCGACGCCACCCCGCACTCTCGGTCGATCTCCGCCGCCGACAGGCCAACCAGCCACCAGCAGCGATCGATGCCGCTTGGCGCGCGCAACTCAGACTGCACCGCCGCTGGACCCACCTCGACGCCGCCCGCAGGAAGAAGCGCACCACGGTCGCGGTCGCCGTCGCCCGAGAGCTCGCCTGCTTCGTCTGGGAGGTCGCAAACCAGCCCGATAGCTAACAGCCGCTCCGAACCCCACATTCCGTCCGAGGTGAGGGCGGCGGCCGGCGCGCGCAACCGGGACCCGCGATCACGCTATGAGCACCGACCCCCGTCGGCGCGCTCGATGTTAGACAGCGGCCCCAGCGCGTTGAACAGCCCGTCTTGAGGTACCCAGCCCTCGCATATCAGCCTGAAGCGCCCTCGCGCCACCGGCCGCCACCCACACCCCGAACCCCAGCCAACCACCAGCCGCCAACCCGGCAAATTCCGCCTGCCCCCTTGACAAACTCCCTCCCATATCAGCGTGCAACTTCATCCGGTGTCCTCCTTGGACTGAGGTGCTTGGCAGCTCTCAGCCTCCAAGGAGGCCCGGATGGACCAACCTACTCAGGAACTACACCTAGGCAGAGTGCAAACACGTGTGCCTGCAGGCACGGTTCCGGATCTGGCGACGAGCAGGTCGATCGCCACCCTGTCTTCACAGCCCTCCTTTCATGACAGCACAGGCATCGTTCGGGCTCGTTGTCGCTGCTGGATCGTGTGCGGAGAGCAGGAGCCTCGGCCAGACTGCCGGCTGGGGACGATGTCAAGACCGGTCGAAAAGTGGACCACTTGCGCCGGTTGGAAAGTGACCCACCTTGGTTGTGGGGGGACGGCCTGCTCTTTCCCTCTTCGATGCCGTCTTAGCCGGGTTGACGCAGGCCCCGGAGGGGCCGAGCACACCCGGCGTTGGGTGGAGCAGACCTCAGGCGGTTGGCCTGGCCGGTGGCGCGTCGAGGTCTTTGCCGCGGAGCCGGTAGCTGTCGCCCTTCAGAGAGAGGATCTCTGAGTGGTGGATGAGCCGGTCGATCATGGCGGTGGCGGCCATGTCGTCGCCGAAGATCTCTCCCCACGCGCTGAACGGCTTGTTGGAGGTGACGATCATCGAGGCGCGTTCGTAGCGGTTGGAGACGAGGCTGAACATGAGGTTCGCGGCTTCGGGGTCAAAAGGGATATAGCCGACCTCGTCGATGATCAGCAGCGGCACGAAGGACAGACGTTTGAGTTCGGTCTCGAGCTGGCCTTGGCGTTTGGCTTCGCCGAGGCGGGCGACCCATTGAGTCGCGGTCGCGAACAGCACCCGCTGCCCGGCCAGGCACGCGCGGATCCCGAGGGCAGTCGCGATGTGCGTTTTGCCGGTCCCTGGGGGTCCGAGCAGGAGCACGTTCTGTTTGCCGTGCAGGAAGTCGAGCTGACCGAGATGCTCGATTACCGTCTTCTTCACGCTGCGCTGGAAGGTGAAGTCGAACTCCTCCAAGGTCTTGCGGGCCGGGAATCGGGCGGCCTTGATCCGCCCCGCGCCGCCATGGCTGTCCCGAGCGGAAACCTCGGTCCCCAGGAGGACCTCAGCGAAACGCTCATAGCTCCAGGACTCCTCCCGCGCCCGGTCGGCCAGTGCCGGCAGCGCGCGGGCCGCAGCGGGCGCTTTGAGCGCGCGGAACAGGTGCGCGAGCTCGGCCTGTTTGGTCATGCCGGGATCAGCTGGTCATAGCGCGACAGCGGCCGGATCTCGACCTCGACCTGGTGGCGCTGACGACGCTGCTCGCGCTGACGCTCAAGCCGGGTCTGATGCGCCGGATCGATGAGCGTCAACCCACCGGCGAACACGCGGCGGTGGCATGCAGCCAGCTCACCGGTATCCAACACGACCGCGGTCACGTCGGTCTGGGAGACGCGAACCTCGACGCGACGGCCGGCGAACACGGGGTCGATCGAATAGTCGTTGCGATCAACACGGACCAGCGGCTGCGCCGGAACCCGCATGACATGTCGGCGATCGACGTCCGGCATCCGGACCGGTATCGGTCGCATCCTGGCCTTCTCCTCGACCAGCCGCTTGGCCGGAACGGCACGAACGGTTCGGTGAACACGACTGTTGGCCTTCTCAGTCCAGGCATCGAGGCGGTCCTGGAAGTCGAGATGGTTCGCGAACACCCGGCCAGGCTCAAAGTTGGTGCGCATGAACCGATGCGAACGCTCAAGCGCGCCTTTGGCCTGAGGATCGCGGGCCTCGAGGATCACCCAGCCGACCTCCAGCTGCCCGCAGAACGACGCGAACGGATCCGTCGGTCGCCCCCCAGCGGCGATCGCAGCCTCACGATCCCAGACGAGCCTCTCCGGCAACGCTCCGAGCCGCTGCAGATTCCGGGCCAGTCCCCAGAGAACGTCCGGCGCCTCCTTGCTGAACACCAGCGTGCCGGCGATCGCCCGCGACCAACACGACTCACAGGTCACCACCCAGCCACGACGGCGCTGGCCATGACCGACCGGGATATGGTCGCCCGGCTCCCACAGATCACACTGGACCAGCTCGCCGGGACGATAGACCGTCCGCTGGAACGTCCGGGGCGCCAGAAACCGCGGCCGGAGCTCGCGCACGTACTCATCAAAGATCGACTTCCCGCCGGCATAGCCCAGCTCCGCCGCGAGCTCCCGCAACCGCTGCGACGGGATCTTCGGATCCGCCACAAGCTGCTCGCAGATCCAGTCCCTAAACGGATCCAACTTCGACACTGCCGCCGACCGCGAGTACCTCGGCGGCTCCGCCGCCGCCAGCGCCCGCCGGATCGTCTTTCGATGCAACCCCGTCCGCCGACTGATCTCCCGGATAGACACGCCCTCGACCCGATGCAACCGCCTGATCTCCACTGCTCCACGCCGACCAATCCTTCCTCCTCGCCGATCGCGAACGATCCAACGAGGGTCCGGACCCGGCCGGACAACCCGACCCCGCGCCAGGTGGGTCACTTTTAGACCGGCGCAGACGGGTCAATATTCAGGCGGCGCCCACAGACGATCCACGAGGCTGAGTTGGTGGTCGGCGGGCGGTCCTCGCTCTAGGCTCGGGACGCTGATGTCTGACGAGTGAAGTCGCTCCCAGGAGTTGCTAGATCGCCGGTTCTGCGAGGGGTTGGAGTGGGCTCGGTGGGAGGTTCGGCGGTTATCCGCGTTCCCCGTGACAGCCTGCTCAGCGGCTTCTGCTCGGCCTTGGCCGGCGGTTGAGCTAGAAGCCGCCGCGCCGCGGCCGCTGGGCCGACCTCGCCGAAAGTCGGAGTGCGTCATCTGGCTGGGTCGCCCTGCGTCCGCGCTAGCGTGAGCGTCGTGACCCCGCTGTGGCCGGAACTCTCCTACGGCGCTTGGCGTGAGACGTGCGACACGTTGCACGGCCACACTCAGGTACTCGGCAAGCTCGCGGTCGCGCTCGCACCGCCCGAGCCGCAGCTCCAGCACGCCGCGTTGCGCCTGACCGCCCGCGGTTGGGAGACCGCCCCACTACCCATCCCCGATGGGTCAGGCGCCGTGGTCGTTGCCCTGGACCTGCGTAACCACGAGGCGATCGTCGAGGGCAGTGGCGGGACCGAGCAGCGGATCGCGCTCGTCGGCGAGCGCTCGGTCGGCGCCGTCTGCCGTGAACTGCTGGCCGCGGTGCGCCGGGTGGCGGGCGAAGTGCAGATAAACCCCACCCCGCAGGAGGTCAGCTGGAGCGTGCCCCTCAACCAGGACGAGGTGCACGCCACCTATGACCCTGTGCAGGTGGAGACCTACTTCGCTGCGGCCACCCAAGCGGCCCTGGCCCTTGCCGCGTTTCGCGCGCCCTACCGCGGCCGCTCAACCCCGGTCAACGCCTGGTGGGGATCATTTGACCTCGCCGTGAACCTATTCTCCGGGCAGCCCGCCGACCCGCCGGCGCAGGACTTCATCATGCGCAACGCGATGGACGCCCAAGAGGTCGCGGTCGGCTGGTGGCCCGGCGACGAGCGCTATGACCACGCCGCGTTCTACGCCTACGCGCATCCCGCGCCCGACAGCTTCGCCGACGCCAGCCTGCAGCCGGCCGCCGCGCGCTGGGAACCGGCGTTGGGCGAGTACGTCCTCGATTGGGCTGACGTGCGCGCCGCCGACGACCCCCACGCGGCGGCTGTCCAGTTCGCCCATTCGGCATTCAGCCACGGCTGTGCGGTGTGCCAGTGGAATCCGTCGCTCAGTGCCAGCGCCGAGGGACAACCACCCCCGGTGCACTGAGCAACGGCGACCGCCGACACGCTACTACGAGGCTGGCGGGACCCCGACCGTGTCGTGGCCCTGTTCGGCTGTGACAGTGGCACCAGTGGGCGCGGAGCCGTCGGTGGTGTAGTGCACGCCGTCGGATCCGTTGCCTTTTGGCCCGGATTCCGCCAGAACGTCCTGGCGGCAGTCCCGCCGTTAGCGAGGAGCAGGGTCACGCGTCCGAGCGCGCGTCTAGCCCTACATCTTGTTCGCGCAGGTACGCGGACGCTGAAGCGCCGAGGTTCGGCCGGACCTACTCGGATCGCTGTCGGCGTCGCGCCCGGCCCGTTTGAGCGAGGATCCGATCACAGATGCCGCTGAGCTACACGGACTATTACGAAGCGCTTGGCGTCCCGCGCGATGCGGACCACGATACGATCCGGCGCGCCTACCGCAAGCTGGCGCGCAAGTACCACCCGGACCTGAACTCCGACAGCGATGCGGAGGAGCGCTTCAAGGAGCTCGGCGAGGCATATGAGGTTCTCTCCGACCCTGATAAGCGGGAGCGTTATGACCGGCTGGGTGCCCGTTGGCGTGAAGCGGAGCAGGAGGCGCCTGAGGAGAGCTTCGAGGACTTCGTCGCCCACCAGGGGTTCACCGATGGCACCCGCGTGGAGTTCGGCGATGACCTCTTCGAGACGCTGTTCGGGGGGCGGCCTGCTGACGCCGGCGGCGCCCTGCGTGGTCGCGACCGCGAGGCGCTTCTCGACCTGTCGCTTGAGGACGCGCTGGCTGGCGGCCGGCGGAGGTTGACCCTGGACGGTCGTGAGATCAACGTCAACTTCCCTGCCGGCGTTCGTGACGGCCAGCTGATCCGCCTGGCGGGACGGGGGGGCGAGGGTCGGGATGGCGGTCCGCCCGGCGATCTGTTCCTGCGGGTGGCGCTGAAGCCGCATCCGCGCTTCCGTCGCCGCGGCGATGAGGATCTTGATGTCGACCTTCCGATCACACCTTCTCAAGCGGCGCTCGGAGCGACCGTCGCGGTGGAGATCCCAGGCGGCAGCGCTCGGGTCCGGGTCCCCGCGGGGTCGTCCAGCGGACGGCGGCTGCGGCTCCGCGAACGGGGGCTTCCTAAGCGCGGGGGCGGCAGTGGTGATGTCCACGCAATCGTCAAGATCGTCGTGCCAAAGGAGCTGTCGGACCGTGAGCGCCAGCTCTACGAGAAGCTCGCCGAGAGCGCGGGGCCTGACCCGCAGGAGGGGTGACCATGAACGCAGACAGGAAGAAGGGACCGCCTGATCGCGACCTCGCCGCGGAGGAGGCGGTCGAGCTGACCGTGGTCGCGAGGCAGGCGGGGGTCAAGGTCATGCTCGTCCGGCGCTACCTGGAATACGGCCTGTTCGACCCCCACCCTGCTGTGGCGGCCAAACCCGCACGCTTTCACCCGAGCGCGGCCGCCCGGGTCGCGAGAGCGGAACGGCTCCGCCGTGACCTCGCGCTCAACTATGCCGGCGCCGTCCTCGTCTGCGAGCTACTTGACAGGATCAGCGAGCTTGAGGCCCGCTTGTAGCCGCCCCAGCACAACGGTCAGCACGCGTCTGCATGAGCTCCATGGTTGTGCGCTTCGAGCGTCTTGGACGGTGGGTTCGTGGCCATCGAGGCTCCTAACCTGAGGTTCGCCTGTTCGGGCGTCAAACGGGGTCGCGCTGTCACCGCCGACCCTTGCCCGGTGTCGAGATACCAAGCACGCAGTCGCGAGTCGACCCCTGCTGTTAGAGCGGTCGCCGATGACCCTGCAACCTGACAACGGACATCAACGAGCGAGACTCAGGGCACGCATAGACTGCGTGGATGGACCTCGGTTTTGTTCCAGCGTCGCCCAGAGGTGAGTACAGGGCCGCGCGGACCTTCTTCACTGCACAGGATGGGTTCGGTCCTTGGGTGGTCGGGAGCTGCACGTGACCGGAGACGAGCCCCAGCGAGCGTCCGCCGCAGCGCCGCGTGACCCGGAGGAACTCGAAGCGCAGGCGGGTCCATCGGACTCCGAGATCTCGGCGTCGACGACGCTCGCCGTGGTGAGCCTGACCGTCTCGGATCTGGCGCGGTCGACGACCTATTACCAGTCGGCGGTCGGCCTGCAACTGATCGAGCAGGGGGATGGACACGCGCTGCTCGGCGTGGCCGGCCGCGGGCTGCTGAGGCTGACGGAGCTCGCAGGTGCCCGGCCGGTCGGCCGCCACACCGGGCTCTACCACTTCGCGCTCCTCCTCGAGCGCCGTGCGGACCTCGCCAACTGGCTGGCGCACGCGGGGCGCGACCGGGTTGCGCTGGTCGGGCTCTCTGACCACTTCGTCAGCGAGGCGCTCTACCTCACCGACCCGGATGGGCACGGAATCGAGATCTACTGGGACCGGCCCCGCGAAACCTGGGAAGGACAGGTGGCGGCACGGATGACGACGCTGCCGCTCGACATCGACAGCCTTTTGGGCGAGGTCGAGGCGGAATCGAACCCGTACACCGGCCTCACGTCCGCCACCGTCATGGGTCACGTCCACCTGAAGGTCGCGTCGATCCCGGAAACGGTGGCGTTCTACCGTGACGCGCTCGGGTTCGGCCTGATGGCCCAGCTCGGGGCCCAGGCCGCGTTCCTGAGCGCCGGCGGCTATCACCACCACATCGGCGCGAACGTCTGGGAGAGCGCCGGCGCCTCGCCGGCACCGCCTGACGAGGCGGCGCTCCGGCATTTCACGATCATTCTCCCCGACCAGCAGGAGCGCGAACGCGTCGCCCATCGACTCATGCGGCTCGGCCATGCTCCGCAGGAGACCGCAGCCGGTCTGGTCGCGCACGATCCTTCCGGGAATCAGCTCGTGCTCGCCATACCTGGCGGTGTCAGCGCCGGCGCACCGAACTAGAACCCCCTCACCGGCGGGCACATCTGCCGCCTCACTGGCGCTTTACGGATTGAGCGGCCGGGTTCGCGCTCCAGGCCGTGAACGTGGTCTACGATGCGTTTCGAGGGAACCGATGGATGCGCATCTCACCAATCATCACCGCGACACGGTGGAGATGATCTTCAGCCATCCGGCGAGCCCGAACATCGAATGGCGCCAAGTGTTGTCGCTGCTCGAGGCGATCGGGACCGTGAGGGCGAAGCACGACGGCAAGGTTGAGGTCACCCTCGGCCCGGAGACCGAGGTCTGGCGTGCCCCTCACGGCAAGGATGTCGACGTGCAGATGGTCGTTGACCTCCGCCGCATGCTCAAGCAGGCAGGCTTCGCGCCCGGCGGCGGCCCGGCGATCCCCGATCAGCGCTCCCGCGACCATGGCGATGGCCAGTGGGGCGAACCGAGCTAACGGCTCGCGGCGACTCGATGGACTCAGACCGCGCACGCCAACTGCTCGCACTCGAACGGGAGCGCATTGAGCAGGCGCGCTCCACCCTCGACCGGCGTGGTCCCCAAGAGGCCTCAGACCGCATAGAGCCTGGCGACAATGGCTCAGAAGATCTTTATCAGGACGAGTTCGATGCAGGTCGGGCCGAGGACCTCCACCGCCAGCTTGCTGCATTAGAGCGCGCGGCGGCACGGCTTGAGGCTGGGACGTACGGGCTCTCGGTCGAGAGTGGCGATCCGATCCCGGACGGACGACTCGAGGCGCTTCCGACCGCCGAACTGACTATCGAGGAGCAGCAGCGCAGCCGCCGCGGGTGACCATGCCGCTTACATGGCGCGATCGCTCAACGCCTTTTCGTCGGGTACCGAGGATGGTGTGACCGGTAACAGCCACGGTCGCGTCGGGTTGCTAGGGACGGGCCTCATGGGCACGGCGATGGGGCATCGCCTGCTGGATCAGGGTGTCTCGGTGATCGCTTGGGACCGCCAGCCTAAGCACGCCCAGGCGCTCGGCGAGCGCGGGGCTGAGGTCGCCGGCTCGGCCGGCGAGTTGGTGACTCGGGCCCAGTTCGTGATCACGATGCTGCCGACCGCCGACATCGTGCTATCGGTGGTTGAGCCGGTGCTCGATGAGTGGCCCGAGGAGACGATCTGGCTGCAGATGAGCAGCGTCGGGGCGGCCGAGGCAGACCGGCTGACGGAGACAGCCCGCGCCCATGGCGTGACCCTCTTCGATGCCCCGGTCTCGGGCAGCACCCATCCGGCGGAGGACGGCAAGCTGACGATCCTCGCCTCGGGACCGGACTCGGCCCGCGCACAGGTCGAGCCGGTGTTCGAAGCGCTCGGGTCGAGGGTCCAGTGGGTGGGGGAGGCGGGGATGGGTTCGCGCTTGAAGCTGGCGGCAAACCATTGGATGATTGCGATGGTGGCCGCGCTTGGCGAAGCGATGCACCTCTGCCAGTTGATGGGACTGGACGAGCAGCAGTTCGTGGCCCTGCTTGATGGCGGGCCGCTGGGCTCCTCCTATGGTCTGGAGAAGCTCGGCGAGATGCAGCGCCACGAGTACCCGGCGGGTTTTCCCGTCCGTCTTGCACTCAAAGACTTGAACCTGGTCCGGGAGGTGGCGAAGGGCGCCGGCGTCGAGCTGCCTGTGCTTGATGCGGTCCTCGCGCGGATCGGCGATGTCGAGAGCCGCCATGCCGACGACGACCTTGCCGCGGTGTACGAACTAAAGCTCCCGGGCGTCAGGGGCGGCTAGGACGCGAGCGCGTGTAACCAAACACCACGACGGACGCGCTCACCGCCTCATGATTTCCGTTCGCCGGCCGCGGCGCAACCTCGACTCTCAGTTTGACGGCGGTTCCGTTTTGCGCTCGCTGGGCGCGATCGGCAGCTCGATCCCGAAGCGCACCCCGACCAGCCTGAGGGCGATGCAGACACCGGCAGCCAGGAGCGGGAAGAGGGTGCTCCGGGCGCCGGCCTGGTGGGCGACGACAAGGACGGTCGCGCCGAGCAGCGCGGGGACGGCGTAGAGGTCGGCTCGCAGGATGTTCGGGACCTGACGCAGCAGCAGGTCGCGGACCATCCCACCTCCCACGCCGGTCACCGCTCCCAGGATGATCGACTGGACAGATCCAAGATGGTGGGCGAGCGCGGCGCTGGCGCCAGTGACGCAGAACAGGCCGAGTCCGATCGCGTCAAAGACCGTGAGGGCGTGGTCGACCCGGTCGAGTGCGGGGCGAGCGGTGAAGCTCAGGATGCCGGCTGCCGCGGCGGCAGCGAGGTAGCGCCCGTCGCGGAACGTGGCCGGTGGTATGCCGATCAGGAGATCGCGGATGATCCCCCCGGCGAGGGCGACACCGAATGCGAGGACGATGACACCGAGAAGATCGAGTCGGGCGCGGACGCCCGCAAGCCCCCCGCTGAGCCCGAAGACGAACGTGCCTGCGAGGTTCAGGACGAGGATGAGGGTGGGGTCAAAGCCGAGGATCATCACGTGCAGTGTCTCAGCCGGTGGACCGCCATACGGCGAGCTTCACGAGTAAGGACGTCGGGCGGTCTGGCCCGGGTATAAGCTCGATCACACGGCCTCGGTGGGGGCGATCCGAGGCGAACACGCTTTCTGAACGGAGGAGCGCCATGACCGATACGACCGTGACGGACACCGTCCTGAGCGGACTCGATGCGATCACCGGCGACCTTGAGGATCTCTACCGCGACGTCCACCAGCACCCCGAACTCTCGATGCAGGAGCACAACACCGCAGCGAAGGCTGCCGAACGGCTCAGGAGCGCGGGGTACGGGGTCACCGAGGGGGTCGGGAGCACTGGTGTGGTGGGGGTTTTGCGAAACGGGGACGGGCCGACGGTGATGCTCCGCGCCGATATGGATGCGCTGCCGGTGAAGGAGGCCACCGGTCTTGCGTACGCCAGCACCGCGATCGCGACTGACGTCGATGGCAACGAGGTACCGGTCATGCACGCGTGCGGTCACGACATGCACGTGATCTGGCTGGTCGGCGCCACGACGCTGCTCGCCCAGAACCGGGGCGCGTGGCAGGGAACGGTGCTGGCGATCTTCCAGCCGGCCGAGGAAACCGCGCAGGGCGCGCAGGCGATGATCGACGACGGCCTGTTCGATCGCTTCCCCAAGCCAGAGGTGATCCTCGGCCAGCACGTCATGCCCCCATCATCAGGAGAGATCAGCTACCGGCCCGGTACGACGCAGGCCGCCGCCGACAGCCTCGAGGTCCGGCTGTTCGGCCGCGGCGCACACGGCTCGATGCCCGAGTCAAGCGTCGACCCGGTGGTGATGGCGGCATCCACCGTGCTGCGCCTGCAGACGATCGTCTCCCGCGAGGTCGCCGCCAGCCAAGCCGCGGTGGTCACCGTCGGCGCGCTGCAGGGCGGCACCAAGGACAACGTGATCCCCGATGACGCGCTGCTGAAGATCAACGTCAGGACCTTCGACGAAGCCGTGCGCACCCGTGTGCTCGGCGCGATCGAGCGGATCGTCAACGCCGAGGCCCAAGCCTCGGGAGCACCCAAGCCCCCGGAGATCGACTACACCGAGCACTACCCGCTGACCGTCAACGATCCTGATCAGACCCGGCACGTCGCCGACGCGCTGCGCGGATACTTCGGCAAGGAGCGCGTCAGCGAGCTCGCTGCGCCGGTATCCGCCAGCGAGGACTTCGGCTCGTTCGGCACCGAATGGCGCGTCCCATCGGTGTTCTGGTACATCGGCGGGACGGACCCCGACATATACCACAAGGCCGAGCAGGCCGGCCGCATCGCCGACGACATACCCACCAACCACAATCCGAAGTTCGCCCCCGTCATCCACCCGACACTCGAGGCTGGCGTGCAGGCCATCACGACCGCGGCGCTCAGCTACCTCGCGCGCCCGGAGTGATCAAGCAAGAACAGAGGTGCCGGCGTGCTGCACGCTGCCACTGACGTAGACACGCTCGCCTCACGAAACAGCGAACTCGAACCGCACCCCGCCGATGCAGCAGCGCAGCCAAAGCCCCGCTTTCGTTTGCTGACCAACACCCCCGACGGCACGAGCAGCGCGCTGCTCCGCGCGGATCTGAGGGAAGCCCGGGGCATGGGCCTCTGACCGGCGCTGCCTATGCAAACGCCGACACGTCGAGCTCGCCGAATCACCCGCGCGGGCTCAGTGCAGCAGGCGTCCGCCGGCAGATGCCACCACGATCGCTTCTGTCGTGGAGCAGGCGGTCGCCCCTGCGATCGGGTTGGCGACGAAACGCTCGCAGCGCTCGTGCTTCTGGAATCAGCTGTGAGCGGCAGCCTGTTCACGGGTGCCGGAATGGCGACAAGGCAGAAGCGGCGGCGCGGCGGGCGGGGCTGGCGCTCGGGACGGCGATCACCGGCGCGTAGACCTTGAGGCATGTGACGCGCTCAGGCTCTCGCCTCCGGCGATTACGCCGAGGCCAACGTGCTGGTGGCACAATGAGCTGACCGACCTCTGACTGGGAGATCCTGATGCGCAGCGAGTACTGGCTGGCCCACGGGCCGCACGCCACGCCGGAGGATGGTCGGTGCGCGATGGAGTGGGTCAGCTATCTGGCGGGTGAGCCTCACAGCGATCAACCCGCGTGCGTCAGCCCTGCGCTGCGGGCTTTCTGTGTCGCGTTCAACGACGGGCTCGAGAAGAACGCGCGTCAGCGGTTGCGCCCGTATCTGGCGCGCACGATCGGTACGACGGATGATGGCCTTGACGAGGAGCGCTCGTGGATGGCGATGGACTGGCTGATCCGCGTCTACGCGCCCGCGTGGCTTGAGCTCGCGGGTGTCGCCGAGGCGGCGCGGGGATTGGCCCTTCTGGCGCCAGTCCGGGGGGTTGGAGATCTCCCGGGCGCTTTGGAAACGCTGGAGCCGGCCCGGCGCGATGCCCGCGCTGGCCTGCGGGCAGCGCTGCGCGGTTCTCGCGTCGCGCGGGTGCTGCCAGCGGCCGCTGGACGCTCCGCCCGCAAGGCGGCCTGGAGCTCGGGGCAGGCGGCGGTCTGGGTCGTCGGGCGGATCCCGGTGGGAGGCGCCGCCGGGGAGAGCGCGCGCGAGCAGGTACGCGCCGCAGCCGGGGATGGCGCCGCCGCCGCGTCCTGCGCGGCGCGGGGGCGGGGCGGAGGCGCGAGCTCAAGAGCAGCCGTTCCGGGCGCGCTGATCACGACCGGCGCTGCGCTGCACGAGTCGGCGTTCGCGCTGCTCGACCGCATGCTGCCGACGGAACCGCTCGCACCGGCGCCGGCGGACGTCACTCACGGCGTGGCAGCAGCCTACCCGTGAACCGTTTCGGTCTCGGGTTGGGTCTACCGCAGACAGAACACAAGACGAAACGCGGATGAGAGCGGGTTGCAGCGCCTTCTGCATGGCGATCCCTCCTGTCCCGCGGACTTCTTTGGCCCCCCGAACGCTCCCGCCAGAGTGGACGAGGCGGGAGGACCACCATGCAAACTTTCACGAGATCTCGGGATGCGCCCAGAGTGTTGGAGGTCGATGACTAGAACATCGTGATTCAACGACAAGCTCGTCGTGGCCTGACGGGGAAGGTCCGGTCCTGGTAGCTGCCAGGAGGCCGGGTAGCCGGCTGCCGGCTCAGGGGGAAACGTTCGGGGTCGAAGCGCGGCGTCAAGCATCCTTTGGGGGTGCGCGAGCGGTCCGCAGCGTTAAGTGAAGCCAGCTTTGCGTCAGGGCTGGCTGACTGGCTGGTTTGCGTCGTGGCTAACCGGGCTGCCGGTGCTGAGGCTGGTGCGTCGTAATCTCCTGCTTAGCGCTGCCACGATGGCCACGGGTCTGCTTGTTGGCCTGGTTATAGCCGTCTAGGTAACCTCCCGGATTGCTGGACGCGGGGCTTCCCTGACGTCGTCAGTCAATGATCTTCAGCACAATCGCGTTGGCCGGGGGCACGCCATGTGCTTGTAGCGAACGCGTTGCGATGTTCGCGAACGCTTCTGGCAGGGACTGGTGCGGGCGATCGATCCGCCGATCGACCGCGACTGATGCCGGATGCCTTCGAGGTTGCTCTCGCTGATGGTTGCTGTCTCGAGCATCGTGTTGGTTGGGGGATCGCTTGTAACCAATCTTCACACCCCGTGCGGAGGCGTGACTCCGGCGACTGTCCTGCGACTCGATGTGCGCCTCCGCGGAACTGACCAGTTGGCGCCGCGCTCTTCAACCCGCCGCTCGGCCTCACCACCCTGACCTCCGGCGCCCCAAGTTTCGGGTCCCGTTGCCAAACGCGACATTTCAGATCCCCATCTGGTGTGGCCGAGGGGGCGGCGGTCAATGGAGCACGAGCTTTAGCGCGATGATCGCGAGTCCCATGACCGCGCCGGCGGCTGCCTGAAAGCAGAGGCCCTGCGGCCGTAGCCGCGCTCGCCAGCCGGCGGCGACCTCCAGCGTGACGATGCCGAGCGCCACCGTCCAGAGGGCGGCGGTTATCCCAGTGGTCACGGCAGCGCCCGCGACCCACGCGATAAGCAACACGAGGACTGGGACGACGGCGCCTTCGATAATCGGCAACTCGTGCAAACAACCGTGCCAGAAGAGCGTCTTGGTGAGTGGCTCGCGGGTCTGCAAGCGAGCTCCGAGGGTGTGCGTGTAGAAGCTGGTCAGCCAGTAGAGCACGAGCACGATTGTCGCGCCCACGATCGTCTCTGGATACCCCTCGCTGCGGGGGTCCTCTGCCGCCAACAGCACGCCGATCATGACGGTCCCATACACGGCGCCCCCGGTATTCTGGGCTGACAGTCTCGCCAGGCCCGCAGCGGCTCGGGCCAGCCGACCGAACCGTGCCTTGGAGGATGGCGAGGACGTCGGCGGCATCATTGCTGCCATGACCGGACGCGGAAGGAGCTCACCGATTCACCGGGAGTCTCCGGCTGCCGCGCCGGAAAGGGGATGAGTCCACGCGGAACACGACCCGAGGCGGAGATCACGGGTGTCGAGCATTCGGCTCCGGCTCCGTCCGGTGACGGACGCGCGAGCTGGGCCGCTGGCCCGGTGACTCGTAGCGTGGTGTCGTAGCCGCCGGATGCCGCTGAGAGTTCGGCTAAGGCGTGATCGATGTGGTGAGCGCTCGGTTGCCATCGCCCTCGGCTAGCCGATGTCGTCATCTCCGAGGCTGCTCCACACCTGGGGCAGAGGGCGGACTCCGAGCGTGCGCGCGATCATCTGAGCGGCCATCCCAACCCCTTCGGTGAAGGTGGGGAACGCGAGCTGTAGCTCGGCCACCTGCTCGATCGGCATCCGGGCGGCCATGTACGCGGCGACTGTCTGGATCACCTCGGCCGAGTACTCACCGAGCAGGTGCGCGCCCACGATCTCTCGCCGGCCGGTCTCGACGATCAGCTTGCAGAAGCCCTCCGGCTGGGCGTCGGCGACCGGTCGCAGGAGATCCTCGTACCGGGCGGTGGCAACCGCGCACTCGTAGCGGCTGCGGGCTTGGGTCTCGGTCAGTCCGACGCTGCCGTACTCGGGATCGGTAAAGCTCCCGACCGGCACGAGCTCGTGCAGAGCCCGCCGCCGGGGCCCGAGCACCGCGTTCTCGGCCGCGACTCGGCCCTCCAAGCGCGCGCTGGGGACGAGCATTCGGCCACGACAGCAAGCATTGCGATCCCCAGACGCCGTGTCAAGCAAAGCCAGCGCGCGGAGCCACCGTCCTGCGGCTCACCATGGGATGATGCGTGTCTCGGATCGAACCTCAGGCGAGGAATTCTGGATGTCAGATGTTCATGGACCTCACGAGCGCCTCGTGCTTCAACGCGAACCTCGGGTCATAGCCTGCCGGTTGGGGGAGAAGACCTTCGACAGGCAGCTCCTCCGGTTCTCCGTCCCGAGCCTCCATGGCACGTCCCGTGCGTGGGGACGAACTGAGCGCGGAGCTGGGTGCGACGACATTGTTGCGTCCTAGCCGGATGTGAGATGGGGTAGCTCGCCGCGGACGTCTACGACGCGTTCCGGTCGCGCTGATCTGAACGGTTCCGCGGGTCGGCGGTGATAACGAGTGCGTCGATGCGCTGTCCGATGTCACGCTCGCGTTTGAACGGGCGATCGTAGGCAGCGGCGAGGCCTTCGGGCTTGTGCCCCATCTGTTGGTCTTTGTAAGCACGGGGTGCGTTGGCCTCGTCAAGCAGGCTGGAGAACACGCGGCGGAGGTCATGATTGGTCACGTCGGCGGGCATCAGCGCAAGGTCGCTCTGCTCCATGAGCATGTTGACGCGCGCCGCGGAGCTGCGCACCACGCGTCTGAGAACGTTGCTCCGGTTGTCGTTCGTGCCGGCGGCGGTTGCGAAGACCGGATCTTGGGGCGTGGAGTAGTGCGAGCGCAGCTTGTGCTCAGCGAGCTCGCGCCTGAGCATGGGGGTGAGGTCGACCGTCCGCACGCCCGCCGGGGTCTTTGACGCGCGAACGACCATCGACCCCCGCGTGAGGTCGACATCACGCCATTCGACCGCGAGAGCCTCGCCTATGCGCAAGCCAGCGAGCAGGAGGGTCGCAACCAACGCACGGTCCTCAGCGCCCGCGTTGATCATCGGCATGATGTGGTGGATCTGGAGCCAGCGTCGCTTGCGGATCAGCGGGGAGCCGGAGGCGTTTGCTCTTCGCTGGATTGCTCGCGATGAGGTCGAACTCAACGGCGTCCTCGAGCAGGTCAGCGAGGCGCGCGACCGTGCGGTTGATCGATGAGTTCGATAGCGGGCGCTGAACAAGACCAAGTTCGCGTTCCCGTACCTTCGCCGTGACGTACTCGTGCACCGAGAGCTTTGTGATGTTCGTGAGATGCATCGGGGCGAACCGCGGAAGCAGGTGATTGCTGAGCGCCCATTCCCAGCTCTCGAGAGCACGGGGCTTCAGGCGCGGGCGCCGGTCGTCAAAACTTCCCGTTCGCTTGATACGGCGAAATGGCGGAGGAGCTGTCTACGCTGCGATGTCACCAACCACCACCACGACCACCACAGCCGGCGAGACCACCATTACGACGATGACTAACAGCGAGAGTTAGAGCACGCGATCGGTCCGAGACTCGAGGTTGGCAATGGGCCAAGACCCCATCGTCTGCGTTATTGAGCGAGCCCGCGCCTGCTTATGCGGAGGTGGCATCGGACCCGTCGCCATTGGGCACCAATGGGCACCAGAGCTTCCGAGGCGTGAGCATCAGTCACCAGGCCGACCAAAACGCTGTCCAGCCGGAGGAGCGTTTGCTGGGAATTCTTGGATGGGCGGTGCTGGGCTCGAACCAGCGACCTCCTGCTTGTAAGGCAGGGGCATTCCGTGTTTGCCACTTGCATCCTCAGTGTTTACGGGCTCTCGGACTGCCTCAGAACGCCTGAGTTCTCCCGAGTGGGGAACACGCTGGGGAACACGGCCGTGTAGGCTGTGCTCGTGAACGGCAAGCAGGAGGTCGATTCTCAGGGTCATCTGCAGGTGATCGGCGGTCGCGGGAATCGGCGCTGGCGGGCGTTCTGGTGGGATGCGGATGGCAAGCACTCGCGGGTGCTCGGTCCGGCCTGGGTGCAGAACTCGGGCAAGAAGACAGCCCGTGGCGCGATTGTCTGGCACACCGCCGATGGGCCGAAACCTGATCGGTCATTCCTCACGCCGCGGGAGGCACAGGCGGAGCTGCGGCGACTGCTCGAGCATGATGTGGCCCGGCGACCGACACCGCGCAGTGCGTCCGGCTCGCCGGTGACCTTCGTCGATGCGGCCGAGTCGTGGGTACGCCATGGCGAGCGGAAGCGCAACCTCAAACGCTCGACGATCAAGGACTACCGCCAGGCACTCGACGCCTACCTCCTCCCCGCGCCCGACGAGGACGGGAGCGCCACTCCGTGTGGCCGCGCCCCATTCGCACATACTCCGTTGCGCGACTTGCAGGCGGCCCAGGTCAAGACTTGGTACGACAGCCTGCCGTACGGCCGGACGGCGGAGAAGCTGCTGATGATCGTGCGAGCGGTTCTCGCGCACGCGCGCGCACGAGACTGGATCGACCACGACCCGACAGGCACGATCGAGCGCCAGCCGGTTCGGTACTCGGGCGACTATGACTTCTACTCCCGTGAGGAGCTCGACGCGCTCGTCCGCGCGGCCGCGAGCGACCAGGACGGCACGATCTTCCTGACCGCCGCGATGACCGGCCTGCGCCGCGGGGAGCTGGTCGCGCTGCGCTGGCGCGACATCGACTTCCCAGGTCAGGCGATCCGCGTCCGCGCGAACTACAGCTTCGGTCAGTTGGTGACGCCGAAGAGCGGCAAGGTCAGAAGCGTTCCGATGGTCCCGGAGGTCGCCCAGCGACTCGCCCGGCTGGGCCAGCGAGAGCTGTTCACCGACGACGATGCCCCAGTGTTCGCCGGCCCGACGGGCGGACATCTAGATGCAAGCGCCCTGCGCCGCCGGTACGCAGCGGCCGCCGGGCGAGCTGGACTGCGAGCGCTGCCGTTTCACTCCTCTGCGCCACTACTTCGGCTCGATGGCCGTCAACCGCGCGTCGCTCGTCCAGGTGCAGTCGTGGATGGGCCACTCGCACATCCAGACAACCGCTCGTTATTTGCACGCCAAGAGTCAGGCGGACGATGCGATGCTGCTCGCCGGCGCGTTCGCGCACAGCGCGACTCACGAGTTGGCTGCAGCGCTCGTAGAGCTGCCGTGAAGTTCCGCGAGATCGTCCGACTGATCGAAGCCGACGGCTGGCGGCTCTCCGCCCAGCGCGGCAGTCATCGCCAATACGAACACCCGACGAAACCCGGCAAGGTCACGATCGCCGGCCAGGCGAACAAGGACGTGCCGAAGGGCACTGCTGCCAATATCCTTCGTCAAGCCGGACTGCGGAGACCGAACCGATGAGCGAATACCTAGTCGTAATCGAGCACGAGGGCGAGAGCTGGGGCGCCTACTGCCCTGACCTGCCAGGACTCGGCGTCGTCGGCGAGACGCAGCGAAGAGGTCGAGCAGCTCATCCGCGAGGCAATCTCATTCCACCTCGACGGTTTACGAGCTGCCGGCGATCCGATCCCGCCGCCGTCCGCCGTAGCAACGACGCTGGTCGAAGTTCCCGCCGCGTAAACGACGCATCGAGGGGACACGAGGCGGGCGGTGAGGTGGTCCGCAACCTCCAGACTGGGCCGGACTGGTTTGCGGACCAGGTGAAATCGCCGTCCGCGCCGTAACGTATGGGGTTCAGTGCTCGCCCAGCCTCTTTTGTGGCAGCGGACTACCCGCCCTCCACGTATTCGTTCGGGTAGTCCGCTGCCAGTCGAGGCTGGGTCTCAGGTCATCTGGAGTGATGGCGCGAACGGCGATCGGCTTTCAGCGATGGAAGAGGCGGTCTCTTGAGGGGACAGAGGGATGCGGTTGCCGGGTCCTGGGTCAATGAGGGTCGGGTGCTTCGTCGGGCGGCTAGGGGTGGTGCCGCTGCCGGCGCTGGAGGTCGGGCTGCGACTGGAGGCCAGGGTGGTGCGCCGGCATGTGGCCCGTCTCGAGGCGGCGGGGTGGCTGGGCCGGGCGGCGGGATTCTGGGGCGAGGGGTCGGTGGTCTGGTTGACCCAGTCGGGACTCAGCGGCGTGGGCCTCGGTGGGCTTGCTCCCGTCAGGGCATCGCCGGCTGCCCAGCGCGACATTGACCGCCCATCTCACGGCCGTGGCATGGTCGGCGGTCCGCGTGGAGCGTCGAGGACACACTTGGCGCTCAGCTCGGGAGATGGCGGTGGAGCGCGCGCGATGGGAGATCCGAGTGCGCGACGAGCGGGGCGGACACCGCAGCATGCTCCCCGACCTAGCGGTGTGGCTGAAGGCGGACCGGCCACCGGCCGCGCTCATGATCGAGCCGGGCTACCGTCGGGCGGACCGCCAACGAGCGATCCTCGAAGCGTGGCAGGAAGCGATCCACCGCGGCCAATACGTCGGCGTGCGCTACGACTGCATCGGCGAGCAGGCCGCCCAGCGGATCACCCGTTTGGGCCAGAAGGTCGGTCTGGAGCGCCCGGTGTTTATCGCCGTGGCACAAGGTTCACCGGCGGAGATCGCCGCGATCGAGCCAGCGACGAACCCAGCTCAAGCGCGGCCGTAAGTACGCGAAGCGAGCAGAAGACCGACGCCGAGGAGCGGCCAGCCAGCAGACGCTCGCACCGAACTAACCAAGGGGCAACGACGAGTCAGGACAGATGGACTGACGGGACTGCCGCATCTAGCCCGAACGAGGCGCCGGCTGGGAAGGCGAGTGACTGCCGCTTTCTCTGAGAGCAGCGGTCTCGCTTTTGGCGAGGAGCAAGGGCAGCTCCCTGGGGGCGGCTCTGCCCTCCTTTGGCGTCGCGACGAGCCTGTCGACACTTCAGCTCGCACCGCGAGCAGGACTGGGCCAACCGCTGGACGGGACACTCCCTCATTCGACTCTGGAGGGCGTGGGGATGCCTGCTCGGGAGCGAGGGCCGGAGCCGGGCGACATTCGCCGGTCATCTCTTCACTCTGGGAGTCGAGCCTCGGGACCGCCGGCTGGCCCACCGCGTAAGGGGCGGCTGGTGAGGGTTCGCTGCTCGTTGTCGCGGAGTCGCGGTTCGTAGTGGGCAAAGAAGATTTGGGCGACGAGCTCGCGGCGGCTGCGGACGCCGGTCTTCTCAAAGATCGATTTGAGGTGCTGCTTGACCGTGTGCGGCGAGATCTGCAGCGCCTGGCCGATCTCGGCTGTGCTGGCGCCGCTCAGGACATGGCGGGCGACGTCCTGCTCGCGGTCGCTGAGGCCGTAGGCGGCCATCAGCAGTGGTGTGATGCGAGCGGGATGGGCCGGCTCGACGATCACCGCGACTCGCGGCCGGCCGCCCGATTGCAGAACGGCTCCGTGGAGCAGGATCCAGCGCCCAGCGCTTGAGAGCACGCGCGCGAACGCGACCTCCCCCGGAGCTTTTGCAGTTGCCGTGCGGAGCGCTTGGCCGGCCACGGAGAGGACGGCGTGAGGTAGCCCGCCGGCTCCGCGGTCGCCGCCAGGGAGCTCGGCGAGCCAGTCCTCGACGCCGGGTGTGAGCGAGTCCGGTTCGAAGGTCTCGGTGAGAACTACGAGACCGGGTGCTCCGGGTTGCTCAGGTTCGGTTGCCTCGCCGACCAGCAGGCCGCGGCGGGCGCCCTCGGCCAGGTGGGGGGCGACCGTCCGCAAGAGCTCCCGCTCCTCGGAGGAGAACTGCGGTTGTCCGGGCGCGCGGTAGAGCGCGAGCACACCCCAGGTCTCACCGGTGCGGGTGCGCAGCGCCACCAACAGCTCCTGATCGCCGCCGTACGGGTGGATATAGCGCTTAAAGCGCGGACTGCTCGAAGGATCGCCGCCGGTCGCCTCATGCAATGTGGACAGTCCCAGCTTGGCGTGGGCGATGTCAATCAGCTTGTGGCAGTCGTCCTCCCTGTACTCGTGCGCGAGCCACTCGCTGGGCAGCTCCGGGATCATCCCGTGGTCGTAGTGACTGGTCACCAGCAGCGACGCCGGATCCAGCGTGTACCAGCACGGCGTCACGTGGTAGGGGATCGCCGGGCCAACGCGTCGCGCGCCTGGTCCCAAAAGCCAACCAGGTCGAGCCCCTGGCCGGCGGCGCGCGCGATCCGGTCCACGGCGCGATCCTTGGCGTACCACCCCATCCCGAGCAATCCTAGGCCGCGGTGGAGTAGGCGGCCAGCACGCGCTCTTCAACCAGCTCAACGACCATCGAGGCAGGAGGCTCGCAGCATGCTCGCTGCCAGCCAATACCACGAAGGTGGTATAGGCCGCGCTCCCGCTCACCCCTAGCTTCACCGAGCATGCGAGCAGGAGCACGAACACCAGAGGAGCTAGAGACGCTGCTCGAAGACGCGTTTGTGATGCGCGATCGCTCAGCACTTGTCTCTCTCTTCGAGTCAGAGGCCGTCCTGGCGTCCGGCGACGGAGCGCCCACAGCGCGAGGTCGCCTGCGCATCGTCGAGCAGGCCGCCGGGATGTGGGCGCGCGAGGAGCACTACCTCGCCGACCCGCTTCACGTGCTGCAAGCCCGTCGCACTGCGCTCATCGCCGGCCGACACGCGACCAGCGTCGCGCGCCGGTCAAGCGATGGCGACTGGCGCTACGCGATCGCGCTCCTGCACACCCAACCACAACAACGAAGGAACACAACATGAGCCAAACCACGATCGAAGCCACCGTGCCGACAGCCGCCGCCGAGGAGGGCGAGGCCCGCTGGTGGTGGGGCAACCTCGCAGTCCTCAAGCTGACCGGCGAGGACACCCACGGCGGACTGACCATCGTCGAATTGACGATGGCACCAGGCCGAATGACGCCCCCGCACGTCCACCACCGCGAAGAAGAAACCTTCCTAGTCACCAAAGGACAGCTCACATTCCAGATCGGCGAGCAAATGATCAACGCAGGGCCCGGAGACGTCGTGGTCGGTCCACGCGACATCCCCCACCGGTTCACCGCCGGCCCCGACGGCGCCACCGTTCTGTTCCTCCTCACCCCCTCGGGACTCGAAGGGCTGATCCGCGAGCAGAGCACTCCGGCCATCAGGAGAGAGCTGCCGGCCCCCGGAGACGTCCCTCCACCCAACCTGGATCAAATGCGGGAGATCGCGCTGCGCTACGGCTGCGAGCTCCTTGCCTAACCCACGAAGCGCTATTGCACCTCTCCAGTACCGATGCGGAGCGACTCTCACCCCAGACAGGTGGGATTGCGCCGGGCGTGCCCCCGAACTACGTTGACCGACGATGCAAATCGGAGCCGTCACCCGGCAGCGCAGCCACTCCTACACCGCCGGCGCGGGAGCCGCGATGACGGTTCGTAATCAGCGTCGGATGAATACGGCGGCGCTGTTCATCGGCGCCATGCTTGCAGGAGCGTCGTGCGCCGCCGCGGCGAGCACGACGATGACGTTGGGGTCAACGTCGCGGTACGGGGTGATGACGATGCCTGGCGCTACGCGATCACGCTGTTGACATCGATCGAGGGATCAGGAGGCAACCGAAATGAATCCAGGCCGGGCATGCAGATCCCGGACGGCGGTGTTCGTCGTCACGATCGCGGCGGTGGGCGGAGTGGGAGCCGTTCCGGCCGGCGCGAGCGGCTGGCAGGAGATCCCCAAGTCACAGAGCAGCAGCCTCGACACCGCAGCGGCAGGCCTGCGGCTGCACGATGGCTCGCTGGCGGTGGTGTACCGCTCTCCGGGCGATGCTCCCACCCAGGAGCGCCTGATCTCCGGATCGATCGGTCCATCGGGGGCGTTCTCACCGGGGGTGAGCGTGATCGGCAACGGCGAGCGGGTGAGCATCGTGCCGGTCGTGGATGCCACCGGCGGGTGGAACAGCCTCGAGGATCCCGCACTAATCAACGATCCCAGCGGCATGCGGCTGTTCTGGGGCGGCGTCGCCGCCGATGCCGAGCCGGAACCCAGCCTCGAGACCTCCAGCGCCCCGACGGTCACCGGACCGTGGAACTACCAGTTCAACGGCGTTGACGTCGCCAACTGCGCTGAGCTGACGGTCTGCCCGCCGCCGGGTGACAGCGCGAAGCTGTACTCCTACGCCGCGCCGGTGTCCGCCGTCGAGCTTCGCGATCAGAGCCCGCTCGAGGCATGGGCGGGAGGGTCGCTGGGCGTGTTCGTGCACCATGGGATGGCGCCCGACGACTCCCGCGCGGACGACACCCAGCAGGATTGCCCGCCGGACTCGCCGGCGTCCTGCGATGACGATGTGTTCGCCCACAGCGGCGATTTTCAGTCGCCGCTCGGGGCCTGCTGCGGATATGGCCCCCAGCTCGCTGTCGATGCCGAGATCGGGCAGCCAGAGGTGGCCTGGTACTCCAACGCGCCGCACGACACCGGCGTCTACGTGCAGGAGGTCAATCCCACCACCGGTGACCCGCTCGGGTCGCCCTGGCGGCTCCCCGGCTCAGACACCAGCGGCGACAGTGACCGCGCACGCACGCCGCTGACGGCCCGGCCCGGAAATCACGGCCTCTACACCGCGACCCAGGAGGGCAGCGAATCCACCAAAGTTGTGGTGGCCTCCGCGCCCTACACCGTCAACGGCACGAGCTTCGCCGGCTCGCCGGGGGTCACCGTCTCCAAAGCGAGCGGCGAGGTCCGGAACGTCAACATTGCCGCGGACTCGAGCGGCCGGTTGTGGGTCCTGTGGACCCGGCTCATCGACAACCGGCCCGTTCTGTTCGCCTCCCGCTCAAGCCAGACGGGACTGCGATTCGGAGCCGCTGTCAGCCTCGCGCCACCGTCGCGGGCCGACGACTCGTATGCGCTCGACGGGTATCCCGCGGGCGACGTGCTCGACGTTCTCGCAACCTTCGGCCGTAGCGGTCACTCCGGCGCGACGATCTGGCACGCGCGCCTCGAGCCGGGGCAGAGCGTGAGCGTCGGAAAACCGACCCTGGCGAAGGGACGGACGGGATCGCTCGCCGTCCACGTGAGCGATGCCGGCACGCCGCTTCCGAACGCGACGGTCACGGTCGTCCGCCGCCTGCACGTTCGTGTCCGGACCAACCGGCGCGGCGTGGCGGTCGTGCGCATCGGTCCGTTCACCCACTCGACGACGATCCACCTGCTCGTCGCCCGGCACGGCTACACCACTACCATGATCCCGGTCGGGGTACGGGTCCGCTGACGTGCCAGGAGAGCTCCCATAATCCTCCGTAATCGGCGCCGGACGAGCGCCGCGCTGCCTGACTGTACGCGGCTGTCCGGGGTCGGGCCGCTAGACGGCCGACGCAGACCTGCCTTCGCTGTCGTACGGGCATCTCGTCGGCGACCGCACCGGCCCCGCTCTGCGCGGAAAGCGGAAGTCGAACTCGCGGAGAGCAGATTGCCGGTTTGATCGAGATCCAACACTCTGGGGCAGGCGAAGCGATCGCCGGACCGCGCGCCATCTCAAGAGGCATTGGGGTGTCTACTCGTCGCTGGGGATTTCTCCGCGATAGTCGAGAATCAGCTCCGGGGCATGGAACCCGTCCTCAAGCGAAAACCCGTGGACTTGGCGCACGTGGTCACGGAACCATTGATCGAAAGGGTCGTCTGATCTGCCGAGCGTGGCGAACGCTTGGCCGAGATCGTCCGCCTCCATGTATACGACGGCGAAGTCTCCGTTTGGTGTCGTCTGGATCCAGGCCGCTTCTCGGGTGATCCGTGCGCGCCGCCGTGAGTCTTCGAACGCAGCCTTGCGTTCGCCATTCTGGAAGGAACTCATGGCTTGTCGGTCGGCGGCGGTCATTCCGGGCAGAAGTGGGCTGGCGAAAGCGATCTGTGGCATGGGGCGGGGCCTTTCTCGGGAGGTGGTTGGCATGTCAAGTAATATCGCCCGTTATTTGGCATGTCAAGTACTTGGGCTAGACTAGCGCCGTGGCCGGCGACAGCTCAGCGCGGTGGATGCCTGCCTTTCTGGCCTTCGTCCACACGCATGCACGCCTCTGGGATCGTGTGGAGGCGGATGTTCGTCAGATCAGCGGCCTGACCGTCGCGCGCTACGACGTGCTCGTGCACCTGGATCTGGCAGGCGGGCGCCTCGGTCTCAACGCGCTCGCCAACGCCGTCGTCCTATCACCGTCCGGCCTGTCGAAGCTCCTCGACCGCATGCAGGCGGCGGAGCTGATTGAACGCCAGCCGGATCCCGACGATGCCCGCGCGACCTTCGCAAGCATCACCTCCGACGGTCGCGCTCTAGTCCGCAAAACACGCCGAAGGCACCACCCGTTCCTGCAACACATCTTCGGCGACGTCCTCAACGACCGTGACCTCGCCGACCTGATCCGCATCATGAAGAAGCTCGACATGCAGGCCCCTCGGTAGCCGTGATCGCTAAACCAGTACCTACGCCCGAGAACACGCAGTCACTGATCCATTTGAAAGCGGCCGACGCTCGATGCTCGTGAGGACACAAAGCCGGGACGCGACCGGCAGGTCGCGCACGGCCGCCCTCGCCAATCTCGGGCCTAGCACGAGCTGGACCACGAGAACCTAGCGCCGAGCGCGTCGCGACTCCCACGTCGCATCCCAACGGGGAGCGGCCCCGGCATCGGCGCCCTGAGCGTCGACCGAACCGGTGATCTCGCTGGTTCGGCTGACGATCCCTTTCGACATCGTGCGCGCGTCGAACCTGGCAGCTGCTTTGGCGACATGGCGCACGCCCGTGCCTCTTGAGATGGCGCGGTCCGGCGATCGCTTTCGCCTGACCCAGAGTGTTGGATGTCGATCATTGCGGGAGCCGGGTCCAGTGCGGCGGTGAGCCCTTTCACGCGGAAGGACTCGCAGCCGCTTGAGTCGGCTTGTGCGCGTCCTGCCCTCGGCGTCGAGGCCGCCAGGAGCTACCCCGCTCGCTGCTCTCGCGCAAGCCAGGCCGGTCTCGTCTCGCCGGCTGAAGCGTCCCGCTCGCTTGCATCAGCGACGCCCGAACTTCGCCGTTTACGGCACCTCGCCCGCTAGATGACCGAGAAGAGTTGCCACGCGCCTGGTACGCCCTTCAGTTCTCGCGAGCCGCGGTCGGTGAACGTGAAGCTTGAGCCGGCGAGGAGGTCTGCAACGGTCCGCGAGACGAGCACCTCTGACGGGCGTGCGGCGGCTTGGACCCGGGCGGCGAGGTTCACCGCGGTGCCCGAGATGTCGCTGCCCCGCAACTCGATCACGCCGGTGTGCAGGCCGGCGCGGATCTCCAGGTCCAAGGCCTGGGAGCCGTCGCGGATCGCCCATGCGGCCTCGATCGCGCGCGCCGGTCCGTCGAAGGTGGCCAGAAAGCCGTCGCCGGTGTGCTTGATCTCATGACCGCGGAACCGCTCGAGCTGGCGTCGCACCATCGCGTCGTGGAGGTCGAGCAGCTCTCGCCATCGCCGGTCACCGACCGCTGCAGCGGACTGGGTCGAGTCGACGATGTCGGTGAACAGGATGGTCGCCAGCGCCGTGTCGGGCGTGGCTTGTCCTCGCTGTCCGGTGATGAACTCCTCGATCTCCTCGACAGTTCCGGCCATCGTGAAGTGATCCTCGCCCGGCAGCTCGACGAAGCGGGCGCCGGCGATGTGCTCCGCGTACCACCGACCCTGATCAATCGGATACGCCATGTCGCCCTCCCGGTGGAGCACGAGAGTCGGCACCTTAACCGCGGGGAGGACATCGCGGATGTCCTGGTAGACGACCATGCGCAGGTACGCACGGGCGGTAGGTGGCGAGAACGTCAGCCGCTGCATTCGGGCGAGCGTGGAGCGCCAAGCGGCGTCGTTCATTCGGCTTGGCGTGATCACCTCGATCAGGGCCGGCTGATCGGGATCACCCCAACGCGCCTCGAGGACTTCGAGCGCCTCCTCCCACTGTTCCGGCGGAAGCGCGATGGCGTATCCCGGCTCGGGCAGCATCCGTGCGGACGCCGCGTACGCGATCAGTCCGCTCACCCGGTTCGGGAACGTCGCCGCGAATATCGTGGCCAGCGGAACCCCGTCGGCCTGGGCCACAAGCACCGCGCGCTCAATTCCCACGGCATCCATCACCGCCCGGATGTCGTCCATACGCTCGTCGAGCCGTAGCTCCTCCCCGCTCGGCAGGCGGTCAGACATGCCAGTCCCACGCTTGTCGAAGGCGGTCAGCCGCGCAAAAGAAGCAACTCGCCGCGAAAAATCCGCGAACCCCGGGTCCTGCCAAATCGCCTCGAGATGATCGAGGAAACCAGGAACCAGTACGACATCGGGTCCCTCCCCGATGACCTGATAGGCGATGCTCGTCCGACCCGCCTGCGTATACCGGGGTGGTGGAGGATCGTTTCTGGCTGCGGAACTCATCGAGCAGGTGAGCTAACCAGACAGTCGCGGGGCCCACAAACGGCTTCCGCCACATGGGGGCCGATTAGGAATCCCGCGCTTGCGCTTTGCGCGAGAAGCGCTCGTCCATCTCGCTGCCGCTATGGGCTAAAAGCGACAGCCGCCGGCCGACTGGGGGAACACAAGACACGCCGAAGGCGCGTCGTCGCCTCGTCCCGGGACACTTGACCCGGCCTGGGGAACATTGCTAGGGAACACTCAGCGCATTCGGATTCGCTGGCAGCGGCTTAAATCCGTGGATTTACAGGGCTTCTCGCAGTGGGCGGTGCTGGGCTCGAACCAGCGACCTCCTGCTTGTAAGGCAGGCGCTCTGACCAGCTGAGCTAACCGCCCGCGGTCGCCGATGGTAGGGCGCAGCGCTGTGCGCCGGCGGCCCGGCCCCGAGGCGGTCCGAACCTGCAGGTCCGGACCGCCGTCAGCCGCTAGCCGATCATCTTCCGTCGGGGGAATGGGCGCACAGGCGGCTACTTGACGAGGCGCCCGGCCGCGTTCACCGCCGGCCAGCGGCCGCCGAACTGGAGGATGTTCACGTTGGCGATCTCGCCGGGGCGCGTGTCGTACTTGTAGAAGTAGAGCGGATGGCCCGCGTAGGTCACCTGCAGGCCGCGGCCGAGCTTGATCGTTCCCAGCAGACGGCTGTTGATGCCCTTGCCGGCCCGTGGCGTGCCGCGCGTGGTCAGCGCGGGCCACAGGCTCAGGCACTCGGGAGTCTTGACGCACACATCCTGATTGCGACGGTCGGGGCCGAACGCGTACAGCGTGTAGCCGGACGAGGCCACGAGGATCGAACCGATCCGGGTGTGACGAAGGTTGACGAGCGCGCCCGAGGGGCGCGCGATCGCCGCGGTACTTAGAACGACCGCAGCGAGCGCCGCCGTGACGGCGACGAGGATCAAACGAGACTTCATGCCCTACCTCCTTGGTGGTTCTGGACGTTCTCTGCGCGCGGGTTTGAAGCCGCTCGGCGTCAACGGTACAACGAGCGCGCCACTTTTCGTCGCCACCTGTCAGAATGACCACCGAAGGTCCGTCCAGAGAGAGCGTCGCGGGTAGCGGCGCGCCCCCGTGAGGAGATGCAGATGAGGCGAACGTGGATTGCAGCGATGATCATGGCGCTGGTGGCATTTTCGGTGGGCGCATCCGTCGCGCAGGCTCAACCCAAGAAACAGGTTGACCAGCTCGAGGGTACGAACCCGCTGGCCGGCACCCCGGCCGGTACCCAGTTCATGAAGTTCGCTGCCGGTCCCTACGTCGTCACGCCGGGCGCGAACCTGATCCTCACGCAGATCGGCCACGTCCCGAAGCCGACCGTCGACGGCTACATGGTCCGGATGTTCCCGAACCTTCACTACGCGTTGCCCAACGGCCAATGCTGCGGTGCCATCCCCCGCGTCGACGTCGTCCACCTCCACCACGGCGTCTGGCTCAGCAACGGTCAGGCGGGTGCAGGCGAAGGCAACGGCTTCACCGGCTTCTATCCGTTCATCGCCAGCGGCGAGGAGAAGACGGTCTACAACGTGCCGACCGGCTACGGGTACCCGATCGGCGCCAAGGACCTCTGGGTCTTCAACTACATGCTCCACAACCTCACGAACGTCCAGCGGAAGGTCTACGTCACCTACGACATGGACTTCCTACCCGCCACGGCGCCCGCTGCGGCGCACATCACGCCGGTGCATCCGATCTGGATGGACGTCATGGCCCACCACATCTACCCGGTGTTCGACGTGCTCCGCGGCAGCGGCAAGAACGGCAAGTTCACGTTCCCGGACATGGCAAATAATCCGTACGGGGGCGGCGCGCCGCTGAACGAGTTCAAGATTGACCATCCCGGAACGCTCGTGGCTACGGCCGGACATGTCCATCCTGGTGGTCTCTACACCGATTTGGATCTGATCCGCGCCGGCGCCACACCCCAAGGTGGGGCAACGCCGGGCAGTGAGGCGAACTCGGTGAGGCTGTTCCAGTCCAACGCCCACTACTGGGATCCACGCGGTCCGATCTCCTGGGATATGGCCATGACCGGAACCCCGAAGGACTGGCGTCCGCAGGTCAAGGCCGGCGACACACTGAGAATCTCCGCCACCTACGAGACCAAGCGGGCCTCCTGGTACGAGTCGATGGGGATCATGGTCGTGTGGGAGGCGTGGAACGACCAGACCGGCGTCGATCCGTTCAGCAACAAGCTCGATGAGAAGGGCGCAGTCACTCACGGGCACCTGAACGAGAACGACAATCACGGCGGCAACACCGTCGAATACGCCAACCCCGCCACCTTGCCGAATTGCTCGCGTTCAACGGTGACGATCGCCCAGTTCAAGTATCAGCCGGGCGACCTGCAGCGGAACCAAACCAGCTGTGTCCCCACCGTCGCCCAGGGCCATTCGCTGACGTTCTTCAACGCAGACGCCAGTGCGCAGGCAATGTTCGGGGGCATTGGCGGCGGCAACTCGTTCTACCTGAACTCGATCTTCCATACGGTCACGACCTGTCAGGGACCGTGTGGGCTCGACACAGGGATCTCCTATCCGCTGGCCAACGGCGGCGGCAACCTCGACTCGGCCCAGCTCGGCTACGGGACCCCGGCCGCAGGCCGTCTGACCTGGTCCACGCCGACTAACCTGAAGCCTGGTACCTACACGTACTTCTGCCGGATCCACCCGTTCATGCGCGGTGTGTTCCGGGTGATCGGGTAGGCGGCACAAACACTTCGGGCTCCGCGCCGCCGCGCCGCTCTTCGAGCGGTACGGCGGCGCGGGGGTCAGGGCGGAGGACCTATGCGGGCGCTCCGAGCGTCGCCCGGAGCGCCGCGAGATCGTCCTCACTCGGCGTCCACTCCCCCGCGTGGGCGTTGGCGGCGACCTGCTCGGCCGTAGTCGCCCCGGCGATGACCGAGGCCACGGCATCATGTGCCAGCAGCGCCCCGATCGCCACCTCCAGCAGCGACACGCCGCGTTCGCCGGCATAGGCCTCGAGCGCCTCGACGAGGTTGAATTGCTGCTCCGAGGCGACCTGCCCACGCCCGGCCAGCCGGGTGCCGGAAGGCGGATCCTGACCTCGGCGGTACTTGCCGGTGAGCAGCCCCGAGGCCAGCGGGAAGTAGGGAACGAAGCCGAGGCCGAGGCGCTGGCAGGCGGGAAGCGCGTCGCGTTCGGCCTCGCGCACCAGCAGGCTGTACTCGTTCTGGATCGCCGTGAAGCGGGTCAGGCCGCGTTCGCGTGCGACCGCGTCGGCCTCCTCGATCTGCTGCGCGCTGAAGTTCGATGCGCCGATGGCCCGGACGGTGCCGGCTCGGACCAGCTCGTCCAGGGCCTCGAGCGTCTGCGCGATCGGCGTCACCCCGTCCGGACGGTGGTACCAGTAGAGGTCGATCATGTCGGTACGAAGCCGTCGCAACGAGCCTTCGAGCGCGTGGTTGATGTAGTCGCCGGCTCCGCGCGGTCCCCGGCCGTCTCCCATGTCCATCCCGAACTTGGTCGCCAGCACAACCTGCTCCCGGCGACCCTGCAGGACCTTCCCCAGCAGCTCCTCGCTGGCGCCACGGCCGTAGACGTCCGCGGTGTCGAAGAACCTCATCCCCTCCTCGATGGCCGCGTCGACCACCGCCCTGGTGTGCTCCAGATCCAGACGCCGGCCGAAGTTGTTGCCACCCAGACCGACGTTGGAGACCCGGACGCCGGAGTCGCCTAGGGAACGTGTCTGCAGGTCGCTCACGCGGCCCTACGCGCTGCGGCGGCGGCCACCGCCACCTGTCCGTAGGAGATCCCCCCGTCACCTACCGGCAGCGCCCGGGGGATGAGCACGCGCAGCCCGGCGCGGGTCAGGCCGGACGCCGTCTCTTCCAGAAGGTGCCGGTTGGCGAAAACACCACCGGAGAGCGCCGCCACCTCGGTGCCGGACTCCGCGGCCGCGTGCACGCAGGCAGCGACGGTGGCGCTGGCCAATCCGCGGTGAAAGCGGGCCGCGATCCTCGCTGCGCTCACCTGCGCGCGAACGTCGGCGGCGATGGCGCGGATGGTCTCACCGGCGTCGATCACCAGCTGGCCACCCTCGCCCGCCTGCAGTGGCATCGGGTACGTCCCCCGCTCGTGGTTATCGCAGCGCGCCTCGAGCTCGATCGCCGCTTGCCCCTCGTAGTGGCTGTGGGCCCTGACCCCGCACAGCGCGCTGACGGCGTCGAACAACCGCCCAACGCTGGTGGTCACCGGCGAAGCCAGCCCGGTGAGCGCCAGCCGCGACACCTGGTGCCAGGCGGCGGGATCCACGCTGCCGAGCAGCGGCGAGGGCAGAGGTGGCTCCGGCCCCTCCGCCGCCTGCAGCCAGGCACACGCCATCCGCCACGGCTGGTGGATCGCCCGCTCGCCGCCGGGCAGCCGCACCGGCGCCAGGTGGCCGACGCGATGGGCCGAGCCGATGTCGCCGACCAGCAGCTCACCGCCCCAGATCGTGCCGTCGGATCCGTAGCCGCTGCCGTCGAAGATCGCGCCGATCGCGCACCCGGTCTCGCCGTGCTCGGCCAGGCAGGCCGCCATGTGAGCGTGGTGGTGTTGAACGCTCACCAGTTCCACTCCATCGCGCTCCAGCGCGTACCGGGTCGAGAGATAGTCCGGGTGAAGGTCGTGGGCGACAAGCTCCGGACGCACGGCGAACAGGCGCTCGAAGTGCTCGATGCCCTCGCTGAAGGAGCGCAACGTTTCCAGGTTCTGCAGGTCGCCGATGTGGTGGCTGACCCACGCCCGGTGCCCCTTGGCCAGGCAGAAGGTGCTCTTCAGCTCGGCGCCGCTGGCCAGCAGCGGGCGGGGAGCGCCGGCTCCCGGAAGCGGCAGGCTCGATGGGACATATCCACGGGAGCGCCGCAGCAGCATCCCGAATCGCCGTCCGCCGGACACCACCCGGACGACGGAGTCGTCGGTGCGGGTATGAATCGGGCGGTCATGGACCAGGAGCAGGTCGGCGATCGCCCCTAGCCGCTCCCGCGCATCCTCGTCCCGAAAGCAGATCGGCTCATCGGAGACATTGCCGCTGGTCATCACCAACGCCTCCCGGTGGTCGGCCAGCAGCAGGTGGTGAAGCGGCGAGTAAGGCAGCATCACCCCCAGCTCGCTCGCGCCCGGAGCGACGGCGTCAGCGACGGGCGCGTCGGGACGGCGGGGGGCGAGGACGATCGGACGGGCCGGGGACGCCAGTAGCTCGGCCGCGATCTGGTCCGCCTCGATCAGCTTCTGCGCCGCTTGCACATCGGCGGCCATCAGCGCGAACGGCTTGTGCTCGCGATGCTTGCGCGCGCGCAATCGGCCGACCGCGGCTTCGTCGTCGGCCCGGCAGGCGAGGTGGTAGCCGCCGATGCCCTTGACGGCCAGGATCATCCCGTCCCTCAACGCGCCCGCCGCCACGGTGATCACATCGCCGGCTGCGTTCAGATCCGTCGCGTTGCCGGCAGCATCGAGCAACGACAGCTGCGGCCCGCAGCTCGGGCACGCGTTCGGCTGGGCGTGAAAGCGCCGATCCCGCGGATCCTCGTACTCGGTCCGGCAGGCGGTGCACATGGAGAAGCCATCCATCGTGGTCAGCGGTCGGTCATAGGGAACTCCACGCACGATCGTGAATCGTGGACCGCAGTTGGTGCAGTTGATGAACGGGTAGCGGAAGCGACGATCAGCAGGGATCCAGCAGCTCCCCCAGGCACTCTGGGCAGGTCGCGCTGTCGTTCGTCACCGGTGCGTCGGCGGCCTCGGCCCGTGAGCTGGTTTGAATCGTGAACGCACGCTCGCCGGTGGGTGGACGACGCTCTACGGCGACCCGGTCGAGCCTGGCCAGCGGGGGCACCTCGGCGGGAAGGCGATCCAGGAAGCGGGTCACCTTCGGATCCGGTCCTTCGATCTCGAGCAGCACGCCGTGGGCGTCGTTGAGCACGTAGCCGGCCAACCCCAATTCATCTGCCAGCCGATACACGTAGGGCCGGAAGCCCACCCCCTGCACCGTGCCCTCGATCCGGACCCGCAGCCGCCGGGGCGAGCGCGCCCGAGCCTCGCTGGCGCTGGCCGCGGCGCTCATCTCACCAGCGCCCGCAGGACGTGGTAGGCGCTGGCCTGCGCCTCCTGTATGCGGGGGATGTGCTCTGACCGGGTGACCACGACGTGGTCAGCCAGTCGCTGGGCGGCGATTCGGCCTCCGTCGTAGCCGACCATCGCGATCGTCAGCAGCCCGTCACGGCGGGCCTGCTCCAACGCGGTGATCACGTTCGCTGAGCCGCCCGAGGTGGAAAGCGCCAGCACCGCACCGCGCTCGTCGCCGTAGGCGATGACCTGCCGGGAGAAGATCGCCTCAGGGCCGATGTCGTTGGCGATCGCGGTCAGGATCCCCGGATCCTCGGTCAGGTCGAGCGCCGGCCATCCGCCGCCCTCAGCCGATCCGGCGCGGAAATCCGCGACCACGTCCATCGCGTCGGTGGCCGACCCGCCGTTACCCAGCGCTAGCAGCGTTCCTCCTCGCTGAAGGCGCTCGCGCAGCGCAGTCGCGGCGGCGACGAGGACGCCGGCGTTGTCGCCCAGCGTCTGGGCTCGCAGCTCCCCGATCTCGCGGGCCTTCATCAGCACCGAGCGCCTGACGTCGTCCAGCACCTGCGAGAGGTTGTCCTCACGCTCGGCCAGGAAGGGATAGAGGAAGCTACTAGCTCCGGCATCGTGGCTGCGGCGCTGATCGCGTCCGGCCAGCAGGCCGCGGTGCTCGAAGAACACGTGCACCAACTCCCAGAGCACGTGATAAAGCGTCTCGATCAACTCCTGGCGGACGTAGGTATCGGCGCTGGGCGGGGAGAGCTCCCACTCGCCGCCGGCGGCCGAGAAGCAGATCGTCAGACAGCCGCGCCGGCGGGCGAGCGCGAGCGCGCTCGCCGCCGCCCCCGAGTCCTCGTCGGCGCCGAAGCCGATGACGATGTCCTCCGAGCCGGCCAGCAGCTCGATCTGCCGGCGCAGCTCCCCGCCCTCGGCGGTCAGGGCCACGGCGGGAAGCGCCCGCTTCCCGACGATCACCGGGTGGACGAACTCCACGGCCACGTGCCGGGCGTCCGAGCGCGCTGCCGGCGAGCGTCCGAGTGCGAGCAGCCTGCCGCCCCGCGCGAACCGTTCGGCCATCAGGTGGCACAGCCGGGCCAGCCGCTGCGCCTCCTGGGTGAAGAACTGCTCGTTGGCACGGCTGCGCTCCAGGAGCGCAGTCCCCACCCATGCCGCGAGGCTGTCCGATCGCGTGGCTTCGATCAAGCCGGCACCGGCTCCCGCTCGGCGACGGCCTGCAGCCAGTCACGCCACGCGGGCACGCCCTCCCCCGTCTGAGCGCTGAGCAGGATCCGCTCCACTCCGGGGTTCACCTTGTCCAGGTGGTGCAGGAA
Source organism: uncultured Solirubrobacterales bacterium (assembly GCA_963830435.1). GTDB lineage: Bacteria > Actinomycetota > Thermoleophilia > Solirubrobacterales > Solirubrobacteraceae > Palsa-465. The sequence continues at coordinate 1,389,254 of CAWHMA010000007.1, read as the reverse complement.
CTTGTCGAGATCGAAGTCCAGGTGTGGAAGCAGGTCGACCTTGTTGACCACGACGAGCTCGCAGGCCCGGAACATCAGCGGGTACTTGAGGGGCTTGTCCTCGCCTTCGGTGACCGAGCAGACCATCGCCCGCAGGTCCTCGCCGACCCGGAACTCCGCCGGGCAGACGAGGTTGCCGACGTTCTCGATCACCAACAGGTCGATCTCCTCCAGCGGCAGCGCCGGAAGCGCTGAGCGCACCATGTTGGCGTCGAGATGACACTCACCGCCGAAGCCCGAATCCGTGTTCAGCTGCGTCACCGGAACGTGCAGACTGGCCAATCGATCGGCGTCGAACGATCCCTGCACGTCACCCTCGAGCACGCCCACGCGCAGGCCGGCCAGCGACTCGGACAGCGCGCGCTCGAGGAGCGTGGTCTTACCCGCGCCGGGGGCGCTCATCAGGTTGACGACGCGCACGTGGTGGCGATCGAAGTCGTCGCGGTTGGCCCTGGCGATCGTGTTGTTGGCGTCGAGGGCATCCTCGACGATCCTCACTCTGGTCCGGTGCATATGGGCTCCTACGGGCTGGACTGCTTATCGGGCGTGGTCTCGTCTATGTCCTCCGGATGCTCGTGCGCGCCCTCGGGGATGCCACCCGGCGGCTGCGTCTCCCCAACCGGGTGTCCGGGCTCGGGTGAGGCCAGGTGCTCGCCCTCGGTGGGCGTGTCTACGTGCGGCGGCTGGTCCACCGGCCGCTGCTGTGACGCTTGCTTGTTCTCTTCCATGCTCGTCTCCTCACATACTCTCGATCTTCAGGTAGCGGCGAATCTCTGGCAGCTGTGCCGCCACGGCCGCGCCTATCGCCGCAACCAGGCTGATCAGCGTGATCATCTGCACGGTCGGGCTGATACGGATCTCCTTCATGGTCCGGACACCTCCTGGGCTTTGGTTTGGCCGCGAATGTCGGCAAGCAGCGCTTCGGTGAGCTTCACCGCGGGATCGATCGCCGCCAGCACCGGAGCGGTGAGCTGGGCGACTACGTCCTCGTCCTCGGGGCTCATCCGCGTCTGGGGCTCGCAGCCGACCACGTAGGTGGGCGGCGGCGTGCCCCCGAAGCTACGGACCAGCCCGATCACGCTCACCGGGTCCATGCCGTGGCCGTCGACGGCCACGTCGGCTGGCTCGTCGGCATCGACCTCGATCACGTACAGCGTTCCCGGGGGCTGTCCGCGCGGAGTGGCGTCGAGCAGGATGACGGCGTCATAGCCGTCCTGCATGGCGAAGGCGAGGTCCATGCCCCGGATCCCGAAGTCGACCACCTCCACGCCAGGGGGAAGCTCGTGCCGCCACAGCCGGTCGGCGACCGCGACTCCGAAGCCGTCGTCGCCGAGGAAGACGTTGCCGATGCCCGCGACCAGGATCCGCGAGGCTCGGATCTCGGCACTCGGCCCGGGGGGCCCCGGAAGCGGCTCCACCTCCGCGGGGCTGAAGAAGAAGCGGTGCCCGGGCTGGCGGGCGAAGCCGAGATCCCGTCCGGGATCGTCCTCGACCACCACCGCGAGCGTGATTGCTCCCTCCAGATCCTGCTCGATCGCCTCGATCACCGCGGTTCGCCCCCTCAGCGCCAGGTCGAACACATCGCCGCCGGGGCGGGGGTTCAGGCGCACGCGGCTGCCGGCGCGCAACTCCCCCTCCGCAACGCTGACGCTGTCAGGTCCGGGTCGCTCCAGCTCCTCCCAATAGCTGCCGGTCATCGTGCCAGCCCAAATTCCCTCACGGTGCCGTGCAGGGCCATCAGCTGGTCCGGAGTGAGCGCCTCGGTCCGCTCCAGGATCTCCCGCGCACGCGGATCGGAGGCGGCCATCTCGGCCTTCTCCGCGTCGGTCAGGGTGAGAATGTTGAGGATCAGCAGCTGGTCGATCTCGCCGCCGTCGAACAGGTCGCCCGGACTCTCCGGGGCGATGCGCGGGAAGTCTTCGAGGATGATCGGCGAGGACAGCATCGTGCGGTGATCGCCTACCTCCCCGACGAGCACCGGCCAGGTTCCGATGTTCGCGCAGGCCGCCGCCGCCATCGCCAGCTCTGCCGGCGGATCGGCGGCCGAGATGAGCATTCCTCCGTCGGAGTGCAGCAGCGTGTGAGTGGAGCAGAACGTCCGCTCCAGCGCCTGCTGACGACTGCCGGGAGTGGAGGGCGTGTGATTGACGATCCTCGCCCTCACCCGCCACAGATCGCCGCCCAGCGGACTGGCGCACAGCGACAGGTTGCCCCGCAGCTCCTTCCAGCTACGGATCAATGCTCCCCGCGGCTCACTCCGAGTGTCGTTCAGCTCCTCGATCTCGCTGCCGCCGGCGATCTCGATCGGCACGCGCTCGTCCTCGCGCAGCTGCTCCAGGCTCAGCTGCGGGCTGCACACCTCCCGCTCAACCGCCTCATCCCAGGCCAGGTGGCGCTGGCCATCGATCAGCAGCTCGTCGACCTGCTCCAGTTCGTCCCCCTGCCACCGCGCCACCGAGCGCTGCACGACGTGCAGGAACCGCACTGTGATCTGAACCTGAATCTCACCGCTGCCGCGGATCAGCACCTCGGTCTGCATCATGGCCGGATCGTCGGGGTGCGCCCGGCTGTGGACAGGCGGGTAGACGCCGCCGAAGGTGAAGCGGCGCTGATTCTTGAGCGCCGAGCGACGGTAGGGCCAGAGGATGTAGCCCTCGTAGAGGACGGCGTCGGCGATCGCCCGGACCGGGTCTGGCCTCATGCCCGCTCCTGCTGTCGGAGCAGCGAGTCGATCGTCGCGTCCCAGTTCTCGAAGGCGTGGCGGGCCTTGTAGGCGCACAGGCGGTCGAAGCTGTCCGAGCCGAGCCGCAGCCAGGCGCTGTGGGGGAAGTGCCTGGCCATGGTCTCCTTCCACACTGCCACCGGCAGGCGATAGCCAACTTCGTGATCCCAGGCGATCCGCGCCGTCTGCAGCGCGCCCTCGGGGGTGGAGAAGAACACCGAGCCGCTGAGCAGGAACTCCAGCGGTACTACCCCGTCCTGGAGGGCGGCGAGGTAGCGGGCCGCCGTCACCTCCAGGTCGTAGGTGCAAGGAACCAGCAGGTCGGCCGTCGTCGCCTCGCTGAACGCCGGCACGACAACCGTGGTTCGCAGCCACGGCAGCGTGCGCAGCGTGGTGGCCCAGCGCTCGGGCAGCCCGAACAGCTCCAGCAGCCGCTCCTGCACCGCCGGCTCGTAGCCGCGTTGGCGCGCGGCGATCTGGATCTGGACGTCGAGCAGGATCGAGCGGATCGGCTGTCCGCTCAGCGCCTCGATCCGCAGCGCGAACTTCAACGTCGGCGTGGCCGCGTACTCCAGCGCGCTCGCGCTTGGCACCTCGAAACGCAGCTCCGGTATCTCTCCCCAGGCCGCCGTCCGCGCGTGCTCGATCGCTGACACCCCGGCGTCCGTTCCCTCAGGCCGGCGAGAGGTTGGGCATGCTCGGGTCGATCGGCCCGTGGGTTTTGGGGTTGATGCCCGTCGAGCGAGCCGCCGTGGAGGTCCCGTCGGGGTTGTGGCCGACCATCTTGTCGTAGCTGCCCAGGGCATTGCCCTGCATCGTCCCCGGGGTGTGCGCCGAGGTCGTCGTGCCCGTCTGGGGCTTACCGAGTCTGATATTGGGCATTTCTAGATCCTTTCAGGGGCGGGTTGATGCTCAAGTGTCCGGGCGCGCCGGTCGAGGTCAGCGAAGAACTGCTCGATCTCCGCCCACACCTCCTTGCCGCCGGTGAAGCCGCGCCACCGCGTGCGGATCAGTGCCACCAGGCGGTAGCAGTCCTCGACCGGAACCAGCCAGTAACGGCGAGCGCCGCGGGCACGGTCGACCAGCAGGGCTTCGACGTCGGGCTCCATCTCCGCAAGCACCGGGTTTGCCTGCTCCACCTGCTGCCAGGTGGTGAGCTCCAGTCGGGACTCGGTCGCTCCCATCGGGCTGGGGTAGAACGCCATCACCCGGTCGGTGGCCGAACTGGAGAAGAAGAACGCCATCTCCACCGGGATCCGCAGCTGCTCCCAGGTCTCTTCGCCGAGCTGGAAGCCCTCCAGGCGGAGACGCCGGTCGGGAACCAGCCGGTAGTGGCCGCCGCCTGCGGCGCGGCGATCGAACAGCACTGAGCAGGCGCGGCAGGCGCACAGCAGCCGCCGGGTTTGCAGGTCGACAACGTGCCGGTGCTGATCGGGGACGGGTAGGCCACACAGCTCGCAATGCTCCTGCTCCGAGGAGGAGGCAAGATCGGGCTTCGCGGGCTCATCGAGACCGCGCTGAGCCAGCCGACGCAGCCGGGGGGAGGAGAGCGATGACGCGCGCGTGGCCATCGTCTAGGCGGGCACCGCCAGCGCCACTTTGACCAGACCATCCTGTCCCACCAGCAGCGGCACTGGGTCCAGATGCAGCTGGGGGACGTCGAGGCAGCGCCCTGCCCGGAGCACGTCGTAGCGGTTGCCGCACCCAGGACAGGTCAGCTCCGCCGCGCGCAGGCTGCCTTCTCCGAGCGACTGCTCACAGGCCGGACAGCTTGGCCGATAGGCGTAGAAGCTGTCCTGAAGCTTGAGGAACAGCACCGGCTGACGGGCGACCGGCTTGACCACCAGCCCGCCACCGGAAAGCTCGGGCAGCCCCCCGGCCATCATCCATTCCCCTCCGGGCTGCTCGGCCGGCGCGGCGGCCGCGGGCAGCTCGATCTGCAGCAGCGGTGGGGACTGCGTGGGCCCGCCGATCGCCCCGCCCCCGGGAGCATCGGCAGCGCCGTCTGCGATCACTTCCTCGATCTCCGGCGCCGCCTTGAGAATCGCGTTCTCGATCGCCAGCTTCAGCGTCATCGCCGAGGACGGGCAGCCGCTGCAGCTGCCCTCAAGGCGCAGGCGCACCGCCGACCCCTCGATACCCAGCAGCTCGACGTCGCCGCCGTGGGACTCCAGATACGGCCGTACCTCCCCCAGGGCGTGCATCACCCGCTCCGCCAGGGGAATCGGGTGCAGCCCGTGCAGCAGCAGCAGGTGCGCCACCAGCTCGTCCTCGGCCAGCACCTGCGCCAGCTGCCCGTCATCGCGCGCGGCGATCTCCTGCACGATCCGCTCGAGCCCCGCCCCGTAGAGCTCGAGCAGCGCCTGGACCACCTCGGTGGTCTTTTGACGCGCGCTGGGATCGGGCAGGCCATCGACTTCCTCCAGCAGCCGCTCGACATCGGCCACCAGCACGCGCGTCTCGTCTGCGGTGACAGCGGTCATGCTCAGCTGTGCTCGCCGAACATAGGTTGGTGCACCGTCCGGATCGTCTTGCCCTTGCCCAGGTACATGTGCACTCCGCAGGGCAGGCAGGGATCGAACGAGCGCACCGCCCGCATGATGTCGATGCCGCGGAAGCTGTCCTGATCGTTCTCCTCGAAGATCGGCTGGCCCATCACCGCGTCCTCGTAGGGTCCGGGCGTGCCGTAGGAGTCGGTCGGGCTGCCGTTCCACGGCGTCGGCGGATACGGGTGGTAATTGGCGATCTTGCCCTCGCGGATCACCAGGTGGTGGCTGAGCACGCCGCGCACCGCCTCGTGGAAGCCGCACCCGATCGCCTCCTCGGGGACCTCGAAGTCCTCGAACACCTTGGTGCGACCGGCGCGAACCTCGTTCATCGCCTGATCGACGAAGTGCAGGGCCATCGCCGCCGAGTAGGCGACGAAGTAGATCCGGGCTCGATCGCGCTCGATCGCGTTTGACCACTGCGGGACCTTCCACTCCAGCGTCTGCTCTGGAGTGTTGGGGGTCTGCGGCAGGTTGATGAGCACGCTGTTCCCAGTCGCCTTGACGAACGGGGTGTTGACCTTGCCCGCCAGCGCAGTCGCCCACAGGCGGGCCAGGGCGCCGCCCCCGGTGTCGAGGGCGAGGTTCTCGCCGGTGCGCTTGTCAAACCAACGGGGGCTCATCACCCACGAGTAGTTGCCGCCCTCCAGGTCGCGCTTCTGCGGCCGGGGAATCGTCGTCTGGTTCCACGGGTGCCGCTGGTCGACGGGGTTGCCGAGCGGATCGTGGGAGACGAACGTCTCCTCGCCCACCCAGTCCTCGTAGTAGGAGGATCCGAGCATGATCCGAATCCCCAGGTTGATGTCGACCAGGTTGGTGGTCACCAGCTCTCCGTCGACGACCACGCCGGGGGTGACGAACATCTCGTTGCCCCAGTGGTCCATGTTCTTGTAGTCGTAGTCCACGTGGGCGGGGTTGTTGAACGCTCCCCAGCAGCCAAGCAGGATCCGTCGCCGCCCAACCTCCTCATAGCCCGGCAGCGCCTCGTAGAAGAAGTCGAACACGTCGTCGTTCATCGCCACCGCCTTCTTGATGAAGTCCAGGCAGCGCAGCAGCCGGCTGAGGTAGTCGGTGAACAACGTCGGCGTTGCCACCGTACCCACGCCACCCGGGTACACCGTCGAGGGGTGCACGTGGCGGCCCTCCATCAGGCAGATCATCTCCCGCCCGATCCGGCTCATCAGCAGCGCTTCCTTGTAGGTCTCCCCGGTGAACGGGTTGTAGGAGCGCATGATGTCGCCGACGGTGCGGTAGCCATGGATGTTGGCGTTGCGGGCCTCGGCGCTCTCAGCCTTGGCCCACACGCTGGGGTTGGTCTCCTTGACCATCTGCTCGCAGAAGTCCACGAACACCAGGTTGTCCTGGAAGATGATGTGGTCGAAGATGTACTCCGCGGCCTCGCCGAGGTTGACGATCCACTCGCCCAGCGGTGGCGGCTTGACGCCATAGGCCATCTGCTGGGCGTAGCAGGAGCAGACGGCGTGGTTGTCGCCGCAGATCCCGCAGATGCGGCTGGTGATGAAGTGCGAGTCCCGGGGGTCCTTGCCCTTCATGAACACGCTGTAGCCCCGGAACAGCGAGGACGTGCTCTTGCACGAGACGACCTCACGATTGTCGAAGTCGATCTTGGTGTAGATCCCCAGGTTGCCGACGATCCGGGTGATCGGATCCCAGGCCATGTCGACCAGCTTGCCTGCCTCCGGCTTGATGCTCTCCCTCACTGCCATATCGGTCTCCTCTCGCTAGCTCGAAGTCAGGGCTACTGGTTGCCCCAGCGCGGCTGGTAGCCGGTGGTCAGCTCGGGCCGGTTGTGGCGCCACTTCGTCTCTTTGTTCATGGTCTTGTTGGTGATCCCGCGCATCTTGCGGATCGCTGAGCCGTAGACACCCGTGGCCGCGGAGGAGATCGAGCCTCCGGGAGGGGCGTCCATGAACGGCATGAACTTGTCCGGGAAGCCGGGCATCGTGCAGCCGATGCAGATGCCGCCGACGTTGGGACAGCCGCCGATACCTGCCATCCAGCCGCGCTTGGGGACGTTGCAGTTGACCACCGGTCCCCAGCACCCGATCTTGACCTGGCACTTGGGTGAGTTGTAGTCCTTGGCGAAGTCGCCCTGCTCGTAGTAGCCGGCGCGGTCGCATCCCTCGTGGACGGTCTTGCCGAAGATCCACTGCGGGCGCAGCGCCTCGTCGAGCGGGATCGTCGGGGCCATGCCGGCGGCCTGGTAGAGCAGCCACACCAGCGTCTCCATGAAGTTCTCGGGCTGCACGGGACAGCCCGGGACATTGACGATCGGCAGCCCGCCGGCAGAGCGGAAGTCCCAGCCGAGATAGTCGGCCAAGCCCATGCAGCCGGTGGGGTTACCGGCCATGGCGTGTATCCCGCCGTAGGTGGCGCAGGTGCCGATCGCGATCACGCCCCAGGCCTTGGGCGCCAACCGGTCGATCCACCAGTTCAGGGTCAGCGGCTCGCCAGTGGCCTGGTCGTTGCCGAATGAGGTCCAGTAGCCCTCACCGTTGATCTTCTCGTTGGGAATCGAGCCCTCGATCACCAGCACGAACGGCTTGTCGAGCTCGTCGGCAACGGCCTGGCGGAAGGGAAGCAGGAACTCCTCGCCACCCAGCGTCGGTGACAGGACCTTGTTGTGCAGGTTGACCTTCGGCAGGCCCGGGATCGCACCCAGCAGCACGTCCTCGATGCCGGGCTGACCGGCGGCGGTGATCGACACCGAGTCGCCGTCACAGCTCATGCCCTCCGAGATCCACAGGATGTGGACCTCGTCCACGCCGGCAGCCTTCTCTTCAACGGCCATGTCCTGCCCCTTTCGTTGTCATCTCTTCCTCCAGCTCGATCGCCTCGACCATCAGCTCCTCGCCGGTGACCATCTCCATGTCGAAGCCCTGGCAGCGCGAGCACTGCAGGGGGAACTGCGCCATCTCACTGAACGTCCCGCAGGCGCGGCAGCGCCCGCTCGCCGGGATGTCCTCGATCACCAGCTCGGCGCCTGCGAGCACCGTCCCGTCGCTGAGCAGCTCGAACGCGAACTCCAGCGCCGACGGGACAATCTGACGCAGGTGACCGACTCGCAGCTCGACCCGCTCCACCGGGCGTCCCGCGGCGTGACGAAGCGCGATCTCCACCGCCGCCTCGGCAATCGACAGCTCGTGCACCGGCCGCCTCAGCAAATCCTCGGCAGCGGGTCACCTACCAGCTGGTCCATCACCCGTCGGCCACCGAATCCGGTCTGCACCAGCACCATGCCCGGGGGCTCGGTCCGGACCTCGCCGATCTCCGCCGCCGAGTCGCCCCCGGGAGCGGAGCGCAGCGCCGCGAGCGCTTGCTCCGCTCCCTCTGGCGCGACGAACGCCACCAACTTGCCCTCATTGGCGACGTACATCGGGTCGATCCCCAGGATCTCCGCCGCCCCCACGACCGCGGGCACCACCGGGACCTCACCCTCTCTCACCAGCATCGCGACCGAGGACGATCGCGCTAGCTCGTTGAGCACCGAGGCCACCCCGCCGCGGGTGGCGTCGCGCAGGCATCGCAGCTGTGGCCCGACCGCGTCCAGCAGCGCGTCCACCGCCGGCCATAGCGAGCGCGTATCCGAGCGCACTTCGGCGCTGAGCTCGAACTCGTTGCGGGCGAGCATGATCGCGGTGCCATGCTCGCCGATGCTTCCCGACAGCAGGATCCGATCCCCTGGCTTGAGCGCCGCCGGGGATAGCGAAGCGCGCCGGTCACGAACGCCGATGCCCGCGGTGCAGATGTACATGCCGTCGGCATGTCCCCGCTCCACCACCTTGGTGTCGCCGGCGATGATGCTCACCCCGGCCTCACGAGCGGCCTGCGCGATTGCCTCGACCTCGGCCTTCAGCGTCTCGGCCGGCAATCCCTCCTCCAGGATCAGCGACAGGCTCAGCGCCAACGGCCGCGCCCCGGCCACCGCCAGGTCGTTGACCGTGCCGTTGACCGCGAGCTCGCCGATCGACCCTCCGGGGAAGCGCAGCGGCCTGACCACATAGGAGTCGGTGGTCAGGGCCAGGCCGACGCCGTCGACCTCGAGGCCGCCGGCGTCGGCCATCTCCGCCAGCTCCTCGCCTCCCAGCAGCGGCACCAACAGTCCTTCGATCAGGCCCTGGGTCGCCTTACCGCCGGCACCGTGGGACATGTTTATGTGCTCGTCGCGGAACTTGCCCTGCTTGCCGCGTGCGGTCTCGATGATCCCCAGGATCCGCTGCTCGCGCGCGGTCACCGTCCCGGTCTCGGTCATCACACCACCTCCCGCTCCCGCGCGAAGCGGCCGAAGTTGTAGTAGGCCGCGCAGGCACCCTCGGAGGAGACCATGCACGTGCCGATCGGCCGCTCCGGTGTGCAGGCGGTGCCGAACACCTTGCACTCCCAGGGCTTGATCACGCCCTTGAGGACCTCGCCACACTGACAGGCCTTGGGGTCGGCGACGCGCACGCCGGGGACGCCGAAGCGCACCTCGGCGTCAAGCTCGGCGTAGGCCGGCGAGAGCTTCAAGCCGCTGTGGGAGATGAAGCCCAGTCCCCGCCACTCGAAGTGCGGACGCAGCTCGAATACCTCGGCCATGACCTCCAGGGCGCGGAGGTTGCCCTCGTCCGGGACCACACGCTTGTACTGGTTCTCGACCTGGCAGCGCCCCTGGTCCAGCTGACGCAGGATCATCGCGATCGCCTGCAGGATGTCCAGCGGCTCGAAGCCGGCGATCACGATCGGCTTACCGTAGTCGGCGGGCAGGAACTGAAACGGCCGCGCGCCGACGATCGTGGACACGTGGCCGGGACCGACGAAGCCATCCAGGCGCAGGTCCGGGGACTCGAGCAGCGCCCGCAGCGGTGGCACGATCGTGACGTGGTTGCACATGCAGGAGAAGTTCTCCACGCCCTCGGCGCGGGCCCGCTTGAGGGTGAGTGCGGTCGAGGGCGCGGTGGTTTCGAAGCCGATGGCGTAGAACACCACCTGCCGGTCGGGGTTCTGCTTGGCGATCCGCAGTGCGTCCAGCGGCGAGTAGACCATCCGCACGTCGGCCCCCGCCGCCTTGGCTTGGAGCAGGCTTCCCTGCGAGCCGGGCACCCTGAGCATGTCGCCGAAGCAGGTGAAGATGACTCCGTCGATGTGCGCCAACGCGATCCCGTCGTCGACGCGGCCCATCGGGATCACGCACACGGGGCAACCGGGACCGTGGACGAGCTCGACGTTGGCCGGCAACAGGTCGTCGACGCCGTACTTGTAGATCGAATGAGTGTGTCCCCCGCACACCTCCATGAACTTGTAGTGGCGCCCCGGCTCCACCAGCGAGAGCACCTCGGCGGCCACCGCCCGCCCGAGCTCCGGGTCCCGGAACTCGTCGACGAACTTCACCCGCCGCCTCCACCGGCCACCGCGGGCAGGCTGGCGATCGCGGTACCGGCGTGCACCAGGAGCCGGTCGCCGGCTGCGACCGGGTCCACGAGCGCGATCTCGACGCTGGCGCGGGCATCCCCAGCGTCGACGCAGAGCGCCAGCCCCCGGTGCTCGTCCACGGCGAGTACGGTCATCGCCACGCCATCATCGCCGCAGGTGATGCAGTGATGGGCGTCGCAAGCAGGACCCAGAGCCGGGGCGGCGGTCATTCGATCACGCTCGCCTTCAGCTCCTCCAGCTCCTGCTCGTACTCCAGCCCGATCCCCTCCAGCAGCTCCCGGGTAGATCTGGCCTCTTCCTCGTCGATGCGAGAGATCGCGAACCCGACGTGGATCAGCACCCAGTCTCCGCAGCCGATCCCGCCCTCCTCCTCGGCCAGCAGGCTCACGTTGACGTTGCGCCGGACTCCGACCACGTCGACCTTGGCGATCTGGTTGATCGGGTCCACGATCTCAATGACCTGCCCGGGTATCGCCAAGCACACGAGACTCTCTCCTTGTCGGACGGATGATCAGTCGGCTTGTGCCGCCCGCATCCGCCGAGTCGGTATATCACCGCCATCGCGCGGTCTCGCGCGGTCGGTAACCCGGGTGACGGTAATCGTGGTTACCAGAGCTTCGTTCGGATCAAAACGAATTGCGCCGTCTTGCCCTGAGCAGGTATAGATTGCCTCTCACGTCGCTCCAGACCCCGGTGGCGTTGATGTTTCGCACCACGTCGGGCAGCATGAAACGAGAGAGCAAGCTGAACATCGCCCCCGAGCCTCCGGTCGCCTTCACCGGAAGCGCGCCCTGGCAGGCTCGGTCGCTGCGGTGCCTGCTCGATCTCGATGCTGATCTGGCCGACGAGCTCGAGCTCCAGATCCTGCCCGCCGTCCGCGCGGCGGCGCTGGCGCTGACCCTGGAGGCCGAGTGCGGACGACTTCCGTTGCCGGAATGGCTGGCTCACACCTCGGGCGGTCCGGGAGTGCTCGTCCTCGACGGCGTCCTGACGGTCAACGTCAGGGTCGGAGATCGAGTCGCCTCCGAGCTGCTCGGCAGCGGCGACCTGATCCAGCGACCGGTGCGAGACGAGGAGCTGCTGGCCTGCGAGGTGGAGTGGCGGACCCTGGTCCCCGGCAGGTTTGCGCTGCTGGACCTGGACTTTGCCAAGCGGGTGCGGTTCTGGCCCCAGATCACCCACGCGCTGCTCCGACGGGCCGCGCGTCGTACCGCCAGCCTCAACGTCCAGCGAGCGATCGCCGCCCAGCCCCGTCTGGAGGCGCGACTGTCGCTACTGCTGTGGCACCTCGCTTCCCGCTGGGGCAAGGTGGAGCCCGGCGGCATCCGACTTCCGTTGCCCCTCACCCACCACCTGCTCGGCCACCTGATTGCCGCCGAGCGGCCGTCGGTCTCGCATGCCCTGGCTCGGCTGGCCCAAGCGGGCCTGGTCACCGGACACGGGGACGAGTGGCACCTGCATGGGCGCCCGGAGGAGCATCTGGAGTCGATGGGCGAGCACGCACGCGAGCGCGGCGGTCAGCTGGTGGCCGGGTTTGGCTCGTTCGGCTCGGGTTGATCGCGCGACGCTGCCCTTAGGAGGAGGTACCCCCACCTGCGGGTCGCGTGCCTACCGCTGCGCCTTGCTTCCCGTTTCGACGCGACGCTCCCTCCTTGGCCGCGGCTCGTGGCCTGCGCGCCGGTCCCTGAGCTATCTGCACCAGCTCAGCCATGCCCCGCTCGACTCCCTCGCACAGCACCTCGAGGTCGGCGGCGGTGTCGTAGTCGCCGGTGACGCCGAACTTCAGTGCCCCGTCGTAGGAGAAGATCGCCACACCGACGCGCACGCTCCCGCCGAGCGGCACGTAGGGGATCGCCTCGAGCATCCGCCGGCCGGCCAGGAACAGCGGCTGCTGGGGACCCGGGACGTTGGTGGTGACCGTGTTTAGGCTCCGCTGGGGCAGCCGGAAGGCCGCCCGCATGCCCAGCGCCAGCAGGAGCGCGGGCGCGAATCCGGTCAGCGAGGTCAGGACCTCACCGGCTACGGCCTGCTGGGAGTGCTTGAGACCCTCCATCTGGGTGGTGACCGCCTGCAGGCGCTCCACCGGATCCTCGATTCCGATTGGCAGCTCGGCGAACATTGCCGACACGCGATTGTTGTAGGTGCCCTTCTCGCCCGGCCGGCGGACCGAGACCGGCACGAGCGTGCGCACCGTCAGCTCGCAGGGGTCCTCGCCGCGACTGATCAGCAGCTCCCGGAAGCCCTTGGAGATGACGGCCAGCACCACGTCGTTGACCGTGCCCCCGAACGCGCCGCGGATGATCTTGACATCGCTGAGCTGCGCATGCGCCCAGTGCCAGCGCCGGTGAGGCCCGATCGAGCCGTTCAGCGAGCTGCGCGGGGTAGGACGCAGCAGGGCCCGCATCGCCGCGGTCCCCTTCAGCGTGCTCAGCGCCAACTCGGCCACCTGGCGTGGAGTGTCGATCATCTGCCGCACCGCGCCCACCGCGTTCGCGGGGCTGACCAGGCGCCGAGCCAGCGGCTGGGCGAGGAGGTCCGCTGCCGAGGGTTCGGGGCGCGGCGTCCACGGCTGCACCGGGAGCCGGGTTGGCTCACGCTCGTTGTCGAGCATGACCGCGAGCAGGTCGGTGGCGGAGACGCCGTCGACCATGCAGTGGTGGGTCTTCGACACCAGCGCCCAGCGCCCGCCACCCAGCCCCTCGGCCACCCACATCTCCCACAGGGGCCGCGCTCGGTCGAGCTGCTGTGACATCACCCGGCCGACCAACGTCCGCAGCTCCTGCTCCCCTCCGGGGGCGGCCAGCGCGGTACGGCGGACGTGGTAGGCGAGGTTGAAGTGGGGATCGTCGATCCACACCGGCGGCCCAGCATGCAGCGGCGGGTAGCGGACCTTCTGGCGGTAACGCGGGACCAGGTGCAGCTTGGATTCCAAGCCTGCGAACAGCTCCTCGGGGGACGGCGGCGGACCCTCGAAGATCCCGGCCGAGCCGATGTGCATGTGGTTGACGTCGTTCTCGATCTCCAAGAACGTGGTGTCCTGCGGGCTCAGTGGGTCCATCTCGATTCTCCTCTCAGGCTGTACTCACCCTCCGCTCGCGTACGCGCGGGGTTGCTCCACCACGGAGGCCTCACCCTCGCCTCGCGCACGCGCGGAATCCCCAGCAAGATACTGCACATCCCCGGGCAGTCGGCGCTAGGGTGCGGCCATGGCCACCATCGAAACCCTCCAGGGCCCACTCGACAGCTCCGAGCTCGGCACCGTGCTCATGCACGAGCACATCTTCAACATCACCGCGGAGATTCAGATCGCGCATCCGGGCTTCAACGGCTGGGATCCGAAAGCCCAGGTGCCCAAGGCGCGGGAGCTGCTGCGGGCGGTCAAGCAGGCGGGAATCGACACGCTCGTCGAGCTCAGCCCGATCGGTCTTGGTCGCTCCCTGGAGCTGATCCGCTCCGCCTGCGAGGGCAGCGGGCTGAATGTGACCCTGGCCACCGGTCTGTACACCTACGACGTGCTGCCGCGGCCGTGGCACTTCGTCGGGCCCGGCACCCAGCTCGACGGTGAGGAGCCGCTTGACGCCCTGATGCTGTCCGACCTGCGCGAGGGGATCGAAGGCAGCGGCGTCAAGCCGGCGATCCTCAAGTGCGCGATCGACGCCGCGGGCCTGACCGAGCACGTCGAGCGCGTCGTGCGCTCGGTGTGCCGTGTCCACAAGCAAACCGGGACCCCGATCTGCATCCACACCTCGGCCCCGCACGAGCGCGGCCGCGATGCTTTGCGGATCCTGGCCGAGGAGGACATCGACCCTCGCCGGGTGATGCTGGCCCACTGCGGCGACACCACTGACCTCGGCTATCTGCAGGAACTGGCCGGATCCGGCGCACTGCTGGGGATGGACCGCTTCGGTCTGGACATACTGCTGCCGTTTGAGGAGCGGGTCAGCACGGTGGTGGCGATGTGCGAACGTGGTCATGCCGACAAGATGGTGCTCTCCCAGGATGCGATGTGCTTCACCGACTGGTTCCCCCCTGGCCTACGCGAGCAGCTCACGCCCAACTGGCATTTCCTGCACGTGGTCCAGGACGTCGTGCCCGAGCTGCGCCGGCGTGGGGTCAGCGACGAGCAGGTCGAGCAGATGCTGCGCGGTAATCCGCGGGCGTTCTTCGAGCGCGCCTAAGTCCTCACTCATAGCTGCAGCGACTTCACGGCCAGGAATTCCTCCAGCCCGAACCGTCCCAGCTCACGTCCGTGGCCAGACTGCTTATAGCCGCCGAACGGAGCCAGCGGGTTGAAAGCGCCGCCGTTGATCTCGATCTGCCCGGTGCGGATCCGGCGGGCCAGTCGCTTGGCGCGCTCCTCGTCACCGGACCAGATGCCGCCGGCGAGGCCGTAGTCGGTGGCGTTGGCGATCCGTACCGCGTCGTCCTCGTCTGAATAGGGCATCAGCACCAGCACCGGTCCGAAGATCTCCTCTCGGGCGATCGTCATCTCCGGGCTGACCTCCGAGAACACCGTCGGCGCGACGAAGTAGCCATGCTCCAGCCCCTCCGGCGCCTCCTCGCCGCCGGTCAGCAGCTTGGCTCCCTCCTCGGTGCCCTTGCGGATGTAGCCGCGAACGCGCTCCCGCTGAGGCTGGGAGACCAGCGGTCCGAGGGTGGTATCGGGCGCGAACGGATCACCGGGCTTGAACTGCTGCGCGACCGCGGCGGCGATCTGCTCGGCTTCGGCCAGACGCTCGCCCGGCACCAGCATCCGCGTCAGTGCGCTGCACGTCTGGCCCGAGTTGAGGAAGCATTTGGACACGCCGTCGACGATCGCCGGCTGCAGGTCGGCGTCCTCCAGGATCACGTTGGGGGACTTGCCGCCCAACTCGAGCGCCACCTTCTTGACCGTTCCGGCGGCCACCTCGCTCACCCGGCGACCCGCCCGGGTGGAGCCGGTGAAGGAGATCATGTCGACGTCCCGGTGGGCGGCTAGTGCCTCGCCCACCACGGGGCCGTAGCCGGTCACGAGGTTGAAGACGCCCGCCGGCAGCCCCAGTCCGTCGATGATCTCGGCGAGCAAGAACGCGTTCAGCGGTGCCACCTCGGAGGGCTTGACGACGATCGTGCAGCCTGCGGCCAGAGCGGGCGCGACCTTGGCCGAGATCTGGTGCAGCGGGTAGTTCCACGGGGTGATCGCGCCGACGACCCCGATCGGCTCGCGCACGATCAGCGAGTTACCCACCTCCTCCTCCCATACCGTTTCCGACATCACCTTCGGCATCGAGCCGAAGTCCATCGTCGGCAATCCGGCCTGGATCATGCGCGCCAGCTTGATCGGCATTCCCACCTCGTGGGCGATCACCGTCGCGATCTCCTCCATCCGCTCGCCGAGCGCCTGAGCGATCGCCTGCAGCAACTGCGCCCGCTCGTCCACCGAGGTCTGCGACCAGCTCGGAAACGCCTCCCGGGCAGCGCGGACGGCGCGATCCACGTCCTCCGGACCTCCCTCAGGGATGCTGCCGATGACCTGCTCGGTGGTCGAGTCGAGCACCTCGATCGTGCCCGCTCCCGATGACGGTTGCCATTCGCCGCCGATGTAGAGCTTGTCGCGCAGCTGGACGGGGGACTCGGTGGTGGTCGTCATCTCGTGCTCCTCGGGATTTGTCGTTTCAGGACGCGGCGGTGGTAGTGGCGGCGGGGGCGGCGGCCGCGACGGCCTCGGCGTTGCGGTGGGCGAGGGCCATGATCGTGATCATTGGATTCGTGCCTGAGGAAGTGGGAAAGGCACTGCCATCGCCGATCCACACCCCCTTGGTGTCGTGCAGCTCGCCCCATGGACCGGCGACGCTGGTGGCCGGATCGTTACCCATCCGGCAGCTGCCCATCTGGTGGGCGGAGAACAGAGTCCAGCCTCCCGCGCGCAGCGGGATCCGCTGCAGCCGGGCGATGAACGCCGGCAGGTCGTCGCCCCAGCGCCACGTCGGCGCTCCCACGGCCAGGCCGACGATCTGCTGCGCCCCGGCGGCGTGGTGGAGCTGGGCCTGCGCGGCGATGGCGCGCTGGGTGTTGCGGATGTCGAGCTCGTCGGTGAGCGAGTAGGTCGGAACCGACATGCCCGCGTGATCGATCGTCACCCGCCCGTGGCCGTGATCTCGCAGCAAGCCGATGAGCGAGCCGCCATGCTTGAAGTCCACCATCACCCGCTTATGGGAGGCCCCGTCGGTGAACGGCAGCGCCGATGCTGCCAGCGCGGTTGTGTACTGCGCGCCCTCGATGAGGAAGCCGTGGCCGTCCTGCAGGTTCTCGAACTCGTGCACCAGCCCGGCGTGGGGAGCTCCCCGCCACGCCTGCGTGTCCTCGGGGTAGTAGCCGAACACCGCGGTGCATGGGTGTAGTCGCAGGTAGTCCCCCGCCGCCGGGCCGCCGATCCCCGAGCGCAGCAGCAGCGCCGGCGATTCGAGGGCGCCCCCGGCGACCACGACCTGCGGGGCGTGAACGGTTACCGCCGCGGTCCGGCCGGTCTGAGGATCGCTGAAGCGCGCCTGTACGCCCGCGGCGCGGCCTCCCTCAACGATGATCCGCTCGGCCGCGCACCGGGTCACGAGCACCGCGTCGCGCTCGAAGGCATCCTGCAGGTAGGTCTTGGCCGTCGAGCGCTTGGCGCCCGATTGGTCGCCGAATCCCATGTAGCCGGCGGTGTCGAACGAGTAGCGCGTCGCATCGGTGTTGCGGTTGGCGTAGGCGAAGCTCCAGCCCAGCGCGTCGGCTCCAGCCCTCATCCGCTGCTGGGGGCCGTTGAGCTCCGAGCAGCGGTCGTTGACGCTCAGCCGCTCGCAGACTGCGTCGAGATGGCGGTCGAAGTCCGAGCCCGCCAGTCCCTCTAGCCCAAACTCGCGCTCCCACTGCTCGCGTACCCACGGGGTTGTCCGCAGCGAGTTGGTCCAGTTGATCACCGTGCCGCCGCCCAGGCACGATCCCGCCTGCAGCGAGACGTTCAGATCCCCAGTCGCTGCCGGACCGCCACGCCAATACAGGTTCTGGTAGGCGACCAGCTCGAGCTGGTTGAAGTCGGCGTCGTCGAAGTACCCGCCGGCCTCGAGCACGACCACGTGCAGCCCCCGGGCCGAGAGCTCCCCGGCCATCACCCCACCGCCGGCGCCCGAGCCCACGATGCACACGTCGGCCTCAAGCGTCGTGTCCTCCTCGGGCACCAGCGGTCTCAGCGGTCTTTCGGTTGGTGGCGGTGGGCTGACCGGTCCGGGATAGCCGAACGTGCGCCAGTTGGGATTCTGCCCGCGCTCATCGGGCAGGCCGTAGTACAGAAACAGGGCCAGCGTGGTCAGGGCGCCGATTCCTGCCGCCGCCGCCGGCCCGATCAGCGCGACGTTGCGCATCAGCTGCTCGCGCGAGCGTCTCGAGGAGCGTAGGAAGCCCTGCTCGTCGAGGGCGTCCAGCAGCTGGGCCATGCCCTGCCGCTGCTCGGCGGCCAGACCGCCGAGGGTCTGCTCGGCCGCCTGCGGCACGCCGATGTCGCTGGCTTGGCGAGCGAAGAAGCCATCCGGGTCGGGCTCCTGGGCCACTGAGGGCACGACCGTGTCGCACAGCGCCGCCAGCACCTGCCGTTGGGTATCGGTCAGTTCGCTCATCCTCGATCCCTCTCCTCGAGCACTGCGGCTCGCTCGTCGTTGTCGGCTATGTCATTGTGAACCTTCTGCGTCCCAGTGTCGCCGCGGTCAAACGCCGCGCGGACAGAAATGTCAGGTGGGTGGCGGCGATGGGTATGTAGAAAGAACGCTTTCGAGAGAGGAGACGCAGATTCGATGAGCATGACGAGCACCGATGGCAGGGTGCCGGTTCCGCGTGAGCGCGGCAACGACTACACCCGGGAAGCGGCGGCGCGTCGCGCCGAGTTCGTGCGCGAGCGAACCGGTGTGACGCTCGAGCACGTGAACAGCTACTCCTTCGATCCCTCGATCGCCGCCGGCAATGTCGAGCACTTCCTGGGCGTGGCTCAGGTACCAATCGGACTCGCCGGGCCGCTGCTGGTCAACGGCGAGCACGCCCAGGGCGAGTTCTACGTTCCCTTGGCCACCGCCGAGGGCACGCTGGTGGCCAGCTACAACCGCGGCATGCGGCTGCTGCACGAGGCCGGCGGCGTGACCACCACCGTGCTGGACGACCGCATGCAGCGGGCTCCCTCGTTCCTGTTTCCCAGTGCCCGGGAGGCCCGCGAGTTCGGCCGTTGGCTGGACGAGCATTTCGACGAGATCAAGGCTGCGGCCGAGACCACCACCCGCTCGGGGCGGCTGCGGGACATCGAGCAGTACTCGGCCAGCCGGATGTTGTTCACCCGCTTCAACTACACCACCGGCGACGCCGCCGGCCAGAACCTGACCGGCAAGGCCACCCAGGCCGCCTGCCGGTGGATCGTCGAGCACTACCCGGCGATCGAGCAGTACTTCCTGGAGTCCAACTTCGCCACCGACAAGAAGAGCTCGCAGGTGAACATGCTGCACACCCGAGGCAAGCGGGTGGTCGCCGAGGCAGTGATCCCCAACGAGCTGTTTCGCCGGATCATGCGCTCGGACAGCGGCCTCATGTATCGCGCCCGGCAGGTGTCCAACCTCGGTGGCTTCATGTCGGGGGTCAACAACAACGGCGCTCACTCGGCCAACGGGATCACGGCGATGTTCATCGCCACCGGGCAGGACGCCGCCAACGTCGCCGAGTCCTCTGCCGCCTACGTGTACGCCGAGCTGCGGCCTGGCGGCGACTACTACTACTCGGTCACCATCCCCTCGCTGATCGTCGCCACCTACGGCGGCGGTACCAGCTTGGCGACCCAGCGTGAGTGCCTGGAGCTGCTGGGCTGCTACGGCGCCGGCAAGGTGCGCAAGTTCGCGGAGATCGTCGCCGCGACGGTGCTCTGTGGCGAGCTGTCACTGGGTTCGGCGATCGTCGCCGAGGAGTGGGTGGAGTCTCATGATCTGTATGGTCGCAACCGCTAAAGGAGGGTCCAGATGACCAACTTCGCAGAGCAACTGGCGTCCGCCGCCGCGGACGATCCGCACCATCCGGCGGTCAAGCTCGACGACCTCGTGCTCGACTACGGCGCGCTCGACGGGGCGGCCGCTAGGGCCGCGGGCCTGCTGCGTTCCAAGGGTGTCCAGCCCGGCGATCGGGTTGGCATGCAGCTACCCAACGTCCCGTATTTCCCGATCGTGTATTTCGGGGCCCTCCGGGCCGGCGCCGTGGTCGTGCCGATGAATCCGCTGCTCAAAGGGCGGGAGGTGGCCTACCACCTATCCGATTCCGGGGCGCGGGTGGTACTGGGCTGGCACCAGTTCGAGGAGCCCGTGCGCGAGGGCGCCGAGGAGGCTGGCGCCGAGTGCGTGCTGGTCGAGCCGGGGGGATTTGAGCAGCTGCTCGGGGGGGCCGATCCGATGCAGGAGGTGGTCGAGCGCGCCGACGAGGATCCGGCCGTGATCATCTACACCTCGGGTACGACCGGGACGCCTAAGGGCGCGACGCTGATGCACACCAACCTGAGTGCGGGGGCGAAGGTGGGGCAGGAGCTCGTCGATGCCGGGCCTGAGTCGGTGGCGATCGCCACGCTGCCGCTGTTCCACGTGTTCGGGATGAACTCGGTCATGAACGTGGCCGTCCGTGCTCGCGGCCTGCTGACGCTGGTGCCGCGGTTCGATCCCGGGAAGGTGCTGGAGGTGATCGAGCGTGACCGCGCGACCACGTTTGGCGGTGTGCCGACGATGTATTCGGCGTTGCTACACCACCCCGACCGTGAGCGCTTCGACGTCTCGAGTCTGGACCTATGCGTCTCCGGGGGCTCGGCGCTGCCCGTCGAGGTCCTACATGGGTTCGACGAGGCCTTCGGCTGCAAGGTGCTGGAGGGGTATGGCCTGTCGGAGACCACGGGGATGGGCTCGTTCAACACCAAGGAGCGCGAGCGCAAGCCCGGGTCGATCGGAGTCCCGGTCGGCGGCACCGAGTTCAAGCTCGTGGACAGCAGCGACAACGAAGTACCGGTGGGCGAGCCCGGGGAGGTGGTGATCAAGGGCCCGTTCGTGATGAAGGGGTACTGGAACCGCGAGGAGGCCACCGAGGAGGTGATGCGCGGCGGCTGGTTCCACACCGGCGACATCGCCACCGTCGACGAGCAGGGCTACTTCTTCATCGTCGACCGCAAGAAGGACCTGATCATCCGCGGCGGGTACAACGTGTACCCGCGGGAGATCGAGGAGGTGCTCTACGGGCATCCCGCCGTCCGTGAGGCGGCGGTGGTCGGGGTCCCGCACGAGTCACTGGGCGAGGAGGTGGGCGCCGCCGTGGCGATCAAGGATGGCGAGAGCGCCACCCCTGACGAGCTCCGCAACTACATGAAGGAGAAGGTGGCGGCCTACAAGTACCCGCGCGAGATCTGGCTCGTCGACGAGCTGCCCAAGGGGCCGACGGGCAAGATCCTCAAGCGCGAGATCGAGGTGCCCACCGGCAAGGCCGAGAAGGTCTGAGCCAGCCGCAGGTCCGGAGCCGGGCCAACGCTGCGATGATCCCGTCGGTGGAGCGGGAATTCGACGTGGTGGTGGTCGGCGCCGGTCCGGCGGGCGAGGTGGCGGCCGGGCGGCTGGCCGAACGCGGCCCGCGCGTGGCCCTCGTCGAGCGCGAGCTCGTCGGCGGCGAATGCTCGTTCTACGCGTGCATGCCCTCCAAGGCGCTGCTGCGACCGGGTGAACTGCTGGCGGAGGCCCGTCGGGTTCCCGGAGTGGCCGAGGTGGTCGCCGGCGAGCTTGATTCGGCGGCCGTACTTGCGCGACGGGATGAGGTGATACACGGGCTTGACGACTCTGAGCAGCTGCCGTGGGTGCAGGAAAAGGGGATCGAGCTGGTGCGCGGGCGCGCACGGCTCGAGGGCGAGCGCCGCGTGCG
Organism: uncultured Solirubrobacterales bacterium; assembly: GCA_963830435.1. Taxonomy (GTDB): domain Bacteria; phylum Actinomycetota; class Thermoleophilia; order Solirubrobacterales; family Solirubrobacteraceae; genus Palsa-465. The sequence continues at coordinate 1,367,591 of CAWHMA010000007.1, read as the reverse complement.
CGTCGACGACGACGTGCTCCTCGCCAGCCAGGCGGTGGTGGTGGCGGTCGGCAGTGGTGCGTTGATGCCACCGATTCCGGGTCTGGCCGAGTCGGCGGCGTGGTCCAACCGGGAAATCACCACCGCCGATTCGGTGCCCGAGAGCCTGGTGGTGCTTGGTGGCGGTGTGGTCGGGGTCGAGATGGCGCAGGCGTGGTCCACACTGGGGTCGCGGGTGACGGTGGTCGAGGCGCTGGAGCGTCTGGTGGCGCGCGAGGAGCCGATCGCCGGCGACGAGCTGCGCAGCGCGCTACAGGAGGCCGGGGTTGAGGTCCTGACCGGGATGCGCGCCACCGAGGTCTCGCGCCGGCAGAATCAAGTGACCGTGCGTCTGGAGAATGGTGACGCTGTCACCGGCGAGCGGTTGCTGGTGGCGATCGGGCGTAAGCCCCACACCGCCGAGCTCGGCCTGGAGACGATTGGGTTATCCCAGGAGGGCTACATCGAGGTCGATGATCGGATGCAAGTGCCTGGACGCGATTGGCTCTATGCGATCGGCGACGTCAACGGCCGCTCGCTGCTGACTCACGCCGGCAAGTACCAGGGCCGGATCGCCGCCGACAACATCCTCGGCACCGAAGCGCGGGCGCGCGGAGATGGACCGCAGTCTCCACGGGTGATCTTCACCGACCCGCAGATCGCCGCCGTCGGGCTGACCCTGGCGGACGCGCGCGAGCAGGGCGTCCCGGCCGAGGCAATCGATATCCCCACCTCGGGAAGCGCCGGCGCCAGCTTCTACGGACGCGGCACGACCGGGACCACCCGGTTCGTGGTCGACGTTCGAAGGGAAGTGCTCGTCGGGACGACGTTCGTCGGCTTCGAGATCGCTGACTTCCTCCATGCGGCCACTATCGCCGTCATCGGCGAGGTCCCGCTGCGCACGCTCGCGCATGCGGTGGCGTCCTTCCCCACCCGCAGCGAGCTGTGGCTGAATATGGTCGAAGGCTATGAGGCGCGCTCCGGGCACTCGCTTCACGCGCGCGGCACCTGATGTGACGCTCGCACTCCCCGCAGCGGGACGGGTAGTGCCGCGCCCGCCGGCAAGATCCATCCTGATCAGTCCGGCAGCAGCGGGACGGTGAGGCCGGGGTTGCGGCCGAGCAGCACCCCGCGGGTGATCGCCGCCGAGCCGAAACGATCTCGCACCCGATCGATCGTCCGGTCGAGCTCGCGCGCCTGAGCGCCACACTGGTCCAGAGCGAGCGCCAGCTGCTGGCTTCTCTCGTCGACGAGCTTGGTCAGCGCGACCCCGATCAGGGTGACGCCGCGCTTTCGGATCTCCGGTAGGGACTCAGTGAGCAGGTCGATCGCCGTCTCCAGGATCGCGTGCGTGAGCACGGTCGGCTCGTTCAAGGTCCGCTGACGCGTGGCTCGAGTGAAATCGGCGAACCGAAGCCGGAGCACCACCGTGCCACACGCCCTGCCCGCCGCGCGCAGCCTGCGCGTGACCCGATCGACCAGCTCGGTGAGGACGACAGTGAACTCGTCCGCCGCTCGTTGACGGCGACCGAGCGCCCGCTGCGCGCCGATGCTGCGGCGGCGACGGCGAGGCTGCACCGGACGCGGATCTTGGTTGCGCGCCAGCGCGTGGAGGTGGCGCCCGGACCCCTTGCCGAGCATCCTGACCAGCGTGGCCTCGTCGAGCCCGGCCACCTCCCCCACAGTGCTGAGGCCGTGCCGGTGAAGTTTCTTGGCCGTCACCGCGCCGACCCCCCAGAGGCGCTCGACGGGTAACGGGTGCAGAAATGCCAGCTCCTCGTGGGGCGCCACCACCAGCAGTCCGTCGGGTTTGGCCACCGCGCTCGCGACCTTGGCCAGGAATTTTGTCCGCGCGACGCCGACGGTGATCGGCAGTCCGACCTGTTCGCGCACCTGCGCCCGCAGCCGCTGCGCGGTCTCTGTGGGGGTCCCGGAGATCCGCTCCAGGCCGCGGACATCCAGGAACGCCTCGTCGATCGACAGGCCCTCGACGATCGGTGCGACCTGCGCGAACACCGAGAATACGGCCCGGCTGGCCTCGCTGTAGGCCGAGATCCTCGGTGGCACCACCGCCGCGTACGGGCACAGTCGTCTGGCCTGGGTGACGCCCATCGCCGTGCGCACGCCACAGCGCTTGGCCTCGTAGCTCGCCGCCAGGACGACGCCGGCGCCAACGATCACCGGCCGCCGGTACAGCCGTGGGTCATCGCGCTTCTCGACTGACGCGTAGAAGGCGTCGAGGTCGGCGTGGAGGATCGTCGCCAGTACAGGCACGAACACATGTTCGCATTTGGGCCTGACACGTGCTCCGGCGCCTCGCAGGGGGCGTCGACGGCGTCCTTGCCTTTGATGGTCCACGCGAGTAGCGTGGGCCACCTGAGAGGAGTCGCGCGATTTAGGCTGGGCCGCCGGTTTGGCGTCGTGGTGTTGACGCTGGGGGCGATGCTGGGGCTGAGTGCGTGCGCCGGCAAGACGACGGGCGCGACCAACATCAATGACGGCTCGGCCACGCTGCAAGCGACTGCCAGCTGCTCGAGCGGTGAGAGGTGCACCTGGTATTGGGAATACTGGCGGTCGGGCTCGCCCCGGTCGGACGGCGTGTTAGCGCCGGGAGGGGGTCCGGTTTCGGGCCCGACCGGCAGCGTAACGCTGTCGACCAGAATCACGAACCTCAGCCCCGACACCACCTATCTCTGGGTGCTCTGCGGCTCGGCCGATGGCGGCGCGGACTACTCGTGCGTTGGCCCTAACGGCACACCCGGCTCGACGACCGCTGATCCCCCGCCGGACTACGCGACCTTCACCACCGCTTTCCCGGGCACGTTGGCGGAGGGCTGGAACGGCAGCTCCTGGACCATCCGGGCCAGCCCCAACCCTGGCGGCGAGAACGGCGGCGTCCTCAATGGGGTGTCGTGCACATCGCCGTCGGCGTGCACCGCCGTCGGGACGTACAACAACGGCGGCAGCATCGAGACGCTGGCGGAGCGCTGGGATGGCACGAGCTGGACGATCCAGAGCACCCCGAACCCGAGCGGCAGCAACAACAGCGTCCTCGATGGCGTGTCGTGCACATCACCCTCGGCGTGCACCGCCGTGGGGCAGTACGACAGCGCTGGCACGAATGTGACGCTGGCGGAGCGCTGGGACGGCACGTCCTGGACGATCCAGACCACCCCCAACCCCGGCGACAGCGCAAGCAGCGTCCTCAGTGGGGTGTCGTGCACCTCGGCAACGGCGTGCACCGCGGTTGGCTCCGGCGCCGGAGCGGCGCTGGCGGAGCGCTGGGACGGCACGTCCTGGACGATCCAGGCCATCCCCAGTCCCAGCGGCGCTACGGCCAGCGGGCTCAGTGGGGTCTCGTGCACCTCGGCAATCGCTTGCACTGCGATCGGCGGGTACAGCAGCCCCGGCCTCTCTGGGACGCTGGCGGAGCGCTGGGACGGGACGTCTTGGACGATCCAGACTACTCCCAACCCCAGCGGCGCTGGTCTCAGTGGAGTGTCGTGCGCGTCCGCCACGGCGTGCACCGCCGTCGGGGTCTACAACGGCTCAGGGAACAGGCAGCCGCTGGCGGAGAGCTGGGACGGCACGAGCTGGACGATCCAGACCATGCCCAACCCGACGAGCGGCCACTACGGGAGCTTCCTCTCCGGCGTGTCGTGCACCTCGCAGGCAGCGTGCACTGCCGTCGGTACCCTCGCACCCGGCCAAGGAACGGTGGCGGAGCGCTGGAACGGCACGTCCTGGACGATTCAGGCCACACCCAACGATGGCTCGGCAAGCAGGGCTCTCAACGGAGTGTCGTGCGCGTCCGCGGATGGGTGCACCGCCGTCGGCGCTCAATAACTCCAAATCTTCCAGGGTCTGGGCAGCGCTCTACAACGACCGCAGCGCCGGCAGCAGCTCTCGCTGCGCCCAGCCGATGAACTCCTGCTGGTGCCCCGCGCCGATCTGGACCAGCGCGACTTCGGTGAAGCCCGCCTCGATGAACGGCTTGATCTTCTCGACGTGCTCGTCCACGTCGGGACCGCAGGGCAGCGCCGCGGCCACCTGCTCGGGATCAACGAACTGCGTCGCCGCCTGGAAGCTCTCCGGGTTGGGCAGATCCGCGTTGACCTTCCAGCCCAGCCCGAACCAGCGGAACTGCTCGTGGGCGCGCTTGATCGCCACGTCGCGGTCGGCGTCGTAGCACACCGCGATCTGCCCCACCCGGGGCTTACCGGTGCCTCCGGCCTGATCGAACATCTCGCCGAGCTCGGGCTTGGGCTCGACTGCAACCAGCACGTCGGCCTTCTCTCCGGCGAGGCGGCAGGAGGCTGGGCCTGAGGCCGCCACCCCGATGGGCACGCGCTGATCCGGCCGGTCCCACAGCTTCGCTTGCTCGACGTCGAAATACTGACCGCGGTGGTTGAGGCTCTCCTCGCCTTCGAACAGGGCGGTGATGATGTCGATCGCCTCGCTCAACATCTGGTGCCGGACGCCAACCGCCGGCCACCGCCGGCCGACCACGTGCTCGTTGAGGTTCTCTCCGGCGCCGAGGCCGAGGCGGAAGCGGTTGCCGGAGAGGATCTGCACGGTGGCGGCCTTCTGCGCCACCACCGCCGGGTGATAGCGGAGGATCGGGCAGGTGACGTACGACATCAACGGGATGCGCTCGGTTGCCTGTGCGGCCGCGCCGAGGACCGACCACGCATAACCGGAGTGGCCCTGCTCGGCCAGCCAGGGCTGGTAGTGGTCGCTGATCACCGAGAAGTCGAACCCCGCCTCCTCAGCCAGCTGGAGGTCTCGAACCAGCTGGTCCGGGCGCGCCTGCTCACACATCATCGTGTATCCGAAGTCGGTCACGCAGCACCCGGTACCCGGCCGGCGCTCGTCCTAACCCCGCGATCGCCAAGATGCCGCAGGCGGCTCACGCCACGCAGCAGGTGGCGTGTCTTGTGCCTCATATGCGGAACCAGAACACGCCACGGGCAACTGCAACACTCGGTAAAGCCGCCGGTCGGCAGCTAACCCGGGGGACGCCGGCGCCTCGCTGGCCTCAGCTGCCGGAGTTGCTCCCGCTGCCGGAACTGCTGCCGCTGCCCGAGCCGGTCCCGCTTCCGGAGCTGGTCCCGCTGCCGGAGCTAGTCCCGCCAGCGCCTCCGCTGCCGGAGCCGCTGCCCCCACCACCGCCGCCGGGACTACTGCCCCCAGCGCCGCTGCTGGGACGGGTGCCGCCACTGCCGCTGCTGCTTCCCGAGCCGGACGAGCTGCCGCGGGCAGAGCTCCGTCGTGGTGCAGAGCGGCGCGCCGATGAGGCCGCGCTGCGCGCGGTCGACGCCGAGCCGCGGGCCGAGGAACTGCGGCCCGATGCGCCGGAGCTACGCGAGGACGATCCCGCGCCGCGCGAGGACGAGGACGCGCTGCGCGACGACGAGCCGGAACTGCGCGACGACGAGCCGCGGGATGACGAGCCGGACCCTCGCGACGACGAGCCCGAGCCACGCGATGACGAGCCGCGCGACGACGAGCCGGAACTGCGCGACGACGAGCCTGAGCTACGCGACGACGAGCCTGAGCTACGCGATGACGAGCTGGACCTCCGCGCACTCGACGCCCTCGCCGTCGTCCTGCGCGAGCGCGTGGTGCGCCTGGCACTGGTCCGCTGGTTGCGAGGAACCTCCGCCCGGACGACATCCTTGACCAGTCGCTTGAGCTCAGCGTCCAGGAACTTGGCCATGCGCTCCTCCTCGCGTCGGATGCTCCTGGCCAGCTGCACCGTGTCCTTGTCACCGACCTCCGCGGCGAACGTCTCGAGGCGGTTGTAGATCGCGATCTCCACGTGCTCCTCGCGCAGCTCCTCCTGGGCGTTGCGCAGATGGGTTTCCGACTGCTCGGTGATCGCCGCACGTGCGGTTCCCACCTGGCCCTTGACGGCCGCGACGGCCTTGCCCGCTACCTCACCCACGGCGGAGGGAACCCCGGGCAGATTCGGTCCGAGCGGAGCCGGGCTGGCGCCCAGCGCCTTGATGCGCGCGGCGACGCGGCGCTTGTGGTCACGGGTCTCGCTCAAGTGCGCGCGCAGACGCTTCTTGTAGGACTGCTTCTGCGTGAGCGCGATGTGCGCGCTCAGGTCAGCCTCCAGCTCGGCTTCCTTGGCGTGGGCCTCGCTCAGCCACTGCACAAGCTTGGTGTCACGTTCGTTGAGTGTGCGTTCATCGGCCATTGGCATGCTCCTTTTTTGTCTGGTCGGCCGCCGGTCGGTTGCCGCTCTTGATCTTGAGTTCGCGCTCCACCGCGGCGAGGACGGTCGAGCGCTTGCGGTTGAGACCCTCGTAGAGTTGGATGGCAGCCAGTTCGGCTGCCGACGCGGTTCCGGCACGAGCGATGACGTCCGCCGCCTTCAGCTGCGCGTAGCCCTCCCACGGCTCATCCACGGTGATCTGCGCACCGGCTCCATCCTCGGCTCCGGGCTCGGAGAATGACTCCACGACCGCCCGCTCCTCGGACACGTGTCCGGGCGTGGCCGCAGGCGGGGGCTCGTGCTTCAACGCCGGCGGCGCGGGGGGCGGTGGAGATGGGGCAGGAGCGGGCGGGGGCGCCACCGGCGTCGGCCCGGGCGCAGCTCCGTTCTCGGTGCGCGGGTCCGAGGATGGGCGGGGCCGGGGACGGCGACGAGGATCTGAGGCTGGTGGCGATGGGACCGGCGTCGCGGGCGCGGCCGCGGGCGATGGCGATGATGACGCCGTCGGGGGCGTGGCCCCGGGCGATGGCCAGGACGCAGGGGGCGTCGGTGACGAGGACCCGGGGATCACGGTCCTAACCGCGAGGGACGCGAGCGTAAATGCTCGCTCCGAAACGCGGACGCCGGTGTACACGCTCAGCTTGGTGGCGCGCAGGCCGAGGCGCAGGGGAAGGGTGATCAGCTCGCCGACCATCGAGATGCCTATTACCCTAACGCTTTACGCGTCAACCGGGACGGCGCTTCCGCGTCGCGCGCGCTGGTGCAACCGTGCACGACGCACCAGCGGCAGGTTGCGTCCGTTCGCCGCCGCGGCCCTAGACTCGCCTGGGCCCCGTGCTGATCCTTCCACCAGGTCACGCTCAGCAGGCAGTCATCCGCCGCCGCTTCTCCCGACGAGAGCGGTGGATGATCGGCGCCGTGCTCGCGACAGTTGCGGCTCTGGCGGTGGTGCTCGTGTTCGCGCTCGCCAGCAGCAGCCACCGCAGCGGCAACGGCTGCGTCGAGGTGAACCTCCCCTACTCGACAGGGGGAGCAGAGGTCTACCAGTGCGGAGCTAGAGCGGTGGCTATGTGCGCTGCGGTGGGTCATCCCGGAGCGTTCACCGGCGCCGCGGCCGCGGCGGTGGCGAGGCAATGCCGCAAGGCCGGTGTACGCGTCGGGGCGCCGGGATAGGGTGCCGGGGCTCCAATGACCGATCCCGTCGCGTTCCGAGCCCAGTTTCCCGTGTTGGAGCGGGTGTCGTACCTGAACGCCGGCACCGAGGGGCCGCTTCCCGGCAAGGCTGCGGAGGCTGTGCGGGCGCGGATCGAGCTCGAGGTCTGCTCCGGACGTGCCGGGCGCGCCTATCACGATGGCGTGCTGGAGCTTGCGAGCGAACTGCGGTCGGGCTATGCCCGTCTTCTCGGCTGCCCTCCCGAGGAGATCGCGCTGACCGGGTCGACGACCGACGGGGTCAACACCGTGGTGGCAGGCTTGGATCTGCGGGCGGGCGACGAGATCCTCACCACTGACGAGGAGCACCCGGGACTGCTCGCTCCGCTCGGGCGGGCGATCCGACGTCACGGGGTGACGGTCAAGACTGCGCCGTTCGCCGAGCTCGCGGGAGAGGTGACGACGAACACGAGGCTGATCGCGTGCTCGCACGTCTCCTGGGTGAGCGGTCGGGTGATGGACGTGGCAGATCTCCGCAGCACCGGTGCGCCGGTGTTGCTCGACGCGGCGCAGTCGATCGGCGCGGTGCCAGTGGACGTGCGCGCCCTCGGCTGTGACTTCTACGCCGCCTCAGGACAGAAGTGGCTGTGTGGGCCCGAGGGGAGCGGCTGCCTGTACGTCGCCGACGAGCGCATCGATGAGCTGTTGGTGCCATGGCCCGGCTACGGGTCATTGGAGGATCCAGAGCTGGCGCTCGAGCTCGTGCCGGCGCAAAGCGCCAAGCGCTTTGACCACGGTTTCCCCGCCGGTCTGCGCAGCGCCTGGGCGCTGGCCTCGCTGGAGGTGCTGGAGCGGCCCGGCTGGCCGTGGGTGCACGAGCGCGCGGCCGAGCTTGCCGCAGGGCTTGCCGAGGGCCTGGCGGAGCGGGAACTACAGGTGGCTCCGCGGGGGCGCTCGACGCTCGTCTCGTGGAAGGTGGACGATCCCCAGCAGGAGGTCGAACGGCTGGCCGGGGAGGGCCTGGTCGTGCGCAGCATCCCCGGTCAGGGCCTGATTCGCGCGTCCGTCGGCGCGTGGTCCTCGGAGGAGGAGCTGGAGAACCTGGTGCGGGTGGCTGCGTACGCGTGAATCGGTAGGCTGAGCTCCTGTCCGTGGCGAGGAGGAGGAGGAGAGCGATGCGAGTTACGACCAACTACGAACACCGGGCGCGGTGGAACTTGCTGGCGGCGCTGGGCATGATCGTGCTGGTGGCCGTGCTGGTCACAGCGCAGGTCGTTCCGGCCTCCGACGCCACATCCCTCGCCCGGGCGGCAGCCCGATCCGGCGCCGGCGACTCGGCAGCGAGCAGTGCCACGGTCCCGGCCGCCGACTGCCAGCCCTTTGCGGCGACGCCATGCCTGCTGCCGTTCCCGGATAACCGCCTCACCCGTCGCGACCGCTCGACCCCCACCGGTCGTCGGCTGGCTCTGCCGGCGGCGGCGATGCCCGTCAACTCAGCCGGCAGCGCGATCGGCACCGCCGAGTACGACCGCAACGACGGGTTCAGCCCCGGCAGCGCGCTGATCGTCCACGTCCCCGGGCTCGACAACGCGCAGGCCTTCAGCCGCACGAACCCGGTCGCGCTGCTGGACATGGCCAAGAGCTTTGATCCTCGCGCGCCGATCGTGGTCATCGACGAAGCCACCGGCCGCCGGCAGCTGATCTGGTCAGAGCTCGACGCCAACGCTGACACGCCGGCCGACACCAACCTGCTCATCCATCCCGGCCGCAACTTCCTCGAGGGCCACACCTACGCCGTCGCCCTGCGCTACCTGCGTGACAGCTCCGGCAAACTCATCCCGGGACCTGGCTGGTTCTCCGCGCTGCGTGACGGCGAGCGGTTGCCGATCAGCGAACTCGCGCAGCGCCGCCGCTACGACCGTATCTTCGCCAGCCTCCGGGAAGCCGGGATCGGCCGCGGCAGCCTGTACGAGGCCTGGGACTTCACCGTCGGCTCCGAACGCAGCCTGAGCTCGCGCCTACTGTCGATCCGCAACGACGCCTTCGCGCAGCTCGGTGACCGTGACCTCGGCGACGGTCGCGTCACCGGGAACGCCCCGAGCTACCAGATCACGAGCAGCGACATGCTCGCTTCGGGGCTGCGGCGCGTGCAGGGCACCTTCCAGGTCCCCTGCTACCTCGTGACCTGTGGGCCGACGGCCACGACCGGCTTTCACTACGGCAGCAACTCGCTCGACGCGCTGCCGACCCAGATCCCCGGCAACATCGCCACCGCGCCGTTCGAGTGCATCGTCCCCAGCTCGGCAACCCCAACGAACCCTGCGCGGATCTCACTCTACGGGCACGGCCTGCTCGGCTCCCACACGGAGGTCGAGGCTGGGAACGTGGAGGCGATGGCCACCGAGCACAACATGGTCTTCTGCGCCACCGACTGGTGGGGCCTTGCCCAGGGCGATACGGCCCTGGCGGTCAGCGCGATCAGCGACCTGAACCGCTTCCCCGTGCTCGTCGACCGCCTCCAGCAGGGGGTGCTCAACACCCTGTACCTGGGGCGGCTGCTGCGCAACCCGTCCGGCTTTGCCGCCAATCCCGATTTCCAATCCGGTGGCCGGCCCGTGGTCGATACCTCCACCCTCTACTACGACGGCAACAGCCAAGGTGGCATCGAGGGCGGGCTGACCACGGCGGTGGCCCCGGACTTCCGCCGGGCGGTACTCGGCGTCAGCGGGATGAACTACGGCAACGTGCTGGTGCAGCGCAGCACCGACTTCCTCCCCTTCGCCGCACTGCTTCGCCCTAGCTACAGCGATCCATCGCTGTACACAGTGATCCTCGATCTGATCCAGCAACTGTGGGATCGGGGGGACCCCGATGGCTACGCCCAGCACATGACCTCCGACCCACTGCCTGACACCCCGTCGCACACGGTGCTGATGCAGATCGCCTACGGCGACCACCAGGTCAGCATGTACGCGGCAGCTGTGCAGGCGCGAACGATCGGAGCCTTCGTGCACGAGCCGGCGCTTGATCTCAGCACCAATCGCGTTCGTGACCGCAACCTGTTCTACGGCATTCCCGCGCTTCCGGAGCGGCCGTTTGGAGGGTCGGCGATCGTCATCTGGGACAGCGGGCCGGGCCGCGTGCAACCACCGCCGGTCGGCAACGTACCGCCGCTCGACTCGCCGACGAACATCGATCCCCACGAGGACGTGCGCAACACGCCGGCGGCGCGCCAGCAGAAGTCCGACTTCCTGATGCCCAATGGGCGGGTGGTCGACGTTTGCGCCGGAGCCCCGTGCCGGACCTCGGTGTTCACGCCGTAGCGGTCTCGTCAGCCAACTAAGCGTTGCGGGTGGGTGTAGACATTCACCCGCCCGGCCCGGGCGAACCCGCACAGCGTTAGCCCGCGGTCCTCGGCCACGGCGATGGCCAGTGAGCTCGGCGCGCCCACGCCGACGAGCACCGGTGCGCCGGCCACCGCAGCCTTCTGCACGAGCTCGAATGACAGCCGCCCGCTCACGGACAGCACCCGCTCTCCCAGCGGGACCAGGCCGTCGAGCAACGCACGGCCGATCACCTTGTCCATCGCGTTGTGGCGGCCAACGTCCTCTCGCTCGAAGAGAAGCTCACCCGATGCGCTGAACAGTCCAGTGGCGTGGAGCCCGCCGGTGCGGCGAAAACCCGGCTGCACGAGGCGCTCGGGCAGCTCCCCGAGCAGCGCCCGCGCGATCACGGGACCGGCCGGAAGCGGTCGGCTGTTGATCGCCACCTCCTCGAGCGCGCCCTTGCCACACACCCCACAGGAGGAGGCGGTGAAGAATCGTCGTCGGACGGGATCGGCCAGCAGTGGCCCGGCGACCTCGATCGTGTTGGCGGCAAAGTCGGTCGTCGGACCGGCGTGGCGAGGTTCGTCGATCAGCCCCTCGGTGAGGAGAAACCCGACGGCCAGCTCCTCGTCGTGGCCCGGGGTGCGCATGGTGACGGCCAGCGGCTTGCCCTCGACCCGGATCTCCAGCGGCTCCTCGACCGCGACGAGATCCTCGCGGCCGTCATGCGTTACGCGCGTGAAGGACGCCTCAGCCTCCGGCGCGAGCGATGGCTGCGTCGAGTGCTGCCTTGGGAGAGCGCACCGACGGTCCGTGGCCGACGACGAGCAGCGATGGCTCGAGTGCTCTAATCGCCCGCGCCGAGTCAAGATCCTTGGCTTTGTCCCAGGTGCCCATCGTGGCCAACGGGAAGCGCCAGTAGAAGTGGTTGGACACGGACAGCGAGCCGATGCTCGTGAGCGTGTCGCCGACGATCACCGACCGGTCCCGCACGTCCAGGAACGAGACGTGACCGGGCGTGTGGCCGGGCGTCGGCACGACCTCCAGGCTGCCCACTCGATCGCCGGCGCCCAGCCGCACGTCGGGCACAGTCGTGAGCTTTGGCCACGATCCCGGCGGCTTGCTGTCGATCACCTTCTCGCCCGCGTGGATGCGAGCGTCGAGCTCGGGCATCAGCACCTGCACGGAGTCACCCAGATTCTCCTTCAGCGCGTCGAGTGAGCCGACATGGTCGCCGTGGCCGTGGGTGAGGGCGATCCGGCGAATCTCGCCTCCGAGCTGCCGGGCGGCCGCCTGCAGCTCGTCGGCGGCACGCATCGCGGTGTCGACGAGGGTCAGGCCGTCGTCCTCGCGCACGAGGTAGGCGTTGATCCAGCCCCATTTGGTCAGCTGGATGAGGTTGTTCGTCACCGAGGTCTGTTTCATGCGCCCATTGTTACCTCTTTGAGACAAAAGCAGAAAGCGGCGGCCAGCACGGGCATTGGCCGCCCTGCAAGCGTGACCTCGAGGCCCCGCCGCGGCTGTTGGCACCCGGCCAAGAGTGCTAGCGTCTGTAGGACCGTCGCCGTCCTCTCGAGACGTCGACGCGCGCCTCCGAGCTCTCTCTCATCCAAGGAGTCACACGATCATGGCCGCCACCGAAGCACTCGTCTTGGACGCGATCCGCACCCCCCGAGGCAAGGGCAAAGTGAACGGGTCGCTACATACCGTCAAGCCGGTCGATCTCGTCGTCGGCCTGATGCACGAGGCGCTCGTGCGAAACGAGCATCTCGATCCCCGGGGAGTGGACGATGTCGTTCTTGGCTGCGTCTCGCCGGTCGGCGATCAAGGGGCCGACATCGCCAAGACTGCCGCGATCAAGGCCGGCCTGCCCGACACGGTCGCCGGCGTGCAGCTCAACCGCTTCTGCGCCTCGGGTCTGGAAGCCGTCAACATCGCGGCGCAGAAGGTCGCCTCCGGCTGGGAGGACCTGGTGCTGGCCGGCGGCGTGGAGTCGATGTCACGGGTCCCGATGGGCTCCGATGGCGGGCCTTGGGCGATGGATCCCGAGACCAACTACGACACGTCGTTCGTGCCCCAGGGGATCAGCGCTGACCTGATCGCGACCGTGGAGGAGTTCAGCCGCGCCGACGTCGACGCATATGCCGCCCAGTCGCAGGAGCGCGCCGCGGCCGCGCGAGAGGAGGGCCGCTTCAACGGCTCGGTGATCCCGGTCCGGGACATCAACGACAACGTCGTCCTCGACCGCGATGAGTTCATTCGTCCCGGGACCACGGTGGAGACCCTGGGCGGACTCAAGCCCTCCTTCCAGGCGATCGGCGAGATGGCCGGCTTCGACGCGGTCGCGCTGCAGAAGTACCACTGGATCGAGAAGATCGAGCACGTCCACACGCCGGGTAACTCCTCGGGCATCGTCGACGGCGCGTCGTTGATGGTGATCGGCAACCAGGAGGTCGCGCACAAGCAGGGGCTGCAGCCCCGGGCGAGGATCTTGGCGACGGCGGTCTCCGGTGCGGACCCGACGATCATGCTCACCGGTCCCGCTCCGGCCAGCCGCAAGGCCCTGGCCAAGGCGGGATTGACAGTGGACGATCTCGATCTGGTCGAGATCAACGAGGCCTTCGCCGCGGTCGTGCTGCGGTTCGTCAAGGACATGGGCCTGGACATGAGCAAGGTCAACGTCAACGGCGGCGCGATCGCCATGGGCCACCCCCTCGGCGCCACCGGAGCGATGATCCTGGGCACGCTGATCGACGAGTTGCACCGGACCGGAGGCAAGTACGGTCTGGCCACCCTGTGCATCGGTGGCGGCATGGGCATCGCCACCGTCGTGGAGGCCATCTAGATGAGCGCCGGATCTGAGAGGCCGCAGGCCGCGAGCCACCATCAGGACGGGGGCCTGGATGCTCCGCAGAGCAACACCATTCGTTGGGAGCAGGACGAGGACGGAATCGTCGTCCTCACCCTCGACGATCCTGGCCAGACAGCCAACACGATGAACGCGGCCTACCGGGAGTCGATGGCGGCGACCGTCGATCGCCTGGAGGCGGAGCGGGAGCAGATCGCCGGTGTCGTCATCACGTCGGCCAAGAAGACCTTCTTCGCCGGGGGCGACCTCAACGACCTGATCAAGGCGACAAGGGATGACGCGCCCCGCGTGGCCGAGGAGGTCCGCGAGCTCAAGCGCCAGCTGCGCCGGCTGGAGACGCTCGGCAAGCCCGTCGCGGCGGCGATCAACGGAGCCGCACTGGGCGGTGGGCTGGAGATCTGCCTGGCCTGCCACCACCGGATCATCCTCGACGATTCCCAGGCTGTCGTCGGCTTTCCCGAGGTCCAGCTGGGACTGCTCCCCGGCGCCGGCGGCGTCGTCCGCACCGTGCGGATGCTCGGCATCGCCGATGCGCTGCTGCAGCTGCTGTTGCAGGGCCAGCGCCATCGCCCGGCCAAGGCCAAGGAGCTCGGCATCGTCGACGAGATCGTCTCCAGTCGCGAGGAACTGGTTCCGACGGCCAAGGCGTGGATCAAGTCCAGGGGCGGCGACGAGCCCGTCCTCCAACCATGGGACGCCAAGGGCTACAAGATTCCCGGCGGCACGCCCAGCAACCCGAAGCTGGCTCAGAACCTGCCCGCCTTCCCGGCCAACCTGCGCAAGCAGCTCAAGGGGGCCAACTACCCGGCCCCCCATCACATCATGGCCGCGGCTGTCGAGGGCGCGCAGGTCGACTTCGACAACGCGATCGAGATCGAGGGCCGCTACTTCGTCGACCTGGCCACCGGCTCGGTGTCCAAGAACATGATCCAGGCGTTCTTCTTCGACATGCAGCGCGTGTCGGGATCCCGCGGACGCCCGGAGGGGATCGAACCGTTCAGCCCGGGCAAGATGGTCGTGCTCGGCGCCGGCATGATGGGAGCGGCGATCGCCTACGTCTCGGCCAAGGCAGGAATCGAGGTCGTGCTCAAGGACGTCGATCTCGCCGCCGCCGAGCGCGGCAAGGGGTACTCGGTCAAGCTGCTGGACAAGGCCGTCTCCCGCGGCCGCTCCACCCAAGAGCAGGCCGACGCGCTGCTGGCCCGCATCACTCCGAGCGCCGATCCCGCCGATGCGGCCGGAGCCGAGCTGGTGATCGAGGCGGTGTTCGAGGACCCGAAGGTCAAAGCGCAGGTGTTCGCCGAGATCGAGCCGCACCTGGCCGAGGGCGCGCTGCTGGGCTCCAACACCTCCACGTTGCCGATCACCAACCTGGCCCAGGGGGTGTCGCGCCCAGAGGAGTTCATCGGGCTGCACTTCTTCAGTCCGGTGGACAAGATGCCGCTGCTGGAGATCATTAAGGGCGAGAAGACGAGCGAGGAAACGCTGTACCGCTCGCTGGACCTGGCCAAGCTGATCAAGAAGACGCCGATCGTGGTCAACGACAGCCGCGGTTTCTTCACCAGCCGGGTGATCGGGACGTTCATCAACGAGGGCATCGCGATGCTGATCGAGGGCGTGCCGGCCCCGACGATCGAGCAGGCTTCCTCGCAAGCCGGTTATCCCGCGCCGGTGCTCCAGCTCTCCGACGAGCTGAACCTCAAGTTGATGCGCAAGATCCGTACCGCGGCCAAGGAGGCGGCGCAGGCCGGCTCCACCGGGTGGGACGCTCATCCTTCCGAGCAGGTCATCGACCGGATGCTCGACAAGCACGACCGTCCGGGCCGGCTCGAGGGGCGCGGCTTCTACGAATACGCCGAGGGCAAGCGGGCCGGGCTGTGGAAGGGATTGCGTGAGGCGTTCCCACCGGTTCCCGATCCCGCCTCGATCTCGCTGCGGGACTTGGAGGAGCGGATGTTGTTCGCCGAGGCGATCGAGTCGGTCAAGTGCCTGGACGAGGGCGTGATCGAGTCCGTTGCCGACGCCAACATCGGTTCGATTTTGGGGATCGGCTTCCCGGGGTGGACCGGTGGCGTGCTCCAGTACATAAATGGCTATGAGCATCCCGAGGCTGGCTCCGGGCCGGCGGGGTTTCTCGCTCGCGCGCGGGAACTGGCCGAGCGCTACGGTGATCGGTTCACCCCGCCGGCCTCGCTGGTGGAGAAGGCCGAGCGCGGGGAGCGCTACCTGGACGAGGTTCCGGTCGCGGCCTGAGCCTGCTGGGCGCTCGGCCGAGCTGGCCGAGGCTTGCCGGCACTCGGCGGAATGCGCCGGGTCCGCCGTCTGCGGCCGACCCACCGGCTTCGCGCAGACCAACGAACCCGCCCACGCGAACCAGTGACCGGCGTGTGCTGAATCCGGAGCTCATTCCCGCGGACCAGTGACCCGCGGGTGCTCAATCCGGATCTCGTCCCCCTCGCCGGGCCGAGATCGGTCTACGACACGCCAGGGGTGCCCTGAGCCGAACTCGAGCTTCTGGCGCGCCCGAGATCCGTGTTGTACCCGGTGAGCGCAGGTCACGGCAATCTCCCGGGCGCGAGGGCGGCAGGCCTCGGCCGGGTAGATCCCCGGGCATGCGTCCGAGCCCGATCGCACTCTGGTCCTCAGCTGGCCGATGTCACTCCGGTCCTCGCGTCGGACTGATATACGGACGGTGATGCCGCTGAGGGTGATGCCACGGGTGGGGCTTGCGGTGACCGTGATCTACCTTGATTCGCGGGTGCCGGGCGTGGTCAGCGAGGTGCTGGACGGCGGCCGGCGGCTGGCGGTCACCACCGCCGAGCAGGAGCGAATCGAGTTCGTCCTGGGTCGCGCCACCGCGAGCTTCACCGCCGGACCCGGGAGCAGCGGCCCCCGGCTGGTGTTCGGCAGCCAGGCCGGCCGCTGAGCTGCTGGCCGGCGTCATGTGGCGACGGTCACGCACGCGCTCTCGGGCACGTTTCATGGCGGGCTGGGCCTCAGAGGCGCGGCCGCGCTGTCAGTGGGCGTCGTGTTCGGAGCTCAGCTCGGGGCGTGGCTCTCGCAGCGCCTCAGCGGTCGGTTGATCGAGCGCTTGCTCGCCGGTGGGCTGCTGGCGCTGGGCATCCGGCTGGTGCTGAGCGTGCTGC
Organism: uncultured Solirubrobacterales bacterium; assembly: GCA_963830435.1. Classification (GTDB taxonomy): domain Bacteria; phylum Actinomycetota; class Thermoleophilia; order Solirubrobacterales; family Solirubrobacteraceae; genus Palsa-465. The sequence continues at coordinate 1,350,857 of CAWHMA010000007.1, read as the reverse complement.
TCTAGCGCCCATCCAAGCCCCAGCTGGACAAGGCTGGTGCGCAGCTGCGGGGGCGAGTGGAACGGCAGCGCTCTCATCCCCAGATCGGCGGCTGTCCGCAGGTTGGCGGTGGAGTCGTCGATCATCACCGTCGTCTCGGCGCGAAGGTGAAAGCGCGCCAGCAGACGCTCGAAGATCTCCCGCTCTGGCTTGATGATTCCTTCTTCGTAGGAGACGACGGTGCCGTGGAACCAGCTCATGAACGGGTAACGCTGAAGGCGCCGAGGGTACGTCTCGCGCTCCATGTTGGTCAACGCATAGCAGGGGACTCCCGCCGCCACGAGCTCGCCGAGGATCTGGACGCTGCCCTGGATCTCCCCGGCCTCCATCTCCTCGCTGCGGCGGTCCCAAGCGAGGATCAGCTCCTGCTGGTCAGGATGCATGGCGGCCAATGCGGCGCACGACGGCCGCACGGGCGTGCCGCGGTCGTGAGCGGCATGCCAATCCAGCGTGCAGACCTCGGCCAGGAAGCGCTCCATCTGCTGCTCATCGTCGAACAGCTGGCGGTAGAGATGGCGCGGGTTCCAGTCCAGGAGAACGCCGCCGATGTCGAACACGATCGCTTCTATGTCTGGGCTCTGCACCGGCATGGATTTGTCTTCAATGGTGAAGGGGTCGGCGGTGCGGGTTCAGCGGCGTCTCAGCTCGCTCAGCAAAGTCTCATTTCGACTCGCTCAGCCAAGTCGCCACTGAATCTCTCCCAGTCCGGGAAAGCGAAGCGCCTCGGCCGCCGCTCCGGTGAGATCCCACTCGCGTCCCGGGATGTACGGCCCGCGGTCGATCACCGGCACCCGGATTGCCCTCCCGCCGTAGAGAAAGATGACTTCGGTACCGCACGGCAGCGTCTTGTTGGCCACGCCGAGCTCGGGGACGCGGAGCAGGCCGCCGCAGGCGACCGGACGCCCGTAGTCGGTGAACACCGAGGCGATGCTCGTGTAGTACTGGCCGGGAGGGAGCTGGGCGAGATTGAGGAGCGCCCCGGAGAGATTGAGCCGGTCGAGGTGGTATCGGGCGATAGCGCGCTGGAAGCGCGCCACCTCGGCGCGCACCTCGGCGTCGCTGGGTGCACCGACGGCAGGAGCGTTGGTCACGCTGGCGGGCGCGATGGGGGCGCCGTTCTTGCCCCGACCTGACGACGCGGCACCGGAGCTCTTCGGATCCGCCGCTGTTCCCGAGCGGGACGCTGTGGCCCCCCCGGCGACCGGCTCGATCACCTGCGGATGGGCCTGGACCACAGGTGCCGATGTCGTAGATGTGGCCTGCGCAACAGGATCACGAGACGGGCTGGATCCGCACCCGAGCAGCGCCGGCACCAGCGCCGTCATCACTGTCGCTGTCCGGAGCCCGATCGCCTAACTGTATTCCCCCGCGGCTGACGCCGCCGGCGTGAGGCGGGTCGGTTGCTGCGCAGCAGCGTGCGCTGCCGTCTGGAACCTGTAGTCGTCGAGGTCGAAGCGCGCGCTGCGCCATGCTGCCTCCAGCGTGAGCGAGGGCCGCAGGGGCACGTCTCCGTGCTCATCGAAGTAGTAGCTGTTGGCGCTTTGACAGTCGCCGCAAAAGAAGATCTGCCGGTGACGGCGCCCGAGCATCTGGGTGAAGTACCGCTCGTGGGCGGCCGCGGTGACCTCGACTCGCGTCGCGGAGCGACGGCGCGCCGCCTGCAGGCAGCGAACGATGTGCCGGGCTTGGTTCTCGATCAGCGTGAAGTAGGACGCGCCGTTGTAACCGTAGGGCCCAAGGATGGTGAACAGATTTGGGAAACCGGGAACGGTTACGCCTTCGTAGGCCTGAAAGCGGTGCTCGTGCCAAAAGGTCTCCAGGTCGGCGCCGCCACTGCCGCGAACCGGGAACGGGGGCATGTTCCCGGACTCGAAGACCTTGAAGCCGGTGGCCAGGATCAGGATGTCGAGCTCGTGCTCGACACCGCCGACGGTGCAGATTCCAGCCTCGGTGATCTTCTGGATCGCCTGGGTCTGGAGGTGGACGTTGTCCCGGTTGAAGGCGGGCAGGTAGTCGTTGGAGAAGCCCGGCCGCTTGCAGCCCAGGCTGTAGCTCGGGGTGAGCCGTTCGCGGATTGCCGGATCCCGAACCTGCCGGCGCAGCTGTGCCTGGGCCGTCCGCTCGCCGATTCTGGCGATCGGCAGCACGCTGGCGAAGTGCGCGGCCGCCGGGAAGGTCAGCTCGACGTAAGTCTGGCTGGCCAGTCGCGAGGCCCACCAAAACGGTCTGACCCGGCGCAGTGCGGCCCGGACCGTTGCTGGCAGCGGCCCGTCGAGCTTGGGCAGGCACCAGATCGGGGTGCGCTGAAACACGGTCAGCTCCGCCACCTCCGGCGCGATCGCCGGGATCACCTGCACCGCTGAGGCGCCCGTACCGATGATCCCGACCCGCTGGCCCTGCAGCCTCAGGGAGTGATCCCAGCGGGCAGTATGCATCGTCGTCCCGTGGAAGCGCTGCAGTCCGGGGATGACCGGGGGCTTGGGGCGGGTCAGCACGCCGGCGGCGCTGATGACGTGGCGCGCACGGAGCGTTCGATCGACTCCCAGCGTCAGCGTCCAGAGGTCGCTGCGGTCATCGAACTCCGCGCTCGTCACTGCGCTGCCCAGGCGGATCCGCGAACGTAGCCCGTGGGCATCCACGCAGTACTCGGCGTAGGCCTTGAGCTCGTGGCCGGGCGCGTACACGCGAGACCAGTCGGTGCGCGGCTGGAAGGAGAATTGATAGCTGAAGGACGGGATGTCCACGGCCACGCCGGGATAGGTGTTCCAATACCACGCGCCGCCAACGCCATCCGCCTCCTCGAGGATGGCGAAGTCGTCGATCTCGGCTCGCTTGAGCGCGATCGCCGCGCCGATCCCCGAGAAGCCGGCGCCGATGATCGCCACCTCCACGTCGGGGATCGTGTCCGGCGCGCTCATTTACCTGACGCTACGCCAAGAGGAAGGCGGGCACCGGCTCGGTCAGGAACCGTCAGCGGCTTGATCGGGACGCTCCAGCCCCGCGCGCTCTCGCTGAGCGCGGGCGAGGCGACCGCCGGCGGCGGATATCAGCATCCCGATGATCGCTGTGACGACGGCCAGGAACGGCGGAAAGCTTCCCAGCGAGACCTTGGCGTGGGTGCCTACGAGCGCGTGGGCGAGCAGCAACGCGATTCCGTAGATCAGGCCGCCGAAGAAGCCACGGTCGGCGCCGCCCCAGCCATCGAGATGCTCAAACCCGGCGAAGAACCCCCCAACTGCCGCCAGCGCACCCAGGATCCAGTAGCCGGTGCTCGAGACACCGACTAGAACTCCCGCCGCCGCACCGATCAGCGCTGGTATGACTCCACCGACCACGACTTGCGCCGGACGGGGACGATCGCGGAACAGCATGGGGTCGTACCGCCGCCGGCTTGCTTGCCTGTCGACGTTTCGCGCCGCGGGCATCAGCGCCAGCCCTCCGCCAACCGCTGCCTGAACTGAACGACTGAAGGCGCGGGTCCGCGCCGCGTGATGGTGATGTCGCTCATGCCGCCACCGGTACGGGCTTGAGTGTCTGCAGCGTGTAGGCGTTGGCGTCAAAGCGCGCGGCCCGCTGGCGGAAGCGCCACGTCCAATCAGGCCACAAGGTGGCGTTGCGACCGGTGTCGTCGAGGTAGAAGCTCACGCAGCCGCCCGTGTCCCAGACCGTCCCTTTCATTCGCTCATCGACCTCCCGGTTGAATTCCGCATGCGCCTCGGGGCGCACTTCGATTGTTCCCGCGCCGCTGCGATCCAACGCTTGGATTGCCCGCAGCACGTGCTCGACCTGCGACTCGATCATGTACACCATCGAGCTGTGACCGAGCCCGGTGTTCGGGCCGAGGAGCAGGAACAGGTTCGGGAATCCCGGCACGGTAGTGCCCATGTAGGCGCGCGGGCTTCCCTGCCACATCTCGCTGATCGAATGACCATCCCGACCGTTGATGTGCTGGGCTACCGGTATGTCGGTGACGTGGAAGCCAGTGCCGAAGATGATCGCGTCGACCTCTCGTTCGACACCGCTGCCGTCCACTACCGCATGCTCGCGGATCTCCTTGATGCCCGCAGTCACGAGCTCCACGTTCGGCTCGGTCAGCGCGGGGTACCAGCGGTTGGAGGGAAGGATGCGCTTGCAGCCGAGGGTGTAGGTGGGAGTGACCTTCGCCCGTAGCTCGGGGTCGACGATCTGCCGGCGCATGTGCGAACGCGCCAGCTTCTCCAGCAATTCCATAAGCCGTGGATCCTTGGCGAAGCCGAACAGTAGCACCTCCCGGCTGGCATACACCCCGGCCCGGACGAGCTGTTGAGCGGGCGGAAAGCGGCGGTACAGCGTCCGCTCGGCCTCGGTGATCGCCCGATCCCCGTGTGGCATCACCCACGGGGGGGTCCGTTGGAAGACATGCAGCTTCTCAACCTCAGGCTGGATCTCGGGCACGTACTGGATCGCCGATGCTCCAGTGCCGATCGAGGCCACCCGCTTACCGCGCAGCGGGTAGTCGTGGTCCCACCGCGCCGAGTGCATCATCTTGCCCTGGAAGTGCTCCAGTCCCGGAAGGTCGGGAACCAGTGGCTCGGTGAGCGGACCAGCGCCGCTGACCACCACCGTTCCGGTGAAGGTTCCCGCGGTGGTGTCCAGTTCCCACTGCTCATCCTGCGACTGCCAGCTCGAGCTCCTGACCTCGACGTTGGTGCGCAGATGCGGGCGGATCCCGAACTGATCGGCGCAGCGACGCAGGTACTCGCGAATCTCAGCCTGCGGCGAATAGGTCCGCGACCAGTTCGGGTTCGGCGCGAACGACAGCGAGTACAGGTGCGACGGGACATCGCACATGCATCCCGGATAGGTGTTGTAGTGCCAGGTGCCGCCCACCTCCTCGGCGCGCTCCAGGATCACGAAGTCGCTGATTCCGTTCTGCTTGAGTCGGATCGCCATCGCCAGCCCGGAGAAACCCGACCCGACGATGATCACCTTCGCGTGCTCCTGCGTCATCTCCTCATCCGTCCTTCCCTCGAAGATTCGACCCTACAGCACCTGATGCTCCTCGCGGAGTCCGCCCAGGATCAAGTGGTTACGTTTGTGTAACTTACATTACCGTAACATGGTTGGCGATGACTCGTGCTGCCCCTGTCTCGGGACGTATGACCGCCGTCGAACGGCGTGAGCAGCTGCTCGACGTCACGACCGCGAGCGTGATTGAGCATGGCTTTCAGGGTGTGACGATCGAGTCCGTCGCGCGGCGCGCTGGGATCTCACGCCCAATCGTCTACGAGCACTTCGGAGACCTGACGGGGCTGTTGGAAGCCGTGATCGAGCGCGAGATGACGCGGGCACTGGCGCAAGTTTCCGAGACCACCTTGACCGATCTGACCGCGGGTGAGCCGCGGGAACTCATGCACGAGAGTCTCCGCTCCTACCTCGACGCGGTTCGAAACCACCCCACAACCTGGCGGCTGGTGCTGATGCCCCCCGAAGGAGCCCCCGAGCTGCTGCGAGAGAGCATCCAGCGCGGGCGCGCGGCGGTCCTGAATCGGATCGCTCAGGCGGTGCAACCGGCGCTGATTGGTGACCCTCTGGCGCCCGACCCTGAGCTGACCGCGCGGGTGCTGTCGGCGATCTCGGATGAGTACGCGCGGATGCTCCTGACCGACCCGGTTCGGTTCTCCTCCGAGCGTCTGCTGGTGCATGTCCGCTGGCTGCTGAGCCGGCTGTCGCTATAGACGGTTCTCTGCTCTCAGCTCTCGGCGGGCTGGGCGTCGGCAATCGCGGCGTCGGGATCCGAGGCGAGCGGTACGTGTGGGCGTTGCCCCACCTCAGTGGCGCGCTGGATGTCGCGCCTGGTGAGCGCCAGATAGGCGACTAGGACCACGAATACAGCGAGGGCAAGAACGCTGACGGTCCCGTCGCCGAGACCCAGTCCGGAGGAGGTGTGGGACTTGCCAAGCCAGTCCGCGATCGACGCGCCCAGCGGCCTCGTGAGGACGTAAGCGATCCAGAAGGCTGCGATCGGGGCGAGCCATCGACGCCGCCAGGTCACGGCCGGAATGGCGATGAGGACGGCGAACACCAGCGCCGAGCTGAGAAAGCCGAGGTTCAGCGTGTAGGCGACAAGGTCACCGGCCGCCGTGCCCAGGGCGAACGTGGCCAGGACTGCGCTCCAGTAGAACGCCTCACGACGGAGGGTGATGATGCTGTGGATGGAGAGCGTGCCCTCGCTGCGATGCCAGAGCACGAAGATCCCGGCCACCGCCAGCCCGAAGGCGAGCGTGCTTACGACGTAGGGGATGCCGGCGCCCTTGTGCAGGCCATCGGCAGCGATGGTCCCGAAGATCGCCACCATCATCACCGCGGACCAGTACGTCGGTGCGTGGTAGCTGCGCGAGCGCACCTGCAGGCTCAGCGCCAGCACGAGACCCAAGCCTCCGACGACGACGTCCAGCGGGATGCTCTTGTGGCTGAGGTAGTCAGACATCGATTCGCCCATCCCGGTGGTCAGCACCTTGAGGACCCAGAAGATCACCGATACCTCCGGGACCTTTGCCGCGAGTGGCTCCCAGGCGCTGCGCGTCCGTGTAGCGGCGTCCAACATCGACATCCTCCCCTGGTGTGACGGGACCATGTTCACGTTCCGTCCTCTCATGAGAAACGAGGATCCTGCGGACAGACCTTCAGCGCCAGCTTAATCGCCGGCCCCGTTGCGCTGGCCGGCTGCCCGTGCGCGCTGACGACCAATTCCTGGAGCTTGCTAACACGTACCGACTGCGTGAGCTGACCGCGGATGGGTAGACGGTCACGGTGAGCAACGAGGTCCTGTGCATCATCGAGATCCCCAAGGGTTCCCGAAACAAATACGAGTGGGACGAGGAGCGCCAGCTCATGCTCCTGGACCGTTTCCTGTCTTCGTCAGTGGTCTTCCCGACCGACTACGGATTTGTGCCCGAGTCGATCGGACCGGATGGGGAGGACCCTCTCGACGTGCTCGTCGCCGTCTCCGAGCCGACGTTTGCGGGCTGCGGAATCGTTGCCAAGCCGGTCGCGGTCATGGAGCTGCAGGATCAAGGGGAACGGGAGCCGAAAGTGCTCTGCGTTCCCTGCGATGATCCGAACTGGCAGGACATTGAAGGCGTTGAGGACCTTCCCGACCAGTTGGTTGAGGAGATTGGTCATTTCTTCCTGGCCTACAAGAAGCGCGAAGGGCACGATGTCCAGGTCGCCGGATGGTCCTCGCGAGAGGCGGCGATCGGGGTGATCGAAGAAGCGCGGAAACGGTTCCGTGACGGACGTGGCCACGGCGCCCGCGAATCGTGAGCACCTACGCGGCGCCGCAGCCTTGACCGCTTGACCGTTCGGGCTCTGTTCGGGAGAACGCGGCGAGTTCCGCTTCGGTGAGCTTGCGCTTCCCCCTCCTCGCCGAATCCCACGCGACCAGGACCGTCTTCCCGGACGCCGCCAGACTGCCGTTGGGCAGTCTGACCTCGTGCTCGAGCTGCAGGCTCGACGTCCCGACCCGCACCAGACGCACGACTATCTTCACCTCCCCGTGGTCCTTTCGCACCTCGGTGTGAAAGTCCAGCTCGACATGAGCGAGGACGAAGCTGCCGGGAGAGTGATCGTGTCCGACCCGACGAATGATCTCGGTAATCAGCGCCGCCCGGCCCTCCTCCAGCAGCTCGTGGTACGCGGACTGGTTGAGGTGGCCGAGCATGTCCATGTCCCGCCAGCGCAACTGGACATGCACGCTGCGCTCGAGTCCGGGCGACACGGTCGAGGAGTCTACGTGGACATCGGGCCGATTCGACTCTCTCACTGAAAGCGGCGCTGACCCACAGAGAAGACGCTGGACTACGCGGTGGGGACGCTGTCGGCGGCCTCCGGATGCGGAGAGCCCTGGTCCGGGAGTGCGTCGGCGGCGAACAGGCCTCTGACTGTGCCGGCGATCTCGACGAGCGCGTCACCACAGCTACGGCTGACCCCAGACGCCCCGATGAAGCCGTGGATGAAGCCTGGGAAACGGCGCAGCGTCGCCGGCGTTCCGGCCTCATTGAGCGCCCTGGCGTAGTCCTCACCCTCGTCGCGCAGCGGGTCAAACGAGGCGGTGACGATAAACGCCGGCGCCAATCCCGAGAGATCCGCGGCGAGGAGCGGCGATACGCGCGGATCACTCACGGCCGCCCTGGCTGCCCCCAGGTAGTTCATCTCGAACCAGTCCATCTCAGCATCGGTGAGGAGGAATCCTTCCCCGAAAAGCTCTCGCGAACGACGTCGGCCGGTGAAGTCGGTCACCGGGTAGATCAGCAGCTGAAGCCCCGGCGCAGGGCCGCCGTCGCGTGCGGCAAGCTGAGCCACGACGGCAGCAAGATTGCCTCCGGCGCTGTCGCCGCCCACGCCGACCCTGCCTGGATCGGCTCCCAACTGGTTCGCATTCGCAAACGCCCAGCGCAACGCGCAGCGAGCATCCTCGACGGCAGCGGGAAACGGGTGCTCCGGCGCCAGGCGGTAGTCGATGGCGAGGACGTGTGCGCCCGCATGGCGGCAGAGAATGCGGCAGACCGAGTCGTGGGTGTCGAGGTCACCGTAGGTGAACCCTCCGCCGTGGTAGTAGACGAGCAACGGCAAGGATTCGCCAGGCTCACGGGGGGCATAGTGGCGCGCGCGCAGCGACACATTCCCCTCGATCACCAGGTCAGTGACCGCACCAACTTCAATGGGTTTGCCGCCGTACACGGCAGCCAGGCGGCGGCGGACCTCACGAGCCTCACTCGGCGAGAGGGTCTCTGGTCGCGGCTCGCCGCGGCGCGCCAGCAGCGCCAGCGATAGCTGGACCTCCGGCGCCAACGTATCGCCGTCGATGTGCACTGGCCGCCGCCCGGATAAGCGCACCTGTACGCGCGGCGGTAGCCCGGCGAGCGCGTGAGCCACGCGGTGCTGAAAGCGCTGACCCAATGTCAGCGACGAAGCTGCGCCGGCCATCGAGCGATGCTACTCGGCTCGGCGATTCGACGTCGCGCCTGTGGCGCGACGTTGCGCGTCTAACTCACCGTGACGCTGTATGACCCCCCACTCGGGAAGACCCAGGCTTCGCGGGCGTTCCCGCGGCGGACGATACGTGCGTGTGCCCCGAGTGTCCTAACCGCAGAGTGGATCGAACTGGGGATGAAGAGCACGGTCGCCCGTGAGTTCTCGCCAACCGGGATCCGGCGGGATATCGCCCGCATGCTGAATTGCCCGGTGGCGGCGTCGTAGCTGAGCGTGTGCAGGTCCCCGGCCGTGTACATCGGGTAGGGCCGGGAGGTCAGCCGGATGCGCTGGGGCTGCGGGACGCCGGCGCCGAACGGTGGGCCATAGGCGCCCCAGAAAACAGATGGATTGGTGTCGTTGGCGTTCTCCTTCCACAGCCACATGGTTCCGCCCAACCCGAACCTGTCCTGCTCGCGGTAGTGGGCGCTGAGCACGGTTTGGGTGTCCGCCGGATTGCAACCGAACTCTCCGATCCACAGCGGCAAGCCGAGATGCCTGGTATCTGCGATCGCGCTCAGGTAGCCACCGCTCATGGGGAAGGTCCGCGGCGTGAACGTCCGCGTGTAGACGTGCGGCGCGTAGACCACATTGCGATAGCTGCTGTAGCGCGACCAGCTGACGGTGATGTTGCTGCGGTCGGTCACGTCCCGGACCGCGCCTGGCTCGATGAAGAACAGCTGTCGAAAGCCGTGGACCTGACGCAAGACCCTGGCGATGACCTTGGCGTAGAACGGCAGCAGAACCGATGCGTCTGTTCCCTTGACAGCGAAGAACGTGGGCTCGTTGAGGATGTCGTAGCCGGCCACGGTGGGGTCGTTTCGGAAGCGGCTGGCGACTGCGGCGAGCGCAGCCGCGAAGTGGTCCCGCAGGCCGACGCCGTCGGGCGCCTTGGCATCATTGAAGAACTTCGCGAAATCTTCTTCAACCGCGGGGTCGAGTTCGCGGGTTCCGCCCAGGGCGCAAACCGGCTGCGTGTGGATGCTGGCCCACTGGGGCGCACCGTCATAACCCCGGATTGGCTGGTAGGGAGCACTGCAGTGATCTGCGCTGGTGGAGTAGAGGTACTTACTCCACGCGTCTTGATGCATGTCGAGGATGACATAGATGCCCGCGCTCCTGGCCCACCCGACGACTTGGGCTATGCGGTCGATGTACCGGCCGTCGATGTGCCCGGGCGAGGGTTCGAGCAGGCTCCAGGACAGATTCAGCCGGATAGCGTCATATCCCAGCGCTTGCATCTGAGTGAAGTCCCGCCGGCAGAGCACGACCCCCTCCACGCTCGGGTCATCGCGCGGACACGCACCGCCGGCGTACCGAGCCGGGTCGATTGGATACGACGTGCGCAGATCGGCTCGGAAGTAGTCCACGAGCCCGTCGACATTTACCCCTCGCAGCAACACCTGGCGCCCCTGTGCGTCGGTGATTTGGCGGATGCGATCGGGACCTCCAACTGCACCCACGTGCAGGAACCCGAGTGACGGGGGCGCCGTGAGCGCCGCGCCACTGCTGGGCAACGCAAGCAAGGCGGGCACCACCGCTGCTACGGCGAGCCTTCGCAGTCCGACCCACATCCCGCCGGATGGTACCGGCGATCCAGCATCGGCTTCAGCGATACTACGGTCTATCGAGACACGTTCAGTGAGGGTCGTGTGCAAGCGAGAGTGAGTCCGCTCGACGCCGCCCGCAGCTGGGTGCGCACCCGTGACCCGGACTACGCTGCGCTACGGCGGGCTGGTCGGGCGGCGATCCTGCTGCCTGCACTTTTCGCGCTCGGGGACCGGGTCATCGACAACCCAACGTTGTCGTACTTCCTGGCCTTCGGGTCGTTTGCGATGCTGCTGCTCGTCGACTTCCCGGGCCGGATTGCCGACCGGCTTCGCGCCCAGGCAAGCCTGGCCTTGGCCTGCACGATTCTGATCTGCCTGGGAACGCTTGCCGCTCGATCGACCCCCGTGGCGGTCGCATCGATGGCGATAGTCGCGTTCCTCGTGCTCTTCGCCGGCGTGATCAGCTCGGTCCTCGCCGGCGCGACCACATCGCTACTGCTGGCCTTCATCCTCCCGGTCTCGCTCCCGGCTCCGGCCTCACAGATCCCGGATCGAGTGGCTGGCTGGGGCCTGGCCTCGCTCGTGTCTTTGCTTGCCATCTCCCTGATGTGGCCCGCACCCGAACGCAACCCAGTCCGGCAGATGGCGATCGACGCCTGCCGTCAGCTGGCCGTTCGACTGCGCGCCGAGGTCGCCTTTGTCAATAGCAACGGCAGCGCCGCAGCTCATGACGCGTATCACGCTGCGGTCCTCGACGCTGACGCGGCGGTTGAGCGGCTGCATTCGGTGCTGTTCGCCACAGCGTATCGGCCGAGCGGGCTGGCGAGCGATGCGCGGGCGGTGGTGCGGCTGGTCGACGAGCTGCGGTGGGTGAACAAGATCGTGCTGCGCGGGGCTCCCAAGCATCATCCGCGTGAGCCGAACCGCGCAGTCTGTGCGGTCAAGGTCGCTGCCGCCGACGTCATGGCGGAGGCGTCCGAACTTCTGCAGACACCAAGCGCTTCTGGCCACGATCTGCATGCGGCTCGGCAGCAGATGCGGAGCGCGTTGGTAGAGCTCGAGCACGCCACCACGACCAAGCTGCCGACCGCTCAGGCGGCCGGGGTCACGCTTCGTGAATCGGCTCGTGCTGTGGTGAGTGGGCTCGATCCGAGCTTCCGGGCCCAGGAGCTCAGCTTTGTCGTCGGACAAATCGCGGACAACACCGAGTTCGCCGTGGCCGCGGAGCGGCGTAGCTGGCTCGATCGGCTCGTTGGTCGTCAGCCAGCCGAATTCGCCAATTCCTTCTCCTCCGCGCCCGAGCGAGCCGCCGCCCACGCCCGCTTGAGCTCGTCCTGGCTTCACAACAGCCTCCGCGGCACGATCGGTCTGACCCTGGCCGTCCTGGTTGCCGACGTGACCTCTGTGCAGCATGGCTTCTGGGTCGTCTTCGGCACCCTCGCCGTGTTGCGTTCCAATGCGCTCAGCACCGGGGAGAACGTCCTGCGCGCGATCATTGGCACCACCGCCGGGTTCATCGTCGGCGGTGCGCTCGTCTATCTGATCGGGACCAACACTGCGTTGCTGTGGGCGCTGCTCCCGCTGGTGGTGCTGCTCGCCGGCCTGGCGCCAGCGATGATCTCGTTCGCAGCTGGACAGGCCGCGTTCACGCTGACTTTGCTCGTTCTGTTCAACCTGCTCGTCCCGGTGGGCTGGAAGATCGGGCTGGTGCGAATGGAGGATGTCGCCATCGGCGGCGCTGTCAGCCTGGCCGTTGGGCTGCTCCTCTGGCCCCGAGGCGCAGCGGCCGCATTAGGTCGAGCGCTGTCAGAGGCCTACGTTCAGAGTGCTGCCTATCTGGCCAGTGCGGTGGCCTACGGGGTTGGTCGCTGCGACGCGTCCGGACCGCGACCAGAACCGCCGGTTGACCAGGCCAGGCAGGCCGTCGCCTCCTCCAGTCGGCTCGATGACACCTTCCGCGGCTACCTGATGGAGAGAGGTGCGAAGCCGACACCGCTCGCCCAGGTGACCAGTCTCGTGACCAGCACGGCCGGGGCACGACTCGCCGCCGACGCCCTGCTCGATCTCTGGCGTGGCGACGGGCATACCGGCGATCGCTCAGCGGTGCGGCAGGAGCTCTTGAGCGCCGCGTCCAACCTGACCAGCTGGTATCGCCACTTCGCCGCCAGCCTCACTGGTGCAGAGCCCATCCCCGCCCCTCTGATGGCCAATCAAGTCGCCGATGGTCGACTCGTGGATGCGGTCGCGCGCGATCTCCACGACTCCGACGGGCACGCGACCACAACCGGGGTCAAGGTGATCTGGACTGGAGATCACCTCGACGCTGTGCGGAGGCTGCAGGAGACGCTGGTCGATCCCGCTCAGGCGGCAGTCTCCCAGCACGCCCTGCAGCCGGAGGACGAACTGCTCAGCGTCCTAACCCTAGGGCGCCTTCCCGGGCGACCGCCAGATCGGGATCGTGCGTAGGGCTACTCGATCACCCTGAGCGATCCCCGCTTCGAGCAGCTCCGACTCAAGTGAGCTGACTCCGGGGTCAGCTTGCGAGGGTCAACGCGGTCTGTGTCGCGCAGCGCAAGCCGGCCTGATCTCCCCGAGCACGCAGCACCCGCACTAGGGTGGGGTTGACTTCCGTGCGGCGCGGGCGTAGCGTCGCGCATTGATAGCTCGCCTTAGCTTGAGTTCGGGGTCTGGCGAGCGTGACTGGCCCGCTAGGTCGCTTGCGCCCTCTGATTCATGTTCTCTCTCCGGGGCGGGAGAGAGCAGGCCGGCCTTTTTGGGAGCGTGCTCGGCCTGAGCGTTAGGAGCGAAGCTATGCGGCGCGCGGTGGCGGTATCGGTGCTGGTGTTGGCGTGCGGGTTGGCGGCGGGGTGTGCAGCGGTCACCGATCCGGCTAGCGATGTGGGCGCGACCGGGGCGACGCTCAATGCGCATGGGCAGACCGAGGGCTCCCCCGCGACGTACTATTTCCAGTACGCGCCGAACCAGTCCGACTTGGGGACGTCGGCGGCCCAGCGCACCCCGACGCGCGGTCCGGTTCCGGCAAACGTACCGGGGAATGGGGGATTTGTGCCCTTTGGGGAGTCGATCGCAGGTCTGGCGCCGAGCACTACCTACTATTTCGAGGTCTGCGGCCGGGACGCTCAGCTCGGCAGCGACGTCTGCGGGGGCGTGAGGTCGTTCACGACTGCCGCGAGCACAACCGAGAACACGGTCCAGGGCAGTTGGCATCTGGGACCCGTAACGCACGGATTTGACGACAATGGCTCCGTCGGTGCGGTCAGCGACGCCGGCGGTCGTCATCCCAGCGGCACCCTCACCTGGATGAGCGAGGAACAGCCGGCTCCCTCCGGCGGAGAGTTCTCGGGGAACGTCACCTGCCTGGCGGTCAGCGGCAATCAGGCGGTGGTCGGCGCGGTCGGCACCGTCACGCCTCTCTTTGGGGGCAGCGCGGGACCAGCTACGTTCGTCCTGACCGTCATCGACAACGGCCCGTATCCCCCGGCGCCTCAGTACGAATACGACGTGACCGGGCAGGTCGAGGCCACCGGGACGACTCCGCCCGATTGCTCGTCAGGGCCCGCCGCCACCGATCAGCCCGTACCCGCATCGATCATCGTCCACCAAGGGTCCTAGAGCGGGGAAGACTCGCGGCGCCCCGAGGCGGACCAAGGCCGTCTTCTCTCCGAGGAACTCAGCGTCTGCGGCTGCCCCGTCCGAACAGCGCGACGATCAGCCACTCGGTCAACTTGGCAGCGCCCTTCGAGTAGGGGAAGTAATACAGCTCGCGGTTCAGGCCGAACCGGGTCACCACGAGGTTCTGGCGCTTGGCGTATTTCTGGATCCCGATTCGCCCGTGACGCGCACCAATCCCGGACTCCTTCATTCCGCCGATCGGGATCTCCATCGCGAAGTAGTTGGTCAGCGCGTCGTTGACGATCGCTGCACCGGACTGGATTCGCCGCGCTACCCGCTCGCCGTGAGCTGGGTCCTCGGCAAAGACGCTCGCGTCCAAACCCATGTCAGAGTCATTGGCCAGGCGGATGGCCTCCTCCTCACTCTCCACGCGCATGATCGGAAGCGTGGGGCCGAACGTCTCCTCGCGCATGATCTTCATCGAGTGGTCGACGTGCGTAAGGACCGTCGGCTCGAAGAACAAGCCTTTGCCGGCAAGACGGTTGCCACCCACCTCGATCTTTGCTCCCTTCTGCACCGCGTCCCGCAGGTGCTCCTCGACGAGGTCGGCCTGGTCGGGAGAGGTAACCGCCCCGATCTCCACCTTCCCGGCGCCACCCGGACCTCCTTGGCGCAACCGTCCGACCTTCTCGACCACCTTGGCCACAAACGGCTGATACGCGTCGGTTTCCACATAAACCCGCTCGACCGAGATGCAGGTCTGACCGCTGTTCTGCAGCGAGCCCCATACGGCCGCGTTGGCAGCGCGTTCAAGGTTGGCGCTGCGTAGCACGATCATTGGATCCTTTCCGCCCAACTCCAGCGTCAGGGGCAACAACCGCTTGGCGGCCTGCTCGGCCAGGCGCTTGCCCACCTCGGTTGAGCCCGTGAAGTGGAGCATGTCAACGGAGTCCATGAGGGCACCGCCGACGGTGCCGCCGGGTCCGTTGGCCACCAGGAAGACGTCGTCTGGAACGCCCACCGCACGCAGTCCCTCTTGCATGAGCATCGAGCTCAGCGGCGTGAGGCTTGCGGGCTTGAGCACGACGCTGTTCCCGGCCATCAACGCCGGGATGGCATCCCCGAAGTTGTTGATGAGCGGATAGTTCCAGGGCCCGATCACCCCCACCACCCCGTAGGGCAGATACCGGTTGAGCACCTTGCGACCCAGCAGCAGTGGCGAATGTGGACGCTCTTGCTCGTCGGCCAACCACTTGGGAGCCTTCTTGGCCCAGAAGCCCAGCGCGTCGGCGCAATAGAAGATCTCAAGCTGAGCATCCTCATAGGGCTTTCCGTTCTCCTCGCTCAGCGTCCGGATCACCCGCCGGCGGTTCTGGACCAGCCACCGGCGCATGTCTCGCATCAGCGCGCCTCGACCTTTGAAGCCGAGGGCATCCCACTCAGGCTGGGCTGCGCGCGCCCGGTCGACGAGCGCGAGCGTCGCCTCACGATCGAGCGATGGAAGCTCGGCGATCGGGTCTCCAGTCGCCGGGTTGTCCACCCTCAGTGTTTTCGCGCTTCCCGTGGTGGTTGATTGCTGGTGCCGTGCCTCGGTCGTTGCCATTCGTCTGCCTCCCTAAAGGATCCTCGTGCGTCAGGCAAGCCTACGGGTCCTGCGCGTTAGAGGGCCGCCGGCTGACCCTGGCGGCAGTTGTTTTTGAGGCTTCCGCAGTCGGGCTGAGGATCACCACCGGGATCATCCTTGACGTCCGCTGCTGGTAGGCCTCGTAGTCAGGGAACATCTTGACCAGCCGCGCCCACAGCCGCTCCCTCTCTTCGGCGCTGGCCTGGCGAGCGGTGACGGCCAGGCGCTCGGAGTCGACCTGCACCGTGGTTTGTGGCGAGGCCTTCAGGTTCAGCCACCAGGCTGGGGTCGCCTCCGATCCTCCGCGGGAGGCGGCGATGACCATGTCCTGCCCGTCCCGCATATAGAGCAGCGGAGTCGTTCGCGTCTGTCCCGAGCGGCGGCCGACATGGTCGAGGAGTAGGACCGGCGCCCCCTTCAAACTCCCGCCAAACCGTCCCCCGCTGCGGCGGTAGACCACGACGTTGGCCCGCGTGAAGAGGTTCAACAGCTTCAGGGCGATCGAACCGGGAGGCGGAACCGGTGGCGAGACGGGCATCAGGGCCAGCGTAACGAAGCGGCGTCGATCCGAGTGTGAAATCAGACGCCGCTGTTCGTAGTCAACCCGTGGTCAGTCGTCTTGCCAATCTCTCCCTGCCGTCATGCCGATTCTTCCAGCCGCACGGCGAGCTGCTCCAGATCAACCACGGATTGATCTGCGTCGGGATCCTCGCGAGCAGAAGAGCCCGGGCCGTACTCAAGTCGGCGCTGGATGAAAGCGGTCCTCAGACCTGCCCTCCGTGCAGCCATAAGGTCGCCCGGGTGGGCGGCCACCATCATCAGTTCCGAGGGATCAAGGCCAAGCAATCGAGCCGCCGTGAGGTAAACCTCGGGCGCAGGCTTATAGGCATGCGCCAGTTCCGCCGAGAGCAGGCAGTCGAAACGCAGATCCCCGTGCCGCACCAGGTCCACGAGCAGCGCGATGTGGCCATTTGACAGAGCTGCAGTGACGAACCGGCCACGCAGGACCGCCAAGCCGCTGCGGACATCAGACCACGGCTCAAGCCGGTGCCATGCGTTCACCAGCTGAGATCGGTGATCATGCGGGAGCGAAAGCCCTCGTTGGTTAAGCAGGTCATCGAGAGTCGCATGATGCAGCTCATCGAAGTTGCCCCAAGGCCGCCGACCGGCATTGACCTCGAGCATGATCGGCACATACCGCTCCCGCCAGGCATCGGCGAGTTCCTCGGGGTCACCTAGCGTTCCGCTGGAGCGAAACGCGGCTGCGATTCCCGAGCGCCAATCGACCAGCGTCCCGAACACGTCGAAGGCGAGCCCACGCACGGCCACAGAACGAGCGTATACCCCAGCTCGACACCGACACGTACGGCGGCCAGATCCGCCACCCACCTCCATCTCTTACGTGCTGAACGTCCGGACCCGAAACGACGAGCTTGCCGGCCGATTGCGGGCGAGGGCTCATCCGGCTTCGTAAGGTTCGTCTGCGACCCTAGAGTGACCGTCGAGTCACGCACCTCAGCCAAAACGGTTGAACCACACCCCTCGAGCTGCGACCGTCATCAACGCAGTCATCAAGCCAATTGGCCACGGCTTCGTCCCGACCGCGCGTCCGAGCAGATTCCCGCCGGCCGCCTCCTACGGATGCCGATCTCGGCCTCGTTCCCCTCCGGGCACTCCGCGTCCGCGTTTGCGTTTGCCACTGGCGTCGGGCGCGTCATGCCGGTCGTGGCCGTCCCGCTGCGCGCGCTGGCCACGCTGGTCAGCTACTCGCGCATCCAACCGGGATGCACTATCCCGGCGACGTCCTTGCCGGGGCCGTCCCGGGCACCGCGCTGGCGCAACTCACCACGCACAGGCTCGACCTTAGTCGGCGGACGGCACGCGCCACAGCCTAGGAAAAAGCGCCGAGTCCTCGCGAACCCTTCTGGCCGCTGCGATTGAGCGTCACGAGTGCGCTCCGTTGCCTTCACCGATCCTGGCTAGCATGGCCGCCGTGTCGGTTGATCCTATTCGTGGCGATCCGGGCGACGTGGACGCCTCGCGGCGCACCTGGCTTGCGGCCGAGCGGACATGGCTGGCTTGGTGGCGGACGGGGTTGGGTTCCGCCGCGGTGGCGATCGCCGTCGGTCGGTTAGTGCCAAGCCTGACCCAAGGGGCGCGCTGGCCGTTTCGAGTCCTTGGGATCGGCTACGCAGCCTTGGCCATCGCCGTGCTCGTTGTGGGCGCAGTGCGTCAGCAGCGCGTTGCCAGTGCCATACGCCGAGGCCGTTACACGGAGCTGTCGTCGCCCACCGTGATGGGGCTGACGGCGGCCGCGGTGGTGCTTGGCGTCGGTACGGTCGCTCTCATCGCGGCCAAGCTCTGATTGGGAGAGGGCCGAGGACGTCGGATCCCTGGAACCCGCCGTAACGGCCGGAGCTGCGGGAAGCGGGAGCGACGGGACTCGAACCCGCGACCTCCGGCGTGACAGGAATCCCAGATCAAGCCGCGATCGCGCACGATCGACTCGGTACACGCACAGACTTCACAGCCGCTGACGACTTTGTCTTCGTCAACCGCCTCGGTCGGAGGCTCGACGGGTCCGCGCTCAGGCGCCGCGTTGAGCGTGCCCGTGATGCTGTGGGGCTCCGACGTCTGAGGTTCCACGATCTCCGACACACGTACGGGTCGTTGCTCGTGGGGGGCGGAGTCGATCTCGCGTCAGTCAAAGCCGCGATGGGTCACTCGCGGATCACCACCACTGAGCGCTACCTCCATGCCAGGTCGGCGACCGAACTCGCGGAGCGGTTCACGCGAGCCCTCGAGTCTCCGTAGGCCGCTCGGCAAGGCCGTCTCCAGCCAGCTGTGTGGGCTTTGCAAGCAGGAGGTCGCCGGTTCGATCCTGGCTGGCTGCACCTGTAGTTGTCCTGCAAAAGCGGGATCTCTGGCCCGTCGGATCCCCCACGGTCTCTCGATCGACGGGTTGGGCATCAGAATTGGGCATCAAAGGGGACGGCTGCGCGATCGGCGGGTAGCGTCCGCTCTCGTGGCTCAAGGGCGGCGGCTGGCGAAACGCGTTGAGCACCCACGAGTCGAAGCAGGAGCGGCCATGCGATCGTGACCGGACCTTTGAGACCGTCGAGGCTCCGTCTACCACATCGGGCATACCCATCCGATGAGCGAGGCCTACGGCTCTCAAGAGGTTCGCCCGGAGCTAGCCACCGCAACTCGCGGTGCGAAAGGAGGGCGCGCAGCCGCTCCCCCGCCCTCATGGAACCGATCATCCCGTGCCCGAGCGGAGACCGTGCCATGGCGAGCGTCCGCGCCTTCCCGGCGCGGCGTCTGCTTCTCGGTGACGAAGGCGATCTTGCGGACCCGTCCCTCTCGCAGCCAGTCGCTCCAAAGCCGGTGGGCGATCAGTAGCTCCTCAAGGGCCCGGCCTCCGATCTGCCCGGCAATGTCCGCCGCGTCAGCGGCAAAAGCGTCGATCAACGAATCAGCCACGGCGCGGTGGGATCGACTGCAGTCATCCTGCCAGCTGACAACCAGCCCAACCCGCTCCAAGCAAGCGAGCATCTCCTGCAGCGGGGTGAGCCAGATCGTGTCGGCGTCAGGCATTCTCTCTCGTTCTGCCTCCGTGAGTGGCGGGCCTTCTTCCATGGTGAAGGCGAACCGGCCGCCGGGGGTGAGCGCTCGGGATATCTCCTGCAGCAGTGTCTCCTTATCGGGAAACGCGAGCATCGTCTCGAACAGGAGCACCACATCGAACGGGCCGGGAGGGATCGGAGGGATCTGGGAGACCTCGAAACGACAGGGAAGGCCGGCAGCCCTATCACGTGCGATCTCGAGGGCGCCGGAACTGAGGTCAACCCCCAGATAGGCGCAGCCCAGCTCTCGGGTGATGAACCGTCCTGGCCCGGCGATGCCGCAGCACAGGTCCAGCACGGAGATCCCGGACGCAATGCCGGCCTGATCCGCCAGGGCTCGAATCTCCCCGGCGCGCATGAAGCCCTCCTGCTCGGTGAACTCGCCGGGGGGGTACGCCGACACACGAGCTCGCTGGAGGGCCCGGACGAACGGAGCGCGCTCGTCCTGCTTCACAGCTGTTCTCCGTCGACGCAGTCACGGCGGTGCTCCGCGTAGCACTCGAGCAGCGCGTCGTTCACACCGCGCAGCATGTCAGCACGGCGGATGGGAAGGGTTGGTATGGCGCCAGCGTCATTGTTGGCATGAAGCCCACACATCCAGCAGTCGTCACGGTGGAGGCTCCGGGCCCGGCGCTCGGCGCTATTTGGCGCTCGCGCGGGCGGGGACAAAGCCCACGATCAGAGGCGGCCGGGAACGCACACGCTGGTCCGATGACCGGCTTGATCGCCGCACTGCTGCTGCTCGGGGGCCTCGCGGGGACCGTCGGGCTCAGTCGGGTCGGGTGGGTCGTCGGAATCAGCTGCGCGGTTATCACGAACGCCGCACTGGCCCGCGGCATCGCTCGCTACCGCTCCAGCCGCCTAGGCCTGGCCGATTGGGTGACACTGACGCGGGCAGCGCTCGCCGTGAGCGTCGCGGCGCTCGTCGCGGACTCGTTCGGTCGGCCCGCGCCGATCACGGTGCTGGTGTCAGTTGCCGCGGTCGCGCTCACGCTCGACGCGGTCGACGGATGGGTCGCGCGACGCACGAGGACGACAGCGACGTTGGGCGCGCAGTTCGACGGTGAGGTCGACGCCTTCCTGATCCTCATCCTCAGCGTGTATGTCGCTCGCTCGGCCGGCGCGTGGGTGCTTGCGATCGGCGCCGCGCGCTACGCGTTCCTGGCAGCCGGGTGGCTGCTGCCACGGCTGCGCGAGCCGCTACCGCCGCGCTACTGGCGCAAGGTCGTCGCTGCGGCGCAGGGGACTGTGCTGACCGTCGCGGCCGCAGACGTTCTCCCGCCGGCCCCCACCCGGGTTGTCCTCGTCGCGGCCCTGGTCCTGCTTGCCGAGTCGTTCGGCCGCGATGTGCGCTGGCTGTGGAGCCCCCGCACCGCCACGGCGAGCCCGGTGGCGGCGGATGTGGATACCACCCTCGGTCTCGCTCCAGGCCCTCCCCCCGGTGCCCGACACGGGCAGGTGCGAACCGGCATCGCCGTCGCGCTCACCGTTCTGGCCGGTCTGATCGTGTGGGCTGCCCTCGTGGCTCCGGACCAGCCGAGTGGTCTGACGCCCAAGGCCTTCCTGAGGATCCCGCTCGAAGGCCTCGTCCTGATCGCCGTGGCCGCATTGCTGCCCGCGACGCCTCGCCGCGTCCTGGCCGGGATCCTCGGACTGGCTGTCGGTCTGGTCGTCATCCTGAAGGTCCTCGACATCGGTTTCATCATGACCTTCGACCGGCCGTTCGACCTGATCGGGGACTCGGGCTCCGCGGGGATCGGGATCGAGACGTTGCGCGGCGCGGTGGGCCGAACGGAAGCCAATGTGGTTGTCGTCGGCGTGGCGGCAGGCGTCGCTGCCCTACTCATCGTCACCCCCCTGTCGATGTTGCGGCTGACCCGGGTCGCCGCAGGTCACCGCCGGTTGTCGCTGCGGGCCGTCGCGGGGCTGGGCGTCGTTTGGCTGATCTGCTGGCTCTTCGGCGCGCAGCTCGTCTCCCACAGCCCGGTCGCCTCGACGAGCGCCGCCGGCTTCGTGGTCGGCGAGGTACACGCAGTGCAGGCCGAAATCCGGGACCAGGGCGTGTTCGCAAACCAGATCAGGCACGATCAGTTCCGCTACACGCCCGGCAACCAGCTGCTGACCGGTCTGCGCGGCAAGGACGTCCTCCTCGTCTTCGTCGAGTCCTACGGCAAGGTCACGGTCCGGGGCTCTTCCTTCTCGCCAGCCGTCGATGAGCTTCTCGACAACGGGACCAGGCGACTACAGGCCGGCGGCTTCTCCGCTCGCAGCGCATTCGTCACCTCGTCGACCTTCGGTGGCGTCAGCTGGCTGGCGCACTCCACCCTGCAATCGGGCGTCTGGGCCAACACCCAACAGCGCTACAACCAGCTCGTCAGCACCGACCGGTTCACGCTCAGCCAGGCGTTCGGGCGGGCCGGCTGGCGGACCGTCGTCGACTCGCCGGCGGATGACCGCGTGTGGCCGCAGGGGTCGTCGTTCTACCACTACGACAAGATCTACGATCGGCGCGACGTGGGTTACCGCGGGCCGACTTTCACCTACGCGTCCATGCCCGACCAGTATCTCTACCTGGGCCTGCAGCGCCTCGAGCTCTCCAAACGCCATCGTCCTCCCCTCTTCGCGGAGGTGGACACCGTCTCGAGCCACATGCCCTGGAACCGCATCCCCCAGATGATCCCGTGGCGCGAGGTCGGCAACGGCTCGATCTTCAACCACGTTCCGATGGACAAGAACCTAGACGGGCCATTCTGGATCACGCCGAAGCGCGTACGCGCGGCCTACGCCCGGTCGATCGAGTATTCCCTGAACGCCCTGATCTCCTTCGTGCAGCACTACGGCCGCAAGAATCTCGTGCTCGTTGTCGTGGGTGACGAGCAGCCGCTGCCGATCGTGAGCGGGGAGGGCGCCAGCCACGATGTGCCGATCTCGGTCATCTCCCATGATCCGTCGGTGCTGAACCGAATCGCCGGTTGGGGTTGGTCGGCCGGCCTGCGGCCCAGCTCGCAAGCGCCGGACTGGCCGATGAGCGCCTTCCGCGACCGCTTCCTCACCGCATTCGATTCGCACCCGGCGAGCCGGTAGCTCGCCGTGAAGGCGACCTGCATGCCCGGTCCGTGTCCTGCTGAGGTGCCGCTGAGCCCCGTCGCCATCGATCGTGCGCCCGAGCGGGCGCACCCGCAGGCGTGCCTCACGTCGGTAGCCTCCGTCGCCGGTCCCGGACGCGAGCGGCTGGGCGGCCTGGATGGCCTCCGCGGCCTGGCCGCGGTATTCGTGGTGGTGAACCACGTCTTCCTGCGCGCATTCCCCGGCTACCCCGTGGACCACGCACCGTTCTGGGCCGCGTGGTTCATCTACGGACGCTTCGCGGTCGTGGTTTTCATCGTGCTCTCCGGGTTCTCGTTGACACTTTCGCCAGCCCTTCACGGCTGGCGGCTCGACGGTATCTCCCGGTTCGCGCACCGGCGGGCTCGGCGCATCATGCCTCCTTACTGGGCCGCCCTCGTCTTCAGCCTTGCGGTGGCTTGGCTGATCGTCCCCCCGCCCGGGCAGGGAGTTCCGGACACGCAGTCGGTCCTCGTCAACGGCCTGCTGGTGCAGAACCTCGTCGGGGCTCCGAGTCCCAACCGATCGTTCTGGTCGCTGGCCGTCGAGGCCCAGCTCTACGCCCTGTTCCCCTTGTTGCTGCTGATGGTCCGGCGGTGGGGCGCGATCGTCATGCTCGCCACCGTCACGCTCGTCGTTGCGACCGTGGGGGTCGTCGGTCCGCGCGTGTCCCGCCTGGATGTGTTCGTGATCCAGTCTCCGCCCGACCTCGCCGCCCTGTTTGCGCTCGGCGCCCTGAGCGCCGGCATCGTCGGAGCGGGCAGGGCTTGCAGGGCATGGCCCTGGGGTTGGCTAGCGCTCGCCGCCACGGTGCCGGTGCTCGCGACGATCTGGTGGCAGGGATCGGTGTGGACGCTCGACCACCTGTTCTGGGTCGACCTCGCGCTGGGCCCAGCCATCGCGTGCCTGCTGGCGGCTCTGGCCACCGGTCACGCGGTCCGCATCCGGCGCCTGCTCAACGCGCGCGAGATCCGCAGCCTCGGCTCGTCGTCCTACAGTCTGTACCTCACGCACGGACCGATCGTCGTCGTGGTCTACGAGAAGATCGTGGCCGGCCGGGTTGGCCAGGGCGTTCCGGCTTTCCTGATGACCCTCGCCCTGGCGCTGCCCCTGACGATCCTATTCGCGCGGGTTTTCGCGTCATTCTTCGAGACTCCCTTCCTGCGGCATCGCACCTTGTCCGTGGCTGCGCAGCAGCAACAGCCTCGAGCCGATGGGGCCCCGGCATGAGCCGAACCGTGCTGTCGTGGGGGCGCGTTGTGGGCTCCGCCCTGGTGCTAGCCGTCCTGGTCTGGCGGGTGGGCACGGGCCCGTTCCTCCACGGCATCCGCGCGATCGACGGCTCGGCTTTGGCGGCGGCCATGGGCCTCGCAGTGCTGACGACGCTGTGCTGCGCGTGGCGCTGGAAGATCGTGGCCGGTGGTCTCGGCGTAGGCCTCTCGCTGCCGGCTGCCGTGATGGCCTACTACCGCTCGCTGTTCCTCAACCTCACCCTGCCCGGCGGGGTCGTGGGCGACGTGCACCGGGCGGTCAGCCATGGCCGGGCGGTGAGCGATGTCGGCCGAGCGCTGCGGGCGGTCGCGTGGGAGCGTACCGCGGGGCAGGTCGTGCAGGTCCTCCTGACCCTGGCCGTTCTCCTCGCGCTGCCCTCACCGGTGCGCTCGTCGATGCCGCTGGCGGCGCTTGCAGTTGTGGTGGCCGCGATCGGGCTTGGGCTTGTGGTTCGGAGGCGGCCGGGTAAAGCCCGCTCCGCCTGGGCGCGGACCCGGAGCGCAGCGGTTCGCGACATCAGGGAGGGCCTGCTCGACCGGAAGGCGTGGTTGGGCATAGTGTTTGCATCTGCCGTTGTGGTGGCCGGCCACGCGGCCACCTTCCTGATCGCCGCGCGGACCGCCGGCGCCACCGCGCCGGTGTCCCGGATGTTGCCGCTGGCGCTGCTCGTGATGGTGGCCATGGTGCTGCCGAGCCTCGGCGGCTGGGGGCCGCGCGAGGGCGTGACGGCATGGATCTTCGCCGCGGCCGGGCTGGGCGCGCAACGCGGGGTTGCCACCGCCGTCGTCTATGGCGTGATGGTCCTCTTCTCCAGCCTCCCGGGTGCCGCCGTCCTCCTAGTGGCGTGGCTCCGGGGTAGCCGGGCTCCCACTCGACACGAACGGCCGCTTCGGGAGGGAGCTGCACATGCCTGACCGCCCGTACACCCTCTTGAGCTGCAGCATGTCGATCGACGGCTATCTCGACAGCGTGATGCCGCGGCGCCTCGAGCTCTCCAACGACGCCGACTTCGACCGGGTCGACGCCGTGCGCGCCTCCTGCGACGCGATCCTGGTCGGCGCGGCCACGGTGCGCAACGACAACCCGCGGCTTGTGGTGCGCTCCAAGCCCCGGCGCGACGACCGGATGGCTTGTGGCCTACCACCCTCGCCGGTCAAGGTCACCGTGACCGAACGGGTTGAGCTGGACGCGGGCGCCGATTTCTTCACCACCGGCGATACCGAGAAGCTCGTCTACTGCGCCAGCCGGCGGGTGATCGACGCGCGCTCGCAGCTCGGACCGATCGCGACCGTGGTCGACGCCGGCCAGCCCGTCGAGATGCGCGCGATCAGTGAGGACCTCGCCGCCCGCGGGGTGGAGCGGCTGATGGTCGAGGGCGGGGGTAAGGTCCATACGCAGTTTTTGACTGACAACCTCGCCGACGAGCTGCAGCTGGTCGTCGCTCCCTTCTTCGTCGGCGACTCCCGTGCCCCTCGGTTCGTCAGCGACGGCCGCTTCCCTTGGAACCCCGGCCGGCGCGCAACGCTGGCCGGGGTGCGCCAGATCGGCGACGTCGTGCTGCTCCGCTACGCGCTCTCATCACGATTCCAGACTGACTGACCCGGGAGATCAATGCCGCAGCCACCGCTTACCGCGACGATCCGCACGCAGATGTCAGTCCCGCTGCGATTCACCGACGGCTACGCCACGGCTGCCCGCGTCTTCAGCTTCGACGGACTGGTCGACGGCCAGGAGCACCTCGCCTTCGGGCTGGGGGACCGGGCCGCCGCAGTGACGTCGGCCGGACGGCGGCCGGTGCCGCTCGTGCGGCCGCACAGCGAATGTCTCACCGGGGACGTGTTCGGCAGCCAGCGCTGCGACTGCGGCCCGCAGCTGCGCGAAGCCGTCGAGCGCATCGCCGGGACGGGTGGCTACCTGCTGTACCTGCGCCAGGAGGGACGCGGCATCGGCCTCTACGCCAAGCTCGACGCCTACGCGCTGCAGGACACGGGGCTGGACACGTATGAGGCGAACCTCGCGCTGGGTCACCGCGAGGACGAACGCAGCTACCTGGTCGCCGCGCAGATGCTGCAGGCACTGGGGATCCCGCGGGTCGCCCTGCTCAGCAACAACCCGGACAAGGACCGGCAGCTCCGCCGGTTCGGGGTGGCCGTGACCGCTCTCGTGCCGACGGGCGTGCATCTTTCCGCCACGAATACCCGATACCTGGCGACGAAGGCAGGAAGGGGCGCGCACACGCTCGACGTCCCGCTGCCGGCGGGGTGAGATCCTCTCAGGGGAGGACCAGCAGGTCGGCGTGGTCAACGGTGACGGCCAGCTCGCCGGCTTTGGCCTGAGTCAGCCGTCGGCGGGTGTAGGCGTCGATGTCGGCGGCCAGCTCGACCTGCTGCTCGGACGCGGCACCCACCCACCCGGCGAGCCACTCCGTCGCCAGGTAGGCCTGCGAGGCGCCAAGCCGCCACGGGCTGGGCCGGATGAGGACCTCCGCTCCCAGCCGGCCGAACCCCTCGGCCGCGAGCGCGACTGCGCCCGGGCCGAGCAGGCAGCCTCGCGGGGTCACGCGGCATTGGTGGGCATCGAATGCGGCGGCCACACGGCCGTCCAGTGGCTCAGCCGGGGTAAGGCGGACGCGGCCGACGACCGACAGCGTCAGCAGGACCGGACACCCTGCGCCGGCGCAGACGCCGACCAGCCCAACCAGCTCCTCCTCGGTCAGCATGTCGAGCAGCGCCGAGGCGGTGATGAGGTTTGCGTCGCCGACATCGCCCGGGTGAAGGCGACTCAGGTCGGAGCGCCTTGCCTCGACGGTCACTGTCGCCCGGTCGGCGGCAGGGCCGGGAGATTCCGAAGCGGCGAGCTCCAGCAGGTCCAGGTCCCGCTCGTGCAGGACCCAGTGCTGCGGCCCGGGCAGCCGCGGCGCCAGCCATCGGCCCATCGCGCCTGTACCGCAGCCGAGGTCGTGGATCACATGGCGCCCGGTTGACGGGAGCACTTGTCTGAGATGCTCGACGAGCTCGGGTGAACGGGCCGCGGCGTCGGCAGGCTCCCGGAGGGCTAGCCACCTCCGGCTGACCCGGATGCCCTCGAGGGTCATCGCGACGCCGCGCCCAGGACTTCTGCGAGAGCGGACGTCGTGGCCGACCATCGAGGAAGCGACGCGCGCCGCTCGCGCGCGGCCCGACGCAACCGCCCCCTCAGCTCGCTGTCACCGAGCCAGGCCCGCAGCGCGGCGCCGAGTGCCGCCGGGTCCTCGGGGGGCACCAGTAGCCCCGGCCGGTTCCCGTCGGCGCCGTGACCCAGAGCCTCCCTCACGCCGCCGACCTCGGCGGTGATGACGGGCAAGCCACGGGCCAGGGCCTCGATGACGACCATCCCGTACGTCTCGGCGCGCGATGCCAGCACCACGAGGTCGGCAGCCGCGTAGCAGCGATCCAGATCGGCCCCGGACCGGGGCCCCAGGAAGTTCACCCGGCCGTCCAGCCCGCGGTCCAGCAAGCGCCGAGGCAGAGTCTCAGCGAACGCCGGGTCGCGGTCCAGGCTGCCCACGCACGCGCATTGCCAGGACAGCTCCGAGATCGTGGCCAGGGCATCGAGCAGGACATCGTGGCCCTTGACGAAGGTGACCGCCGCGACGCAGAGCAGCGCACCACCCACCGCCGTCCCAGCTGTGAGCTCGGCCGCGTCGACACCGGGCTGGGCGACGTGGACCCGTTCGGTCGGCAGCGAGTAAAGCTCTCGCAGCCGGCGCCGCGTCCACGAGCTGGTCGTGACCACGGCGGCAGCAGCCGAGAGGACCGCCCCTTCCCAGGCCCGGATGTCCTTCGCCTCGTCATCTGGCGGGCGGTGGCCCAGTGGCATGTGCACGAGCACGATCAAGCGCAATCGGTGTGACTGCGGGACAAGCACCTCGGGCGCGGTCGAGGCGACCAGCCCGTCGAGCAGCACGACTGCGTCGTCGGGGATCCCCATCAGGGTGTCGGCAAGGCCAGCTAGGGACAACGGATCGCGTTGCGGCCAGCTGCCAGACACCGCGTGCTCGAGGACCGACCATTTGAGCAAACGCAGCTCGCGGCAGACCTGGCGGTCATAGGCATTTCCTCCGCTTGGCCGAGTCGGGTCCTCGATGCCATCGGGTACCACGACATGCACCGCCGTCACAGCGGCCGCTCGTAGCTCGCCCAGGCGATGTGCGACTCATGCAGCGTGACGACCAGGGCGTCGACCTCCCGCGCGCTCTCGCCGAGAGCGCCGGCGCGCACTCTGTCTGCGAGTCGATCCGCAACCACCCGGGCGAGCGCCTCCGTGGACGTGTTCATGCCCGCGAAGGCGGGCTCGTCGTCGAGGTTGCGATAAGTGACCTCGGCCAGCACAGCGTGCAGCGCCTCGGCCGCTCGGCCGATGTCAACCACGATGTTGTCGGCGTCCAGGGCCGCGCGCCGAAACGTGGCGTCGACGACATATGTCGCGCCGTGCAGGCGCTGCGCGGGCCCGAACACCACACCGCGGAAGCTGTGCGCGATCATCATGTGATCGCGGACGGTCACGCTGAACACGATCTACCTCCCCTCGTAGGTGATGGTGTGGCAGAGCGCCGGCAGACTCCCCTCGGCCAGCCGGGACATCACGTCGGGCAGCTCGCCGAAGCGGGACTCCCCGGTCAAGAGCGCGTCGAAGGCAGGGTCGCGCAGCAGGTCAAGTGCGAGGGCCAGCCGATCGGCCGACGTGCGGCGCCGACTACGGGCAGGGGACAGGGTGCCGACCTGACTGGCGCGGATGGCCAGGCGGCCCGAGTGGAATGCCCCGCCGAGCGAAAGCCGGACCTCAACGTCGCCGTACCAGCTGAGGTCGATGACCGTACCCTCGGGCGCGAGCAGGTCGAGCGATCGCTGGAGCCCTGCCGATGTCGCGCTGGCGTGCACGACGAGGTCGCGATCGTCGGCGGCGTCGGCCGGCAGAGCGAACTCGGCGCCGAGCGCGGCCGCGACATCGGTCCGGCCGGCATCGACGTCCACGAGGGTGACCTGCACACCAGGGAATCGAGTCAGCAGGCGGGCGACGCAGCAGCCGAGCATCCCGGCGCCGACCACCGCGACTCGGTCGCCGAGTAGTGGTGCGGCGTCCCACAGCGCGTTGACGGCTGTCTCGACGATGCCCGCCAGGACGGCACGCGCCGGTGGCACGCCCTCGGGCACGACGTTCACCGCGCCGGCCGGCACCACGTACGCGGTCTGGTGCGGGTAGAGGCAGAAGACAATGCGTCCCCGCAACTCCGCCGGTCCCCGCTCCACGGCGCCGACGTTGAGGTAGCCGTATTTGACTGGCCCCGGGAAGTCGCCGTCCTGAAATGGTGCCCGCATGGCGGCGTACTGGCCCGGCGGTACACCACCCCGGAACACCAAGGTCTCTGTGCCTCGGCTGATGCCGGACCGCAACGTGCGGACCATCACGTCGTCGCGCCCCGGGTCGGGCAGCGTGACCGGCCGGATCTCCCCGACGCCGGGTCCGCGCAGCCAGAACGCGCGTGCGTCAACCTGGACGGCCCTCACCTCAAGCGTCAAGACCCACGCAGCGAACCTGACATGCGGCACATGCTATTTGGACGCACCACAATCGCGCTCAGGAGGGACAGAACGAGTTGACGTAGCCGTCCTTGAGCGCCTCGGCTAGCTCCTGTCCCTGGCCGAGCAGCCGGTCGGCCTCCCGCAGCCCCGGACGATCTGCTCTGGCGTGTGACGTCTCCTCTTCATCCTCGAACTCCTCTGGCCGATCCAACAAGGCCGTCGAATCTCACACAGATCGGACCGAACTCAGGGGTCGGGCCAGGAAGGCAAGCACGGGAATAAGTCGTTGCATCCCGCGATGCTGATGGAGCATCTCGATTGATTGGTGCTTCGGCCTCGGGAAGGATCTCGCACGTCTCGCGTCCTCCTCAGTTGAGGACAATCCACCTGATGAGGAGACAGAACATGGGTAGAGCAATAGGTCTGCTGATGACGGGCGTGGTGCTCTCGGTGGCCGGATGCGGTGGCTCCAGTAGCAGCAGCAGTAGCTCCACGAGCAGTTCGCCGTCAAAGTCGGCCGCCGCCTCGGCACCGAGCCCTTCCACGTCGGCGCCCGCTCCGACAGCCGCGGTCGGCGAGACCGTGCACCTGTCGGCGGTTCCGGGGAGGCTCGCCTTCAATACCAAGAGCCTTAAGGCGAAGGCGGGCACCGTGACTCTGTCGATGTCCAATCCATCGACGTTTCCCCATGGCATATCGGTCGAAGGACATGGAGTTGATAAGGATGGCCACGTCGTCCAGCAGGGCGGAACCTCGGCGGTCACCGTAAAGCTGACGCCGGGCACGTACACCTTCTACTGCCCCGTACCTGGACACCGTCAGGCCGGAATGCAGGGGACACTCACGGTCACCTGAACGCCAGCCTAAGGCCTCCCGAGCACAGGAGATCCGGGCTCCGTTTAGCTTTGCTTTGCGCGTCGGCTCAGCCCTTCCATGGGGAGCTGGCGGGTTTGGGTTCGGCCAGCTCCTCGCAGTCGTCATTCGGGACTCCGCGGGCATGAGGGTTCGGAGCCCTCCCTCTCGATTAACAACCGACGCTTTCGCCGGTTAGCGGTAAACGTACGCTCCCGGCCGCTCGGCTGACGAAATCCGTTTCAGCCGCGAGGAGATCGACCGACGGACCCAACCAATCCTCGGTGAGCGCCGCGGCCAGGCGCACGACCACCAGGTCAGCGTGGGCCCCGAGCTATCGTCGGCCTTCACCGGAATCCACCTCGCCTTTCCGGCCCAGGCGGCGGCGATCATGATTGGTGCCTCCGCGCTCCTGTCCGAGTCGGCTCGCCGATCACAGGCAGAACGAAGGACAACAACCGGCGTACAGATGACCATCATCAAGTCGAGCAAGACGCGCGCAGCAAGTGTCGCGATCGTCTCCAACACGACCTTGATCGCGATCAAGGTCGGAGCCGGGGTGCTGACCGGCTCGGTCGGGATCCTCAGCGACGCGGTCCATTCACTGATGGATCTGATCGCATCGGTGATCGCCTGGGCATCGGTACGCAAGGCTGACGAACCAGCCGACTCGACCCACCGATACGGCCACGAGAAGCTCGAAGATCTCGCCGCGGGAGCTCAAGCGCTGCTGCTGCTACTCGGCGGGACGCTGATCGCGTTCGAGGCCATCCGTCGTCTCATCAACGGCGGCAGCATCGACTCGGTTGGCCTAGGCATTGGTGTCGCAGGCGCTGCCGCAGCGATCAACGTAGTCGTCTCCACCTACCTCAGCAGGACAGGACGCGCGACCGGGTCGGCCGCTTTGCATGCCGGCGCCGCCGACCTGCGCACCGATGCGCTCGTGTCGATGGGCGTGCTCGTGTCGCTGATTCTGTTCAAGCTCAGTGGCGCGACATGGATCGATCCGCTCGTCGGGCTCCTCGTCGCCGCAGTGATAAGCACCACCGGCGTGCGGATCCTGCTCGAATCAAGCCGGCGCTTGGCCGACGAGGCGCTACCCGCAGACGAGATTGCCAAGCTCACGACGGTGGTCGAGTCGTTCGTCGGGCACGAGGTCATCAACTACCACGATCTACGCGCCCGCCACGTCGGCAGCCAACACCAAGTGGATCTCCACCTGCAGTTCGCCGATGGCACCAGTCTGCATCGCGCGCACGAGATCTCCCACCAGCTTCAGGACGCTGTCATCGATCGGCTGCCGGGTACCACGCTGCTCGTTCACCTTGAGCCCGAGGATCGCGTTCGACCAGATCGATTCGGCGACAACGAGCCGGTCTCGGGGATCCGCAACCCCCCTTAGTCACACAACGAGACCAGGTAGCGCGCTGAGGCGACCTGGGATCCCGCAGATACAAACACCGATGGTCGAGTATGTCGGTGCTAACGCGGCCCCGGCGGCTCCGCGCAGCCCAAGTACTCGATCGTCGGGCCGCTTGGAACGGGAAGGAATGCGCGAGTCACGGCGTCGAGGCAGTAATGGCTGAATTTTCGGGTCAGCTGCCGCGATGTGTGCGGACCGATTGTCCGGTGCACGACGTAATCGATGGTTGGTGTGACGCCGCGTAGTGACCAGGGGGCACGATGGGGTCGGCGCTTGCCCGGCGCAGTCGGTCGGCGCGTAGCCGCCCCAAGTGACCCGTCTGCCGCTGAGCGCGGGGGCCGCTCGTCGGGAGGCAGGGAAGCAGATGCGTTAGCGGGAGGACTAGCTAATCGCGGCTGCGAGCACGGATCGGCAGTGGGAGTCCATCGCCCCACTGGCGTTGATCGCGCAGGCACTGTGGTTGCCCCCGTTTTTCAGCCAGTTCTTTCCCAGCAACGGAACGGAGCAAAGAATGAGTAGTGAAGCCCCTTCATCGAGCCAGTCATCTGCGACCTCATCCCGTCGAGGGCCAGACGAAGTCCAACCGATCAGCCAGGGTGCGGCCGCGGGCGATCTGAGCAGCCGCCGATCGTTCTTGGTCGGAGCGGGAGCCGGAGCGCTCGGCGCAGGATTGTTGGGTGATGTCTCGCTGGCTTCCGCACACCGGGGTCGCGGGCTTACCGAGGGAGACGAGGCGATTCTCCGGTTCCTTGCTGCCGTCGAGACCCTAGAAACGGATTTCTGGCAGCAGTACAACGAGCTGGGTGGCATCCAGGACAGCGAGGTCCCCGGCGGGACCGGGAGCCGCGCGTACACGGCGGCCTTAGCGGTACTGGATTCGGACATGGCGCAGTACATCCATGACAACACCGATGACGAGGTCACCCACTTCACGTTCCTCAATGCCTATCTCCAGGCGCGCGGTGGAAGGCCAGTCAGTCTGGATCGTTTCCGAATGCTGCCAAGTAGCCAGGCGACGGGCGCGCAGCAGATCAAGCGGCTCACGAATCTGATGCGGTTGACCGTGGATACCACTTGGTGGACGCGGTACCGCAGCAGCACCAAGAACCCAGACCTCGGCGACACGTTCCCGCCGGCCGTTCCCGGGCTGCTGAACGGGCAGTTTCCCGCCATCCCGAGATCCGATGCCGATCTGACACCCGCTGATCACCTGCAAGCGATCGCCAACACCGCCGGCTTCCATTTCGCGACCATCGAACAGGGCGGTACGAGCCTCTACCCGCAACTCGCTCAGCGGGTGAGCGACCCAGAGGTGCTACGCGTACTGCTCAGCATTGGACCGACGGAGACGATGCACTTTCAGACCTGGCACGACAAAGCCGGCGATGCACCGCCCTTGACTGATCCGACGAACGGGCTGGTTTCCCGGATCTGAACTCGCCTCCCTTTGGTGGAGAGGACTTCCAGACCAACCTGATCATGCCCGAGCCAACGATCTTCCTCAGTCGCAAGTTCCCGGTGTGTTCGATAATCCGACCGACCGAGACCGAAGGCGCTGCGATGGGCGCGTTGAAGTTCTTGACCGACGACGGGCTTTTCCGTGGTCAATCGCGCGAGTTCTTCGCCTTCATGACGACCCTCGCGCAGGGCGCGGACGCAGCGCGGCCCGAGAGATTTAGGCGGTAGCCAACACACCAAGAGGCCGCGGGCGCAGATCGAAAGATGTCACGCGCCCGCGGCTTGGCTCGCACCCCAGCTCCACGAGTCGTGACAGCGTCTCGTGGGCTGGTCAGCTGACCGATAGGGTTCCCTGCAACCCTGCGGCGCGGTGGCCTGGGACGCCGCAGAAGAACGCGTAGGGTCCGGCTTGAGGTTCACCGTCACTCGTCCGGTAGGTAGGGTGGTGGCGGTATAGCCGCGTCGGGGAGCGCCGGTAACGGCGGCGGTTTGAACGCTTGAGTGGCGCCATTGCCGTGCGGGGATTTGCGCCAGTGCGTAGTCGAGGCCGAAGCGGCCGAGTCCCTTGCCACTGGTCGGCTCGCGCTCGCCAACTACTTCGAGTAGAACGCGGGTCGATCGTCCCATTGGTCCCGACCAGCGCAGCCGAATGCAGATCACCGATCAAGCCATGCTCGGCGATCGGTAGATAAGCGCTCACTGCGCCCGCAACCTTCTGGTGCTCGCCCTTAGCTCACCGACGCACCGAGCGCAGGCAGCTTGCCCCCGATGCAGTCGAGCAGCTTGTGGTAGGAGGCGCAAAATGAGGCGATACCTTCGAGTTCGAGCTCTGTCGTGATTCGCGTGAGGTCGGCACCCTCCTTGGCGGCGGCGGCGAGGATGCGTGCCGCTGCGGTGGGATCCACGTCCACGGCAGAACCGATGTCTCCGTGGTCTGAGAATGCTCTCAGCGTGTCGAGCGGCATCGTGTTGATGACCCCGTCAGCGATCAGGTTCTCGATGTACAGCAGGTCCGAGTAGTCGGCGTTCTTGGTGCCCGTGCTCGCCCACAGCGGACGCTGAGCGGTGGCGCCGGCCTGCTCCAGCTCTCTCCAGCGGCGTCCGGAGAAACGCTCGCGAAACCGCACGTAGGCGAGCTGGGCGTTCGCGACCGCCACCCGCCCCCGCGAGGCAGAACCCGGCGGCAGCGTCGCATCAACTTTTGTGTCGACGCGGGAGACGAAGAACGAGGCGACAGACGTCAGTCCCGCCAGCGGTTTCCCGGCCGCGTGCCGCCGCTCGAGACCATGTAGGTAGGCCTCGATCACCTGCTCGTAGCGCTCGAGTGAGAACAGCAGCGTGACGTTGACGTTTACACCGCGGTAGGTCAGCTCCTCGATTGCACTGACCCCGGCCGACGTCGCGGGCACTTTGATCAGCACGTTCGGCAGACTGAGCCGCTCCCAGAGCTCTTGGGCCTGTGCGATTGTGGCGGCGGTGTCGTCAGCGAGATCAGGCGTGCATTCGAAGGAAACGAAGCCGTCTCGCCCACCACTCCGCTCGTAGCTGGCCCGGAGGACCGCGGCGGCGCTGCGGATGTCGTCGAGCCCGAGCTCTAGGAACAGCTCCTGGAGACTTGATGTCCCGTGCTCGACGGCTTGACGCAGCTGTTGGTCGTAGCGATCAGAGCTGGTGATCGCCTTGGCGAAGATGGTCGGGTTCGACGTCGCGCCGGTGACGGATGAGTTTGCGACCAAGCGAGCGAATTCGCCGCTGTCCAGCAGCTCGCGCGAGAGCGTGTCCAGCCAGATCGAGACACCAGCGGCGTGCAGGTCTCGCAAACGATCTGGGGGGGCTTGGGTCACTGGTCGTTCCTCTTAGGCGTCGGCTGGAGTTGCTTGTTGGCCAGCTCGGAAAGGGGGGTGTCCCTGTCGCACAACGCCGCTGGGTCGACTTCTTGGCGGGAGCGGACGAGCGCCTGTAAGTCCTCGTTGACATCCCAGACGTTGATGTTCATGCCAGCGATCACACACTGGTCCTTGAGCCAGAACGCGATGAACTTGCCATCGGCAACGGCCCCCCGGTAGACGATCTCGTCCCACTCGGTGGCGTAGCCGGTGTATTCCATGCCGATGTCGTACTGGTCTGAGAAGAAGTACGGGAGCCGGTCATAGGCAACGTCCTGGTCGAGCATCGCCTGGCCGGCCGCCGGCCCGTGGTTGAGTGCGTTGCTCCAGTGCTCGACGCGGAGCTGGCGTTCGAAGAACGGATGCCAGGCGTTGGCAACGTCGCCGGCGGCAAAAACATCAGGGATCGTGGTCCGCAACTGCTGGTTGACGATGATCCCGTTCTCGATCTTCGCCCCTGCCGCTTCAGCAAGGCCGCTGCGCGGTACGACTCCGACCCCAACGACCACGAAGTCGCACGGGATCGACCTTCCGTCGCTGGTTCTGACGCCGGTGACCGATCCCTGGCCTTCGAACGCCTCGACCCCGATCTCGGTACGGAGGTCGACTCCGTGACCGCGATGCAGGTCGCGGTAGAAGCCGCCCAGCTCCGTCCCGAGCACACGCATCAGCGGTACGGGATCGGATGCGATCACAGTGACCTCAAGACCGCGCAGGCGAGCGGAGGCGGCAAACTCCGCCCCGATCCAGCCCGCGCCGACAACCACGACCTTGCCGCCGACATCCAGGCGTGCCCGCAAAGCATCGCAATCGGCGAGGGTTCGCAGATGGTGAACACCGTCGAGGTCGGCGCCCGGAACGTTGATCTTGCGCGGCTCGGCGCCGGTGGCGATCAGCAGCCGGTCGTAGACAAAGCCGACCCTGCCGTCGACGTGGACGCGCCTTTCGCCAGGCTCGATCGCGGTGACGCGGACGCCGGTCACGACCTCGATGTCGTGCTGTTCGTAGAAGCCAGCCTCGTGCACGCGAGTCTGATTTCGTGGAGACTCGCCGCGTAGGTAGTCCTTCGTCAGCGGCGGCCGCTCATAGGGGAGCTCCGTCTCATCACCGATCAGGACGATGCGGCCCTCGAAATCCTGGTTACGCAACTCCTCCGCGGCCTTGGCTCCGGCCAAGCTCGCGCCGACGATCACGAACGTCCGCTTGCTCATCGCGTTCTCCCTCCGGTGAGGCTCAGGAACTCCTCGCGCGTCCGCGCGTCATCGCGAATTAGGCCATGCAGGGCACACGTCACCGTCCGAGCACCGGATTTCTGTACCCCACGCAGCGACAGGCACAAATGCTCGGCCTCGAGTACGACGCCAACGCCTTTTGGCTGTAGCTGCTGCTGTAGCCATCCGGCGACCTGTGTCGTCATCCGCTCCTGGAGCTGCAAGTCGCGGGCGAACATCTCGACAACGCGCGCGAGCTTCGACAATCCCAGGATTCGCTCCGCTGGTAGGTAGGCGAGGTGCGCGATCCCGTAAAACGGGAGCATGTGATGCATGCACAGCGACTGGAACGTAATGTCTCTGACGACCACGAGCTCGTCGTAACCCTCGTCATTGGGGAACGTCGTCAGGCTGAAAGGCTGCGGGGTAAGCATCTCGGTGTACGCATCCGCCATCCGGCGCGGGGTATCTCGGAGCTCGGGGTTGTTTGGCTCGGTGCCGAGCGCGATCAGCATTTCGCCCGCCGCCAGCTCGAGCGCGTCACGATCCACAGCTCGCCGCGGGTGCTGCCAGGACATCAGGTCTGCCCCGGTCCGGCGGTGGCCGTTCAAATCGGCGGGAGCAGGAATCGGTTTCATGGCTCCTTAGCTACGGCTCGACCGCAAGTCTTACCTCGACCGTTAGAAGAACTGGCAAAGGTACAGAACTGCCAGCCGAGCGCAGCTAAGGATGTATGAGCTTCCTACATCGAAGCGAGGGGCGATCGTGAGGGACGTGACCTCTCGTCGCCGGTTCGATCCGCTCGTGCTGGTGCGGGGCCTTCCCGGTCACCCGCTTCACCCGCCGCTGACCGACGCGACGATCGGCATGTACGTGCTCGCCGGAGGGCTGGCGATCATCGGGTACTCCGGCGGGATCGAGCTGGCAGCGGCGAAGGGCATGTGGCTGGCGCTGATCGGTGGGCTGATCGTTTCCCTACCCACCGCGCTGACCGGGCTGCTCGACTGGCTTTCGATCGAGTGGGGCAGCGTCCGTTGGCGCACGGCGACGCTCCATCTGAGCGCGATGGTCACGGCGGTGGCGCTGTTCGCGTTCGCTGCCTGGCAGCAATACACCGGCTACCAACACGCCCACGTCACGACCGCCGGGCTCGTGCTCACGCTATGCGGCGTCAGTGTGCTGACCGTCGGCGGATGGCTCGGCGGCTCAGTGGTGTTCGTG
Source organism: uncultured Solirubrobacterales bacterium (assembly GCA_963830435.1). Classification (GTDB taxonomy): domain Bacteria; phylum Actinomycetota; class Thermoleophilia; order Solirubrobacterales; family Solirubrobacteraceae; genus Palsa-465. The sequence continues at coordinate 1,313,384 of CAWHMA010000007.1, read as the reverse complement.
CACGGCACCCGGGTTCTCGAGCCACAAGACGAGAATGGCTCGCCATCACGAGCAACCGACAAGATCCCGATAAAAGAGGAAATCGGCCAATGAAATGGGCAGCATTGACCATCTGGGTCATGACCGCACTCGGTGGATTCGGGCTGCTTGGCATCTGGCTCAAACGTGGAGGATCGCAGCAACGAGACCAGCCCGGGCGAAGGATCCGGCCGCCGCTGATCTTCGCGCATCTGCTGCTCGCCGCCACCGGGTTGGTGCTCTGGATCGTCTATCTCGCCAGCGACAAAAAAGCGTTCGCCTGGGCCGGCTTCGCCCTGCTGCTGATCGCCGCGAGTCTCGGGTTCGGGATGCTCGCACTTTGGCTACAGCGCCGGCAAGCGATGCCGGCATCCAACGGGAGCATCGCCCTCGGCGAAGGCACCGTGCCCGCCGAGCAGCACTTCCCCCTCCCGATCGTGACCGCTCACGGCCTGGCCGCCGCGACCACTCTGGTCCTCGTGCTGTTAGCGGCGTTAGGCGTCGGCGGCTCCTAAGCTTCCACCATGGCATTCCTCGTGCCGATTGACGATAGACCTTCATGGATCTGGGCGGCGACTGCGACCGGCTGGTGAATTGGCGTCGCGCTCGGCTGGTGAACGCGGGCTTCCCGGCAAATCTCGCCCAACGACTCGCGAACCAGCGCACCGCAGATATCCACGCTCTGCTGGAGCTCATCGATCGAGACTGCCCGCCCGAGCTAGCGGCGCGGATCCTCGCGCCGCTGGAGGAGAAACCAAGCGGTGAACAACATCGCTGGTAGCGTGCCGGCCATGGGACGCGCTCCCACCCTCGCCCAGGCCGACCGGGAGGCGGACGGACGAGCCTGGATACAGGCACTCCGTGGCACTGGTACCGAGCGGGAGATGGCCGCAGCCCGCTTGCATGCGCTGCTGCTTCGCGCGGCCCGCTTCGAACTTGCCCGCCGCCGCGCGATGCTCGATGGCGCCCACGGCGACACGATCGAGGACCTGGCCATGCAGAGCGCCAGCGATGCACTCAGCACGATCTTGGCCAAGCTCGACGACTACCGCTTCGAGAGCCGCTTCACTACCTGGGCGTACAAGTTCGCGATTCTCGAGGCGGCCGTGCGCACCCGGCGCCGCGCGTGGCAGGCTCGCGAGCTCCCTATCGACCCCCAGACTTGGAATGTGCTCCCGGCAACCATCCTTGATCCCGTCAAGGATTTCGAGACGCGGGAGCGCCTGCGGGCTGTGACCGTGGCGATCCAGACCGAGCTCTCGCTCCACCAGCGCGAGGTACTGACGGCACTGGTGTTGACGGAGGTTCCGATCGACGTGCTTGCCGAGCGCCTGAACACTACGCGTGGCGCCCTCTACAAAACCCTCCACGACGCGCGCCGGAAGCTCCGCACCGCCGTCGATAGCGGCCACCATGACTGACGCCGACATCGATCCCGCCCGCCTCCTCGGTCGCCTCCTCGGCCCGGAAGGACCTGAGCTCACATGCGAGGAATGCTTTGCCCAACTCGACATCTACGTCGAGCTGGAACTAGCCGGCCGCGATGCCGACGAGCAGGTTCCCGGTATGCGCGCTCATCTTGAAGGTTGTCCCGCCTGCGCCGAGGAGCACGACACACTCCAGGCGTTCATCGCCGACACGGACTGAATCCTGGCGAGGCTCGCAGAACATAATTACCTCGCCAACGGGGCATTGCGGGGCTCAAAATGCTGGCATTATCAGGTCAACAAGTTGACGATGCCCGCTTCCTACTTTACGACCTTGCCAGCGGCGTTGATCGCGTACCAGGTACCGCCGGACTGACTTATCCCTACATAGGCAGTTTCAGCGGGCGACGTGTCACCGACGTAGCCGTAGAGCGGATGCCCGGCATAGGTGACCTGCTGAATGCCCTGCGCGAGCGTGATCGTCCCCAGCAGAGATCCCCTCAGACCCTTCCCGGCGACTGGTCTGCTACTGGTCTTCAGTACCGGCCAGACGCGGGTGCAATTTGGCACCTTGACGCAGGCGTCCCGGTTCTTCTTGTCACGGGTGAACACGTACAGGGTGAAGCCCGAGTTGGTGGCGAGAATCCTTCCCAACGCAGTTGAGCGCAATTGAACTCGAGTGGGTTTGGAGCTCGCGGTGCTCACAGGTGTAGAGGCGAGCACGAAAGCGCCGACGCTAAGTACGGCGAGGCCAGCGCACAAGGTTGGGCGGATGAAGCTACGGAACACTGGAGACCTCCTGATGGCCGGATTGAGTGTCATCAGGTTTAGATGCCGCACCGACCTGACTCCTTCCCCGTCGGGACCGAAAAGAGCCGGTCCTACGGTGGTCCGGAACAGGCTTAGCTGCCAGTTGGTGATGGTGCGATCTGGCCGCGTCCGGCCTGCTGCAAGTCGGCGGGAAGTCGGAGCCCCAACGCTTGGCCGAGAACTACCAGGCCGACTCGCCCGCGGATGATCGTCGCCAGCTGGGTGAGTGAAAGGTGGGCAGGTCGCCCAGATCGTCGTGCTCTACGCCGGAAACGAGGGCGTTGAGGTAGGCGTCCTTGAGGATGTAGGTCGCGGTGTGGCTGCGGTGGAGCCAGCTGAGCGCTGGGACCAGCGGGTAGATCAACGGAACCGCGACGGTGTAGGCCGCGAACCCCCGTTCCAGCGAAGCCACGCGACTAGCCGCTTGGATTCGTGGGCGGTTTGCCGCCTACGCTCGCGCGTCTTGCCTAACCACCCTCTGCATCGCGGCAGCGACCGGTTGTAGCAGCGTCATACTGCACGACTCTCGCCGCCTTCGAAGTGCTTTGGTCCGCTGCATGGCGGAAATCGAGCCGATTAGGCTCAACGTCAACCGATTGCTCAGGCGCGCTGACCCAATCCTCGGCGCTCCTCCGGATGGCGGTGGTTTCTCGGCCGCTACCGCTAGAGACGACGGGAAACGGAAATCCTTCCGCGTCAGCGAAGCTCCGGCCTTGTCGCGCGATGGCTGGCGTGCTCAACTACGATGCGCGAACTGGTGCGACGCTTGGACCCCCAGTCATTGAGTCAGCATCTGGACGTGCTGTATCGCGCGGCTTGGGCGTTGTGCGGGTCGCGTGAGGACGCCGAAGACCTGGTTCAGGAAACTTGTGCGCTGGTGCTGGCGCGACCGAGGTTCGTACGCGCCGACACCGATCGCGCGTACCTGATGAGCGTGCTGAGGAACACGTTCTTCACGGCCGGTCGCGTTGCCTCCCGACGCCCCAAGGTGACCGCGACGCTCGACGACATCCAGGCGACCGAGCCCGGCGCAGCGTCCAGCCGGACGCAGCGCTCGAGGTCAAGGAGCTTTACGCCGTGATCGCCGAGCTACCCGATGACTTCCGGCTGGCGCTGGTTGCGGTCGATGTGCTGGGTCTCTCGTACGCCGAGGCTGGACGGGCGCTAGGGGTGCGGGAGGCAACGATCACCACGCGTCTGTTTCGCGCTCGCCAGCGTGTCGCCCAAGGGTACGATCCTCATGCAGCGAGCGCCGCCAAAGCCAGACGCTCGGCTGGCGATGTGAGCGATCGAGTTTTGCCGAGTAGATCGCTCCCGGCTCGGGAAGGACCTGACTCTCAAGCGCGTCTGAGGTAGTGATGGGTTTCATGAGCCGACATACTCAACCATCCGAAGCCGAGCTGGCCCGTCTAGCGGATGGTTCACTCCCCGCCGCGAGGCGGTCAGAGGTTCGCGCGCGCGTCGATGCTTCGCCCGAGTTAGCGCAGGCGCTCGCCGATCAGGAGCACGTTGTTTCGATGCTGCGCAGCGTCGACGAGCTCGCGCCTACCGGCCTACGCGCGCGGGTCGAGGCCATGACGGCCGCGTCCTCGAATCGATCGCGACCCCCCCGCCGGATCATGCTGGCCGCTGCGACAGCCGTGGCCGTGATCGTTGCGGCCATAGTCGGGGTGACCCAGGTCGGACGGTCTCGCCTGTCGGTGTCGCAGACGGCCCAGTTGGCGCTCGCAGCCCCGACAACCGGCGCGCCGGCGGAGGATGCCGCCCATCGAGGCTCACTCGCCGTCGCGGTGGACCGAGTCTCATTTCCCTACTGGCGGGCCAGCTTCGGCTGGCGAGCGGTCGGAACCCGGACCGATGTCCTCAACGCCCAGAGGATCGTCACCGTCTATTACGCTGACCCAGCCGGCACCCGCCTGGGGTATTCGATCGTTGCCGGAGCGGCCTTGACCCAGCCCCCCGGAAAGGTGCTCACGCGGCACGGCGTCCGCTTCAAAGTGGCACACAATGGCAGCCTTCAGGTCATCACCTGGCTGCGTTCCGGACACACCTGCGTCCTCGCCGGAACAGGAATCAGCGAGCAAGCGCTGCTCAGGCTCGCCAGCGACAACCCTCGGCAGTCACTTTCGACCTAGGGCAGGCCGCACCGGATCCGCGAGGAAGCCGGCACTCCATTCGGCAAGCTGCTGGGCCTAGAAGATCGCCAAGGTTCTGCGTGAATCCCCTGCGCTGGCTGTGCGCGTGGGTTGCGGCGAAGGCTTCGCGGATCAAGATTACGGTCGGGTGTGAGTCTCCGGCTAGGCCGCTGCAACACCCGCATCCGTCGCTCTGAATGGCTCGTATCTCGCCAGCGGGAAGAAATTCGCGCTTTCAGCGTCCTCGTATACGACAGCCCACAAGCCAAGGAGCGCAATGAAGCATCAGACGAAAATCTTCCCGCTTGGCCAGCGCCGCGCCGGATACGCAGCCGCATCACTGGTAGCGGGACTTGTCGGGGTCAGCGCCATGCCCCTGACCGGCGTTGCTCTCGCGAAATCGCCGGCCACCCTTGGTATCGCCAAGAGCGTTCCCGTCAAGAGCAACAGCGAGAGCGTCGTGGTCAACCTCCACGGCATCACCGTCTACACGCTGAGCGGCGAGAGCTCGCATCACCTGGAATGCACGAAGGCGAACACCTGCTTCAAGTTCTGGTTTCCGGTGACGGTGAGCTCAGCGCGGACGAAGCTGACCGTCGCAAGCGGAATCAAGGGCAAGCTGGGAAAGCTGCATCGCGACGGCATCTACCAGGTGACGCTCGGCGGACGTCCGCTCTATACGTTCATCGGAGACGGCACCAAGAAGCGCAGCGCGATCGGTGAGGGCATCGTCTCGTTCGGCGGGACTTGGCACGTGATCGCCGTCGGACCGGTGCGCTCCAAGACCACGACGATGCCCGCCCCCACAGTCCCCACGACTACGTCGTCGACCACGACTCCGAGCAACCCCTACCCCTGAGCGACATCGCGTCGACGGAGTCAGGCGGCGGGAACGCGTGTCCCCTCTGCGTCGGCGCTGATCACCTCGGCTACCGGGACCCCGAGCGCGCGAATCCTTCGCGGCAGATCTAGGTGCAGCCACCGCGAAACCCGCGCCGGCTGCATCGACACGATCACCTCGTCAAAACCCAGAAGGTTCAGCGCATCCTGCACGGCGGCGAGAGGTTCATGAGCGCCCACGACACCCAACACCTGGTCGCCCGCCGCACGGGAAAGCAGCGGCAGCGCCGTGTTCAGGCGCGCTTCTGCTTCCGGAGCCCCGTGATCCTCGGGATCAACAACGCGGTGAAGTCCGTGTGAGGAGGCGGGCACGAGCAGGGTGAATGTGCACCAGCTCGAGGCGGCCCGCCGAGCCACCGCCTCGATGAGTGCAGGACTGTCGGCCGTTTGGTGGGCAACGATCAGCACACGGCTTGTCTTGACGGCATGCATGCCGGCTCCTCTCTCCTGGCAAACGTCTGAATATCTTGGAGACGCTGAGCCGGGCCGACTTCTTCCCCAGCGGCTGGTCAAGACGGAGCTGGAGGGCTCGTGAGCCCGAGCCGAAAGGAGTCCTCCTCCCTGGCTCCTCCTTCGAAGACCCTCGAGGAGACCCCGGCGTGAGGGTCTGGGGAGTAGGCGTTTGGGTTGTATGAGGCCTCGCCCGGAGAACATCGCAGTGCCACCCGCAACCCGATCGTTATGCGGCTGATACGAATGCGGGGCAGTCCTCAAATCGTCACCAAGCGGTTGCCCCGAGCGTGCGTTATGGGCGCCGGTTGGACATCGGGCCACTGATCCGGCGGCCAGCGCTGATCGGCAACACGATCACGCCGATCACGTTCCAGCCGAGCGTGGCGTACTCCAGCGCGAGACCTCTGCGCGGCAGCTTTGCGGTGGTGTGAGCTCCGGGGGCCCGAGTAGGTTTAGGCGAACAGCCGCTCGGCGAGTAGCACGGCGCCGAGGGTTGTGAGTGCGGCGCCAGCGAGTTGCTCGGCGCGTTCGCGCGATCGGTCGCTGAGGCGGTGTCCGAGGCGCAGCCCGAGCTGGGTGACGATGATCGTCTGGATGGCTATGAGCGCGATGACGGGCGCAAGGGGCACGCGGAGCAGTCCGAGGGTGAAGCCGATCGCGAGCTCGTCGAGGCTGATGCTGATGCCCAGTGCAAGGGACTGGAGCCCGTGGGGTTCGGCCAGGTCGCGGATGCGCTCCTCGTTCTCTGAGCCAAGCAGTGTGTAGAGGCCGAAGGCGATCAGGATCCCGACGGCGAGATAGTCGGCGGCGCTGCCGATGCTGCTTCCCAGCGGAGCGCCGAGGGCGAGGCCGATCAGCGGCATCCCGGCCTCGAAGGCGGTGAACAGGAGCGTGATCTCGCGCCGACGCACGGGCGCGACGCCGACCATTCCCAGGGCGGCAGCGACCGCGAACGTATCGAGCTTGAGCGGGAGCACCAGCGCGATTAGCTTTGCGAGCACGATGGGGGGAAGGCTGGTGTTATGCGCGATGGCGCTCAAGGACGATGGCCGTCCCTCACCCGCCGTGGGACCTCGGTCAGATTGTGCCGGTGAGAACGAGGATCCCGATGATCACGAGCACCAGAGCCGTGAACGCGTTGCCCCACTGCTCGAGCCACTGCCCGCGGATCTCATAGCCTCCGCGGGTCGCGACGAGCGTCAGCCCGACGATCGTGCCGATCGTCACTGCAGCGAAGATGACCAACGACCCGACCGCGGTCACCACACCAGCGGTGGTGGCAGCGAGAAACACTGGAAGGATCGTCAGGTCAGGCGATGCTGCGGCACCGAACGGAACCATCACCGCCGCCAATCCTCGAACTCCCCGCCCCGATACCTCACCGTCAGTGTGATCATGGGCGTTGTGGTTGTGGTTGTGGTCGTGGTCGTGGCCGGTCAGCTCGAGCACGGCGAAGCCGATTCCGGTAGCGATCAGGATCCAGCCGATGATGGTGTCCTGTGCGCTCTGGATGCTTGAGCGGAACTGCAGCCCCACGGCGATGATGACCGCACCGAGGATGAGCGACACGAGCACGTGGGCGATGCCAGCGAGCCCTGAGAGCCGCGCGACGCGTGAGAGCGGATAGCGGCGGGTCCGCCCCAGCACCGCAAGCGGCACCCAATGGTCGGGCAGGATCGCGTGGCCAAAACCGACGCCCGCTGCCGCGACCAGCAGCGCGGGTCCTGTGCTGCTCATGCGCTCACCGCCCGTTCCGCGGTGTAGGCCGTCAACCCCAGGCGCAGATGCTCGGTATGCGACACCGCTTCGCTCAAGAGCGCGCGGACATGGTCGTCGTGGAGTGTGTAGATGACTTGGCGCCCGTCGCGCTCGCCCACCACCAGCCCGAGATGCCGCAGCACCCGCAGTTGCTGGGAGACCGCCGACTGCTCCATCCCCACCTCGCGCGCCAGCACGCTCACCGAACACGATCCGGCACCCAGGCGGCTGAGTATCCGCACTCGACTCGGAGTCGCCAGCGCCTGCATCGTCTCGGCCACCGACCGGGCCGTCTGCGCCGAGAGGAACGTGAGATCCGGGTCACCGCCATGACTCATGCTCACATCATTGCATGAACGGGCATTCAGGTAGTGTCTTGCACTTGGAGTCTGGCCTCGTGGACCAGGACGCGCGGGCGCGCCGCGTGTCGGAGCGTCCGTCGGTGCGGCGGCGCTCCCGAGCTGCCGGCCCTGGGATGGTCAGCTGACCGCGGCGTTCAGCGCGTGGAGCTGGTGGCGTTGGTGTTTGAGGAGCCTGGCGAGGACTTGTTCGAGGGTGCGTTGTCCGTCGCAGAAGCGGAAGCTGTCTTTTGGGGGGATGGCGTCGAGCTGTGTGTCGGTGAGCTCGCCGATGCGACGGAGCGTGTCGCGCGTGGCGGCGAGCTGAGTGGCGATTTCGAGATCGCCGAGGGCGTAGTGGTCGCCCTGGCCGTCGGCGCCGGGGCTGGGTTCCTGGTGCTGCGGGGCTTGGTGGCCGAGGGTTCTGAGCAACCGGGAGATCCGGTGTCCGCCGGGTCTGCTTGGGCCGTGGCTGGTCATGCGATCGCTGGCGCTCACGAACTCGGCGATGCGCTGGTAGTTGTCGGCCGTGTGCTTGATGATCGCGCCGACGGTGCCGTCGCCGAGCTTCTCGCGCCCAGGGCACGGCCGCTGCAGTGCCGGCTCGTCGAGCCTTGTGATGAGCGCGATCAGCTCGTCGACCTGCTCGTCGCTGGTGGCGAGGAGCTGCTGGGCTCGTTGCGTCATCGGTGTTTCGGTCGGGTCAGTGGTGGGCGTATGCCTGTGCGTCGCCGGCGGGCACGGCGCGGCGCAGGTACTTGTCCGGATCGGCCTCGAAAGCGTGCAGGCAGTGGTCAGAACAGAAGCAGTAGGTCTCGCCGCTGAACTGCTTGGTGACGGCCTTGGACCGGTCGGCGGTCATCCCGCACACGGGGTCGGTCGCGCCGCGCCGGATGGTGAGGAGGAACAGGGCGGCGGAGATCGCGACGCCGAGCAGGTTGAGCGCGAGCTTGTAGTCGAGGTGGATCGCGCTGAAGATGTCTGCGCGGGTCGGGCGAGACCCGGTGGGGATCAGCCCCAGCGCCGTGAAGATCCCGTCCGCGATGAGCGCGGCAATGACCATCGTGGTGAACATCAGGCCGGTGATGCGAACCGTGAACCGGGTGCCGTAGTACTTGCGGTAGATCGCGAGGATCGGCAGGACGATCAGGTCGGCGAACAGGAACGCGAGCACGCCGGCGAAGCTGATCCCCCCCGACCACAACACGGTCGCGAGGGGAACGTTCCCGACCGAGCAGACGAAGCTGAGCACGGCGATGATCGGTCCGATGATCACGTTCTCGAGCGTCGGCAGCGGCGCGGGCGCATTGCGGATGAATAGGTGCTCGAAGAACCCGTTGCCGAACTGGGCGATGAACCCGGCGAGCAGGAACCCGATCGTGATCTCCTTCCACAGCATCTGCCAGTCGCCCCGGAAGTTGTGCGCCACGTCAGACCATGCCCGCAGCGAGGTCAGCCGCTCGGTCCAGGACAGCTGCGCGCCGGCCGTGGGGTGCTTGTGACCGGTGTCGGCCTGCTGGGCGTGCTCGCGAGCCTGCTCAGCACGGCGAGCTTTCGGGCAAACGCGTTCACGTCGCGATCTCCCTCGGCTCGGTCGGCGCGCCGGTTGACGTCCGACCGGGAGTTGCCGGCGAATCTGGCGGCCGCTGGCGTTCAGGCTTGCGCTCGCGCCGGATGGACGAGCGCAGATAGACGACGCAGATGGCGAGGCCGAGGCCGACGATCAGGTGCCCGGCGAGCCGAGCCACCACCCCGAACGTCGACGGGGAGACGGTGAGAGCGAGGGTGATCTGGGCGGCGGCGTCGGCGAGCAGGGTGACCCCGATGACCGCGGTCAGGGTGCTCAGCGCGCGGTGGTTGATGGCAGCGCCGAGCCCCGGCCGACGCTCGGCTGCCACGTCGCGGGTGCGCGCGGCCAGCCTGGCCGCGGCAATCGACAGCAGCGGGCGGCGGAGGGCGAGGGAGATCAAGCACCCGAGCCCGACCGCGGCGGGAAACACCGCTCGATGCAGCTCGAGCGGCAGCGGACTGCCCCCCAAGGCAATGGTCAGCAGGAGCGCTATCCCCGCCACCGTGGCCGCGCTGGCTCCGAGCGGTTCGACCCGCCGGTGCCGCAGCGCGTAGACGAGCACCCACAGCATGGGGACCGAGTCGGTGACGGCGAGCGCCTCCACCGCGTTGCCGAGCGCACGGAGGAGCACGACGAAGCCGATCACCGGCGCCAGCAGCCCGGCGACCAGCCACATCCGGCGTCCACGCGACAACGAGGCGCGACCCATCAGGACGTGGTCCCCCTCCTCGAGGCATCTCGCCGCCCAGATCCGCCGGGGGCCTGGGGATCTGAGCCGACCTCGGCGGTGCGCGTCGCCAGGTCGAACACCTGGATGATGTCTTGCGCGTAAGCGTCTATGTCGAATTGCGAGTCCGCGCTCAACCGCGCCGGCGCCGCGTCGATTGCGGCGCGTATGGCGATCGCGACTGTTCGCGGATCGAAATCACTGCGCAGCTCCCCGGCCTTCTGGAAACGGGCGAGCAACTCCGCCAGCACGCGGACCGCCTGGTCGTGCTCGTGGCCGGGGAGCCGCCGAGCAGTCCCTTCGGCGGCTCGGTGGCGGGCGATCTCTACGATGGTGATCAGGAGCTTGCGGTGCTCGCGGATGAAGACGAGGTTGGACTCGATGTAGGCGCGTAGCATCCCGGGGCCGGTCGACTCGGCGGTGATCCGGGGGAGCATGTACGCCCGGGACTGGTCGATCACGCTGCGCCCGATTTCGCTGATCAGCTCCTCCTTGCCGGCAAAGTGATAGCTGATCAGGCCCCGGCTGATCCCGGCACGCTCCGCGATCCGCCCGAGCGATGTCCGGGCGTAGCCGACCTCGGCGATCGTGTCGATCGCGGCGTCGACGATCTGCGCGCGCCGTGCGGTTTCGATGAAGGTCCGATCGGGTTCGGCCTTTCCTGGCTGCACGGCCAGTAATTTATCACAAATGCCAGATAGCTGTTATGCTCGACCAATGCCACGCCATAGCCCGGTGCGAGGCCAAGCCAATGCGAACAGGGAGACCAGCGATGCCAGCGACTCTCAACCTCACGCGCGAAACCACGTCGCTCATGGAGCTGCGACGCGGCACCTTCCAGATCACCCTGGACGGCGAGACCATCGGTTTGATCGACCGCCACCAGACCTTCGACACACCGATCAAGCCGGGTCACCACCAACTCCAGGTCCGGATCGGCCGCTACTCCAGTGGCCAGCAATCATTCGAGGTAGCCGACGGCGACACCGTCAACTTCCGCTGCAACAGCGCAAAAATCTGGCCGATCTACCTCGCCTCGCTCCTCGCGCCCGGTCTGGCTCTCACCCTCAAACACGAGTGAGCTGCGGGGCTTCGCTAAACACATCGCGACGCGCAACGGCACCCCATCCGGGCGGCCTTCCTGCAAACCGGCACCCTCATGCGCGGAGAAGCTCGGGATACCCGTAGTGCTCGCGCAGTTCATACGTACCGGCCGTGACCGGCCACGCCCCGAGCGCATGGCAGTCGCGCCACACACGCGCTACCGCAAGAGCAGGTATCCCGCAAGAAACCGGGCGACACCTCCAACTCGCCAGAACTGGATGCCGGCGCTGATGACTGAGAGTTCTGCCTCGCACCTGCTTCCACGAAGCATCAGCCACGTCACCGGCCCGTTTGGGCGGGGTCACGACTTCTGCTACTAGCCCGCTGCGGTCTGGAGCGGGAGGGCCGCACTGGTGGCTGCAGGGGCGACGAAGCAGAAGCGGAAGAACAGCCCGCCAGGAGGACCCGTCCGCGCCTCAGGAGGGGCTGTCCCGCAGACGACCGGGCCACGATTAGCTCCCTTTCAGCTCCTCGGCGAGCATCACGATGATCCCGCTGGGGCCGCGGACATAGGTGAGCTTGTAGACGTCTCGGTAGGTCGCTACGCCGCGCAACGGGTGACAGCCGTGCCTCGCGGCGGTCTTGAGCGCCTCATCGATGTCGTCAACCGAGAAGGCGACGCGGTGCATGCCGATCTCATTCGGCTGTGTGGGCTTGGTTTCGATCGCGTCGGGATGGATGTACTCGAAGAGTTCGAGGCGACCGCTGCCGTCTGGCGTCTGGAGCATGGCGATGTTGGCGTGGTTGCCGTCGAGGCCCACGGCGGTGTCGGTCCACTCGCCACTAACCGTGTCGCGACCGAGGACGGTCAAACCAAGATCGGTAAAGAACGCGATTGTCGCCTCGAGGTCACGGACGGCGATACCGACATTCTCGAGTTTGATGGACATCCGCAGCACGCTACCGACTGGGGGGTGAGTTCGCCGGAGCGAGCGATTGAAACAGACCCGCCTTCACGCACGACCGGGCACGTCACCCGCGGCCGACGGACCGGACCCCACTTCCGCTTCGGACCGCCGGCGGCCTATTGCAGCGGCCCCGCGCTAACGGCCGGAGAGGCGACATAGCGGAAGGAGGGGATGGTCGTTCGGGGTTTCCGGTCGTTCCGCTACAAGGGCATGGCGAGGCTTTGCCAGCGGCGAGAGTTACGCGGCCGCGACAGGCTACGGCCGCTCGGTTTTCGCCAAGAGCGCCTGGCTCCACGGCCGAAACCCGGCCCGCTCATAGAGCTTTGCGGCCTCTGAGTTGTGTGCGAGGACCCCGATCGACCAATAGTGGATGCCGCGGGTGGAAAGGTCGTTTCGTACGGACTCAAGCAGCGCAGTCCCGATGCCCCGCCCGCGGGCGAGATCAAAGACGACCAACGCGTCGACATCACCACGCAGCGGACCGAGATCAAACGTCGGTCCGCCGCCAACCAACCGACACAGCGCAAATCCAAGAAGCTCAAACGATGCCGTGCTCCGGGCGATCATCAAAATCGCCGTGTCGTTCCTGAGCCAGTCTCGGTAGTCGCGGCGCGCTAGCTCCCAGGACTGGTCGGCAGCGTGTACGGGAAACTCGCCGTCGATCAGTTCGCGGTGATGGGAAAGCATCTGCAGCCACAGCGTCTCGAGCCCGTCGATGTGCGCGCTGTCGCCCCGGACGATTTCGAAAGCCATGCCGGCAGCCTACGGCTACATCTCGCGCGACGGCACACGCACCGGCCCACACCCTTCTCCTTCGATCCGCCCAGAAAACAAGAGCAGCAGCGGCTACGTCGTGACCCCTGCGGCGATGAAGCAGGAGCAGACCGTGGGTCTGACGAGAGCGCTCAGATCTTGCCGAACCAGAATCGTCGTCTCGGACGCGGCGGGCTTTCGCAATGCCGGGCGCAGGCAGCAGTCTGACCCCAGGGATGAGACTCTCGCACCTTGCCCCAAGTTATGCACGAGACCGGCGGTGCCTTGGCGCCCGCTCGTCGGGGTCAACCAGGTGACGCGGTCCTGCTCTTGGCCCCCAGAGGGAGGTCGGCCCAAACTCCGGCCGATCCGCCCGCTCGTCGGGGTCAACCAGGTGACGCGGTCCTGCTCTTGGCCCCCAGAGGGAGGTCGGCCCAAACTCCGGCCGATCCGCTCACCGGAGCGTAGGATGTGCCGAGACGTCGACTTCGGCTCGAGCTTGATCAGAGCCGTCTCGCTCATCGCCGGCGCTCCGATGCTTCAATCGATTCTGACGCGTGAGGTGAGCGTGAAGAGAGTCATAGTTCCAACGCCGAAGTTCGCGAGGGCCCCGAGTGTTCGCTCACCCGGCGCGCGCTTTGTCTGCGCCGCACTCGGCGTTCTGGGCGTCGCGCTGGGCGCGACGGAAGCCGCCGGCGCGGCCGCGATGCTCCCACCGGGCATTCATTCCACCCGCTACGGGATTCACGTCGGACAGGTGTTTGACTACGCGACCCCTGATCCCGCGGCGCTCCGCGGCGTTGACATCCTCTGGGGGGCGAGCAAACCCACCGGCCCGGGCTCGATCTACCGCACGTTCTACGCAACCTTCGACCGCGACGACACGGGGCAAACGCTCACTTGGTGGCAACAGCATCACCCCGATTGGATCGAATACCGCTGCGATCGCACGACCCTCGCATATGAGTACGGGCAGACGAATGAGGTTCCGCTCGATATCGCAAACCCAGCCGTACGCGACGCGCAATGGCAAAACGAGATGATGCCGGCCCTCGCGCGCGGTTACCGTGGCATCGCGGTCGACAACCTCGCCCTGAATAACCCCTACCAGCGCTGCGGGCACTTCAACGCCGCCGGCTCGTGGGTAGCGCAATACAGCGCCACGAACAACGCGCAGTACCGCAAAGACGCAATCGCGTGGACGACGGCGATGCGCGTCCGGGTTCACCGCGACTTTCCCGGCCACACACTCGGGATCAACTTTCACTACGACACCAGTTCGCCGGCCGCCGACAACATCTCCCTCATGCTCGCGCCCGACATCGTGTTCGACGAGGGCGGATTCACCAACTACGGTGTTCCCGGCCGCCACGTGACGACCCCGGACGAATGGCACGATGTGGTCGGCGCGATCGACACAGTTCAGCGCGCCGGGCGCTGCTACGCGGAGAACAACGAAGAGCCACAAACCTCTGAAGCGATCCCGCGCACCGAGCGCCTGTGGGCGGTGGCGAACTACCTCCTGACCAAGAGCCGCTGCACATGGATCGCGATCAACGGGCACACCAGCGACGGAAGTCAGGACTACGGACGTCCTCTCCCATACCCCGAGTACAGCATCGCGATCGGATTCCCCCTTCAACCACGCCATCGTCAAGACTCGATCTGGGTCCGTCGCTTCTCCCACGGCCTCGCGGCGGTCAACCCAACCGACCGCTCAGCCCCATTGCGGCTTCCTCCCGGTCACTGGCATGACACAACCGGCCACGCCGTCCCCAGAAATCTGCGGATCACACCCGACACCGGGACCGTTCTGCTCTCCTCGGCAACAGCGCCATCCCAATAACCTAAAGAGCAAGTGGCCTCTGGTCTCGTGCTTGCTCGAAACCACGCGGAGCACCTGTCCGTCCCAGCCCCTTCATTGAGAAGCAGGAGCGGCCCAGCATCGATCGGACAATCGAGCTTGAGCACACCCAGGCACCTCGGCCTCTCCGGACGCCGCTTCCGCTTCCACGCAAACTCAGCACTGTCGACCCCCCGCAGCTCGGGTGGTTAGCCGGCGGCGTGGGTTCGATAGCAGCGAGTAGACCGGGCGCCATGGGTTCGAGCGCTACTCCGCAGCGCTACTTCGCATCGTCAGGCCCGGGTCGAAACCGCAGAAACCGCGCGGAAAGCGCATGTGGCGCCGGCAGTGCGGCAGCGGGAGCGACGGGACTCGAACCCGCGACCTCCGGCGTGACAGGCCGGCGCTCTAACCAACTGAGCTACGCCCCCGGGCGGGCCTCCCAGTATGGCAAGAGATTCTTTTGCCCGTGCGGCGCAACTTTCGCGGCCAGCCGTGGTTACAGCGAGCGCATCAATCTCCCGGAGGACACGCCCAACCCGGCCGTGGGCGTGTTTGGGATCAGCGACGGGGACCTGGAAGCGGGTCCCCGTCGTGTTTAACGAGGCAGACGGTCGAGAATCTCCCGGTAGCACGGACACACCGGAAGATGCCGGGCCGCCACCGGCAGGATCGGGTGCGACCAACCCGAACCTCGTGATGTGCGACCAGGACGCCTTCATGCACTCATAGACGGTGTCTTTGCCATCGCGCTCACCCTGCTGGTCCTGGACCTGCCACGGCCGGCGTCCTCTGCCCACCTTTCTCACAATCTGTTGCAAAGCTGGGCTAGCTATGTGGCCTACCTCGTCTCGTTCGTCACCGTCGGGATCCTCTGGATCGAGCACCACGGAATGATGAGCGCCGTCCGCTATGTCAACCGTCGCTTCCTGGAACGAACCCTGCTGTTCCTCCTGTTCGTGTCTGTGATCCCCTGGCCCACCGCGCTTGCCGCCGAGTACGGCCGCCAGGGGGGTCCACCAGCTAACGCTGCGGCGCTGCTCTACGGGGTGATCATGATGCTGATGGGGCTCTCAGTCGCCCTCAGCTGGCACTATCTCGACGCTCACCAGGAGCTCGTTGCCGAGCCTGCGCGGGCTGAGCTTGCCTCCGGTACGCGCCGCGCGCTACGTGGTGGGCTCGCGTACGTCCCGGCTGTCGTCCTCGCGTTGATCTGGCCGCCGGCCTCGTTCGCCATCGACGCACTCATCGCAACCTACTTCGCCGTGTCTCGAAGTCGTGTCCCTGGGCTCATGCATCGGGTGGCGTTCGAGCCACGGGATTGATCACTCGCCGGCTTGATCACGCGGCCAGATCAGCAGCATCAGCGAGGCCACAAAGCGCTCATAGCGCTCGGGCGAGTAGCGGTGCGGATCGGTCAGCACCATCCGTCCGGCCTCCTCGGCGATGTCGCGGATGGCGCGTGCGGCCAGCTCGACGTCAAGGTCGTCGGGAAGCTCAGGTCGCGCCTGCGCCGCCCTGACCATCTGCTTGATCCGCTCCAGCGTGAGCTGCCGATTTCGCTCCACGTGCTGGCGGACGATCTCGGGAGTTCCCGCCGGGGGCAGGAGGATCAGCCGCCAGGTCGCGGGCCGGTGGCCGATCTCCTCCAGCAGCCTCCTAACGCTTGCGGGCAGGGTTTCGCCCGGCCCTGCGTCGCCGAGGTCGGCTGGAACCACACTCTCGAGCTGTGCGAGCGCGTAACGCTCCTCTCGCTCCACCAACGCATACAGCAGGGTTCCCAGGTTGGGGAAGTGGTCGTAGATCACCGGACGCGTGACTCCCGCGGCCCGGGCGATGGCCTCGATCGAGACGCCGCTGTAGCCCTGTTCTAGGATCACGCTCAGAGCAGCGTCGAGCAGATGCTCGCGGCGCTGTCCCGGTGGCATGCGCGGCGCGTAGGGACGCCGCGCCTTGGCTGGCGCCTCAGGAGGAATCTGACCCGGCCGCTGCATGCGCCGCGCGCAGGCTAGCGGAGGCGCCCGGAGTGGGACGTTCCGGACTACCGAGCGTTGTCGAGAGTGGTCAAGGAGTCGCAGCGGCGGGTGAGCGCCGGGGGCTAGTCGGTCATCGGGTCCTGGCTGGCACAGCGGGTTGGGCCCGGGCGCTACTGGCTCATGATCGTTCCCCGGTTGCCCGGTCTTGAGCGCGATCCGTGAGCCGGCTGGCAATGCGCGCACCAACGCCAATCGAACGGACTGGTGAGGGCACACAGGCGGCGGTCGTTGCTCCCCCACTCGCGGTTGACATGGCGCCCGATGACTACTGCCGCCACCGAGCTGGCGCCGGCGGACTTCAGTGCGGCGGCGGCGCTCTGCGCGCTGGCGCCGGTCGTCCAGGTATCGTCGATCAGTAGCACCGTCTCGCCGCTCAGTAGACGCCGGGCGGTAAATCTGCGGATGTCGAATTCGCGCGGTGAAACCTGCACCGGGGAGCGCTCGAGCAGGCGCTGGTATCGGCGACGCACCGGCTGGACCAGGTCTCGCACGAGGACGCGCAGTGGATGCCCTGAGTCCCGCTCGGTCGTTCCCGCGGGCACGCAGGTCACCAGCTCGAATCTCGCTACTTGCGCTGCTGTCGCTAAGCAGCGTTCGTGCTCGACCAGATGACGCCACAGCACCGCCGCGAGCTCCATGCGCATCCGCGCCGCGGGCGCTCCGCACAGCCGCTTGTAGCAGGCGAGCACATGATGAAGCTGCTCGTGGGCGACGCTGTAGGAGATCGGAGCGACCGCATCGAGCCAGCGCTGGCCACGAGCACATGGGTAGCAGCGTGCGTAGCCGTCGGTCAGGTTGAAGCAGACCTCGCACACGCCGGTCCCGCCGCGCGGGCTCAGCATGAAGTTTCCGTAGCCGGCGGTCAGCTCCTTCACTGTCGGCATGGGTGGACTTCATCTCGTGAGGGCGTCGGTCGAGCTCAGCTGCTCGGCGTGGGCAGTGATCTCGGTGGGCGAATCGACCACGTGAGTGCCTGGTCGTCCCGCCAGCTCGCGCGCCCACGTTTGCGCGAGCAGCGAGCGGAGCAGGAACACCGGTCGTCCTTGGGACAGCGCGGCCCGAGCCTGGACGCGAGCACCACTGGACGGCGAAGCCTCGACGATCACGCTGCCGAGCGTCAGTCCTGACATCAGCGCGTTACGCAGCGGGAACGACCGCTGGGTGGGAGGCGCGTTCGGCCAGAACTGCGACAGCACCGCGCCCTGGCGCGCGATCGTCCGTTGAAGCTGCGCATTCTCCGGCGGGTAGCAGCGTTCCAGTCCTGTCCCGATCACCGCGAGCGTCCGCCCGCCGGAGGTGAGCGTGGCGCTATGGGCTGCGGCGTCGATTCCTTGGGCGAGTCCGGAAACCACTGTGTACTCCAGAGCCGCGAGGTGCCTGGAAATCACCCCCGCCACCTCGATACCCGCGGCCGAGGCTCGGCGCGATCCGATCACCGCCAGGGAGCGGCGGTCCGACGATCGCAGCTGGCCGGCGACGAAGATCATCGGCGGGCGGTCGTGGACGGCGCGCAGGTTGGCCGGATACTCGCCGTCTAACACGCTGAGCAGCCGCAGACCCTGCCGCTGCCATCGTTGCACGTCCTCCTGAGCCTGCCGCAGAAGCTCGTCCGGCGCGGGTTTCTGGGTGCCGCCGAACAGTCGCCTCTGCCGCTCGCCGTCCCGCGCGAGCTCCCGCTCGAACACGTCGAGGACGCTTCCGGCCCGCTCGACCAGCTCGGAGTACTGGGCCCATGGACGCCGTGCCGTGCGCAGCAGGGCCACGAGCGCCGCGCTGTCGCTGGTTGAGGCCATGGGAGCAAGCTATCGGTGCGCTCCGACGCCCAGCGCCGCGACACGCCCGCTAATGAACGGGCTCAGCCGCGGCGGCAATTGCCAACATCTGGCGGTTGGTGAGGCTGTTTTGCAGTGTGTTTGTCAACCAGTACACACCTCGACCATCGCGCCACGCGATCATCCGCAGCCGCTGGCCCTCGAAGTAGAGCCGCATCGTACGTCCGCCGGACTGGATCGTCTGGTTGGGGCTGCTCAGGATCGGGGGGCTCTGCCAGGTGGTCCCCTCCAGGTCGTAATACTGCCCGAGATCACCCTGGGCCACGACCGCGACGTAGGCATCGTTGCCGTGGAGCCGGTAGGAACGGATCAGATCCGGGTCGGCGAGCGCAGTCGTAACCCGATTCACGGGGTAGTAGAGCTTGAACCCGATGTTCGGCGCGATGCCGCGGGCCCGGGCGATTTCCTCTGCGCTTGCTGCCGTCAGCGGCGTGGTGACCTTGCCCGAGCCCTTGGCTTGCGCTTGAGGCTTGGTGCCGACACTGACATGCGCGGCCGCAGCACCGCCGCTGAGGAACTCGTGGACCGTCCGCTGGATCTGGGTTGGAGCGGCGGTCACGTAGGACGGCCCGAGCGTGGCGTTGAAGATGATCTGCCGGACGGGATGGCTTGCCGACTGCACGAGCAGTTCCAGGAGCGTCAGCACGTCGTCGGCCGAACGGATGTCGGTGTCGGCGTACTTGCCAAAGATCCGTTCGATACCAAAGCGCCGTGAGACCAACCCCGAGGCGCCGAGTTGATTCTTGATCTGGCGCAGGAAATCCTGCTGGCGCGCGCTACGGACGAGGTCGGTGTCGGTGTGCCGGTAGCGGACGTAGGCCAGGGCGTCGTCGCCGCACAGCTTCTGGTATCCGGGTTGGATGTCGATTTCGGAGTAATCCTGGCTGGCTGGGAGGCCAAGGTTGGAGTGGTAGTAGCGGCGATCAACCTGTACGTAGATACAGCCGAGGTAGTTCACGAGATCCTTGAAGCCCCCGAAGTTGATGTCGATCACGTGGTTGATCTGGATGCCGAGCACCTGCTTGACGGTCCTGACGGCAAGCCTTGGGCCGCCGATCGAGTAGGCGGCGTTGATCTTCTGGACCGTCGTCGGACCATGGTCAGGGCGAATCGTGACCCTCAGGTCGCGCGGAACCGAGAGCAACGTCGTGTCCGCTTGGTTGGGATCGAGCCGGACCAGCAGCATCGTGTCCGAGTGCGGCGGCGAACCTCCGTCGATGGCGCCTTTCGCCCGCTTGTCCGATCCGATCAGCAGCAGCGTCTGCGGTCCGCCCGCGTTGGCGGTGGCGAGCTCGTGGCCGAGGTCTAGCCGTGGATTTTGCTTGAGCGCGTCCGTGAACGCCTTGACCTCCAGCAGCGTTCCGGTGGCCACAGTCGCCGCGACCGCCGCCACCACGATCAAGCAGCCAACCACCATTCGTCCCAGGAGGCGCAACCGCGGGCGGGCCGCAGTGGGCGCGGCAAGCTGTGACTCGTGCGTGGGCATCACGTGGCAGCCCCGGACTCGGCAGCGAAACCAGCCGGAGCGGGAAGCTACCGCTTAGCTGGAGTGCTCTACCGGCTCACGGGCCGGCTCTGGGCTCTCGCCGGGCACGTGACTGGAGATGGCATCAGGCGGATCTTGATCCTCTCCGCTGATCGCCGTCTTGAAGTCACGGATGCCTCGTCCGAGCGAGCGCCCGACCTCGGGAAGACGCTTGGGCCCGAGCACGAGCAGCGCGATCACCAGGACGAAGAGCAGATGTGTTGGCTGAAGAATGTCGCCTACCACTGACCAGAGCTTAGCTCGATTGGATGCCGGCCGTGACTAGTCATCGGCCGGTCGGCCCTTCCTCATGACTATTGCCCGCGGCCTGGCAGGCCGACCGTGACCGCGACACGTCTGGACGTGCCCCTCGCGTAGGGGTAGTCGGCTTCGGCGAGGGTGGCCACGGCAAACCAGTATCTGACCACGCCGCGCCCGGAGCTCCAGGAGATCGGAATCGAGAACCGGCCGTCGGGTTTGATCTCAGGAGTGCCGATCGTGTGCGGCTTGGGACCGTCGCCGAACAACAGTCTCAGCACGTTCGATTGCGGCGGGATGTAGCCGCCGAGCACGCGTCCGGAGATCAAGGTCTTGGAGCTCCAAGGCACCACCGTCGGCGACACCCGGATTTGAACCTTGGCCGGGACAACCACGTGCACGAGCCCCGAGAACGTAGGCTCGCTGGTCGCGCTGCCCCCGTAGACGGCCTCCACCAGCCGGGACGGTCCGACAGGCAGCGCTGCAGTCCAGCTCCCGTCGGCGGTTGTGATCGCCGCGGCCGTCAGCGTGAACTGGCTTTGGCCGTTGTCAGGTGCGGTCAAAACCGTGATCTGCTGGCGGGGGAGCGCCGTCCCATTGGGGCTGCCAAGCCAACCGCTGACCGTCGTCCCCCGGCCGAACGGCACCCTGCGCACGGTCAGGTTTACGCGGTGCGGCGGCACTACGACCTGGACCGTCTCGACTCGCTTGACCTTTACCAATCGGCCGGCGCGGCGGACGGTTACCCAGGAGATGAGCCGCCGGCGGACAGTTCGCGGATGGCAGCGCACCACCCGCTTCACCTTCGCGCGGGCGCGCTCGCGGACCAGCACCAGCTTGCCCTGACGCTTGACCGCAACCCAGTGCTCGGCGCCCCTCACGAGCACGCGAACGGTGCTGCAGCGCAGCCCGTCGACCAGCTTGGAAAACGAGATCCCGAGGACGCTTGGCTGGCGAATCCGCAACGTCCAGGTGGCTGGTGTCGACTGCGCCACGGGTCCGTCATGCGAGCGGGCGTTGTTAAACGACGAGCAGGCGAGCAGGTGCGTGCCGATTCCTTCCACCGGTATCCGTGTGGCCGAGCCGGGATGCCATTGGTAGGGCGAGCCGTCAAGCGAGCATGAGACTCCCGAGACCCCAGATGGGCCAGCCGTGGCGGTGGCGGTGATGTACTGCATCCCGGCCGTTGACGAGGCATCGGTCGGCCCTGACAAGCTCACCGTCGGAGCCTGGTTGTCTACGGAGATGGTCTTGGCCGGCGAGGCGGTGACCCCCGCGGAGTTAGTCGCGGTCAAGCCGAGCTTCATCGCTCCCACGCCCAATCCCTGGCTACCCTCCGAGGTGCTCGTATCCACCTGCGCGTCAACGTTCTGATCGCTGCACTGCTTCCACGTGTGCGGGTTCGGGAACTCCGGCGTACCGGAGAATGGTGCCGGCAAGCTGCCAAAGGACACGAACGCACCGCACACT
Source organism: uncultured Solirubrobacterales bacterium (assembly GCA_963830435.1). GTDB lineage: Bacteria > Actinomycetota > Thermoleophilia > Solirubrobacterales > Solirubrobacteraceae > Palsa-465. The sequence continues at coordinate 1,291,519 of CAWHMA010000007.1, read as the reverse complement.
CCCGATGGGTCACTGGCGTGAATTCCCGCCGGCCAGCTGCCACGAACCCAGCCTGACTGGTACCACAGGTTGTCCGTTCCGGCCGGGAGGATGTCCGGCGCCCGCTCCTCGTCGGCAGTCAGCTGCAGCTCACCGACATCGAGTAGAGCCCCGATCGAGCATGAGCGCGACCCGCAGGCCATGAACCAGCCGATCGACTGACTTTCCAGGTGGCTCTGCGAGCAGCAGCCGTACTGGGAGAAGCTGTCCGTGATCGGGCCGCTGCGCCCTGCTGGTCCGGGGCCGCCGTTCCAGTAGAACTCGCCCCACCAGCCCGCTGCCGTCGCCGACGCCGAGCGCGGCGGCATTGACGACGTGGATGCCGTTGATCACGATTCCCGGCGGCGCCGTCACCTTGAATCCCGTGCTCGCGTTATTGGCTGCTCAGTCCCGCCGGAGAACTGCAGATCCAGGCCGACACCGCCAGCGCAGCTCACACTTGCCACCAACTGCGGGGGACGGGAGGTGGAGGTGAGGCCATCGCCGGTGTCGCCGGTGGAGGAGTTCCCCAGGTCCCGCGCGTTAGGGCCGCAGATGTCAACCTGAAGGGTCCCCGCGCTCGCCACCGCACAGCCGCACAGCAACACGAGCAGGTTCACTCCGCTGAGGAGCAAGAGCCTCCTCACTATCGTCCGCACCTGCGTATCAAGTCACCACGGCTCGCTCCTACGGGCAGACGATCATCGCGAAAGCCGCTTGGGGACGCGTCGTCCCGTCGCCGCGTGACCAACAATTACGGAACTAGTTCCTTCCCGGGTGAATAGCTGTGTGGTCACGTAGCCCGCTAGGCCCCCACCAATCGTGATCTGCGGCGTCACCACAGGGACGCAGCTGGCTCTGAATCGCTGCTGCGTCCAAAAAATGCCCTCGCCGTCGCTGAGGGTACAGGACTCCGACCTGGCCGCTCGACGCCGCCGCGACGATTCCGTGGTTGGTCAGCTGCAAACTTGCCCAGGCCTTGATCGATCCAGCAATCGTGCGCGGGTCGAGCTTCACCGGCGTGATCGAGTGATTGCGGATCTGCCGATTGCCGACGCTGCCGGCCGGCAATACGAGCGTCGCATAGCTGGTTCCCCCGAGCGCGACGAACAGCGCCAGGTACGCGACCAGGTTCTGACGGATGTGGTGCAGCGGACGCGTCAGCATGCGATCCTTTCGTTGCCTCTCGGTCAGCAGTTGCAGCTCGCAGGCCCGACGATCGCCCCCTGACCGGTGGGACCTGCGGCCGAGCCGCTCCCGGAGCCGCCGCCGCTGGCAGCGGACGCTGGTGCTGGCGCGGAGGTGACAGGAGCCGCACGGCGATCGGAGGTGACCGGTGCGGAAGTGGAGGTGACGGAGGCCGGCAGCGACGGCGTGTAGCTCACCTTCCCGGGTTCGCTCGAGCTGTTCGCCGAGGACTCGGTGGTCGAGCCCGATCGACTGACCTCAACCGCGGATCCCGATGCGGCGGCAGCCCGGGGAGCCCGCGACGGCACGGCTTGGGCAAGATCGCGGCTGCCCGACGCTCGTGCCCGACCAACGCGCACTCGCAAGGGCTGGGCGACGATGGCGACGCGCGGCATCAACTGCGGCGATTCGAGTTGAGCAGCCACCCGGCCCAGGAGCGAGTTGCTGACACGATCCTCGGGCCGCGCGCCGCCGTTGCCACCAGCAATCAGGCCATCGACCGACAACGCGATGAACAGCGCCGCGATCGCCACCAGCGCCGACACCGCGGCGACGTCCCGACGAGGACTTCTCCGCAGCAAAGCGGCTGTGCCAGCGCTGCGGTTCGTCCGCGCTCGCGACCGCTCTGCGTCCTGCGGTGGCCCCTGGAGGACGTCCTGAAGCGCGTCCGAGTGCTCGCCCCAGAAATCCTCCGCGCTGGGCGCGGACGCGCGGGTGGCGTTGGAGTCGATCGGCGCTTCGTCATCGCCGTGACCGTCAAGGGTCTCGCCGTCAACTCCTCGCCCGCCGGGTCCGAACGGCACGAGCTCCTCCCGCGGGCCAATCCAATCACGGGGCAGGCGGACCACGTTTTCGGACTCTTTCTCCTGCTCCTGGCCTTCCTCTTGCGGATCCTCGGGTCCCATCCGCAGACTCTCCCGCGCCGGCGATCGGATAGATGACGTCCTCGTCGCCCGCTACTATATCCGACTGAATTGCATCCAGTTTGTCTCAATTGGAGAAGCTGAGGTCCGTGGAGAGGTCAGACCTCGACGATGACTACCTGACGGTCGCGGACGTGGCCGGTCTGCTGAAGCTCAATCAGCAGACTGTGCGCAACTGGATCGAGCAGGGCAAGCTGCCCGCCCTGCGAGTCGGGCGACGTGTGCGGATCAAGCGCGTGGACCTGGAGCGGCTCCTGGCCGACGGCTACAGCGGCAGCACCACCTCGACGGCCAGCACCTCCGGGCCAACCGCTGAGGATTTCTGGGGTGGGGAGGCCGTCGGTATCGCCGAGCCCGCTCCGCTGGCCCAGTCGGCTCCGGCCTCTCAGCCGGTCCCAGCCCCCGAACCCACCAGCCCAGGACCGTCATGAGCTTCGGTGCCGAGCTCGATCGCCAGCGCGCACACGTGATGCGCGCGGTTCGTCAGGCCGGCGCGAGCTGGGCGCAGGCGATGCGCGCCCACAAGCTCGCGCCCCCAGACCGGGACTTTGCCACTCGGCTGCGGGATCTTGCCCAGGCCGCCGAAGGCGAGCAGGTGGCGTGGGAGCACGCACACGCCGCCGGTCTGCTGTGGCGTCCCGTCCCTGGCGCCGAGCGAGCCGAGCCGCCCTATGAGCTGCGGCCGGGAACGGGAAGACGAGGTCCGCCGCAGCTGTGGGATCGGTTCGACGCGACGGTCGGCGGGCTCAACCGCGCGATCACCGGTGCGGACGCTGCGGCGGTCGCTGACGCCTTCGGCGACATCGCGCAGGCGGCAGGAGCGCTCGCCGAGGCCGTCGCCCGTGAGGACGAGGTCACGGAATCCCGTTCGCGCCCGCACGCTCGCGGCGCGGCCTGACGGAAGCGGGCGAAGCCCCCCTTCTCGTCGAGGTTGCTGCGGGACCGCAAATGCCGGCCGGACCCGGCGCCGCGGCCTGAGCGTGACGACCGCACCAAGCTAACGGGGCAGGGGGCGGGTACGCTCGCACCGGCCATGCCCCCTGTCCCCAGACGCTCGATCCACCTTCCCGCCCCCGGGACCAAGCGCGCGGTGGTCATCGGCGCAGGGTCGTTCGGCACGGCGGTGGCGGTGCTGCTGGCCCGCGGCGGCCTGCGCACCACGCTCCAGACCCGGAGCGCGGAGCAGGCGCGGGAACTCGCCGAGCAGCGGGAGAACCGCATCTACCTCAGCGGCGTTGATCTGCCGCGGGAGCTGCGGGTCGAGCACGTCGACTCGGGCCTGGCGCGAGCGGATTACGTGTTCCTGGGCGTCCCGTCGACGGGACTCGACGAGGTCATCGAAGGACTCGAGGGCCACGGTCTTCCGCCGCGGGCCGCGGTCGTCTCGCTGGCCAAGGGCCTGGTGCCGCCTGACGGCATGCCGCCGACGCTGCTGCTCACGCGACGGTTTGGCATCAGCCGCACCGGCTGCGTCGGCGGGCCCGCCCACGCGCGGGAGATGGTCAGCGAGGGCGCAGGCCTGGTCGCGGCTTCCACCGAGGAGTCGCTGGCCAACGCGCTAGCCGGAGTGTTCATTCGCGCCGGGGTGGTCTGCGAGGAGTCAAACGATCCCACCGGGGTGGAGCTCGCCGGCGTGGCCAAGAATGCTGCCGCACTCGCCTCGGGCGCGACCGAGGCCCAGGGGCTGAACGCCGCTGGTGCGGCCGCCGGCCACATCTTCGCCGAGGTGTGGCGGTGGGCGGAGTCCCAGGGGGCGCGGCCGGAGTCGATGATCGGGCTCGCCGGCACCGGCGATCTGGTGGCCACGGCGCTCGCCGCCGAGAGCCGCAATCGTCGAGCCGGCGAGCTGCTCGCCCAAGGGGTCTCGGCATCGGAGATACCGGCTCGAGTTGGGCAGGCGATCGAGGCGCTGGAGACGGTGCCGCTGCTGGCCACCGCGCTCAGCCGGGCCGGGGTGCAGGCCCCGGTCACCCGGGCGCTGGGTCAGCTGATCGCGGGGGAGCTGCCGCTGACCGATTGGGTCGAGACCGTGCGGGCCACCGTCCCCCCGCCGGCGCGATGGCGGCCCGCCGTCAGCCCGGGCTTCTGGCGTCGCCTGCGCGAGCGCCTTCGCCCCAGGTTCGCGCGTTCGGCGAATCAACACGAGACTTTTACCGGAGGGCAAGCTGGGGATGTCACTCTGCGTTCTGAAAGCGACGACGAGAAGGAGAGAGACGATGCCTCAGATCATCGTGACCGCTGACCGCGACGAGGCCCCCGTGATGCTTCGCGAGCGGGTCAACCAGACCGACTTCGAGAGCCGGCATTTCGCCGCTCAGCTCGTCGAGCGACTGGGTTGGGCGGTGAGCGACGCACACGACGCTGAGCACGGTGCCGACCCCGCGGAGCCCGCCGAGGCTCGGCGCTAACCGCCGGTCAGCGTTCTCACGACCGCCTCGTAGACGCCTGCGCCGTAGGCCTCCTGCGCGATCCGCACGCTGCGACGCCCCCGCAACTCGGCCTCCAGCGTCGGATCGCGCTCGAGCGCGTTGGCGACCAGCCAGAACGTCTCCACCACGCCGGCGGCATCCAAGTCCTCGCGCGAATCGCCAACCGCGATGCAGTCCGCGGCGCCATACTCCCGAGCCTGCATGTGGCGCGCCACCGCCCGCGCCTTCGATGCTCCCGCCGGAACTAGGTGGTAGGCGTGGATCACCGGTAGCCCGGGCATCTGCTCGGCACGAGCACGGATCACACCGTTGTCGACCAGCCGCAGCGAGGCCATCCCGGCGCCGGCCAGCACCGACTGCGCCTCGTCGAGGTCGACGGAGCCACGGAACAGGTGCGAGACCTCCCGGCCGACCGACCAGGGGGTGTGGTACTCCAAGCGACCGTCGAAGTGCGAGAGCAGCACTTCCGGCGCGCCCGTGGCCGAAATCTGCTCGGAGATCGTGCCCAGCTGGGATGAGGGGGCGATGCCGTCGGTCAGCCATTCCAGCTCGCCGTCGAGCACCAGCCCGCAGCCCAGCTCGAAGATGTAGCACGAGGAGCCAATCAGCCTTGCCGCCTCGAACACGCTCGATTGCCGGCGCCCGGAGTAGAGCACGACTTCGGCCTCAGCTCGCCAGCAGGCCTCCAGCGCGCGGATCGAGAGCGCGGAGAAGCGGCCATCGGCTCCTCGCAGCAGCGACGCGTTCGGCCCCAGCAGAGTGTCGTCGAGGTCGACGTAGAGGCAGCGCATCGAGGGCGCGACCGTAGCAGCTGGCGCCATACTGGCCGACATGGCGACAGCGCGAGAGACCGAGCCGTGGACGGCCCTGCTCAGCAGTGGTCGCGAGGACGAGCGACTGGTCCACGAGGATGCCTACCGGGCGCGATCGGCACGCGTCGTGTCGGTGCCGGAAGAGCTCGGTTCGGCGGTCCGGGACGCCCTTCACCGAGCTGGTATCACAGGCTTGTACACCCACCAGGAGCAGGCGCTGTTCGCCGCCTTTGCCGGCCCCACGATCGTCACCACCGGCACCGCATCGGGCAAGTCGCTGTGCTTCCAGCTGCCGACGCTGGAGGTGCTGAGCTCAGATACACGCGCGCGGGCGCTGTACCTGTATCCGACCAAGGCGCTGGCCCAGGATCAGGCGCGAGCGCTCCAGCGCTTTGGCCTGGCCAGGACGGTTCGGCCCGCGATCTACGACGGGGACACGCCCCGATCCGAGCGGACTGCGATCCGCAAGCGCAGCAACCTGATCATCACCAACCCGGACATGCTCCACGTCGGCATCCTGCCCCACCACCACAGCTGGGATGACCTCTTCGCCAACCTCGCCTTCGTGGTCATCGACGAGGCGCACGTCTACCGGGGCGTGTTCGGCTCGCACGTGGCCAACCTGCTGCGCCGTCTGCGCCGGGTAGCGGCGATCCACGGCAGCGTGCCGCGCTTCCTGCTCGCCAGCGCGACGATCGCCAACCCCCGCCAGCTCGCCGAGCAACTGACCGGCTGCGAGGACTTCAACCTGATCGAGGACGACGGCGCTCCCCGGGCCGCCCGCCGGGTGGCCATGTGGAACCCGCCGCTGCTCGACGAGGACCTGGGCACCCGCGGATCGGCGCTATATGAGGCGGCGGAAGTGTTCACCGAGCTGGTCACGGCAGGCGCCCGCACGATCTGCTTCATGAAGTCTCGCAAGGGGGTGGAGCTGATCCTCCGCCACGCCGTCGATCGACTCGAGCCCGAACTGGCGGAGCGGATCGCTCCCTACCGCGCCGGTTACACGCCAGCCCAGCGTCATGAGATCGAGCGTCGGCTCAGCGACGGCGAGCTGCTCGGCGTGATCGCCACCGATGCGCTGGAGCTGGGGATCGACATCGGCGAGCTCGACGCGGCGATCTGCGTGACCTTCCCGGGGACAGTGGCCTCGTTGCGGCAGATGTGGGGACGGGCTGGTCGGCGGGGCCGGGGGCTCGCGGTCTACGTCGCCGGCGAGGACGCTCTCGATCAGTTTTTCTGCCGCCATCCGGATGAGTTCCTGCGCCGGCCGATCGAGGCCGCGATCCTGGATCCCGATAGTCCGCAGATCCATGCGGAGCATCTGCTCTGCGCCGCGCACGAGGCGCCCCTGACTGGCGAGGACGCGGAGTTCCTGGGTGACGATTGGCGCCTCCATGCCGTGGAGCTCGCCGGCGCGGGCTGGCTGCGTGAGCGCGCGAGCGGCTTCGTGCCTCGCCGCGCCGAGGACTACCCGGCCGGACGGGTGGCGCTGCGCTCAGCGTCGGCCGACAGCTTCCTGCTCATCGATGCCTCCTCCGGCGAAGTCCTGGGGACGGTCGAGGCCGCGCGCGCGTACACGACTGTTCACGAGGGGGCGATCTACCTGCATCTGGGGCGCTCCTACCACGTGGCCGAACTCGACCTGGCCGGCCGGCGGGCGCTGCTCGAACCCTTCTCCGGTGACTACTTCACCCAGACCAAGCGCGAGAGCATGACCTACATCCAGCGCCTGCACGAGCAGCGGGACTGCAACGGCGTGAGTCTGTCCTTCGGCGCGGTGGTGTACTCCGAGACGGTGCTCGGATACCAGCGCAAGTCGCTGCAGGACCACCAGGTGATCGATTTCCTGACGCTTGAGCTGCCGACAGTCGAGTTCCAGACCACCGCGCTGTGGTACGAGCTCGACGAGCTCCTAGCCGCCGCGCCCTTCCCCGCCGAGCACCTGCTCGGCGCCCTGCACGCGCTTGAGCACGGCCAGATCGCGGTTCTGCCGCTGATCGCGATGTGCGACCGCTGGGACATCGGCGGCCTGTCCACCAACGCTCATCCGCAGACCGGAGTTCCGACGATTTTTGTCTATGACGGCCACCCCGGTGGGGTCGGGATCACCCGTCGAGGCTTTGACCAGTTCGAGCGCTTGGTGACCGATGCGCACCGCCTGATCGGCGAATGTGGGTGCCGGACCGGCTGCCCGTCGTGCGTGCAGTCGCCCAAGTGCGGCAACCTCAACGAGCCGCTGTCCAAGCGCGGCGCGCTCGAGCTGCTGAACCGGATGGCCCCGGCGTGCAGCCGCGCCGAATCGCTAGCATCGCGCGACTAGGCGAGATAGCTCAGCTGGTAGAGCACACGACTGAAAATCGTGGTGTCCCCGGTTCGAGTCCGGGTCTCGCCATTGGAGAAGAACCTGTAAAACACCGGATTCTGGCGGGCAGAGGCTCGGTCGTGGGGAGTCATAGTTGGCGCGTGCGGCCGTTTTCGGCCTTTTCGATGGACGTGGCTCGCAGGCGCTTCGTGTTGAGCCGCGGACGGGCTGTTCGGGTGGCCGTTGCACGCGCGTCCGTCTCGGGGCCGTATTCGACACCAAGGAGGCGGCGGATGATCCTGAGCTCCCTGTACCCGCGCTTCCGCGATCTGTCGATCATCTGGGCGGTGCTCTCCACGGCGCTCTTCTACGGGACGCCAGTGATCTACACGCTCGATCACGCTTCGCTGACGCTCCGTCACGTGGTTTCGCTCAACCCGCTCGCCACGCTTCTGGAGGAGGCGCGCCGGTGGGTGATCGACCCGCACGCGCCGAGTCCCGCGGTGCTCGCCGGTGGTCTGCACCGCCTGCTGATACCGGCGGCGATCTACATCGGGACATGCGCGGTCGCAGTGTGGGTCTTCAACCGGGAGTCGGTCCGGATCGCCGAGGAGCTGTGAGCAAGGCCCCGACGGCTCCCGCGGCTCCGCCGCCCTCCCGAGCCGAGCGGGAACGATTCTGGCGCACGATCCGAGCCCGGCACCCGCCGTTCGCAAGAGCGGTGCTGGCCGATGCGCAGGTGACTGAGCGAAATCGCGGCGAGCGCCATATGTTCCATTCACGGCTCGATGCGCTCGCGCAGATCCTCCGGCTGGCATGGAGGAGCGATGCGTTCCTTGCGCAGGTTCTCTACCGCGCCAAAGCGAGGCTCCAGACACTTCGGGTACCAGCGCTTCCGCGCGTGGCCCACGCGATGGCGATGATGCTCGCCCAGGTCTCGATCGGCGACCCGGTTGTGATGAAGACGGGCGTGTACATCATCCACGGTCAGGTGGTGATCGACGGCGTCGTGGAGATCGGGCACAGTGTTGCGATAGCGCCGTTCGTGACGATAGGGCTACGTGCAGGAGACACTTTGGGACCCACGATCGAGGACGGAGTGGAGGTGGGAACGGGTGCAAAGAAATGGTTCGCCCAGACCAGCCGGAGAAGCCAAGACACACCACGTGCATCATCGATGCCTCGCGCGTCGCGCGCAGCCCCTGCCGAACGACTCCGGCGCGGGAAACCGAGGAGTCGTGCAAGCCGCCAGCAATACCTGCTCCTGGGCGAGATCGAAATGCGCCACCGGGGCGATCGGGCGAGCGCGATGTCGCCGATGCACTCGCGCGACCATGCGGCGGGCGGAGTCCAAAGCGATCGTCCGGGCGGGCGACTCCGAGCTTGTCGATCCTGCAGTTCGAATCGTCGGCTGCAGGCTCTTCGATGACGTTTGAGTATTAGCGCCACCCGGGTGGGGGGTTCAAATTGGGAGCAGTGGGGCGCCTAGCTTGAGATGTCGCGGGGCTGCTCGCAGAAAGGTGAGGGGAGAGATCCGTCGCGCGGATTGCTTCGCCCACCAGCGCTGGCTGGATTACTATCGGGGGCGTGGTGCTCGAGCCGCGTGTCGAGAACGAGCTCCGGGACGTGCGCGTCGCGATCGTCGGCGCGGGTTTCGGCGGCATCGGGGCCGCGGTCAGGCTGCGCGAGGCCGGATATGAGGACCTCGTGATCCTCGAGCGCGACGACGCGCTCGGCGGGACCTGGTGGACGAACACATACCCGGGGTGTGCGTGCGACGTGGCGGCGCACCTGTACTCGTTTTCGTTCGCGCTGAACCCGGACTGGAGCCGCTTCTTCGCGCCGCAGGCTGAGATCCTCAACTACCTCCGGCGGGTCGCGCGCGACCGCGGGATCGAGCCCCTGATCAGGTTCGGCACGGAGGTGACCGGGGCGAGATGGGACGAGGACGCGAGTTGCTGGCGCGTGGAGACCGATCGCGGGGCCTTCACGGCGCAGGTGCTGGTCTCCGCCGCCGGGGCCCTGACCGAGCCGAAGCTGCCTGCCGTGCCCGGTCTCAACACCTTCGCCGGGACGATGTTCCACTCTTCGCGTTGGGACCACGGGCACGACCTGAGCGGCGAGCGCGTCGGCGTGATTGGGACCGGTTCGACGGCGTCGCAGATCGTGCCCGAGGTTCAGAAGCACGCCGCGCGGCTGGCCGTCTTCCAGCGCAGTCCTGGGTGGGTGCTCCCCCGCCTGGACCATCCGCACAGTGACCTCCAGAAGCTCCTGCTGCGCCGGTTCCCGGCGCTGCAGCGCACGATCCGGTCAGCCATGTACTACAACAACGAGCTCCTCATCCTCGGCCTCGTCCGGCGCCCGCGGCTGCTGGCCGGGCTCGAGCGCGTCGCGCTCGGCTACCTGAAGCGGCAGGTCCCGGACGCGGAGATCCGCGCGAAGCTGACCCCCGACTACCGGATCGGCTGCAAGCGGATCATCATCAGCAGCGACTACCTCGGGACGCTCATGAAGCCCAACGTCGAGCTCGTAACCGAGGGGATCCGGGCGATCGTGCCGGACGGCATCGTCACGCAGGACGGCCGGAAGATCGAGTTGGACACGATCGTGTTCGCCACCGGGTTCGACGTCATGAACCCGCCGCACTTCCGCCACGTGGTCGGCCGCGGCGAGCGGAGCATCCGCGAGGTCTGGGACGAGGATGGCGTCCGCGCCTACCTCGGGACCGTGATCCCCGGGTTCCCCAACCACTTCGTCCTGCTGGGGCCGAACACCGCGAGCGGCAACAACTCCGCGCTGCAGCCGATCGAGGCACAGATCGGGTTCGCGATCGACGCGCTTCGCGCGATCGACGCGCGGGGCGCGACGGCGGTCGACGTGCGCCGCGACGTGATGGAGCGCTTCGATGACGAGATCCAGCGGCGGCTCGCACCGACCGTCTGGAACAGCGGCGGCTGTCACTCTTGGTACGTCGGCGCCGACGGGCGGAACTTCACGATCTGGCCCGCGTTCGCCAACGAGTACAAGCGGCGGCTCGCATGGTTCGACCCGGCCGAGTTCGAGCTGACGAGCGCACCGGTCGTGCCGGTCGTGGAGTAGTCAAACCGCCGATCTGTGGCGTTGACTCAGACGCATAGGACTCGTCCGCCATCGGCGCCGGCGGACGCTCGACGGTCGCCAACGCGATCACGCTGGCCGGGCTGGCGGCGTGACGAAAGCAATCACCGGGAAGCCCCGCTGGGAACACGGGTCTAAGCGTGTTTCTGGGGACGCCTTGCGGAAGGCCGTGTAAACAAACGCACCACGTTGGCGGTAGCGGTCCCGCGAATCGCGCCACCACCACTCCACCTCCGTGCGGGTCGGTCATGATCGCGCGCCGGGCTCGGGCGTTGGGAGCGAGATGCCGAGTGCGTGGGGCAGGTCGAACGGGAGGTCGTCTGGTCCGACTAGACGGAACCCCACTATGCCCTCCAGGTCGACGGTCGATTGCGGCGGCGCACCGCATTCCGGACAAGCAACGATGTACGCCGACGCCGCCGGAGTGAAGCGCAGCCGGCAGCTCGGGCAGCAAGCTTGGGTCATAGCCGAGCCTGTGGTGTCTGAGTTGGGACGCCGGCCCGCGCGCTTGGAGTCAGAGACCTGTTCTTCCCAGGAAGACCGCATCCGCAAGCCGGACAGACACGGTTCATCACCGGGTCGTCCAACCGCGAATCACCAAGCTCGAAATACACCCGGTGGCGTCCGCCGCCAAACACCCTCAGGACGTGCCCGCACCCGCAGCGATACGCGGGTCCTCGATCAGCCTGCTCGGAACGCGGGGACCGCTGCGGTGGAGCAATCAGCGTCGCGCTGCACATTTCGTCACCGCCTCGCTGCTGAAGCTGCCGCCCTCGTCCAGCCAACGCTCAGCGTCTAGTCGTCGCTCGGTGGATCGCGGAGAGCGATGCGGTCAGCGGGGTGAGCTCCTACGGCGCGATGATCGAACCGCGCCGAGGCGGCCCCATCGCGGACGCGGCGTGCGGCCTGTTCTGCATCGTGGTAGGAAGCGAAGCTCGCCGACTGCGCGAGGGTCGCGCCGTCGCCGGCAACGATCGTCCAGTGGTAAGCGGCGCCATTGTCCTTGACGATGAGGAACTCCATCGAGGCCGACCTGCGCACGTCAGCCACGCGGCGCACGAGCTCATCAACAGCGCGGGACTTCTCGGTTGCGGTGGCCATGGCCAACCGCCTCTCTGCCCTCCTCACCGAAGATGCCGCCCGGTAAGCGAGAAGGGCTGGGGGCTCGCTGAGCGCACTACAGACTCTACCATATTCCGATCCCCACGGTCGGAATTGTCGGTCGCAGATCCTTGTTCGTTGCGGTCGGTTGCAACCGGACAGGTTTGAGACGAGTGCCGATGTTCACGAGCAACCGCCGCGGACTCGGAACGCGACCTTCCGACGCCCTATGGCCCGGCACGTCCACCACCACCCGGCGACCCCGCGGGACCGATCGCGAGGTGTATCTTCAACTTCGAGGCTATGCTCTGGCTCGCTGACTCGGACGTGGGCGCCGCGCACCGGTTTGTGCGGGGGATGGCCGAGCTCTGTGTCGTGACCGATTTGTGTGGCCAGGCGCCGGCGGAGCTCGCTCGGCTGGTCCCGGCGGACGTGTTGACGTTGGACCGTGTGAGGCGGTAAGTGGCGGCGCTCGCCTGCCCAGCGACGGCAGAGATGCACGTCACCGCGAGCGCGGCCGCCAGCAGCAGCCGGCGAGGTGTGAGATGAGAGAAAGTGAAGCTGGGATTGATCGACATGATGCCCTCCAAGAGCGTTTGTGTGTTGAAGGCAGTCTCGGTCACCTCAGGGCATGCCGCTAGGCCTCCAAGGGGTGGTGTACGCCCACCCTCGGGATCACGTCCCAGGCTTAGTGCGGGAGCGGAGCGGACGGAACGTGACGGCGGAAAATCGACCAGCTGCATGTTTGGGACCAGCTGGACCGACGTATTCCAACAGAGCCCTGACGGGTTGTGGTGCCCGATGGTGCGCACGCCGGGCCTGGGTCGTTGGCGTCCGCGACATGGAGCGCGCCCTGGCAAGGTCGGGTTCTGGTTGTTGAGCTGGCAGAGCTCGCCTACGCGGAGACCGGCAAGAGCGAATCGCGATGATCGCGCGGCGCGGTATTTGGCTCGGGTCGTTCCGATCCGCGCCAAGTACCGTGATCAACGCCGGCCTGCGTCGGCGGAACTGCGTCGCCGTAGGCGCGATCGCCGGGGCGGGACGTCGATCGGAGTCACTGTTCCGGAGGGGACTCCTCAATCTCCAGGGTGCTAAGGCGCACCGGGCCGCTCCGAACGAGGGCCGTCTCGACGCGGCCGGTCATCGGGCTTCGCAGATTGTTCAGGAGCAGGCGTCTGCCCTACCACCGCCGGATTCTCGGGGCCAAACGGCAGTCGGTCGGCCGCTTAGTCTAATGCTGCCTGCCCATTCTGAGCGTGAGCTTGGGACGCCGCATCCAGACCCTGCGCGGAGCCGTGTGCTTCAGTCGTTGGCGGCGAGTTCTGCGAGTTGCCGCATTGAGGTCTGGATCACGTCGCGCTGGGCGTCCAGGCGGTGCGCCTCGGCTTCGGGGATCTCGACGTCGATGGTTATGCGGGTTCCGCCGTCGGTGGGCTCCAGCTGCCATTCGAAGCGTAGGTCGGAGACCAGGCAGGAGACGGTGACATGTTGCTGGTCGCGGTGAGTGTTGAGCAGTTGGGCCATCGGGTAGTCCGGGTACCCGTCCGGATACATCGTGTACTTGTCGTCGCCCTGCACGTCGACTGTGCCGATGCCGGCCCACCAGTCGGGGAAGCGAGCTGGATCGTAGAGGAGCTTCCAGACTTCTTCGGGTGCAGCGGCGCTGATGGCACTGTCATGGAACGAGGGCACTTGGGCTTCCTTTCGGTGCTGGGGTTTGGAGCGCCTCAAGAGCGCCGCGGGCGCGTTCGAGCTCGTGTTCGGGATCGACGAGTCCAACGACGGGGCGGCCCAGGTCGGCAAGCACCGCGGTCATGCTCTCGACGCCGCGAGCGCGGTCGAGTAGTCGCTCCCAGCCCGCGATCGACTCGCGGAGCCGGCGCACTGCCTCCGTGTGGTCGTGGCGGGCGTAGGCGATGAGGCCTTGGATCCGGGTGAGCCGGGGCACGAGCGCCTCGGGGAAGTCGCTCGCGCGGGTCGGCTCTAGGACGGTCGCGCGCAGCTCCGCGGCGGCTTGATTGAGCATCCCGCTGAGAACGCATGCCTCGGCGAGCGCCAGCCGGGTGAGTGGCCTGCTGATCGGCGCGCCGTCGACGAGCGCAGCGGCGAGCAAGCCGACGGCGAGCTCGTACTTGCCGGCCTCTAGTTCCACCAGTCCCCGGTCGTGACTGGCCATCGCGACCAGCTCGATCCGGGCCAGCTGTTCGGCCAATCGCTGCTCTGAGTCGGTCGCGGCGCGTGCGTCGTCGATCCGGCCAAGCCGAGTGAGCAGGAACGAACGCGCGGCGAGCAGGTGAATCTCCAGGCTTTGCAGTCCCTGGTCGGCTAGTGCGGTGAACCCCCGATCGATGAACTCAAGCGCGCGTTCGAGCTCGCCGGCGGCGGCGGCGGCGCCTGCCGCGTTGGCCCAGCATCCGTAGGCGAGGTCGGGTCGCCCAGCGCGGCCAATGGCCTCGCCGGCGGCGATCGAGGGAGCGTAGGAGTTGACGAAGGACCCGCGGCGCATTAGCGCGAGTGCCCGAGCGTGGCCGACGTCGTAGGTCTGGAGATCGCTGACCGGGGTGTTGCCCAGCTGGGCGAGGATTCGTTCGGCTTCCTCGACGCTCCCGGCGACGGCCTCTGCCCACGCCTGCGCGGCGAGCGCTTCGTGACGCTCGGCAAGGCTCGGCTGGTCACAGCGCTCGAGCAGCTGGATAGCCATGCGGCAGCTCTCCAGCACGGTGCGGGGGACGCAGATCGGCCCGTGGTAGGCGCGCGCTCGCCGCAGCCACGCCCGAGCGACTTCGAGCGGCTGGCCTCGATCGAGCAGCGCGAGCGCCCGCTGGAACGCGACCTCCGCCTGCTCGCGACGGACGCGCCACGCTTCGAGCTCGCCCAGCTCGAGCCACAGGTCGGCTCGCTCCGGTGCGATCGTGAGCACCTCCTCCAGATACGCCACCGCCTCGTTCAGTGCCCCTACTGCCCGCGCCCTCGCCGCGGCGCGCGCCAGCCCAGGGACCGCATCTGAGTCGCACCCCGCCAGCCGAAACTGACGGGCTGTCTCCGCGGGGCGCTCGATCCCGCCCGCGCGCTCAGCCGCCAGCAATGCCCGAGCCCAGCGCTGGTGCAGCCCGCGGCGGCGTGGCTCCGCGATCTCCTCGTAGACGGCGTCACGCAACAGCGCATGGCGAAATCCGATCCGGCCATCCTCCGCGATCAGCATCCCGGTCTCCAGCGCTCGGGCTGCGGCTTCGTCCGGCGCCGGCAGCGAAAGCTGGTCGAGCTCGATCGGTTCGAGCGGACGGGCGGCCACGGCGGCGAGCTCGACGAGCAGCCGGACACCGCCTTCAAGCGGTGCGAGCGTTACTCGCGCGGAGCCGCGCAGGCTGGCCGGGACCGCGTCCTCGCCGCGAGCCAGCGTCCGCGCCGTTTCGACCGCGAGCAACGCATTGCCCTCCGCGCGTTCCACGACGCGCAGAATGTCGGCATCGCTCAGTCGCGCTGCTCGGCGCGCGAGCGCGGCGATCGGTTCGGAGGCCATCGGCTGAAGTCCAAGCTCGCAGGCGAGCACCCCTCGGGAGCGCAGGGCCTGCTCCAGCTGATCCGCGTCCGGGCTGTGCGGCAGACCGCGGCGGGTGAGCACCATCATCATCGGCAGCTCGGGGAGGCGCCGCGCCACATAAGCTGCCAGCTCCAGGCTGGGCCGATCGGCGCTATGGATGTCATCGAACAGCAGCAACAGTGGCCGTTCCCGGGTGGCCCACCCGAGCAGCGCGACGGTCGCCTCGAACAGCCGCGTGCGCTGGAGGTCTGGCGCGATCGCTTCCGTGCGCGCGCCCTCACGAGCGAAGTGGGCAGGCAGCTCGCTGGTGAGGACCGCCAGGTCTTCGGGCCAGGTGGAGTCCGCCGGCGGCGCTGGAAGCACGGGCAGCAGCTCTCTGATCAACTCCGCCCACAGGCTCATCGGTGCGCCGCCACCCAGGTCCAGGGCGGCGCATGTGGCCGTGTGTCCCGCGTCTGCCGCCACGCGATGTCGAAGCTCGGTTGCCAGCCGAGTCTTACCGATTCCCGCGTCACCCTGGATCAGCGCTGCTCCACCCGAGCCACGCACCGCCGCTTGCCAGGCACCGTTGAGCTCCTCCAGTTCTCGCTCGCGCCCGATGAGCGGCAACAGACCCAGGGCTATGGTTGTTGCCCGAGCCTGGGATGGGCCGGGTGTCTCGGAGCGGAGTTGCTCTATGAGCTCGCGCGTGCGTGCGGAAGGCGCCACGCTGAGCTCGCGCCGCAGCCGCTCTGACACGACGCGATAAGCGCGCAGCGCCCCGGCCCGGTCGCCGATCGCGTCCAGGCGCGAGATCAAACGCCGGTGAGCTTCCTCGTCGAACGGATCACGCTCAATCTGACGCCTGGTGAAGTTGAGCGCCTGGCGCGGTTCCCCCCGTCGCTCGCAATCCTGCGCGAGCTGCTCTAGCAGTTCGATCATGCGCTCACGGTGGCGCTGGCGGGCGGACATTGCCCACTCGTACTCGACTCCCTCGAGCAGCTCCCCCCGGCACAGCCCAAGCGCCTCCTCGGGTGCGCTGGCCGCCAGGAGATCGAACTCCCGCGCGTCGACCCACAGCCCTCCGTCGTCTCGCAGGCCGACGCGGTCGCGATCGACGACCAGGTGATCACCGACCTGTCTACGGAGTGCCCACAGCACGCTGCGCAGGCTCGCTCGCGCGCTCTGATCGAGTACCTCCGGCCAGAACTGTGCCGCGAGCTCGCCCCGCGGCACCGGCCTTGGCGACAGCGCGAGGTACGCAAACACTGCCCATGGCCGCTGCGAGGCTGGCGAATCGATCACGCCCCCGTTGAGCTCGACCTCGAGCGCCCCAAGCGCACGCACTCGCAGCACGTCGTCAAGCGTAGCGCTCGTGCGGTTTGACGCTCCTTTGACGCCGGCAAGACGGCCTCCTGCGAGCTTTGCCAGCGCATCGCACGCACATCACCGACAAAGGAGGACGCGATGAGCACCACCACCACATCCACGAGCTTCGACCTGGAGCGCTTCGCACGGGCTGCGGAGGAGCGCGACGCCGCGACGCAGCTGTCGCTGTATGCGGACACCGCGACAGTCACGATCGCGGACAAGATCTCTCAGCCGGGCTCGCCGCGAGTCCTGCGCACCCGGGAAGAGATCAAGAGCTGGCTTGAGGACATGTATGGCCGCGACATGACCCACTCGGTGCAGCACACGGTCAAGGACCAGAGCGGCGCCGCCTACACACAAGCCTGCCGCTACCCGGACGGCACGAAGGTTCTGTGCGCGACCGTGCTCGAGCTCGACGGCAACTTGATCTCACGCCAGACCGTTGTCCAGGTCTGGGACGAGAAGTAGGGCCGTCCTGACCGGAAGAGCTCAGCGAGTAGGACGGGTCATGTCAGCTCTCAAGGGCGGGTCGTTCTCGGATGCGACCCGTCCTTGAGGTTGACGGGCCTCCTCGGTTGGCACGCGATCACGCATCTAACTCCCGACACGTCAGGCATTCGCTGGACGCGATCCCGTTCACGGCGATCGTGCTCGAGAAAGGAACCCAAGATGTCAGCGATTCACGAAATCGATCAGAGCAAGCTGGACGAGTTCATGGGCCGATTCGTCGGCGACCTCGGAGCGGCGCTGTCCGCCGCCTTGGTGGTGATCGGCGACCGGCTCGGGCTGTACCGGGCGATGGGCGATGGCGCGCCGGTCACGCCCGATGAGCTCGCGGCTCGAACCGGGACCGACGCTCGCTACGTCCGCGAGTGGCTGTCAAATCAGGCGGCCGGCGGCTATGTCACCTACGAGCCCGCCGGCGAGCGATTCTCGCTGTCGGCGGAGCAGGCGTTCGCGCTCGCCCAAGAGGGCAGTCCGGCGTTCGTTCCGGGCGCGTTCCAGCTCGCGACAGCGCTCGTCAAGGACGAGCCGACGATCACCGCCGCGTTCCAGAGCGGAGCTGGCGTCGGCTGGCATCAGCACTGCGACGATCTGTTTCGCGGTACCGAGCGCTTCTTCAAGCCCGGCTATGCGGCGAACTTGGTTACGTCCTGGATCCCGGCGCTCGAGGACGTGCAGGCCAAGCTCGATCAAAGCGCCCTGGTCGCCGACGTTGGTTGCGGGCACGGCGCCTCGACCATCCTGATGGCGCAAGCGTTTCCGCGCTCGGTGTTCATCGGCTTCGACTACCACGAAGAGTCGATCGAGCACGCACGGAGCTCAGCCGCACAAGCAGGGCTGGACGGGCGCGTGAGCTTCGAGGTCGCCGCGGCCAAGGAGTATCCAAGAGACGGCTATGACCTCGTGACGATGTTCGACTGCCTGCACGACATGGGCGACCCCATCGGCGCGTCCAGACACGTACTCGACACGCTCCAGCCGGACGGAACGTGGATGATCGTCGAGCCGTACGCGGGCGATCGGCTCGAGGACAACCTCAACCCAGTCGGCCGCGTGTTCTACGGCGCTTCCACGCTGGTCTGCACCCCCGCCTCGCGCGACCAAGAGGTCGGGCTCGCGCTCGGCGCCCAGGCCGGCGAAGCCAGGCTGCGCGACGTCGTCACCGACGGCGGCTTCACGCGCTTTCGGCGCGCAACCGAGACCCCGTTCAACCTCGTGCTCGAGGCCAGGCCATGATCTGCGGATTCAGCTCGTCAGCTCTGGAGGTGCCGAGCGAAGCGCCTCGTGAATCGCGGCGACAAGCTCTCTCGCCGAAGCGGCGGTGAGCTCCACGGCTACACGGGCTCCGGGTCCCTTGGCCGGGTTGGCGAGGTCAATATTCAGCGTGTGCTCGGCCATAGCATGGACGGGATGGTCGAAGTAGACGGTCCCGTCGGTCACCTGGAACCAGCTGCTGTCGGGCCCCTTGGCGCTGCCCTCAAGCGTTGTCTTCACGGTCGCGTAGGTGCACACGGTCAACCTCCAAGGTGCTTCTCGTAGAACGTAGCGATGCGCTCCCATCCGTCGTTGGCGGCACCGACGCGATAGGAAGGCCGGTTGCTGGCGAAGAACCCGTGGCCGGCGTCGTCGTAACGGTGAAACTCGTGGCGCTTACCGAGGTCGTTCAGGATCTGGTCGAGCTCGTCCACCTGCTCGGGGCTGGGGTGGGAGTCCTCGTTGCCGAACAGGCCCAGCAGTGGCGCGCTCAGGTTGGGAAGCTGGTCGACGAGGTTTGAGACCTGGAGCGGAAAGCCCTCCGGCGGCGAGCCAACCACGAACGCGCCGTAGCAGTCGACAGCAGCGTCGAGGTCAAGATTGCACGCCGCCATGACCGATTGGCGTCCGCCTGAGCAGTAGCCGATCACCCCGACCTTGCCGTTTGCGGTTGGCAGCGAACGGAGGTAGTCGGCGGCTCCCCTGACATCGCCGACCAGCCGCTCATCAGGGACGCCACCCCGCGCGCGTGCGGTCGCCGCGGCATCGTCGGGCATCGCCCCGGGCGCCTCTCGCCAGTAGAGGTTAGGGCAGATCGCGTCGTAGCCCAGCTCAGCGAACCTGCGCACGATCTCCTTTGTGGCTCGGTCATAACCCGGCATGTGATGGATGACGATGACGCCGCCGCGCGTGCCCTCGTTGGCGGGACGAGCGAGGTACGCCTCGATCTCATCGCCGGCGTGACCCGGGATGCGGACTGCCTCTGCCCTCATCGCATCGTTCATGACGGTGGATCATGCCGGGATGCGCCCCGAGATGCGCTCTGGTCTCGTGCCCGGAGCGCGTTCACGAGCAACAGCGCCGCTGCCGTGCTCATGGATCGCGGTGCTCGAGTGGCTTGACCGCTGGCCCCTCGAGGACTGAGCCGTCGACGGCGAAGCGCGAGCCATGGCAGGGGCAGTCCCAGGAGCGCTCGGCGCCGTTGAAGCGCAGCACACAGCCCAGGTGGGTGCAGCCGAGCGAGACCGCATACAGGGTCCCGTCCTCGTCGCAGTAGACACCCTTCTTGCCGACCCCGTCGCGCAGGACTCGCGCCTCGCCCGGCTCGATCCCTCGAGCTGACCACGCCTGCGGAGGGCGCACACGATCGAGCGTGAGGTCGGTGAGGAACTTGGCACCGAGCTGGGCGATCTCGTGCACTGAGGTCAGCGAGGAGCGTTGCGGCGAGAAGGTAGCCGCCCACGGATTTCCCCGGCCGGCAAGTCGATCGGCGAGGATCATGGCAGCGAACGTTGCCGTGGTCATGCCCCATTTCATGAAGCCCGTGGCCACCCAGAGCCGTGAGGACCCGGGACGGTATGGGCCGATCATCGGCAGATGGTCGTAAGCGATCGGGTCGTGTGCCGACCACCGGTGAGTGATCTCGGCTACGTCCCAGTGCTCGCGCGCGAAGGCCTCCAGGCGACCGTAGCGCTCCGGTATCGCCTTACCCGAACCTGTCGGGTGGCCCTCGCCACCGACGATCAGCAGCTTTCCGTAGGCCCGCAGCGAGCGAGTGTTGCTGCCGGCGCTGATTGACATAGCTTGGGAGGGTGAGCCGCTGGCCAGCCTGGCCGCTACGCAGTACGAGCGCTGCGGCTTGAGCATCGCGAAATACAGCCCGCGGTCGAGGAACGGGTAGTGAGTGGCCACCACCACCTGCTCGGCGCGCACCTCTCCGGCGGTGGTCGTTATTCGGCAGGGTGATCCTTCGCTCACCCCGAGCGCGCGCACATATTCAAAGACCTCGCCACCTGCGCGCTGCAGCGCGGCGGCGACCCCTTGGACGTAGCGGACGGGGTGAAACTGCAGCTGATTGCGCAGGCGCACGGCCCCCTCCGCTGGGTAGGGCAGATCGGGAAAGTCGCCCAGCTCCACGCTGAGGCCGGCGTTGCCCGCGGCTTCGTGCTCGCGCTCAACCGAAGCGCGCTCCGATTCATCGGCGGCGTAGGTGTAGGCGTGGCGACGCTCCAGCTGGCAGTCGATCGCCTCCTCGGCCACGACCTCAGCCAGCTGCTGAACCCCAGCCAAGCTTGCCTGCGCGTAGGCGGCTCCCGCCTCCGCGCCCCTGCGGGCGCTGATGGTCGTGTACACCGTCGCCTGCAGCGCGGTGACCTTGGCGGTGGTGCAGCCCGTAACCCCCGTGCCGATCCGACCTGCCTCGAGGACGGCCACACGCGCGCCGTCGCGCGCCAAAAGCAAGGCTGTGGTCAGACCAGCGATTCCACCGCCGATCACCGCTACGTCAACGTCAACACTCCCCGCCGGGCTCGGATAGTGGGTGCTCGGCGACGTGTCGAGCCACAGCCCATCGACGGCTGAGGTCGTCTGCGACATTGGTCATCCCTTGTTCGCTCTGCGGTCACGGATCGGTCAAGTCTGCCAAGCCACACGTAGCTCTGAGGATGGTTCTGCTCGTGCTGCTGATGGTCGCTGTCCCACCGCAGCGGTGATGAGCCAGTGCTGGCTTGCCGCCGTCAGCGTCCGGTGAAGTTGGCCTTGCGCCGCTCTACAAATGAGTTCATCCCCTCGGCTCCGTCGGCGCTATTGAAGAGCTTGACGACGTCTGAGGTCAGGTGGTCGAACGCGGCTTGGTCGCCTTCGAGGCGTGCTCGGTGCGCGGAGGCGAGGAGCGTGCGAACGCCGAGCGGCGCGGCGTCCTCGGCGATCGTGCGGGCGATGGTCTTTGCTCGTTCGATGGCTGTGTTCGCGTCAGGAACGATTTCCTGGATGAGCCCGAGGCGCTGCGCCTCGGCGGCATCGAACTCGTCGCCGGTGAGAATCCAGCGCATGGCGTTCCCCCAGCCGGCGACCTGGGGGAAGCGAACCGTGGCGCCGCCGAATGGGTAGATGCCCCGGTTGACTTCGATCTGCGCAAAGCGGACATCGCCGGCTGCGATGCGAACATCGGCGGCTAGCAGCAGTTCGATCCCGAGCGTCATGACCCAGCCCTGAGCGGCGGCGACGATCGGCTTGGTCCAGGTTCCGTCCAGGCGCCAAGGATCGCGCCCGCCTTCGGGGAAGGGGCTTTGGCCGGCCGCCATGGACGGTCCCACGTCAACGAGGTCGAGGCCGCCGGTGAAATGCTCACCGTGCGCGAACAGGACGCCGGCTCGCAGACTCTCGTCGTCTTCGAGCAGTGCGTAGGCGCGGGAGAGGTCGGCCAGCATCTCCAATGTGAAGGCATTGCGCTTGTGCGCGCGGTTGAGGCCGATCAGCAGGACGTGGGCCTCGCGCTCAACGGTGACGGATTGCTCAGGGTTCGACATGGGCGCCTTTCGGACCGGTAATATGACGGACGTCATACTACGAGATCTGGACGGTTGACTATGCCGTGCGTCATAGTACGCTCTCACGCTTGATGCCGCGCACGTCAGATGCCCGCCAGAGGATGATCGAGAGCGCCGCCCTGCTGTTCCGGGAGCGAGGCATCTATGGCACGTCCTTCTCTGATGTCCTCGCGCACAGCGGCGCTCCGCGCGGCTCGATCTACCACCATTTCACCGGCGGCAAGCGACAGCTCGCCGAAGAGGCCACGCGCTGGGCCGGGGAGTTCATCCTCGCCGGCACCGTCGTCGCTCTGGCCGAAGCCAATCCCGCCGCCGCCATCGACGCCTATCGTCGTTGGTGGACCGGGATCCTCAAGCGCAGCGACTTCGAGGCGGGCTGCGTCATCGTCGCCGCCACCCTCGAGGGCGACCGCGAGCCCTCGGCCCGCGCCGCCGCCGCCGAAGCCTTCATCAAATGGGAGAACGTGCTCGCCGACGCGTTCGGAAGGCGCGGCATCTCCCCGCGTCGTGCTCGCTCGCTTGCCACCCTGCTCATCGCCGCTGTCGAAGGCGCAGTCATCCTCTCGCGTGCGGCGAGCTCCACCAGGCCGCTCGATCGCGTGACCAAAGAGCTCCAGCGCATCGTCGCCGAAGCCCTTGACGAAATCCCGGTCACAGTCGTCGCCGGGGACAGCGCGTCTGTGCCGCGTCAGCCATCGTGACCAGGGCGCCGCTCGGGCAGCTGACCCGCGGGCAGCGGTTCGTCCCTCTCGGCCAGCAGCTTCAGCCGCCGCAGGGACTCGGCATTGCGAAGGCTCAGCAGCCAATGTCCAAGTGGGCCTAGCAGCAGCGACAGCAAGGGGTTTGCCGGCGCCTCGATCATCGTCACCCGGGTTCCCTCCGGTTCCGGACGCAAGCGCAGCTTCACCCGCGCCGGCGGAAGCGGTGAGAGTCGAGCTTGGAGGTCGATCTCCCTCGGGGCGCGCACCGAGACGACGCTCGTGTGATCGCTGAGCGAGAGCGGGCCGAGGCCCACCTGATGGTCGAACGCCGTTCCCGGCGAAGGCCAGGCGCTATCGGCGGCGAGGATCGCGCGGGCTCCGACAACCCAGTGTCCGAACGTGCGCGGGTCGCTGAGCAGCGCGAACACTTGCCGCATCGAAGCCTGAACGGAAATCTCGTTGTGAGCCATAAAGCCGAGACGGTGCTCCCCGCCGGCGTTTGTTCCAAACCACGCGCGGAGGATTCGGTGCGCGCTTGGGTCTCCGCCCAGGAAGCTCGGCATTGTTCCTGCCGTTGCGCCGCCACGATCTACACGGCGGCCTCAGGCGGGCGAAGGAAATGGTTTCCTGCCGCAGCGAAAGAAGTACGGCAGGCGGGTGAGCGGTGCGCTCACGATCGCGTAGCCGGGTCCACGCTCGATCAGCTGGGTCTGGGGGTCTCGCCAGCAGCCGGCGGGGAAGTACACGCTGCGGCTCGTTGTGCCTTCGGTCACCGCCGGCGCCACCAGCACGTCGTCGCCGAGCGTCCACTCCTGCTGCTGGGCTGCTGCCCGAAGATCGCCAGGGAACTCGAGCCACAACGGCCTCGTCGGCGGAATTCCAGTCCGATCGGCCTGCCGCCACAGTCGCAGAATCAACGGCTCTGCCCGCTCGTGCAGCAGGGAGAGTGAGCGATACACGTTGACGGTTTGCTGGTCGTAGGACCAGGGCGTATGAGTGCCGGCGCGCCCGGATCCGTGCAGGCGGAAGATCGGGGTGAGGGCGGCCCACTCCGCCCAGCGCAGGAACAGCTGCTTGGTCGTCGGCGGCGTGGTGTAGTCGTAGTAGCCGCCGATGTCAGTGCCGTATCCGTACGCGCCGCCGATCGCCCGGCCCAGCATGTCCGGGGTCTGCGCGGCGAGACCGGAGGCCTGAGTCCAGTTGGTGGCCTCGTCGCCGGGGAAGTTCCCACCCTCGTAGGCGGCAGAGCCAGGGGTGCCTGAGTACCCGGCGCGATTGAAGAACCAAATCCTCCGGGCCGGATGCGAACGCTCGTAAGCGTCGACCGCCTCCCGTGTTGCCTGCATGTACAGGAGCGGGTAGCGGTTGTGCATCGTCTCCCCGGTTTGCCCGTCGGCGAAGTGCATGTCATCCAGCACCTCCTCGCCAAAGTCAGCCATGAACCCGTCGAAGCCGAGGTTCAGCACCTTGGCCACCTCACGCTTCCAGAACCGCACCGCGGCGGGATTGGTGAAGTCGAGCAACGCGATCGGCTGACCGGTGGTGCTGGTCGTCACGTAGTTCTGACCATTGACCGTGCGCGCGGTCAGGCCGTCGCGGTCGGGCGCGGAGCCGGGTGTGATCCATGGCCGCAGGTAGGCGAGCGCATGGATGCGTCGAGCGCGCAGCTCGGCGATGATCTTCGACTGAGTCACGAAGTTCACGAACGTATGCAGCGCGAGGCCCTCGTTGGCGGCATTGGCGAACCCCCAGCCCTCGATCCGGTACGCCGTCAGCGGCAGGTGGTAACGATCGATGTTGGCGATGTCCTGGTTGAGGTTGGACCCATAGTCCGAGGGCGTCTGGCCGAAGTTCTTGACCAACCGGTCGAGCATCGGGCCGAGCGCCCACGGCGGCGGCGCTGGCTGGCGGCCGGTGCGTGCGCTCAGCGCCCCAATTGCCTGCCTCGACGTGCCGGGCGCGATTACGTAGGTCAGCGACGACGCCGCCGCCGCGACGCTCCAGGCGGTCGGCCAATCGGAGTCCAGCCTGAACCAGGCGAGTTGCGGCTGAGCCAGGAGGAAGCCATACCCCCGCGAGGAGATGAACTGTGCCTGCGGGTAGTAAGCGGCGGGCGGCCCATTGGGGTACAGGACCGCTGCAGGTGTCCCCGCGGTCCCGAGACCGGGAAGATTCTCCTCATCGACGAAGCTGGACAGCGCCAGCCCGTGCTGGTTGACCGCGTTGTGGCGTCCACCAAAGCCGTAGAACGCCTCGTTGCGGGAGGAAGCGAATGAGTCGCTCATCATCGCTACACCGGCCGCGGGATGCGGCGCCACCGACACCTTCATCAATCCACTCCCCGCAGGCGTGACCTCAACCCCTAACGTTCGCCCCGAGGGGTCGTCGGTTGACACCGTGAGACGCGCACCGGCGCCGATCCTGCCTGCCGAGATCACTCTTTGCGCTGAGTACTGAACTCCGGAGCGGACCCCGCTCATCAGATTGCCGCCCCAAACCCCCCCGCTGTACTGGCTGATCGACACCTTGCCCACGAGAAACGACAACGGGGCATACAGCTGGCCGCTCTTCTGCGCGTCGGTCCCCGGCGGCGCCGGATCCACCGTCGGTGGGAGACTGCTGGGCCCGACTCCGGGCTCAGCCGTCTCTGACAGCACCGCCGCGCCGGAGCTGGCGACGATCCGCAGCCGGAACGGATCGCGGTCGATGATTGCCGCCGCACCCCGCGCGCTGACGACGATCTGGCGTCGGGTGATCGACACGGCGGCGCTGCTGGACGCGACCGGCAGCAACAGCACGACCAGCACCGTCTCAGCAAGCAAGTACCGGCGCACCGACCGATCCTACTGGTCCTCACGGGCTCGCCGATGCCTCTGTGGCTCTGGCGACCACGCTCACAGCTGCTCGCGGACGCCGGCCTCGTGCTCGAGCTCATTGAGTTGTTTTGCCAGACCCTCGCTCAGCGCCGTCTGGGCGAGACCGCGGCGACCGATCGGCAATATCGAGCGGCGAGCGTTGTCCTCCAGTAGCGTGGCCAGCCCCACATAGGCGGCCACCGCGACGAACACCAACCCGATGATTCCGGCCGCATGCTCGACGCCGGTGGAGGCGGTGAGCTCATACAGGCCGGAGAGGATGAACCGCGCTGATCCGGTCAGGATGACCGCGCCGGCGGCGACCTTGCCCCCGAGGATGCCGCCGCCGACCAGCATCACGAAGATCGCTCCGATGGCCAGGAAGAAGACGCCGAGGACAGGGCTGGTCTTCCCCGGGGGACTGGTGAGCTCGGTGAGAGCGAACCCCAGCCACGTGCCGGTGAAGATCCCAAAGCCGGTCGCGACCAGCGAGTCACGACCGAGAAACGCGAACAGGCTGGAGACGAACTGGAGCGGGACCGCGAACCCGAGCAGCAGATACGCCACCGTCTTGCCGTCGGCGGCTGGGAACCAGCCGAGCTGAAGGCCGGCGACGAGCAGCCCCGCGGGCACGAGCGCAAATGCCCCCAGAGGCAGCGGGGACCCGATCGGCCGCAACGTCACCCGGGCGATGGTGGAGTTGGCCGGAACCCGCCCGTTGGATGGATCTGAGGCGATCATCGAGATCGCATACCCGCTCCCGCGGCCAAGGAATCTAGGAGTGATTTCCAGGCCACGCCCATGTCGCCAACGGCGGTCAATGTGTCGCAAGAAGAAACCGTGAGGGATCGGTCATATCTTGGGCGAGCGCGGGTAGTACCAGACCCGTTACCTCGTCGGTCCCGCTGCCGCGGAAGCCTGTCCGGTCAGCCCGGAGCCGATTAGCCGCCGCTGGTCAATCTCTTCAGAGAGCAACGTACAAGGAGACCCACCGATGAAAGCGCTCGCCTGGCACGGCACCCACGACGTTCGTGTGGACAACGTGCCCGACCCCACGATCGAACAGCCCACTGACGCGATCATCCGCGTAACCACGACCGGGCTGTGTGGGTCTGACCTCCATCTGTATGAGGTGCTGGGTCCATTCTTGGCCCCCGGCGACATTCTCGGTCACGAGCCCATGGGGGTGGTCGAGGAGGTCGGTGCTGAGGTCACCCAGATCAAGCCGGGTGACCGGGTGGTGATCCCCTTCAATGTGTCCTGCGGCCACTGCTTCATGTGTGAGAAGGGGCTGATGTCTCAGTGCGAGACGACCCAGGTTCACGAGTACGGCACTGGCGCCAGCCTGCTCGGTTACACCAAGCTTTACGGCCAGGTCCCCGGAGGCCAGGCGGAGTATCTGCGCGTCCCGCAGGCGCACTATGGGCCGATCAAAGTGTCGGACGGCGCGCCCGACGATCGTTTCGTGTTCCTCTCCGACGTGCTCCCAACGGCGTGGCAGGCGGTCGAATATGCGGATATTCCCGCCGGCGGCAGCGTTCTCGTCATGGGCCTCGGTCCGATCGGCGAGATGACATGCCGGATCGCCCAGCATCGTGGCTGTGAGCACGTGATCGCGGTCGACCTCGTGCCGGAACGGCTTGAGCGAGCACGTGCTCATGGCGTTCAGGCCATAAACCTCGAGGAGCACGACGATCTGCCCTCGGTGGTGCGCGAACAGACTGGCGGCCGCGGCCCGGACTCGGTCATCGACGCGGTGGGGATGGAAGCGCACGGATCTCCGATCGGCAAGCTCGCCCAGCGGATGGCGGGGCTATTGCCAGACGCGCTGGCGCAGAAGGCCGCCGAGACCGTGGGCGCGGATCGGTTGAGCGCCCTGCACATGGCGATCGAGCTGGTCCAGCGGGGAGGAACCATCTCTCTGTCAGGCGTCTACGGCGGCGCGGCCAGCCCAATGCCGCTGATCCAGATGTTCGACAAGCAGATCAACCTGCGCATGGGTCAAGCGAACGTCAGGCGGTGGCTGGACGATCTGCTGCCCCTAGTGAGCGGAGACGGCGACCCGCTGGGGGTGGAGCAGTTCGCCACCCATCACCTCCCTCTCGAGGACGCCCCCCACGCCTACGAGATCTTCCAGAAGAAGGAGGACGGAGCATTCAAGGTCGTCTTCAACCCGTGACCACTGGTGGCAAGCCCCCGACAGGTGGTCCCGCCACCGCGGAGGGTTTGCCCGCTGCCGGCACAGCACAGAACCTGCGATCAAATCCACCTCGGAAAGGACAGCCAAGATGAACTCATCCAAGCCTGTGGCGCTGGTGACCGGCGCATCGAGCGGTATCGGCCGGGAGCTAGCCAAGCAGTTCGCCGAAAACGACTTCGATCTGATCATCACGGCGCGCCGCGATCTCGCCGAGACCAGTTTGGAGCTCGAGGCGCTGGGAGCGTCGGTCGAGAAGGTCCAGGTCGATCTCGCCTCCAGCGATGGAGTGGAGGACCTGTGGCGAAGGGTCCAGGCGTCCCAGCGGCCGCTGGCGGCGGCGGCGCTCAACGCCGGGCGCGGCGAGGGGGGAGCGTTCGCCACCGAAACCGCTCTGGCCGACGAGCTGGAGATCATCGATGTCAACGTGCGCTCGACCGTGCACTTGGCCAAGCTCGTGGCCGCTGACATGGTCGCTCGTAACGGGGGACGGATTCTCTTCACCTCCTCGATCGCTTCCGCGATGCCAGGATCCTTCCAGGCCGTCTACAACGCCTCGAAGTCGTTTGTGCAGTCGTTCGCCCTTGCGTTGCGCAACGAGCTCAAGGACACCAACGTAACCGTCACATCGCTGATGCCCGGACCTACCGATACCGAGTTCTTCGAAAGTGCGGACATGATGGATACCAAGGTCGGCGCCGGCGACAAGGACGATCCGGCGGACGTCGCCCACGACGGTTTTGAGGCTTTGATGGCCGGCGACGAGCGGGTGGTATCAGCCTCGCTGAAGACCAAGCTGCAGGGTCAGGGCAGCCGACTGATGCCCGACAGCGTCAAGGCTGAAATGCATCGCAGCATGGCCGAGCCGGGCTCGGCCAAGCAGTAGCGGTAGCGGCAGACGGCGGCAGGCCAGCGCCATGGGTGCCCCGCGGGGTCGCTAGTCGATCCCGCGGGTCCCGCCGATACGGTCACGGTGATGTTCGACCACGTCTCGATCCGGTCGCAGAACCCCTCCGCTTCAGAGCGCTTCTACCGCACGGTTCTGAGCGCTCTGGGAATCGATCCCAGCCGCGTCAGCCCCGAGGCGATCGAGTGGGATGACTTCTCGATCCTGGCCGCAGACGCGGACCATCGGGCGACTCGGCACCTGCACGTCGCATTCGTCGCGGCTTCCCGCCCGCAGGTCGACGCGTTCTGGCGGGCCGGCATGGACGCTGGTTACCAGAGCGACGGCCCCCCCGCGGAGCGGCCGCAGTACAAGCCGGACTACTACGGCGCTTTCCTGCTCGATCCCGACGGCAACAGCGCCGAGGCCGTCCACCACGGTGACGCCCGGCGCGGCGGGCACATCGACCACCTGTGGATCCGCGTGCGCGACCTCGAGGCGGCAGAGGCTTTCTACTCCGTGATCGCCCGTCACACCGGGCTGCGTGAGGGTCGCCGCTGGGCTGGCGGGCGCCAGTTCCGTGGCGCCTGGGCCACCTTCTCGCTGGTCCAGGACGGCAGACCTGTCACCGAGCACCTCCACATGGCCTTTCCTGCCCTCGACCGGGCGACCGTGGAGGACTTCCACCGAGCGGCGACGGCTGCCGGGTATCGCAGCAACGGCCTGCCAGGCGAGCGAACGCAGTGCCACCCTGGCTACTACGCCGCCTATGTGCTCGACCCCGAGGGCACGAACGTGGAGTCGGTGTTTCACCAGCGAGCGTAGGCGGATCTGGTCCCGGGACGGCCGCCTCACACCCCGGGGCCTGGGCGGTCGTTCACAGGACGTAGGCGATCAGCCCGGCGACCAGGCCGTAGAAGAAGCAGGCTTCGGTCAGGGCGAAGCCGAGCCACTGGATGCTCGTGATCTCCTCGCGCAGCTGCGGCTGGCGGGTCACGGCCTCGATCACCTTGCCGAAGATGATGCCGATGCCGATCGCGGCGCCGACGGCGCCGAGGCCGCCGCCGATCCCGATCGCCAGCGAGCGCAACCCGGATTGACCGGCGTCGGCCAGGGATGTGGTGGCAAAGCTGAACAGGTGGGCGAGCATCGTCAAACTCCTGGTTCGGGTGAACCGCAGGCCGCGGTAGCTTGATACATACAGCGTGCATGGATTTTACATACAAGCAGTACGCATGTCAAAACCGGAGGGCAGTACCCAGGGAGCCGGCGTGCCGCCTGGACCCAGCGGATCGACCCCGCGCGCCGGCGGGTCGGAGCAACCGAACTCGTGGTCCGATCAACCCCGTCTTGGTTCTGCGCAACCTTCTTCGAGCTCTGAACAACCCCACTCGGGACCTGAGCAACCTGAACAACCCCGCTCGCCCTCTGAGCAACCCCACTCGGGCCAAGCCAGCCCCACCGAGCGACCCCGTACCAAGGCAGGCCAGCGTGAGGCCACAACGGCGGCGCTGATCGGCGCCGCGCGGGAGTTGTTCGCCGCTCGCGGGTACGCCGCCGTCGGGACCGAGGAGATCGTGCAGCGCGCCGGGGTCACCCGCGGCGCGCTCTACCACCATTTTCGTGGCGGCAAGGAGGAGCTGTTCCGTGCCGCACTGGTACAGATCAGCGCGGAGACGGTGGCCCAGGTCGCCGGGGCGGCGAACGCGGCCGACGATCCGTGGGAGGCGCTCGTGCGCGGCTCGGAGGCGTTTCTTGATGCCTGCGCGACGGCGGAGGTTCAGCGAATTCTGCTCGTCGACGGGCCGTCGGTGCTCGGATGGGACCTCTGGCGAGCGATCGACGCCGACTACGGCCTCGGGCTGCTGGAGACGACACTGCAGCGAGCGATCGACGCCGGACGCCTGCTGCCTGCGCCGGCTGCTGCCGTCGCTCACGTGCTCACTGGCGCCCTGGACGAAGCCGCGATGGTCGTCGCTCGTGCCGACGACCCGGTGGCCGCGCGGGCTGAGATGGGACAGACGGTGCGACGCCTGCTGGAGGGCCTACGCGGCCCCGTCCCCTAGCAGCCCGGATCGGGCTAACCGGGAGCTGCGGCTATGGCCGCGCACGCCCAGGGGCCGGCAGCCGCGGCCATAGCTGTAGTGGCGGCTGCCGCGACTATGGCTGTAGTGCGCCGATGCCGGGCGGCCGCGGCTATGGCTTGGGGGCGCCGATCAGCCGGGGAAGCTGGTGCGCCGGCGGGGTGGCCGGCAATCCTCGCCACGCCACTGGCGGCTGGGGCTTACCCGCTGTCGCCTCTCGAGCGCTGCGAATCGGGGCGGCGCCGTCACCGGACAGCTTCAGCTGCAGGTGCTGGTAGTTGAAGCCGTAGGCGCCGGCGCAGTTCAGGCCGCTGTTGCAGCCGTCGAAGTTCGCCGCCCAGATCATCCACATATTGAGGCCGTCGGAGCTGATCCACTTGACCGGAAACGCCGGATCGTAGCCATTGGAGGGGCCAAAGTAATCACCGCGCGAGACGAACGAGAACGGACCCCACGGGTGTGGTCCCTCCAAGATCTCGAGCTCCGATCCGCCGCGCCAGATCGCCGGTGGGCTGCTCCCGTAGGAGTAGGTGAAGGTGAGCAGATAACGATGCAGCCCAGGGTCATAGGTCATCCGCGGGTAGGTGAGGTGGTTGCTCCACTGGAGGATCGGCGTTGCCTGCGAGATCGAGCTCGACCAGGTCGGCTCGGCCCCCGGAGTCACCGCCGGTCCCGAGGCCCACTGCCAGTGGGAGGGATCGGTCATGTCGGCGATGTCGGGACGGCTGCGACCCAGGATCAGCCTGGAAGCGTTGAACTCACGCTCGGTGCTGATCGCATACACGTAGCCGTCCGGAGCTTGGAGGGCGCGGCCCCACTGCACCCAGTTGAGGTTCCCGGTGGGGCCGGGAAACGGCTTGCGCGGGAAGCTCCAGTGGCTCCCATGATCGGTGGAGTACGCGATCCCGGCCAGGCCCTTAAACGGCTGGTTGGCGTTCCAGTTCCAGTCAGCCACCTGAGTCGCATAGAACACGTGGTTGACCACGGCGAAGCCCGTCGAGTAGAAGTGCCCCAGGGGACCGCTCCACAGCGTTCGGTTGGCGCGAATCTGGCTCCAGGTCGCCGGCGGGGGCGAGACGCCTACGCGCTGGAAGCTCAGCTTCGTGGGCGAGCCCGTGATCTGCGCGAACGAGTTTCGCCACAAAGCTCCGTTCGACGGAGCGCTGGTTCCACCGTCGTCCATCAGCACGTAGAGGTTGTTGTCATCGGCCCAGGGAGTCGGGAGGATGTCCCCGAACTGGTTCTTGGGCGGGCTGTGGCGGCTGCTCGTCCACACCGCGCCCGTGAGCACCTGGCTGCTCGGAAACGGTGTGTTGTTGGTGTTGGTCAACGCTGATGCAGCGGGCGCAACCGCCGCTGCCAGCGCAAGAGCAATCGCGCACCCTGTCAGGAGCCTGGTCATTCGCCTCATCTCACCAAAGCTGACACCGGCCATGCGCAGAAGTGACGGCACGAGGGGTATAAACCGCTGTCGGAGCCGAGAGTCGCGGTGCTCGCCGCCAAGCAGCCAAAGCCGGCCATGCGCTGAACGCGGGGTCATCGCCCAAAGCGAGCGTGTTGTCGGTTGATTAGGGACACGTGCTGGCGCCAGTCAGCGCTCGCTTTCGAGCCCGCGGAGCAATACATTTTGGCTGTTGACAGGCAAACGGCCTTAGGAGGAGGAGTGGTGTTGAGGAGACACATGCGGTCGGTAACGACCGGCTTTATCGCCCTTGCGTCGGCACTGGCGCTGGGCGCCTGCGGGAGCTCGAGCTCGTCGTCGAGTTCTAGCTCGGGCTCGAAGTCGAGCTCGGCTGCGACCGGCAGCTCGTCGGGGGCGATAAACGTGGTGTTGGGAACGGCGCCGGACTCGCTCGATCCGGGCATGGGCTACACCACCCAGGCCGCCGAGGCGGACTGGCTGGCCTACACCGGGCTGACCACCTACGCCCGTCAGAACGGCACCGCCGGTGGACAGGTCATCCCCGGAGTGGCGACGGCCCTGCCGACCATCTCCAAGGACGGCAAGACCTACACGGCGATCCTGCGCAAGGGGCTCGTGTACTCCAACGGCCAGCCGGTCAAGGCCAGTGACTTCCTGTACACGATCGAGCGCTCGTCGAAGATCCCGTGGGGCGGATCTGGCCAGTTCTATGGCGGCACGATCGTGGGTGCGGCGGACTATGCCGCCGGCAAGGCCAAGACGATCTCCGGCATCACCACCGACGACGCGACCGGCAAGATCACGATCCGCCTGCTGGCTCCGTACGGTGCGTTCGACAACGTGCTCGCGTTCCCGTCCAGCGGCCTGGTGCCGACGGGCACGCCGATGAAGAACCTGCCGAACAACCCGCCGCCCGGCGTCGGCCCGTACATGATCTCCAACGTCGTCCCCAATGCGTCGTACTCGATGGTCATGAACCCGCACTGGGCGGCGATGAGCCTCCCGGGGATTCCCGCCGGCCACGCCAACATCAACGTCAAGATCAACTCCAACGTCGACGCCAACGCGCTGTCGGTGCTGAACAACACCGCCGATGTGTTCGACTGGGCCGACACGATCCCCGGCAGCCTGCTTCCCCAGATCCAGTCGCAGGCTTCAAGTCGGTTCTCGAAGAAGGTCATGAACTCGACCTACTACTTCTTCCTGAACACCCAGACCAAGCCGTTCTCCAGTCAGCTGGCCCGTGAGGCGGTCGTCGTCGGCCTCAACCAGAGCGCCCTGAACCGGCTCGGCTCGGGCACGCTGATTCCGGGGTGCTTCTTCCTGCCCCCGGGAATGGTCGGGCACCCGACGGCCTCGTGCCCGTACGGCAATCCGACCAGCGGCGGCAACCTGGCCAAGGCCAAGGCGCTGGTCCAGCAGTCGGGGATGGCCGGCACGACGGTGACGGTGTGGTCGGAGACCCGTACGCCCCGCCAGCAGTGGGCGGCGTACTACACCCAGTTCCTGAACCAGATCGGCTTCAAGGCCACGCAGAAGGTGATCGCCGACGCGACGTACTTCACGACCATCGGCAACCTGAAGCTGAACCCGCAGACCGGCTTTGCCGACTGGAACCAGGACTTCCCCAACCCGATTGACTTCTACCTGTTGTTGCAGTCAACGGCGATCCAGCAGAGCAACAACGAGAACTTCGGCCAGGTCAGGGATCCACATGTGGACAGCGAGTCGACGAAGCTCGGTGCCACGCCCACGAGCCAGCTGAACACGATCGCTTCGCAGTGGCAGGCGCTCGATCAGTATGTGGCCCAGAAGGCCTACGTGGGCGTGTTCGGGTACCAGACGTTCCCGGCGTTCACCTCGACTCGGATCGACCTCAGCTCGGCGATTTTCCATCCGCTGTACGGGTGGGACTGGAGCTCACTGAAGCTGAAGTGATGACAGGGGTGGGCCGGGGCGGCTAGGCTGTCCCGGCCCACAGCTATGGCCACAACCTCCGCTTCCGGCACCGAGTTCTCCAGCGACCTTGCCCAGGTCGCGACCGGTGCGGGGGAGGTACCGCCCGGGATCGGGCCTTGGCGCCTGGCCTGGCGTCGGCTGCGGCGCAACCGGGTGGCGCTGTTCTTCGGCGGGATGTTCGTGCTCATCGTGGTGTTGTGCCTGCTGGCGCCCGTGTATGCCCACAACGTCGCTCACACCGGGCTGGCCGACGAGCACATCACCGACCAGATCAAGGTCGGGGGCAAGCTCGAGTATGTGGTGTCCACGACCGGCATCCCGATCGGGCCGACCTGGCATTCCAAGTTCCTGCTCGGAGCCGATGCGAACGGCCGGGACGTGGCCGTGCGGCTGCTGTACGGCGGGCGCAACTCGCTGGAGATCGGCGCCGTGGCCACGCTCATCACGATGGTGTTGGCGCTGATCCTGGGGTTGTTCGCCGGCTACTTCCGCGGCTTCGCAGACACGCTCACCTCGCGTTTCCTGGACGTGCTGTGGTCGTTTCCAGCGGTTCTGCTGGGCGTCGCCCTCGGAGTCAGCCTGGCCGTCAGCGGGATCGACTTCGGCCTGTTCACGCTCAGCGGCAACACGTTGATGGTGCCGGCGGGGGTGATCGGCATCGTCTACATCCCCTATGTGGCCAAGCCGGTTCGTGCCCAGGTCCTGACCCTGCGCGAGCGTGAGTTTGTGGACGCCGCCCGCCAGCAGGGACTCGGACACCTGCGAATCATGGCCTCGGAGATCCTGCCCAACCTGGCCTCGACGATCATCGTGTTCGTGCCGCTGATCCTGGCCAACGCGATCCTGCTGGAGGCGGGGCTGTCCTATCTCGGCGCGGGCGTGCAGCCGCCGAATCCGTCGTGGGGAACGATGATCTCCGATGGCGTGCACACGATTCCGGCGGCTTTCCACAACGTGCTCGTGCCCGGAATCATGCTCGTCCTGGCCGTGCTCAGCATCAACGTGTTCGGTGACGGCCTGCGGGACGCGCTGGACCCGCGGGCCAAGGTTCGCATCCCCCGCTGATGGGTCGCTTCATCGTCCGCCGGATGATCGCCATGGCGCTGGTGCTGGTGGTGATTTCGATGCTCACCTTCCTGGTGTTCGAAGCGATCCCCAATGGAGACCCGGCTCTGCGGCTCGCCGGCCGCTCGGCCACCCCGGCCGAGATTCAGGAGATCCGGCACAAGTACGGCTTCGACAAGCCGATCTACACGCAATACGTCCACACGATGGGCAACATCTTCACCGGCCAGGCTTATTCCTACGACCAGGGCTTCAACGTGGTGGACGAGATCCGCCACGGACTGCCGGCAACGCTGTCGCTGGCGCTCGGTGCCGGGATCTTCTGGCTGCTGGCCTCGATTGTCGTCGGCACCTTCGCGGCGATCCATGCGGGCCGCTATGTCGACCGACTCTTGACCGTGCTGGCGATGACCGGCGTCTCGTTTCCACCCTTCTTCCTCGGTGCGGTGCTGATCTACTTCCTGGGCTACAAGGCCAACATCTTCCCGCTGGGCGGCTACGTGAAGTTGACCTCCGACCCGGTCCAGTGGTTCGTGCACCTGATCCTGCCCTGGTTCACGCTGTCGGTGCTGTTCATTGGCTTCTATTCCCGGGTGCTGCGGTCGTCGATCCTCGACGCCATCAACGAGGACTACGTGCGTACCGCACGGGCCAAGGGCCTATCGGAGCGCCAGATCCTGGTCCGCCACATCCTGCGCAACAGCCTGATCCCGATTCTCTCGCTGTGGGGTCTCGACCTGGCCCAGGTGATCGGCGGCGGCGCGATCCTCACCGAGTCGGTGTTCAGCCTCCACGGCGTCGGTCAGCTGGCCGCAGATTCGATCCAGCGCCTTGACATCATCCCGATCCTCGTCATCGTGATGCTGACCGCGTTTGCCGTGGTCATCCTGGCCGCGCTGAACGACATCGCCAACGCCTTTCTCGACCCGCGGATCAGACTGTCGTGACTACCGACGGCGGTCCCCTGCTGGAGGTCGACGACCTCCGTGTCTCGTTCACCACCGAGGACGGCGTACTCAAGGCCGTTGACGGGGTCTCGTTCAGCGTGACCAAGGGCGAGGTGGTGGCGATCGTCGGCGAGTCCGGCAGCGGCAAGTCCGTGACCGCGATGACCCTGATGGGCCTGACCCGCGGCCCCAACGCACGTTTCGAGGGCAGCGCCCACTTCGCTGGCATCGAGCTGGTCACCGCCCGCGAGGACGAGCTGCAACAGGTCCGCGGCGCGGGAATCGCGATGGTCTTCCAGGACCCGATGAGCTCGCTGGACCCCGTCTACCGGATCGGTGATCAGATCATCGAGCAGATCCGCGTCCACGAGCGCGGGATCTCCAAGGCGCAGGCGCACGACCGAGCCGTCGAATTGATGGAGCGCGTCGGGATTCCGCGCGCCAACGATCGCATGCGCTCGTTCCCGCACGAGTTCTCCGGCGGGATGCGCCAGCGGGTGATGATCGCGATGGCGTTGTCCTGCTCGCCGCAGCTGCTGATCGCCGACGAGCCGACGACCGCGCTTGACGTGACGATCCAGGCCCAGATCCTCGACGAGCTGCGTCAGCTGCGCACCGAGAGCGATGCCGGGGTGATCCTGGTCACCCACGATCTCGGCGTGGTCGCCGACATCGCCGACCGCATCGTGGTCATGTACGCCGGTCGAGTGGTCGAGCAGGGGACGCTCGACCAGCTCTTCTACGACCCTCAGCACCCGTACACGTGGGGCCTGCTGGGTTCGATCGCCCGGATCGATCGCGACCGCTCGACGCGGCTTCCGGCGATTGCCGGGCTGCCCCCGTCGTTGCTCTCGCCGCCGGAGGGGTGTCACTTCCGTCCCCGGTGCCCGCACGCCTTCGAGCGCTGCCCTGAGGTACCTGAGCTGGTGGCTCGCCTGGGGCCGGCGCCTGACCACCTCGATCGCTGTTGGCTCGAGCCCGCCCGCAAGCGCCAGCTCCGCCAGGTCGGCGACGGGATTGGTCTGACCGATGCGAAGACGTCGATCTCATGATCGGCCAGAGCGAATCCGGTGACGCCGAGATGAGTCCGGAGCAGCAGCTGCCTCTGATCGACGTCGAGCACCTCCGGCTGCTGTTCCCAATCAAGTCCGGTTTGCTCATCGACCGTCAGGTCGGCAGCGTCCACGCCGTCGACGACGTGTCCTTTGCCCTACGAGAGGGGGAGACACTGGGCATCGTCGGCGAATCTGGTTGCGGCAAGACGACGCTGATCCGCACCCTCGTGCGGCTGATCGACCCGACCTCGGGCGCAATCCGTTTCCGCGGCAACGACATCACCGCCGGTGGTCGGCGCCAGATGGAGCCGATCCGCCACGAGATGCAGATGGTCTTCCAGGATCCCCAGGCGTCGCTGAACCCGCGCAAGCGGGTGGCTCAGATCCTGCAGACGCCGCTGCGGATTCGTGGTGTCGAGAAGGATCAGATGGAGGCGGAGAGCCGGTCGCTGCTGGAGCGGGTGGGGCTGGCCCCCGAGCACCTGAACCGCTTCCCGCACGAATTCTCAGGCGGTCAGCGGCAACGGATCGGGATCGCCCGGGCGCTGGCGGTGGAGCCCCGGCTGATTCTGCTCGACGAGCCGGTCTCGGCGCTCGACGTCTCGGTCCAGGCGCAGGTCATCAACCTGCTCGACGAGCTTCAGGACGACCTCGGCCTGTCCTACATCTTCGTGGCTCACGATCTCTCCGTGGTGCGTCACGTCTCTGACCGGATCGTGGTCATGTACCTGGGCAAGCTGATGGAGGTCTCGCCCGCGGAGGAGTTGTATTCCAAGCCGATCCATCCCTACACCTCGGCCCTGTTGAGCGCGATCCCGTTGCCCGATCCCGATGAGAACCGCGCCCGAGACCGCCCGCTGGTAACCGGTGAACCGCCGAGTCCGATCGCTCCGCCGCCGGGCTGCCGCTTCCACACGCGCTGCCCCCGCGCCACCGAGATCTGCCGCACCGTCGAGCCCCAGCTGAGCGAGTATGCCCGCGGCCATCTCGCGGCCTGCCACCACCCCCAGCACGTCAGCCGCGAGGAGGTGGCATCGGCGCGTCGCTCGCCGGCAAGTCCGCTGAGCTCGGGGGAGCAGGCGCCCGAGCCTGACTGACCGCCCGTTACCTCCCGCTGGCGAACGGCAGCGCGTAGAACCCGGCTATCACACCGCAGATGATCAACGTCGCATACGCCGACACCGGCGCCAGCGCCGTGGCGAGCACATAGGGCAGCACGCCCCCCACAGACCGAGCCAGTATCTGGCGGCGCCGGGCCTCCGGGAGCTCGAATGCCATCAGCTGCGGCCGGGCCAGCAGGATCTGGCGATTGAGGACGCTGAACAGCACGCCCATGACCAGGAACGCCCCACCATACAGCCCGGCGGCGAGGTGCTGCCCGCTGCTCTGGCGCAGGTAGCTCGCCATCAGCGAGGTTGCGAACGGGAGCACGCCGATGCTCAGCAGCAACAGCAGGTTCAGCATCAGAATCGAGTGGTCGGCCTCGCGCAGCCGGCCGATCATTGCGTGATGGTTGACCCAGATGATCCCGATGGTGATGAACGAGGTCACGTAGGCGGCGTACGTCGGCCATTGCTGGGCGAGCCTGTGGGCGAGGCTCGCGTGCCCCCCCACGATGGGCACGTGGATGTCGAGGACCAGCAGCGTGATCGCCACCGCCAGCACTCCGTCGGAGAAGGCCTCGAGCCGGGTGGTGCTCATCGCAGACAGGTTCGGCGGGATTTCTCCCGCTCCTGCGAACCGCCGGCCGGGAAGGCGACCAGCTCCATCAGCAGGCTGTCGTGCCAGCCGCCGCCGTCGGCGTCGCGCTCGGAGCGCCGCATCACCCCCACCGGCGTGAAGCCGGCCTTGGCATAGGCGCGGATCGCGGCGATGTTGTCGCTGGCGGGGTCGATTGTGATCCGGTGGTGGCGGCGCTGCTCGAGCAGGTGGTGGACCACTCGGCGCACCGCCTCGCTGCCGATGCCCCGCCCGTGCAACGAGGGATCGAGGAACATGTCGATGCCGGCGTGGCGGTACTTGGGCTCGGACTCCTCCCAGAACTGGATCAGGCCAGCGATCACGCGATCGACCTCGATGGTGAGGCGAGTGGATCCCGGCTCGTCCCACGGGAACCCATCGGCGGGCTCGTCCCACCAACGCACGATCTCAGGCCGACGATGGATGCGCAGCAGCTCGTCCTCGTCGCCGATGCGCAGGGGGCGAAGCACGAGGTTGACCGGCGGTGGTCGCACGACGTGGTTGGGTTCTGTCTCCGCCGGGACCCCGAGCAGCGTCGCGTTCAGCTCGTGCAGCCGCCGGTGGTCGCCTCTGATCCCGGCCGCGGCGTCGTTGTAGAGGAACGCCTCGGCTAGACGCACCAGCGCGTAGGCCAGGGTCGCGGGGTCGACCGGTGGTCGATAGCGACCGGCTCGGACCTCGGCATCGATCAGGCGCTGGAGCGCGGCGACCGCGCGCGGCTGGACTGGACCGCCACTGGCGGTCAGCAGTCGCAGTGCGCGCTCGCGCTCCTGTTCGAGCAGCCGCCGCAGCGCGGTCGAGCGAGCCAGGATCCCGTTGATCCGATCGAACACCTCGAGCAAACCCCGCGCCCCGCGTGGGCTGACCTCGCTGCGGGTGCGCTGCAACAGCTCCTCCAGCGCTTGGGAGATCACCTCGCCGAGCAGCCGCTCACGGGAATGAAACCAACGGTAGATCGTCGCCCGTCCCAGCCCGAGCTGGGTCGCCAGTTGAGTCACGTCGACGCGCTCGCCGGCGAGATATCGCGCCCGGGCGAGGGCGACCACGGCTTCCGGGGTGGCCCCGGCCGGCCGTCCTCTCTTCACCGCCGTTGGATCTCGACTCTGCTCCACAAAACCCTTAGCATTTGAGACGAGTGAGAGGGAGCGTACCGAAGCACTGCCGCTCGATGGGCGGACGCGGGCCCGGCCGGTGCTGAGCGCGCGCGAGGTCACGGTCACCTTCGGCGGCATCACCGCCCTCGATGGTGTCTCGCTGGAGGCCGACCACGGGGAGGTGCTGGGCATCATCGGTCCCAACGGGGCCGGTAAGACGACCCTGTTCAACGTCATCTGTGGTTTCGTCACGCCGCGCTCGGGCACGCTGTCGTGGCGAGACCGGCCGCTCGCCGGCGTTCAGCCCCACCGGCTGAACGGGCTGGGGATTGCGCGCACGCTTCAGGGGGTCGGCCTGTTCGAGCGGCTGACCGCGCTGGAGAACGTGATGGTGGGCGCGCAGCGGTTCCGCCGCGCGTCGCTGCTCGGAGACCTGCTCGGGTCCCCCCGGTCCGACCGCGACGAGCGTGCTCTGGCACAGCGGGCGCAGGCAGTGCTGGCGCGGCTGGGCTGCGCCGAGGTCGCCGAGCGGCTGCCGGGCACGCTGCCGTTCGCGATTCAGAAGAAGGTAGCGCTGGCGCGGGCACTGGCGGCCGAGCCGGAGCTGCTGCTGCTCGACGAGCCGGCGGGCGGCCTCGGCGCCGATGGCCTCGACGAGCTCCGCGAGCTGATCGGCGAGCTGCGCGGCTCGATGACGGTGATGCTGGTCGAGCACCACATGGACCTGGTCATGTCGGTTTGCGATCGCGTCGTCGTCCTCGACTTCGGTTCGGTGGTCGCCACCGGTGCCCCAGCGGAGGTTCAGCGCGATCCCCAGGTCCTCGACGCCTACCTGGGCCGCGACGCCAGCGGCGTGGAGCCGGTGGCGGTGATCGGAGCCGGTGATGCTGGCGATTGATGGCCTGACCACCCACTACGGCGCCATCCGCGCACTCGAGGAGGTCAGCCTCGAGGTCCAGCCGGGGACTGTGACCGCGGTGCTGGGGGCCAACGGTGCTGGCAAGACCACGCTGCTGCGGACGATCAGCGGCCTGTGTCGCCCCCGCGCGGGGAGGATCGAGCTCGACGGCGATTTGCTGCAGCGATACTCGGTCGAGCAGATCGTCCGCCGCGGGATATCGCACGTGCCTGAAGGGCGTGGCGTGATCGGCGAGCTGACGGTACTGGAGAACCTGCGTCTGGGCGGGCTGTGGCGGGGTCGGGACGCAGTGGCGGTGGGCGAGGTCTACGAGCTGTTCCCGCGCCTGGGCGAACGTCGCCAGCAGCCGGCCGCATCGTTGTCGGGGGGCGAGCGGCAGATGCTCTCGATCGGTCGCGCGCTGATGGCCCGCCCCCGCGTGCTGCTGCTCGACGAGCCCTCGCTGGGGCTGGCGCCGCTGATCTCAGCGCAGCTGATGGGGCTGGTGCGCGAGCTCTGCGATGCGCAGCAGCTGGCCGTGCTGCTGGTGGAGCAGAACGCCCGCAGCGCGCTGTCGATCGCCGACCACGGCGTTGTCCTCAACCTCGGCCGGGTAGTCGCCGCTCGCCCCCCCGCCCAGCTGGTCGGCGACGACGCTCTGCGCCACGCCTACCTCGGCTTCTGAACGTGACCAAGTTCGTCGACCTGACTCTCAACGGCATCTCCACCGGCGCGGTGTACGCGGCGGTGGCGCTCGCTCTGGTGCTGATCTGGCGAGCGACGCGGATCATCAACTTCGCCCAGGGGGCGATGCTGATGTTCACCACCTTCATCGCCTCCGACGTGATCCACTCCAGCGGCTCCTACTGGCTGGGGTTCGCGGTGGCGCTGATCAGCGGCCTGGTCCTGGGTGCGCTGGTCGAGCGGATCCTGATCCGCCCGGTGGAGACAGGACCGCCGCTGAACGCGGTGATCGTCGCCCTCGGCCTGTACACGGTGCTGCTCGCGCTGGCAGGGATGATCTGGGGCAACACGCCACGCTCGTTTCCGGCCGCGTTCTCGATCCGCGGCTACAGCGTCGGCGGGACGCGCCTGCTGTTCTCGCCCAACGACGCCTTCATCGTGCTGGTGGTGATCGCCCTGGCTCTGGCGCTGGCGCTGCTGTTCCGGGGAACGTCGCTGGGGCTGCGGATGCGCGCGGCGGCGTTCGGGCCGGAGGTGGCGCGGCTGCTGGGGGTGCGGGTTGGCCGGATGCTGACCGTCGGCTGGGCCCTGGCCGCCGCCGCCGGCTCGTTGGCCGGGGTGCTGGTGGCGCCTTCGGTGTTTCTGGGGCCGAGCAACTTCGATCCGATCCTGATCATTGGCTTTGTCGCCGCCGTGCTCGGAGGTCTCGACAGTCCGCCGGGTGCGGTGATCGGCGGTGTCGTGCTTGGTCTCGCCCTGTCTTACGTCTCCGGCTACGAAGGCTCGGCGCTGGTGCCGCTGGCCGCGCTGGTGATCCTCGTCGCGGTGCTGATGGTCCGGCCCGGGGGACTGTTTGCTGCGGCCAGAGAGCGTCGGGTATGACCGCGACGATGGACCGGCTCGGCCGCCTGCGACCCGGCGCCGTGCGCGCGCTGCTGGTGGTCCTGCTGCTCGCTGTATTCCTGGCCCTCATCTCCACCTACATCAGTGCCTATCGGGACCTGCAGCTGGCCGACGGCGCCTACTACTTCGCGGTGCTGGCCGGGTTGACGGTGCTCACCGGCCTGAGCGGGCAGATCTCGCTCGGCCAAGGGGCGCTGATGGCGGTCGGCGCCTACACGGTGGCGCTGCTGGTGGGCCGGCAGGGATGGGGCCTCGCCCCGGCGCTGGTGGCTGCCGTGGTGGTGACGGCACTGATCGGCTTGCCGGTCGGCGCCGCCGCCACCCGTCTGCGCGGTCCCTACCTGGCTGGGGCGACGCTGGCCTTCGCGGTCGGGCTGCCGGCACTGGCCGATCGCTACCCGGCAACCTTCGGCGGCGAGAACGGCCTGACCATCAACCCGCCGACGCCGCCTTCGTTTCTGGGCGCCAACTTCCCGCTCGAGCGCTGGGAGGCGTGGATTGCCTGTGTCGGAGCGCTGCTGGTGCTGTTCGTGCTGCTCAACCTGACCCACAGCGGCCACGGCCGGACGATGCGCGCCGTGCGCGACAACGAGATCGCCGCCTCCCTGAGTGGCCTGGCGGTGGCGCGAGTGCAGACGGTGGCGTTCGTGATCAGCGCCGCCTGCGCCGGCCTCGCCGGGGGCCTGCTGGCCGTGGTGCTGCAGCTAGCCGCGCCGGGCGCTTTTCAGTTGCAGTTGTCCCTGGCGCTGCTGACCGGGGTGGTGCTCGGCGGGCTCGGTTCGCTGGCCGGGGCGGCGTGGGGTGCGGCCGCCCTGGTGCTGCTGCCCAACTGGTCCAACGACCTGGCGCACTCGTTCTCGCTGTCGAGCAAGGTCACCGACAACCTGCCGCTGGCGATCTACGGATTGATCCTGATCGTCGCCATGCTGGCCTGGCCGAGTGGGATCCAGGGGGCCCTGCGGGCGCTCGCCGGGCGCCTGCAGTCGGCCGGCCGAGACCGTCTAGCAACCAACCATCCAGGAGGAGAGAATGCCTAAAGCAGCTTTCGCGGCCGCCGCTTGTGCGGCGACGGCGATCCTGATCGGTGCCTGTGGCTCATCGGGCTCGAGCGGGGGCACAACCGGGGTCACCGCCACCAGCATCACGTTCGGGTCCCATCAGCCCCTGACCGGCCCGGCCGCCCCCGGCTACAGCGAGATCGCCCCGGCTTCCGAGGCGTTCTTCAAGTACGTCAACGACCACGGCGGGGTCAACGGTCGCAAGATCAACTTCATCTACAAAGACGACGCTTACAACCCGACCAACACCGTGAACGTCGTCCACCAGCTGGTGCTGCAGAACAAGGTGTTCGGGATCTTCGAGGGCCTCGGCACCCCGACCCACACCAAGGTGGTGTCGTACCTGAACGCGTCCAAGATTCCAGACATATTCGTCGCCTCCGGCTGCCCGTGTTGGGACAACGGCGCCACCCAGCCGTACACGTTCGGCTGGCAGCCCAACTACACGATCGAGGGCAAGCTCCTCGGCCAG
Source organism: uncultured Solirubrobacterales bacterium (assembly GCA_963830435.1). GTDB lineage: Bacteria > Actinomycetota > Thermoleophilia > Solirubrobacterales > Solirubrobacteraceae > Palsa-465. The sequence goes on along the minus strand of CAWHMA010000007.1, from coordinate 1,247,408 downwards.
TACATCAAGCAGCACTTCGCCGGCCAGAAGGTCGGCGTCCTCTATCAGGATGACGACTTCGGCCAGGGCGGGCTGGCCGGGATCCAGGACGAGGTTTCCTCCTCGCAGATCGTCGCCAAGGAGCCCTACCAGTCCGGCACGACCACGCTGGCGCCACAGATCACCGCGATCAAGGCCTCCGGGGCCAAGGTGCTGGTCGACTTCACGGTCCCGATCTACACCGCCATCGGGCAGCTGACGTCGTTCACCCTGGGCTACAAGCCGCAACTGGTGATCTCCAGCGTCGGGATCGACCCGACCACCGTCGGCGCCTTGCTGAAGACCGTCTCCAAGGGCAAGGCGTCGGGTACGGGTCTGGTCGAGGGCGCGATCACCGACGGCTACCTGCCGGCGTCCACTGATATCGCCAACCCGTGGATTCAGCTGTTCCTGAAGGTGCACGCCCAGTATGACTCGAGTGCTCCGTTCGACGGCAACGTCGAGTACGGGATGGCCGCCGCCTATACCGTCGTGCAGGCGCTGCAGGCCGCCGGCAAGAACCTCACCCGCCAGAGCTTGGTCAATGCGATCGAGTCGGCCGGAGCCAAGTGGACGGGCCCCGGGTTGGTTCCGTTCCGCTACTCCAAGACCCAGCATGGTGGCTACAGCGGCGCTGAGATCGGTCAGCTGCGTGGCGGCAGGATCGTGCTCTTCGGCGGCCCGTTGACCACCGATCCGAGTCCAGGGAGTCCCATCACTCCCTACACCGGCACCCAGGCAGCGCCTCCGGCTAACGGGATCCCGACCGGTTAGGCGCGGACCGGCCGAGGCCGGGGCGAAGCTGCGCTCCCGCCTCGGCCACCCGCCGGTACCCGGCGGCCAGTTGCCGCAGCGACCGGCCCCAGGTCCGCTCGCCGACCGCGGCCAGACCCCCTGCGCGCAGCCGCTGGCCCAGCAACGGCGAACGGATCACCGCCAGCAGCGCATCGGCCAGCTCGGTGGCCGCGGGGGAGGCCAGCAGGCCGCTCTCGCCGTGGTTGACCAGCGACGTTGGTCCGCCTTCGCCCACGGCGATCACCGGCAGCCCGTTCCCCTGTGCCTCGAGTACAACCTGACCGAACGTGTCGGTGCGGCTGGCGAATAGGAACGCGTCGGCGCTGGCGTAGGCGCCGGCCAGCTGCTCGCCCTCCAGCCAGCCCAGGAACGTCTTCGTCTTCTCGACCGCGCTCCAGCGATGGAAGGGATGTGGCCCAGCCGGATCACTCCCTGCGCCGCAGCCTCGCCGGCGCCTTACCCTCCCAGGCGTCGGCCAGCAACGTCTTCAGCTGCTGCGCCGTCGCCACGCTGAGGTCCACGCGGACTGCGGCGAGGCGCTTGCCCCACCACACCTCCGAGCATGTCTGGGGGTCGGCCTGCGTCGCGGTGAGGATCCCCGGCTCGTCGAGCATCACGTTCATATGCCGCTCGTCCCACAGCGTGGCGTAGATGCGGCCGCCGACGCGGAATGACGGCCGTCCGTGGTGGTCCTGCTCGATCGCCTCCGGTAGCGCGAGCGCCAGCTTGCGCGCGAGCTCGGAGGTGATCACGTGCCCCCGAGCGGGGCTATGCTCGCACCCGTGCACCTGGCCGCGCTCACCGCCCCTGAGCAGCGCGTTCTCGGCTGCTTGATCGAGAAGCACTGGACCACTCCCGACCAGTATCCCCTGTCGCTGAACGGTCTGCGACTCGCCTGCAACCAGGCGACCAACCGCGACCCGGTCACCGACTACGACGAGGCGACCGTGCGCGAGGCCGCCCAGCGCCTGTGCCGCTACGGGCTCGCCCGCCTGGCCAGCGGCCACACCAGCCGCTCGATCAAGTACCGGCACCTGGCCGAGGCGGTGCTCGGCCTCGATCGCCAGGGGTTGGCGCTGCTGGCGGTGCTGCTGCTGCGGGGCCCCCAGACCCCGGGCGAGCTCAAGGGCCGCAGCGAGCGGATGGCGCACCTGGAGTCGCTGGAGGAGGTCGACCAGGTGCTGGCGGAGCTGGCCGAGCGCGGGTACGTGCGCCGGCTGGATCGTCGTCCGGGCCAGAAGGAGGATCGCTTCGTGCAGCTGCTGGGCGAAAGCGCGGGCGAAGGGGTGGGTGCTGGCGGTGACTCCGGTGACGATGCGCCGGCTTCGGCCCCGTCCGGCCCGCCGCAGGCTTCGATCTCGGCTGGCCCAGCACACCCGCCACCAGACGATCTGGAGCTGCGGGTGAGGGCGCTGGAGGCTCAGGTGGCGGATCTACGCGAGGAGCTGGTCGACCTCAGGTCGGAAGTGCCAGCCCCACCAGGTAGGTAGCGCCGCCAACGATCAGGCCGGCCAGGGTCATCTCGAGCCCGGCCGACCACCAGCGGCGCAGGGTCACCAGCGACTTCGCCGCTCCGACGAGGAAGTGCGCCGCCAACGAAACCACGGCTGCGGCGATTATCGCCGCGCTGCCGGTGGTGATCATGAACGGGATCACCGGCACGATCGCGCCAAGGCCGGTCGAGACGCCGGCGGCCAGAGCGGCCTCGGCGGCGTTGCTCTCGCCAGCGGCGGCGGTCCCGAACTCCTCCGTGGCCAGCGCCTGCAGCATCGCATCCGGGTGTTGGGCCATCCGCTCGGCCAGCTCGTCAGCGGTGCGCTCATCGATGCCCTTGAGCTGGTAGAAGAGCGAGAGCTCCTCCCTCTCCTCTTCGGGGTGCTCGGCGATCTCCTGACGCTCGCGCTCGACGTTGGCGGCGTGGACCTCGGCCTCCGAGCGCTCGGCCAGGAACGCGCCGGTGGCCATCGACAGCGCTGAGGCGATCGCTCCGGCGAGTCCGGCGGTCAGGACCGAGCTCGAGCCGCCGGTTGCGCCGGAGACGCCGGCGACGATCCCGAATACCGCGGCGAGGCCGTCGTTGGCGCCGTAGATCGCACCTGAGATCCAGCCGCCGCCGGTGCGGTGCCATTTCTCTCGACCGAGGATGCGATCAAGTCGGGTACGGGCGCCCGGCACCGCCAGCGGGGCCGCCGTACTCGGCGCGCCTGGCGTCGGGGAAAGTCCAGGCGGGGAACCGTCGCTGGCGTCGGTGCCCGCGCGCATCTCCTGGACGGCCAGCGAATGCGACCGCTCCTCCTTGCGGATCTCGCGCAGCAGGTGGTCGGTGACCGGATCGCCCGTGGAGCGCTTGTACAGGTCGTCGACCTCCTCGTCCTCGGCTGCCTCCCGGGCAGCTAGCAGACGATCGATCGGCGCGATCTTGGCCTGCATCCGCAGCCACAGCGGCAGCCGCACGCTCCCGGGGTCGGGGACCGCAATTTCCAACTCGCCCATGCGCGCCTCCAGCCGCACGCGGTGGCCGCTCTCGGCCTCGGCCATCCGGCGCAGGATGTCCGCCTCTCGGTCAGGTACTCGACGCGAGATCAGCTCGTAGACCGAGCCGGCGACGATCTCGCCCTGCCAGGCTTTGAGCAGGCGATCGCGAACCTCAGCTGAAGCGTCGCTCATGGTCGCTGAGCGTAGCCCAAGCACCCGCTAGCCTTCACCTGCGTGGCCCGGTCGATCCGCAGGACCTTGTCCCGCTGCGCGCTGGGCGCACTGCTCGTTGGCATGCTGCTGATCGTGACCGGATGCGGGGGAGGCGGTGGCTCCGGTACCACGGCGACGAGCGACTCCCAGGGCAAGACTGCCAGCGCCGAGCATCGTGCCCGCCGAGCCAGCGATTCGCGCCATGTGCCGGCTCTGATCCCGGCGCCCGGAGCACCGTCCAGCAGCGTTACCGTGCCGGTGCTCACCTACCACCGGGTGGCGCCGGTTAGCGCCGTCGGCCAGCTCGACCTCAAGGTCGACCCGGCCAACTTTCTCGCTGAGCTGAGCGCGCTGCAGAATGCCGGCTACCACTCGATCAGCCAGACACAGCTGTTCCGCGCGCTCTACGCCCACGGGACGTTGCCACCCAAGCCGATCGTGATCTCGGTCGACGACGGCTACGTCGACGACGTAACCAGGATCCTGCCGGCGTTGCAGCGCTTTCACATGATCGCCACCTTCTTCGTCATCACCGGGCGGATGACCGAACCGGGCTTCCTCACCGCTGAGCAAATCCGGCAGCTCGACCGGGCGGGCATGGACGTCGGTGATCACACCGCCCATCACGTCGATCTGCGGCTGCTGACCCCGAGCGAGCTGCGGGCTGAGACGGCCGGGTCGCGTCGAGTGCTGGAGCGGGTCCTCGGCCACCCCGTCTACTTCTTCGCCTATCCGTTCGGTGACTACAACGCCGACGTGCTGGCCGCGGTCCGCGCGGCAGGTTTCACAATGGCCTTTACCACCGCGGCCGGCACCACCGAGAGCACGACGGCGCCGCTGACCATGCCGCGGATCCACGTCGGCCGAAGCGACACGCCAAACGGGCTGCTGTCGCTGCTGGGCGGCACGTGAGCCGGCCCCCAGCGTCGCTGGTCTTCAGCTCGGGGCAGGTGGATGCCGGGCCCGGCGGGGTGCTGGCGCAGGCAATGCGAGACGAGATCGCCGACCTCTATGACGGCGTGGAACTGGACGGCGAAGACATGCCGCGAGCGGGACCCGCGGAGCTCGGTCCGCCCTATGGCGCCTTTCTCGTCGGCTTTTGCCAGCAGCGGCCGGTGTGCTGCGGGGGAGTAAAGCGCCTGGATGAGCGTGCCTGCGAGATCAAGAAGATGTACGTCGTACCGACGATGCGGGGCCGCGGCGTGGCCCGGGCGCTCCTGGGAGCGCTGGAGGAGCGGGCGCGGGAGCTCGGCTACGAGATCGCCCGGCTGGATACCGGCCCCCGGCAGCTGAGCGCCAAAGCCATTTACGAGTCCGAGGGCTACACCCGCATCGACAACTTCAACGCCAATCCGGTGGCCGACTTCTTCGGTGAGAAGGTGCTGGGCTGAGCTGACGCGCTCACGGCATGGGGGGTGGCTGGATACATCTCCTTCGTGGATGTCTTGCCATCCACCTCCACGGTGGTCAGGACGACAGCGGAGTCGAGAAAGTCTCCCGTTGTCGTGTTGTGCACCGCTGAGCGTCTGGAGCAGATCCTCAGCCAGAGCTCAGTTCAGACACGGCGGCGCCAACAGGCGACCCCGTCGCCGCCACCGGCCCGTGACCAGCTTCGGTGAACGTGGTGCGGGCCAGCGCCAGCAGCTCAGCGGCGGCGGGCGGAAGGCGCCGCTCTTCTCGCCAGGCCAGGGTGATGTCGCGGTGCAATGATGGCTCGATCAGCTTGACCACAGCAACCTCGGCGCCCGGACTGACGGCGTCCGAACGCGGCAGGATCGCCACGCCCATGCGCCGGGCCACCAGCCGGCGGATGCGCTGGCTCTCGTTTGACTCGAGCTTCACCTGAGGTTCGAATCCCGCCTGCTGAGAGGCGGAGACCAGCAGCTCCCGCAGCCGCGAACCCTGCCGGTAGCTGATGAACTGCTCATTCTGGAGCTCGGCCATCCAGATGCGCTTATGGCCGCTCAGGGTGTGGTCGCGGGGCAGGACCACGACGAGCTCCTCGGACACGAGCTGCTGGAGGCCGAGGCCGTGGCTCTCGATCCGCTCGGTGACCGACAGGAACGCCAGATCGAGCTCGTCGACGCGCAGCATCTCCGCCAGCTCCTCGCTGGACATCTCGCGCACCGTTAGCTCGACGTCGGGATGGCGCTCATGGAAGATGGCCAGCGCCAGGGACACATCTACTGGTCCCATCGTGTGCATCGCCCCGACGGTGACGTGACCGGTGTGGATGCCGCGCAGGCTCTGAAGCTCGCTCTGCGCGGCCTCGACCTCAGCCAGGATCCGCCTGGCGCGGGCGACCAACAGCTCGCCGGCGTCGGTGATGGCGACCTGCCGGGTGGTCCGCTCCACCAGCGCCAGCCCGACCTCCTCCTCCAGCCGCTTGATCTGTTGCGAGAGCGCCGGCTGCGCGATGTGCTCCCGGAACGCGGCGCGGGTGAAGTGGCGTTCCTCGGCAAGAGCTACCAGGTATCGCAACTGCCGAAGATCCATAAGCCAAGCGTATAGGTTTACCGAAAAGCTCGTCTTGGACAAATAAAGAAGCAGCGGTCATCATAGTCTCCGCAACACCCTCTCTCCTCCCGAGCGCGCCCCGCAACGTCGGCCTCATATCCCGCCGGCGACGGGGCGCACTCATTTAAGCGCCGCCGGTGCTGACGCCCCGGCTTGACCCGCTCGAGCGGACTGACCCGCTCGAGCGGGCGTCAGTACGGCTTGACCCGCTCCAGGTTCTCCTCGCCCCGGCGCACTACCTCCGGATCGGGCTCGGGGCTACTCGGGGCGGGGTTGTCGGCGGGATTGACATCGCCGCGGCGGTCATCGCTGCCCCGCGCGGCTGACGTGTCGCTGGTCGACTCGTGCGGCAGGTCGGCGGGCTCTTCCTGCGTGCTGCGGTTTGGATCTGGAGTCTGTGTCATGAGCTGCAGTCTCTCACCCCGACGCCAACCGCGAAACCTCGCTACAGGATTCCGATCTCCGAATTGTCGCCGACCAGGAAGCGATACGCGCGCGGTTGGCGCTGATCGCGCCCAATCTTGACGTTTCGCCCCAGCAACGAGGACTCCATGCGACCGGCGAGATCCTGCACCGAGGAGCCCGCCAGCAGAATCGAGTGCTCGACCTCGGCGTTCTGGATCGTGCAATGCTCGCCGATCGCGGTGTACGGACCGATGTAGCAGTCGGTCAGCCGCGCGCCGGCACCGATGATCGCCGGACCTCGTATCGCAGTGCGTCGAAGCTGGGCGCCGGGGGCGATGATCACCCGGCCATCGACCCGAGAGTCATCCATATCCCCATCGTTGCGACCCACGATCGTGTCCAGCACCAGGCGGTTCGCAGCGAGCATGTCCTCCAGACGACCTGTGTCCTTCCACCAGCCGCTGACCACGTGCGGCTCCACCCGGCGGCCCTGATCCACCAGGTGCTGAATGGCATCGGTGATCTCGAGCTCACCTCGCGCCGAGGGCGGAATCGACCGAGCTGCGTCGTGCACGCCGGGTGTGAACATGTAGACGCCGACCAGGGCCAGGTCCGTCTGGGGCTCTGGCGGCTTCTCGACCAGTCGTACCACCTGCCCGTCGCTCAGCTCCGCGACCCCGTAGTGCTGGGGGTCAGGAACGGGGGTCAGGAGGATCAGGGCGTCCGGCTCGTGGGCGGTGAAGGCGTCGACGAGATCGATGATGCCTCCCTGGAGCAGGTTGTCGCCGAGGTACATCACGAACGGCGAGTCGCGCAGGAACGGCTCGGCTGTGAGCACGGCATGGGCCAGTCCCAACGGCTGGTCCTGAACGATGTACGTCAGCTGCACGCCGAACCGCGAGCCGTCGCCCGCCGCAGCCCGGATCTCATCGCCGGTCTCGGGGGCGATTATGATCCCGACTTGCTCGATGCCGGTGGCTGCCATGGCCTCGATGCCATAGAACAGCACCGGCTTGTTGGCCACGGGCACGAGCTGTTTGGCGCTGGTGTGGGTGATCGGGCGCAGCCGCGTTCCCTTGCCTCCGGAGAGGATCAGACCCTTGAGCGCGTGCACCGGCGCAAAGACTAGGGAGTTGCCCCATCCACCGCCTAGGCCGGTTGCCAGGAGCGCTCAGGCGAGCGGAGCGTCAGGCGAACGGACCGCTGGGCAGGAACGGGCGCAGTGGGCCTGGGTCACCACGCACGCAGAGCGCTCCGTAGGCCTGAAGCGACATGCGGGCACGGACGAGCAGGTCCAGAGCCCAGTCCTGACCGGCGGTGATCCAGCGGACGCCCACCTCCTCGCTTTCGCCCGCTGCCAGCAGCGCACGGTTCAGCAGAGATTGCGCCGCCGACTCGTCGCGAGCCACCAGCAGCCACGGTGTCTCGCCAGGCATCGCCACCGAAAAGCCGCGGTCCGTGAGGAGGAACAGCTGTGCCCCCTGGCGCAGCGCAAACTCCAGCTCCTGGGTGTGCGGCGCGCCGCGGATCTCGCGAGAGATCGCCGCCAGGGCTTGGAGATCGCCGCTGCCGCCGTCGCGGAGCTCCGGGTCGGGAGGCAAGAGAGCCTGGCGGTCGAGCCTCCCTTCGGCTTGCAGCGTCGGGCGCACCGAGAACCCGGCGCGGGCATATAGGCGCAACGCCCGCGGGTCGTTGGAGCTGACGATCAGGCCCGTTCGCGCTCCAGCGCCATGCTCGAGGGCGCGGGCAAGCAGCTCACGTCCGGCGCCGCACGACTGAGCGCCAGGGTCGATCGTCAGCAGCGACAGACACCAAAGCTCTTCCCTGACCATCGCTTGGGCGATGCCGATGGTCTCGCCGTCGCGTTCGGCCACGAACGAACCAGCCGGATCGCCGTTCAGCGTGTGCTCCAGGCGGTCCTGCCAGCGACGGCGCCTATCCGGACTGCTGATGTCGAAGTTGAATGCTGCCGCTGACAGCCGCGCCGCGGCCGGAAGGTCGGCCGGCTGCAGAGCGCGGATCTCGATCATTGCTGGCATACCGGATTTGGCGTTCATCCATCGATGACTTCATAGCGACCATTACCTGGGAGCGCTGTCTCCGTCTGAGTCGCGATGGGCAGATGAATCTGGCAGATTTGTGGCCTTGAGCCGTCGCGATCAGATTCAGATGAGCTCCGGAGAGGTCGACGCGTTCCTGGACGAGCAGCGCGTGGTCGTCTGCGCCACCAACGGCCGGTACGGCTGGCCGCATCTGATGCCACTCTGGTACCTCGTCCGTGATCGTGAGGTGTGGGCGTGGACGTACGGGAAATCGCAAAAGGTGCGCAACCTCGAGCGCGACGATCGCGCGAGCCTCCAAGTTGAAGATGGCACTCAGTACCACGAGCTGCGTGGAGTGATGATCGAGGCGCACACGGTGATCCATCGGGAAACCGACCGGGTGGCCGAGTTCGGCGCGGCTCTGGTTCAGCGCTACGGGGGAGCGAGCACCGGCCCTGAGTTCCTGGAGATGATCCGCGCCCAGGCGGTCAAGCGGGTGGCCCTGCAGTTTGTGCCTTACCGCATCGCCAGCTGGGACCATCGGAAGCTGGGCACGGTCTACTAGCCGTCCTCCGAACCAGTCGAGCCGGCGTGATCGTCGCCTACGAACAGCGCTGTGCCGGGTCTTCCGGGCGCGACAGGAGCAGGCGGATCCACAGCGGAAGATGCGGCTCGGCTCAGGTGGCGACGCCGCTGGCGGTCGCCGGCTGTGCCGGTGCTGCACCTGGCGGCTGCGTCGCTGTGTCGATGGGCAGCGAGCGCGCGGCGGCCCAGACCGCGGCACGAGCGTCCTCGGGTTCGAGCACCACGGCATCACCAGCTTCCTTGAGCACCTCGCGCACGAGCCAGTCGACACCGGCGAATCCCAGCTCGACGACCACGGCTCCATCCTCGAGCTCGGCCAGGACGGTTCGCTCCTCGCGGGCCCAGCGGGAGCGCTCAGGCGAGATCCAAACCCGGGCCCGACGTGAAGCCGGCACCTCGCCGGTGCGTGGCCATCCGTCGACATCGGCCGCCGGATCGACGTCGACCCGAGGCTGGAACTGCCGCTTGGTGACGCTTGCGGACTTGATTCGATCCAGCCGGAAGTGGCGGACGCTCTCACGCGCGGGGTCGAAGCTGGCCACGTACCAACCCTCACGGCCGTTGATCAGCGCGTACGGCTCGACCTCACGCATCGTGAACTCATCTTCGTTCTCCTTGTAGTACTCGAACGAAAGGATCCGGCGGGTGGCGATCGCCCGGGAGACGACGGCCGCGATCTCAGCGTCGTCTCCCCCGGCGGAGGCGACCTGCAGACCCTCGTGAACCGGATCCTCTCCGAGCGCGGCGACCACCTTCTCACGCACCGACGAGAGCGAGCCCTCGGGGATGTGCTCGCCGATCAGATCGATCGCCGCCACCAACGCCTTGGCCTCCACCGGCAACAGTCGCGCCGGCCGGTCGAACGAGTCGCCATAGGGTTCGGGGTCGACCTCGATCGTCCCGTCGGGCGCGATTTCGGCGTAGAGCACGTACGTACCGGCGCCGAAGTTGACGACGTTCAGCACGGAGATGTCTTCGCGCAGCTCCTGATCTGAGATGTTCAGATCCCGGCAGATCGCCGCCGCATCGAGCCTACGCGCGGCCCGGCCGGCGTCGATCAGGATGCTGGCGAGCGTCACCAGTCGGGCAAACCGCTCCGGTCGGATCGCGGCATCGGCTTGGTGGCCGTTGGCTTCAGACTCCGGCTGCTGCGCGCGCGAGTTGAGGCGTCCGTCTCCGGTGGCCGCGTCTTCGGTGACGACTGCGGATGGCCTGGCCGCGGACGCCTCAGCTCCAGCTTCCCCCACCCGGGAACCGGTCTCGCTGAGTGCGGCCACGAAGCCCGGGGCGCCACTGTGACGCTCGATCAGCAGCGCAGCTCGCTGGCGCATCTCGGCCACCAGGGGGGATGGTCCGGTAATCAGCGCGTGCTCGCCCAGTCCCAGCACCCAGGCGATCAACTGCCGCGAGTTCGCGTAGGCGGTGAGGAAGACGCCGCCCTCGCCGTGCTCCCCGGGCTTGAACTCTCCGTAGCGGCCGAAGTGACGCTCGATCTGCCAGGCGATACGCCCGCTGACCCAGACCTCGGCGGTCCCGACCGGTTCCCCGAACTGCCAATCGATGCGGTTGGCGTAGGCGCGAGGATCGAAGTCGGCTGGTCGCTGGAAGTCGTGCTCGGCCTTGGTCGCGTAGCCCACCTTGCCCCGGATCCGGGAGAGGCGGAAGACGCGAATCGCGCGGCGCTCGTGCGAGCGGCCGACGAGGTAGAACTGGCCGCCCTGGTAGAGCAGCTGGTAGGGATCGACCTTGCGAGCGCCAATCTCGCCCCGCTCCATCGTGAAGTAGTCGAACACGATCGTCTTGCGGCGAAAAATGGCGGTCTCGATCTTGGCCAACCGCTGAGAGACCTCGTGGCCGCCGGCCGAGCCGGTGATCGCCAGGGCAACCGTGTTCTGCTCAGGCGAGTTCAGGGGGCTGGGCCGCCCCCAGGAGAGCTGCTGCAGCGCTAGGCGCAGCGGCTCGGCATAGGCGAATTCCCCATCGAGCAGCTGCAGCGCCGTGCGCAGGGCAGCCAACTCGGCGTCGGTGAACTCGATCGCCGGCAGGTGGAAGTTCTCGGGCGGTAGGGAGTAGTTCTCCTGCTCCACCTGACCATCGGAGGGCTTCTCGACCATGAGCACGATTCCAAGCGACTCCAGCTCCGAGCGGTCGGCGTAGAAGCGCCGGGCGAAAGCGTCCTCGTTCATCACGCTGTAACCCTCCACGTCGCGCCGGATCTCGGGCGCCGTGACCGGCCGGCGCTCGGCCATCAGATATGAGATCAGCGACAGCTGGCGGATCAGCTTCTCGGTGTCCTTGGCCATCGGCTGAGACTTTAGTCGCGGCCCGTCGAGGGCCGTGACCGAGGACCTTCGAGGTCACGCTATTTGCACGTTTTTGGCACGGCTAGGAGCGGCAACGTTGCCAGGGGTACACGATCTCCCAAGCCATTTTCGATGGCCAGGTTGCGCAAGATCTCCTCTAGGCGGCCGCGCGCGCCACGTCCAGCTCCGGCGCGAAGTACGCCCCGGTCCCGATCCCCTTGTCGAAGACCGACCACTGCTCCCCATCGGTGAGCTGCTTCTCCAAACGATCGAAGGTCCCCAGCCTGCCGCCGAGGTTGTCGATCATGTGCACGAGCGTGGCTTCCCGCGTGCACGGCACCACCGGACTGCCGTGCTCCAGCGAACCATGATGGCTAAGGATGATGTGCAGCAGTGCTCGTTCCAGCTCGGGTGGGAAGCCCTCCAGCTCCTCGATCGTCCGCCGGATGCGGTAGTAGCCCAGCGCAATCTCGCCGTAAAGCCGGCCGTGGTCGGACATCGAGATCCCGTCCCCGTGAAACTGGTAGGTCTCGAGCTTGCCGAGGTCATGCAACAGCGCCCCGGTCACGGCGACGTCACGGTCGATGCCCGGGAACGTGGCCGAGATCGCCCCCACCGCCTGAGCAACCGTCAGGCAGTGCTCGAGCAGGCCGTGGCGATAGGCCTGGTGGTAGTGCTTGGCCGCCGGCGCGATGCGGTAGAGCGCCCAGATCGGGCTGTCGTGTGCGAACACGGTCGCCAGGAGCCGCTGCAGATGCCGGTTCTGGACGGTGGCCACCAGCTCGCGCAGACCGACCTCCATCTGCTCGGCGCTGCGAGCGGGGCCGTTGATCAGCTCCTCCGGCCGATACTCGTGCGGCGCGGCGGCACGCAGCAACCGCACCGCCACGTGCGGGCCAAGCCGCGGATCGTGCTCATAGCGCCCGGTGACATGCACGATTTCTCCGCAGCGGCAGTGTTCGCGCGCGCGCGCGATTCCGTCCCGGACGATCGCCGCCACGGCGCCGCTGCGGTCTCCCAACTGCAGCTTCAGAAACTCGTTTCCGTCCGCCCCGCGATGCAGCTCGAGCTCCCGCACGAGCAGGGCCTGCGAAATCTCGACTCCGTCGGAGAAGTCCCGCACGTTCATGGTTTGGCGAAGATAGAGCCGGCCGCGGACGCCAGGTGGAGATCGGCTCCGTCCTACGGGACAGAGGACATGAGTTCCTTCGCTGGGGGGAGCAAGCGACCTTCGACCGAGCCGGGCCCTTGATCGAGGTGTTTTACTAGGGGGATGCGGACGGACCCGCGACCTCGACGATACGTATCGGATTCCACACTGGCGCTGGCAAGCCCACTCTTGCGCTACAGCCACGGACGTGACGCGTACGTGCTGCGCCTCGCGGGAAATCGACTCGGACCGGTGTGGCGTTGCGAGCGCCGACAGCACCAGCGCCCGTATGCAGGGCCGGACCGCCGCCGTGCAGCCGGTTCGTCCCAGTCTCCGCTGTAGCCGCGTGAGCCGGCCGGCCGGCGGCGTGTTCTAGGATCAGCGGCCGATGGAACGCAAGTGGTGGACACTGGTGGTGGTCTGCGTCGGGACGTTCATGCTCCTGCTGGACATCACGATCGTGAACGTCGCGCTGCCCAAGATCGCGATCGATCTCAAGGCGAGCTTCTCCGACATCCAGTGGGTGATCGACGCCTATGCGCTGACTCTCGCCGCGGTGCTGCTGACAATGGGCGCTTTGGCCGACCTGTTCGGGCGGCGGCTGTTGTTCGCCATCGGCCTGCTCCTGTTCGCGTTCACATCGCTGCTGTGCGCGCTGGCGCCGAGCTCGCTGTTCCTGATCCTGGCTCGGGCTGGACAGGGTATCGGCGGCGCAATCATGTTCGCCACCTCGCTGGCGCTGCTCGTCCAGGAGTTCCACGGCCGCGAGCGCGGCACCGCCCTGGGCGCGTGGGGGGCGACGATCGGCGCAGCGGCCGCGGTTGGGCCCCTGCTGGGCGGCGTGCTCACCGAGGGCTTCGGCTGGTCCTCAATCTTCTACATCAACGTCCCGATCGGAGTCGTTGCGGCGATCCTGACCCTGACCAAGGTGGCCGAGTCACGTGACCCGGAGGGCAAGAGCGTGGACTGGTTCGGCACCGTCACCTTTACCGGAGCCTTGTTCCTGCTCGTGTTCGCGATCATCCGCGGCAACGCTGAGGGCTGGGGCAGCACGACGATCGTCAGCCTGCTGGTCGGCTCGGCGGTGCTGTTGATCGCTTTTGGCGCGTCCCAGTTCACCCAGTCGCGAGCGATGTTCGACGTCTCGCTGTTCCGCAAGCCGACGTTCGACGGCGCCGCGCTGGTGGCCTTCGCGCTGTCTTCCTCGATGTTCGCGATGTTCCTGTACCTCACGCTCTTCCTGCAGACGATCCTGAACCTCTCGCCGCTGCAGACGGGACTGCGGTTCCTGCCCATCACCGTCATGTCGTTTGTCGTCGCGGCGATCTCCGGCAATCTGTCGACTCGAGTTCCGGTGCGGCTCCTGCTGAGCCTCGGGCTGCTCCTGGTCGGACTCGGCCTGCTGCTGATGCGGGGCCTCACCGCCGCCTCGGATTGGACCGCGCTGCTGCTGGGCTTCATCGTCGCTGGTGCCGGCGTCGGGCTCGTCAACCCCGCGCTCGCCTCGACGGCGGTTGGCGTGGTGCCGCCCCAGCGAAGCGGCATGGCCAGCGGCATCAACTCCACCTTCCGCCAGGTGGGGATCGCCACCGGGATCGCCGTCCTTGGCGCGATCTTCGAGAGCGTGATCTCCTCGAAGCTGACCTCGCATCTGGCTGGGACTCCCGCCGCCGGGCAGTCGTCACAGCTTGCGCACGCGATCGCCGCCGGGGGCGCTCCCCAAGTCCTGCACGGTATTCCCGTCGGGCAGCGGGCACAGGCGGCGCTGGCGATCCACAGCGCCTTCACCAGCGCGATGAACGACATCCTGCTCGTCGCCGGGATCGTCGCCCTCACCGGAGCGCTCCTGGGTCTGGTGCTGGTGCGGGGCAGCGACTTCGTCACCCATGGCGCCCCCGAGCCGGCCGCGGCAGCCGCCTAGGCCTGGCGCCCGATCCGGCTGGAAGCCGCAGATTGAACGCGCTACAAGCCCGGCGGATGGCGGACCGCGAATGTCGCCAGGTTCGGCTCGTCGGCAGCCCGGTTTGACCAGCGGCTCCCGGTCTCGGCCAGCGCGACGGTGTCGAACCGCAGCCCGGCCACGTACATGAACGTGTGGCCGTTGTTGGCGAACACCGTGATCCACTTTCCCGGTCCCGGCGCGCCCCAGCTCATCAGCTCCCCGGAAGTGAAGGTGGTGTTGACGATTCCGGCAGCGGCGAACACAAAGCTCAGCGATCCCGAGCAGTCGTAGGCGTTATCGATGAACGTGCCGTGGCCACCCCCGAAGCGATACGGGAGGTGAGCGATCTGGTTGCCGGCGGCGATCACTTGCTGGACGGCGAGGGGGGCGCCGACCGGCGCGATCGCCAGGCCACTGGGGGTCAACGTCGCCTGACTGGAGTTGGCCGACAGACCACTGGCGGCGAGCTCCCGCCGGATCTCGGCGTCGGAGACCGGCTGGGCCAGCGGCTCGCTTGGGCCCACGCTGACGCTGCTGGGGCCCGCCGCATCGGGCGAGCTGGCCTGGCCGTCGGCGCCCGCCGAGGCGACGGCGCCCGCCACTGGCTCCACCGCCTGCGGGTGACCATGCGAAACCGTCGGCGCGACCTGGTTGCTGATCTCCGACCGCTGCGGTCGGGAGGCCGTGTGCTCGCGGACTCCACAGCCCGCAGCAACCACCGCGATGGCTCCGATTACAGCAACAACGTGGATGCGCACGCGGCGCAGTATGGCGTGCGCGGAGGGCGCGAGCCTCCGCTAGTCCTCGAACCGACCCGCGTAGAGCGCGAACACGGCTCCCTCGGGATCGGCGACGGTGGCCAGCTGCCCAACGCCTATGTCAACGGGTCCCATCAAGCTGCTACCACCGAGCTCGCTGACCTTCCCCAGCGTCGCCTGCACGTCGGTGCTGCCGAAGTAGACCAGCCAGTAGGTCGGCTCGGTCTCGGTCGCGGCGCGGATCCCGCCGTTGGTGTGGCCGTCGCTGGTGTTGATCGTCATGTACGGCATCCCGAAGCCCTCGACCGATGTCGTCGTCCACCCGAACAGCTGGCCGTAGAACTCGGCCGAGGCATTCATGTCGGGAGTCGCCAGCTCGTTCCAGCTCAGCGCGCCGGGAGCGTTGACCAGCGCCGCTCCCGGGTTGTTCCGCGGCTCCCAGACCAGGAAGAACGCCCCCTGAGGATCCTGCACGACGCCCATTCTCCCCGCGTCCATCACGTCGAACGCCGGCGCGTGAACCGCGCCACCGAGTTCGCGGGCGCGCGCCAACGCCTGGTCGGCGCTCTCCACGGTGATGTAGGAGTTCCAGGTCGGGGGTACCCCGGCATCCCGCTGCTGCTGGGGTTGGGGGGAGATTGCAGCGACCTCGCTTCCCTGCAGCCGCATCATCGAGTAGACCGCTCCTTCGCCCACATCGATGTCCTGCGCCTCCCAACCGAACAGCTCCTCGTAGAAGCGCTTGGCCGCGGCCTGATCGGTCGTGGTCAGGTCGGTCCAGCTGAACGTACCCGGGGTGTAATTCGTTCGCGTGCCCATGCGGTGACCATAACCGAGAATAGGGTCGTCCGCCACCTGCCCGCTGCCCCCGAACCCGAGCTATCGCCCTCCGCTCGATCCCGGGTGAACGTTAGTCGGCGACTGGTACCGGGACGGTTGGCGAGTCGGTCGCGCGGCGGCGCTTGGTCAGCCAGATCAGGGTGGCGAAGATGACCACTCCGACAACGTTGAGCACAAGCTTGTAGCCGACGGTGACCGAACCGAAGATGTCGCTCCGGGTGGGGCGCGCGCCGCCAGGAACGAGCCCGAGCCCGGCGAACGTGGCCTCGATGATCAGGGCGGCGAGGATCATCGTGAGGAACATCAGGACGGTGATGCGCAGCGCGAACACCGTGCCGTAGTACTTGCGGTAGATAGCGAGGATCGGCAGCACGATCAGGTCGGCGAAGATGAACGCCATCACGCCGGCGAAGCTGATCCCGCCACTCCACAGCACGGCCGCCAGGGGGACGTTGCCGATCGAGCACACGAAGCTGAGCACCGCGATGACCGGGCCGATGAATGCGCCCCAGACGGCCTGGATCGGGTGCGACGAACTTCCCAGAAACAGGTTGTGCAAGACGCTGTTGTGAAGCTGGGCGACGAATCCAGCCAGCACCAACCCGATGGTGATCTCCTTCCACAGCGTCTGCCAGTCAGCGCGGAAGTTGTGCGCGACGTCTGACCAGGCGGCCGTGCTGGTCAGGCGGGCGCGCCAGCTCATGCTCTCGCCGGCCGTGTGATGCCGGTGGCCGGCGTCGGCCCGCTGAGCATGTTCGCGGGCCTGCTCTTCCAGGCGGCGGGGGACGAACAGGCGCAGCAGCAGCGCCATCAGCGCGATCATCACCAGGCCGCCGAGGTACTCGGCGAGCGTGAACTGCCAGCCGATCAGCACCCACAGCACCAGGCCGAGCTCCCACACCAAGTTGGTGGACGCGAACTGGAAGGTCAGCGTTGAGGCTGCGGAGGCGCCCTTCTGGAACAGGCTCTTGCCGATCGCAACCGCCGCATACGAGCACGACGAAGACGCTGCGCCCAACCCGGTTGCGGTGGCCAGCGGCCGGGGGCCGTTACCGCAGAGAGCGTGCTCGATCCGCTCGCGCGGAACCCACGCCTGCACGATACCCGAGATCAAGAACCCCAGCACGAGCGCCCACCACACCTGCCAGGCCATGAGGAAGGCATCGCTCAGGCCGTGCCACAGCACGGCGAAGATGCCGATCACGGCGGGCGCTGGGTCCGCAGCTGATACCACCTGAAACATCATACCCCCGGGGGGTAGGGGCAATCAGTGGTATGCTCGCGGTATGGCTGACCGGCAGTCACCGGGGACCCGCGGCTACAGCGCAACCCAGGACCAGCTTCGCAGACGGCTACGGCGAATCGAGGGTCAGATCCGGGGGATCGAGGCAATGGTCGCTGAGGACCGCTACTGCATCGACATCCTCACCCAGATCAGTGCCGCGCAGGCCGCGCTGGATAAGGTCGCGCTCGGGCTGCTCGACGACCACGCCCAGCACTGCGTCATCGGAGTCCAGAATCCAGCTGAGCGTGACGAGAAGACCGTCGAGCTGATGGCCGCCGTGGGCCGGCTCATGCGTCGCCGCTGAACACCGATGTCGCGCCGCGGCAGCAGATCGCAGGGCTGCCTCGAGCGCGGCTCGCGACAGCTCGATCTCTACTCTTGGCCCCCGATGCGGCTGATGGTCACAGGCGCGACCGGGATGCTGGGACAGGATGTCTGCGCCAGCGCAGCGGCCGCTGGACACGAGCTGATGGCGTGTGCTCACGATTCGCTCGACATCACCGACGCCGATGCGGTCAATCGTGCGGTTGGACAGCTCCGCCCCGACGCGGTGATCAACTGCGCGGCCTACACCGACGTCGACGGGGCCGAGTCCGCCTCCGAGCAGGCGCAGCTGGTCAATGGACGGGGCGCCGGCAACGCGGCCGCCGCCGCCGACGCCGCCGGCGCGTGGACGGTGCATGTCTCCAGCGACTACGTGTTCGATGGGAGGAGCCGTCAGCCGTACGTCGAGTCGGATCCGGTGGGGCCGCAGTCCGCCTACGGGCGCTCCAAGCTGGCGGGCGAGATCGCCGTGGCCGCGGCCTCCCCCGAGGCCCACACGATCGTCCGCACGGCTTGGCTGTTCGGGCGCGGCGGGTCGTGCTTTCCGTCCACGATCCTGCGCTTGGCGACGCAGCGCGATGTCCTCAACGTGGTCGAGGACCAGATCGGCTGCCCCACCTTCACCGGGCATCTGGCGCCGAGGTTGGTGGCGCTTGCCAGCGCACGGAATCCCCCCGGAGTGGTGCATGCGGCTGCCGCCGACCACTGCTCGTGGTTCGAGTTCGCCACTGAGATCGTCGCCCACGCGGCCCTGCGATGCGAGGTTCGCCCGACCAGTACCGAAGCGATGGCGCGTCCGGCGCCGCGTCCGGCCTGGAGCGTGCTCGGAACCGAGCGGGGGGAACTTGCCCCCTGGCTGCCACACTGGCGGCAGGGACTGAAGGAGTACATGGGCTTGGCGGTGAGCACAACATGAGGCTGCTGGTTTGCGGCGGCGCTGGTTTCATCGGTTCGAACTTCGTGCGCCTGCGCGTGCGCGAGCACGGCGACCGGGTGACCGTGCTGGACAAGCTCACCTACGCCGGACGGCGGGAGAACCTGCACGAGGTGGGCGACGAGATCCGTTTCGTCCACGGCGCGATCGAGGATCCGGTCGCGGTCGCGGAGGCGATCGCGGACTGCGATGCGGTGGTCAACTTCGCCGCCGAGACCCACGTCGATCGCTCGATCTCCGGACCCGAGGCGTTCATCGTCACCAACATGCAGGGGACCCACGTGCTGCTCGAGGCAGCCCGCGAGCGTGGGTTGCGCTACCTGCAGGTATCGACCGACGAGGTGTACGGCTCGATCGAGCGGGGATCGTTCACCGAATCCTCGCCCCTGGCCCCCTCAAGCCCGTACAGCGCCACCAAAACTGGCGCCGATCTGCTCGTCAGCAGCTACTTCCACACCCACGGGGTGGAGACGGTGATCTGCCGCGGCTCCAACAACTACGGGCCCTACCAGTATCCCGAGAAGTTGATCCCCCTGATGATCCTCAACGCCCTGGCCGGTGACCGGCTGCCGGTCTATGGGGACGGGCGGCAGGTGCGGAACTGGCTGTTCGTCGAGGACTTCGGGCGTGGGATCGGCCACGCGCTGTTCCACGGCGCGCCGGGCGAGGTCTACAACTGCGGTGGACCGGACGAGTGCGAGAACATGGAAGTCGTCCGGACGATCCTCGACCTGGTCGGAGTCGACGAGTCGCTGATCGAGTACGTCACCGACCGCCCCGGCCACGATCGTCGCTATTCGCTGTCCTCCGAGAAGCTGCGCGGCCTGGGCTGGGCCCCGCAGGTCCGCTTCGCCGACGGATTGAGACGCACGGTCGGGTGGTATCGCGACAACGCCTGGTGGTGGGAGCCGATCCGCTCCGGGACGTATCGCGATTACTACGAGCGCCACTACGGACGCGCGCTCCGGGCCTGAGCGCGTGGAGCAGCCGGGCTTGGCGAGGCTGGAGCGTGAGGTGATCTCCTGCCGGCGCTGCCCCCGGCTGGTGGCCTGGCGTGAACAGGTGGCTCGGGGCAAGCGGGCGGCTTTCATCGAGGAGGATTACTGGGGCCGCCCGATCCCGGGCTTTGGTGATCCCGCCGCGCGGGTGGTCGTGCTCGGGCTCGCGCCCGCGGCTCACGGCGGCAACCGCACCGGAAGGATCTTCACCGGCGATCGCTCCGGAGACTGGCTGTTCGCGGCGCTATGGCGCGCCGGTCTCGCCAACCAGCCTCGGTCGGTGGCCCGCGACGATGGGCTGCGCCTGTCGGCCACCTGGGTCACCGCGGCGGTTCGGTGCGCACCCCCGGCCAACCGACCCGTGCCGGCTGAGCGCGACAACTGCCTGCCGTACTTCGCCGCGGAGCTGGAGCTGCTCTCGCAGGTCCGGGTGGTCGTGTGCCTGGGTGCGTTCGCCTGGGACAGCGCGCTGCGAGCTCTGATCTCGCCGCGCCCGCGCCCGAGGTTCGGGCACGGCGCCGAGGCGTCCGTCGGCGATCTGACGCTGCTGGGGAGCTATCACGTCAGCCAGCAGAACACGTTCACCGGGCGCCTGACCGAGCCGATGCTGGACGCGGTGTTCGCTCGCGCACGTCAGCTGGCGGGAATGGCGTGATCAACCAGCCGGGCTCCAGCGCCACGGAAGTGCCCCGACCGAGCCTGGTCGGGCTGGCCATCGCTGACCCGCCTGAGCTCTGGCGCGCGCTCGGGTTCATGGTCCAGGGCCACCGGATCGGCCTCGGGGGCGTGGAGCTGACCCTGGGCGGCTCCGGTCAGGGCATCACCGGTTGGGCGATCCACGGGGTGCCGGGCGGCACGACCGAGATCGACGGCCTGTCCACGGTGGCCGTCGATCATCGGGGCGCAGCCGCGGGGGACGCCCATCCCAACGGCGCCATCGGCCTCGACCACGTGGTGATCGTCTCCCCGGCGTTCGACCGCACCGCGGCCGAGCTGGAGCGAGTCGGGCTGGTGCTGCGCCGCGTGCGCGCGGTCAGAGCGGAGCCGTCGAGCTTTCGTCAGGGCTTTCGCCGCATCGGGCCGGCGATCCTCGAGCTCGTCGAGGCACCGTCGATCCCCGCCGGGCCCGCTCGCTTTTGGGGCCTGGTGGCGATCGTCGACGACCTGGATGCGCTCGCCGCCGACCTCGAGCCGCAGCTCAGCGCGCCCAAGCCCGCGGTCCAAGCGGGTCGCAGGATCGCCACCCTGCGGCAGACTGCCGGACTCTCGACCCGGGTGGGGTTCATGACGCCGCCGGTGGCCGACGGCTGAGCGCCGAGTCCAGCCCCAAACGGGCCCGCCGGCGATTGGCGTCGCGCGCTTACGGGGCGGAGGCGGTGAGCTCGTGGAGCCGACCGGTGTCGATCAGGAACTCATGGGCCAGACGTTCGACCAGCTCTCCCAACTCCCGATGCTCGCCGGGCTCCCAGCCCTCGAGCATCTCGTGCAGGCGTTCGCAGCCGGCCTGTTGGAGCCGGGCGAGCGTTTGCCGGCCCTCGGCGGTGAGCGCGAACCGCTCGCTGCCGTCGCTGGTGATCAGCTGCTCGCCGGCCAGGTCGGTAAGGGTCGCCCCGATCGCACGGGGATCGAGCTGATGACGCGCCGAGATGCGGGCGGCGTTGGCGGTCGGGTCGCGCTGTACCTGGGCCAGGACCCAGCATTCGCCGGGAGATAACGCGATGCCGGCACGCTGGGCAACCCGGGTGATCATCAGCGCCCCCGCCTCGCGACGGTTGAGCAGGCTGAGCTCACGCTCGATTTCGTCCAGCGATCGCCCGTCGCGTGGGGCGGCGAAGGCTTCACCCACCCCGGCCGTGGCCACGGTCTCTCGCAGCGGCAGTTGCTTGAGCAGGAAACTGAGCACAAACGCCACTGCCGTCACTCCCGCGGCGACCAGGAACACGGTGGTCAGGGAGTCGGTGAAGGCGTGGATGAACGCGGCCCGGGTCTGCGGTGGCAGATGGTGTATGAGCTTGGGGTTGAGCGCGCCGGTGCTGAGCTTGCCACCGGCGGCGTGCAGCGCCGCGGCGGGTAGGTCACGAGCGAGGTTCGAGCTCAGGCGGCCGGAGAAGATCGCGCCGAGCACTGCCGTGCCCACCGAGCCGCCGATGGAGCGAAACAGCGTCGCGCCCGAGGTCGCGACCCCCAGATCCTGGTATGAGACGGCGTTCTGCACCGCCAGCACCAGCACCTGCATCACCAGACCGAGGCCCAGGCCGAGTACGAACATGTAGGCCGAGGCGGACAACTTGCTCGTCCCGACATCCATCCGGCTGAGCAGGTAGAGCCCGGTGACCATCACCGCGGTGCCGACGATCGGGAACGGCTTGTAGCGACCGGTGCGGGTGATCAGCTGGCCTGAGACAATCGAGGTGATCAGCAGCCCGCCCATCAACGGCAGCAGCTGCAGCCCCGAGCCGGTGGGGCTGTCGCCGCCAACGATCTGCAGGAACAGCGGCAGGTAGGTGATCGAGCCAAACAGGGCAAAGCCGACAACCAGCCCGATTCCGCTGGTGACCGAGAACACCGAGCTGCTGAACAAGCGCAGCGGCAGCACCGGTTCGGGCGCGATCCGCTCGACGGCCACGAACGCCGCCAGGAGGAGAACCGCCCCGATGGCCAGTCCGACGATCAGGCTCGAGTCCCACGCGTAGGTGGTTCCCCCGAGCGTGGTCAAGAGCACGATCGCGCTCAGCCCACTGCCGAGCAGTGCAGTGCCGGCGTAGTCGACACGACGCTTGACGCGCTGGCTGCGCGCCGGCAGCACGAAGCCCAACACCACCAGGGCAAGCACCCCCAACGGCAGGTTGATGTAGAAGATCCATCGCCACGACAGGTGGGTGGTGAAGAACCCGCCGATCAGCGGCCCGGCCACGCTGCTGAGGCCGAACACCGCGCCGAACAGACCCATGTAGCGACCGCGTTCACGCGGGGAGACAACGTCCCCAATCACTGCCTGGGCGGACACCATCAATCCTCCGCCACCGAGACCCTGGAGCGCCCGGAAGACGATCAGCTCGGTGAGGTTCTGCGCCGCCCCGCACAGCGCCGAGCCGATCAGGAAGATCACCAGGGCCACCTGCAGCACGACCTTGCGCCCGAACTGGTCGCCGAGCTTGCCGTATAACGGCGTCACCACCGTCACCGCCAGCAGGTATGCCGTGACCACCCAGGAGAGGTGGTTGAGCCCCCCGAGGTCACCGACGATCGTCGGCAACGCCGTCGAGACGATCGTCTGGTCCAGCGAGGCCAGCAGCATCACCAGCATCAGCCCGCCGAACACGACCCGCAGGCGAACCGGGGGGGTGGCAGACGGCACCTGGCCGTCAGCGGGGGCGACGCTCACCCTGGGCACCTCATCAGTCGCGCAAAGCTAGCGTGCGGAACGGCTCCCGGTGGCGGAGCTACGCTGATCGATCAGTGCCGCTAGAGCGATTCAGCCCGCGAACCGCCGAATGGTTCACGAACGCGTTCGCGCAACCGACCGCCGCGCAGGCGCAGGCCTGGCCGGCGATCGCCTCTGGCGAGCACGTGCTGATCTCGGCGCCAACGGGCTCGGGTAAGACCCTGGCCGCGTTCCTGTGGGCGATCGACCGCCTGGCCGGCGAGCGTGCCGGCGAGTACCGCGGGGAGTCGGTCGGCGACGACGGCGATGATGAGCCTCAGGGGATCAGTCTGGTGTACGTGTCGCCGCTGAAGGCGCTGTCCTACGACATCGACCGAAACTTGCGGGCGCCGCTGCGCGGGATCGGTGCACAGCTGAACGTCGCGGTCCGCACCGGTGACACGCCGCAGCGTGAGCGCCAGGGAATGCTGCGCGCGCCACCAGACATCCTCATCACGACTCCGGAGTCCCTGTACCTGATGCTCACCGGTCGAGCACAGGATCTGTTCACGGGCACGCGTTGGTGCATCGTCGACGAGATTCACGCGGTCGCCGCCACCAAGCGCGGCGCGCACCTGGCGCTGACGCTCGAGCGCCTGACGCTGGCCGCGGGCCGGGACGTGCAGCGGATCGGCCTGTCGGCGACGCAGCACCCGCTGGAGGAGGTCGGGCGCTACATGGTCGGTCCCAGCCGCCGTTGCCGGATCGTCGACACTGGAGTGCGCAAGCAGCTCGATCTGCAGATCCACGTGCCGGTCGAGTCGATGCTCGAGCCGGATACCACGACTGCTCCCGAAATCGACCCACTGGCCGGGGGCGAGGCCACTCGGCGCTCGATCTGGCCGGCGATCTACCCCGAGCTGCTCAAGCTGATCGAGGAGCATCGCTCGACGATCCTGTTCGTCAACAACCGCCGCGGGGCCGAGCGGTTGGCGCTGCGGTTGAACGACCTCGCCGAGCGCGAGATCGCACGCGCCCACCACGGCTCCCTGGCCCGGGAGGAGCGCCTGGTGGTGGAGGAGATGCTCAAGGCGGGAGAGCTGCCCTGCCTGGTGGCGACCTCGAGCCTCGAGCTGGGGATCGATATGGGAGCCGTCGACCTGGTGATCCAGGTCGAGTCGCCGAAGTCGGTGGCGCGGGGCTTGCAGCGGATCGGCCGCGCCGGACACAACGTCGGCGACGTCAGCCGGGGGCGGATCTTTCCCAAGTTCCGTGCCGATCTGCTCGAGTGCGCGGTGGTGGCAAGGCGGATGCGCGCGGGTCAGATCGAGACCACGGTGGTGCCACGCAACCCGCTTGACGTCCTCGCCCAGCAGATCGTGGCCATCGCCGCTGGCGCCGGCGAGGAGCGGCCGGTGGCCGTCGACGAGCTGTACGCCCTGGTGACGCGCACTCACACCTACGCCGAGCTCAGCCGCGCCCAGTTGGAGAACGTGCTCGACATGCTCGATGGTCGATACCCCTCGTCTGATTTTTCAGAGTTGCGCCCGCGGATCGTCTGGGATCGCCTCGGGGGGACGATCCGTCCCCGCCCGGGGACGCGGCAGCTGGCGGTGACCAACGCGGGCACGATCCCCGACCGCGGCCTCTACGCGGTGACCCTGCCCGACGGTCGCCGGGTCGGTGAGCTCGACGAGGAGATGGTCTACGAGGCGCGGCCCGGGCAGACGTTCCTGCTCGGCGCCACCACCTGGCGAATCGAGGAGATCGGCCGCGACCGGGTGATCGTTACCCCGGCTCCGGGGCTCCCCGGCGCAGTCCCGTTCTGGAAGGGCGACAGCATCGGGCGCCCCAAGGAGCTGGGCGAGGCCATCGGCGCGTTCAGCCGGTGGGCGGTCGAGCAGACGCCGCAGGGGCTGATCGACGCTGGCTATGACCTCGACGAGCGCGCGGCCCAGAACCTGCGGGCGTTCCTGTCCGAGCAGCAGCAGGCTACCCGGGTGGTCCCGTCCGAGCGGGCGATCGTGATCGAGCGATTCCGGGACGAAATCGGCGACTGGCGACTGTGCGTGCTCAGCCCCTTCGGCGGGCGCGTGCACGCGGCCTGGGGGCTGGCGCTCAGTGCCCGCATCCGCGAGGAGCTGGGCCTGGAATCCGACGCGATCTGGTCCGACGACGGGATCATCGTTCACCTGCCCGACGCCGAGGAGCCTCCCGGGGCGAACCTGGTGCTGCTCGATCCCGAGGCGGTGGAGGACGCGGTCGTCGCCGAGCTGGGGGCCAGCGCGCTGTTCGGCGCCCGCTTCCGGGAGAACGCCGGCCGCGCCCTGCTGATCCCCCGCGCGCGTCCCGGCCGGCGGACGCCCCTGTGGCAGCAGCGGCTGAAGTCCCAGTCGTTGCTGGAAGTGGCGAAGAAGTACGGCGAGTTTCCCATCATCCTCGAGACCTACCGCGAGTGCCTGCGCGACGTGCTCGACCTTCCCGGCCTGGTAGATCTGCTGAGCCGGCTGCACCGCCGGGAGATCTCGCTGATCGAGGTCGAGACCGCGACCGCCTCGCCATTTGCCTCCTCCCTGCTGTTCGACTACGTGGCCACCTACATGTACGAGGGCGACACGCCCAACGCCGAGCGCCGGGCGGCGGCGCTGTCGCTGGATCGCGATCTGCTGCGCGAGCTGCTGGGCCAGGAGGAGCTGCGCGAGCTGATCGACGCGGGGGCGCTGGAGCAGGTGGAGGACGACCTGCAGTTCCGCTCCGAGGCCCGTCGCGCGACCGGGCGCGACATCCTCCACGATGTGCTGCGCACGCTCGGAGACTTGAGCCTGGCGGACGCCCATGGGCGGGTGCTCGAGGGCCTGGACGCGAACTCGATGCTGGCTGATCTGCTCGCCGGCCGACGAGCGATCAAGGTCCGCCTGGCCGGTGAGGAGCGCTTCATCGACGCCGCCGATGCCGGCCTCTACCGCGACGGCCTCGGTGCCGCGCCCCCCGGGGGGCTGCCGACGGCGTTCCTGGAGGACGTCCCCGACGCGCTGGCACGGATCGTTCATCGCTACGCGGCCACCCACGGACCGTTCACCACCGCCGAGCTGCGCGCGCGCTATGGCGTTGACCCCAGCGCGGTGCTGAGCGAGCTGGAACGAGGCGGGGACCTCGTCCGGGGGGAGCTGCGTCCCGGAGGCTCTGAGCGGGAGTGGTGCCATCCCGAGGTGCTGAAGCGCCTGCGGCGCGCCTCGCTGGCGGTCCTGCGCAAGGAGATCGAGCCGGCCGATCAGCGAGCGCTGGCTCGTTTCCTGCCCCGTTGGCAGGGGGTCGATCGGCATCCCGCCACCGGCGCCGGGATCGACCGCCTGCGCGAGGTGCTGGTCGCGCTCCAGGGGTTGGCGCTGCCGGCGGAGGTGTGGGAGCGCGATGTCCTGCCGCGACGGACCGGCGCCTATTCGCCCTCGTGGATGGACGCGTTGTGTGCGGCCGGGGAGTTGGTGTGGATCGGCGCCGGCGCGCTCGGACGAAGCTCGGGACGGGTATCGCTGTACTTCCGGGAGGATCTGCCCCTGCTGGGCGCACCGGTGGTGCGGGCCGCGCCAGCGGAAACCGAGGCGCATGCAGCCATCCGCGCCCGGTTGACCGCCGGCGCCTGCTTCTTCACCGACCTGCTGGTCGACGTCGCCGTGTCGCCCGAGGAGCTGCAGGAGGCGCTGTGGGATCTGGCGTGGGCTGGAGAGGTGACCAACGACGCCTTCGCCCCGTTGCGAGCCCCGCGGCTGACACTCGCCCGGGCTCAGCGGGAGCGCTCGCGTGGCGCTCCCGGAGCCGGCCGCTTCGCCACCCGCCGCCGCGGCGGCGCGGCGGCCCAGGTGCAAGGTCGATGGTCGCTGACCTCTCCGCTGCTGGCCCCACCGGTCGATCCGGCGTCGCGGCGGCGGGCGCTGGGGGAGCTGCTGCTGGAGCGCTACGGGATCCTGACCCGTGAGCAGGTGCTGGCCGAGGGGGTGCCTGGGGGCTTCTCGGCCATCTATTCAGAGTTGACCCAGCTCGAGACGCTGGGGATCGCGCGGCGCGGTTACTTCGTCGAGGGGCTGGGGGGCGCGCAGTTCGCGCTGCCGGGTGCGGTCGAGCGGCTCCGCGCCCAGAGCGAGGGTGATGACGGACCGCTTGTGCTTTGCGCCGTCGATCCCGCGCAGCCCTACGGCGCGGCGCTCCCGTGGCCGGCTCTGTCCGGAGCGGCGCAGACTCGCCGCCCCGCCCGGACGGCCGGGGCCTACGTCGTCCTGAGCGGTGGTGAGCCGGTCCTGTACCTCGAGCGTGGCGCCCGCGCGCTGCAGACGCTGGTCGAACCCGAGGACCCGCGGCTGGAACCGGCGCTGAGCGCGCTGGTGGATCAGGTTAGGCGCGGGGCGATCAAGCGGCTGGCTCTGGAGAAGGTCGACGGAGAGCCCGCCTTGGGGTCGCCGCTCGGAGCCGCCCTGATCGCCCTCGGCTTCCAGGAGGGTCCGCGGCGACTCACGCTCAGCGCCTGATGAGAATGCTCCGAATGCAGTTGAGAGGTCGAGGCTGACATGCCCGAGGGTGACACCATCCGCTGGGCCGCCAACCGGATCCGTCCGGTGCTGGAGGGAAAAGTGCCGGAGGCAATCCGCACTCACGAGCGCTTCGCCGCCGCCCGCTGGCCCGAGCGGCTCGACGGTCAACCTGTGATCAGCGTCGACACGCACGGCAAGCACCTGTTCCTGCGCTTCGACGGCGAGCTGGTGCTGCACTCCCACCTGGGGATGGTCGGTGCCTGGGGGGTGTACCCAGAGGGGCGCCGCTGGCATCGGTCACCGCGGCGAGCGTGGCTCGCGCTGCGGGTGGGGGGTACCGAGGTGGTGCAGTTCGACGGGTCCACCCTGGAGCTGATCACCTCGCGCCGGCGGCGCTTCGACCAACGGCTAGCGGCGCTCGGGCCCGACGTGCTGGCCCCGGAGCTCGCCGCGCCGGAGGTCCTGCGGCGCCTGCGGCTGGACGACCCAACGCGACCGATCGGCGACGCGTTACTTGACCAGCGCATCGTCGCCGGCATTGGGAATATGTGGAAGGTGGAGGGCTGCTGGGAGGCGCAGGTCGACCCCTGGCGCCCGGCGGCCAAGGTGCCGGATGCGGACGTGCTGCTGATCCTCGAGCGGGTGCGCCCGCGGATGACCCGCTCGGCGCAGGAGGGGCCGCGGACGATCGAGAAGCACGTGTACGGGCGCGCCGGCAAGCCATGCCCGCGCTGCGGGACCCGGATACGCCGCGGTGGGCAGTGGGATGACAATCGCCTCACCTACTGGTGCCCGGGGTGCCAGCGCTGATGTCCCCCCTCGCGGCACGAGGCTCGACGCGCGCTCCGGCGCAGATGCGCCGGGTCGGCCACAAGGGCGCCGATCTGATCGTTCCCGGTAACACGCGCGTTAGCTTTGACGCCGCCCTGGCGGCGGGCGTGGACATGATCGAGTTCGACGTGCTGCCCGAGCCGGGAACCGGACGTCTGCTGCTGGCCCACGACTACGAGGACGCCGCCACCCGTGAGCCCGACACGCTGCAGGAGGGGCTAGCCCATCTGGCCTCGGGACCGTTTGCCGGAATCGAGCTCGACCTCGACCTGAAGCTCCCGGGACCGGAGCTGGAGGTGCTCGGTGCGCTGCGTGAGACAGGAATGCTGCAGCGAACGCTGATATCCAGCCAGTACCGCTCGAGCCTGGCGCTGATCCGCGCGGCTGAGCCGGCCGTGCCCCTGGGGTGGTCGGTGCCAAAGTTGCGCCGAGACCCGTTCCGCTCGCGCGCGCTACTACTGCCGGCGCTGGGCGCGTTGGTGGCGATGCGGGAGATCCTGCCGACACGGGCCGCTCACGCGATCGCCTCGGGTCAGGTCGACGCGCTGATGGCCCACTGGCGCCTGGTCACCCCGCGGCTGGTCACGCAGGTGCGACGCGCCGGCGGGGAGCTCTACGTGTGGACGGTGGACGAGCTGCCGAGGCTGGCCGCGTTACAGGCGCTCGGCGTGACCGGCGCGATCACCAACGATCCGCGCCTGTTCAGCGCGCTTCCCGCTCTCGCCGCTACGGGATCAGGCACTTCGTCGAGCTGAAGCCCGGGGGATCACCGTGCATGGCCCGCGGATGGCCGGCCTGGGTGATGCGGTCGGTATGGCCGATGGTGCGACCCCCCAGCCGCCACTCGAACGTGACCCGACCGCGCAGCGTGCCGGCGTGTGACGGGAACAGATACGACGCGCCGCCCTGATAATCGCCTTGGCTGAACGTTCCCAGGCGGACCAGCGTAGTTGCTCGAGGGTACGGCTTGAACGTCCCGCTCGCGGACACGAAGCGGTCGGCGCTGAATTGCATCCACAGCTGCGCCGAGAAGCCAAGCGCCGGCATCTGCGCTCTGATCCCCATCACGTCCTGGTGCCGGAGGGTGTTGCAGATGTTGATCGTCGCCCAAAGATCCTTGGAACGCTCCGCCTTGCCCACCGCGGCCCGGATCTGAGCTCGCGTCGGTCCGGCGGCCATCGAGCGCGCCGGGACGGCGGAGGCGACTATCAATGCCGACAGGAGGGCGACGGCGAGGAAGCGGTGGGGGCGGGACATCACCCCGGCAACATAGCGAGACCGCGACCGATCCGCCGCACTTGGGTGAGCCGCGTTTGGGCTATCGTCGCGCCGTGGCCACAGGGGCGGAGACTGTCGCACTGCTGCGGCGGGTGCCGGTGTTCGAGACGCTGGCAGGGGAGGACCTGGCTAAGGTAGCCGAGGTCGCCGTGCCGCGGCGATTGGCCGCCGGCGAGGTGGTGTTCCGAGAGGGCGATGACAGCGACACGTGCTACTTGGTCCAGTCGGGACACGCACGGGCAGTTCGCGACCATGCCGACGGCCGCTCGATCACCCTTGCCAACTTCGGCCCCGGCGACATCTTCGGAGAGTTGGCGATGTTCGACGACGAGAGACGCTCGGCAACCGTCGAGACGCTCGAGGAGACCGAGGTGATCGCAATCCTTGGTGGCGACATGCGCCGCCTCCTGAACCAGCATCCGGACATCGCGGTCAAGCTCGTGGTCTCGCTCGGTCGGCGTCTGCGAGAGACCAACGAGCGGCTGAGTCGCCAGTCATTCTTGACTGTCCAGAGCCGTGTCGCCGCGGTGCTCTCACAGCTCGTCGCGGCGGCGCAGGCCGAGGGCGCGGCCGCGGAGGGTGATGTCCTCATCACCTCCACTCAGGTCGGCCTCGCGCAGTTAGCCGGCTCCTCACGCGAGTCAGCCAGCCGCTTCCTGGCCGTGCTCGAGCGCGCCGGCATCATCAGCCAAGGGCGCGGCAAGCTGGTCGTGCACGATCCCGCGGCGCTGCAGCGCTACGTGTATTAGTGAAACCCGTCACTTCCGCTAGCTTGTTGACCGGGATGGAGGAGTTCAGCGCCGGGGGGGTGGTTGTCCGTGACCAGGAGGTGATCGTCGTCGTGCCAGTGCGCCGAGATGCCCATGGCCGGCGGGTGCTGGGACTGCCCAAGGGTCATCCCGACGGGGAGGAGACGCCGGAGGCGGCGGCGACGCGTGAGGTGCGCGAGGAGGCTGGCGTGGAGGCCGAGCTGATCGAGAAGCTGGGTGACGTCCAGTATGTCTACGAACGACCAGGCCGACGGGTGAGCAAGCGAGTGGCGTTCTTCCTGTTCCGCTACCGCTCTGGCGACGTGGCCGATCACGATCACGAGATCGAACAGGCGCGCTGGATGCCGCTCGCTGAGGCGGCGGAGTCGCTCAGCTATTCGGGGGAGCGCGAGATGGTGGCTCGCGCCCTGCAAAGGATCACCCGGGATCGATAGGCTGGCGCCGGTGCGCGTCCTGAACTTCTACTCGTCGGTGTTCGCCGATCAGCTGCGCCGCGGTCGCAAGACCGCGACCATCCGGCTCGGCGACAAATCTCACAAGTACCGCAAGAACGACTGCGTGCTGGTGACGATCGGGTATCAGCACTCTCCTCGGGAGAAGATCTTCTCTGCAGTCATCGACCAGGTCGAGGTCAAGCGCATGCGCGATCTCTCGCCCCGAGATATCGAGCACGACAATCCCGAGTTTCGCCGGGTGGACGAGATGGTCCACTTCCTGGAGCAGATCTACGGGCGCGCGGTCACGCTGGAGGACACCGTCACGGTCGTGCGTTTCTCGCAAATCATCGAGAACCCGCCCGAGATCCGCGACCGCATGCACGGCCTCGGCGGCGCTCGGAACTAGGGCGGCGGGCTGCGGGTGTCTGGCACTCCAAACACGAGAGTGCCAAATTTCCCCTTGATTCGCCCCGGCCACGAGCTATAGTCTCGTTTGCTGGCACTCTGAGGCAACGAGTGCCAAGACGTTAGGCAGCAAAAGCATTAGCACTCTTTCCATCCGGAGGTTTCATCAGATGAAGCTCAAGCCTCTTGGCGATCGGTTGATCGTGCGGGCCATCGAGGAGGAGGAGACCACCTCGAGTGGGATCGTCCTGCCCGATACCGCCAAGGAGAAGCCCCAGAAGGGCAAGGTTCTCGCAGTCGGCGACGGCAAGGTCAACGAGGACACCGGCAAGCGCACGCCGCTTGACGTATCCGAGGGGGACGAAGTCCTCTACAGCAAGTACGGCGGCACCGAGATCAAGGTGGACGGCGAGGAGCTCCTCGTCCTCCGCGAGTCCGACGTGCTGGCAAAGGTCCAGTAGGAGAAAGAAATGGCACACAAGGAACTGAAGTACGAGGCGGAGGCTCGCAAGGCGCTCGAGCAGGGCGTCGACGCGGTGGCCAACGCAGTCAAGGTGACCCTCGGCCCCAAGGGTCGCTACGTCGTCCTGGACAAGAAGTTCGGCGCGCCGACGATCACCAACGATGGTGTGACCATCGCGCGGGAAATCGAGGTCGAGGACGTCTTCCAGAATCAGGGCGCTCAGCTCGTCCGGGAAGTCGCAACCGCCACCAACGACGTGGCCGGTGACGGCACGACGACGGCGACGGTGCTGGCCCAGGCGATCGTCCGTCAGGGTCTGAAGAACGTCGCCGCGGGCGCAAATCCGCTCGCGCTCAAGCGTGGAATCGAGCGCGCGGTGGAGGAAGTGGTTCGGAACATCGAGACCCAGTCGGTAGAGATCTCGGGCAAGGAGCAGATTGCTCGCGTGGCCACCATCTCCGCTGGCGACGATGAGATCGGCGATGTCATCGCTGATGCGATCGACAAGGTCGGCAAGGACGGCGTGGTCAACGTCGAGGAGGGCCAGACGTTCGGCATGGACCTCGAGTTCACCGAGGGCATGCAGTTCGACAAGGGCTACATCTCGCCCTACATGGTCACCGACCAGGATCGGATGGAGGCAGTCCTGGAGGATCCCTACATCCTGATCGCCAACCAGAAGATCGGGTCTGTGCGGGACATCCTCCCGGTGCTCGAGCAGACGATCCAGTCCGGCAAGCCGCTGCTGCTCATCGCCGAGGACGTCGAGGGCGAGTCGCTGGCGACCCTGGTCGTCAACAAGCTCCGCGGCACGTTCACCGGCGTGGCGGTCAAGGCTCCCGGCTTCGGCGACCGCCGTAAGCGGATGCTGGAGGACATCGCGATCCTCACCGGTGGCGAGGTCATCACCGAGGAGATGGGCCTCAAGCTGGAGAACACGCAGCTCTCTCAGCTCGGCCGTGCCCGTCGGGTGGTGGTGGCCAAGGACAC
Source organism: uncultured Solirubrobacterales bacterium (assembly GCA_963830435.1). Taxonomy (GTDB): domain Bacteria; phylum Actinomycetota; class Thermoleophilia; order Solirubrobacterales; family Solirubrobacteraceae; genus Palsa-465. The sequence continues at coordinate 1,214,763 of CAWHMA010000007.1, read as the reverse complement.
GACCACGATCGTCGACGGCGCCGGTGAGAGCGACGCCATCAGGGGCCGCATCAACCAGATCAAGACCGAGATCGACAACACCGACTCGGACTTCGACCGGGAGAAGCTGCAGGAGCGGCTGGCCAAGCTCTCCGGCGGTGTCGCCGTGGTCAAGGTCGGGGCGGCCACCGAGACGGAGATGAAGGAGAAGAAGCACCGCGTCGAGGACGCACTCCAGGCCACCCGGGCGGCCCTCGAGGAGGGCATCGTGCCGGGGGGCGGCGTTGCCCTGCTCGTGGCTCAGAAGGCTCTGAAGGTCGACAGCGTCGAGGATGCCGACGAGCGCACGGGGACGAAGATCGTGCACCGCGCGTTGGAGGAGCCGCTGCGTCAGATCGCTGATAACTCCGGCCTGGAAGGTTCGGTCGTGGTCAATGAGGTCCGTCACGCCAAGAAGGGTCACGGGCTCAACGCGGCCAACGGCCAGGTCGTCGACCTGGTCGCCGAGGGCATCATCGACCCGGCGATGGTCACGCGCTCGGCGCTACAAAACGCGGCCTCCATCGCCAAGAACATCCTCACTACTGAGGCGATCGTCGCCGAGGTGCCGGAGAAGGAAGCCGCCGGTCCCGGTGGCGGCGGTGGCATGCCCGACATGAGCGGGATGATGTAAGACGGCTTAGCCGTTGGTTATGGGCGGCTGGAGGCCGCCCGAGGATCTCGAGCCGCCGGGCCGGATGCCCGGCGTAGGATCCTGGCAACAGGCGAGTGTTGGACGAGGGCCCGGCGTCAGCGCCGGGTCCTCGTTTGCTTGGCGCGGCGGCCGCGGAGGGTCCGCGGTGGCCTTGAAACCGGGTGCGACCACTACCCTGACGTCGATGGTTCCCGATCCTTACCGGACGCTCGGCCTCAGCCCGAGAGCCAGCGACGCCGAGCTGCGCGCCGCCTACCATCGCGCCGTGCAGCGACATCATCCTGACCACAACCACGGTTCGGCCACGTCGACCCAGCGCTTTGAGGAGGTGCAGGAGGCCTACGCACAGATCCGACGGGAGCGAATGTCGCCTCCACCGGGGGCAGGTGCTGGCGGTGCTCATGACGCCAGCGGCCGGGGGCGAGCACGATCATCCCCACCAGAGCCCGCCGTCGACGCGCGGTTGGCCGATCTAGAACGGGAGCTGCGTGAGGCCCATCAGGCTCGCGAGCGAGCCCGGCAGGCCGCCAGTGAGGCGATCACTGAGCGCGAGCGAGCCCGTCAGGTCGCGAGTGACGCGGGGGCAGACCATGAGCGGCCCGAGCGTCCCAGCGACGAGGAGCTCGGCTACGTCAAGACTGATGACAGCTTCGCCAAGATCCTCGCCGACGCCCGGACCGAGCTGTTCGAGCGCTTGGACGAGGCGCGACGCGACGATCGCTGACCGTCTGCCGCCCCCTTACCAGGCCCCGAAGCATGACCCACGTCTACGGCAGCTCAAGCGCGCGGCCGCCAACCCCGGAGCCGCTCCAAGCCAGCCGCTCGTAGATCTCCCGCGTCCGAGCCGCGACCTCGGCCCAGTCGAACTGCAACACGTGCTCCCGCGCCTCGGCCACGAGCTGAGCTCGCGTGTCATCGTCGATCAGAACCTGCTCCAGCACCTCCTCCAGCGCACCGGCATCGCGCGAGGGGAAGCGCAGGCCCACCGTTCCATCCCCTGGCACCACCTCCCGCAGTCCGCCGGTGTCGGCCACAACGCAGAGGCAGCCGGAGGCCATCGCCTCGAGCGCCACCAGCCCGAACGGCTCGTAGATCGAAGGCACGATGCAGAGATCGGCGACGCGATAGAGGGCGTGGAGCATGTCGTCGCCCACCCAGCCCAGGAACGTTCCGTCCCGGGCCAGGCCCAGCTGCTGCGCCTGGAGCTTGAGCTCGGCCTCGGCGGTGCCGGTGCCGGCGACGACGAAGCGCACGTCGCCCAGACGCCTGATGACCGGCGCCAGCGCGTCGAGTGCGAGGTGGAAGCCCTTCTCGTAGACCAGGCGTCCCACCAGCATCACCAGCCGGTCAGAGGGAGCTGCGTACCGGGCGCGAAGACCCTCGAGATCCTCGATCTCCGACTGCAGGTCGCGTGGGTCAAGTCCGTTGGGGATCGTCGTCACCGACTGGGGTGCGACGCGGAACAGCTGCGCCACGTGGGTGCGCATGTACTGCGAGCACGTGATCACGTGATCGGCTGCGCGCACCATCCTCCGTTCGGCGGCGTGGATCTGCGACTGCGGCTGCCGCTGCACCCAGCCCTGATGGCGACCGTACTCGGTGGCGTGCACCGTGACCAGCCACGGGCGCCCAAGCTCAGCGGCCAGAGCCCTCGCCGCTCCCGCCACGAGCCAGTCGTGCGAGTGCACGACATCGAAGTCGAACTGCTCACAGAGCTCGAGTCCCAGCCGCCTCATGTCCGCGTTCATCGTTCCGACCCACTTCACGAAGGCATTCACGTCCTTGGGGAACGGCGGTTCCCGAACCCGGTGGACATAGACGCCGTGGCGCTCCTCCTGCGCCGGCAGATGGCCACCGCCGCGAGTCAGCACGTGCATCTCGACCTCGTGCTGCGCCAGATTCTCCGACAGCTTGCGTACGTGCCGACCGAGACCACCTTCGATCACCGGCGGGTACTCCCAGGAGATCAGTAGAACGCGCATCGAGGTTCGTGCACGCTACCGGAGCGCAGCGATCGCGGCCGACACGGCTCCGCCGCGCGAACCCGTATGGCCTCATCGCTCGGACGCCTCGAACCTCGAATCAGCAGCGCTCAGGTGGCCGCTGCCCGTCGAGCTGTCCGAGAGCCCGGCCGGGTGGCGCTTGCCCGAGCACCGACTCCTCTATGAACCGACGATTAACCCGGTCTTCTTGACCAGCGCGAGGACTTCGCTCATGGTCAATGGCGCCTCGAAGGCTCCGGTATAAGTGGGGGTGGCGCCGCTGATGCGTCCAATCCATGCCATACGGAACACGGCGGACCTGATCAGCGACACGAACGTCAGGCAGCTCCGTTCGTGCGCGCCAGCTGGACCGCGTGCTCGGCTCCTTGCGTCCACGGCTCGCCGTGACCTACGAGCACGGTTTGCGCCCCCGTCTCTGCCAGCGAATCCAGCGAGGCGAGATTACGCCTGGTATCGACGGTGGCGGCAGCCGCGACTATGCGAGGTCCTCTACGGCCCGTGTAGGGATCAAGCGTGACGATCGCGTCTCCCGCGATGACTACGTCTCTTTCGGGAAGATGAAGCGCACAGTGCCCGTGCGTGTGCCCCGGCGTGAAGATCACTCGCGGGGCGCCTGGCACCGGAAGCGTCCCGCTCTCGTAGCGAACCACTTCCTTCACCGGAGCTGGCCACCAAGCTCGGTTGCGCACGAACGCGGCAACCATGGGCAGAGCTCGGAACTGGGTCGCGAGATAGTAGGCGCGGGCGCGCTCATGGTCATAACGCCATGGGTGCCTAGTCAACGGCACATCGCTCTCGTGGACGTACACCGGGACGCCGAAGCTCTCGCGCGCCCGCTCGGCAAACCCGAGATGATCGAAATGACCGTGGGTCAAGACGACCGCGCCGATGTCAGCGGCGGTTCGTCCTAGGCGCCGGAGCACCTCGTGCAGCGAAGCCCACGAGGTGGGCACACCGGTGTCGACGATCGTCAGGCGACCATCCTGCTCCAGCAGGTACCAGTTCGTATACGAATCCTCGATGCGATGGATACCCGGCACGACATTCGCCTGCAGCTCCATTGGCGAGCTCCTTCCCGATCTCGGTCAAGGCGTTCTACCCCCGCATCGGTCACGCACACCACTGGTGGTGAGACGCCGAGCAGTCTCACAGCCTGCGGCTGATCGACCTGGTCAGGGTTGGGGCGGTGATGGCTCTTGGAGTGGCCCGTTGAGCCGCCGGTCGCCGGTCACCGCGTAATGGTCTCAGTCGCGCAGCTGCGCCAACGGCCGCGGAGCCGGACCCACGTACTTGGCCGTCGGGCGGATCAGCCTAGCCTCTCGCTTCTGCTCGAGTATGTGCGCCGACCAGCCGGCAGTTCGCGCGCAGGTGAACATCGGCGTGAACAACTCCGGTGGGACCTCCGCAAAGTCCAGCACGACCGCCGACCAGAACTCGACGTTGGTGGCCAGGATGCGGTCGGGCTTGCGCGCATGCAGTTCGGCCAAGGCCGCCTTCTCGAGCGCCTCGGCGACCTGCACGCGCGTGGACCCGAGCTTGTGCGAGGTGCGACGCAGCACGCGGGCCCGTGGATCCTCGGCACGATAGATGCGGTGGCCGAAGCCCATCAGGCGCTCGCCACGATCGAGCAGATCCTTGACGTAGCGCTCGGCGTCGCCCAGCGCCTCCACCTCGTCGAGCATCTTCAGCACACGCGACGGTGCGCCGCCGTGCAGCGGACCTGACAGCGCGCCTACCGCCGCACTAAGCGCCGCCGCCACGTCGGCGCCGGTGGAGGCGACGACACGCGCGGTGAACGTGGAGGCATTCATCCCGTGCTCAGCCGCGGAGATCCAGTAGGCGTCGATCGCCTCCACGTGCTTGGGGTTGGCCTCGCCGCGCCAGCGGATCAGAAACCGCTCCGAGATCGAGGTGGCGAGGTCGATCTCCCGCTGGGAGATCGGCGGCCTGCCGATGCCGCGGGCGGACTGGGCGACGAACGACAGGGCCATGACCGAGGCCCGGGCGAGGTTGTCGCGGGCGTCCTCGTCGGAGATGTCGATCAGCTGCTGGAAGCCCCACTGCGGCCCGAGCATCGCCAACGCCGACTGCACGTCCACGCGTGGATCGCCCGAATGCACGTGCAGCGGGTGGGGCTCGGCCGGCGGCATTCCCGGCTGCAGCTGACCGTCCACCAGGAGTCCCCACACCTGTTCGAACGGGACATTGCCCACGAGCTCCTCGATGTCGACGCCGCGGTAGCGCAAAGCGCCGCCCTCGCGGTCGGGCTCGGCGATCTCGGTGGCGAAGGCGACTACGCCCTCGAGGCCTGACTTTACTTCTACGGTGGCGCTCATCTGATGATCGTGCTCCTGGACGGCGGGTTCTCGAAGTCGGTGGCGTAGGAAGGCTAGCTGGCGCCCGGGGATCTCTATCCAGCGCCGAGCACCGCTCTCATCGTGCGTGGGCTCACCCCCAGCCGCTCCGCATCGGCGGTGCCGCGAGACGAGGTCATCGAGATCTCCATCAGCTCGGCTTCGTCCCAGGTCGCGAACGCGGTGGGGCCGGCCAGCAGCTCGACCAGCTTCAGGGTTCGCCGCACGATCGAGGTCGGTACGCCGACAATCGGCCGCTCCCGGCGGAATGACCGCAGCGCGATCTCCACGATCTCCCGGTGCGTGACCGTCTCCGGACCGGCAAGCTCGTAGCGCTCACCATCTGCCTCCTGAGCCCGCGGACCGCCGGGCAGCGCCTCCAGCACGGCGTCGGCGACGTCCTCGGCCCAGATCGGCTGAAACGCCGCGCGGCCGGATCCGGGTATCGGCATCACTGGCAGCAGGGACAGCCGGCGCAACAGTGTCAGGTAGGCGTCGCTGGGTGAGTAGATGATCGACGGGGCGAAGATCGTGTGCGCGAGCGTCGATTCGACGATCGCCTGCTCGGCCACCGACTTGGCGCGCAGCAGCCGAGCACGGCTGCGCGTCGAGGCGCCGAGCACGGAGAAGAACACGAACCGGCTGGCCCCCGCGCGTTCGGCTGCCCGCACCAGCCGCCAGGTGGCGACGCCGGCCAGCTCCTCGATCGAGCCGCCGGGTTGATCGCGGATCACCGAGGCCAGGTGCACGACGGTGTCCACGCCCCGCAGGGCATGCCTGAAGGACAGGTGATCCGAGAGATCTCCCAGGGCGATCTGGACCCGGACTCGCTCACTGCCGAGCCGCCTGGGATCCCTCACCAGGCACCGCACAGGCGTCCCCGAGGCGGTCAGGCGCCGGAGCAACGATCGCCCGACAGTCCCCGTCGCCCCGGTCAGCAGCAGCACGCCGCGCAGGCTAGCGGGGGCTCGCCTTCGAGGAGCGCAGGTTCACAGCGATCGCTGCGGCACCACCCTAGAATGGGCGATTCCCGACCTGAAATCGCTACAGGAAGACTTGAGAGACATATGGCCTACGTGATCGCAGAGCCCTGCATCGGCACGAAGGACAACTCGTGCGTGGAGGTCTGCCCGGTCGATTGCATCCATCCCACTCCCGACGAGCCCGACTACGACAAGGTCGAGATGCTCTACATCGATCCGGAGGAGTGCATCGACTGCGACGCATGCGTGGAAGCGTGTCCGGTTGACGCCTGCTTTGCCGAGGACCAGCTCCCGGAGGAGTGGACGAAGTACTCGCAGATCAACGTCGACTACTACGCCAACCGCTGAGCCTCAGGCCATCGGCAGAGACATGCCCGCCGGCTTGGTCGCCGGTGGTGCGGCTGCCGGTGCGGCGGTCGGCATCACCGGCAGCTCCACCGGTGTCAGCGCGATCAATCCCCGCGCCGCCTGGTGGAGCGCCTGCGCCGCCGGATCGTCGGGATCGGCGAACACCAGTGGCGTGCCCGCGTCGGCGTGCTCACGCAGCGCCATCGTCAACGGCACCCTGGCCAGCAGCGGCACCTCCAGTTCCTCGGCCAACAGCTGACCGCCGCCTTCGCCGAAGATCGAGAAGCGCTCCCCCGCGGGAGTGACGAAGCCGGACATGTTCTCGATCACTCCGGCGATCTCCAGCTTGAGCTTGGTCGCCATCTGGGCCGAGCGCCGCGCGACCTTCTGCGCCACCGGCTGCGGCGTGGTGACGATTAGGAACTTCGCCTGCGGCAGCAGCTGCGCCAGCGTCATCGACACGTCACCGGTGCCGGGCGGAAGATCGATCAGCAGGTAGTCGAGCTGGCCCCAGTCGACGTCCTCCAGGAACTGTTGCAGCGCCTTGTGCAGCATTGGACCGCGCCAGACAACGGCCGCGTCCTGTTCCACGAAGAAGCCGATCGACATCACCGCGATGCCCTCGTGGGCGGTCAACGGGATCAGCTTGTGCTCTGGACTGACCCGCGGACGCTGGCCGTCGAGCGCGAGCATCCGTGGCTGCGAGTAACCCCACACGTCGGCATCGAGCACTCCGACGCTCCGTCCTTGGCCAGCCAGGGCCGCGGCTAGGTTCGCGGTCACGCTGGATTTGCCGACGCCGCCCTTGCCCGAGCCCACGCAGATCACGTTCCTGACCTGGGCCAGCGCCCCTTCCGGCAGCGATCCCCGGCCGAGCTTGCGGCCCAGTGTCGCCTTCTCGGAATCGGAGAGGACGTCGAAGCTCACGTTGACCGCGCTCACGCCCTCCAGTTCCCGCACCGCCTGGGCGACGCCGGTTTGGAAGTGGCTGCGGATCGGGCACCCCGGCGTGGTCAATGACACCATCACGTCCACGATGCCGTTGTCGTGGATCTCGACGGATCGAACCATCTCCAGCTCGACGATGTCGCGCCGCAGCTCGGGGTCGATGACTGCGCGCAGGGAGTCGATCACTTGGTCTCTGGTGGGCATGGCTCAATTCTCGCAGACGGGTTTAAAGACCGACGGGGCGCCACTTTCGTGACGCCCCGGCGGTTGAGGGAGGAGAGGGTGCTGCATCCGCCGGCGAGGATATGAGGCCGGCGAACTTCTCCCGCGAGCGACGCTCTCCTGACGCCGGCGCGGGTTAAGTCGTGGCTAGAGTGCGCTGGCGATGCGCCCCTGAGCCTCGGAGACGAGCTTCTCGACCCGGCCGCGGCGCTGCCGCAGCTCGCGCTCAAAGCGCGTCCGCGTCTTGCGCACCTGGCGCTCGAAGCGATTGCGCGCGGTGGCGCCGCGACGCTCGTAGCGCTTGAGCTCGCGCTCCAGGCCCGCGCGCGTGCGGTACTTGCTGGCCAGGCCCCTGGCCGTCGAGACGAGATCATCACGCGCCACCAGACTGGCGCCCACTGGAACCAGCAGTGCCCGCTCGGCGATCACCGTCGCCAACTCGACCGGGGTCCTGGGCTGGGTGCTGGTGGTCGAGGCGGAAGCTCGGCTCGTGCCGGCGGTGCGGGAAGCACGCGCCGTACGGTTAGACGCGGCTCGGTTACGTGTCGTTGTCGTCCTGCGAGTACGGGCGCCATTGCGCGCGCCGGTGTTGCTAGGGCGGTTAGCCATCTGTGCTCTCGCTTGCTCCACGAAGGTGGATTCAGGTTCCAGGTGCGTCGGACCCGATTATGACCGAACATGTGTTTGTAACCCGGTCGGCGGCGGTCGTTACAGCCGGCCGCACATCGGCTCTAGCCGGCGGAGCTGGCCAGCCGCGGCATTTCGCCATCCAGCCCGGTGCGCCGCAGCCAGGCGCCGGGATCGCCTAGCTCGGACAGCGAAGGAAGCGCATCCGGCCCCGAAAAAACGTGCTCCAGGGCCTGCCGACCCGCCGCCTGCACGATCGCGTCGCAGAACGACTTGCCATGCTCGTACTGTCTGAGCTTCAGCTCCAGCCCCAGCAGCCTGGCGAGAATCCGGGACAGACCCGACTGCGAGCGCCGACGCTGATCCAAGGCCTCGCGCAGCTTGGGCAGCGAGGGGATGAGATCCGGCGCGACCGCGTCCATCACGTGCTCCGCGTGGCCCTCGATTACCGCCATCACCGCCTGCACCCGGTCGAGCAGCTCGCGCTCGGACGTGTTGGTGACGATCGAGATCAGGTCACCGCTGCGCAGCGCCCGTGCGATCCGCTGCAGTTCCTCGCGCTGGGGTATCCGCAGCTTGCGCGGCGCGTCGATGCGCAGCTCGGCCTGCGCCAGCAGCTCGCGCATGAGGCCGGCGACGTGGCCGTGCAGCCAAGGGACCCCGGCGAACTGCACCGCGTGCGTGACCTCATGCAGGGCCACCCAGGTCATGAACTCCTGCTCGTCGGCACTGAACGCCTGAACCGCCTGGCCGAGATTCGGCAGCACGAACAGCAGCCGGGGCGACCGGTCCTCGACCGCCTCGTCCAGTAGCACCAGCTCGTACTGGCCGAGCACGCGCTGGCCCAGGTAACCGAGGACAACTCCGACCTCGCCGGCCAGAGCGAAGCCGATGCCCAGCTGGATCGCCGGCTGTAGCGGTCCCAGTCCCGTGCCCGCTCGCTCCAGGACGGGATCGAGCAGCGCGCGCATCGAGGAGATGTTGCTGGCGATCCATTCGCGACGGGAAATGCCCTCGGGATGGGGCAGCGGACGGACCGGCGTCAGCCCCGTGTACGCGCTGACCCGCCGCTCCGATTCCTGCGCCAACGGTCGCAGGTCTGTGACCGGCAACCGGGCGTCGCCGGTGCCGGCGACGTGGGCGGCGATGCGCTCGGCCAGGATCCAGTCGATCATGTGGGAATCCGCTCCAGCTGACAAAGGGTTTCCTCCGTGCGGGCGGCTACCACTGGCGAGCTCGGGGTGGCGTCCAGCGGCGCGCTCAGCCGGGCCTCGCAGCGGGGGAAGCTGACGAGCCCGCCGGCCTCGCGGACGATCAGCTGACCCGCGGCCGCGTCGACCCCGCGGCTGTTGCGCAGCGAGACCATCCCGTCGAACCGGGTTGCCGCCACCTGGCACAGCGACACGGCAATCGTCCCGAGTGCCCGCAGCCGGTAGGAGCTGTCGTGCAGCGCCTCGATCGAGGCGGCCACCCAATGTGGATCGGCGGATTCGATGCCGAGCATCTCCAGACGCCCGTCGCTGCCGTGACGCTCGGTGAGCTCGGGGTCCAGACGCCGGCCGTTGCACCATGCCCCGTGGCCCCGCCGCGCCCACCACTCCTCGCCGGGGCCGAAGTCGTACACGTACGCGAAGGCGACGTCGGCCATGGTCACTCCGTTCGCGACAGCGAGCGACATTGCATGATGAGGGACGCCGCGCTTGGCGTTCAAAGATCCGTCGATGGGGTCGATGATCACCCGCACTCCCGGGTCGCCGTAGTCGATCTCGCCCCGCTCCTCAGAGAGAGCGACGAACCGGTGGCCCTGCTCGTGCAGGGCGTCGAGCTCTGCCAAAACCAGTGACTCCGCCGACTCGTCGATCACCAGGGTTCGGTCACCGCCGTGTCCGCGTGAGCCGGTCTCCTGTGCGCGCTCCGCGGTATCCGGAGCAGCAGCGAGCATCTCCGACAGCCCGCTGGCCGCGCGCCGGCAGCTGTCCAGCCAATCTGCTTCCAGTGCGGTGCTGATCGAGGTCATCTCGGACCTATGCTGTCAGACGTGGTGCTCGGCTCGGAGAATCCACCTGCGGCTTGGCAGCAGGCGCTCACCCACCGGGGGGGGCCGCTGCTGGTTCTGGGAGCAGCAGGAGCAGGTAAGACGGCGCTGGTCGAGGCCCGCTTCCTGTGGCTGGCCCGGCAGGTCTGCCGCCCCGAGCGAATGATCGTGCTGGCACCCTCGGTGGCCGGCGCCGAGGCGATGCGAGCACGCCTGGAGCGCGAGCTGCAAGATGGCTATGACCAGCTGCACGTCCTGACGCCAGCCGGGGTGGCGCGTCTGATCCTGGACGGCGTTGCCGGAGCGAGCGAGCTGAGCGTGCCGACGCTCAGCCGCGGCGACCGGCTGGCGATGCTGCTCGAGCGGATCGACGAGCTGCCACTCGCCCACCACGACATCGGCGGCAGCGTAAATGCGCTTGTGGGCAGCTTCATCCGCCGGATCGACTGCCTCAAGTCTGAGCTGATCGGCGCCGAGGACTATGCCGCGTGGGCCGCGGAGCTTCCCGCCGAAATCGGCGACGATGGTCACGTCGGGTTCTTCGAGCGGGAGTTCGCTGAGATCTACCGCGCCCACGAGCGGATGCTGGCGACCAGTCAAGCGCGCGACGAGGGCGACCTGATGCGCGATGCCGTACGCGTAGTCCGAGCCCAGGAAGGGATCGGCACGCGCTTTGAACAGGTGCTGATCGACGATGCGCAGGAGCTCGACCTGGCGGCGGAGCGGCTCGCCACGGAGCTGGCCCGGGGTCGGTTGACCGCCACCGGTGATCCCGGCCAGGCGCTCCGTCGCTTCCGCGGTGCGGGTTCGACGACTCTGCGCCGGTTCGGGCAGGCGCCGGCGACCGTCGTGGAGCTGCGACGTTCTCACCGCTGCCGGGAGCGCGTCCTGAGCGCCGCGCGGGCGATCTTGCCCACCGAGGTGGAGGCCGCCGGTCCCGGGGGGGAGGTGAGGTTCTGGCGCTGCGCGGGAGAGCGCGCCCAGGCCCAATCAGTGGCCGCGGACATCGAGCGGCTGATCGCGCGCGAGGGGGTGCAGCCCGGCGAGATCGTCGTGATCGTGCCGGCGATGGCGACCGAAGGACAGGCGGTGGCGGTCGCGCTCGAGGAGCGTGCTGTCGCCCACCGGCTGGTGGGGGAGGCCGCCTTCTTCCAACGGGCCGAGATCCGTGATCTGCTGGCCTGGCTGCGGCTGCTCGCTGACGCCTCGGATGCTCCCGCGGTCGTACGGGCCCTCGCCCGGCCGCCGATCGAGCTGCGGTCGGTGGATATCGCCCGCTGCACGCAGATCGCCCGCCGGCGAAAGCTCGACATGGTCGCCGCGCTGGCCGCCGCTACCGAGTCTCCTCAGGTGCCGCCGGAGGCGCGGGAGCGGATTCGTATGTTCCTGAAGCTCTACCGGTCTGTGGTCGCGACGATCGACACCACCCGGCCCGACGTTTACGTACACCGGCTGATCGACCGCCTCGCGCTGCGTCGCCAGCAGCTCTTCGCCGCCCGCGCGGACGTGGTCGAGCGGCTGCGGGCGCTGGCGCAGTTCGGCGAGCTTGCCGCCGCCTATGTCCGCCGCAAGCCGCAGGCGACGCCGCGCGAGTTCGCCCGCTCGATTGCCGCGGTGGCCGACTATGGGCTGCGCGAGCAGGAGGAGCCGGAGCTGGCGGATCCGGCCGCGGTGCAGGTGCTGACGCTTCAGGCGACCGGAGGGGTGCAGGCGCGGCACGTCTACGTGCTCGGGCTGACCTCTTCTCTGGCGGTACCGCCTCCGGAGCAAATTCCCGACGCGCTGCTGGAGGAGCGGCTTCCGCGTGACGATGAGCGCAACCGCCGGCACACGCTCGCGCAGGTCCTGTACGTGGCCGTGACCCGGGCTCAGGAGCGGGTGGTCCTCTGCTATCCCGCCACGGGGGATCGGGGCGCCCACGTGCCCCCATCGCCGCCAGTCGAGCGGGCACGGCTGGCGCTGGCGGCGGGCTGGGAGGACAGGCAGGAGGAGCTGTTCGGACCTGCCGAGGCGCTGCATTCGACCTATCGGCTGCTGCGTGACGAACTCCTGGAGGGCACGATGCGTGCCGCTGGCCGACTCGGCGAGCTGCGCTTCGACACCGACCTCGACGTTACCCACGCGGTCGTGCGCTACCTGGAGCTGCTGAAGGTGGCGGCTCTGATCGCACGGCCCGAGGGTCAGGGAGTGGCCGAGGCGCTGCGTGATGTCAACGCCCGAATCCTGCAGGCGGTGACCGCCGAGCAGCGCGAGGTGTTCTCATCCTCGGCGCTCGACGAGTACCTGCTCGATGCCGAGCGAGACGCGCGGCGGCGCACCCAGGCCAACGCGGCCCGCGACGAGCCGTCGCTGGCCTCGTTCCTGCCGCGTCGAGGGGAGGGAGTGATGCTGTCGGCCTCCGACATCGACACCTACCGGACCTGCCCGCTCAAGTACAAGTTCGCCCGCGTCTTCCGGATCCCGCAAGAGCCTTCGATCCACCAGCGCTTTGGGATCCTGGTCCATCAGGTGCTGGAGCGCTTCCACGCCGCCGAGGGTGCGTCGGGTGGTCTACCGCAGCTGCTGGGTCTGCTCGACGCCGGTTGGCGGCGTGGCGGGTTCGGCGATTCCGAGGAGGAGCGCCAGCTGCGAGGAAAGGCGGCCGGGGCATTGACGCGCTACCACGAGCGCTTCCAGTCAGAGCGCTCACAGCCAGTGTGGTTCGAGCGGCAGTTCACGTTCAAGCTCGGTCCCCACCTCCTGCGGGGCCGAGTTGATCGGGTCGATCGGCTGCCCGGAGGCACATACGAGCTGATCGATTACAAGACGGGCCGGCCCAAGAGCGGGGCGCAGCTGGTCGACGACGTGCAGCTATCGCTGTATGCCGTCGGTGCCCGGGAGGCCTGGGAGCTCGAATCCTCCCGCCAGGCCTACTACTACCTGCTCGACGACGAGAAGGTGACGGTGCCCGTCGACGATGACCACCGCGGGGAGTGGATTACCGCCGTCGCCATGGAGGTGGCGGAGGGAATCCTCTCGCAGGGATTCGAGCCGACTCCGTCGTTCGCCGCCTGTTCGATCTGCGACTACCGACTGGTGTGCCCGGCGGCCGAGCGGTGACGAACGACCAGACGCCTGCGGTCGGCAGCCGAGCGGTGACGGACGACTAGAACGGACTCGGGCCGGGGCGCGATCCGGGCCCCGGATCATCGTCGCCGCGCTGGCGCAGGAACCGCTGCAGGTCGCGGGCGATCGTCTCACCGGATGGTAGTTGCCCGGGCTCCTCCGTCTCCTCGTGGCCTACGGCCTGCTCCAGCCGCTCGACGAACGCCTGCACGTCCGGGTCCGACTGCACGGCGAGGTTGACCTGTCGCTCGTACTCGGCGGCCGCCGATTCGAGGTCGGATGCGTTCACCGCCACCCCGACGAGCCCCTCGAGCTTGCGTACGAGCGCGAGTGCGGCCTTGGGGTTCGGTGTCGCGGCGACGTAGTGCGGTACCGCGGCCCACAGGCTGGCTGACGGCAAGCCGGCCGACTGGCACGCGGAGTGCAGCACGCCGAGGATCCCCGTCGGTCCCTCGTAGGCGGAGCTCACGAGCCCCAGTCGTGAGACTAGCGTCGGGTCCGAGGCCAGGCCCGTGACCGACACTGGGCGCGAGTGCGGGACGTCGGCCAACAGTGCACCGAGCGTGACTACGAGTTGCACGCCGATCGCCTCGGCAATGTCCACGACGACCTTGCTGAAACCACGCCAGCGAAACGATGGCTCGGCGCCCCCGAGCAGAATCAGGTCCCGAGGGGCGCGCGGGACCCGCGCCTCGTAGATCTCGACCGCTGGCCACACGATGTCCCGCGTCTGACCGCCGACCATCTTGATCGTCGGCCGGGTCGCCTGGAAGTCGTAGAAGTCTTCCGGGTCGATCGTGGCAAAGCGGCGAGCGCCCAGCGCTCCGCCGACGAAGGTGATCGCTGTGGATGCGGCGTCGGAGGCGTCGTTCCAGCCTTTGAACGCGCAGATCAGCGCAGGAGCGCGTAGGCCATCCGGGCGGTACTCCCACTGCAAAGGCTGCATCCGGCTCACCGTACATCATGCTCGCATGGCCCCACCCCGCACGATCAGCATCCTCAGGCCCGGCGAGCCCCTCGACGGCGTATTCGCCTGCACCCGCAAGGATCGCCTGACCACGCGTGCGGGATCGCCGTACCTGGCGCTGGAGCTGCGTGACAGCACCGGCTCGGTTCCGGCGCGGGCCTTCCGGGATGCCGACGCCCTCGCCGGGCGCTTTGAACGCGGCGACCTGGTCCGAGTGGCCGGCAACGTGGAGCGCTTTCGCGACGAGCTCGTGGTCGAGGTGAGCACCATCGCCCGGGCCGATCCCGACCAGGCCGACGCAGATCCGACCCGCTTCCTGCCCAGCGCCTACCGGGACCTCGAGGAGCTCGACGGATTCCTGGAGCACCTGACCGGCGAGGTCTATGACCGGTCCTATCGCGGGCTGCTCGAAGCGCTGCTGGCCGACGCTGCGCTGCGGACGGCGTGGCGGCGCGCGCCCGCCACCCGCGGGGGGCATCACGCCTACCTTGGGGGGCTGCTCGAGCACACCGTCGCCGTGACCACGCTGGCTCACGAGCTCTGCCAGCTGCACCCGCGGTTGAACTCCGATTTGCTGCTCACCGCTGCGATCACCCATGACCTCGGGCGCACGCGCGAGTTCACCTATGGCGCGGAGATCGGGCTGACGGAGGAAGGGCGCCTGCTCGGCCATCTGGTCATCGGCGAGCGGCTGATCTCAGAACGTGCGTTCGCCCTGAACGAGGAGCGGCGCCTGGCGCTGCTGCACTGCGTGCTCTGCCATCACGGTCCCTCCTCGGCCGCCGGTGGGCGCCCGCGCTCGGCCGAGGCGGCAGCCCTGTACCGGGTCAATGCGCTCGACGCGACGGTCAAGGGCGTGCTGGAGCATGGGCTGAGCTCCGAGGCGTCGAGCGCCTAGCGCCGGTCGGCTTAGGCATACCAGGAATCGCCCGGGCGGAGATCGGCCTCGCCGCCCGGTCCTAGGATCCTGGTTGGCGCGGCACGGGCCTGGTGGCCCATCCAGTCTTCAAAACTGGCAGGGCCGGGCAGCCCCCGGCTTGGAAGGTTCGATTCCTTCGCCGCGTCGTGGCGGCAATTGGCACATTGACGCCACACCACCGGCCAATGTTCAAGACCGAGACGGCGCCGCTGGCCGGCGCTGCTGGCGGCACTCGCCCTCATCAGAGCGGTCGGGGGCCCTGGTTTTGCCTCTCCTATGTCAAGGGCGTGTCGCTATTTGCGGGTTTCAGCGGGTGCATGGCATGAGGGCTGGAGCTGTGACTGCGGCGGTCGTGGCGGTTGGCGTGGGCGCGCTGGGTGGTGCCGGCTTGGTCGTGTAGAGCACGCGCCATACGCGGCGTGCGACGTGGCGTTTGGGGCAGCGGATGGCTTCGGCTTTGCTCTTGCCTTCGGCGTGTTTGCGTGCGAGGTAGCCCTGGGTCGCGGGGTCGGTGCGGGCGCGCGAGAACGCGATGATGTGGATCGCGCGGTTGAGTTGGCGGTCACCGCCGCGGTGCAGTCGGTGGCGTTGGGTGTTACCGGAGCTGGCGGGGATCGGGGCGACGCCGGCGTGGCGGGCAAAGCATGCGTCGCTGGGGAACCGTTTGGCGCCGGCGGTGTGGCCGGCAAATGAGCGTGAGCAATGAGCAATCCATGTCCCCAGGGGTGTCCCGAGCTCGGCGAATATGACCCCAATTGGCATATTTGACGCCACGCCACCCGGGTGCTGGCTCGGCGTGAATTTTGAAGCGTGTCCCCGGTCGCGGACGACCGCCGCCGAGTCGGCGGTCGATCAGGGGGCATCGTGCCGGCTGGGAGTGTTCACCGCCCCACGCCGTAGGTGACGTGCGTCGCCTTCGGTGAGTGGATTACATTGACCGGCTTGAGCCCAGGGTCCTCGACACCTTTGAATAGCGCCTCGCCGTTCCCGAGTAGCACCGGCGCGATGTCGAGCACGAGTTCGTCGATCACGCCCGCTGCGAACGCTTGGCGCACGGTCGAAGCACCGCCCGCGATCAGCACCTCGCGGTCGCCTGCGGCGGCCACAGCCTGCGCATAGGCGGCGTCGAAGCCGTCGGTGACGAAGTGGAACACCGTCCCGCCGTCCATCTCGATCGGGTCGCGGGCGTGGTGTGTCAGCACGAACACCAGCGCGTGGTAGGGCGGCTCGTCCCCCCACCAACCGCGCCAGTCCTCGTCCCACTCGCCACGGATCGGGCCGAACATCTTCCTGCCCATCACGTAGGCACCGCGCTGCTTGGCTAGGTGGTCTCGCGAGCGAGCGTCTCCCTCGTGGAGCGGCTCATCGAGGTGCCATTGGTGCAACTCGAGGCCGCCGATACCGATCGGGTTGTCTCGATCCTGGTTCGGCCCCGCGATGTAGCCGTCGAGCGAGATTGAAAGGTGAGCAGAGGTCTTTGTCATCGACGCTGAGACTGTCGCAGAGGAGGAAACTCATCTCCAGCGGCCGGTTGAGCGCCCCCTCCGTTGGTCTCGATCCTGGCAAGCAGCAGGGACGTCGCGATGAGCGCTGAGAGAGTCCCGTCCTGCTGTCGCGGCATCGGAGGCGAGAGCGCTGCTTCCCTCATACGGGACGACGAGAAACGACGTTCCACGCTCCTCTCCAGTTCCAATTTATATCGCACACGAGGTCCTCATGAGGCTCTGGATCGTGGCGCATAATCGCGCGCCGCAGGGTCCGAGCCGACGAAACAGAGGAGCGAAATGCGTACGACTGAGCATGCTGTGGTGATCGTTGGAGGGGGACCGACGGGGATGATGCTGGCGGCAGAGTTGGCGCTGGCGAAGGTGGATGTCGCCGTGGTTGAGCGGCGTCGCGATCACGCGCTGGTGGGCTCACGGGCCGGCGGATTCCACGCGCGGACGATCGAGGTGCTTGATCAGCGCGGGGTCGCGGATCGGTTTCTGGCCGAGGGCCAGGTGGTTCAGGTCGCGACGTTCGGCAGGACGGCGTTGGACCTGAGCGATTTCCCGACGCGTCACCCATACACGCTCGGGATTTGGCAGAGCAAGATCGAGCGGATCCTGGCTGCCTGGATCACCGAGCTGCCGGTGCACATGTACTACGGATGTGAGGTGACGGGCTTTGCCCAGGACGACACCGGCGTCGACGTCGAACTGTTCGACGGCGGGTCCTTGCGGGCCCAGTATCTCGTCGGGTGCGACGGAGGCCGCAGCGTGATCCGCAGGGCAGCCGGTATTGAGTTCCCTGGATGGGATCCGACGATCAGCCACCTGATCGCCGAGGTCGAGATGACCGAGGAGCCGGAACTGGGGATTCGCCGCGACGCGATCGGCGTCCACGGGCTCAGCAGGCTGGAGTATGAGATCCGCGATGGCGAGGTGGTCTACAACGATTCCGGGCCGGTACGGGTGATGGTGACCGAGGCGCATATCGGAGGCAGGACCGAACCCACCGTGCGCGATCTCAGCGAGGCACTCATCACCGTGTATGGCACTGACTTCGGGATCCATCGCCCCTCCTCGATCTCGAGGTTCACGGACATGACTCGATACGCCGCGGCGTACCGCGCGGGACGAATCCTCCTCGCCGGCGATTCGGCGCACGTGCACTACCCGGTCGGTGGGCAGGGACTCGGGCTCGGTGTTCAGGACGCCGTGAATCTGGGATGGAAGCTCGCGCAGGTCGTCAACGGGACCTCCACGGAGAGCCTCCTGGACACCTACTACGACGAGCGTCAACCGGTCGCCGCCCGCTGGCTCAAGCACACGATGGCTCTGACAGCGCTCCAACGCCAGGACGAGCGCACGCAGGCGCTGGTCGACGTCGTGTCAGAGCTGGCGAGCATGGACGAGCCTCGTAAACGGCTCGCGGGGATCGTCTCCGGGCTCGACATCCACTACGAGCTCGGGGACGGTCATCCGCTACTTGGACGTCGGATGCCCGACCTCGACTTGCTCACCGCCGAAGGGCCGACCCGTGTCTTCAAAATACTGCACGACTCCCGGCCGGTGCTGCTCAACCTCGGCGAGCCCAAAGGCCTCGACATTACGCCGTGGGCTGACCGGGTCCGGCTGGTCGACGCGAGCTACGACGGGGAATGGGAACTCCCGGTGCTCGGCTCGGTCACCGCGCCCACTGCCGTGCTGATCCGCCCCGACGGATACGTTGCCTGGGTCGGAGACCAAACCCGACTCCGGCTCTCGGAAGCACTGACGACCTGGTGCGGACCGCCTGCTGCGGCATAACCCACCACGGCCCAAGCAATATCCGAAGAGCATGGACTTGAGCAGCGCTTCGAGGAACGTAGCGGCCAGTCCCGCGCTGCTTCCCGCGCGAGCATCCCGACCGCGGCGCTGCCTCCCCGCAATGCGCGGAGTAGCGGTGGTGCCTCCTTGAGTCGCTAGATGGTTCATGTTAGTGTTGATAACATGAAGCTTGAGACCGACGCGGGTCATCGCCGTCCGTACCGGATGGTCGCTCGTGCGGAGTCAGCGGCGGCCACGGGCGAGCGGATCCTTGACGCGGCGGTCGAGCTGTTCTGGGAGTTGCCGGCAGATGAGGTCTCGTTGGCGGAGGTGGCGCGGCGTTCGGGAGTGACTGTGCAGACGGTGATTCGCCGCTTTGGGGGCAAGGAACGGCTGCTCGCGGTGGCTGGTGAGCGCGAGGCCGAGCGTGTTCGGGTACAGCGCGAGCAGGCCCCCGCTAACGATCTGCCGGGGGCGGTGCGCGTGCTGGTCGAGCATTACGAGCAGCTCGGTGAACGTGTGCTGAAGCTGCTTGAGGAGGAGCGACGTGTTCCGGGGCTGCGCGAACTGGCAGATCGCGGGCGCGTATTCCATCGCGAGTGGTGTGAGCGCGTGTTTGCGCCTTCGCTGGCTGTCCGTTCTGGGGCCGAGCGCGAGCGGCGGCTGGCGCAGTTGGTGACCATCTGTGATGTCTACACGTGGAAGCTGATGCGCCTCGACTGTGGTCTGAGCCGAGACCAGACCGAGCTGGCGCTCGTCGAGTTGCTCTCGCCGATGCTGGAGGAATCCTGATGGCGCGTGTCCTGGCCTACACCTCGCCCGCGCGGGGGCACCTGTTCCCGCTCGTTCCGGTGTTGGACGAGCTTCGTGCCCGCGGTCACGAGGTTGCCCTCAGGACCTTGGCCTCACAGGTTCAGATGGCACGTGGGAGAGGCTTCGCGGCGGCAGCGATCGACCGTGGGATCGAGCGCCAAGCCCACGATGACTACGCAGCTCGCAGCCCACTCGGCGCGCAGAAGCGTGCGATGCGCACTTTCGGATGGCGCGCTGAACACGATGCCCGGGACCTGCGTCAGGCGATCACCGAGGAGGCTCCCGACATGCTGCTGGTCGACATCAACGCCTGGGGAGCGCTGGCGGTCGCCGAGCAGTGGGGCGGTCCGTGGGCGTCGTGGTGCCCGTACCCCCTGCCGCTCCCGTCCCGCGACGCGCCGCCGTTTGGCCCCGGCTTCAGACCGTCCAGGGGTCCGCTCGGTCAGATGCGCGACGCGATTGTCCGCCCGCTCACGTTCGGGGCAATGCAGCGCATCGGCCGCCCGCTCATCAACCAGGTCCGAGAACGTGTCGGCGTGCCACCGCTCGAGCACGTGGGCTCGATGTTCGCGCGGCCGCCAGTGCTGCTGTACATGACCGCCGAGCCGTTTGAGTATCCGCGTTCGGACTGGCCGAGCAACATCCGGCTGGTCGGTCCCTGTGACTGGGACCCGCCCGCTGGGGTCCCGGACTGGCTCAGAGAGATCGAACGGCCGATCGTGCTCGTCACGACCTCGTCTGAGTTCCAGGACGATGCGCGGCTCGTGCGAGCGGCGCTCGACGGGCTCGACGACGAGCCGCTGACGGTCATCGCGACCCTGCCGTCCGGCGATCCCAGTCGCTTTCACCGTCCCCATGCACGAGTGGAGCGCTTCATCGCACACCGGGCGGTGCTCGACCGTGCCGTCTGCGCTGTCACCCATGGCGGGATGGGCGCAACCCAGAAGGCGCTCGCCGCCGGCGTGCCGGTGTGCGCCGTTCCGTTCGGTCGAGACCAACTCGAGGTCGCGCGCCGCGTCGAGGTGGCGCACGCCGGCTCACGGCTGCCGGCTTCGCGTCTGCGTCCCGACAGGCTGCGGGCCAAGGTGCGCGACGCGATCGAGCGCACTGAGGGCGCGCTCCGGATCGCTGAGGCCTACCGCGCCGCCGGCGGTCCCGCCGCCGCCGCGTCCGCGTGCGAGCAACAATTAGCGGTGACCGGCGTGGCCTCGCCAGGCGACAAGCGCTACCTCGTCTGACGCGGTGGCCCGGGAGTGCCGCGCACCGGCGCGCCGCTGAGATCGTCGAGCAGATCCTGAAGAGCCCGGCACATCGCCTCGAACCGATCGGCTCCGATGCGCTCGGCGTAATCAGCTTCGATGCTGGCGATGATGGCGCGGCCGGTGCGGATCGCGTCCCAGCCTGCGGGAGTCAGCGCGACGAGCTTGGCTCGGCCGTCACTGGGGTCAGGACGACGCTCGAGCACTCCGTCGGCCTCCAGCTCGTCAACGAGCTCGGCCATCGACGGACGGGCCATGCCGGCCCACGCGGCGAGGTCGGTCAGGCGCGTACCCTCGGCCCGGATGTTCCCGAACACGTGCAGGTGGCTGAGCCGCAGACGAAGCCCGGCCTCCCGCGCGACGGGCTCGCTGGCGGCGAGCAGCTGTTCCCGGAAGACCCGGAGATGGTGGACGAGGAGCTGGCCGATGGGAAGTCGAGGTGCGCCGGTTGACTGCGCCATAGTGCTTAGGTAGCCTTCGCTTAGGTAACCGAACTACCAGGAGGAAAGGATGGCACACGCCGGCGACGTGATCGAGAACCCGGTGACCGAACAGCGGCTGATGTTCCTCATGACTTCAGCGGAGTCCGCAGGCGAGCTGTTCGCCGCCGAAGGCATCTTCCCGCCGGGGGCCTTTGCCGGCGTGCCGCACATCCATCCGCATCAGGACGAGTACTTCGAGGTGCTTGCCGGTCATGCCACGTTCGACGTCGACGGCAAGCGTCACGTCCTCGGCGCGGGGAAGACCATCGATGTGCCCAAGGGAACCAAGCACACCTTCGCTAACGCCGGAGACGACGAGATGCGCGTCAGGTTCGAGTTCCGCCCGGGCCCCCCCAGCACCGAACGGTTCTACGAGATCTATTTTGCCTTCGCCCAACAGGGACGCGTCAACCGCAAAGCCGTGCCCAGCCTGCTGGACATCGCGGCCGTCTGGCCGCTCACCTCCGAGCACGCCGTGCTCGCCATTCCTCCGGCCGTCGTTCAACACACCCTGTTTCGCGCACTCGCTCCCGTCGCCCGGATTGCCAAGCGCAAGGTACCGGTCTGCCAGTTGTCGCCGCATCAGCCCGGTTCGTGATGGACCTGGTGTGCGCGCGGATGTAGGTCAGCTCAGGCCCGCGGCAGCCAGAACCGTCGGATCCGGCTCGACGGTGGCGTACGGTCGCAGCATCTCCGAGTACGTAGGTCGCAGCCCCCGCCGGCGAGCGACCGCGCCCAGCACACGAAAAGCGACGCGCTGGATCATGCGGGGAGGCCTCGTCATCTGGATCACGTCGGAGAACTCCGAGGCGGTCAAGGCGAGCTGCAACGGCGACGGAAGCCCCTCGGCATTCGCGTGGCCGGCATTCGCCAAGCCAAACAACGTCGCGATCATCGCTTCGAACCGTGCCAGCCCGGCGGCAGGACTCAGCTCGATGATCACACTTGCCGGCACCTCGCCTGCATTCCACCAGTCATGTCGTACACCCGCCGAGGCGAGTGCCTCTTCCCCGGGTCCGAGCCGCCCATCACGTTCACCGATGCGAGTCTGCAGCTGACCACTGACGACTCGAAACCGCTCGTCCATGGCGGGATGCACATGCTCGCCCACGACCGCTCCGTGGGGCTGGACGATCAGGTGGACGAGACCCGGAAGGCCACTCCCATCGACGTCCCCACGTAGCACGACCGCACGCTCGCCAGTCACCTGGTTCTCGTAGAGGTCACCCCGCCTCGCCATCAGGCGCAGCAGTGTAGGCAGCGACCTCGAATCCCGCCAGCGGACTCGCGTAATCGGCTCGGACCTCACTTCGACCTTCACGTCCGCCCCGGTGCAGAACGACTCGTTTGCCAGCAGCTGGTCGGTGCGCCGCGCGCGGTTCGCGATCCCAGCCCACCCTGGCAACGGGTTCAAGCTGCTGACCCGCGACCTTGGGGCGTTGGGAATGCGGGGGCCGGTCATTTGCCAGCGTCAGTGGGCGTGTCCTGGCTGTCATGGCGAGTCCGCATGATCACGGCGATTTCGCTGCGGAGACCGATTGATGGTCCACCGATCAGCTCCCAGGAGCGTGCGATGCCGATCAGAAAGCAGACGATTACGAGCACGGCGATCCCGTCAACCGAGCTGATGTCGTTGCCGCGCGAGATCACATGGAGCCCGTACAGAAGCTGCAGTCCGAATGTGATCACCAGCCCAACCAGGAACAGGGCGTCGCGCAGCGCTCCTGGTTGGGCGCGACGGACGCGTTGCAACGAGTGCAGCGAGGCCAGAACGAACGCGAGTCCTAGCAGGCCGACGACGAACGCGGTCCAGCCGATCCCGACGCGGGTCAGGGCGAACAGCGAGATCGTCAGCGCGTTGGTGAACGACGTCAGCGCAGCCGATGCCCGCACGCGGTGCGCCTGGTTTGCGTCCTCGGCTGTGAGCCGCTCGTGAGCGACTGAAATCGCCACGAACAGCAGTCCGATCAATGCCCCGGCAACGCTGGCAGACGCCTCGAAAAAGCTATGGAATGACGCCGGGGTCACCCACAAATCCTCCCCTGCCCAGCGGACGCCGCGACTCGAGAGCGACAGGCCCTGCCCGACGGCGCTCACTTCCCTCCTTAGCCCGGAAAGCAGACTCGTGCATGAGGCGCATGTCAAATGAGCGTGAGCCGTCTATATCCCCAAGCGCGTCCCAAGCTCGGCCAATCAGTCTTGGGGAAGGGCAGCAAAATCGCGCTTGGTTTTCCTGTACCAGCCCATCCCTGATAAAGGATTTTTCCACCTACCCTGCATCTCCTTCAAGGCGCTCTTGTGCGTTTCATCACCGCCCGCGACCATCTCCTTTAGATGGTTATCTTGCGCTTTTATAACCTCATTAGCGGTCTTACCATGAAGCGGGAAATCACATGGTCCACCCAATTGTTTACATGTCATGGTTTTCATCGTCTCGCTTCCTTTCACAGATTCGGCCTAGGACCAGTTGAAACGAATGAGAGATCTCGTCGTAGCGCCTCGCGGTGCTGTCTGTGCCGGGTTATGGCTGCGAATTGCCCATGGCTCAGCCCCGCTCCAGGATGCGGATCAGGTTGCCCGCGGGATCGCGGAAGGCGCAGTCGCGAATCCCGTACGGCTGCTCGGTCGGCTCCTGGACGACGTCGGCGTCGCTGGCCTGCACCCGCTCGAAGGTGCCGTCGAGGTGGGCGGTGGCCAGGTTGATGCTGGCGTAGGTGCCCTTGGCCATCATCTCGGCGATGGTGCGGCGCTCGTCGTCGGTGATGCCGGGCGTGGCGGCTGGCGGGTACAGGACGATTGACGTGTCGGGCTGGTCTGCGGGGCCGACCGTGATCCAGTGCATCCCGCGGTACTCGACGTCGTTGCGGACCTCGAAGCCGAGGGTGTCGCGATAGAAGGCCAGGGACGTGTCCGGGCCGTCGTGCGGAAGGAAGCTCGCGTGAATCGTGATGTCCATGACGGTCATGCTAGGTGCGGCTCGATGATCGCGCTTCTCGATTCCTGATCGGTTTGGTGACCTGCTTTGCCACGCACGGCGGCATCCCCACGCTCGGGCGCGCCTCGTGGCGCCGATAAACGCTGGGCGGCACGCCGACCAGTTCGGTGAAGCGAGTGCTGAAGGTGCCCAGCGACGAGCAGCCGACCTCGAAACAGACCTCGGTGACGCTGAGATCGCCACAACGCAGCAGCGCCATCGCGCGCTCGATGCGCCTCGTCATGAGGTAGCTGTACGGCGACTCACCGTAGGCGAGCCGGAACTCGCGGCTGAAGTGCCCGGCCGACATGTGCGCATCGCGGGCGAGCGCCTCGACGTCTAGCGGCTGCGCGTACTCTCGGTCGATCCGGTCTCGGACGCAACGCAGCCGCGCGAGATCGCGCAGGTGCTGCGCCGGGGCAGGTCCGCTGCTCACCTTGCGAGATCGTGCCACATCGCAACCGCCACCCACGCGGTGATGCCACCGCGGGGCCGGTGGCAGACTTGAGCCATGGCGCCGTTGCCCTACTCCGAGTCGGGCGCGAAGATCCCCTTCTACATCGTCCTCGGCATCTTCGCGCTGCTGGAGCAGCGTATCCGCGCGCGGAGCTGGCTCAACCGGCAGGGGTCACGGACCGACCACGGCAGCCTCCTGGTAGTGATCTGCTCCGTGGTGGCCGGAGTAGGAGGCGGATTCGTGCTGGCGGGTGCCGTGCATTCGGCGGCTATCCGCGAGGGACGATGGCCGATTTTCGTGGTCGGCCTGGTCCTCATGTGCGTCGGGATCACGATCCGCCAGTGGGCAATCAGGCTGCTCGGCCAGTTCTTCACGGTCGACATCCGCGTGCATCCGCATCAGACCGTCGTCGAGCGCGGCCCCTACCGATGGGTGCGCCATCCTTCGTACACCGGGATCATCATCACCCTCGCCGGCATCGGGTTGGCGTTGGGGAACTGGGCAGCTTTGGGGCTTCTGCTCCTGGTGCCCACAGCCGGGCTCATCGTTCGCATCCGCTACGAGGAACGCGCGCTTCTTGAGGGCCTCGGTGAACCGTACCGTCGTTTTGCCGCGGGCCGCGCACGCCTGGTCCCTGGCATCTGGTGACTCCTCCGAGGTCAGACGAGAAGCTGCCGGACAGCGATCACGCCGGAGGACACTTGAACGACTCCGGATTCACGGTGTCTCGTGCAGCTGGACCGCCAGGTTGAGCCTGAGGCAAGCTCAGTAAGGCGAAGCCGTCGCGGCCTTGCACGCGGATCGTCGCGCGGCTTCGAGCACCCGGAGCGACTCCACGGCTTCTCGGGGGTCGACAGGGGCCGGAGCGCCGCTTCGCAGCGCGTCCCGCAACACCGTGTAGAAGCGCGGCCAATCTCCCGGCTCGGCCGGAACCGGAGCGCTTCTGTCGCCGGCGACGAGCCGACCCTGTTCCCATTTCGGTGGTCGGCCCCAATCGACCGCCGCGTCCGGCCGGGCGCCACCGCGCAGTGCCGCCTCCTGTGGATCCAGCCCGGAGACGAGGAAGGCGGCAGCCGTTCCTTGCACCCGCAGGCGTGGACCGGGCGAAGGCGTGACCGCTGAGGCATGCAGATGGCTGATGGTCCCATGCTCGTGGCCCAGGGCGATGAATACGTCGTCCTCTGCAGGACCTCCGCGGCGGGCGTCGATCTCTGCGTAGACGTGGGCGACGGAGCCGAACAGCGTGAGCGCCTGGTCGATCAGGTGGCTGCCGAGGTCGAGCAGCACGCCCCCACCCCGTTCGGGCGCCGTGTTCTCGCGCCATTTGCTTCGGTCGCTCTCTGGGCGCCAGCGCTCGAAGCGGGACTCATAACGGATGATTTCGCCGAGGGCTCCCTCGGCGATCAGGCGCCGCAGCGTGAGGTGATCGGTGTCCCAGCGGCGGTTCTGAAACACGGTCAGCAAGACGCCGGCGCGCTGCGCCCCGGCCACCAAGGCCTCCGCTTCATCAGCGGTAACGGCAAGCGGCTTGTCGACGACCACCGGGATGTCCCGTTCGATCGCGGCTGATGCGACCGAGAAATGTGAGCTGTTCGGCGTAGCCACGACCACGAGGTCCGGCGCGATGCCGCTCCACAGCTCTCGCACGTCGGAAACCGGTTTGGCCCGGGGATGTTCTGCCGCCACTTGCTGGCGTCGTTGCGCACTAGAGGTGACGATGCTCACCACCTCCAAGCCCTCTGTGGCCGCGACTAGCGGCGCGTGAAAGAACCGCCCGGAAAGGCCATAGCCGACGATTGCCACTCGCAGGTCACTCCCGACGTTCCGGCTCACGGGGATATTGGTACCCGCGAGCCGTTGATTACTCGCTTTGACCTCTTCCCGGCCGGGGCGGCGAGGGCTGGCCAAGACGACGGTCGCGGGTCGCCATCGGGGCAACCATACATGACGATACATGACAATCTTGACGTGATCATCAGAGACTCTACTCTTCAGTCATGTGTTGTATGGCATGGCGTGCCCGGGCACCGAAAGGTGACGTGATGAATGCGCTGGATGCTGATGTGGTGATCTTGGGATACGGGCCCGTGGGCCAGACGCTGGCGGCGTTGTTGGCGGCGGGTGGCAATCGGGTGGTCGTCTACGAGCGCTTCGCCGACCTGTATGAGTTGCCGCGGGCGGTCTACGCCGACGATGGGTCGATGCGCCTCTGGCAGGCGCTGGGGATCGCCGACGAGCTCGCGGACGACCTGCTGCCGACGAGAAGCTACGACTGGTTCGGCGCCGACGGGAAGCCGATCTTGAGGATGGAGTTCCCCTCGCCGGCGGTGTCGGGATGGGAGCCCGGGTATCTGTTCTTCCAGCCATACCTGGAGAGATCGCCCGACCGAGCCGTGCGCAGCCGTGCGGCTGGGCACCTACGACGCCGGCGAGGGTCCGGCGGGGTGTGCTGCTTGACGAGCCGCAGGCATGGCTAAAGCGCCATCCCGAGACCGCCACGCGCGCCGGCGCGAGCAGACACGAACCAAGCTGCTGGAGGCAGCCAGGGCGCTGTTCGCCCGCCGCGGCGTCGAGAACACTCGCATCAATGAGATCACCGACGAGGCCGATGTCGGTTTCGGTTCCTTCTACAACCATTTCGACAGCAAGGAAGCGATCGTCGAAGCGGTCCTCGCCGACGCGGTCGCCGCTCAAGGCGCGGAACTCGCCGCCATCACCGCCCAGCTCGAAGACCCAGCCGCCGTGATCGCCGCCGCCCACCGTTACTTCGTTCGGCTCGCGCGCACCGATCCGGAGTGGGGGTTGCTGCTCGTCCGCTTGGACGTCTCCCACAACGTCATGCTCCGCGCGCTTGGTCCCTTCGCCCAGCGCGACCTCAGGCGGGGAGTCAAGGCTGACCGCCTCCGGGTCCCCGACGAACGGATCGCGCTGCAGGCATCTGGTGGCGCGCTTCTGGCCGTCATGCGCGCCGTCCTCGACGGCGAGACACAGAAGGATGCCGATATCCACCACGCCGAAGGCATTCTGCGCCTCTTTGGCCTCAATGCGGCCGACGCCGCCGAAGTCGCCCGCCGGCCCCTCCCGCCCGTGGCGGAGAACCAAGCGCTCTAACTGGCTCCGCCTAAGGGTGTCAATTGGCCAGAATCGAGCCAAAGGACTGGACCGCCGGTGGGGATCCATCCCTCACCCTGTGGATCATATGCTCTGTCCGCTTGGGTCAACCACCGGAGGGAGGACGGAGTGGCTTCAGCTGACCGCGTACGAATCGTCCAGGAAACCTATGGCGCCTACGAGTCCGGCGACCGCTCGGCGGTGGAGAGGCACCTGGCCTCTGACTTCAGGTTCTACAGCCCGGCCGATGTTGGGATCGACCTGTCGGCGTATTTCGAGCGTTGTTGGCCGAATGCCGAGAGGATCGCTGAATTCGAGTTCAAGCGAATCATTCAATCAGACGAGGAGGTCGTGGTCACCTACGAGGCGACCACGACCGATGGCAAGCGCTTTCGCAATACCGAAGTCCTGACCTTCGCTGACGACAAGATCAGGCGGGCCGAGGTCTATTTCGGGTGGGATCTTGCCTGAGATCCGCTCCCCTTGAGCGGGCCCCCGGCGCCGGACTAGCCGCGACCAATCATTGCGGCCGCCCTCACCCTAGCCGTGACTCAAGCTTGGCGGCGGCCGGTTGGGTCGCGAGCGGGGAGAGGCGATCGGCCCATGGCTGCTTGGCCTCGAGCTGGGCGGCGAGGGAGAACAACGTCGGCTCGGAGAGCGGACGGCCCACGATCTGCACCGCGAGCGGTAGCCCATCCTCGCCCTGGTAGAGCGGGACGGACATCGCCGGCTGACCGGTGACGTTCCATATCGCCGTGTACGGAGTGAAGTCCGCGGAGGCGGCGAAGTCGGCCATTGGGTCCGCCGAGCAGGCATTGATGGCGCCGATCATCACCTGCCGCTGTCCGAGGCCGGGGGTCAGCATCACGTCGAGGTCATCGAACCGCGACACGATCCCGCGGGCTGCCGCCTGCAGTCCAACCGTCGCGCCCATGAGCTGCACCGCGTTGCTTTCAACCCCCTGCCGGTAGAGCGCCCAACTGAGCGGCTCGATATTCGCCTCGCTCGGCTCGCGCCCAGCCAGCATCGCCGTCATGGTCACCGAACCGGCCACGGTGGCGGCCCACAGGACGGTGAACATTGGCAGCAGTTCTGGCATCTCGAGCGGCGGCGCCTCGACGATCTCATGGCCAAGCGACGACAGCAGCGCGGCGGCATCCTCGGCGGCTCGCACGCAGGTCGGATCGACCTCCGAACCGATCGGCGAGCCCGTGTACAGGCCCACACGCAGGCGCCCGGGCTCACGGACCGCCGCCGAGGCGAACGGTTCATCAGGTGGCGGCGCCCAGGTCGCATCGCCGGTGACGTAGCCGGAAAGCAGGTCGAGCATCGCCGCGCTGTCGGCGACGCTGCGGGTCAGCACCCCATCGGTGGCCAGGAACTGATCACCCAGGGCCGGAGCCGAGGAGATCCGTCCGCGGCTCGGCTTGAGCCCGAACAGTCCGCAGCAGGCGGCCGGAATGCGGATCGAGCCACCGCCGTCGGAGCCGTGGGCGATCGGCACCATCCCAGCCGCGACCGCGGCGCCGGCGCCGCCAGAGGAGCCGCCGGGCGAACGCTCGAGGTCCCAGGGATTCCGCGTGGGGCCATTCAGGCGCGGCTCGGTGACGGGCACGATCCCGAACTCAGGCGAATTGGTGACGCCGACGATGACGAATCCGGCCTGTCGGATGCGAGCGACCACGTTGTGGTCGAAGTCGGCCACCGCACCCGCTGCGAGCAGCTCTGAGCAGTTCGTTTGGCGGAGCCCGCTGATCGGCGTGAACAGGTCCTTGATGGCGATGGGCACACCCGCGAACGGTCGTGGATCGCCCGCGGCCACATGGTCGGCTGTCTCAAGCGCACGCTCGGCGTCCAGCGCCGTGAACGCGTTGACGCGTGGATTGAGTGCCGCGATGCGATCAAGCACCGTTTCGGTGAGCTCACGTGAGCTGACCTCCCCGCCACGGATGAGGAGCGCGAGCTCGGTCGCCGGACGGGTGAGCAAGTCGGTGAGGTCAGCCAATTTAGTCTCCTTCGTGTGATCTCTCAGCTTCCGCGGACACCGACAGCCTATGGCCGCAGGACGGACGCGGCAACCCGATCCAGGAACTAGTTGGCCTTGACCTTCCCGTGGATGTGTATATATGTGCCGATGGGAGCCGATCGGGCGCTCGCCTCGCAAGCTGCGCTCGATGCGCGCCGTCTCGCTCCACGCGCGGCTGATCTCGCCGCGCAGGCCGAGCGGGATCGCCGGCTGGCCCCTGAGCTCGTGTCCGCGCTCGCTGACGCAGGTCTCTTTCGCCTGTGCGTACCTGCTGCCGTCGGGGGGCTCGAGTCCCATCCGGCCGTACTTGTCGAAGTGGTCGCTGCGCTGGCCCGGGGTGATGGCGCGGCGGGCTGGTGCGTGGCCATCGGCGCGACGAGCGGTCTGCTCGCCGGTTACCTCCCCGAGCCTGCCGCACGCGAGATCAGCGGCGACCGGCATTCGATCAGCGGGGGAGTTTTTGCCCCCAAGGGACGTGCGACGGTCGCTTCCGATGGCTTCCGGGTCAGCGGGCGGTGGCCATTTGCCAGCGGATGCCAGCACTGCGATTGGCTAATGGGCGGCTGCGTTGTCGACGAGGAGGGACAGCGCCGCAACCTGGCCAACGGGATTCCCGACGTGAGGCTGATGCTGGCGCCGGTTGATGAGTTCCGGATCCACGACACCTGGGATGTCATGGGTCTGCGGGGAACCGGTAGTCACGACATCGAGCTCGACGACCGGTTTGTTCCGCTGGAACATTCTGCATCGGTGTTCAGCGATCCGCCAGTGCAGCCCGGTCGGCTCTGCGCCTTCCCGCTGTTCGGCCTGCTGGCGATCGCGATCGCCGCTGTCGGTGTAAGGCTGGCCCGCGGGGGCCGCATGGCGGCGACCCACGCCATGGCCACCGCCGTAACCGTGGTTGACACCCCATATCGCCTCGGCGGCGGCAGCTCGATCTATGAGTCAAGCCGTCTCCAGCGCCGACTGCGTGACGTCAACGTGGCCGCACAGCACATGCTCGTGGCGCCGGCGACCTGGGAAACTGACCGGGCGGCTGCTGCTCGGTCTGCCCACCGACACCTCGCAGCTCTAGTGGGGTCCCGGTCTTGTGGTCCTGAGCAGGCGAAGCCCGACCAAGGAGATGGCGATGAGAGCGGTGCAGTTCGACGAATATGGCGGCGTGGATGTCCTGGAGGTCCGCGAGGTCGAGGATCCGGGTGCGGGACCCGGACGGGTGCTGGTGGCGGTGAAAGCCGCGGGCATCAACCCGGGCGAGATCTCGATCCGGGAGGGACGACTCCATGAGACTGCGCCGTCGAGCTTTCCGTCGGGCGAGGGAACCGATTTAGCCGGCGTGGTCCAAGCGGTCGGCGAAAGCGTGACCGAATTCGCCATCGGCGACGAGGTGCTGGGATGGACGGAGGAGCGCGCCAGCCATGCCGAGCTGGTCACGGTCCCGGCTGACCAGCTGACGGCCAAGCCGGCGTCGATCCCGTGGCAGGTGGCGGGATCGTTGTTCGTAGTTTCGATGGCTGCCTATGCGTCGGTTCAGGCGGTCGCTCCGCAGGCCGGCGAGAACGTTGTCGTCTCGGCCGCGGCTGGGGGCGTAGGCTCGGCGGCAGTCCAGCTCGCACATCGCACCGGCGCGAGCGTGATCGGGTTGGCCAGCGAGCGCAACCATGATTGGTTGCGTCGTCATGACATCGTTCCGGTGACCTACGGCAGCGGGCAGGCCGACCGGATCCGTCGAGCGGCCGATGGCCCGATCGACGCGTTTATCGACACCTTCGGTGGCGGCTACGTCGACCTGGCGATCGAGCTGGGGGTGGCCCCGAAGCGCATCAACACGATCATCGACTTTGACGCCGTGCGGCGGGTTGGCGTCCAGTCACGCGGCACTCATGCCGTCGCCACCTCGGCACTACTGGCCGAGCTGGCGGGTCTGGTCGCGCAGGGAAGGCTCGAGATCCCGATCGCCCGCACCTTCCCGCTGAATCAGGTTCGCTCCGCCTACCAGGAGCTGAGTGACCGCCACAGCCACGGCAAGATTGTATTGGTGCCCTGATTCTCAGGGACAACCAATTGCCGGCGCAGGCGGCGAAAACGTTGCAGATCCAGGGTCGGGCTCGAATGTCGAGGGACGACGGCATCGTGGTCACCTTTCTGCCCACTCGTGCCGATAAGGCAGAACGTGGAGGCAGCCCGCACTTCTCCAGCTCGCCCGGAGATCCGACAGCGGCTGCGCACGCTCTCCTACCTGTTCCTGGGTGGTGCGCTGCTCGGCCTGGTGTCGCTCGCGTTCTTCCCGCAGCCGCCGGGCACCGACGTCACCGGCACGCTGGTCGCTATCGGAATCTCGGCGATCATGGCGAGCGCGCTGTTCCTCTGGGCACATCGTCTTCCGGCGTGGGTCACGCCGGCTGCACTGGCCGTAGGAACACTGGTCGTGAGCCTCGACATCTACTTCGCCGGGGACATTCGAACGAACGACGAGATGTTCTATCTCTGGGTGTCGTTCTTCGCCTTCTACTTCCTGCCTCCAGCGCTGGCGGTCGGCGAGCTCGTGCTCGTCGGCCTCGGGTATGGGTTAGTGATCGCACTTCGCCACGAGACCGATCCCTCGACGCGCTGGCTGATCACCATGGGGACGCTGGCCATGGCGGGCACGCTGACGGGCAGGCTGGTCTCGCAAATCGAGCGCTGGGCCAGGCATTCCGCCAAACGCGAGCAGGACTTGCGCCAGGCCGAGGAGCAATTTCGCTCAGCCTTCGACGACGCGGCCGTGGGCATGGCGCTGACCGATCTGGAGGGACGATGGCTGCGCGTCAACGACGCGCTGGCACAGTTGACTCGTTACCCGGTGGAGCAGCTGGTGGGCCGGAGCTTTCGCGATCTGTCCCTGGAGGAGGAGCTGCCGCGGGACATGCACGCACTGGCGGATCTGGTTGCGGGGCGGACCAGCGTTCATCACGCCGAGAAGCGCTATCGGCGAGCGGACGGTGGCATCGTGTGGGTGTCGCTGAGCGTCTCGGCGGTCCACAGCGCCTCGGGTAAGCCGCTCCACCTGATCTCGCAGATGCAGGACATCACCGATCGTAAGGCGGCGGAGCGGGAGCTGGCCGAGCGCGCTCTGCAGGATCCGCTCACCGGACTGCCCAACCGGCTGTTGTTCCTCGACCGGGTGCAGGTGGCGCTGGCGAGGCTGGCCCGGGGCCAAGGATCCGTGGCCGTGTTCTTTATCGATCTCGATCGCTTCAAGCTCGTCAACGACAGCCTCGGGCATTCGGTCGGCGATCGTATGCTGCTGGAGGTCGCTGCTCGTCTGCGCGGCGCGCTACGGCCCAGCGACACGGTGTCTCGCTTTGGCGGGGATGAATTCACCGTGCTGTGCGAGAGCATCGATGAGCAGGACGCTCGAATTATCGCCGAGCAGATCCAACGGGCCTTGACCCGGCCGATGTTGATCGACGGTCACGAGCTGTTTGCCACCGCCTCGATGGGGGTGAGCATCTGTCGCGATCACGGCGTCGCCGCCGAGGAGATGCTGCGCGATTCCGACGCTGCCATGTATCGCGCCAAGGACGAGGGCCGGTCGCGCTTCGTGATCTTCGTCCGCGACATGCACGTGGATGCGACCGAGCAGCTGAACCTTCAGAACGACCTCCGGCGAGCGATCGAGCGCCAGGAGTTGTCACTGCACTACCAGCCGCTCATCGAGCTCCACAGCGGACGCATCTTCGGCGTCGAGGCTCTGGTCCGCTGGAATCATCCCCTTCGCGGATTGCTGAGCCCAAAGCAGTTCATCGGCCTGGCCGAGGAAACGGGGCTGATCGTCCCGATCGGTCGGTGGGTGCTGGGCGAGGCCTGTCGCCAGTCCCGTGCGTGGCAGGAAGCCGGCCTCAACCTGATCGTCTCCGTCAATCTCTCCCCGCGGCAGCTGCGCGAGCCATCGCTGCCGGGCGATGTCCGCCGCGCGCTACGCGAGAGCGGCGCGGACCCGGATCGGATCTGCCTCGAGCTGACCGAGACCGCTGCGGTTGACGCTGGCGCCGCGCCGTTGGGATGGCTCAAGTCGCTGGGCGTCAGCCTGGCCCTCGACGACTTCGGCAGCGGCTTCTCGTCGCTCGATCAGGTACGCCGGCTGCCACCGGTGGACACGCTGAAGATCGACTCCTCGTTCGTCCAGGACCTGGGCCAGACCCGGGCCGACACGGCAATTGCCGCGGCGATCATCGGGATCGCCCGGGCTCTGGGTCTGACCGCGATCGCCGAAGGCATCGAGCACGAAGCGCAGGTGCATGCCCTGCTGGCCATCGGCTGTGAGCGGGGACAGGGCTTCTTCTTCTCCGAGCCGGTCGCGCCTGAGGACATCGAGCGACTGGTGGGTCGCTCGATGCTGGGGGAGCTGCGCGTCTAAGCCGGGGGGTGCCGGCCGCGGGCCCCGGATCGCCGGGGCCCGCCCCGTTCGGCCGTGCCGATCTGCGCGCGCGCGGCGGCGAACAGCGCGGCGGTGTCCGGCTCCATGTAGTAGTTGGTGCCGCCATCTGGACGCCCCTCGGTGGCGATCGGAAGCACGCGATTGAGGCGGCGGGAGTAGCGGCCGGGCCAGGCGAGGATCCCGGCCACGCCGTGGGCGCCCTTTTCCAGCCCGAGTCGTTTGGCCAGCTGCTCGCCGCCGAAGCGATTTCCGGGCGCGTCGAGGAGCAGGTCGACGAGCTCGCGGGCGGGCGGCGCAAGCCTGCGGTAGAGCCAGGCGGCCTGGTCGGCATCTTGCGCCGACCAGGCGGTTGCCTGCTGGTGGCCACGCCAGCCGAAGCGGCCGTGTGGCCCGCCCCGCCCAGCGGGCGGGGCAGAGCCGGGCTCGGCGGCCAAGAAGGCTGCGAACCAGGCGTAGAACTCCGGTACGCGCTCCTGGGGAACGGCGACCGTGATCTCCTTGTCGGCCATCAGACCTCGGTGGTCTCAGTCGGTCCGGCGGGTTCACCCTCGGCGGCGGATTGCTCACGATGGCCGCAGCCGCGGCCGTGAACGCCGCGATGATGGCGGCCGGGCCGTCCTCTGCGCCCGCGGCCGGTCGAGAAGGCCAGGAAGCGCCCAAAGAAGGCGTGAAACTCCGCTAGCCGATCTTCGGGCACGTCGACCGTGACCTGCTGGTACTTCGTGGTGGTGGGATTGGAACTGGATTCCATTTTGTTTCTCCTTTGTTGCTTGACGGCTACCAGCTTACCACAAGTAAATACATAAGTAAATACCGGCAGCTTGCGGAGGCCGAGGAGCGGTTGGTACGGTGCGGCAGTGGCTCATCCAGGCGCGGAGCTGATCCAGGGCCTGTACGCCGCCTTCGAGCGCCGTGATGGCGCTGCCATGGCTGCGTGCTATGCCACGGAGGCCCGGTTCTCAGACCCCGTGTTCACGGACCTGAGCGGCCAGGAGCCCGGGGCCATGTGGCGGATGCTGACCGCACGCGCCACCGATCTCGAGGTGAGGCTTCTCGAACACGGTGCGCACGACGAACGGGGCACGGCGCACTGGGTTGCCGACTACACGTTCTCCACCGGGCGCAGAGTTCACAACGATGTTCGGGCGGAGTTTCGCTTCGAGCGCGGTCTGATCGCCGATCACCGTGACTCGTTCTCCTTCTATGCGTGGGCGCGCCAGGCCCTGGGACCGGTGGGGCTGTTGCTAGGTTGGACTCCATTCCTGCGCGCGAGGGTGCAGCGAGAGGCGCGGGCGGGGCTCGACGAGTTTCTGGCCCAAGCGACTCCGTAGCCCGCCGGCACCGCCTCAGACCTCATCCCGCTTGCGTCCGGCGCCTCGCTCTGCCCGCTCGGCGGCGAGCCTGAGGCCGCCCACCCGCCGGCGCACCAGCAGCGCCGAGATCGCCCACGAGGCGACGAAAGCGGCTGCCAGAGCAACGTTGATCGGCGTGCTGGCATGGCTCAGCGCCCGACCGAACAGGTAGTAGCCGACGCCGTTGCTCGTCGCCCACACGAACGCGGCAACGGCGCAGACGCCCAGGAACCGTGCCGGGGGCATCCGGTTGGTGCCGGCGAGGAAAGCGACGACATTGCGCATCCCGGTGATGAAGCGGCCGAAGAACACGATCTTGGTGCCGTACTGGGCGAACAGATAGTGGCCGATGCGCACGCGTTCTGGGGTCAGAGCGACCACGTGGCCATGGCGGGCGAGCCACGCGGCACCGCCCCGACGCCCGACCGCGAACGCCACGGCGCTGCCGCCCAGCGCGCCGACGGCCGCGGCCAGGATCACGCCAACGATCTGGAGGCGGTGCGTGGTCGCGGCGTAGAGAGAGGCGGTGATCAGTGCGGTCGTCCCCGGCAGCGGTACGCCGAGGCTCTGCAGGGCGACGATCGCGAACACCAGCGCGTAGCCCCAGCGCCCGAGCAGCCGGTCCAGCTGGTGCTCACCGATCAGCGTGAGGCTCAGAAGCGTCATCGGCGGGTGAGCGCCACTGATGTCGGGTAGCGCACGGTCATGATCCCGATCCCACCCGTGCTCGAGGTGCCCCAGCCGGCGGCGCCGGTCACCCCGGCGGTCCCAGAGGCCCCGGTGCAGCCGGCGGTCCCGGACCCGGGCAGCCCGGCGGCTCCGGAGGAGCCCGCCACCGTCCCGCCCCCTGAGGAGCCAGCGACCCCGATCGATCCCGATCCCCAACCGGAGATCGAGCCCGAGCCCGACGAGAGCTGAGCCGGGCAGCTGCTCATCGGCTCGGTTGGGAGCTGTGATCGCTTGCGCGGAGGATGATCTTGCTCAAGCGCTCAGGCTGGAACAGCGGCAGCAGGTGCCCGACGCCGCCAAGCACGTGCAACTGCGCGTTCGGTATCTGTCGCGCCAGCAGCTCGGCGGAGCGTGGCGGTACGACTCGATCCTCGGAGCCGATGACGATCGTCGTCGGGGCGGAGATGCGGGCCAGTTCGCGCTCCAGGTGGGGGAGCTCGTGCAGGAGCGCCCGCTGCTCGATCACGAACGCCCGCCATGCTCGTGGGGAGCGCAGGCTCCGGCCGGCCTCCCGCAGATAGCCCTCCTGTACTCGCAGCTTGATCGCCACCTGCGCTCGCGCCCGGGCGGATGACAGCACCAATCCGCCTGTCCCCAGCATCGCCGCTGCGGCGACCGCCCCAAGCACCGGTGTGGCCAGCCAGCGATCGAAGCTGTACAGCGAGGCGAGGTTGGCCGACGGCGCGGCCAGGACCAGTGCGCCCACCCGTTCGGGTGCGTGGGCGGCGATCCAACAGGCCACCGCGCCACCGAAGCTGTGCCCAGCGACCGTGGCCGTGGTCACGCCGTGACGGTCGAGCACGGCCATGATCGCGCGGCCGTTGCCCTCCACGCCGACGGCTCTGCTGGCGCCGTCCCAGCCCGGACGGGCAGGAGCAATGGTGCGATTGCCACCGGCGATTGCGGCCCTCACCCGGTGCCAGTCTGCCGCTCCGCCGGGTTGGCCATGGACGAGCACGACCGGATCGTGGTGCCGTGGCACCCGCTGCCGAGCTACGTGGCCCCGGGGGGCCCGCCGGCAGACCCTCCCTCCGCGGCCTGGCCATCGCGCCTGACCGCCTGCCCGTCTCGCCCCACGTACCCGTCCTTGCCTCCGGCGACGACCACGACCGCGGCCTCGGCGCCGATGTTGCGCATCCCGCGATGGGTCTCTGCATCGACACGCACGATCCCGCCCGGCCCCAGTCGGTGGCTTGACCCATCCCCGAATCGGAATTCGACCTCGCCGCGGTGGATGAAGTACAGCTCCTCCTGCTCGTCGTGATAGTGGACGCCGGACTCGTACCCGGGCGGCAGCACCAGCGCGTTGATTCCGAAGGCGGTCACGCCGAGCTCGCGCCGGATCTTGCGAAACCCATAGCCGCCGCCGAGCTGCTCGAGGCTGGATACGGCGTAGCCTTTGTCGTCGTTCATGGCAGGGAATCGTAGTGTCGTTGGCGTTCGCGCCTCTGCTTGAGCACGCGCCCGCAGCTGCAGCGCCACGATCACCGTTCCCACTCCGAACAGCCGCTGAACAACCCGCCTCGGTGGGCGTCAGCTTCAGCAATCGCTCGTCCGACGCGAGCGGGCATACTAGGAGTCGTGACGTCAGCGCTCCTGTCAGAGGCGCTCGCACCGCTTCGCGCCAGTCCGCGGCGCACGGCGGTGCTGCTCGACATCGACGGCACGATCGCTCCGATCGTCGAGCATGCTGCCGAGGCGAGCGTTCCCGAGGGCACGCGCAAGCAGCTGATCGCGGTGGCCCGTAGGTTCGGCGTGGTCGCGTGCGTAAGTGGTCGACGGGCCTCTGAGGCTAGGGCGATGGTGTCGATCGGGACGATCACCTACCTCGGCTCCCATGGCTCCGAGCTGCTGAGGACCGGGTGGACCGAGGCCGTGCTGGATCCGGCCGTGGCCGAGTGGGGTCGAAGGATCAGGGAGTTCGCTGACGAGGCTGACGCGACCGAGCTGCGCCGCTGTCGGGTGCGCCTCGAGGATAAGGGGGCGATCGTCGCCTTCCACTGGCGTGGAGCCCCCGACGAGGAGGCCGCCAGATCGATGATCGACGCCGTCGCGGCCCGGGCCGAGGCCGCGGGGCTCCACACCCACTGGGGTCGCAAGGTCCTGGAGGTACGCCCGCCGGTGCGGATCGACAAGGGATCCGGGATTCAGAGGCTGCTGGCGGAGGAGGAGATCGACCTGGCGCTGTACGCGGGAGATGACGTGACCGATCTGGACGCCTTCCGAACGCTGCGCACGCTGGTCGCCGAAGGTGAGCTGGAGCAGGCCGTCCTTGTCGGTGTGGACTCAGAGGACGGCCCGGAGCAGATTTCCGCGCAGGCGGACATCGTGGTTGAGGGCACCCGTGGGGTGCGCGACCTGCTGGCGATGCTGATCGAGTAGGAGATGCGTTTCGCCGACTTCCTCCGCGTAACCGTCCTGACCAGCGCCGGGGCGGCCACCGCCTTGGCCGCGGTGACCTTGGCTGGGGCCGGCAGCGCCCGCGATGACCTGATCGTGCCCGCCGCCGCCGGCTGGTGGCTGCTGGCGGGCCTGATCGGAATCTGGCTCGGGCGACGCGGCGAGACCTCCCCACCGATCGCCTCGCTGCTGGCGAGCGCACGCACGCACCCGACGCTTCCCGACATGCACCCCGGCCGGACGGTGCTCAACCGGCTGTGGCCGCTGTTGCTGTGCACGATCGGTGCCGGGGCGCTGGCGTTCGTGCTCCCCCAGGTGCCCGCCGTCGCCACCGGCTTTGCGATCATTTGGTCGTTGGCCTGGCGCCGGCAGGCCTCGGCGGTAACCGCGATCGAGGAACGGGACGGCGCTCGCTTCTACATTGCGCCGACCTCGCCGCTGCGCCCGATCCGGCTCGTACGCACCCCCGGCTTTCGCTCCAATCTATTCGAGCTGGGCGGCGCCGGTTCCCGCCGCGCTCCACGGGCGCGCCCGCGCGTCTGAGCGGCAGGCGGCCAGGACGGAATCGACGGTGATTGCTCCCGCCTTCATCCCCAGCCCATCGTCCAACGGCGTACGCATAGGACCGCTGTTCGTGCACGCCTACGGTCTCGCCTACGTGTTCGCCGTGGCCGCGGCGATCCTGGTCGCCCGGCGGCGCTGGGCGCGCGCGGGAGGCGATCCCGAGCTCGTGCCCGAAGTTGCGATCTGGGGCTTCCCGGCCGGCTTGGTCGGGGGCCGCATCTACTTCCTGGTCACCAGCTGGGACCAGGTGCCCAAGCACTGGTGGGGCCCGTTCGCCATCTGGCAGGGCGGGCTCGGGATATGGGGCGGAATCGCCGCCGGCGCTGCCGCCGGGTTGTGGGTTCTGCACCGCCGGCTCGACCCGACCGACGTCCGCCGTTTCATGGACGCCGCCGCCCCCGGACTGCTGGTGGCACAGGCGATCGGACGAGTGGGCAACTACTTCAACCAGGAACTGTTCGGGGGACCGACCTCTCTTCCCTGGGGCCTGGAGATCGATCCCGCGCACCGACCCGTGGGCTATAGCCGGTATGCGACGTTCCATCCCACGTTCCTGTATGAGCTGATCTGGAACCTGGCCCTAGCCGCATTCCTCGTGTGGCTCGGCCACCACCGGCGCATCCGCGCTCCTGGTCTATTCGCCCTGTATGTCGCCGGTTACTCGGGCTTTCGCATCTTCGAGGAGCTGCTGCGGGTCGACCCAGCCCACCACATCTTCGGCTTGCGCCTCAACTTTTACGTGGCCACGTTGCTGTGCATCGCCGGCTTTCTGTGGTTCGCAAAGATCCAGTGGGGATGGAGGCTGCGGCCACTTCGCCGCAGCGCCGGGTCAGCAAGCTCGGCGTGATCTTGCAGCGGTGCTCCTGAGCTTCGTCAGGCCGCCGAGCGGCTGCGCTTGCGCAGGGCGTCGAGCTCGGTCCACGGCCTCGTGTTGGCCACTTCGGTCGCCGTCAGCCACGCGCGGCGGGCGGTGGCGATACCGAAACGTGCGACGTCAAATCCTCCGACTCGGTGCGCATCGCAGTTGATCACGATCGGCACCCCGGCGGCCGCCGCGGCGCGGGCACGCACCTCGTCGAGATCGCGGCGGTCGGGGCTGGAGTTGATCTCGAGCATCGTTCCGGTGCGGGCGGCCTCGGCGATGACCGCTTCGGAGTCGAACGCGTAGGGCGGCCGGCGCTCGATCTTGCGTCCTGACAGGTGCCCGATGGCGTCAACCAAGGGATGCTCGATCGCGCGCACGAGTCGGGCGGTCATCGCCTCCGCATCCATCCGGAAGGATGAGTGAACGCTGGCGATCACCCAATCGAGCTGGGCCAGGACCTCGTCGTCGAAGTCCAGCGAACCATCCGGGAGGATGTTGACCTCTGCGCCGGCCAGCAGTCGGATCCCGTCCACGTCAGCGTTGCGGATCGACTCGGCATGCTCGCGCAGGTGCTCGGCCGCGACCTCCTTCTCGAGCCCGAAACTATAGGAGTGATCGGTGATGGCCAGGTACTGCAAGCCGATCTGGCGGGCCGCGAGGGCCATCTCCTCGATCGAGGCCGTCCCGTCGGATGTGGTCGTGTGGCAGTGCAGATCTCCCACGAGGTCGCCGAGATCGACCAGCTGGGGCAGCGTCCCGGTGGCGGCCGCCTCCAGCTCACCGCGGTTCTCTCGTAGCTCCGGCTCGATGTACTCCAGTCCGAGTAACCGGTAGACCTCGACCTCGCTGGTGCAGCGGTGAGTCTTCCCGGTGGCGTCGTCCAAGACCCCGTACTCGGAGACGTGCAATCCCCGCCGCACGGCGGCTTCGCGAAGCGCCATGTTGTGCTCCTTGGAGCCGGTGAAGTGCTGGAGCAGGTTCCCGAACTGATCAGGGGCGACGATCTTCAGATCGACCAACAGCCCGCTGTGGGTGCGCATCCGCACCCCGGCCTCGGTGGGTGTACCCGCGGCTTCGACCAGCTCCAGCGCCGCCGCCGCTCGCGCGAGCGCGAGCGCATCGGTGGCGGTGACGATCACGTCGAGGTCCTTGACGCTGTCGGTCATGCGCCTGGCGGAGCCAGCCAGCTCCACGCGGTCGGCAGCGGGATGGTCGCGCAGCGTCGCCACCAGCTGCTCGCCGACGGCCAGCGCCCGGTTGAGCACGATCCGCGTCTGCTCTGCCGCACTGGCGGCGTCCGCCGCCGCCAGCAGCGCCTCCTCGGCCTTGGGTCCGAACCCCTTCAGCGTGCGGATCCGCCGCTGCTGCGCCGCCTCGCGCAGCGCCTGCAGCGAGTCGACGCCGAGCTCGTCGAAAAGCCGCCGCGCCCGCCGGGGGCCGAGGCCCGGCAGCCGTGTGATCTCTACCAGTCCCGGGGGGAACCTCGCCCGCAGCTTGACGGCGGCGGGGATGACGCCGTCATCGGCCAGCGCCAGCACCTTCTCCTGGATCGTCGCCCCGATTCCGGGCAGCTCGCTGGCCCGTCCTTGGCGAGCCAGGGCGCTGACCGACACGCTGGCGTCGCGGATTGCCTTGGCCGCGTTGCGGTAGGCGACGATGCGGTGGATGATCGCCCCATCGAGCTCGTAGAGGTCGCCGAGCTCGTCGAGCGCGGCCGCGATCTCGCTGTTGGTCGGGTCGGCCATCGGCAGCCCTAGGCTACTTGCCGCGGTATCCCCTCCGGACGTCGCCCCATCGCGCTATACTTTTTGAAGTACCGGCAAGCAGGCAAGCTCAAGGAGCCCACATGGCAGGCACCGTCGACGCAGTGACCGATAACAACTTCCAGGCCGAGGTGATCGAGTCCGAGGTCCCGGTGCTGGTGGACTTCTGGGCCCCCTGGTGCGGCCCCTGTCGCCGGGTGGCCCCGGTCGTAGAGGAGCTCGCCAAGGAGCGGGTCGGCGACCTAAAGGTGGTCAAGCTCAACACCGACGAGAACCAGCAGACGGCGATCCAGTACAACGTGATGTCGATCCCCACGCTGATCCTGTTCCGTCACGGACAGCCGGCCAAAACCGTGATCGGCGCCTATCCCAAGCATCGGCTCGAGGCCGAGCTGGAACCGGCGCTGGCATAGCTCAGGCCAACGCAACTCCGAGGCGTGGCTCAGGTCACCGCGAGGTAGCTCAGGCGAGGGCGACGCCGATGCGCAGCTCGCGGCCCTCAACGCGGAAGGCCTCCGCGCCGTCGAGCGACTCGTAGCTGACCTGGACGGCAAGGGTCTCGCCGGCGATGTAGTCCTGATGCGTTTTGGCGGCGGCCAGCAGCTGCACGTCGCCGTCGAGGCTCAAGGCGATCCGGTCGCTCACCTCCAGCCCGGCGTCGCGGCGGGCGACCTGGATGGTGTGGACGATTTCGCGCGCCCACCCCTCGGCGCGCAGCGCGTCGTCGACCTCAAGCTCCAGCGCAACGGCATGGGAGCCCTCCCGTTCGACCTGGTATCCGGCTAGCGGCTTCATCGCCACCAGCAGGTCGGCCGCGCCCAGTTCGTGATCGTGCCCGGCGACGCTGATCGCCACCGGCGCGCCCTCCCGAAGCGCCGCCGCGACATGAG
The DNA here is from genome assembly GCA_963830435.1 of uncultured Solirubrobacterales bacterium. Taxonomy (GTDB): domain Bacteria; phylum Actinomycetota; class Thermoleophilia; order Solirubrobacterales; family Solirubrobacteraceae; genus Palsa-465. The sequence continues at coordinate 1,172,184 of CAWHMA010000007.1, read as the reverse complement.
CGGGATCGAGGCCTTTGACCGCTGCCGCCACCAACGGCATGTCCTTGCCAAAGCGCGGGCCCAGCGTGCGGTAGTTGGGCTTGACCTCGACCTCCCCCAGCTCGTCGGCCTCGGACACGAAGCGCAGTTCACGCACGTTTAGCTCCTCCCGAATGATCGCTCCCAGCCGTCCGATCGAGTGACGCTCCTCGCCAGTGGCGACGACGATCGCGGCGCGCAGTGGCTGGCGCACCTTGAGCTGCGCCTGCCCGCGGGCAGCCAGACCTAGGCGCACCGTCTCCCGAGCCACGGCCATATCGCGCTCGAGCTCAGGGTCGCGTGCCCCGGGCTCGGGGAAGTCGCACAGGTGCACGCTGGGCTCGGTCCCCTCGAGGTTGTCGTAGATCTCATCGGCCAGGAAAGGGATGAACGGCGCCAGCAGCTTGGCCGTGGTGGTCAGGCACTGGTGTAGGGTCCAGAACGCCGCCCGCTCGCCATCCCAAAAGCGGGGTCGCGAACGGCGGACATACCAGTTGGAGAGCTCGTCCACGAGCTCGGCGATCGCCCGGCCGGCGCCGGTGGCATCGAAGCTGTCGAGGTGCTCGCGCACGGCGGCCGTGGTGGCGTGCAGGCGCGAGAGTGCCCATCGGTCCAGCGCGGCCATCTCGCCCGGGTCCTCTGGCGGCGCCAGCCCGTTGGCGTTGGCGTAGAGGACGTAGAACCCGTATATGTTCCACAGCTGCAGCAGGAACTGCCTCACCGCCTCGCCGATCGTCTCCAGCGAGAAGCGGTAGCCATCCCACGGGTACTTGGACGTGAAGAAGTACCAGCGGAAGGCGTCGGCACCGTAGCGATCGATCACCTCCCAGGGGGCGACCACGTTGCCCAACGACTTCGACATCTTGCGTCCCTGATCGTCGAGGATCAGCCCCAGGCAGACCACGTTACGAAACGAGGAACGGTCGAACAGCAGCGTCGAGATCGCCATCAGCGAGTAGAACCACCCGCGGGTCTGGTCCAGCGCCTCGCAGATGAAGTCGGCCGGGAAGCGCTCCCGGAACCACTCCTGGTTGTGCGCGGGCGCGTCGTACTGCGCAAACGGCATCGACCCGGAGTCAAACCACACATCGATCACCTCGGGCACGCGCCGCATCGTCTCGCCGCAGTCCGGGCAGTCGAACGTGACCTCGTCGACGAAGGGACGATGCGGATCCTTCAGGCTGGTGCCGGAGAGCTCCTGCAGCTCCCGCAGCGAGCCGACCACGTGTACATGGGCCTTCTGGCAACGCCACGCGGGCAGCGGCGTGCCCCAGTAGCGCTCGCGGGACAGCGCCCAGTCGACGTTGTTCTGCAGCCAGTTGCCGAACCGACCGTGCTTGACGTGGGCCGGATGCCAGTCGACGGTTTCGTTGGCGGCCAGCAGCCGGTCCTTGATCTGGCTGGTGGCGATGTACCACGAGGGCTTGGCGTAGTAGAGAAGCGGCGTGCCACAGCGCCAGCAGTGTGGGTAGGAGTGCTCGTAGGTCTCTGCCCGGAGCAGCCGCCCCCGCGCGCGCAGATCCTCGATCAGATCGGCGTCGGCGTCTTTGACCCAGCGCCCGGCGTAGGGCCCGATGCGCTCGTCGTAGGTGCCATCGAGGCGAACCGGGTTGATCGCGGCCAGTCCGTACTGCTCCCCGAGGCGAAAGTCGTCCTCGCCGAAGGCAATCGCCGTGTGCACGAGCCCGGTCCCGTCGGTGGCGGTGACGAAGTCGGCGCTGAGCACGGTGTGCCCGCGCGCGCCGTAGTCGCTTGCGGGAATGAACGGAAACGGTGCCTCGTAGGCAACGTCCTCCAGCGCGGCGCCGGGGAAGCTGTCGAGCACCTGTACCTCGGCGCCGAGGACTCGCTCCATCAGATCCTGGGCGAGGATCACGGTCTCGCCCGGCGTCTGCGCCCGGACGTAGGTGAGCTCGGGCGCGACCGCCACAGCGGCGTTGGAGACCAGCGTCCACGGGGTGGTCGTCCAGATCAGCAGGTTGTCCCCGGGTTGGGCCACCTCGTTACCGACGGTGACTGGGAAACGGACATAGATGGAGGGATCGACGACGTCCCGGTAGGCCCCGGGCTGCCCGAGCTCGTGGCTTGAGAGCGTCGTGCCGTCACGCGTGCAGTAGGGAACCACCTTCAGCCGCTCGTACAGCAGCCCCTTCTCGTGAATCGTCTTCAGCGCCCACCAAACCGACTCCACGTACTCGTTATCAAGCGTCTTGTAGGCATCGTCGAGGTCGATCCAGAAGCCGATCCGCTCGGTCAGCCGATTCCAGTCCTCCACGTGGCTGAGGACCTTCTCCCGGCAACGGGCGTTGAACTCGGCGATCCCGTAGCGCTCGATGTCGTCCTTTGAGGTGAAGCCCAGCTCGGCCTCCACCGCCAGCTCCACCGGTAAACCGTGGCAGTCCCACCCCCCCTTGCGCTCGACGTAGAAGCCGCGCATGGTCTTGTAACGGGGGAAGATGTCCTTGAACACCCGCGCCAGGACATGGTGTGAGCCCGGTGCGCCGTTGGCGGTTGGCGGACCCTCGTAGAACACCCACGGCGGCGCCCCGCGCCGGCGCTCGAGGGACTGCGAGAACACGTTGCGCTCGCGCCAGCGGGTGAGAACGCGCTCCTCGAGCTCGGGAAACCACGCTCGCGGATCGACGGGGCGGTGGGGGAGCTCGCGCGGATTACCGGAGGGGATGGGCGAGTCGCGCTGGTCGACAGGGTGGAGCGGTGCGTCGCGCTGATCGGCGGGATCGCGGGGCGATTCCCCCTGCTCGACGGGGTCGTGGGGCGAGGACATCGGGCGCGGGATTGTAGGTGCCCGCCTCGGTCGTCCCTGGTCACCGATCCGGTTCCGGCCGAGCGCTGAGCTCAGGGCTGGAGATCAACGCCTCGACGGCCCGACGAAGGTTGACCCCAGCGACTGCCGGGATCCGCGACCGGAGCCGCTACCTGAAGGTGGCGGCTGCCAGGGCCAGGCGGCCGGCGGACGCCTCCTGCCGGGGCCCAACGTCGGCGGCTGCATGCCGAGTGTCGGCTCCTGCCTGCTGCGCGCCGGTACCGTCTGCGGCCTCGACCCAGGAGACCAGGCCCTGTCGCGCGGTCATCGGTGACCGTCCCAGCCGGCGGATCGTGCTCGCACCCGTATCCGGGATCGCGCCGCGGTAGTCGAACACCGCGGTCTCCTGCATCACCCGACGCACGGAATAGACGAGCCGGCCGACCGCGTCCAGGGAGATGCCGCGCCCCGTCAGCACCATCGCGCTCGGCGTAAGCGCCCGAAGCGCGCGCCCGAGACGGGACGGTTCGACGGCCGGGGTCAGGGTCAGCACCCTGAACCCCGCCCTCCGGAGCACGAGCTCGAGCGCCTGGGCGTGCAACGCGTCCAGCTCGCACGTCGCCGAGCTGTCGAAGATCAGGATCGCCTCGCGGCGACTGGCCGGGGGCGCTAGCCGCTTCATTGCCGACATCCAGCCCGTGGCGTGGCGCCAGGCGAACTCGTATTCGGGGCTTCCCTGGCCTCCCTCGGCCATCGACTCGACGCCCTGCAGCAGGACTTCCTCGAGCGTCCGCTCCAGCGAGCGGAGAGACATGCTGTCCTCCAGCAGCCGGTTGGCCTGCTCCTCGTCGAAGGCGTTGAATGCAGCCACCAGGCGCGTTGGCGAGGAAGGTCCCTCACCCCGCTCCCGGGCCACCGAGATGGCCGAGGAGACGTTGTGGGTTTCGGCCAACGTCTGCCGGAGCGCCTCGATCTCGCTCAGCGCATACTGCCGGTGCCCGCCCGCGGAGCGCTGGGGAGCGGGGAAGCCATACCGACGTTCCCAGCTGCGCAGGGTGTTGGGGCTGACGCCGAGCATGACCGCCGCGGCATTGGTCCGGATCCCGCTCATGGGAAGATTTATCGAGCCCCGGCCAGGCATTTGCAATCCACGCAAGGTGGCGTGCAGCGTGAACGGATCCTTGCGCCAGCAGGAGAATCGCTAGCCGACTCGGCGGCCGCCCTGTGCGGCGGCCAAATGCCGATCGCCGCGTGCGGCCATGCGCTCGGCCAGCTGCTCGGACTCGACCAGCTCGAGCAGGTGCTGCTGCGCGGCACTCGGCCCGGTGGGCAGCACCGTCGCGCCGCGTGGTCCGCATGCGCACGCGCTGCTCGCCGCGGCGATACACGGCAACCGGCATCGCTCCCACTGCCAGCCTGATCGCGTAGGCCCAGCGGGCCACCGCGTCGTCATCGAGATGGCTCCCCGCCACCACGACCAGGTCGGGGTGGTGCAAGCTGACCGCCTCGCCGATTCCGACGACCCCACGCACCGACAGGCTCAGAACCTTGATCCCGGAGCGAACGCAGAACAGCTCGAGCGCTCGGATGAACGGTGCGTCGGGATCGAGCTCGTCCCGAGAGGCATCGCCGAGCACGATCGAGACCGGCCGGACCGGCGGGGGCGTCAGCCGCTGCGCGCGCTGCAGCCAGTCAGATCCCCAGTGTGCGGCAAAGGCCCACGCGGCTGATTCGGTGCCATGCCTGCGGGCGATCCCCTCCAGCGTCGGCAGCAGCACCTCCTCCACCGAGCGCTCCACCGAGCGAAGCGCCAGCGTCGCCTCGATTGCGAAGTCGGCGCGGTCGGGCTCGTAGGAAACCAGCGCACCGACGAGCGAGTTGCTGTCGCCGGTGACGCCCTCGCGCGCGCGGGAGACGGCAGAGGAAATCGACAGGCCCTCGTGCAGGGCATCCCGTAGCGCCGCCACCTCACCGTAGGTGAAGAGCCTGTGCATGCCCGGTGAACGCTGCGGCTTCGGGAAGGCAAACCGCCGCTCCCAGGCGCGGAGGGTGTTCGGGCTGACGTTCAGCAACGCAGCGGCTTCGCTGGTCTTCAAGTAACGCATGCACAGGAAACGTCGGCGGAAACGCTGCTAAGGCGCACGACTCTTTCCGAGATTGAACGGATGTATGAGCCGAAGCTATGCGGAGGCACCGGGGGTGAGGTGCTTGCCCGGGGCCTGCCGCAGCCCAAGAACCATCACCTTCGCCAAGCCAAGGCCGCGGAGGCTCTGCGAGAGCTCCGGCGGGTGGCCGGAACTCGCGACGGGTTGGCGACGCGGCTGGGCGCGGCTCGACTGGGCCGGTGGTCCGGCCCAGCGAGTCGGTGAGCTAGTGATTCTCGGTTACCGGCAGCGGCGTCGGTAACCGGCTAACTGGCGATGCTGTGCCGCGCCGGCCGCTGTTCGCCCTGCAGCGACTGGATGAACTCCTCGATCTGGTGCTGGCTGAACCGCCGCTGACCGCCCGGCGTCCGGTAGGACTGCAGGTAGCCGAGGTCCGACCAGCGCCGGATCGTGCCCAGCGAGACGCCGAGCGCGCGTGCTGCTTGGGAGGTGGAAAGCCCTAGAGGGCTCGACTGTGTGCCCGGAGGACGGGCCTGTATGAGATCCATGGCGCTATACCACCCCGGTTCGGCAGGATTGACCAGCCTCGGGGAGGTTTTGCACAACCTGTACGGTCAAATGCCACATTGGCGCGGGGGAATGCGACGATGGCGCCGATGCGCCTGCGGCTCTACCACCACGCCGACGGCGCCCGAGTCGCCTACCGCGAGTCGGGCACCGGCCCGCCGCTGACGCTGCTGCACTCACTGGGGCTGTCGCACCGGGAGTGGGAGCCGATAGTCGCCCCGCTGTCCACGCGCTTCCGGGTGATCCTGCCGGACCTCCCCTTGCATGGTGACTCCGAGGACCGGCCCCGACATCCCTATACCCCCGACTGGCTGGCTGACGTGATCGCCGGCTTCTGCCGTGAGGTGGCCGGCCCCAGGCCACTGCTGGCCGGTCACGACCTCGGCGCGGAACTGGCGCTGTTGACCGTCAGCAGCGGACGCTTGGAACCGGATCGGCTGGTGTTGATGTCCAACCGAATGCACCGGCGCGAGCAGCTCGGGGGTAACCGAGTGGCCTGGAGAGCAGCCTGCACGCTGGCGGCGCTGCCCGGGCTGGACCGGCTGCTCGCCCACGCGGCCAAGCTTGTGTTTCGTCCCGCCGCCGGGGAGCGTCTGTCGGCGCAGCGCAACCCGGCGGCCCGGGATCTCGTGCGGCACGCATTCGCCGATGTGGGCGGAAACGGGAATCGTGCCCGCTCGTGGTCGAAGTTCGCGCGCCGCTGGCCGGTTGAGGCTCAGCACCATCTGCTCGATGCCTACCCGCGCATGTCGCTGCCGGTGCTGCTGCTGTGGGCAGAGGAAGACCGGTCCTATTCCGTGACGGTTCCTCAGGAAGCACTTGATCTGCTGCCCGACGGCCAGCTGCGGACCCTCGCCGGCACTGGATTCCTGATGGCCTATGACGACCCGGTGGGCTTGGCGCGGGAGCTGATCTCGTTCTGTGGCTGAGGGCGTGAGGCCACCAGCGCCGCCCCGCTGCAGACTGGTTGTAGCGTTTGGGTAGGCGAAACCGACGGCGAAAGGAACGGCATGGGCGTGCAAGAGCAGGAGCAGCTCTGGGGTGGGGAGACAACCAAGGCGGTAGCGAACTTCCCAATCTCCGGCGAGCGGGTTCCCGCGCCGGTGATCCGCTGGCTGGGAGCGATCAAGGCCGAGTCCGCGCGCGTGAACGCCGAGCTGGGCCTGCTCGACGCCGAGCTGGCCGAGCGGATCGCCGCGGCCGCTGACCGGGTGGCGCTGGGATCTTTCGACGAGCACTTCCCGATCGACGTGTTCCAGACCGGCTCGGGCACCTCCTCGAACATGAACGCCAACGAGGTGATCGCCACCCTGGCCGGCGATCGCGCGCACGCCAACGACCACGTCAACATGGGGCAGTCCTCCAACGACGTGTTCCCTTCGGCGGTGCATCTGGCCGCGCTTGACACCACCACCAACGGGCTGCTGCCGGCCCTGGAGCGGCTGGAGCAGGCGTTTGCGGGCAAGGCCGAGGAGTTCAAGGACATCGTCAAGTCCGGGCGTACGCATCTGATGGATGCGGTTCCCGTGACACTCGGTCAGGAGTTCTCCGGCTACGCGGCCCAGATCCGGCTCGGCGGGCAGCGGATCCGGCGTGCGCTTCCGCAGGTCAGCCAGATCCCGCTGGGCGGGACGGCCACTGGCACGGGTCTGAACACTCATCCGGAATTTGCGGCTCGGGTCCGGCAGCGGCTGATTGACGCCAGCCACCTCCAGATCCGGCCGCCCGAGGATCCGTTCGAGGCCCAGGGAAATCGTGACGCGCTGGTCGAGCTCTCCGGGGCACTCAAGGTGGTGGCGGTCTCGCTCAGCAAGATCGCCAGCGACCTGGCGCTGATGGCGTCCGGGCCTCGTGCCGGCATCGGCGAGCTGCTGCTGCCGGAGCTGCAGAAGGGGTCCTCGATCATGCCCGGCAAGGTGAACCCGGTGATTCCCGAGGTGGTGCTGCAGGTCAGCGCCCAGGTGATCGGCAACGACACCGCGATCACCATCGCCGGGATGCAGGGGAACTTCGAGCTCAATGTGCGCGTGCCGTTGATCGCTCGAAACCTGGTTGATTCGATCCGTCTGCTCACCAGCAGCGCCGGCGTGTTTGCCGAGAAGTGCGTGGAGGGCATCAGGGCCAACGAGGACGGTTGCCACCGCTCGGCCGAGTCGACCCTCGCCGCCGCCACCGCGCTGAACCCCTACATCGGCTACGACAAGGGGGCCGAGATCGTCAAGGAGGCGGCCGACTCGGGACGGATGCTGCGGGAGGTGGCCTACGAGAAGGGCGTCGACGAGGACACCTACAACCAGGCGATGGACCTGCGCAAGATGGCGCAGGGAAACCTGTAGCCGCTGAATCGACTAGCTGAACGCGGGCAGAGAGCTCGCCGGAGCGACGACCTGCCGGTGGGCTATGTGGCCACCGTCTCGGCTCCCAGCTGGGCGGACATGGCGACATCCACCGAGTAGTCGATCGGCACCACGATCAGCGACGGCAGGTCGAGCCTCAGCGCGCCCTCCAGCAGCCGCGGGAAGTCCTCGGCGCATGAGCAGCGCCATGCCGGCATCCCGAACGCCTCGGCCAGCCTGACGAAGTCGGGATTGCCGAAGTCGACGTCGAAGTGGCGGCCGAACTTGTTGTCCTGCTTCCAGGCGATCGAGCCATATTGGCCGTTCTCCCACACGATGTTGACGATCGGCGTGCGCAACCGAGTGGCCGTCTCCAGCTCCTGGCAGTTCATCAGGAAGCCGCCGTCGCCGCTGACGGTGACCACGCGTCGCTGGGGGTAGACGAGCTTGGCGGCGATCGCCGTGGGCAGGGCAAACCCCATCCCGGCCAGGCCGTTGGCGATCAGCACGGTGCCCGGTTCGTGGGCGGGGAACATCCGGCCGATCCACAGCTTGTGCAGGCCGACGTCGGAGACGAGGATGTCCTCGTGCCCGAGCGCCTGGCGGATATCCCACAGCACGCGGGGCGGTCGCATCGGGAAGTGGTCGTCCGCCCGCGCTTCCCCCAGCGCCCGCAGCGTCACATCGTGCAGGCCGCTGGAAACGGCGGGCGTGGGTGACCGGGTGCAGCCGGTGGCCAGCCGAGCCAGGACGTGGGCGATGTCCCCGATCAGCTCGACCTCGGGGACGAAGAACTCGTCGACCTCGGCGGCGACGCTGTCGATCACGATGATCTTCTTGTTGGCGAGCGGATTCCAGTGCTCGGGTGCGTGTTCCACCAGGTCGAAGCCGATCGCGATGACCACATCGGCGTCGTCGAATCCCGCCATCTCGTAGTCGCGGGCCTGAAGGCCGACAGTGCCGAGCGCGTGTGGATCCTCGTAGTCGAGCAGGCCCTTGGCCATGAACGTCTCCGCCACCGGGATCCCTGTGACCTGGGTGAAGGCCCGCAGGGCGCGCGCGGCGTGAGCCCTGATCGCGCCGTTGCCGGCCAGGGCAATCGGGTGCTCGGCGGCGTCGATGATCTCAGCCGCCCGTTGGAGCTCCCGCACCCCAGGTTCGGACTGCACGGGCGCGTGGTGCCGGAGCGGCGAAGCCTCGAGCTCCTGGCCCATCACGTCCTCGGGCAGCTCGAGGTGGGTTGCTCCGGGCTTTTCCGACTCCGCCACCTTGAACGCCTTGCGCACCACCTCCGGCACGATCTCGGGACTGGACACCCGCGCATTCCATTTGACGACCGGCCGCAGGATCCCGATCAGGTCGATGTACTGGTGGGATTCCTTGTGCATGCGCTCCAGGTCGGATTGCCCGGTCAGCGCCACCAGCGGCGAGCGGTCCAGGAAAGCGTCGGCGACGGCGGTGACGAGGTTGGTCGCGCCCGGACCCAGCGTGCCCAGACACACCCCGGCGCGGCCGGTGAGCCGACCGTAAGCGTCGGCCATGTAGGCGCCGCCCTGCTCGTGGCGGACGGGTACGAACTCAACCGAGGATTTCGCCAGCGACTCGTTGAGATCGAGCGTCTCCTCGCCGGGGATGCCGAACACGTACCTGACGCCCTCGGCTTCCAGGCACTCCACGAACACGTCTGAAGCTCTACGCGGGGCCACGAGCTCCTATCTAAGCGCATCGGACGATCCAGCCACCGACGAATGGCTCGCTCCCAGTGACTCGGATGCAACCCCTGCACGCTGATCTCTACCCTGCCACCCGTGTCCGCTCCGCTGCTTGTGGTCGATGCCCCGTTCCTGCTCTACCGCTCGTTCTTCGCCCTTCCCGACTCGATCCGCGGCGCCGGGGAGCGACCGGTCAACGCGCTGCTGGGAGCGGTCAACGCGCTGCTGCGAGTCGCCGCCGATCGCCGACCGCGGGCCATCGTGCTCTGCTTTGGCGCCGAAGCCGCGGCGTACCGGGTCGAGCTCTACCCCGCCTACCACGCTGCCCGCCCGGCCGTGCCCGCCGCCCTCGCCTGGCAGTTCGAGCGGGCTCCTGAGCTGTTTGCGGAGTTCGGCTGGAGCTCGGTCAGCGAGTCGATGCTGGAGGCCGACGACCTCCTCGGCTCGCTCGCCGCGGTCGAGACGGCCGCGGGCGGAGAGACGCTGATCCTCACCGGAGACCGCGACATGTATCAGTGCGTGAGCGGTGCCGTGCACGTTCTCTACCTGAAGTCCGGGCTGAGCGGCTTCGAGGAGGTCGACCCCGTCGAGGTGCGTCGGCGCTACGGGATCGAGCCGGAGCTGGTGCCCGACTTCATCGCCTTGCGTGGTGACCCCTCCGACGGCCTACCGGGGGCGCCGGGGATCGGCGCCAAGACCGCCGCCGACCTGCTCAGCCGTCACGGCTCGCTGGAGGCGGCGATTGCCGGAAGTCTCCACGAGCGCCCACGGGTCACGGCCGCACTGACTGAGCATGCCCAGCAGCTGCACTCGTTCCGGGAGATCGCGACGCTGCAGATGGTCGAGGTGCCGCGCCCGCAGGACGCGGACACCGATCTGCAGGGTGGGGCCGTTGCAGCCCGGCGCTACGGGCTGAACCGTCTCGCCGAGCGTTTGGCCGCCGCGCGAACGTTGAGCGACCTGTGAGCCACCGGAAGGCTCAGGGCGTGAACTTGACGGTGATCACATCGCCGTCGGCGACCACGTAGTCCTTACCCTCCAGCCGTAGCGTCCCTCTCTCACGGGCGCCGGAGTAGCCGCCGGCGTCGACGAGTTCTCGCCAACCCACGATCTCCGCGCGCACGAACCCGCGCTGTATGTCACTGTGAATCAGCCCGGCGGCATGCCACGCGGAGAGCCCACGTCGCAGGTGCCGGGACTGTGCCGGCTTGTCCTCGCCGGCGGTGAAGAAGGCCACCAGCTCCAGCAGCGAGAATGCCCCCCGCACGACCGTGGCCAGGCCGGACTCAGTGAGCCCCATCTCGCCACGCATCGCCGCCGCGTCCTCGCTCTGGAGCTCCGTCAGCTCCGCCTCTAATCGGGCCGAGACCGCCACCACGCCAGCACCGTGCGCATGCGCGTGCTCGAGGATGGCCTCGGGCACCGAGGCGCTCCCCTCGGCGACGTTGGCCACGAACAGCACTGGCTTGGCGGTCAGCGGCGCCAGCAGCCGCACCGCGTCGGTGGCCTCGGCGGGTGGGGGCACGCTGTGGGCCGGTCGCCCCGACTGCAGCGCCTCGATCAGCCGCTCCAACCACGCTGCTTCGGCCACCGCGTGACGATCCCCTCCCCGCGCTTGGCGCACAACGCGGCTCAACCTCCGCTCGGCCTGTTCCAGATCGGCGTAGATCAGCTCGGTCTCGATGGTTTCGATGTCCGCGAGCGGATCGACGCGACCCTCGGGGTGAACCACATTCGGGTCCTCGTGCACGCGCACGACGTGGACGATCGCATCGGTCTCACGGATGTTGGCCAGAAACTGGTTGCCAAGTCCCTCGCCACGGTGCGCGCCGGCGACCAGGCCGGCGATGTCGTGGAACTCGATCGTGTCCGGCATCACCCGGGAGGCACGCACCGTCGCCGCCACTGCCTCCAGGCGCTCGTCGACCACCGGCACGACCGCGACGTTGGGCTCGATCGTCGTGAACGGGTAGTTGGCCGCCTCGGCCGCGACCCCGGTAAGTGCTGCGAACAGCGAGGACTTGCCCGCGTTGGGCATCCCGACGATCCCGACCTTCAATTCTCACCCCCTGAACTCTGCGGCCAGATCGATTCGATCCCGATCCCCAGCGCCAGCGCCGCCACCACGTCGGACGGGTAGTGGACGCCGAGGTAAGGGCGGCTCAGGGCCACCATCCCGGCTGCCCCGTAGAGCAGCCAGACGGGAGCCAGGCCGGAGAACGCCCGGGCGGCGGCGAACGCGGTCGTGGTGTGGGCGCTGGGGAACGACAGGGTGGAGACCGTGGACGTGAGCGGAGGTAGCCCCGGCAGCTCGGGCCGCCGCCGGCGTACCGTGAACTTGATCGCCTGGTTGAGTCCGTAGGCGGCGGCGACGACACGGATGCCGCGGCGCCAGCGCCGCCGGCGCCGGGGGTCACGATCGAGCACCGCGCCGGCACCACCCAAGGCCAGCCAGCAGGCGCCGTGCTCGCCCAGCCTCGAGCACATCCCCAGCGCCCGCTCGGCCTCGGGGTGATGACCGCGGGTGCGGAGCACCAGGAGGAGGTTGCGGTCGAGGTCTGGAATTCGGCGCCGTGTGCGGAGCCGCCGGCTCAGGAGCCGAACCCGACCCGCTGTGGTTCGTCGTCGACGAGCACGTAGGCGACTTTGGCCAGGTCGAGCGCAAGCGTCCCGTCCTCGGCGGCCATTTCGTACCAGCCCTCGGAGCCGAGCGCGCCACGCAGCCGGCTGAGCTCGGCTGGGGCAACACGGGCGCTGAGGACCTGGCTGCCCGCGAACCCGATGCTGATCTTCTGCGGCTTCTCTTCGGCCATATGCGTTCAATGTCCCTTGCTGGCTGGTTGGACGATCTCGGTCAGGACGCCGCCGGTGCCGCTGGGATGAAGGAAGGCCACCTGCGAGCCGCGGATTCCGCCTCGTGGTCGCTCGTCGATCAGTCGCATCCCGCCGGCGGAGAGCGTGCGCAGCGCCTGTTCGATGTTCGGCACGCGGTAAGCCACGTGATGGAGACCCGGTCCGCGCTTGGCCAGGAACTTCCCTACCGCGGTGTCGGGACCGAGCGGCTCCAGCAGCTCGACGTGAGCCTCACCGACGTCCAGCAGGGCTGCCTCGACCCCCTGCTCGCTGACGGTCTCCCGGTGTACGAGCGGCATTCCCAGCGCGTCCCGGTACAGCGCCACCGCCTCGTCGATTGAGGGCACGGCGACGCCGACGTGATCGATCGTGGACAGCATCCGGGCGGGGAGGATACTGACCACTGTGAGGGGGCTGGCCTACCTGGCCGGATGTCACTGCACCCTCGCCAGCCGCACGTTCGGAGCGTATCGCCGGCCGACCTTGGCGCAGGGACGCCCGTCGACGAGCACGATGTCAGCGGTGAAATCGTTGGCTCCCCGGATCAGCGAGGAGCCGACGCCGTAGGCATCCACGGGAATCCCCGTCGCCTCGAAGTCTCGGATCCGCTCGGCCGTGAAGCCCCCGCTGGCCACGATCCGGACCCTCTGGAAGCCGGCCCGATCAAGTCCGGACCGGACCTTCTCCACCAGGCGAGGGTTGACGCCCGTGGGCTTGAAGTCGCCCATCTCCTCCTGCAGCGCGCGGTCGACCAGCAGCTCGGAGGTGTCGAGGCGAACTCCCCACAGGTCCTCGCCGAGCGTCTCGGCCACCGCCAGCGCGGTGGCCACCGAGTTGTTCTCCCAGTCGACCAGCACCGTGATGTTCATCTCCTGCTTGAAGTGGCGCGCGAACGTTTGGGCGGCCTTGACGGTGTCTCCGCCGTAGGCGGCGATCAGCCCGTGGGGCACGGTGCCGATCCCGCGCCCGCCCCACCACGAGGCCTGGGCGTCGGTCGAGACTCCGATCGCGCCGGCTACGTGCGCGCTCCAGCCGTCCCCGGTCTGCACCAGCCAGTGATCGTGGCGGGCGGGGAAGTAGAAGATCTGCTTGCCCCGGGCCGCCTCCACGACATCGGCGACGTTGCGCATGATCAGCGAGCGCCGGGCCATCACGCCGAGGTACACGGTCTCGAGGTGCGCGAACAGGCTGTAGTCGCCGGTGATCGTCATCACCGTCTCCCGAGGAGCGATCCGATCGCCTTCGTGGAGCGCATGCACCTCCAGTCGATCCCACCCCGGGACCCAGCTCCCGTCCTGCTCGTGACCTGAGCACAGCTTCAGCAACGCGATCGCCTCGTCGATGCCGCCCAGCACCGACTCGTGCTTCTGGAAGACCTGCATCGTCACCTGGGGATGATGGCCCTCGGCCTCCAGAAGCTGCTTGGTGTAGACGAAGTAGGCATCGGAGTAGTAGCCGCTGCGGATCCGTTGCACGGGCAGGCGGAAGATCTCCGGGTCCAAACGGTGGGCCATCGGCGGGAGAGTCTATTTCCGCCCTTGTCAAAGCCATCTCGCGCCACTCCTGGGCGGGAAATGGCTCCGACGTCGTTTGGCGCCGTGGTAGGGTCGCGCCGAGCTTGCCCGACCGCGCCGACAGGGATTTCCCGCACGCATCGCTGGTGGAAGGGCTGCGCTTCACCGCGCAGGTCGCGGTCCCCAACCTGGTCCAGGGGTTGTTTCGCCGACGGCGCACCGCCGCCGGCGCGGCAACCCGGACCGGGGTCGACGGGTTGGCGGTCGGATTCATCGCCGGTCTGCGACGCAGCTACGGCGACGGACCGCTGTGGATCAGGGTGGCCAAGGACGAGGCGCTGCTGCTGCTCGGTCGCGACGCGATCCGCCACGGCCTGGAGCGCTCACCGGATCCGTTCGCCGCCGATCCCGAGCCCAAGCGCGCTGGTATGGCTCGGTTCCAGCCCGACGCATTGACGATCAGCCGCAGGCCAGAGTGGGAGGATCGCCGTCGCTTCACCGAGGCGGTTCTGGACACCGGCAAGCCGGCCCACCGCCTCAGCGAGCGCTTCGCCGCCATCTGCGTCGAGGAGGCGGCGGCGCTGCCGCACGATCTGCACTGGAATGCGTTCAACGAGGCGGTGCGACGGGTCGCGCGGCGGATCATCCTTGGCGAGGGCGCCGGTGAGGACGACCAGCTCTCGCGGATGCTGGGAGAGTTGATGGACAAGTCCAATCCCCCTGGCCACGGCGACGACGAGCTGCTGGGCCGTTACACCGAGAAGCTCGAGGGCTACGTCGAGGCGGCGGCGGAGGGCAGTCTCGTCGGCCTGTTCCCCGGAGCGCCGGTGACCGCGGCCACCAGACCGGCGGGACAAGTGACGCACTGGCTGTTTGCGCTCGGCGACACCCTGGCGATCAACGCCTTCCGCTGCCTGGCGCTGCTGGCCACCCACGACGAGGAGCGCGAGCGCGCGCGGGAGGACAGCACCTACCTCGAGGCCTGCCTACAAGAGACGATGCGGCTGTGGCCGACGACGCCGATGCTCTCCCGAGAGGCAGTGCGCGACGCGGACTGGGACGGGGTCAGGGTGAAGGCGGGTACGCAGTTGCTGATCGTCAACACGTTCAACCATCGCGACCGCGAGGAAGTCCCGTTCGCCGATGAGCTCGCGCCCGAGCAGTGGCTGTCGGGTGAGGCCCCCGGCGACTGGCAGTTCAACCACTTCAGCCACGGTCCTCAGGGATGTCCCGGGACGGCGCTGGCGCTCCAGGCGGGCACGGAGATGCTGGGCGCGCTGCTGCGCGCGCATCAGGTGAGGCTCCTCGACCCTGGCCTTGATCCGGTCCGCCGACTGCCTCACATGCTCGACTACTTCACCCTGCGGTTCACGGTCACGCCGGCAGTGCCATGAGCAAGGGCGCCACTGGGCTCGGCTGCGGGTCAGAGTGCGCGGCTTGATCTCGCTGCTAGGACGAGCGTGGCTGCTTGGCCAGGCCACAGCTGGTCTGGTCGTAGCCGCGCGGCTGGCGCGCGGTCGCCGCCGGCGAGGAGCGTTGAGGGTCCCCGACGTTTGCCCTCAGGGGCAGGTCTCTGCCGTTGTCCCCGCGCGTGACGAGGCGGCGCGCATTGGTCCCTGCCTGCAAGCGCTGCTGGGCGATCCTGACCTGCGGGAGGTGATCGTGGTCGATGATGAATCGAGCGACGGGACCGCGGAGGTGGCCCGCAGGCTCGGGGCACGGGTGATCGCCGCCGGTGAGTCGCCGCCCGGCTGGGTGGGCAAGCCGTGGGCGCTGCAGCGGGGGTTGGAGGCGGCGGGCGGGGAAGTGGTGATGAGCGTCGATGCCGATACGCGTCCGCGTCCCGGGCTTGCCCGCGCGCTGGCGGAGGCGCTCCAGGAATCCGACTTCGTGTGCGCAGCGGCACGGTTCAGGTGCGACACAGCAGGGGAGCAGTGGTTGCACCCTGCGATGTTGGCCACGCTCGTCTACCGGTTCGGACCTCCTGACTCTTGCGCACCCGCCAAGGTCAACAGGCTCGTGGTCACCGGGCAGTGCGTGGCGGTGCGGCGCCAGCAGCTGCTGGATGCTGGCGGCTATGTCCATTCTGCCCGCCACCTCACTGACGACGCCGCTCAGGCGCGCGCGCTGGCTGCACGGGGGTGGCGAATCGCCTTCTACGACGGGGACGGGCTGATTGCCGTCGACATGCACGATTCGCTGGCGGAGGTGTGGCGCGAATGGGGACGCTCGATCGCGCTGCGCGACGTGACCTCGCCTGCCTGGCTCCTCGCCGATGTGGTGGTGGTATGGCTGACGCTGGGCCTGCCAACGCTGCGATTGCTGATCCGCCGCGCCAATCGGCTGGATGCGGGGCTAGTCGCCCTGCGCTGGATCATGTCCGTGCCGCTGGCTGGCAGCTACGAGCACCGGCGTCTGACTCTGTGGCTGTCGCCCCTGGCTGACCCCCTGGCGGCGCTGCGCCTGACCCTGTCCGCTTTACGACCCGCGCGGGAATGGCGCGGCCGGCTCTACCTCGACGGAGCAGGAACAGGCCGCCGATGAAGGTCATCAACCCGCCGCTGGCGGCGACGTGGGCCACGGGAACGCTCATCAACTGGACGATGGGGAAGGCGAAAACCCCCAGCCGCGCCCCGCATTCAGGACTCTTCAATCCGGCGAGAACACCGGCCATCAGCAGGCAGATACCTGCGGCTAGGGGCGCGAGGACGAAGGCGCCGCCGGCGAAACACATCACCGCCTTGCCGCCGCGCCTGGGCGCGAACACCGGGAACGCGTGCCCGACCATCGCCGCAGTCACGGCGACCCACCCGACCCACCAGCCGCCGAGCGCACGTCCGGCCAAGCCGGCCACGAGCGCCTTGGCGCCGTCGCCCACGAAGGCCGGCCAGGCATGCTTGGCGCCGAGCTGCTCCAGGGCGTTCCACGCTCCCGGGTTTCCGTCTCCCGTGAGGCGCAGGTTCACCCCGTGCCAACGCGCGACGATCAACGCCAGTGGCACTGAGCCGAGCAGATAGCCGATCAACGCCGCCACGACGTACCGCATACGTGCTCATCGCCTCCTTTCATCTCACGCGCTATTCACGTCGATTCGCGGCCCGAGGAATCTCTCGGATGGCGTTCGACCGCCCCGAGTTGAGACGCATTCCGGGGCTGCGTTTCTGGCGGTTGCTGGGCACCGGCCGAGGGCAGACGCTGACGCCGTCCGCCGACCTGCGCCGTTGGGCGATGTTCGCAGTATGGGAGGACCAGGCGGCGCTCGACGATTTCCTGGCTCGCTCGCCGACGGCATTGCGCTGGACCGCCCTGGCGGAGGAGCGCTACACCCTGCGGCTGGCGCCGGTGCGCTGGCACGGGGCCTGGGACGGGCACGATCCGTTGTCGGGCGCCGAGGCGATCGCCGCCGTGGCCGGGCCCGTGGCGATCCTCACTCGGGCCACCGTCCGCGTCAACCGCGCCGGCGACTTCTACCGCGCGGTCGCCGCTCCCGCGGCCCAGATGGCGGAGCGGTCCGGGCTGCTGGCCGCGGTCGGTATCGGCGAGTGGCCGGTGCTGCGGCAGGCCACGTTCTCGCTGTGGCGCTCCCTGGAAGACGCCACTGCCTATGCCTACGGCAGCGGATCCCACCACGACGTCGTGCGCCGCACGCGCGCGGGCAAGTGGTACGGGGAGGAGCTGTTCGCCCGCTTCGTGCCCATCGGCGCCGAGGGCACCTGGGACGGACGGAATCCGACGGCCTCCCTCGGCCATCATGGCCGGCCCAAATCCCGCGCCACCGCGCGTCCGCCGAGAGCGACCAGCGGCAGCCCTCCACCCGGGTGCACTGTCCCTCCCACCAGCCACAGCCCGGAGACGCCTCGCACCTGACGGCCAGGACGGCGCAGGCCGGCTAACCGGCCGTGCGGGGCGGACCCGTAGATCGCGCCGCCTCGGGCCCCGGTCTCTCGCTCCAGATCGCCGGGTGTGCGCAGCACGATCTCGCTCAGGCGGTCGGCCACGCCGAGCCGTTCGACGATCGCTGCGCCCTCCGCAGCCCAGTCCGCGTCGTCGCCGACCGCCGGCGCATTGACGAGCACGAACCATGCCTCGGCGTCCGGAGGGTTGGCCGCCGGGTCGGTGGCTCCGGGGGCGCACACGTAGACAGTGGGATCGCGGATCGGCCGTTTGATCACGAACACGTCATCGAACTCGGCGTCGGGATCGGCGGAGAACCGAATCAGATGATGGGGCTGGGCGGTGCTTCTGCCCTGCAATCCCAAGAGCAGGGCCAGGCCCGACAGCGACGCCTCACGCCGGGGCGGTGCTCGTCTGGTTCGGGTCAGCAGCTGCTCGTGGACCACCGTCTCGTCCACATCGCTCACCACGGCATCAGCGGACACCAGACCTGCGTCCGTCTCCACCCCGCGGACACCACCGCCGCTGGTGAGGATGCGCTCCACTCGGGTCTGCAGACACAACCTGCCGCCGAGCGCGTCTAGCCGCCGCACCAGCGCTCGTACCAATTCGTAGAGGCCGCCACGCGGATGCCAGGCGCCGAAAGCATGCTCCACATATCCGGCCACGGCCAGGGCGGCCGGAGTACGGCGAGGGTCGCCTCCGGCGTACGTGGCAAATCGCTCGATCACCATGCGCAGGCGCGGGTCCCGGAAATGAGCCCGGCCGAGCTGGCGCAGCGTCCACCAAGGCCGCACCCGCAGCGCGTCTCGCGGGTCCGGCCTCGGCTCCTCCGGGCGCCTCCGGCGGGGCGGCCACGGCGGCGCTCCCCTCAGATGGGTCTGCGAGGCCTGCCACATGCCGGCGCAGGTGCCAAGGAAGCGCACCCAGTCGGCGCCCGCGCCGGGAGACCAGAGCTCGAGCGCGTCCAGCGCCCGGGGCAGGTCGGCGGACAGTTCGACGCTGGTGCCATCGGCGAACTCGTAGCGGGTCACCGGCTCGACCCGCTGCAGCTCGAGCTCTTCCGCGAGCGGACGGCCGGTGGCGGCGAACAGCTCCTCGAATACCTGCGGCAGGGTGAGCAGCGACGGCCCGCCATCCCACGTGAAGCCCGCCTGCTGCACCTGTGCGCACTTGCCCCCGGGCGCCGGTCCCTGCTCAAGCACGGTGACGTGGTGCCCGGCGTGGGCGAGCTCGATCGCCGCGCACAGCCCGCCAACGCCGGCGCCGATCACCACCACCCTCATGCCCGATTCCTGCGCACCAGCGCGGGCGCAGCGAAGGTCCCCATCGTGATTGCGCCCGCCACGGCACTGACTGGCCGCCGCCAGAACATCACGTTGGCGACTCCCTCAGCGATCCAGGTCCATACGTATAGGGCCAGCGCCCCGTCGTCGTCGCGGGTGGGCGCCGAGCGGTCGAGCCCCGCGATTACGCCGAACGCGCACATGCCGGTGGCCATCCAGCCACCGAAGTTAGCCGCCGGCACCCCCTGGTAGCGTCCGCCATCGCGCCAGCTCCAGTACCCCTCCGCGGCCATGCGGGGGTCGAGGTAGACGTCCCAGGCGGTGAGAGCCAGCGCGGCAAGCGGCACCCGTAGTACCGCGCGCGAGCTCAACCAACCGGCGGTGACCCAAGCCGGCCGCGCCATCGTCGCCCAAGCTCCCGCCGCCAGGAGTGGAACGCCCCCGATCCGGCTTCCGAGCTTATCCGAGTACTGGTAGCGGCCAAACGGCCACCCCGTGGCCACACCGATTACCTCGGCGGCAAACCCGATCGTTCCCGCGGCCGCGAGAACTCCCCCGCCTCGGAGCGGGCCACGCGCCTCCCACGCCTCCGCGGTGGAGCTCGCCAGCATCATCGCCAGCACCCGCCTGGTAGCGCTCGGCGGGCGCGGGGGCGATCCTCGGCCGTAGGCGATCTGCGTCGCGATCAGCCCGACCAGGAGCGCGCCCCCCGGGGTCACCCGTTCGCGCACCGTAGCCGGCAACGATCGAGCCGTCTGCGGCGGTCTCATCCTCGCCGCGCCGCGTGCACCGCAAGCGCGAGCTTGCGCGGCGTCGAGACGACAGCTCGTCCCGGCGTCCCGCAGCCGCGGCGTTCGATCTCACGCAGGATCTCCCGGTACATCGATGCGGCGGCGGCGACCGCGCGACGTCCGCAGCGCAGCTGCCCTACTCCCGCCAGCCCGCGGTCATAGAGGGCTTCCGTACGCGAAATCTGCTCGCTCACCAGGGTTGCCCGACGGCCCGGCGCCAGCGAGCCATGCCGCGCCACCGTCTCCTGGGCCAGGTAAACGCGACCGGCGGCAGCGTCCTCGTCTATGTCGCGCAGGATGTTCGTCCGTTGCATCGCCATGCCCAGCGACGCGGCTGCGGGCCACGCCTGAGCGGGTTGCGCCGCCCCGAGAATCGACGTCATGACGATCCCAACCGTTCCCGCAACGCGATAGCAGTAGCGGTCGACGTCGTGCTCGGAAAGGAATGTCTCCCGCGCGATGTCCTGCCGCATGCCCGCGCAGAAGTCGGCGATGGCCCACCGGGGGATCGTATAGCGGGTATTCAAGGCTTCGAGTACGGCCACCTCACGAGTTCGAAGCCCGACAACCTGGTCGGCCCAGGCCGCAGTCGCCTCGACGCGGGCGGTAGCCGCGGGGTCGCCTCCGTCGACCAGGTCATCGAGCGTCCGGAAGACCAGGTACAGGAGGTACACATCGTCCCGAACAGGTCTCGGCAGGAGCCGGCAGGCCAGCGAAAACGTCCGTGCTCTGGTATGGGTGACCGCCCGCGCCTGGGTGACGTGGGGCCCGTGCGGCGCCAGCGGAGCCGCGGGGGAGGGACCGCGGCCAATCAGGCCCAAGCGTGCGGTCGCACTCATGAGGACACGGCCACGGGACGGGGGCGTTCACGAGCGTCTGAGACCACAAGCCCGGCTGTGACCGCTGCGCCGAGCAGGACGCCGGGTATGCCGGCGCCCGGATGCGTACCGGCCCCGACGTGATACATGCCGTCGACGTCGCGCACGCGGTTGGGGGGGCGGAAGTACGCGGACTGGTGCAGCGTGGGCTCGACCGCGAATGCGTTGCCGTCCACCGCCCCCAGTTCTTCCTTGAAGTCCAGCGGCGTCATCCGATGCTCGACCTGGATCGACGCCTCCAGTCCCTGCAGACCGAAAGTGGCCTCCAAATCGGTGATCAGCCGGCTGCGCAAGGTGTCGGCCTCGCGCCTCCAGTCGATCCGACTTCGCAGGTTCGGCACCGGCAGCAGGATCGCCAACGAGTCGCCATCGGGCCTCGCCATCGCCGTCTCGGTGCGCGCGGGAGCGTGCACGTAGGTGGAAAAGGAGCCAGGCAAGGTCCCGCCCCTGGTCACGGCGTGAATGAAGTCGCGGTAGCCGCGCCCGACCAGCAGGGTGTGGTGCAGCAGGTCGCCAAATCGGCGGTCGGTACCCAGATAGAGGAGAAAGCACGACATCGTCGGCCGCAGCCGCCGCAATCCCGGCGGTCGTCCGAGCAGGGCGTGGGTGCTGAGCACATCGGCGTTGGACACCACTACATCCGCGGGCAGTCGCTCGCCGCCCGCGGTGCGCACGCCGCTGACCCTGCCGCCTGTTGTCTCGATCGACTCGACCGGTTCGCCGCAGCGGACATCCAGCGGCCGCGCCATCGCCTCGACCAGCGAATAGACGCCGCCGTCGGTGTACCAGCCGCCGTCCAGAACCTGCAGGTAGACGAGAGCGCCGTAGATTGCTGGCACACGATGAGGATCGCCACCGATGAACAGGGAGTGGAACGAGAACGCCTCCCGGACCCGGGGATGCTTGAAGTAGCTGGAGACGAATCGGTGCAGCGGTTCAATCGCCCGGTAGCGAGCCATGACGGGGATCAGAGCGGCGAATGATGCGAGGTCATCGAAGGCTCGCTGCCCCGCGGCCAGGATCCCGTGCTCGTAGATCGGGCGCAGCGCGTCCAAAAAATCGTCGACCCGAGCCGCGTCGGCGACGGAGAACTTCGCCACCTCCTCGCGTAGCCGCGCGGGCGAATCAGGAAAGTCGAACGTACGCTCCTCCTCGGCCCAGCGGATGCGGTAGAGCGGATCCAGCCGGCGCAGCGTTACCTCCCGGCCCAGGTCGAGGTCCCCAGCGGCGAAGGTCTGCTCGAGTACCCAGGGCATCGTGATCAGCGATGGCCCGGTGTCCCACGTGAACCCTTGGCCGCGAATTCGCGAGGCTCGCCCGCCGGGTGCGGCGCGTTGCTCGAGCACCGTGACCTCGAAGCCCTGCCCCTGCAGTCGCAGCGCCACCGCAAGCCCGCCAAGGCCGGCGCCGATGACCACGACCTTCATGTCAGCTGCTCCGGCCCAAGCTCGCACGAGGCGCCCGCCCCACTCAACCACGTGGCGATCCGCAGCTGTCCGAGAATGTCCCCAATCGCCTCAGTGGCACGGTCTGCCTGCGCGGCCAGCAGCAACGGCCGAGCGATGCCGCACGCATGCGCTCCCAACGCCAGGCACTTGGCGCACTCGACGCCGTCTCGGAGGCCGCCGGAGGCGATCCGCGTGAGGTGTGGCGCCGCCAACTGAGCTTCCGCGAGTGCGTCGATCGTGGATAGCCCCCAGTCGGCGAACGCCGCGCCGACTGCACCCGATCGCTCCTCCCGTCGGCCCTCCACCAGCGCCCAGTTGGTTCCCCCGGCTCCGGCTACGTCCACAGCGGCCACCCCCGCTCGCTGGAGATCCGCCACGTCGGCACCCGAGAGCCCGAACCCCACCTCCTTGACGATCACCGGGCGGGGAGCCAGGCGGGTGACAGCCGCCTCGATCCTGGCCAGGACACCGCCGAAGGTCGTCTCACCCTCGGGCTGCACGGCCTCCTGCAGAGGGTTTAGATGAACCGACAGGCCATCGGCCTCCAGTAGCTCCACGAGTCGCTCTGCCTCCGCCGCGCCGTCTCGCTCCCGAAGTTGAACCCCACCCAGGTTGGCCAGCAGCAGCGGCGGGCGCTCGACCTCCCCGGCCATGTACGTTGGCCGCAGCGTCGGATCTCGGAGCAGCCTGCGCCCGGATCCGAGCACTAGCCCCACGCCATGCTCGGCCGCCGCACGCATCAGGCGCCGGTTGATCCTCATGGCCTCGGCTGTCCCTCCAGTCATCGCCGAAACCACCAGGGGGGCGGCCAATGTCTTGCCGAGCAGGTTCGTCTGGAGGTGTACCGCGGCCAGGTCGCGTTCGGGAAGGGCGCGATGACGCAGTCGATATCCCTGCAGCCCGGTGCTGGATCGGTGCTCGATTCCTCCTGCCGAGGCGATCCGCAGGTGTTCGGACTTGCGATCAGGCCGCGCCGCCTTCAGCGGCCCTGTGGCTCCGTGCTCATCCGCGGGCACAGCAAGGGTTCAAGATCGACAGCATGTTGAAAATTAACTATACAGCATGTGGAGCTACGTGTGGAGCACTTCCGGACGTTCGGCGCTCAGCCGCTGGTCCCGCGTCGGCCGGGCAAGCCGCTCCGGCGGCAGCGATCACGCGGGGGAAGGCGTAGGATGAGCCTCGTGTTCAAGCCCCGAGCGTTGGCCTTGGTGATCGTCCTGCTGGTCTCCGTAGCCGCAGTCGGCGCCAGTGCTCAGGCCGCCACGCGGCCGCGCCCGCCGATCGTGAGCCGGACAACCCCGGTCACTGGCGGCTCGACCTACCTCTCGCTCGGCGACTCGGTCACGTTCGGCTACATGGAGCCGGGCGTGGTGCCCGCCCCCGACTATCACAACCCAGCGAGCTTTCTCGGCTATCCCGAGCAGCTCGGCGCGCAGCTTCACCTGCGGGTCGTCAACCCGGCCTGTCCCGGTGAGACCTCAGCCAGCCTGATCAACGCCTCCGCTCTCAGCAACGGTTGCGAGAACGCCTACCGCAAGGCATACCCGCTGCATGTGCGCTACGCGGGCTCGCAGCTCGCCTACGCGGTGGCCTTCCTGCGCCGCAACCGCAACGTGAGGCTGGTCTCGCTGATGATCGGCGCCAACGACCTGTTCATCTGCCAGCGTACGACCAGCGACAGCTGCCTCAAGGCCTCCGAGCAGAACGCGCTCTTCGCCCAGGTCTCGGCCAACGTCCGTCGTATCCTGTCGGCGGTTCGCAACCAGGCCGGCTACCGCGGTCAGCTGGCAATCGTCAACTACTACTCGCTCGACTACAGCTCGTCGGTCATCAACACGGTTACGTCGGGGCTCAACCGGGCGGTGGACACCGCCGCGAGGCCGTTCGGAGTGGAAGTGACCGGCAGCTTCGGCCTCTTCCAGACCGCGTCGGCTCGCTCCGCGGGCAGCACCTGCATCGCCGGGTTGCTGACGCAGCTCGGCAAGCCAGGCACCTGTGGAGTGCATCCCAGCTATGCCGGATCGGCGCTCCTGGCCCAATCGCTGCTCGAGACGATCCGGCTCTGAGCGCGGTAAGCGGCCTCAGCCGAGGAGCTCCCGCGCGATGTCGGCGTAGAAGCTCGCGGCGAAGCCCAGGTCGCGCACATCGATCCGTTCGTCGGCGTTGTGCACCAGTGGCGCCGCTTCCAGCAACGTCATGTGACGCTGCGGGAAGAAGCCGTAGGCGACGCAGTCGGGAAACGTTTCCCGGAACCAGCGCGAGTCGGAGAAACCGGGAAGGATCACCGGTACCGTCTCGGCGCCCTCCTCCTGACGCCGGATCCAGCGGTCGATCGCTTCCATCAGCGGCGTGGCCACCGGCGACTGGTTGCCGACCACCGTCTCGCTGAACTCGATCCTCAGCTGCTCCTGGTCGGGTCCGAGCACCTCGGCGATGCGCGCTCGTGCCTCCTCCTCCCCTCGACCTGGGGGCACCCGGCAGTCGACTCGGAGTGTCGCCCGGGAGGGGATCACGTTGACCTTGTCGGAGGCATGCGCCATCGTCGGGGTCAGGGTTACGCCGAGCATCGGCTCGAAAAAGGTCAGCAGCCCGGGCTCGCGCTGGCCGATCCGGGTCAGCGCGGCGGCGGGGTTCTCCGGGTCCTCACCCAAGCCGGCCAACAGCGCCGCCGGCCCTTCCGTGAGCGCAAACGAAGGCGCCGCGGCGGCCAGCTTGGACAGCACGGGGCCGAGCTTCAGCAGCGCGTTGTCGCCAGTCTTGGGCAGGGACGCGTGGCCGGCGGTGCCCAGCGCCGTCACCGTGAAGCGAAAGATCCCCTTCTCGGCGCAGCACACGCCATAGCGGCGGCGGCCCTCGTACTGGAACACTTCGCCGCCGCCCTCGTTGAGCAACATGTCGCAACGCACCTTGTCGGGGTGCTCGCGGCACAGCCACTTCGCCCCGAGGTCGCCGCCAGTCTCCTCGTCGGCGACGAACACCAGCTTCAGCATTCCGCGCGCCGGGCGCCAACCCGAGCGGGCCAGCGTGGCCCCCGCCGCCGCTTCGGCCGCGACCTGTGACTTCATGTCCAGGGCACCGCGGCCCCAGAGGAAGCCGTCGGCGACCTCACCCGACCATGGGTCGTGGCTCCACTCCGAAGCGTCGGCGAGGACGGTGTCCACGTGGCCGAGGTACAGCAGCGCCGGCTCCTCCCCGTCGCTCTCGCCGCCGAGCGTCGCGATCAGGTTGGCGCGCTCCGGGCTGGCGCCGAGGATCTCGGTGTGAAATCCGGCCTGGCCCAGGTAACGCTCGAGGTGCTCGATCGCGGGACGCTCGTTACCGGGCGGGTTAACGGTGTTGAAGCGCACGAGCGCGGCCAGCAGTTCGGTCGTCTCCGTCTGCAGTCTGTCGACGCCGAGGCTGATGCGCCCAGCCTACCGGCCGGTAGGATGCCGCGGCGTGGCTGACGACCTTGCGCTGGCCCTGGAGCTGGCGGATCTGGCCGACGCGATCACCATGGGGCGCTACCGGGCCGAGGACCTGATGGTCGACACCAAGCCCGACCTCACGCCGGTGACCGAGGCTGACCGTGCCGTCGAGCAGGCGCTTCGTGACCATCTCGCCCGCGAGCGTCCCGGCGACGCCGTGGTCGGAGAGGAGTACGGCGGGGACGACATGGGCGAGGCAACGCGCCGCTGGATCGTCGATCCGATCGACGGCACCAAGAGCTATGTGCGCGGGATGCCTACGTGGGCGACCCTGATCGCGCTGGCCGTGCGGGGCGAGGGCATGGTCGGCGTCATCTCGGCCCCAGCTGCGGGGCGGAGGTGGTGGGCCGCGCGGGACCGGGGGGCCTTCGCCGACGGGCGACCGATGCGTGTCTCGACGATCTCCGCGCTCGGCGACGCGCAGCTGGCGTGGGGCGGGATCGAGGATTGGGACGCCGTCGGTCGGTTCGACGCGCTGCTGGAGCTCGGCCGCCGCTGCTGGCGCACCCGCGGGGTCGGCGACGCCTGGCAGTACATGCTCGTCGCCGAGGGCGCGGCCGAGATCGCGCTGGACCCCACGGTCTCGATCTGGGACCTGGCCGCCGTGCAGGTCGTGGTCGAGCAGGCGGGAGGGCGGTTCACCGACCTATCTGGCGCTCGGCGTCCCGACGGCGGCGACGGGATCGCCACCAACGGGCTCGTCCACGACGCGGCCCTGGCGATCGTGGGCCGCTAGGTCTCAGCCCATACTCTCTGCTCATGCAGCGGCTGTTCGACAGCGACTCCGGCGCCGCTGCTGGCGCTGAGGCGAAACCGGCGGCGGCGGACGCGCCGCTGGCGGCCCGGATGCGCCCGCACACGTTCGCGGAGTTCGTCGGTCAGGAGCGGCTGCTGGCCCCGGGCTCGACGCTGCGGCGCGCGGTGGAGGACGGGCACGTGCACTCGATGATCCTTCACGGGCCGCCCGGCACCGGCAAGACCACCCTGGCGCGGCTGATGGCGGAATCCTCGGGCGCGGCGTTCGAGGAGGAGAGCGCCGTTCAGGCCGGCCGCGCCGAGGTCAGAGCGGTGATCGAGCGCGCGCGGGAGCGGTTGGCCAGCGGCGGCCGGCGCACCGTGTTCTTCCTCGACGAGATCCACCGCTTCAACAAAGCCCAGCAGGACGCGCTGCTCCCGACGGTCGAGGAGGGACTGATCACGCTGATCGGCGCCACCACCGAGAACCCCTACTTCGAGGTCAATTCGGCGTTGCTCTCCCGCGCCCAGGTCTACGAGCTGGAGGAGCTCAGCAGCGGGGACATCCAGGAATTGCTGAAGCGAGCGCTGGCACGTGGGGAGTGTGGTGCCGAGGGCCGGCTCGCCCCCGCGGCGCTGGAGTTCCTGGCCGAGCGCTCGGGCGGTGATGCCCGCACCGCGCTGAACGCGCTCGAGCTCGCCTGCGAGGCTACCCGGCCCGGAGACGAGGTGAGCCTGGCCCAGGCCGAGGATGCGCTACAGCGTCGGGCGCTGCTCTACGACCGCCAGGCTGACCGTCACTACGACACGATCTCAGCCTGGATCAAGGCCACGCGCGGGTCGGACCCGGACGCCTCGCTCTACTACCTGGCGGTGATGCTGGAGGGAGGCGAGGATCCCAGGTTCATCGTGCGGCGGATGGTGGTGTTGGCCTCGGAGGACATCGGCAACGCCGATCCGCAAGCGCTGAGCGTGGCCACCGCTGCCGCGCAGGCGGTGGAGCACGCGGGCCTGCCGGAGTGCCAATTCGCCCTCGCCCAGGCGGCCATCTATCTCTCGCTGGCGCCCAAGTCCGATGCCGCCAAACGAGCGATCGTGGACGCCCGCGGCTACATCCGTGACCACGGTGCCTCCCCGCCGCCACCGCACCTGCGCTCCTCCACCCGCAGCGACCGGGCCTACGACAACCCTCACCGTCACCCCGATCATCTCTCCCCGCAGGAGCTGATGCCCGACCAGGCGCTCGGTCAGCGCTTCTATGAGCCCGACGATGCCGAGGCCCGGTTGCAGGAGCGTCTCGAGGCCATCCGCGGCGGGCGCGGGCGCGGGCGCGGCTGAGGGTCCCGCCTGCAGGTTCACAGGCCGGCTCGGCGAAGCTACTACGCTGTAGTAAATGGATTCGAACTTCGACCCTGGGGCCCTGCTGGCCCGCTCCTATGAGCTTCCGCGCGGACCGCGCGTGCGTCTGCGGCTGCCTGGGCCCGGCGATGCCCCGGCGATCGGGGACCTGTATGTCCGGTGCGGGCTGGAGGCGGGGGAGCTGGAGCTGGCGCGGCTGCTGCGCTTCGATCCGCGCACCCGGGTGGTGATCGCTGCCACCGCGCTGGTCGACTCACGGGAGACGACGGTGGGGATCGGTTCGATCGCCCTGAAGGCGGATGCGCCGGACACGGTGGTGGTCGATGGGCAGTTGACCGATGGACTCGACGAGCTGCTGCGCCGGGCGCTGATCGGGCGTGCTCGGGCAATCACCGCGGCCCGCGCGGCCTGACGCGTCGCCTTCGCCGGTAGTCTCCGCCCTGTGCCGGCGAAGGTCGCCACCGCTCAGGAGCTGCAATCGTTCAATCCCGCTACTGGCGAGCGGCTCGGTGCGGTGCCCATTACCGCATCCGACCAGGTCGCTGCCGTGGTCGACGAGGTGGCCAAGGTCCAACCGTTCTGGGCGCAGCTGACGCTCGGCGACCGCGCCCGGTACCTGGAGCGGGCGGCGCAGGTGCTGATCGATGAGTCCGACGAAATCCGTGACCTGATCGTCCGCGAGCAGGGCAAGCCGCGCAACGAGGCTTTCTCCATGGAGATCCTGCCGACGATAGATGCCCTGGGCTGGATCGGCAGCGCCGGCGCCGAGATCCTCGCCGACGAGAAGATCCCGATGCCGCAGGCGTTCCTCAAGACCAAGAGCTCAGCCTTCAGCTACGAGCCCCTTGGGGTGATCGGAGTCATCTCCCCGTGGAACTATCCGTGGTCGATCCCATTCGGCGAGGTGGCGCTGGCCCTGATGGCGGGAAACGGCGTCGTCCTCAAGCCGGCCTCGCTGACGCCGATGATCGGTGAGCGGATCGGCCGCGTGTTCGAGCGGGCGGGGGTGCCGGAGGGACTGGTACGAGTGCTACACGGACCGGGCACTGGTCCGGCGCTGATCGACTCCGGCGTGGCCAAGATCTTCTTTACCGGCTCGGTCGACACCGGCCGCGGCGTAGGCGAGCGATGCGCTCAGCAACTGAAGGGCTCGGTGCTGGAGCTCGGCGGCAAGGACCCGATGATCGTGCTCGCCGACGCCAACCTCGAACACGCCGTCGCCGGAGCGTTGTGGGGCGGCTATGCCAACGCCGGCCAAACCTGCTCGGGGATTGAGCGGGTGTACGTGCTGCGAGAGGTCGCCGACCGGTTCATCGCCGACGTCGTCGCCGGTGCGCAGGGACTGCGAGTCGGCGATCCCATCGGCTGGGACACCGAGATCGGGCCGATGATCAGTCGCCAGCAGCACGAGATCGTCTGCGAGCTGGTCGATGACGCGGTAGCGGCAGGAGCCACGTTGTGCTGTGGCGGACCCGCGCCCGCTCCCTCGGGCCTGGAGGCCGGGGCCTTCTATGCACCCACGGTGCTGACCGACGTGACCCACCAGATGCGGATCATGCGCGAGGAGATCTTCGGGCCGGTACTGCCGATCGTCGTCGTCGACTCCGAGGACGAGGCGGTGGCGCTGGCCAATGACAGCGAATTCGGTCTCGGCGCCTCGGTGTGGACGGCCGATCGCAGCAAGGGGGAGCGGATCGCGCGGGAGCTCCAGTCCGGGATGGTGTGGATCAACGACCACATGTTCAGCCACGGCGCCTGCCAGTGCGCATGGGGCGGGGTCAAGGACTCCGGCCTGGGTCGCACCCACTCCAAGTTCGGGCTCTACGAGTGCGTCAACATCAAGCTGCGGGTGTGGGAGCCCTCGAGGATCCGCAACGCCTGGTGGCATCCCTACGACGAGACGCTCGGGCGGGCGCTCCGGCAGACCGCGACGATCCTTTACGGGCGGCCGTCGATCCGGGCCGCGGCGATGCGCGATGGAGCCGGCCCGCTGCTGAAGGTTGGCGCCCGGCTGGCCCGTGACGCGGTGCGCCGGTAGCCAGGGCGACGCATACCAGCTCAGTACCCTTGTGTCATGCCCGCCCAGGCCTATGCCGGCAAGGAGTGCGTCTGCCAGCTGCGCAAGGGGATCTGCGATCAATCATGCGTGCAGGACATGCTCGCGACTCCGTTCTACATCGCCTGCCTGCGTCTGAACGGGCGCCGCTGCCTGGTCATCGGCGGCGGCGACATCGGACTGGAGAAGGTCGAGGGGCTGCTCGCCTGCGACGCGGAGGTGAAGGTCGTGGCCCCCGAGGCCCATCCTGAGCTGGTGCAGCTCGCGCTGGAGGGCTCGATCAGCTGGGAGCGGCGGGAGTACCGCCCCGACGATCTCGACGGATGCCTGATCGTGATCGCCGCCACCAGCAACACCGACGTCAACATCGCGGTGTTCGAGGAAGCCGAGCGGCGGGCGATGCTGGTCAACGTCGTCGACGTGCCGCCGCTGTGCAACTTCATCCTCCCGGCGATCGTCCGCACCGGACCGCTGGCGGTCGCGATCTCCACGGCCGGTGCCTCCCCGGCGCTGGCCAAGCGGATGAAGCGCGAGATCGCCGACCTGTTCGGCGAGCCGTACGCGCAGCTCGCGGTGCTGCTCAACGACTCCCGCGGGTGGGCCAAGGCGACCCTGCCGACCTACCAGGATCGCAAGGAGTTCTTCGAGTCGATCGTCGGGGGTGAGCCCGACCCGATCGAGCTGCTGCGCGCCGGCGATGTGCAGGCGGTGAGGGATCTGATCGAGGCGGCACGGCGCAGCTACGCGCCGGCGGCGTGAGTGCTTGAGCCCGGAACCGCAGCTGACCCATCTGGACAGCGCCGGCAGCGCGCGGATGGTCGACGTCGGAGGTAAGTCTCCGAGCCAGCGACGGGCGCTAGCGCGGGCGGTGGTGCGGGTCTCACCCGCCACCGCCGCCGCAGTGCTTGCCGGCAATGCGCCCAAGGGCGACGTCCTCGGCACCGCCCGGATCGCCGGCATCCAGGCGGCCAAGCGCACCTGGGAGCTGATCCCGCTCTGCCACTCACTGACGCTTTCGTTTGTCGGCGTCGAGGCGGCGGTCGATGCCGGCACGGGCACGATCACGCTTACTGCCGAGGCGCGGACCACCGGCCCCACAGGGGTGGAGATGGAAGCCCTCACTGGCGCCAGCGTGGCCGCGCTGACGATCTACGACATGGTCAAGGGAATCGAGCGCGGGGCGGAGATCGCCTCGGTCATGCTGGTGGAGAAGTCCGGGGGGCGCTCGGGTCGTTGGCGGCGAGAGGACCGGAACCCGTCCGATTTGCCGTGAAGACCGCGATCCTGACCATCTCCAGCTCGGTTGCCGCGGGCACCGGCGAGGATGTCTCCGGCCCGGCGCTGGCCGACCACGCGCGCGCGGCCGGAGCGAGCATCCTCGCCGCCGAGGTGCTGACCGACGACCGCAGCGTGATCGAGGCGGCGCTACGGCGGCATAGCGACCCCGATGCCGGGATCGCGCTGATCTTCACTACCGGCGGCACCGGCCTGACCCCCGACGATGTCACCCCCGAGGCCACGCGGGCGGTGATCGACCGCGACGCCCCCGGGTTCGCCGAGGCGCTGCGCGCAGAGTCGCGGCGACACACGCCGATGGGGATTCTCACGCGGGGCGTGTCCGGGATCGCTGGCCGCACGTTGATCATCAACTTTCCTGGAAGCCCCCGGGCGATTGGGCAGCTGTTCCCGGTGATCGCTCCGACGCTCGAGCACGCCGTCGCGACGCTGCAGCGTGAAGGTGGGCGCGCCGACCGCCACTGACCGACCCCAGGAGCGCCCGGCGATCGAGTTGCGCGAGCTCACCCGTAACTTTGGTGAGCGGACGGCGCTGCGCGGGGTCAGCGCGCGCGTTCCTCCCGGGGCGACACTGGCCGTGCTCGGTCGAAACGGCGCCGGCAAGTCGACGCTGCTGCGAGTCCTGGCTACGCTGCTGCGCCCTCACCGAGGGGAGGTGGAGCTGCTGGGCGAGCCGCTCCCCCGACGGGCGTTCGCGGTCCGGGGCCGGATTGGACTGCTGGCCCACGAGCCACTGCTCTACCACGATCTGACCGCGCGGGAGAACCTTCGCTACCACGCGCGGCTGCACGGAGTCCCCAGCGGGCGAATCGAGGAGGTGCTGGGGGCAGTGGGCATGCAGGGCCGCGGAGATGAGCCGGTTCGCTCGCTTAGCCGCGGCCTGACCCAGCGGATCGCCATCTGCCGCGCGGTGCTGCACTCGCCCTCGCTCCTGCTGCTCGATGAGCCCCGGGCGAACCTCGATCCCGGGGCCGCGGAACTGGTGGAGCCGCTGATCGGCGCCGCCACCAGGGCCACGAGGGTAATCACCAGTCACGATCCGCAGTCGGCCCTCGCCGAGGCGGACCTCGTCCTCGGGCTCAGAGACGGTCGGCCGGCCTACTGCGGCCCCGCGGGTGAGCTCAGCGCAGGCCAGCTCCGGGAGCTCTACGCATGAAGACCGCGCTCACTGTCCTGCGCAAGGATCTCCTGCTGGAGCTGCGCACGCTGGAAACGGTGCCGGCGATGGCGCTGTTCTCGCTGAGCACGTTCGTGATCTTCCATTTCGCCTTGGGACGCGTCAGCATCGACGGTCAGCTGGCCGCGGGCGTGCTCACCGCGACGTTGCTGTTCGCGGCACTGCTCGGAGTCAACCGGCTGTTCGTGGCCGAGCGTGAGCAGGGCGGCTTCGACGCGTTCCTGCTCGCGCCCGTGGACCGCGGTGCGCTGCTGCTGGCTAAGGCGGCGGCGCTGTTCACGTTCCTGGTCGTGTTGGAGCTGGTCGCGGTACCGGCGTTCGCGCTGCTGCTGCTGGGGCCGCCGCTGGGGTCGGTGCTTCCCGGGGTGATCGCGGTGCTGGCGCTGGCCGACCTCGCCCTGGCGGTGATCGGCACGCTCGTCTCGGCAATCGCCGTCCACACCCGCGCGCGCGACCTGATCGGTCCGATCATCGGGCTGCCGCTGCTGATCCCCGCGCTGATCGGTACCGCCCGCGGCATCGGGCCGCTGCTGCAAACTCACAGCTCCGGCTCGCCGCCAGGTAAGTGGCTGGCGATCCTTGGGCTCTATGATCTGGTGTTCGCCCTCCTTGCGTATGCGCTGTTCGACTTCCTGCTGGAGGATTAAGTGACCACCTATGGGCGCGGGCTTCGCGGCCTGGCGCTAGCCACGATCGTCTTCATCACCGTCGCGTTTGCGCTCGTGTTCTTCTACGCTCCGCTCGACGCTGATCAGGGCTTCGTCCAGAAGATCTTCTACATCCACGTGCCGTTGGCGATCGTGTCGCTGGGTGGGTTCGTGCTCGGCGGCCTGCTGGCGATCGGCCATCTGCGTACCGGCGATCGGCGCTGGGACATGCGCTCCTACGTGGCCATCCACATGGCACTGATCTTCTCCATCGGCGCGCTGGTCACGGGCTCGTTGTGGGCTAAGGCTTCGTGGGGCCACTGGTGGGTGTGGAACGAGCCGACGCTGGTGTCGTTTCTGATCGTGGTGCTGATGTTCGCCACCTACCAGCCGCTCCGCTTCTCGATCGAGGATCCCGAGCGTCAGGCGCGTTACGCGAGCGTGTTCGCGATTGTCGCCGGCGCCTTCGTGCCGATGAACTTCATCGCCGTGCGCTTGGCCCAGGGGTTTGTGCACCCGCGCGTGCTCACGCTCGGAGGTGGCAACCTCCCGGGTCCGATGCGGCTCACGTTCCTGATCTCGCTGATCGGGATAGCGCTGCTCTACGCGACCCTGTGGAAGTACGAGATGACGGCCAAGAACGCCCGGATGCAGACGCGGGCGCTGCGACGGATGTTGCTCGGCGAGGACGAGCTGACGCCGCTGCCCAGGAGCGCGGCTCCGTCATGAACCTGCTCGCCGCCGCCCCGGCGCTGCCGCTGCACACCGCCGGCAAGTACGTCGCCGGGGCGTACATCGTGTTCCTGGCCATAGTGCTCGTGTACGTGGCCATCATGGCGCTGCGGCTTGCGCGCACCGAACGCGAGCTGGCCGAGCTGGCCCGCGATATCCGGGCGCGTCGCGATCAGCCGGACCGGGAGCGGGAGGCCCAGCCGGTCACATGAGCGAGCTGCTGGCGATCGGGATCTCGCACAAGACTGCGCCAGTGGAGGTGCGCGAGCGGCTGGCGTTGCCGGAGGCGCGGGCCGGTGACTTCCTGCGTGATCTCCGCGGCAGCGCCGACGTCCATGAGGCGGTCGCGATCTCAACCTGCAACCGCACCGAGCTGTACCTAGTCGTCGGCGACCCCGTCGAGGCCGAGAGCACCGTGCTGGCGATGCTCGCCAGCCAGGCCGGGATCCGACCCACCGAGCTGGCGGCGGCCATCTACTCGCACCGCAACTGTGAGGCCGCCCGGCACCTGTATCGCGTCACCGCGGGCCTGGAAGCCATGATCGTCGGGGAGGCGGAGATCCAGGGTCAGGTCAAGCGCGCCTACGAGGCCGCGCTGGCCCAGGACGCGGTAGGGCCGCTGACCAATCACCTGTTCAAGGCCGCGCTTGCGGCCGGCAAGCGAGTTCGCACCGAGACCGGCATCGGCGAGCGCCAGCTCAGCCTTCCGGCGGTGGCGGTGGCGCTCGCGCGTGAGCGGCTGGGGGCGTTGAGGGGTCGTTCGGTGGTGATCGTGGGCACCGGCGAGACCAGCGAGCTGACCGCACGGGCGCTAGCCGACAGCGGCTGCCACACCGTGTTCGTGGCCACCCGGCGTCGTGACCGGGCGCTCAGCCTGGCGCGTCGTTACGGCGGGGACAGCGTCAGCTTCGACGAGTTGCCGCAGGCGCTGGAGCGGGCTGACATCGTGCTGGCGGCGACAGCCTCCCCGCACCTGCTGCTCGAGTCCCGCGAGCTGGCCGAGGTGATGCGGGCACGGGAGGAGCGATCGATGCTGCTGATCGATCTCGCCGTTCCGCGCGACATCGACTCCTCGTGCGGCGAAATCACCGGCGTGTCGCTGTACGACATCGACGACCTGCAGGCGGTGATCGCGCGTAACCGCAAGGTTCGCCAGGCCGAGGCCCGCACCGCCGAGGGCATCATCGAGCAGGAGATCCAGCAGTTTGCGGCGTGGATGGGCTCGCTTGAGGTGCTGCCGACGCTGGCGGCGCTGCGGGCCCACGCGAGCAACATCGCCGAGCAGGTGCTGGAGGAGAACGCCGGCAAATGGGAGTCGGCATCGTCACGTGACCGCGAGCGCATCGAGGCCCTGACCCGGGCGCTGGTCAACCGGCTGCTGCATGAGCCAACGGTGCGAATGAAGGAGCAGCGCGACGACCGGGTGCACGCGCGGATGGCGCTGGTCCGCGACCTCTTCGGCCTGGCTGAGCGGGAGAACACGTTCGCCGTCGACGCCAGAGCCGCGGCCGAACCCATCGACGTGGCGGAGCTCGAACCGGTCACGGAGCCCCAATCGGTCGCAGATCTGGCCGAGGTTCGGGCGCTCCCACAGCGTCGCCGCTGATGCGGATCGGAACGCGCGGCAGCGCGCTGGCGCTGGCGCAGGCCCGGTGGGTGGCCCGCCAGCTGGGCGATGAACCCGAGCTGGTGCGGATATCCACCGCCGGTGACCGGAACCGGGCACTCGGCGACAAGTCGCGGTGGGTGTCCGCGCTGGAGCAGGCACTGCTGGAGGGCCGCATCGACATCGCCGTGCATTCCGCCAAGGACGTGCCCGCGGAGCTTGCCGACGGGCTCGAGCTCGTCGCGATTCCGCCGCGTGCG
The DNA here is from genome assembly GCA_963830435.1 of uncultured Solirubrobacterales bacterium. Lineage (GTDB taxonomy): Bacteria > Actinomycetota > Thermoleophilia > Solirubrobacterales > Solirubrobacteraceae > Palsa-465. Next base: position 1,136,683 of record CAWHMA010000007.1, on the reverse strand, counting down.
GACGCTCGCGACGCGATCTGCGGGGCCACGTCGCTGCGGGCGCTGGCCTCCGGTGCACGGATCGGCACCAGCAGCCTCCGCCGCACGGCGCAGATCCGGTCAGTGCGTGAGGACGTGGACGTGGTCGAGCTGCGGGGTAACGTGGACACGCGCCTGGGCAAGCTCGCCGGCGGCGAGGTCGACGCGCTGGTGCTGGCCATGGCCGGGTTGCAGCGGCTGTCCCGCCAGCGCGACGCGACGGCACTGCTCGACGAGATGGTGCCCGCGGCCGGCCAGGGGGCGCTGGCGGTCGAGGCTATGGCCGGAGCGATCGACCCGGCACTGCTGGGCCAGGTCAACGATCCCGAGGCCGCGGCCTGTGTCGCTGCTGAGCGTGAGCTCACGCACGCTCTGGGCGCCTCGTGCAACACCCCCGTTGGCGCGCACGCGGAAGCGATCGATCCCGACCGAGTGGAGCTGCGAGCCTGGATCGGGCTGCCGGACGGTTCGGCGTGGCTCAGCGATCGGCTGTGCGGGCCGCCCCGGGGTCTCGGGGTGGCCGTGGCGGGGCGGATGCGCGATGCGGGGGCCCAGGAGCTGCTGCGCCAGGTCGAGCTCGGAACCTCAGCATGACCGTTTACCTGGTTGGGGCCGGGCCCGGCGATCCGGGGCTGATGACCGCCCGGACGCTCGAGCTGATCGCCCGCGCCGAGGTGATCGTCTACGACCGCCTCATCCCCGCCGGCGCCCTCGATGGCGCTCGCACCGACGCCGAGCTCATCTACGCCGGCAAGGAGGGTGGCGCGGCGTCGGCGTCGCAGGCCGCGATCGAGACGCTGCTGCTCGAGCATGGCGCCGCGGGTCGCGAGGTGGTGCGACTCAAGGGCGGCGATCCGTTCGTCTTCGGTCGGGGGGGCGAGGAGGCGGAGGCGCTGCGGCATGCCGGCATCAGCTACGAGGTGGTGCCGGGAGTGACCGCCGGCGTGGCCGCCGCCGCCTACGCCGGGATTCCCGTCACCCACCGAGCCGGGGCCAGCGCGGTGGCCTTCGTCACCGGCCACGAGGATCCGGCCAAGGCGGAGTCCGCGCTGGATTGGGAGGCGCTGGCCCAGTTCCCCGGAACGATCGTCGTCTATATGGGGGTTCGCCGGCTGGAGGCGATCACCGAGCGGTTGCTCGGCGCCGGTCGCACGCCCGCAGAGCCGGCGGCGCTGGTGCAGAGCGGCACCCTCCCCGAGCAGCGCACGGTGATCGCGACCCTGGAGAGCATCGCGGGAGTGGGGCGCGCGGAGGGCGTCGAGGCGCCGGCGATCGCGGTCTTCGGCGCGGTCGCGGCCCTGGGAGAGCAGCTTGACTGGTGGCAGCGGCCGCCGCTGGCAGGCGTTCGTGTGGCGGTGACGCGAGCCCGCGCTCAGGCCAGCAGTCTAGCCGCGCAGCTGCGATCGCTAGGCGCGGAAGTCGCCGAGACCCCGGCGATACGCATAGTTGCTCTGGACGGGCCATCCCCGGATCCCAGCCGCTACGACCTCGTTTGCCTGACCAGCCCCAACGGCGTCGACGTGCTCTTTCGGCGGCTTTCGGCCGAGGGTCTCGACGCCCGAGCGCTGGCAGGGGTGAAGGTCGCCGCCATCGGCCCCGGGACCGCCCGCGCGCTGGCAGCGCGCGGGATCCGCGCCGACGTCGTTCCCGAGCGCTTCGTGGCTGAGGGCTTGGTGCAGGCGCTGAGCGATCTGCCGGTGCGGCGCGCCCTCGTAGCCCGTGCCGCGCAGGCCCGGGACGTGCTCCCCGACGCGCTCCGGGAGCGCGGGGCCGAGGTCGACGTGCTGCCTCTCTATGAGACGGTCGCCGAGCCCCTGGGCCCCGAGGCGCTGGAGGCCGTGGCGGCGGCAGACTACGTGACCTTCACCTCGGCCTCGACCGTGCGGTTCTTCTTCGAAGCCGGAGCCGACGAGCGGCTGCACGAACGGGCGCGCCTGGTGAGCATCGGCCCGGTGACGAGCCAGGCACTGCGGGAGCGGCAGGCGGCGCCGCACGTGGAGGCAGCGCGACACGACATTGAGGGGCTGGTGGCGGCGGTGCTCGACGACGTGGCCGCACGTGGTCGGTGAGCGGTGAGCCAACCCGTCATCACCTTCCTGTCTGACTACGGCTTCGGTGATCATTTCGTTGGGGTGTGTCACGGCGTGATCGCGGGCATCTGTCCCCGGGCCCGGATCATCGACATCTCCCATGGCGTGCCCCGTCACGATGTGCGGGCGGGGGCGCTGATGCTGGTGGGGGCGATCCCGTTCATGCCCGCTGGGGTTCACCTGGCGGTGGTCGATCCTGAAGTCGGGGCCCAGCGGCGGGCGGTGGCGGTGGAGCTAGGCGACGGGCGCCTGCTGGTCGGCCCGGACAACGGGCTGCTGATTCCGGTGGCCGAACACTGTGGCGGGATCGTCGAGGCGGTGGAGATCGCCCATTCGCCGTTTCGGCTGGAACCGGTCTCGGCCACCTTCCACGGGCGCGACATTTTCGCGCCGGTGGCAGCGCGCCTGGCCGGTGGAGCTGCGCTGGCAGAGGCCGGGGCGCCGCTCGATCCGGCTGAGCTGGTCGGGCTAGGGCTACCGCGCTCCCGCCGTGAGGATGGCGTGCTCGTGGCCCACGCGCTGTACGTCGACCGCTTCGGCAACGTCCAGCTGAACGTCGACCACCAGGACCTCGCCGGCACGGGACTGAAGCTCGGCTACCGGGTGCGGCTGCGTACCGCGGCCGGCGAGCATCAGGCGCAGTACGCGCGCGCGTTCGCCGAGGTGGACGCCGGCGAGCTGCTCGTCTACGAGGACGCCGAGCGCCGATTGGCGGTGGCGATCAGTCGCGGCAGTGCCGCTGCTCAACTGGGCATAGCCGTCGACGACGAGCTGCGGCTCTCACCGGTATGACCATCCCCATGGCCGCCGCGGCGTCCCAGCTCGGGAGCCCGCGTCTTCACCTGCGGCTGATCGGCTCCACCAACGACCGCGCCCGGGAGCTGGCCGGCGGCGGTGCTCCCCACGGCACGCTGATCACCGCCGGCGAGCAATCGGCCGGCCGCGGACGTCAGGGCCGGAGCTGGGTGGCGCCGCCCGGCCGGGCCCTGCTGGGCTCGCTGGTGCTGCGCGAGCCGCCGCGGCTGCTGCCGCTGATCGCGGGGATCGTCATCGCCGAGCTCGCCGAGCGCGTCGGACCTACCGGCGCTCGCGCACAACTGAAGTGGCCCAACGACGTTCTGCTGCAGGGACGCAAGGTCGCCGGAATCCTCGTCGAGGGACGTCCGCAGGAGCGGTGGGCAGTCCTGGGGATCGGCGTCAACGTCGCCGTGCGCGAGCACGACCTGCCGGCGGAGCTACGCCGCCGCGCCGGCGGACTGGGACTCGAGCCAGAGGCGGTCGAGCCCGTGCTGGCCGGCTTGCTGGCCGGCCTCACGGATCGGCTGAAGGCTCCCGAGGCGACCGTGCTGCAAGCGGTAAGAGCTCGCGACGCGTTGCTTGACCGGCCGCTGCACTGGGCGGGAGGGTCCGGCCGGGGCGCCGGCATCGACGGCGACGGCAGGCTGGTCGTGCTCGGCGCTGCTGGTCGCACAGTGCTCGAGGCCGGCGAGGTGCATCTGGACGACCTACGCGGCGGCTTGTGCGTCTGAGTCCTCGCCTAGCTGCTCGCGTTCCTCGGGACGTTCGCCGGTCTCGCCCTCGTCCTCGGGGACCGCGGTGTGGGAGCCGCGCTCATCCTGGTGATCGGCTGGCTCGGCCTCCAGCGTGTCCTCGGCCGGCTCGGCATCGAGCGCACCCCCGTCCTCGCGCGCCTCATCGGCACCTAGCCCGTGATCATCCCCATCCGCCAGCGTCGCCGGTACGACCACGCCCTCGGCGGCGCCGTCGCCTTCGCCGCCGCCGGCCCCCTTGCGTCGTCGCCGCTTGGACCCGCCGCGGCGACCCTTGGGGAAGTTGCGCAGGAGCTCCCGGGCCAATGCCGCCGGCTTGCGGGCCAGCCGGGTGCGGGCGCCCCGCAAGGCCTCCTCGGCCTCGGGGGTGTGGGCCAGCGCGGCCGCCAGCAGTGCTGCCGAGAGCCGGCGATCCTCCTTGCGGGAGGCGTGGACGAGCCGCCTCGCGTTGCGCGCGTGGGCAGCACCGCTGGAGTTGACCAGCAAACCCAGCAGCCGCTTGGTCTCCGGCCAGCGCTGGACTGCGTATTCCTCGTGGACCTCCCGGGTGTACTCAGCCATCCGCCAGATCCAGGCGTTGGCCTGATCGCGGCGCCCGATGCGGCGCTCGGCCAGCGCCTGCAGCATGATCTTGACCCCCTCCCGGCGCTCGTCACGCGGCCACCCGGCCATGATGTCGATCGCGGTGTCGAATGCCTCTGCGTCACGAGAGGCGGCGATCTCCTGTAGTGCCCGCAGCCGCAGCTGCGTCGTGCGGTTGCGCTGCAGCGCCGTCAGCAGGAAGCGCCGCTTGAGCTCGCCACCGCGATCGAAGTGGAGCATCGCCTTGGCCCGTCGCCAGCCGTTGGTCGCCACCCGCGCGCCCGCCAGCGCGGCCCACACGTGCTGCTCGCCATAGTCCAGGTGCTCGACCGCGATCCGCCACAGCTCGCGCTCGAACACTTCAGCGCGCCGCTCTGGATCGGGCGTCACCGGGAGCACCCGGCGCTCCACTCGGACCCGTCGTCCGCGACCTCGACGGACCGGTCCCACGACGATCGCCCCGCCACGGTAGACGTCGCGATCGAGCAGCGAGTGGAGGGTCACGACGGGGTCGTCGTGCTTGGTGGCGGGATGGACGAAGTCGACGACGATCCCCGCCTCCTTACCGGGATGGCGGCGGGTGACACGGCCGACCCGCTGCTGATAGATCCGCTTGGAGGCGGTTGGGGCCAGATGCATGCACACGGTGGCTCGCGGGCTGTTCCAGCCTTCGGCCAGCAGCTGAGCGTTGACCAGGACGTCGATCTTGCCCGACTCGTAGTCGGCCAGGATCCGTGCCAGCTGGCGCTTGGGCGTCTCCCCAGAGACCGCCTGCGCCTTCATCCCCAGGTCCCGGAAGGCCTGGGCCACGTTGTAGGCGTGCTGCACCCCGGCGGAGTAGACAACCCCGGGCACGTTGTTGAAGCGAGTCTTGTACAGATCGGCGATGGCCAGGTTGAACGGCGTCTGGTCCAGCAGCTCGGCCAGCATCTCCTGGTCGAATTCGGTGTCTACCTCGCCGCGGCGCAGCGGCACCTTGGCGATCGTCCGTACCCCCGGGCCCGGCGGGATCCGAATGCAGCGTAGCGGCGCGATCACTCCCCGCCGCGCAGCCTGGGCCAGATCGAACCGCGAAGTCTGCGTGGGGAACAAGTCGGTGACGTGGCGGGCGATCAACGCTCCGGTGGCGGTCATGCCGATGAACACCGGCCCAGACCAGCTGCGGATCGAGGCCGAGGTCTTCTCGCCCAACGCTGTGTGGGCTTCGTCGCAGATCACGATCGTGTACGCATCGGAGATGCGCCCGGCATTGCGGACGAACCACTGGTAGGTCTCGACCGTGACCGGGCCGTTGGGCGCGTCCTGGCCGTCCAGCAGCGGGCCGGCGATGCGATCCCGGTAGCCGCGATCCCGCAGCTCGCCGTGGAACTGGTCGACGAGGTTGCGGCGGTGGGTGAGGATCAGCACCCCACCGGTGCGCGAGGCCTCAACGAATCCCAGCGCGGCGACCGTCTTGCCCGCTCCGGTTGCGTGCTCGAACCAGAACCGGCGATCGGCATTGGGGTCATCGGCCTGCTCACCGAACTGGACATCTTCATCCAGGTCAGCCTCGTCCACCCAGTCCTGAGGCTCCTCGTCGCTCTCGCTGTCTTCGTCGCCTTCCTCCTCGTCCTCCTCGCCAGGAATCGCCACCGACGCCAGCGACGGGGCAGCGCCGTTGCCGTGGCCGTTGCCGTTGCCGGCGGCGATCGCGGAGGGTCCGTGGCCGTTGCGCTGCGCCTCGGCCAGCAGTGCGGTCAGCGTCCCGGAGAGGGCATCGACCTGGTGGGCGGAGAGAACGGTTCCGTCGATCAGATGCGGCTCGTCCTCCGAGAGCAGGCGCTCCAGGCCGAGCAGCAGCGAGAACTGCCGTCGCCATCCGATGGAAGGCTGCTTGCCTCCTTCGTCGATCTCGCCCAGGGCGGCGTCGAGGGCCACGCGGCGCGCGGAGCCAGAAGCCAACGCGTCCTCGAGCGACTCGCCGTCATAGACGAATCGCTCCCGCGTGAAGACCTCTGCCCGCGCGATCGCGGCAGGATTCGGAAAGGGGGTGTGATCACCCATGGAATAGAACCTTGCGTCTGGACAGGCGAGTCGCGGCAACACGTGGTGCGGCTCAGGCGGCCCCGGTGCAACCCGGGAAAGGCGAGGAAATCCTCATCGGCTTTTCCCCCCTCGCCAGTACCCGTCTTAGAGGATAGCGAGTACTTAAGCAGATTCCGGGGCGAAGGCTCCAGACGTGATCGAGGATCTGCCAAAGGCGTGTGGCAAGCTGTCGGTCGTGTCCAAGCGCAGCTCGTCCCTGGCCTACTTGATCACCCTGCTGGCGATCGCCGGCTGCAGCGCCAGTCAGCCTCATAGCGACGCCCTCAGCCATGCCCAGGTGAGCGCGCAGCTGCGCGGCGCTCCCGAGCCGCTGGCAGCCCTCCACGCTCAGGCCAACCAGCTGCTGGGCGGCGGCGCGGGGGGGTTCGCTGCGCGACTGCGCAGCCTGCGCGGAGCGCCCGTGGTCGTCAACAAATGGGCCTCCTGGTGCGACCCGTGTCAGAGCGAGTTCCCGGTCTTCCAGCGCGTGTCGGTCCAGCTCGGCCGTCAGGTCGCGTTCCTGGGCCTCGACGGCAAGGACCACCCGCCGGCCGCGGCGGCGTTCCTGCGGCGCTTCCCGGTCAGCTACCCCAGCTACCAGGATCCCGACGAGAGCATCGCCCGCTCGATCCAGGCCGCGACCTACTATCCGCAGACCATCTACTACGACCGCAGCGGCAAGCAGGTCTACGTGCACGCCGGCCCGTACCTGAGCGCCAGCGCGCTGATCCACGACATCCGCTTCTACGTCCTGCGGTGAGCTCCGCACTGGCCTTCCAGGTGAGGCGCGCCACCGGCGCGAACGAGCTCGCGGCCGCGTTGGCGCTGCGCCACGAGGTGTTCTGCCTGGAGCAGGGGGTGCCAGAGCGGGAGGAGGTGGACGGGCGTGACGGTGAAGGCATCCACCTGGTGGCGATCTCCGGGGGGGAGCTGCTGGGCACGTGCCGGATCCTCATGGTCGGAGCCACCGCGCAGTTCAGCCGTCTGGCGGTGCGGGTGCAGATGCGCCGGCGGGGGGTGGCGACGGCGCTGCTGCAGGCAGCCGACGCGGAGACGCGAGCCGCCAGCGGTCAGCGGCTCGTGCTGCACGCGCAGATCTACGCGCAGCCGCTGTATGAGCGAGCCGGGTACCGCCCGCGTGGGCGAGTGTTCGTGGAGGCGGGAATCGAGCACATCGCGATGGAGAAGCGGCTGTAGTGCGCAGGGGAGCACATGCTCGATAGCTCGAGGCCACAGCTCCGGATCGACCCCCTCACCGGGCACCGCGCGATCATCGCCGGCGACCGTGCCGGACGCCCCGGGGGCGCCCCCGCGGTAGCACCGCCGGATGCGATCGACGTGGCCGCTGATCCATTCCTGGAGGGGCACGAGGACCGCACCCCGCCGGAGCTCTACGCCGTTCGCCCGGATGGTGGAGTTGCCGACGGCCCCGGGTGGACGGTCCGGGTCGTGCCGAACCTGTACCCGGCGCTGGTCGACGACCCCGAGGCGGCGCCGGAGCCCAGCGCGGATCCCGCCCACTCGGCGGGAGTCAGCGCCAGCCGAGACCTGTTCTGGTCCACGCCGGCGATCGGCGCGCACGAGGTGATCGTCAATCACCCCCGTCCCGTGGTCTCGCTCGCCGAGCTGAGTCGTGAGGAGGTCGCCGGCGCGATGGAAGTGTGGCGGGAGCGAATGCGCGTGCACCGAGACTGCGCTTACGTGCACGTGATCGTCAACGAGCGCCGTGAGGCGGGAGCCTCGTTGCCCCACACTCACGCGCAGCTGTACGCGATGGGTTTCGTGCCCGCCGCGGTCGCCCGCGAGCGCGAGCGCTTTGGCGCCTATGCCACCCGCACGATGGGTGGCAACCTGCTCGCCGACCTGGTTCAGGAGGAGGTGCGCCAGCGCGAGCGGGTGGTGGCGATCGACGACGAGGCAGTGCTGATGGCGCCCTACGGTGCCCAAGCTCCCTATCAGCTGCTGCTGGCGCCCCGGGCGACACGCCGGCGCTTCGAGGACGACGGGCCGCTCGCGGCGGGAATGCTGCACGAGGCACTTGGCCGCCTGGCTCGGCGCCTGGGGACCAACCCGCCACTGAACCTGTGGGTGCGAACAGCTCCTCGCGGCGCTGAGCACTATTGCTGGCGGATCGACATCCTGCCCCGGCTGACTCATCTCGCCGGGCTCGAGCTGGGAGCCGGATTGCACCTGAACATCGTCGCTCCGGAGCGGGTCGCGGCCGAGCTACGAGAGGGTTGAGGGCAGATGCTTGCTGTGGTGCAGCGGGTCCAGCGCGCCTCGGTGAAGGTGCAGGACGAGGTCGTGGCGGCGATCGGCCCGGGGCTGGTGGTGCTGCTGGGGGTGGCTCGCGGCGACGAGGAGGCCGACGCCCAGTGGCTCGCGGCCAAGATCAGAGCGCTACGCATCTTTGCTGATCCCCAGGGCCGCATGAACGAGCCGCTGGCGGGGCGCGAGGTGCTGTGCGTCAGCCAGTTCACGCTGCTGGGCGATGCTCGCCGCGGCAACCGCCCAAGCTACGGTCGAGCTGCCCCTCCGGAGATGGCTGCTCCGTTGTTCGAGCGCGTCTGCGATCTGCTGGGAGCGCAGCGCGGGGTGTTCGGCGCGCACATGGCCGTGGACCTGGTGAACGACGGGCCGGTCACGCTGCTGCTGGAGCGGCCGGAGCAGCAGCGCCCGGAGCAGCAGCGGCCGCGGCCATAGGCGAACGCCGCATCAGCGCCGATTGCTGCCCGCGGGATTTCCACGACGGGCACCTCGCCATCGTGTCGGGGCGACGAGCGCCTCCTCATAGACGTCCCAGGTAGCTCGAGCAGCATCGCTCCAGGTCCACCGCGGCGCTGGGGGCGCCGGACGACTGCAGGCCTCGGCGGCACGAACCAGGGCGTCGAGATCCTCGATCGGCGTCAGTCTCACGCGCCCGTCCAGCACCTCCCTGACCGCCGGGATATCGCAGGCGGCGACCGGAACTCCGCAGGCCAGCGCCTCGATCAGCGGCAGGCCGAAGCCCTCATCGTCGCTTGGGAGCACGACGGCGTGGGCTCCGCTGTAGATCGCGGCCAGCTCGTCGTCGTCGACCTGACCGGTCAGCGTCACGTCGGGGAGCTCACGGGCCCAGCGACCGGGCTCGCCGACCAGGACCAGCGGCAGCGTCCGTGCGGCTCGAGCCAGCGCTCCCACCCGCTTGCGCGGGTCCGGCGTGCGCAAGCCACCGACCCACAGCAAGTAGCGTTCGGGCAGCGCAAACCGCTCTCGCACGGTCTGCACCTCATCCGCAGGACGGGGTCTGAGCCCCACCGCCGCCGCCTCGCGAATGACCACGATGCGGTGCGCGGGGAGCTGGAGCATCCGCATCGCGTCGTCGGCAACCGCATTCGTCGGCACGATCACTCGCACCGCCCGTTGCACGGCCAGGTAACGGAGCTTGAAGCGGATGCCGGAGCGCAGGTACTCCCCCGCTCGCTTGAGCGGTATCAGGTCGTGGAGGGTCACGACCATCGGGACCGGCGAGCGCAGCAGCGCCCCCTCGATCCAAGGCGAGTGGAACAACTGGCAATCCTTGACCGGTTGCTGCACCTCTACGATCTCACCGCGGTCGGCCTCGCGCAGCGCGGCGAGCAGCGAGCGGCAGTAGCGGCCGATGCCGCGGGAGTCTTTGCCGGGACGGCTGTCGAAGGCAACTTTCATCGGTCGATCAGCCGCTCCAGGCGCTCCATATCGGTGGGGTCCGCAAGCGCGGTCCCCGCGGGCAAGCGGCCGCAGACATCCTCGCATGCTCGGCAAGTTGCTTCGAGACTGGTCTTCGTCCGGGGGCGCTACCGTCGGCCCGTGCGGGACTACTACGAGGAGCTGTGGGCGAGGTTGCCCGCGGACGTCCCGGCGCCCGATTTGCGGCTGCGTCTGAAGTTCATGCTGGCGGAGGTGCGCCCGGATGATCGAGTCCTCGACCTCGGCTGCGGGCAAGGGGACATCACCGCCGAGCTGGCCGGCGCCGGGGCGGAGGTGATCGGGGTCGAGGTGGCGCCGGCGGCGCTGCGGCGGGCGCGAGAGCGCCATCCCCGCCTGAGCTTTCAGCTGGTGCCGATCGAGGGCCCGCTACCGCTGGACGACAATCTGTTCACGCTGGTCTGGGCCAGCGAAGTGATCGAGCACATCGCCGACACCGCCGCCTGGCTCTCGGAGGTCAGGAGAGTCCTGGCTCCCGGTGGCCGGCTGCTGCTAACCACCCCGGCTCACGGGCGGCTGCGTTTGCTCCTGGGTGGCGTCCAGCGCTTCTCGCCGCCGCTCGGCGACCACCTGCACCTCTACTGTCGTCGCTCGCTGCGGGAGCTGCTGGGCGAGTTCGGGTTCGGCGAGATCACGGTCCGGACCGTGGCCGGACCACCGCTGCTGCGCCGGCTGCTGCTAGCCCGGGCCGTGCGCTGACCTATGGGCGGAGGCCATGCCGAGTCCTGATCGACCATCTACGAGCGCCGCTGCAGCTCTGCCTGAGCCTGTCGCCGTGCCTGGAGCGTCACGGGGTCAGCCAAGTCGAGATCATGAGCCCGAGCCAGCGCACCCAGCGCCTCCTCCGGCTGTCCACGGCGGAGGTCGTAGAGGCCGAGCTCGCGCCAGGTGAAGGCATTCTGCGGTTGCCGCGAGATCGCCTTGACCAACTCGGTGCGGGCCCCTCGCTGATCGCCGGCTGCGTTGAGGATCGCTGAGAGCTCCCACAGCGGCTCGATTGAGAGTGGATCGCGGGCGGCGGCGGCGTCGGCGTCGGCCAAGGCGGCACGAGCGTTGCCGGCGCTCAGCGCCGTGATCGCGTTGGCGTCGGCGTCGGCGGCGCTCAGCGGCTGCCAAATCGTCCAGCTGGCCAGCAGTGCCAGCCCCATGATGGCGGCAATGGCGGCACCGAGCCCAGGTTGGGCCCAGAGGCGGCGGCGCTTCAGGTGGCCGACTCGCTGGGTAAGCGGACCGCGTCCGACCAGCCATCCGGCACACAGCAGTGCCGGGACCGCGACTCCGGGGATCGACCACGTCCAATCGATCGTCGAGTGAACGCCGAAGGCGAGCACCACGCACAGGAGCGTCAGCAGCCCGCTCCGTTCGGCTTCGTCGACGGGCGGAGCTGTCCCTGCACCGGGTCCATCCCGGTCCGGGTCAGCGTTCGGCTTTATGCCCGCCGCCCGATGAAGCCCCGAGCGGCGTGTCCGCGTCCGCCGAGATTGCGGCCGCCGAGTCAGCGTCCGGCGACAGGCCAGTGCCCATGCCACCAGCAGTGCCAGGTTGAGGCCCAAGCCAATCGCCCCGAGGTCGGCAAAGGTCTCGATCGGGTAGCTGTGCGCGTGCTCGACGATCAGGCGGTCGTGTGTGTACCGCGTCCGGGCGGTGCCGTAGCCGCCGGCGCCGACGCCGTGCAACGGCGAGTGCTCGCCGACCTTCAACCCCTCGCTCCAGTAGCGGGGACGACTGTTGGCAAGTTGCACCAGCCGGCCGGGGTTGTCGCCGACGCCGCGGTTGGGGTCAGTTAGCGTGCTCCAGGCGTGAGAGACCTGACCCGGCAACCCGCGCGAGGAAGTGGCGAGCGCTCCGATCCCGGCCAGCGGCACCAGCGCCACCAGCCCGACCAGGATGATGCCCACCCGCCGCCGTGCCCGCGCGCTCGGCGCCGCGCGGTCGCTGACCAAGCCCACGGCCAGACCGGCGGCGGCGAGCACCAGCAGCACCACGACCAGTAGCACCCCGAAGCTGTGGCCGGCGCTGGTGCGAGCGGCAAGCGGGATCCGGTCGTGGGTGAGGGCATGGGTGCGCAGCGCCCAGATCGCCAGCACCCCTGCTCCAGCGCCGCCCATCGCCACCGTCAGCGCTCCCCGGAGCCTGAGTGGCACGAGCGCGAACCACAGAGCGAGGCCGCAGATCGCCGCCAGGAGCGCGCTCCGCGAGTAGGAGAGGATCACGACCGTGATCAGGATCGAGGTCGCCGGGGGAGCCAGCACGCGCAGCGATCGGGGACCCTCCCGCCGCGCGCCGACCCAGACCGTCGGGGGGAGGCCGAGCGCAGCCATCAACCCGGTGGCGTTCCAGTAGTCAAACGGTGCCCGGAGGCGACCGACCGGATCCTGCGCGTCGAACGTGGCGGGAAAAACCTTGACCAAGAGCGCGTAAGCACTGATCACGGTGGCCAGCACCGACAGGGCGCCTAGCAGCCCCCGCCAGCGCTCACCCGCCAGCCGCGCGAGCGCGATCGCTCCCCCGAATGCCGCCAGGTAGGAGAGCATCCGGTTGGCCTCGAGCCAGGAGCCGTCAGGTGCGACCGACCACGAGATCGAGATCGCCGTCAGGGCGACCAGCGACGCGAACAGCAACAGCGTCCAACCACCCCAGCGAGGGCCGGGCCGCGAGTACAGGAGCGTCGTCGCCGCCAGCCCGCAGCCGATCACCACGAGCATGATTTCCGCCCAGCTGTTCGGCCCCAGATCCGCCCCGCCGGCGGTGACGAAGGCGAACAGCGTGAGGCTGGCGGCGAGCACTAGGGCGAGGGCCAGGTCGGCATTCACACCGAATCTCGGGACCCCGTCCGGAGGTGCCGCCCGGTGCGCTCCAGAGGCATCGCGCTTGGGCTCCCTGAGGAGAGACGACACCGCGCGAGCGTAGCAATGGGCTCGACCCCCGCCTAGGCGTGACTACCCTCTGCGCCATGGCTGACATCGCCGTCTCCGTGGTCATACCCACCCGCAACCGGGCCGGCTACCTGGACGTGGTGTTGGCCTCGCTGGCCGCCCAGGAGGGGAACATCACGCACGAGGTGATCGTCGTCGATGACGCGTCGAGCGACGGTACGCCGGCGGTGGCCGACCGCTGGGGGGTGCGGCGCCTGCGGCACGAACAGCCTCACGGACTCAACGCCGCCCGCAACGCCGGCGCGCGTGAGGCGCAGGGGTCGTTGATCGCCTTCCTGGACGACGACGTCCAGGTGTCAAGAGGATGGCTGTCGGCGCTGGCTCAGGGAGCCGTCCGCCACCGCTGGGCAGAGGCATTTGGTGGCCCGATCCGCCCTCGCTTCGAAGGCGCTTCCCCCTCGTCGTGTGGCCGAGAGAAGCCACCTATCACCACGCTTGACCTCGGATCCTCCGACCACGAGGCAGAGATGGTGTGGGGAGCGAACATGGCCATCCGCCCCAGTGCGTTTGCCCGCAACGGGATGTTTGACCCGTCCATCTCCGGTCATGGTGACGAAGAGGACTGGCTGCTGAAGTTGCGATCCACCGGTGGCCGCATTGCGTACCTGGCCAGCGCCGGAGTGGAGCACCGCCGTGTCGGCAGCGACGCCCGGCTGCGCGCGCTGGCCGCGGCCGCCTACCGGCGTGGGCGCGCGGCCCGGCGCACCGACCAGCGGCGGGGCCGGGCCCCCGGGGTGATGCGGGAACTGCGAGTCGTGGTCGGCTGTGCATGGCACGCCGTTCACTTCGCCTGTCCCCAGGGCGCGATCATGGGGGCGCACTCCGCCGGCCGACTCGCGGAAGCTGTTCGGGGCCGTCGGAGCGCCACGCGCTGATGCGCGTGCTGGTCGTGCCCAAGTGGTATCCGTGGCCGGATCGACCCGTGCTCGGGATCTTCTGTCAGGAGCAGGCGCGTGCTCTGGCCCGCCGCCACGACGTGGTAGTGCTGGCTTCTCAGGCCCGGCGGCGCCCTCGTTTCCCGGCGTTCAGGCTGGCCGGTGCGATTGAGGGTGGCCTCCGGACCATCCGTCTGCAGTACCGGAGGCCGTGGGCACGCCCCGCGGGGATGGTCTTTCAGATCGGGGGCATGCTCGTGGCGCTGGCCAGGCTACGCGCCCAAGGCTGGCGGCCGGACATCGTCCACGCCCACGTCTACTCCGCCGGACTGCCGGCCCTCGTCCTGGCGAGGATCAGCGGTGCCCGGCTCGTGGTCAGCGAGCATTACACCGGCTTTCAGCGCGGGCTCATCACCGGCTATGACCAGCTGACGGCAAAGGTCGCTTTCCGGCACGCTGACCTGGTCGCGCCGGTCAGCTACGAGCTCGCGGCCCACATCGCGGCCCTGGAGCCGCGCGCCCGTATCCAGGTGGTGGAGAACGTGGTTGACACCGAGGTGTTCCATCCACCGCCGACCCCCCGCAGGCTCGGTCCTGATGGAGAAGCGCGCCTGCTCACGGTGGCCTCGCTGGCGCCGAAGAAAGGCCACGCGATCCTGCTCGAGGCGCTGGTGCCGATCAACCGAAAGCGTGACGTGAGGCTGGACCTGGTGGGTGACGGAGAGCTTCGGAGCGAGCTGGCGCAGCTCGCGCGGGACCTGGGGGTGGAGGATCTGATTCGCTTCCACGGCGAACTGCCCAAGCCGGCGGTGGCGGAGCTGATGCGGGAAGCGGACCTGTTCGTGCTTCCCAGCCTGTTCGAGAATCTTCCCTGTGTGCTGATCGAGGCAATGGCGAGCGGATTGCCTTCGGTGGCCACGTCGGTCGGCGGCGTGCCCGAGCTGATGAAGGACCTCGCCGGCGTACTGTGCCCACCGCGAGACGCCGATTCCCTGGCGCAGGCGATCTCGGCGACGTTGGCCCGCCTGGAGGAGTTCGACCCGCTCGAGCTTGCCGACCGAGCCCGTCGCCGGTTCGGCTATGAGACGTTCGCGCGCCACTGGACTGAGGTCTACGACGGATTGCTGAGCAGCGTGGGGGCGACATGCTCAGCCAGCGCGGCCCGAACCCGCTCGGGTCGGTAGGGCTCGAGTAGCCGCTCGGCCTGGGCGGCGTACGCCGCGCGCTGGGTCTCGCTCAACGCCAGGGCTCGTTGGATCACCAAGGCGAGCGCCATCTCCTCAGACGCTGGCGCCACCAGCTCGAACGGGAGCCGGCGGGCGAGGGCCAGCGCCTCGTTGGGCCCCGGAGTCGGGACCGTGACCAGCGGTGTCGCGGCGGCCAGTGCCTCGAGCTGCGCGATTCCCCAATCCTCGTAGCGAGCGGCACTGACGAACGCGCGGGCGCGGGAGACGAGCTCGAGCCAGCGATTCCGGGTCAGGCGGCCCACCCAGGTGACACCCGGCGGCTGGTCCTGACCTTGGCGGCGCAGCCACCTCCGCGCCTCACCGGCGTCGATTCCGCCCACGATCAACTGAGCATCGGCCACGGCGGCCCGACGCCAGGCGCGGCAGAGCAGGTCGAGACCGCGCTTGGCCGGATTCCCCGCGTACGCGATCAGGTCCAGGTCACGGATCGGACTGGAGGGCACGGGCTCGATCGGGATCGGGACCGTCACCAGCGGGGGCGTCGGCCTCCCTCGCAGGAGCTCGCGAGCCGTCTCCGCCGCCATCTCGCTGCACGGGAGCAGGAGGTCGGCTCGGGCCAGGGCTGACGGCTCCCGCCGGCGCTGCCAGGCGCCGCCCACACCCGCTCGGGAGAGCACGGCGAGGCTGTCGAAGCGGATCGCGTATCGGCGTCGGGGACTCTGTAGGAGCGCGGCGGTGATGCTGGAGAGGATCAGCGCGCGGCTCTGTACCTGGCCGGCGGTTCGCCGGGCGGCGAGCGCCTCGACCGCATCGGTCACCATCATGCGCCGGCGCAGCACCGCGGTTGGTCCCATCCGGATGGGGACAACCTCGCACGAGCATCCGATGTCCTCCAGCAGGCCGGCCAGCGAGCGGTCGGAGTACCGCCACCCGAGAGTCGTGGCGGGTGAGACGATCGCGATGTCAGGGATCCTCGGCAACCCTAGCCCGACACTCGGTGAAGGAACAGGCCGGCTCGCTCCACGCCGTCGAGGCCCAGTTGCTGCACCGCCTCGAGCACGCCCGGATACTGGGGGTGGTCGAAGTCGTCAAGGACGATGAGCGCCCCGTCGGCGAGGACGGGCCTCCAAGCCTGCACCTCGCGGATCGTCTCCTCGCGTCCGTGAGAGCTGTCGATGTACAGCAGCTCGACGGGCTCGGATGATTGCGGCCCGCTGTCTCCCGGGCCAGTCAAGAACCGTGCTCGCGCGGTGACTCCGGAGCCGGCCAACCGCGCGTACTGGTCGCGTTCGGGTCGCGCCCAGGGGTCGTAGCTGACCACGGTGCGATCGGGATCGGCCAGCAGCAGCGACAGCGCCGTCCACCCTGTGGCCGTGCCGAGCTCGACTACTCGGCGCCGGCCGCGCGCGACCTCCAGCAGCACAGCAAGCTTTGGCGGCCGCGTAAACGACTCGCGACTGAACTCGTCGCCGATCCTGAATGCCAGGCGCCAGGCCCGCCACTGGAACAGCGCCACGCGCGGGGGCAGGCTGCGAAGCTGAAGCAGCAGATTGAGCTCCCGTCGCCACCTGCGGAGCAGTTGCCGGAAGCGTCTCGGGGCGCCGCTAAGCCGGCCGGCGGCACCGGGTGGCAACCGAGCTCTTCTGACGACAACGCTCCTGGGCCAGGGCATCCCGGCGAAACACCGCCAGCACCGGCTTGGCGATGAACTGGGCTCCATCCAGACGAAATAGTCCCGCGAAATCGAACTCGAAGCCACCCTGGTCCTCGATCCCGGCCCAGTCGTACCAGTCGAAGCCGAGCAGCGTCAGCCTTGATCGCGCCTTTGCCAGCAACGACATCAACGTGCCCAGGTTGCTGGCCTGGACGGCCTCGGTGACCTCGACCCCGAAGCTCTGCGGGCTCTTGCCCAACGACGAGTTCCAGCCGACCTCGTCGGCCAGGATCGGCTTCCCGCGGTCGCCACCGCTGTCCATGACGCCACGGACACGATCGAGGATGGTTAGCACGCCGGCGGGATAGTGCGTGTATGGGTGCGCGGCGACGATGTCGAAGTACCGGTGGGCTCCAGGGACGTTGTAGATCTGGGCGATAGAAGTCCACGAGCCATTGACCATCCCCGCCATGATCACCTTGGCCCCGGGATCGGCGGACTTGATGGCGTCGTGAGCGGCCCGCAGCAACTGCACGTAGCTGGGCGCGAAGTTCGGCTGGATGGCCCAGAACTGGGGGATGTTGGGCTCGTTCCAGATCTGCCACATCCGGATCGGCAGCTTCGCTCGATGCTGGTTCCAGAAGCTTCCCCGCGGGCCGTAGCGGTGTACCAGTGCAGCCATGAAGCGGGCGTAGGGAGCATAAGACGCAGGCGTCAGCGCGGCCGGCGGATAACCGGGCGCGGCCGGGGCCGCATCCCAGGACGGGGCGTCGAGCACCACCGGTCGCACGATCAATCCCCGCGCCGCACAGGCGGCTACGAGCTGGTCGATCGGGCCTAGCCGCAGCGGCATCCCATCGACATCGGTGAACTGGCTGAGCTGATCGGCGGGGACATCGCTCCAGCTCTGGTATGGCTGCGTGCTCGCCCAGTCGAACTGCGGGCGGATGCTCTCCACCCCGTCGGCGACCATCACGTCCAGCTGGTGATCCAGGTTGACCTCCGGCGAGACCGGCCATATCGGCCCATCAATCACGACGCCGGCGAAGCCCTGGGGGACACGCTGTGGCTTCGCCTTGCGCGCGGCGGCGCTCCCGGCACCGGGGGTCATCGCGAGCAGGATCGTGGCCATGCAGATCGCGGCCAGGGACCTGCGGCGGGGAGGAAGGATCCGGGCCATCTACCGGTGGCTCCAGGTCCGGTGAGTCACCAGCGTTCGCTGCGCCTCGGAGGCGGAAGTGTATGACCGCCCGGACAGGAACGCCCGCGCCTCAGCGCTTGCCGCCTCGCGATCGTAAGCGGCGGCGATCGGGCGCAGGCCGTGCCGGATCGCCGCCGCGTCGACGATCCCGAGCTTCCAGCCGCGGTCACGGGCAATCGCGGACCAGTGGGCGTCGAGACCCCATCCGAAGCGCAGCGGCGGGAACGGCAGCAACGTATCGAACGTCGATGCCTGGAATGCGAAGATGGGTCCGATCTCCACGAACGCCGTCTCGCGCACGACGCTCCGTCGGCGCCGACGCGTCACCTGCCAGGCGGCGTGGGAGCGGTGGCAATGGGCGGGCTGGGCCAGTTGCAGGCCAAAGCGCTCGGCCAGGAAGATGAAGTTGTCAAGGAAACCACGAGGGAGCACGACGTCATCGTCGAGCGCGACCAGCCAGTCGTAAGCCGCCGGCGACTGCTGGGCGAGGAGGGCGTTGAGGTTCTGGAACTTGCCGCGGTTGCCGACCTCGATGCTGAGGAACCGGACCAGGTGCTGTGACGCCAGCAGCTCACGTCGGGCCGCGGCGAGTAAGTTTCGCTCGCCGGTGCGCTCGATCGCCAACACCAAGATCCGGCGCCGAGGCTGCGATCGCTTGCCCCGTCGCAGGCGCGGCTGCTGCAGGCGCACAAACGCAGCGGCGTCATCGAGCAGATCGGCCAGGATCGCTCTGGTGATGAGGCGCGGGCCGGTGACCTGTCCGCTGGTGCCAGACAGGAACTCCCCGGGCAGGTGGCTCGTCTCAGACATTCTTCGCCGACAGCGAGCTGGGGACGCTAGGACTGGCTCGGCCAGCGATGGGCCATGAACTGGCGCGCGAAGGCAGCCATGAAGCGCGGGTTGTAACGCAGATAACGCCGCCATAGCCTCCGGGGCTCGCGGGCCAGCCGGTAGGCCCATTCCAGGCCGGCCTGCTGTAGCCACGTCGGCGCCTGGGGCACCAATCCAGCATGGAAGTCGAACGCCGCTCCAACCCCGACCAACAGCGGCGCCTCCAGCAGCGGGCGCATCTGCGCCATCCACTTCTCCTGCTTGGGAACGCCGATCCCCACCCAGACGACGTCAGCCCGAGACCGGTTTATCTCCTCGGCGATCGCCTGGCGCTCCTCCTCGTCCAGCAGCCGGTGAGGCGGCGAGTAGCCACCGACGATCCGCACCCCGGGATGGCGTCGGCGTAGATTGAGCGCCAGCTGCACCAGCGCGCCCTGATTGTGGCCGCCATAGAGGTAGAAGCGGTGGCCGACCTCGGAGCCGTGGGCGAAAGCCTGGGACATCAATTCCGGGCCGTAAACGCGCCCGTCCAGCGGATGGCCCAGGGAATTGATCGCCCAGACCAGAGGTTGCCCGTCGGGAACGTTCAGCGACGATCGCTGCAACGCCGCCCGTAGCTCCGGGTCCTCACTGGAGGCCATCACGGTGTGCACGTTGCATACGCACACGTAGCCCTGTAGCCGCTGCTCGATCACCTCATCCATCCACGCCAGGGTGTGGTGGTAGTCGGTCAGCGCCAAGGTCACCCCGAGGACGTCGGTGATCCGCGGAGGCAGGATCGGCGTCAGGTGCGGCTGGATTGAGCCCTCGGGGCGCATGCTTGGTACGGGGTCGCTTTCCACTGGTTGAAGAGAACGCTATGGCAAGAACGTAAGTTGCGCCGATAGGTTTCGCGGTTGCCATGTCACAACCAGGAAAGCCAGCCCGACCCACCAAACGGCGCGACGTTACTTGCGCCTCAATGACGTCCGCAGCGTAGCCGGATGGTTCGTCCAGGCAAGCTAACCTCCTGCTCGGATGGACTGTCTGGTCACCGGCGGCGCTGGCTTCATCGGCTCCAACCTCGTCGACGCGCTGGTCGGTCGAGGCGACTCGGTGACGGTGATCGACAACCTCTCCAGCGGCAAACGCGTGAATCTGGACGGGGCGCTGGAGCGCGGCGCGACGCTGCACGAGATCGACGTCAGGGACAGCGCGGCGGTGTCCGGCGTGTTCGCCACCGTCCGGCCCCAGATCGTCTTCCACATGGCGGCGCAGATCGACGTGCGCCTTTCGGTGGAGAATCCCGCCGCCGATGCTCAGGCCAACATCCTCGGGACGATCGCGGTGCTGGAGGCGGCGCGCACCGCTGGCTGCCGGCGCGTGGTCAACACCTCCACCGGGGGTGGTCTGTATGGCGACGCGGAGCTGCTGCCGACCCCCGAGGACTATCCGATCCGGCCGCTAGCCCCTTACGGACAGGCCAAGTACGCGGCCGAAGGCTACTGCGGCTTGTACACGCGCCTGCACGGTCTATCGACGATCTCGCTGCGCTACGGAAACGTCTACGGACCCCGGCAGGACGTTCACGGCGAGGCCGGCGTGGTGGCGATCTTCTGCGGCGCGCTGGTGGAGGGTCGAGCACCGACGGTGTTCGGCGACGGCCAGCAGACCCGGGACTGGGTGGAGGTCAGCGACGTGGTGCGGGCAAACCTGCTGGCGGCCGAGTCCGAGCTGACCGGCCCGGTCAACATCGGTCACGGACGGGAGACCTCGGTGGTCGAGCTACTAGAGGCGCTGGCCGATGTCGCCCCCGGTGCCCAGCGACTCGGGCCCGCGCAGTTCACCGCCGAGCGTCCGGGCGAGGTGAGGCGCAGCTGCCTGGATGTGGGCCACGCGCGGCGGGCGCTCAGTTGGGAGGCGCGAGTCCGTCTGCGCGATGGTCTGAGCCGGATCCTCGCCGGGCTGCACGAGTCATAGATTCTCGGCCACGCGTGGAGCCTCTCGGGTGAAGAACCACCAGCCGAGCGCGAACACGGCCGGGATTATCGCCAGGGCCACGATCACGTGCAGCGGCCCGCCGGCGGCAGCTGTGGCCGAGCGCATCGGCTCGGTCGTCGTCGAGGCTCCAGGCAGCCTGACCTGTCCCGGGTGGACGAACGCGTGCCCCATCTGGGTGAGCAGCACCGCGAACGGGTTGAGCATCGCCAGGTGCTCCAAGCCCTTGTAGGAGCTGGCTACGTACATGATCGGCGCGCTGTAGAACAGCACCTGCACCAGCACCTCCCAGATCGGTGCCACGTCGCGGTAACGCACGAACAGCGCCGAGAGCAGCATGCCCGTACCCGTCGCCAGCAGCACGAAGCCGAGGATGATGGGAATCATCTCCAGCCAGCTGAGCGCCGGGTAGACGCCGCTGATCAGCGCGAACACGAGCACCGCGATCAGGTTCATGGCCAGGTTGAAGCTCGAGGTCAGCGACACCGCCAGCGGTACCGCCATGCGCGGGAAGCGGACCTTGCGCAGCAGCGCTTCCCGGGCCACCAAGCTGCTGACCGCGTTCCCGGTCGCCTCGGCATAGAACGTCCACAGCACGATGCCGGTCAGCAGGTACACCCCGTAGTGCGGGATGCCCCTGCTCACGTTGAGGATCTGGGTGAAGAAGACATAGATCACGCCGAAGAACAGCAGGGGTCGCACCAGCGACCAGAAGTAGCCCAGGACCGAGCCGAAGTAGCGCAGCTTGAACTCGGTTCTGGCCAGCGTCAGCGTCAACTCCAGAAATCGGCGCGCGCTGCCGCCGAGAGCGGAGGGACCGTAGCCTGGCTGCGCGTGGCTGATCATCGTCGCCAAGCTAGCAGCGTGCGCTCCCGCCCCGGCGGCCGCGGGACGATCCCGCTCGCGGCGGCCGCTGGAATAATCCAACGGTGAGCGTGGAGTCGATCAAGCCGGGGGAGACGATCGGTGCGCGAAGGGGCGACATCGTCGTTTGCATTCCCGTCTACGGCGGGCACGAGTACTTCGTTCCCTGCGTGCACAGCGTCGTCACGCACACCCCACCGGGGGTGCCGATCTTGATCTGTGATGACGCCAGTCCGGACCGGCGCTCAGAGCAATTTGTGCACAAGCTGGCGGCGAGGCTCCCAGATCAACGGCGGATCTACTACCTGCGTCGGGACGAAAACTTGGGGTTTCCCGCCAACGTCAACGGGGCGATGGCCGCTGCCGAGCCCGCCGATGTGGTCATCCTCAACTCCGACTGCACCGTCGCTGAAGGTTGGATCGACGGCTTGCGGGACGCCGCACAAACTGACAGTCGCGTGGCCACGGTGAGCGCACTGACCAACAACGGAACGATCGTCACCGTTCCCGGGAACGAGGCGCGCGCGCCGCGGCTGCCCCAGCAGTGGAGGCTCGAGGACGCCGCGTCGGCAATTAGTGCCCGGGCGTTGCGCATTCGTCCGCGGCTGCCGACCGCGGTCGGGCACTGCATGCTGATCCGGCGAAGCGCGCTGGAGCTCGTTGGCGACTTCGATCTCACCTTCACGCCCGGCTATGGCGAGGAGGTCGACTTTTCTCAGCGATGTCTACAGCGCGGCCTCTGCCATATCCTCGCCGACGAGGTCTACGTGCACCACGAGGGGGGCGCGAGCTTCGGCGCGCAGACCGAACCGAACCCGGTCCAGGAGAAGCACGAGCAGGTGATCGCCTTCCGCTATCCGTACTACCACGGAGCGGTAGAGGAGCTGGTCAAGGATGTGACCGGGCCACTGGTCAGGGCGATCAGCGTGGCGCGGCGCACATTGATCGGGCTCTCGGTGGTGATCGACGCGCAAATCCTGTCCGGTCCGATGACCGGAACTCAGCTGCATGTCCTGGAGGTGATCGCGGCGTTGGCGCGCACGGGCGATGCTCGGCTGGCCGTCGTGCTTCCGGACCGTCCCGGCGACTACGGCGCGCGGATGCTGGGCCAGCTGCCGGAGGTGCAGATGGTCACCCGCGCCCAGGTCAGAGCCGGAGCGCTGAGCCGCGCCGACGTGGTGCATCGTCCCTATCAGGTGGCCAACGACGAGGAGCTCGCGTTTCTCGCCCCCCTGGGTGAGCGGCTGATCGTCACCAACCAGGATCTCATCTCCTACCACAATCCCGCCTACTTCCAGAACGCCAGCGCGTGGCACAACTATCGCCGGCTGACCCGCTCGACGCTGGCCGACGCCGATCGCGTGATCTTTCTCTCCGAGCACGCTCGCGCGGACGCCCTCGGCGAGGATCTGCTCGAATCCGACCGCGCGAGTGTGGTCTATGCCGGGGTCGACCACACTTGGGGTGGCGCCGCTCGGCCGCAACCGGTAACCCCGCGGAATGCCTCACTGCTGCCGGCGGACAGCGAGGCGATCCTCTGCCTCGGCACCGACTTTCGCCACAAGAATCGCGTGTTCGCGCTACGGCTGCTGGAGCAGCTCCGCCAGCGTCACGATTGGCGGGGCTATCTGTTGCTGGCCGGACCGCATGTCAGTCGGGGCTCATCGCTGGGCGAGGAGGCGGAGCTGTTCGCGCTGCATCCGGGGCTGCAGGCGTCGGTGATCGACTTTGGCGCGGTAACCGAGGCCGAGAAGGCATGGCTCTACCGGCGCGTGCGCGTGGTTGTCTACCCCACGGTGCACGAGGGCTTCGGGTTGGTTCCGTTCGAGGCCGCAGACCACGGCACGCCGTGCCTGTGGGCTGCCGGCACCTCTTTGGCCGAGGTGCTTCCCGAGCGCGCCGGAGGCATCGTCGCTTGGAGTCCCGAGGAGACCGCCGACCGAGTGCTTACCCTGACCGGCGATGCCACCGCGCGCGAAGCAAACCTCGAGGCGGTTAGAGGTTCCGCTCAGGACCTCACTTGGGATGCCGCCGCGCGGAAACTGATCGAGCTCTACGGGCTGACCTGCGATCTGCCCTCCGCGCCCGGGGCGGCCGTGGCCCGGCGATACGGCGTGATGCGCGGGACGCTGAGCGAGGACGCGATGCGGTTGGTGGGGCCGGGTGGGGCGCTGGCTGCCGATGTCGAACGGCCGCTGCTGGCGCTCGCCACGCACCCACAGGTCGGTGATCCGGTGTTCCGCGCGCTCAAGCTCGGCTATCGCGCCTCGTTTCGGTTACGCCGGCGAGCACTGCCGGGTCGCGGAGCTGATCAGCTCGCCGGCGACAACGGTGCTCCTGGAGCAGCCTGAGGGCCTGAGGCCTGCACGGGCGGCGCTCAGCGGCGTTGGATCTCGAAGCGGTGCGGTAGGTCGACGGCGCCTCCCCCCGAACTCGACGAGTGCACGATGATCGAGCTGATGTCCTCGCGCAGGTCGTACGCGTCGGCGCCGACCCCACTCCGCGTGATCGACGCCGTCAGCCGGTAGCGTCCCGGCGCCAGCCAATTCTCGAACTCGACGACCACCTCGGCCTGTTCGCCGGCGTGGAAGCTCCCGGTCGGCGCTTGCTGCAGCTTTGTGCTGGTGGCAAACGCCGTGTGCCCGAGGTCGTTGCGCAGCGCGATCGCGAACACCGGGTCGGTCACGTCGGCGTGAAACTGGATCTGGAGGGCCACGGTGCAGAGTTCGCCCTGCCGCATCGAGAACAGCCTTCCGCCGTCGGGGTCCCGAAACGCGACGTTCAGCAGCTCTGCCACCGGCGCGCGGCGAAGCGCCTCCGGGCCCCCGACCTCCGCCGCCTCCTGACGTACACGGCGAAAGTTCAACTCGTTGTACTTGCGCACGATCGTCTCCGTGGCTCCGATGTCGATCATCCGGCCGCGCTCCATCAGCATCGCTCGGTCGCAGAAGTGCTCCACCGATCCCATGTCGTGGGTGACAAACACGATCGTCCTTCCCTCGGCCTTCAGCCGGGTGAACTGGTCGAAGCACTTCTGCTGGAAGGAGGCGTCACCGACCGCCAGCACCTCGTCGATCAGCAGGATGTCAGCGTCCACCTGGATGGCCACGGCAAAGGCCAGCCGTACCTGCATGCCCGACGAGTAGTTCTTGAGCTTGAGGTCCATGAACTCATCCAGCTCGGCGAAGGCGACGATGTCGGCGAGTCTGGCCTGGGCCTGCTTGCGGGTGAGCCCGAGCATGATCGCGTTGATGATCGCGTTGTCGCGGGCGGTCAACTCCGGGTTGAACCCGACGCCGAGCTCGATGAACGGAGCCAGACGCCCGTTGACCTCGAGCGTCCCGCCATCGGTGTCGTAGATCCCGGCCAGGCACTTCAACAGTGTGCTCTTGCCGCTTCCGTTGCGTCCGACGATGCCGAAGAACTCTCCGGGGCTGATCTCGAAGCTGACGTCGTGCACGGCCCGCAGGACGTCATAGCTGCGAGAGCGAAACGGATGAAGCGCGCGCTCCTTGAGCGTGTGGTACTGCTCGTGAGGGAGCCTGAAGCTCTTGCTCACGTGGCTCATTCTGATCGCCGCCGGCGCGATCGTTGGCGCTCTTGGCGTCGCGATCAGCGTGCGGTGCATGCCGTGAGCGGGGCGGAGATGGAGAGCCGCAGGTGCCATGGCATCGGGGCCTCGTCGACGAGGGCGCGTATCGAGGTCCAGCGGGTGGTCACCGAGGCGATCGCCGGCGCGGTGAAGTCTCTGGCGAACCGCCGCGCTCGGACTGCAGCCGGCGCTCCGGGCGCCGAGGCCAGCACGATTCCCGGGGGGACCAGCAGCAGGTCGACGGAGGTCGGCCCGCCTGGCCTGAAGTACAGGCAACCGCTGGCGCCGCGCACGCGGCCCATCGGCGTCTGTTCCAGGATCGGCGGAGCTGGCGATGCGGTACCGGCGGGCGGTGGCGGCGAAGCCCGGAACTGCAGCTCGCCGGCGTGGACGAGCAGCCGGTCGGCAGCGGTGGCGGCGGTTGAGCCCTCACGAGCGATCCGTGCCGGCGCGTCCGCAGGTGAGGACCCAAGTCTGCGCGTCGCGGCGAAGTACGGGCCCGCGATTATGCCCGGCATGTAGTACGCGTCGACGATGAACGCCGGCGACACGAAGCCGCGGGCCAGCTCCAGGGCCCCGAATTCCGCCCGTGAGATTCGGGAGCTCGCACGCAGGAACTGGTCCCCCTGGACGAGCACACGAATGTTCCCAGCCAGCGAGATCACAACTGCGACCGCGACCACCCCCAGCTGCCAGGGGCCGAGTCGAGTGCCCCGCCAAGCTTCGGCGAGGATCAGCACGATCAGGATGGCCCCGGTGTAGATATAGCGTGGGGCGGTGGCTTCGCCGAGCTGGGCCCGGGCAAGCGCCACCAGGAACCAGAAGGCGGCGGCGGCGATCAGCACCGCGGCCGCTGGCGGCCGCGGTGGTCCGCCCTGGATCAGCCGTCTGAGGGTCAGTGCGCCGCCGGCGATCAGCAGCACCCGGCCCCAATCGATCGAGAGGCCGAACAAGCCGCCGGTAGCGCTCGCGGCCAGGTCCAGCGCAAACGACGGCGCCGCGGTCAGGTTTTGGCGCGCCATCGATGGCTGGTGGTAGGCGAGCCACCAAACGACGTAGGTGATGAGCGGGAGCGCCCAAACGTACGCCCGTCGCAGACGTTGCTCATGCCAGAGGATCTCGACGGCGACCGCCAGCGCGAACAGGATGGCGAACTCCGAACAGGCCAGCGCCGCCATCAGCAGGGCACAAGTCCGCCAGTCAGCGGTCCGGCCACGGCCCTCCAGCGACAACAGCGCGCACACGCCAAGCCCGATGGAAGCGATGAAGCCGATGTTGACCGCCCAGATTACGTACTCCCAGGCGTAGCCGAGGACCAGCAGGGGCAGCACCAGCGCCAGGGCCCAGGCGCCGAGCCGACGGCGGGCAAAGGCGTAGACCGCGGTCACTGTGAGCAGGTGGACCGCCGTCCCCAGCAGTCGGAAGACCCAGTAGTGGTCGAGCCCAGCCGTGCGGAACAGCAGCTGATACAGGGCCAAAGGAGCGATCAGCATGTGGTTGTTGTAGGCGGACAGGACCGCGTGCAGACCACTCGAGCGGGTCGTCATCCAGTACCACTCGTCAAAGAAGAACGTGACGCCGTGGCCTGCCTCCATCAGGTAGCCGAAGGCAATCGCGGCCGCTAGTGCGAACGCCCATACGTCCCACCGGCTCCCAGCCCGCCGCGGGGATACGTGAGCCAGGACGCCCACCCGTGCCGGGTCAGCAGAGGTAACCATCTCAGGGATGGGCTACGAAGTTGGTGCGCTCGGCGGTGTAGAAGCACCGCTCGAACTGCTCGAGGGTGTATGGGCCGTTGCCGTCGAGGTCGAAGATGCGGTAGCCGAGCCGCTCCCGGAGAAGTAGGTGGATATCCCCGGGTGAAGTGTCATAGGTCTCCGCCGAGCCGCTGCCATGCTCGAAGATCACCACGGGACGGTGGCGGGCGAGCGTGCCCAGCGCTCCCTCCAGCACCTGCTGCTCGGCTCCCTCCACGTCGATCTTGATCACCACCGGGCAGAGGTCTGGGTCGAGCACCTCGTCGAGCACCTCCAGGCGCACCATTAGTTGCTCCACCTCGGCCTGCTCTCCCGGCGGCAGGGGCCGAAAGCGCAGTCCGCTCCAGCCCTCGGCGTGGCCGAGGACGTGCGCGAACTCTGACTCCCCCGGACGGCTCGACAGGGCCGCCTGATGTACCTCCACGTGCGGGAACTCACCCCGAAGCACTTCGCACAGCTGGGGGATGGGCTCAAAGGCGATGTGCCGTCCCGCAGGCGCTACCCGCACCATCTCGGCCAGCACCGCACCGCGGTGGGCCCCCACGTCAATGCAGGCCGAGTCCGCTTGGAGCGAGAAGGCCAATAGCCGCCGCATGTTCTGGAAGTCTTCGCGGTCGCGGTGAGCGGCTAGCTGAGCGGGTGTAAGTGACCCCGCGCCGCTCCCGGCTCCTCCCGGATCGAGACCGCCGACCGGCGACGATCGGCCCCGAAGCGCTCTGGCCGCCTCACGCGCTCGTGAGCCGGCGTCCTGCGCTGCCGCTCTCAGCTTGGGCGATGCCCTGCCTACCACACGCGCGAGCGTACCGATGGCGCAGGTGGCTCGGAGGACCGAGGCTATGATGCCGCCGTGTCGCTAGAGATCTTCGAGGATCCGATCTGGCAGATGTCGCGAGGTGAGCGTGCGGCGATCGAGGGGGTGCTGGCGTGCCTGCGACCATCCTTGTCGGTGGAGATCGGCTCCATGCAGGGCGCATGCCTGCGCCGGATCGCCCTTCACTCCCAGGAGGTTCATTCGTTCGATCTCGATCCTCCATCACTCGAGCAGCCCGCCAACGTGATGCTGCACACAGGCGACTCGCACGAACTCCTCCCGCCCTTCCTGCAGGCTCTCGCGGAGCACAACCGTAACGTCGACTTCGTGATCGTCGACGGCGACCACACCCCGGAGGGGGTGCGGCACGATCTCGAGCATCTGCTGGATTCACGCGCGGTGGCGCACACGCTGATCCTGGTTCACGACGTTGCCAACGAGCAAGTGCGGCAGGGGATCGAGGACGTCCGCTTCGCCGCCTGGCCCAAGGTCGCGCATGTGGAGCTGGACTGGATCCCGGGCCGCCTGTTCGCCGAGCCGGCGCTGCGCAACGAGCTGTGGTACGGGCTCGGTCTGATCATCGTCGACGCCGCGCACCGCGCGTATCTCACCGGCTCGGTCTATGAGCAGCGCTACCACCCCGCCGCCCCGCTGCTTGCCTACGCGCGCGATTTGGTGGTTGAGCGTGAGCAGGCTTCAGCAGGGATGGATCTCCCGCCCACCGGGGAAGCGCGGCTGGATCGCCTCCACCACCTCTATCTGGAGCTCGCCGCCGCGCACCGCCGTCAGGCGGAGCTTGAGGTGGCGCGCCAGCGGGAGGTCGAGGCTGTGCGTCAGCGCGAGGAGGAGCTGGCCGTTCAGGGTTATCAGCTCGACGCGGCCCGGCGCGCGCTGGAGAACATCACCGGCTCGGCGAGCTGGCGGATGACCAGTCCGCTCCGTGCCGCCAAGCGGCAGGCCAGCCGCGTCAAGGGCTAGAACCGGTACCGCTCGCCCGAGGGCTGCTGCGTGCGCGTCGTCTTCGTATCCCGCGAGGTGTACCCGCTCGGCGGCGGGGGCATCGGTCAGTTCGTCTCCGCCGCCGCTCAGCTGCTCTCGCGTATCGCTGAGGTCACTGTCCTCACCACCTCGGTGTTCGAGGAGCGCTACGAGCGGCTGCGGGCCGAGGGCGACGAACGGCTGCCGGGGGCGGAAGTGCGCGTCGCTTTTGTTCCCGAGCCCACCGTAGAGGAGGCCTCAGGTTGGTACCACGTGATGCACCTCTATGGACATCGCATCCTCACGCGCCTCAAGGAGCTGTTTCCCGCCGGGGGTCCGGAGTTGATCGAGTTCCCCGACTTCCTGGGTGAGGCGTTCGTCACCCTGCAGGCGGCCGAGGCCCTGGATCCGTTCCTGACCCATACGAGGATCTGCGTGCGCCTGCACACCACCGCCGAGATCTGCGAGGTCCTCGATGGCTTCCTCAAGCGAGATCTGTCCTCGCGCGCCCTGCACGAGATGGAGCGCTTCTCGCTGGCTCATGCCGACCGGTTGATCTGGCAAGGGGGGGACGTGCTCGAGACCTATCGGCGGTTCTACGGGGCCGACCTGCTGGCCTCTGAGACCCGCATCCGCTACCCATATGTCGGTCCGGCAGCCGACCCGCGTGAGGACGAGCAGTTCAGCGTTCGTCGTCCGCTGCGGCTTCTGTACGCCGGGCGCCTGGAGCGGCGCAAGGGGATCCACAACCTCGTTCGCGCCGTGACCGGCATGGCCCGCGACGACCTGCACCTCACCGTCCATGGAAATGACACCACCACAGGCCCGCTCGGTGTCTCCATGCGCGAGATGCTGGAGCTGGAGATCGCCGACGATCCGCGGATCGCCCTCGGGCCGCCGCTGGAGCGCGGCGACCTGGCCCAGGCGATCCGTGACCATGACGCGGTGGTGATCCCATCGCTGTGGGAGTGCTGGCCATATGCGGCGCTCGAGCCAATGCACCTCAACCGACCGCTGCTGGGCACCCCAGTGGGAGGGATGTGCGAGCTGATCCGTCCCGGGCGCAGCGGCTGGCTCGCGCGCGAGACCGATTCGGCCGCGCTCGCGGATGCGCTCGCGGCGCTGTTGGAGCGGCGCGACGCGCTCGAGGAGACCGTTCGCGCGGGTGGTCCCCATGAGCATGCTCGCTCCCTCAGCAACGACGAAGAGATACTCGACGACTATCAGGCACTGGTGCGTGAACGGCCCCAGCTTCAGCCCCGGCTCGTCCCGGCCGGGGAGCAGCCCCGGTTCGCGGCCGCCGCCGGCCAGGCGCTACCGCTGGTATCGGCGATCGTCCCCTACTATCGCGCCCCGAGCTACGTCGGTGAGGCGGTGGACTCGCTGCTCGCCCAGACCTACCCGCGCATCGAGATCGTGCTCGTCAACGATGGCTCGTTCCGCGACGAGGACCGGGTGGTGGCAGAGCTGGCGGCGCGCGCGCCCGTGGTGGTGGTCACACAGATGAATCAGGGGCTTGGTGCCGCCCGGAACTTCGGGATCCAGCAGAGTCGCGGCCGCTATTTCTTTCCCCTCGACGCGGACAACCTGGCCGAGCCCGAGTTCGTCGCCCGCTGCGTCGAGGTGCTGGAGCGCCGACCGGAGCTGGCCTACGTCACCGCCTGGTCCCGTTACATCGAAGCGGATGGCACGCCGCGGGCCGGTCCCATCCTCGGCTACCAGCCGCTGGGCAACCATGCCGAGCTGGTCGGACAGGAGAATGTCGCTGGCGACGCCGCGGCGCTCGTGCGTCGCCGGTTGTTCGATGCCGGCTTTCGCTACAGCGAGGAACTGACCAGCTTTGAGGACTGGCACCTGTACCGGGAGCTCGGACGAGCGGGTCACCTCGGCGCGATCATCCCCGAGCGGCTGCTGCGCTACCGCGTCCGGGAGGACTCGTTGCAGGCGCAGTTCGCCCAGCCCAGGCGCGTGCGCTTGCTCGGCGAGATCGACGCCCTGATGCGAGAGAATGAGGTGCGATGGACGTCGTCGAGCGGCTGACGCTGGAGGCGGCCCGGGCGGATGACGATGCTCGCCTGCGAGCATCGTCACCGCTACGAGTTCGCCCGCGCGCTCTGCGGTGATCTGCGCGTGCTCGACCTCTGTTGCGGGAGTGGCTACGGCACCCGGATCCTCGCCGCCGACGCGCTCGAGGTGGTCGGCGTCGACGTCGACCAGGCCACCGTCGAGACGGCGCAAGTGACCATCGGGCGGGAGCTGAGCAACGTCAGCTTCGAAGTCAGTGACGCGGTCGAGTACGTGCGACGGAGCGTAGGGCACTTCGATGCGGTGGTCTGCTTTGAGGGACTGGAGCATCTGCAGCGGATCGAGCAAGCGCTGGAGCTGCTGCGGACCCACGCGCAGCGTGGGCTGCGGATCGTCGCCTCGGTTCCCAACGACCAGCTGTTCGGGGAGCGCAACCCCTTCCAC
The DNA here is from genome assembly GCA_963830435.1 of uncultured Solirubrobacterales bacterium. Lineage (GTDB taxonomy): Bacteria > Actinomycetota > Thermoleophilia > Solirubrobacterales > Solirubrobacteraceae > Palsa-465. The sequence goes on along the minus strand of CAWHMA010000007.1, from coordinate 1,105,521 downwards.
GTGACCGCGTTCGGGTACGACTCGGCGCGGCGAGCCTTTTCCTCCTTCCCGAGCGTGGTCATGGTGCCGCAGTTCCTGGCCGAGGGCTCGCTGATCTGTCCCGCGGGGGCGGTCGACACGGAGGTCGCCGTGACCCTGGAGGATCGCCATGAGCCCGAGTACGCCAATCACTTCATCTTCTGCGTCAACTTCGATCCCGAGCAGCTCCGCCGCGCTCACCATGGCAGGATTCAGCTGAACACGAGTCCGGTCTTCAACCGCTGGTCGGAGGACCTCAAGCGCGGGGCGTGGGCGCTTGCGCGTGAGAACGCGCGGCTGGCCCGCGCTCACCTGGGCAAGGGGGGCTCGGCGGCGGCCGCCGCGCTGGCCCGGATCGAGGTAGGCGAGACGCAGGTGGAAGCACTCGAGCAGCGCTGGCAGCAGGCCCAGGCTCGGATCGGCGAACTGGAGGCCGAGCTGCTGGCCACTGCGCGGAGCGACGAAGGAGCGGGAGCTTCCAGGACGGACACCGGCTCGCGCTCGGGCCGGTCAGGGTGGGCGGAGGCGATCGGCGCGACCCCTCGCCGGCTCGCGCCCGGGGAGCATCCGAACAGCTGGGAGGAGCGCCGGCGACGTGCCGCAGAGGTGCTGATCCCGTGGATCGAGCAGACCGTGCCGCTGACCGGCACGACCGTCCTGGAATACGGCTGCGGCAACGCCGCCGTGACCTCGGCGGTGGCCGAGCGGGCCGGCCGGGTGATCGGCGTGGACATCGACCCGGATGGTTTCGACCTGGGGGAGCGTGAGCTTCGCCGCCGAGAGATAACCAACGTCGAGCTGGAGCTGCATCCATTGGAGTCGATCCTCGATGCGGTCGGCCGGCGAGGCGGGGAGATCGATGTCTTCCTGCTCTATGCCGTGCTCGAGCACCTCACCCTCAAGGAGCGGCTGGAGGTCCTGCGGCTGGCTAGGCAGGTGGTCAAGCCCGACGGGGCGATCGTCGTCTGCGAGACCCCCAACCGGCTGATCTACTTCGACCATCACACCGCGCAGATGCCCTTCTTCCATCTGCTGCCCGACGAGCTGGCGGCTCAGTACTACGACCGCTCGCAACGTCAGGACTTCAAGAGCGCCGTCGCCGCGGCGCAAGCAGGGGGCGAGGAGGCCCGACTCGAGGCCATCGTCCGCTGGGGGCGTGGGGTGAGCTTCCACGAATTCGAGCTGGTGTTCGAGGACCTGTCTCGTCATGTCATGGCCTCGAGCTATGACCCCATCCTGTTCAGCGAACGTCCGGTTCATCCAGATGAGGTCATTCTCGCCCGGTACCTCGATCGCGTTCGTCCGGATCTAGCCCCGGCATGGTCACGGTATTGGCTCGACGTGATCCTCTCGCCCCAGGAGCTCGATCATCGCCCGTCGTTCCTGCGGCCCTGGACCGCAGACACCACCGAGAGCGAGGGGATCGCCTGGACACGCTGGGAGAACATGCGAATCCGCAGGGCGGAGGCGACCCTGTGGGTGAATTTGCCCCATCCGAGTCGGCGGCTGGTGATCGGGGCGGTGACCGAGCACGGAGGACCGCTGATGCTGAGGGCCCGGCCGGAGAGGGCCAGTGACGCGGTCGCCATCGAGCTGAGACCTGCCGCTCACGTCACCGGCTTTGCCTCGTTCACGTTCGCCGATCCGCTCCAGCGGATCGCCGTGGGGGCGACCGCGCCGTGCCACCTCGTGTTCGTGGGCTACGAGGCCTAGCCGCCGGAAGGTAGCTCAGCCGCCGGCGGACGCGTACTCGACGGCCGCGGCGGCGTAGCGGTCCATCGCCTGCTCGACCTCAGCCGGCCCGGAGGACGGCAACCAGTACAGGCTGCGGTGCACGCCCGCCTCAGCGAAGCGCTCGACCCGCGCCGGATCGCGCATCATCCCGGCCATCGTGATCGGCATCGGCTCGAGGCCGGCCGCCTGCGCCTTGGCCGCCAGCTCCCGGCAGCGAGCGATCATCGTGTCGTCGTCGCCGATCCGGTTGGGCATCCACTCGTCGCCGAAGCGGATCACGCGGTCGAGCACGCGCGGCCCGTTGCCGCCCACCAGCACCGGCGGATGCGGGCGCTGCAGCGGCTTGGGCCAGCACCAGATCCGCTCGAAGTTGACGTGGTCGCCGCGGTAGCTGGCCTCCTCCTGGGTCCAGATCGCCTTCATCGCCTCGATCCGTTCTCGCATCAGGCCAAAGCGGCGATTGGCGTCGGTCCCGTGGTTGCCCATCTCCTCCACGTTCCAGCCCGCGCCGACCCCGAACAGAACGCGGCCCTCAGAGAGGCGGTCCAGGGAGGCAACCTCCTTGGCGGTGATGATCGGGTCACGCTCCACCACCAGGCAGATCGCGGTGCCGACCCGCAGGCGCTCGGTGACGGCCGCCGCCGCCGCCAGAGCGACGAACGGATCGAGGGTCCGGCTGTACTCCGGCGGCAGCTCCCCGCCGGCGGGATAGGGCGTCCGACGGCTGGCGGGGATATGTGTGTGCTCGGGGAACAGCAGCGCCTCGAAGCCGCGTTGCTCGGCCATCCGCCCCAGTTCATCCGGCGGCTGGACCTGCTCGGTCGGGAAGATCGCCACCGAGAACTTCATGCGAAGCCCAGCCTATAGGAGCGCTACCGTGGAGGACATGGATACAGACATCAACACCAGCCCAGAGAACGAGCTCACCGACGCGCAGTGGCGCGAGCGCCTGAGTCCCGAGCAATACGAGGTGCTGCGCCGGCACGGAACCGAGCGTCCGTTCACCGGCGAGTACTGGAACATCAAGGAGGATGGGATCTACCGCTGCGCCGGCTGTGGCGCGGAGCTGTTCCGCTCCGGCACCAAATTCGACTCCGGCACCGGATGGCCGAGCTTCTACGAGCCGGCAGTGGCCGAGCACGTCGAGCTGCGTACCGACCGGAGCCTGTTCATGACCCGCACCGAGGTCGTGTGCAAGAACTGCGGCGGCCACCTTGGTCACGTCTTCGATGACGGTCCGCAGCCGACCGGACAGCGCTACTGCATCAACTCGTGCGCGTTGGAGCTCGACCCCAAGAGCTCGGGCACGTAGACGGTTTTCTTAGATCCTCCACTCCCTCGCCGCCTAAGGGAGCAGGGCTACAGGAGCTGGCGAAGCCGACGGACAACCGGGGGGCCACGGTCGCGCACCCCGATCGACGCTGCAGCCGCGAGAGGACCCAAAGCGGGTAATGCGTAGCGTGGGTCGGTGTGCACCGCGGCCGCCCCGAGTAAGAGCAGCCATCCGGCCGCGGCGCAGAGAGATGCGATGGCACGAGCCTCAGCGTTCCTGACCATGACCGCGCTGAGGCTCAGGAACAGCAGGAGGAGGACCAACGCACCGTCGAGCTCGATCGCACGCCCATAACTGCGGAACGCCCCGAAACCCACCTTGCTCAGCCGGCTACCGGTCGCGTAGTAGGACGTGACCGAGGTGTCGACACCGGGGTTTGGTGCTAACGCGGCGGTAATGAAGGCGCGCGGTGAGCCGCGCCAGAAATAAGAGAAGTTGCGGGCCACCACCGCGAGGTAGTCGACTGGCTGATGGAGGATTGCTTCTCGTCCGAAGGCGGCCAGCTCGTCATTGCCGTTGGGGATGGGTCCGTATACCCTCCATGCCGGGCTGAGGACGCCACGACCACCCGGCGGCACCCCGGGACCGTGGTCAGGATAACCCTCGAGATACTGGTTCATGCTGCCGCGGCGTGCCGGAGGAGATGTCTGGCAGAGTGCGCGCGTGCCCGGCGGAGGGGAGAACTTCGAGCAGTCGGCGAACTGCGCCGCCACGGCATAGGTGAACCGCCCGTCGGCCTGGGTCAAGCCTTCCACGCCCGTGCGGGACCGCTGGACGACGACATACGCGCCGGTGAGCGAGAGCGCGATCACCAGCGGCACCATCGCTCGGGCCCCGCGCTCGACCCGGCCTCCGCGGGCAACGAGCAGCAGCCAGATGGTTATCAGCGGTATCAGGACCAGCGCCACCGATCGCACCATCACGGAGGCGCCCACCAGCACTCCCAAGGCCGCTAGCGTCCACGGCCGACCGTCACGCGCTTGGATGGCCACCAGCAATACCAGGGCCACCAGGAGAACGAACAGCGGATCCGAGAGCGGAGAATGCTCGACGAACAGCTGCAAGCCGTTGAACATCACGGCGATCGCAGGAATGACCCCGGCAAGGGTGTTGGCGGTCGCCCGACGCACAAGCTTGAACAGCACGACCGCGGTCAAGAGCCCGAGCAGGTGCTGAACAGCGATGGTCGCCGATAGGTGAGCATCGATGACGTGGAGCACGCGTAGGAACAGCGCGTATCCAGCGGGGTGGACAGGGTCGAGAAAGAGGTTGCGATGAGCGGACTCGATGTATGTCCCCGAGTCCGGAATGCCCAGCAGCGCCGGACGGTAGGCGACCATGAACAGGACGCGAAGCATGACGCCACCGGCAAACACGCCGGTTACGAGTACGGCGCCACGCGAACGCGGCCACGATTTGCGCACGAGAAGACACGCCCGCGAGCGCGGGGTGCTGAAGCCGGTGCGGGCTCGATGGGTTGCGCTGTCCGGGAACCTCTCCATCTCAGTCGACAGGATGCTGGCGTCGGCGGCGCCGCGTCCGTGCCAGGACCAGCAGCACCACGAGCGCTACCGCCAAGGCGATCGCACCGTAGACACCGACCTCGGTGACCACGTGGGCGGCGGCGTGGCCGCCGAAGTACCCGGCGAGCCCGAACGTCATCCCCCAGCTGATCGCGCCCAGTGCGTTCCAGAGGAAGAACTCACGGATGGGCATGTGATTGATGCCGGCAAGCCAAGCCGCGGCCACGCGCACCAGCGCGATCCAACGGCCGAAGAAGACCGCCTTGTTGCCGTGCCGGTCGTAGAACCGATCCCCGGCGGCGATCGCGCGCACGCGGTGGCGATGGAAAGGTCCCGGCGCCTCCAGCACCTCCCGGCCGATCGTGCGCCCGAGCACGTAGCCGATGTTGTCGCCGACGATCGCCGAGGCGATCCCGATCAGCAGCACGAGCCAGATCTGAAGCTTGTGCTGACTCGCCAGCACCGCCGCCAGCAACAGGGCGGTCTCCCCTGGCGAGGGCACCCCCATCGACTCGAGTCCGATGATCGCCGGCAGAACGTAGCCCAGCTTGCTGGAGACCCCGAAGATCGCCGCCAGTGCGAGCATCAGGTGAGGTTGGGCAGCGCTGGGAGCATCAAGCCGGGTTGCGCAGCACTGCCAGCAGCGACAACCCCGCCGCGAGCGTCCGGCCCCGGCCCAGCCATCGGGCCTCCAGTCGCATCGGCAGCTCGAGCAGGCCGTTGAGCCACGCCGGCCCCAGCTTGAGCTCGGGCGTGTACTCCGGAGTCGTCTGCCGGCGGCGCTGGGCCAGGCGAACGACGGCGGCCGGGGCGAGCAGCAGGCTGTTGAACGAGGTCATCCGCCGGGGCTCCCAACCGGACTGAACCGCGGCCGCCCGCAGCGACGCGCGGCCATAGCGGCGAAAGTGGTGGTTGGCCTCATCGTGCAGGGACCACAGCGCCTGGTAGGCGGGAACCGTCACCAGCAGCCACCCACCGGGCTTGCTCACCCGGCGCAGCTCCCGAAGTGTCTCGCGGTCATCTGGCGTGTGCTCGATCACGTCCAGACAGGTGATGAGATCGAACGTCTCCGGCTCCCAGGGAAGCGCTTCCAGCCGTCCTACGCGGACATCGAAGTCCCCGCGTCCCCGCGCGAGCGCGGCGGCTTCCAGGTTCAACTCGATTCCCGATACTCGCCCCAGCCCTCGAAGCTGCTCCAACGTCCGGCCCGAGCCGCACCCGGCATCCAGCACCTCGGCCGGTGCGGGGAGTACCAGTCGCCCCAGCTCGGAGCGGATGATCTCCCGTCGACCGCGATACCACCAATGGTGCTCGTCGACGTCGAGCATCGCCTTCATCAAGCGTTCGTCCATGCGCGGTGATGCTGTCAGCTACGCGACTACGACAGGGTCCTCCTCGGCTGCCCGTGCGCGCGGGAGGCTCAGCGCGAACGAGGCGCCGGGGCCCGGTCGCTCTTCCAGTACCAGGCTTCCACCCATCCTCTCGGCGAGCTCACGTCCGATCGCCAGCCCGAGCCCGAACCCAGCCTGACCCGTCCGGTCCCGCCCCCGGTGGAAGCGCTCGAAGATCAATTCCCGCTCCTCGGAGGGTACGCCCGGCCCCTGGTCACGGACCCGCATCAACGACTCGGGCGCTGCCCTCAGCTCAACTCGGATCTCAGATCCGCGGGAGCTGACCCTGACCGCGTTGTCGACCAGGATTCTCAGGATCCGGGCGACGCTGCCGGGATCGCCCAGGGCCCACACCTGGCCTGGGCCATCCTCGAGCGCGGTCGCGATCCCGCGCTCGGCGGTGACCAGCTCGAATTCCGCCAGCACCGCGCGGCCCAGCTCCCCCAGCTCGACCGGCTCCGAGCGCAGCTGCACCTCGGCGTCGATCCGGCTGAGATCGAGCAGGTCTGCCGCCAGCCGCGCCAGCCGGCGCGACTGGGCCCGCGCTCGCTCCAGCAGCAGGCGTGCATCCTCGATGTCCGGGGTGTCGTTGCGCAGGTCCTCGTCGAGCAGCTCGAGCATCCCGTCCAGTGAGGTCAGCGGGGTGCGCAGCTCATGAGACGCGGTGGCCACGAACGCCCGGCGGGCCTGCTCCTGATGCTGAAGGCGCTCCTGCATGATCGCGAACGTGCGCGCCAGGTCGCCGACTTCGTCACGAGCCCGGTCGACCGGGACCTCGACTCCGGGACCTGCGCCGGCCAGCTCCAGGGCGGCCAGACGCAACCGGCGCAGGCGGCGCACGAGTCGGGCCGAGAGCGGGATGCCGAGCAGGATCGTCAACGCCAGTCCGGCCAGCGCAGCGGTGATGAACGCCGTGCGGACCACGTGCGCGGCCTCGCTGATCTCCCCGGCGGGCCGGCGCACCGCGAGCACGAATGGCAAGCCGTCGCTCTTGAACGGCTGCGCGACGCGGGCGAACTCGGTGCCGTCGATCACGCCGAAGCTCTGGATCCTGCGATGGGTGCGAAACGCCGTGGCCGCATCGTCGTACTGATCCAGATCGGTGTCCGACTCGGCCGGCAGCGACGGCAGCAGCAGCTCGCCGTGACCGGCGACACCGGGGTAGCCGAGCACCCGCACCAGCGTGCCGGCGCCGATCCGAGTGGCCAGCACTCGCTGCTCGGTCCGCAGGCTGTCCGCCGTGGCGCGGGCCTTGGGCGCGGTGGCAACCAGGGTCAGATCGGTCAGGTGAAGGCGCTTGAACGGCTGGGTCGGATCCTTGCCGAGTTCCTTGACCAGCGTCTGCAGGGCCGCGGTGCGGAGCTCGTTCTCCAGCGGTCCGAGCAGCGCCACCGCAGCAACCACGAGGGTCGCCACCGCGGTGACCAGGACGACACCGACGATCCGACCGCGCAGACCGAGGGCGCCACGCCGCGGTCGCGCCCGTCGCACTAGGGCCCCCGCAGCCGGTAGCCGGCGCCGCGGACGGTGAGGATGTAGCGCGGCTTCTCTGGTTCGGGCTCGAGCTTCTCACGCAGGTGACGGATGTGGACGTCGATCGCCCGAGGGTCGCGGTAGGCGCTGTCGCCCCAGATCGCTCGTAGCAGCTCCTGGCGATTGAGCAGGCGACCGGGGTCGGCCATCAACGCGTCCAGCAGCTCGAATTCGGAGAAGGTCAGCCGCACCGGCTGCCCCTGGACCATCACTTCCCGCTGGGCTCGATCCAGGGCGATCGGCCCGACGACGAGCACCTCGTCGCCCATCGCTCGCGTTCCCGCCCGCCGCAGCACCGCGCGAATACGGCTGCGTAGCTCGGCCAGCCCGAACGGCTTGGTGACGTAGTCATCGGCACCCGCCTCCAGGCCCAGCACCGCGTCGGCCTCGGACTCCAGCGCAGTGAGCATGATGATCGGCACCACGTTGCGCCGACCACGCAGCGTCCGGCAGACCTCGTAGCCGTCCGGACCAGGGCCGAGGGCGACGTCGAGCAGCACGATGTCGAAATGATCGGTGCTGGCCCGATCGATCGCCGCTCGCCCGTCGGCGACAGCCATCACCCGGTGACCCTCGCGTGAGAACGAGCGGGTGAGCATCTCCCGCAGGTCGGACTCGTCGTCGACGACGAGGATGGTCAGCGACATCTCCGCATCGCGGACGCCCGGTTGCGCAAACGGGGCCGATGACCGGTCGATGCTCATCGCGCAGCGAGTGTCGGCTCACGCTCGGCGGTTGACGCCGCGGCGTCAGCGTCGAGTGCCATCAGCGGCCGCCCCGACGGCCTGACCCGACCGGCGGCCGCAAACGACCACAGCACGGTGAGCCAGGTCAGGGTCGCCAGCGCGACGTGAACCCAGACCATGTCGCTGGGCAGCCGGAGCTCGTATTGCACGCTCCCCACCAGTCCCTGGGCCGCCAGCAGCACACCGAGCACGGTCAGTGGCTCGAGCACATCCTCCGCCGCGCCGCGGCGGCGGTGAAGCAGCCACGCGGCGATCACGGCCACGCCGAATATGGCGGCGATCGTAGCGTGGCGATGGATCACCCACTGCAGCGTTCCCGCTCCCCTGAAGTGCAGCCGGTGGATCCGCTGGCCGGGGGATCCACCGGCATGCGGGCCGGCGGCGGTGGCGGCGGTACCGGCGAAGATCGTCAGTGCCCCCAGCGGCGCCAGCGCCCGCACCGACCACACCGATAGGCGGTCGCGGGCGCGGGAGCGCAAGCCAGGCTCCGAGCGCGCCCGCCACGCCAGCGCCACCGCCCCCACGAGGATGATCATCGACAGGACAAAGTGGGCCATCACGAATCCGGGGGCCAGATGCTCACGCACGGTGAACCCTCCCAGCACCGCCTGGGCCACCACGCCCAATGGCAGCGTCAGCGCCAGCACCGCGAGATCCCTCCGGAACGGGCGACGCGTAAACGCCAGGACCGCCGCCGCCACCGTCATCACGCCGACGATTCCCGATAGCGTGCGGTTGCCGAACTCGATCAGCGCGTGGGTCGAGAGCGGGGGCAGCGCCTTGCCGTAGCACTTGGGCCAGTCTGGGCAGCCGAGACCCGAGCCGGTCAACCGCACCGCCGCGCCGGTGAGCACGATCAGGGTCAGGGCAGCGAGCGTGAAGTAGGCGACGCGGCGGTATTGGAGGGGAGTGACGACAAGGCGTGAGCGCATGACTGGGTGCCCGGCGCAGCGCGAGGGGATTCCTACGACGCGTACCGGAAGGGAGGTTACCCACGATCTCCGCCATCCCGCGCGGAGGCCCTTGAGCTCGAGGCTGAACGCCACCTCGCCGCACTCAAGGACGACTCAGCTCAAGATCGTGAAGGTGACCGTTTGCTGCCTCGACCGCTGGTCGGCGACGTTGGTGGCGGTGATCACGAGCGTATACCGGCCCGGCCGCAGCTGATGCAAGCGGGAGATGCGCCCACGGAAGAAGACTCGGTTCCTGCCCGCGTGCCCGTTAATGGCCAGCCTGCCCCTGGTCACCGTGCGCCGACAGAGTCGTCGACCGCGGTTCTTCTTGGTCTGCGCGACGCACCTGCCGCGGACCCTTCGCCCCCCCACCTGCTGGGTGAAGGCGAGGGTGACGCGGGCGGATTCGTTGAGCGTGAACGAGAACGTCGTGCCGAGCGGGCGCTTGTGGCCGCGGGACCTGGTCTCTCCCCACGCCCGATTGGACTGGGCGGTTCGGGAGATCGACGGCCGGGCCAGCCGGAGGGTCCGGAACGTCCGGTCGGCACCAAAAACCGCTCCTGCCGTGTTGATGGCGGCCAGGCGGTAGTGGTAGGTCGTCCCTGGCTTGAGGCCGTTGATCCGCGCTGACACGGTGCTCAGCGCCGTTCCGGCGCCCGCCGAGCTCACTGAGGTGAGGGAGCCGTATGCGACGCTCGGACCGTAGTTGAAGCGATAGGAGGTAGCTTGGCCGTTTGGGTTCACTGAGCCGGAGAGGACCACGCTGGTCGCGCTCACAACCGCGGCCGACCCGGTGGCCACACTCGGCGCCACCGGCGGAGGAGGCGGCGTCGTGACTGCCGGCTGCGGTGGGGGCGGCGGGGCGGGATTGCCACCGCACGGAGTGCCGCCCGAGGTGGGTACTCCGAAGCCGATGTATCGGGCGACGAAGCCGCTCGACGGGAACCCCGGTGGCGTGGTCGTCCCGGCGGCGATCGCGTCACCCGCGGAGTCGATGACCAGCGCCGCGGCCCGCGCGCCGTTGGATGGGGCTCGAGTGGCCACGCTTGCAGACCCGTTGGGGCCAAAGCCCCACAGCGCCGCGGAGCTCAGCCCCGAGTCTTGAAACTGACCGGCGCCGACGATTTGGCCCCCGGCGGCCACGGCGATCCCGTTCACGCCAATCGGGTTGATGATGAAGGTATTTCCGGAGGGAGTCAGCGCCTGACCCGTGCCGGCGAAGCTCGTGTCGAGCGTCCCGGCGCAGGTCAGGCGCAGGAACAACGCATGCGGTGGGCCGAGCCCGGTGCCGCCGCCCCCGACGTCGATGCCGCCGGCGGGATCGAGCGCGACGGCATTGAGCGTCACCGCGCCACCGCCATCTTGCGGATACGAGGAGAAGACGCCCGTCAACGCGCCGCCGAAGCTCTTGTCGAGGCTGCCGCTGGCGTTCACTCGGGCCACGAGCGCGTTCAGTACCTGCTGGGTACCCGGCCCCTGCGAGCCGGCCAGCACGATCTTCCCATCGGCCTGCACGGCAACGCCCTTGGCCACCGAATCCTTACCCAGGTCGACAACGTCGAGGCCGCCGGGGCCGATGCTGGTATCAGGACTGCCGTTGGCAAGCAAGCGGACCAGCGCGATGCGCAGGAACGAGTCGCCTCCCGGCACCTGACCGGCGGCGATGATCGTGCCGCCGGGACCCAGCGCGAGCGCGTTGGCCCGACCCTGGGGGGCTGCGTGAACAACGCCGGCGACCCCGAACCCGGCATCGAGACTGCCACTGGGATTGAACCGCTCGATCAACATGCCGCTGCTGTCGTTGCCGGCGACGACGATCTTGCCGTCGGGCTGGATCACGATCGCGCGGCCCACTCCGGAACCGGCGGCAAACGTGGCCTCCAATGCGCCGCTGGCGCTGAAACGCGCCACCAGCAGCGACGGTCCTGCGTCGCCGACGGCGACCACCTGGCCGTCGGGCTGCACCGCGACGCCGTTCAGCTCGGTACCGGTGCCCAGGGACGTGACGCCGGTGCCCAGCGATCCGAAGGTCGGATCAAGACCTCCGGGAGCGGCCGCACCAGCGGGAGCGGCGAGGAGCGCCAGCATCGCCGTGGTCAACAGCACGACGAGCGGACATGACTTCCTCATCTCAGCGGCTGTCGGGCTGGGGTGAAGGAGCCGGCGCCGCAGGGTCTCGCAAGCCAGACGTCCGTGCTGCTCGCCATCGAGAGGGGAAGGCTAGCGGCCGAAGCCGCTGTAGCGCAGCACGAGGCCATTGAAGGCAACGAAGTTGTTGCTCGTGCCGGCGACCACGATTCGCCCGTTGGCGTCGATCGCCACTGCGTTGGCGCCTCCCGAGGCGAGGGTCTTGCTCAGGACGGTGCGGGTTGTGCCCGAGCTCACGATTGATCCCCGCGGGTTCAGCGACCACAGCGCCACCTGGCTCTGTCCTGAGTCGACAAAGTATCCGGCCAGCACCACGACGCCGCCGCGGGCTATGGCTACGCCGTTGGCGCCGGGGATCGGACTGGGCGCGACCGATCCGCGAAGGGAGGCCAGGGAGACAACCCCGCCGCGGCCAAAGGAGCCGATTGGCCGACCGTTGCTCCCCAAGCGCGCGGCCAGCGCGTAGGCGGGCGTCATCCCTCCTGACGTCGCCGCCCCGCCGGCGGCGATGCTGCCGTCGCCACCTACGGCAAGCGCCTGAAACACGGCAGCGCCGCCGCCGAGGACGTTCGCGGGGACGACAAAGCTCCCACCCGATCCAAAGCTCCGATCCAGATTGCCTGTCGAGGTGAAGCGGGCGACGAGGGCATTCGAGTTCTGCAGGTTCGGCCGCACGGAGCCGGCCACGACGATCTTGCCGCCAGGCTGCAGCCCCACCGCCGCGGCCACGCCGATGCGGCCGAGGTCCTGCGCACCCTGGGCCACGCGGACGCCGCCGGCGCCGAAGCTCCTGTCGAGCCCACCACCTGCGTTCAGCCGGGCGAGCGCGATGCGGGTCAACCCGTCGCTGCCAAGCCCGCTGCCGGCGACGATGATCCTGCCGTCGGGCTGCAGGGTCAGAGCAAACGCGGCGCCACCGTTCTTGGTTCCTCCAAGCACGGTCGCCGTGCCGCCGCTGGCAAACCTCCGGTCAGGCCCCCCGGAGGCGGTGAAGCGCTCGACGAGCATCCCGCCCTGCTCGGTTCCGCTCGGGTCGGTGAGCACACCGGCGACCACGATCTTGCCGTCGCGCTGGACCGCGACCGCCTGCCCGATCGAGTTTCCGGTCCCCAACTTCGGTCCGAGCAGTACCCGGCCGCGGTTGAAGCTGCGGTCCAACCGACCGGCTGAGGTCAGCCGCGCGACCACCAGCCGCACGCTGGAGCGCGACTTCAAATCGCCGGTGACGACGATCTTGCCGTCGCGCTGAGTGGCCACGCCAAAGAGCTGGTATCCCTGCCCCAGCGCCACCACGCCCCGGGACCCGAAGCTCCGGTCGAGGGAGGCGGGCGGTCCAGGGCGCGGCCGCGGGGCGGGGCGCGGCGGAGTGCGCGCGGCCGCGCCCATCGCCAGGCTTCCGGTGGCCAGCAGCGCCATGAGCAGGATTGCGGTTCGTCTGGGGTTCATCGCGTGGGGCTAACGGGCACGATCTCGCGAGCACCGTAGCGCAAAGGCAGGTCAGTTGGGATCACGTCAAGCCCACCAAGTGCAGGGTGCTCGCGGCGGGCTTGGCCCCGGATTGCCCCAGGACCAGCCGTACCGACAGCTCGTCACGCCCGGCGAACAATCTGAGGCCGGCCACGGTGAGCGAGAGCGGGACGATGCTCGCGTTCTTGGCGGCAACGGTCACCTGGTGACTGCGGGCGACGATCGTCCGGCCGCTCTCGAGCGAGGCGCCTCCGTTACACGCGCGTGAGGCCAGACAGGCAACGGGCAGGCCGACGACGCCGGTGGAGGAAACGAACGCGGTGTCGCCAGTGACCAGCCCGCCGGTGAGGCGAGCCAGGCCGACGAGGGTCAGCGGCGTGCTCGTTGACCGGAAACCACTGCCCTGGATCTTCAACGTGACCTTGAGACGGAGGTGCGAGGCACGTTCCAGCAGTTGCACGCTCGCGCGATTGAGTACCGGTCGCACCACGGCGCCACCCTCAGCAGCGATGGTGAACGATTGCTGGGGGGCCAGAAGGGTCCTGCCGGCGACCAGAGTCAAACTGCCGCGACAGGCGACTCTGCCGGCACAGCCGAGAACGATCTCGCTGACATGGGACGGAAACACGAACGCCGTCCCGCCCACGAGCTTGGCCCTGGGCGATGACGCCGACCCACTGAGAAAGCCAGCGAGACCGTTCGGGGTGCCGACGCCCGTGGGGCCGTCGTAGCCGTGACGCACCTGGCAGATCGCCGCCCCCGAGCAGCTGCCGTTGGCGCCGGTAGCGATGTCGTGAAATGCTCCCGGCGTGCTCAGGTGGGAGTAGAGGATCGCGGCCGCCGACTGACCCGGGCCGATCCCGCCGGCGAGCGCGAACGTACCGGCGATGATCGGCGAGGAGAGACTCGTGCCGTCGGCCTCGAACCAGCCCTTCTCGCCGCTCGCGGTCAGGGGCGTGGAGCTATAAAGAGGAGCTCCCGGGCCCGCGGCGGCGGCGACGTCGGCGACGGCGCGCTTGCCGGCGCAGCCCGCCTGCTGGGCATAGGCGGCCTGCCAGGACGGAGCGGCGGTGAACAGACTGCACCCGCTGGCGCCAACCCCGTCGGAGCTCTTCCACACGGTCTCGCCGGCCCGCTGCCCTGTCCGACCGAGCCGCAGCGTCGTCCCCCCGACGGCCACCACGCCGGGGTAGGAGGCGGGGACGTTGGTGCCGAAGGCAAACCCGGTGTCGCCGCTGGCCGCGGTGATGACAACCCCGGGGTGGTCGTAGTCTGGCGCGTACTGGCCGTCGAGCAGGCTCTCGGAAAAGATGTAGCTGGTGGCTATCTCCCGCGCTCCCAGCCTCACGGCCGTGTCCACCGCGGCGGCGAGGTCCGCCTTGGCCTCCGAATCGGCCTCGACGACCAGCAGATGGCAGTTCTGACAGATCCCGTGGACGGTCTGCGTGCCCAGTGCCGCCTCCGTGGTCCAGTTGCCGCCGGTGGGATCCGGCGGCGGCAGTGGTGAGGCCTGGCCGCGCTGGTTGACCCGGCGCAGACAGCCGCTGGCCTCGGTGCAGGCGGGGAGCGAGAACTGCGTGCCGAAGGTCTGAAGATCCCGCCCCAATGTGGGATCGTCATAGGCGACGATGACCGCCACCGTCTGGGCGCGGGAAGCGGTCCGGGGGAGGCCGTAAGCTGAGTGCAGCGCGGCCGGAGTCAAAGGTCCTGGCGGCTCCGCGGCGAAAGATACGGGGGCAAAGGCGGCGAAAAAGACCGCTAAGAGCGTGGTTATGAGCGTCTTGAAAGCCATTCTGTCCGTCTCCAATGCGATTCTGTCGCGCGTGGTCACGAATTCCCGTACAGTTTTGCCCTTCGCGCTTAACAACGCCTGGGCTTGGGCGAAATACCATCTCTTGTCGTCTATCTCCGGCGCCCAAGACCCGGCATCCCGTCCTGACCGCGAAGTTGCATCTCCTCCGGGTTCTTGTGATAGAAGTCGGCCCGGCTGGCGGTTCTGCTCGGGGACGCTCTTCGTGGAGACGGGCTGACGCTGTAGCAAACAACGTTGGGAAACCTATGAAAGGGGTTTATCGCATGTCGTATCCATTTAGACGCGCATCTGTGCGTCTTGCCGCGGGGTTGGTAGCCGCGGCGATTCCGCTCGTGGGAGCGGGAGCCGCCCAAGCGGCGCTGGCGGGTGCAAACCCGCTGACCACTACATCCCGTCCCGACCTGCGCAGCGTCACGCTGACAGGTGCCACGACCGCGCAGTTCTGCTTTGACAAGGCGATCATCAGCGTTCCCAATGTTGGTGGCTTCACTCTGGGTGGGTATCGTGCCGATGCCTTCCTGAACTCGACCGACGCCGTCGTCAGCGGCAGCCCGGACTGCGTCAACGTGACGTTCCCGACGTCGCTCACCGGCAGCGTCAACAACATCGAGCAGCACAGCTTCGGCCAGGTCGCCGAGGGTGCCGTTCGCGCTTCCGGGAACCAGGGGAACCGGGCCGACTCGACCGCGCTCACCGGCTCCGTCAGCAACAACGGAACCCGCGGACTGACCACCGCCCCTGACCTGACCGGCGTATCCGTCGTGTCATCGTCCGCGCAGTCGATCGCGTTCACCTACGATCAGAACGTCAACCCGAACGCGATTGTCGGTACCGGTGGTTTCCATTTCGTGACCGCCAATGGCACTGACATTCCTTCGAACACGGCTTCGATCAGCACGACCGATCCGAAGACCGTGATCGCGCAGTTCCCGGTCGGGACCTCGGGTCCCGCCCTGACGGTTACCCCGTTGGTGACCACCGGGGTTCGCGCCTACTCGATGGCGGGTGCGGTGCAGTCCCAGACGGTCGAGCACACTCCGGGCACGTTCGACAGCCAGGCGCTGCCGGGCAGCTCCGGCGTCACCTCGGGGATTCCGACCCTGGTCTCGGCGGTTGAGAGCCGTCAGCCCGGGAACGGCACGGGTGGGTTGTTCATCCCCGGTGTCCTCGGTTCGGTTCTCGGCACGGGCTTCGGTGGCACCGGCATTTCCTGCGGTACTACCGGCACCACGTCGTGCCTCGTCGTCGACTACACGTTCAACGAGGGTGTGAACCTCCCGTTGGCGACCACGACGACGCAGGCGCTCCTGACTGCGGTCACGAGCCACTTCTACGCCTACCTGTCGGACGGATCCTTCGTGCATCCCGCCGCGGTCTATGAGCCGAGCGGGAGCCTCACCGGCGCGCTTCCGTTTGGCGCCGGTCTGACCGGGGCGCTGCCGATCAACGGCAGCACGACGGTGCGGGCCATCTTCCCGGTGGCCAACCAGTTCGACGAGTACCTCGTCAAGGCTGGAGTCACGGGACCGGCGGTTGCGAAATGGTACACTCCCGATCCCCGGCCTGTGCGTGGCGCTGGGTGCCATCGGCGCACCGCTGCCGAACTGTGCCGTGGTGAGCTCCACGACACTGAACCCGAACAACACGGGTTCGGCGCCGATCGGTGGTAACACCGGCGCATTCGCGACTGGATTCTCGACGGCCCCGGACGCGTTCCGGGTGACCTTCGACACCCAGACGAACACCGCCTCGGTGCTGTTCGACCAGCGCGTGTTCGCCTCGACACCGGCAAGGTACGTGCTGGTGGACAGCAACGGCAACGCGATCGCGGCCGCGACCACGATCAGTAGCTGTCCTGCCACCACGGCCGGATATCCGTGTCCACTGGCCAACGGGACGACTAACCCCGCCCCGTATACGGTGTACCTCGGATTCCCGTCCCCGGCGGTGCAGGTCGGTAACGCCTCCGCGCTGGAGATCCAGGGCTCCGACGGGTTCCTGAACCCGACGTTTGCGGCGATTGGTGGTAGTGCCTTCGCCAACGGCGCCAACGGAGCCGGAAACCCGACGCTGGGCTACGGCAACCTGCAGCAGATCGTGTCGCCTGCGGCAACGGCCGCCTTCACGCACCTGCATGCCGGCAATGTCAAGTCGCACAAGCGCCTGACTGCTGCGTATCTGCGCCACGTGCTGGCACAGCAGCAGCACAAGACGAAGCACTAGTTCCGATTCCCTGCCCGCTCTCTCCGGAGGGCGGGCAGGCTCGGCTTCTGGCTAACGGCCGGTACGGAGATCGTGCCGGCCGTTTTGCTTTCCCTGGGGGCGCGGGGCCCCTGCGGACTCCTTTACCAGGGGTAGGCCCAGGGGGGCCTAGCTATCCCGGCAGGTAGCTCGAGCCCGCCTCCGGGTCGGGGTCGATCAGCTCCAGCGCCAGCGCCGACCAACCGAAGTCGACCGCACCCATCCCCACGCCGCTGTAGGGGTGGTAGTACTCCCGCAGCCCCTCCCGGGCGATCACCGAGGCCACTCGTGTGCTCAGCTGATCGGCCTCGCGGTGGTATCCCAGCCGCACCAGCCCCAGCCACAGCAGCCAGGCCGCGTTGATCCAGCTCGGTCCGCGCCAGTAGCGCTTGGGCCTGAGCGGGGCGTGATCCCGGGTGGAGAACGACGGATCGCCGGCCGCGACCGACGGCGGCGGGACCGGCAGCCAGAACTGATCCGGGTTCAGCAGGTGCTCGCCCACCAGGCGATGGCCGATCTCCGCGGGCAGGTCGGGCAGCGCCAGCGGCGAGAGCGCGCTCCAAGTCAGCGCCGGCTCTCTCCGCAAGGCGGGCCGGGCCAGCGGCCAGAACAGCCCGCTCCGCTCGTCGTACATGCGCTCGAGCATCGTCGTGGTAAGCGACGGCAGCCCGAGCGCGCTGCGGCTGAGCGACAGCATCACGTTGGTCATCACCTCGCAGCAGACCTGACCGCCGGCAGCCGCGACCCGGCGCAGGTCGAAGTCATGCGAGCGGTTGCGACGGACCAGGCGCACATAGCCGGGCAGACCATGGGCCTCGCGACCCCAGACCGCGTCGAACTGGGGCGAGGCGTCGAGGCCGGACTCGTCGGGCTGAAGGATCCAAATCAGCCCATCACCGTCGAGGTCACGATTGCTCTGCAGCCACTCGTGGTGGCGGACGATCGCCGGCACCTGCCGGGGGTCGCCGACGGCGATCCGCCATGCCCAGGCCAGCACCGGGGGCTGGATCGTGGAGGTCATCCGCGCTCGGGTCGAGGTCACGTTGTAGGTGAAGCGGCGCGCTCCGGTCAGCGGCGTGTTCCAGAAGATGGTGTGGCCGATGAAGCCGTCCTCACGCTCGGCGGCGAGCAGCGACTCCAGCTCCCGGCGGGAGCGTGTGGCGTCCAGCCGACGCCAGGCGATCGCGGTAAAGCACGAGTCCCAGTACCACTGCCAGGGGTAGTGGCCGGGACTGGGGCAGGTGTAGGCGAACGCGACTCCATCGTCGCGATGGACACCCTCGCGCCAGTTCTGGCCCAACGTCTGCTCGCAGATGCTGCGGACCCTCTCGTGTATGCCGGATGGCATCCTCGTCCGGGCGCGCCTAACCGACAATCGCCGGAGCGCGACCGGCGGCCATGGTCCCGCCGCCGTAGAAGTGGCCGTGGGGACGCTCGTGGAAGTCGAGATAGTCCAAGCCGAACTGCGTGCACGTATCCGCCAGGGCGCGGGTGGCGTGCGCGTTGTCGCTGAGGAGAATCCCGTTCTCGGCCAGGCGAGACGCGGCCGCGACGAGCTCGCGGCGTTCGTTCTCGTAGGTGTGGGAGCTGTCGTGGATGAAGATCCCGACCGGGGCCGAGGTTCGCAGCAGCGACGGGAGGCCAGTCCGGGTCGACTCGATCCGCAGGTCCCACAGGGGATGGCTCCCGACGAGCCAGCCGGTGCGCGGGTTGATGTCAAAGGAGACCAGCTTGCCGTTAGTGCCGTCGGCGCAGTTTCGCTCCAGGGCTCTGAGCAGCAGCAGCGAGCCAAGGCCATCGTGAACCCCGGTCTCGATCACCAGGGCCGGCTTGCGGAGCCTCGCCAGTGCGTACCAGGCCACGCGCTTGCCGAACGGCGGCGCAGCCTTGCTCCACCACCAGTGCCCGGCGGTCGCTCCCCGCAAGCGGTCAGCGAGCTCGGGGTCGCGGTGGGGCTCGCTGACCAGGGCGTGAGCCTGATTGCGCGCGCACTGAGCGACCTTGGCCACCCAATCCACCAGTTCCCGCTCGTTGGCCAGCTCGTAGGTGAAGTTGTCGGGCTCGGGATCGGCGAGCACGTACTTGATCCTCACCGTGGCGGGAGCCTGAGCACGACCAGCAAGGCGCGCTTTGCGGATCCAGCGCAGGCGGCGCAGGTAGCGCGGGTCGAGGCCGCTCGCTTGCGCGAGGCGCCGCGCCTGGACGTGCCAGCTCACGCGGCCAGTGTAGGTGGTGCCACCTTCTAGACTGCCCGCGCGTGGTCGCGGACCCAGCGCCAGTGCCGCCGCCGGGCTGCGAGCCCTACGACGAGGACAACCTGCTCGATCGGCTCACGCCGCGCTCGACCCTGGAGGCCCACTACCGGCGCATGATGGAGCGCGAGCGGCAGCTGGTGACTTCGAGCCTCGGGCTCAGCGGGGGCGAAGTGCTGTCGGTGGGTGCCGGCTGGCATCCCGGCCGTCATCTGTTCCCCGCGCCCGCCTTCCGGATCACTGCGGTCGACGCCGATCCGCAGCGCGTGACGGGGTTGATCGAGAGCGGACGGGCCGACGCGGCGCAGGTTGGATACGCCGGCCGGCTGGGGCTGCCAGCGTGCTCGTTCGACGTCGTGCTCTACCGGCTGGTGCTGCACCACATCGCCTTCCAGGGGCCGCTGCATCACTGCTTCGCCGAGGCGGCACGTCTGCTGCGTCCGGGAGGAGCATTGGTGGCGATCGAGCCCGGCGCCTGGCATCCAGTGGGCATTGGCCTGACCGCGGCCAACCGGATCGGACTGGCGGTCAAGGTGCACGGCACGCCCGATGACATCCCGCTGTCGCCGCTGCGGCTGCTCGCGCAGGCGCGGGCCGCCGGGCTGACGCCCGAGCTGCATGCCGTCACCTACGCCTGGCGGCGCCTGCCCGAGCCCCTCCAGCGAGCCCTCCGGCCGCTCGATCGGCTCGGATCGCGGCGCCGCGCAGCTCGCTTCGGTCACACGCTGCTGCTGATCGCCCGCGCGCCCGGCCGTGACCTCTTAGCCCGTCTTGACAGGCTGTGCCCGGATCCATAGCCTGGCCGGTGCGCCGGCAGCTGCCGGGGTGACGCAGAGCGCAGCGAAGTCCGGTGAGATCCCGGCGCTGTCCCGCAACGGTGATGCCCGCTGAGGGCGAGCCCGGTCGCCTAGTCCTGCGTCGACGAATCCAGTCCTCGGACGAAGGGCGGTTCGTGCGCCTCCGGCGCCGGCTCCGTCTTCCGCTCGGCTTCAACGGAGGATCACGTGGCGAGCACAGGCAGGCGCATCGGGTTGGCCTGGCGGTCGTTCACGCGGGCCGAGCGGGCGCGGGTGGCCGCGATGCTGACGGTGATCCTGGGGGTCAACGGGGTCGCTTGGGGTATCTTCGCGCTCGAGGTCCTGCCCCATCATCTGCGCTACCGGGGGCTGGGCGTCGGGCTGGGGGTCGCGGTGACGGCGTGGACGCTGGGACTGCGACACGCGTTCGATGCCGACCACATCGCGGCGATCGACAATTCGACGCGGAAGCTGATGGCCGAGGGCGGGCGCCCGCTGGGCAGCGGGTTCTTCTTCGCCCTCGGTCACTCGAGCGTGGTCGTGGTGGTCGGCGTCGGCATCACCGTTGCCGCCCGCTCGGTGTTCACCGCCGTGGTCAGACCCAGCTCCGGATTCGCCACCGCCGGCGGGGTGGTCGGCACCGCGCTGTCGGGAACGTTTCTGCTCGTGATCGCCGCCCTCAACCTGCTGGTACTGGTCGGGATCGTGCGCGTGTTCCGGGACATGCGACGAGGCGCCTACGACGAGCAGCAGCTGGAGGACCAGCTCCAGGCGCGAGGGTTGATGTACCGCTTCTTCGGGCGTCTGATCCGTTCGGTCGACCACACCTGGCAGCTGTTCTTCGTCGGCTTCGTGTTCGGCATCGGGTTCGACACCGCCACCGAGGTGCTGCTGCTGGCCGGCACGGCCGCGGCGGCCACCGCGGGACTACCGTGGTATGCCGTGCTGACGCTGCCGCTGCTGTTCTCGGGCGGCTTGCTGCTGTGTGACAGCGCCGATGGACTGCTGATGAACGCCGCCTACGGATGGGCGTTCTCACGGCCGGTGCGCAAGATCTACTACAACATCACCATCACCGCGTTGTCAGTGGCGGTGGCGTTCCTGGTTGGGGGCATCGAGATCGTCGGGTTGCTCTCCAGCCGGCTGCACCTGCATGGCTGGCTTGGCGACTACATGGCCGACTTCGACCTCAACCGGGCTGGCTACCTCGTCGTCGGGCTGTTCCTCGTCGTCTGGACGATGGCGTTGTTGGTCTGGCGGCTGGGCCGATTTGAGAATCGCTGGGCACTCCGGGGGGAGTTCGACCCCGCCGCCGGGAGGGAGGACTGACGGGCGATGGCGGCTCGGCTGGGCTCACCTTCGGCTCGTCACGGACCTGACCGCTGCCCCGGCGCGCTCACCCTTCACCAGGCTCAGGATGGTAGCCTGGCCCGCGTCCGGGTCCCCGGCGGTCGTCTCAGCGCCCGGCAGCTGCTGGCTCTGGCCGACGCCGCAAGCCGGGGCAACGGTCTCGTCGACCTCACCTCCCGGGGGAACCTTCAGCTGCGCGGGCTGGAAGCGCAGGCCGGAGAGGAGCTGAGCCAGGACCTGAGTGCCGCGGGCTTGCTGCCGTCGCCCGACCACGACCGGGCCCGCAACGTGATCGCCAGCCCGGTGCCCGGACGTCATCCCGAGGCCCTCACCGACACCGACCCGGTCGTGAGCGCATTGGATCTCGGGCTGTGCGCCTCGCCGGAGCTGGCGGCGCTGCCGGGACGGTTCCTGTTTGCCGTCGACGACGGCAGCGGGCTGGCGCTTGTGCCGGGCGCGGACGTCACCCTGCTGGCCCGGTCGCCCGGGAGCTTCGCCCTGCTGATCGCCGGAGCGCCGGCGGGCAAGCCGGTGCCGGCACGGGACGCGGCCGCGGCCGCGCTGGCTGCGGCGCGGGCGTTCCTGCACGTCCGTGCGGCGGCGGGCAGCACGGCCTGGCGCATCGCCGAGCTCCCCGGCGGTCCCCAGCTGGTGGCGCACGGGCTAGGTCGGCAGCTGGGATTGCCTCACCCATCATCGTCGGTCCGTATGCGGCCACGGGGTCAGCGGGCGACCCCGCCGGCGTGGGCTCTGCGGGTGGGCAGCCTGCGCCAGCGGGACGGCCGGTTCGCCCTCACCGCGCTGGCGCCGCTTGGCCGACTCGACGTCTCCATCCTCGTCGGCCTGGCAAGCATCGCCCCGGAAGTCCGCCTCTCCCCCCGTCGCACGGTTACGGTCATCGACATCGTCCCCGAACGCGTCGGCGGGATGACCAACGGGCTCGAGCGGCTCGGGCTCGTGCTCGATGAAGCCTCCGGCTGGACCGGGCTCACCGCCTGCGCTGGACTGGGCTGCTGTCCCCAGGCGCGGATCGACGTGCGCGGGGCCGCGGGCCGGCGGGCCGCGGCGCGGGTTCCGGGGGATCCCCCCGAGCACTGGACGGCGTGTGAGCGAGGCTGTGGTCGATCTCCCGGGCAGTCGATCACGGTCACCGCGACCTCCGCCGACCTACGCATCCAAAGCGGACGGCAAGCGCAGAGGGTTGCCGGTGTCGATGCTGCGGTGGAGCTGCTGGCGGGGGATAGCGGGTGATCGAGTACCTGCGCGACGGCGCCGAGATCTACCGTCGCTCGTTCGCGACGATCCGCACCGAAGCCGAGCTCGACGGGCTGGAGCCGATCCTGGCTCGCACGGCCGTGCGGATGATCCACGCCTGCGGGATGGTCGACCTCGCCGCTGACGTGATCGCCTCGGCGAACTTCGGTCCCGCTGCCGCGGCCGCGCTGCAGGACGGCGCTTCGATCCTGTGCGACACCGCGATGGTCGCCGCCGGGATCACCCGGGCCCGTCTGCCCGTCGCCAACGAGGTCCTGTGCACGCTCGGAGATCCTTCGGTGCCCGCGCTGGCCCGGAAGCTGGGGACGACGCGCAGCGCCGCTGCCCTGGAGCTGTGGCGGGACCACCTGGAGGGAGCGGTGGCGGTGATCGGCAACGCTCCCACCGCGCTGTTCCGGCTGCTGGAGCTGATCGAGCGACGGTGGTCGGCAGCCAGCGGCGGTGATCGGCGTGCCCGTCGGCTTCGTGGGCGCAGCCGAGTCCAAGCAGGCGCTGGTCGAGCATCCCGCCGGGCCGGCGTACCTGGTGGTGCGTGGCCGCCGGGGCGGCAGCGCGATCGCCGCTGCCGCCGTCAATGCACTGGCCAGCGAGGCCGAATGAGACGCCGCGCGAGAGAGCCGCCGCGGGCGGTTGTTCGGCGTCGGTGTCGGCCCTGGCGACCCCGAGTTGATGACGATCAAGGCGCGACGCGTGATCGAGTCCAGCTCCGTGGTCGCCTATCCAGTCGCCCGCCACGGCCGCAGCGTCGCCCGACGGGTTGTCGAGCCGTATCTGCGCCCCTCGCAGCTGCAGATCGCGCTGCGTTATCCCGTGACCACCGAGCAGACCGATCATCCTGATGGCTACGAGGGCGCGCTGCGGGACTTCTACGACGCCTCCGCCGCCGAGCTGGCGGCGCAGCTCGACGGCGGTCGCGACGTCGCCGTGCTGTGTGAGGGCGATCCGTTCTTCTACGGCTCCTACATCTATCTGCACGAGCGGCTGGCCGGTCGCTACCACACCGAGGTGATCCCCGGGGTGACGTCGTTCAGCGCCGCGGCGGCGTCGACGGGGACGCCGCTGGCGCGGCGAGACGAGGTGCTCACGGTGATTCCGGGCACGCTGGCGCCGGAGACCCTGGCGGCGCGCTTGCGCAGCACCGACGCCGCCGTGGTGCTCAAGCTCGGGAGGACCTTCGCTCGGGTTCAGGAGGCGGCCGAGCGGGCTGGTGTCGCGCCGCGGAGCGTGTACGTCGAGCGCGCCAGCTCGGCCCAGGAGCGCTCGGCGGCGCTGCGCGAGGTGCAGGGCGAGGTGCCCTACATGTCGCTGGTGCTGGTTCCGGCTGGCGCCGCTTCGACTTCCGGCAACGGCAGGCTCGGCAGCGTTGCCGTGATCGGGATTGGTCCTGCGGGCCCCGCCTGGCTGACGCCGGAAGCCGAGGCCGAGCTGAGTGCCGCCGAGGAGCTGATCGGCTACGCCAGCTACCTGGATCGGGTGCCCGGGCGCCGCGGGCAGCGCCGGCACGCCAGTGACAATCGAGTCGAGGCCGAGCGAGCCCGCCACGCGCTGGAGCTGGCTGCCGCCGGCTCGCGGGTCGCCGTCGTCTCCTCCGGCGATCCCGGAATCTTCGCGATGGCGGCGGCGGTGATCGAGGCGCTGGATGAGCACGCCGAGCTCGCGCACGTCGACGTGCGGGTGGTGCCGGGCGTGTCGGCGATGCAGGCCGCGGCGGCCCGGGTCGGCGCGCCGCTGGGACACGACTTCTGCGTGATCTCGCTCTCGGACCAGCTCAAGCCCTGGGAGGTGGTCGAGCGTCGTCTGGAGGCAGCCGGTGCCGCGGACCTGGTGCTGGCGCTTTACAACCCGGCCTCCCGCGCGCGCCGGGAGCAGCTGACCCGGGCGCTGGCCGTGCTTGGCCGTCATCGGAACGAGGCGACCCCGGTGGTGGTCGCCCGCGCGGTGGGCAGCGACGACGAGGCGGTGACGGTGACGACGCTCGGCCGCCTGAACGTCGACGCCGTGGACATGCGCACGCTGCTGATCATCGGCTCCTCGACCACGCGCATGGTTTCAGCCGGCGGCCCGCGGCCGCGCGTCTACACCCCGCGGCGTTACCCGGCGTGAGTCTGCCGGCGCGCCCAGCTCAGCGCTTGCGCCACCGTTGTCACCGTCGCCATCTCGGGTCGCGGCGGGCGCCTGACCACGATCACCGGCAGGCCTCGTCGACGGGCGGCCTCCAGCTTGGCCTCGGTGTGGGTG
The DNA here is from genome assembly GCA_963830435.1 of uncultured Solirubrobacterales bacterium. Lineage (GTDB taxonomy): Bacteria > Actinomycetota > Thermoleophilia > Solirubrobacterales > Solirubrobacteraceae > Palsa-465. The sequence goes on along the minus strand of CAWHMA010000007.1, from coordinate 1,080,709 downwards.
CCGCCGCTGTTCTTGGTCACGACGAGGTCGATGTGGTGTCCGTCGAGCAGCCCCAGCTCGCCCTCCACCGTATAGGGCCCGCGGTCAAGGAGCAGCCGATGATGGGGCGGCAGCGGTGGGTCGGGCGCCTCCACGCAGCGGACCAGAAACCACGCTCGCTCCACGCCGGCAAAGGCACTCAGCCCCTGACGCCCGGTGGTCAGCAGCACGCGGCGGCCGAGCCAGGACACGACCTCGGCGGCTCGGTGAAGGTCCTCGACCCAGTGCCAGCGGTCACCGGTCCGCTCGTGCCAGCCCGCCCGCTCGAGCCGCAGCAGCGGCACGCCTGCGCGCCGGCAGGCGATCGCCGCGGAGGCCGAGATCCGCTCTGCGAACGGGTGTGTGGCGTCGATCACGGCGACCGTGTTGTGCTCGGTGAGCCACTGCGCCAGCGACTCGGGCCCGCCAAACCCGCCGATGTGTACGGCGCCGGCGGGAAGGCGCGGGTGGGACACGCGCCCGGCCAGCGAGGAGGTCACGGAGATGCCGTCGACATCGAGCGCGCCGGCGAGCTCCCGTGCCTCCGCGGTGCCACCGAGGACCAGGATCATCGTTGCCTGCGCTCGCGCCGGCGATGAGCACGCTGTGGATCATCGGGATCGGCGCCGGCGATCCCGAGCATGTGACCATGCAGGCGATCCGGGCGCTGAAGCAGGCCGAGGTCTTCTTTGTCGTCGACAAGGGCCCTGCCCGTGCGGAGACCGAGGAGTTGGTGGCGCTGCGGCGGGAGATCCTCGCGCGCTACGTGGCGCCGTCCTCCTACCGAGTCGTCGTGGTTCCCGACCCGCCGCGTGACCGATCCGCGCGGGATTATCGGGGCGCCGTCAAGGACTGGCGCCGACGCCGCGCCGAGATGTGGGAGCGGGTGATCGGCGCCGAGCTCGGCGAGGCGGGTTGCGGGGCGTTCCTGGTCTGGGGGGACCCGTCCCTGTACGACAGCACGATCGCGATCATCGAGCAGATCCTCGCCCGGGGCAGGGTGCGCTTCGACTACGAGGTGGTGCCGGGGATCAGCAGTGTCCACGCGCTCACCGCCCGTCATCGCATACCGCTGAACCGCGTCGGCGGGGCGGTACAGGTGACGACGGGTCGGCGTCTGGCCGGGGGCTTTCCCGCCGGGGTCGACGACGTGGTGGTGATGCTCGACTCCGACTGCTCGTTTCGGCACGTGCTCGACGACGATCTCGAGATCTACTGGGGGGCCTACTTGGGAAGCGCGGACGAGATCCTGGTCTCGGGGCCGCTACCCGAGGTGGCAGAGGAGATCCGGCGGCGTCGGCGGGAGGCGAGGGCACGCAAGGGGTGGATCATGGACGCCTACCTGCTGCGGCGGACGAGGGTCGACTGACCCCAGCGCCGGAGCGAGCCTCCCGGCGGGCCTGGGAGTAGAGATGGCTGTCGGTGAATCCCGCGGCAGCGAGCGCCGGTCCGACCAGGATCGTCGCCGTGCGCTGCACCCCCGCCGCCTGTACCTGCGCGGAGATCGTGTCCAGGGTCCCGCGCAGGATCAGCTCGTCGGGGCGGCTGGCGCGGGCGACAACGGCCACCGGGCAGTCGTGCCCGTAAACGGGCACGAGCGTCACCGCGATCTCGTCGATCGCCTGAACCCCGAGGTGGATCACCAGCGTGGTGCCGTGGGCCGCCAGCGCGCTCAACTCCTCACCGATGGGCACCGCCGTCGCGCGTCGCCCGTGGCGGGTGAGGATCACCGTCTGGGCCACCTCGGGGACGGTCAGCTCCCGGCCCAGCGCGGCGGCCGCGGCGGCGAAGGCCGGCACCCCGGGCGTCAGGTCCCACGCGACTCCGAGCTCGTCGAGGCGGCGCGCCTGCTCGGCGACGGCGCTGTAGATCGATACGTCTCCCGAATGCAGCCGCGCGACGTCCTCTCCCCGGGCGTCGGCGGCCCGCAGCTCGGCGATGATCTCCTCCAGCGTCAGGTCCCGAGTGTCGAGCACGCGGGCGCCCGCGGGCGTGTGATCCAGCACCTCGGGCGGGACCAGCGCTCCGGCGTACAGGCACACCGGGGATGAGGCGATCAGCCGCTGGGCCCGCAGGGTGATCAAGTCCGGGGCACCGGGCCCGGCGCCGATGAAGTGCACGGTCACGGCACGTCCTTGCGCGCCGACCACTGCACCACCGGCATCTGGGAGCGCCAGCCGGTGAAGTCGCCGATCGGCTCGGCATGGCTGATCTCGATCCGAGCCAGCGCTCCGCCGTGGGCGCCGCAGGCGCCCACCAGCTCGTGCTCGCCCTCGAGCGTCACCGCGTTGGCGACGATCCTGCCGCCCGCGGGAAGGGCTGCCCAGCAGCGATCCAGCAGCCCGGCGGCGGTGAGGCCCCCGCCGACGAACACGGCGTCAGGTTCTTCCAGCCCCTCCAGCGCGCCCGGGGCACGACCGCGAACCACCTGCACAGACGGGACCCCAAGCCGCCGCGCGTTGACCTCGATCCGGGTCGCACGGTCCTCACGCGGCTCGATCGCGACCGCCCGTGCGGTGGGCTCGGCGCGCAGCCATTCGATCGAGATCGAACCGCTGCCGGCGCCGACGTCCCACAGCAGCCCCCCCGGGGTGGGGGCCAGGGCGGCAAGCGTCGCCGCCCGGACATGACGCTTGGTCAGCTGACCATCGCTGTCGTAGGCCTCGTCGGGCAGGCCCGGCACCAACGCCCGGAGTGGGGCCTGGGCGGCCGGTCGGCACTCGATCGCGATCGTCTGCAACGGGTCGGCACTGCGCTCGCCCCATTCGTCTGCGGTGCTCTCGAGCACCTGCTCGCCGCCGGCGCCGAGCTGCTCGAGCACGACGAAGCGGCTGGGCCCGAACCCGTGCTCACGTACGGTCCGGGCGATCCGGGCCGCCCCGTCGGCGTCGGCCGCGTAGACGACCACCCGGCGGCCAGGCTGGAGCACGCGGACAACCACCTCCACGAGGCGCCCCAGGGTGCTGACCAGCGTGACCTCGGCCGCAGCCCAGCCCAGGCGGGCGCAGGCCAGGGCCAGGGCCGAGGGGTGGGGGAGGACGGTCAGCTGCTCGGACCCCACTCGCCGGGCCAGGGTGGCGCCGATCCCGTGCAGCATCGGGTCCCCGCTGGCGAGCACGCAGATGGTGTCCTCCCGAGGTCCCGTCAGCTCGTCCAGGAGCGGGTCGATCGGTGACGGCCAGCTGCGGGTCGGAGGTACCTGCGGGGGCAGCAGGTCCAGCTGTCGGCGCGACCCGACGACCTCGTCGGCGGCGAGGATCGCCGTCCGGGCAGGCTCGCTCAGACCGCCCCAGCCGTCGGCGCCGATGCCCACGACGATGATCCGGCCGCTCACGACAGCGCCTCCGCCATCGCCTGCACCAGGTGCGCATTGCGCTCGGGCTCGCGCGCGGTGATGCGCAGATGTCCCGATCCGAGCCCGGGAAAGGATGCCGCCGGGCGCACCGCGATCCCGCGGGCGCGCAAAGCGGCGAGCACGCCCGGGCCGTCGGTAACCTCGACGAGGCAGAAGTTCGCCGCTGAGGGCCACAGGCGCAGGGCGTCCAGCGCGGCCAGACGGTGATGAAGGTCCTGCCGCTCGGACGCTGCGCGCTCGGCGACAGCGGCCAACTCCGCGGGTCGTCGCCCTGCGGCGCTCAGTGTCACCAGCGCCAGCGTGTTGGCCGACCACGGCGGTCGCACGGCACGCAGCCGCTGGGCGGTCGGGGCCGAAGCGACTGCGTAGCCGACCCGCAGGCCGGGGACCGCAAGCGCCTTGGTCAAGCTGCGGACCACGACCACGTCGTCGAGCCGCCGACGGACGAGCGATCCGGGCTCACCGGGGACCAGGCTCATGAACGCCTCGTCGACGACGAGGACCCGACCTGGTCGGCGCAGCTCCAGCAGGGTGCTGGCCGGATCCAGGGTCCCGCTCGGCGAGGCGGGGTTGCCGACGATCACCAGGTCCGCGGCCTCGGGCACCGCCGCCGGATCCAGCCGGAAGCCGGCCGCGGGGTCCCGCTGGACGCGAACCGTCGGGACGCCATGGACATGCAGCGCCGCCTCGGCCTCGCTGAAGCCGGGATGAACGCAAGCCGCCAGGCGCGGGCGCAGGGCCCGGGGCAGGAGCCAAAGCGCCTCGACGGCGCCGTTGGTGGGTACGATCTCGGTCGGATCCCGGCCGTGCAGCGTGGCGATTGCTCCAGTCGCCTCGGCCTCGTCGGGATACCGAGCCAGAGCTCCGTCCAGGGCGGCCGCCAGCTCCTCTCGCAGCCACGGCGGCGGCCCCCCGGCGAGAACGTTGACCGCGTGATCGGCGTCGCCGGCTCGTACGTCCTGGTCGCCGTGATGGCGCAGCCCGGCCTCCGAGGGAGCTGGGGAGGCCACGGTGATGACGCGTCCCGCCACCACCAGCTCGACGCTGTCCGCGGCGTCCGACAGACGCTCGGTGGCCTCGCCGAGCAGGTCCAGCCACGAGCGCGAGGCCGGATCGGCGGGCGATACCCCGTGTCCCGCGTCCTCGGCGACGAGGATCACCGGCGCGTGGGCGCCGGCGGCGATCACCGCGTCGATCTGGGCGCTGATCTCAGCGCGCACGGCCGCCGCCCGGTGATCCGACGCGTGTGCGTGATCATCGGAGAGCTGATCCTCGTCCCGCGCAAACGCGCCCGCCCGGTGCATCACCCCCGCGATCCACGTCCCCAGCCCGTCGATCAGCACGCATTCGTCGCCGTCGGCGGGGGTGAGGCTCGCCAGCTCCTCGCCCGCCTGCACGGTCGTCCAAGCCGACGGACGCCGGGCGGCGTGGACGGCGACGCGTCGGGCCATCTCCGGGTCGGAGGCATCTGCGGTGGCGACGTAGCGGACCGGCAGCCCGGTGGCCAGCGCCAGCCGCTCGGCGTGGGCGCTCTTGCCCGACCGGGTGCCGCCGATCACCAGCGACAGGCTCACGCCGCCCTCCGCTGGTGAATCATTTGATTTGCCAGTGTCCGCCGATGGGTCATGCGCCTGCCGGTGTCCGCTGATGGGATCACTGGGCGGTCGCCGCCGGTTGCCGGGCCGCCGCGCGCACCAGCCGCCACGGGATCTGTGGGTTCGAGGCCCAATGGACATGGAGATAGCTGGCCTGCACCGAGCCCACCACGGACCCCTCGCTCCATGTTGCCCCCCTCGCCGACAGCCTCCAGGCCGGTGGCGGCGTCGCGGTGTCGATCGGGTCGCTGGCGGAGTAGTGGAATTCGTGGCCGCGGAGCGGCTGCCCGGCTTCGATCCAGGGGGTCGAGGTTGCGGCCACAGCTTCGCGGTAGCCGAGGCTCAGGCGCCCGGTCATCCGCCCGCGCATCGGCAGCACCCCGCACATCTCGCGGCCGTCCAGCTCCGCGCCCAGATACAGAAGACCTCCGCACTCGGCGAGGATCGGGCGTCCGGTGGCGGCAAACCGGCGCACGTCGAGCCGCAGCGGAGCGTTGGCCGACAGCTCGGGACCGAAGACCTCGGGGAAGCCCCCGGCAAGCACCAGGGCTCCGGTGCCGGCGGGCAGCATCTCGTCCACCGTGGGATCGAATCCCGCCAGCTCGGCTCCCGCCGCGGTGAGCAGCTCCAGGTTCTCCTGGTAGTGAAACGAGAACGCTGGCCCCTGGGCGATCGCGATTCGACTCGGGTCGAGAATGGCCTCGTCCAGTCGAGAGCTCCACACGGGCCCGGGCAGGTCCGCGGCGCTCGCGGCCAGGCGCACCACCGCCGGCATGTCGACGTAGCGCTCGATTGCGCCCGCAAGGGCCTCCAGCGCGGACCGGGCGGAGTGCTCGTGCTCGCTCACTGGGATCAGCCCGAGATGGCGCTCGGGGGCGATGATCCGCTCGTCGCGTCGCAGCGCGCCGAGGACCGGCACGCCAAGCGCGGCGACCGCTTCGCGCAGCAGCTGCTCGTGGTGCTCGGACCCGACCCGGTTGAACACCACCCCGGCGACGTCGACGGCGGGATCGAAGCTGCGAAAGCCGTGCACGATCGCTGCCGCCGACCGCGCCATCGCCGCGGCATCGACGACCAGCAGCACCGGTGCCTGCAGCAGCTTGGCCACATGAGCGGTGGAGGCCAGATCACCCCGCCCCGATGCGCCGTCGAACAGCCCCATCACTCCCTCGATCACCGCGATCTGCGCTCCGACCGCGCCGTGGCGCACGAGCGGCGCGATCACCTCAGGGCCACTGAGGAAGACATCGAGGTTGCGGCCCGGTCGGCCGGAGGCCAGGGCGTGGTAGCTGGGATCGATGTAGTCGGGGCCTACCTTGAAGCCCTGCACCCGCAGCCCGCGGGCTCGCAGCGCGGCGATCAGCCCGCAGGCAACCGTGGTCTTGCCCACGCCCGAGCTCGTCCCGGCGATCACCACCCGGGGGATCATCTCGCCGGCCCGGAGCTGGGCCCATCGGTCGGCGCCGCCCTGGATCGCGCGCTGACTCGATCAAGGATGGCCAGCACGTCTACCACTCGATTCCCTGCTGGGCGCGGATGCCCTGATCCATCGGGTGCTTGACCTTCACCACCTCGGAGACCAGGTCAGCGGCATCGATCAGCTCCGGCGCGGCGTCGCGCCCGGTGATCACCACGTGCTGGAAGCCGGAGCGCTGGGTGACGGTGCCCACCACCTCGGAGGCCTCGATCCAGCCCCATTTGATCGGGTAGGTGATCTCGTCGAGAAGCAGGAACTCGTAGCGCTCCTGGGCGATCGCGCGCTTGACCTCCTGCCAGCCCTCGCGGGCGAGATCCGCGGACTCCTCCAGGTCCCGGGACAGCCAGGACCAGCCGTCGCCCATCTTCTCCCAGTCGATGCCGCCGAGCGCCGCCGCCGCCTTGGCCTCCCCGACCTTCCATTTACCGGACTTGACGAACTGGAACACCCCACAGCGATAGCCGCGCGCCCACGCACGCATCAGCATCCCAAAGGCCGAGGTGCTCTTGCCCTTTCCGGTGCCGGTGACCACGATCAGCAGCGGGCGATCGCGTGGCTTGCGTCGCTGGGGGTCGGCGCTGCCGCGGTCTGGCTGGCTCATGCGGCTGTCCGCGTCGGCGGGGCGATGAGCTGGTGGACCCGGCCGCCGGCGGCGGCGGCGAGAGCGCCGGCCAGCCCGAGCCGCACGGGGCCGTCCTCGGTGTCGACGACGTGGACGGCAGACGCGGTCTGACCGAGCCGCGCGGCGGCCGCCCGAGCGGCGCCGTCCTTGTCCGGCACTCGCCCGTCGGTGAGGATGAGCGCGATGGCGCGGCGGCTCGGGTCGCGCAGCGCCTCCTGGGAGATCAGGGCCAGCGCGGCGTCGAGCCCGGCAGCCAATGGTGTGCGGCCGCCCGTGGGCAGCGCGCGAACCGCCTCCGCGGCTCGCTCCAGTGGAGCCCCGGGGGCGAGCAACAACTCAGCGCCGCCGGCGCGGAAGGCGATGATCGCCACGTGATCGCGCCGCGCGTAGGCATCGCGCAGGAGCGCCAGCAGCGCGCCCTTGACCCGAGCCAGCCGGCCTCGAGCTCCCATCGAGCCACTGGCGTCGACGACCAGGCAGAGCAGCGCGGCTTCCCGCCCCGCGCGCACGTGCTGGCGCAGGTGCTGCCCGTCGCTGCCGGTCAACCGGGCCCGCAGGGTGGCGACGATCGCCAGGTCCTCGCTGGCGGCGCTCGCCGGGCGGCTGTCGATCGCCCCGGCTCCCGGTCCCGTGGCACGCGCTCGCCGTCCCTGGGGTCCGCGTCCGGCGGCCTCCAGCGCCAGCGCCTGCAGTGGCAGGTGCGCCGGGGTTGGCGGGTCGCGTCGCTCGCGCGCCGGCAGGGCCGGGTCAGAGCGCGGAGACTCTGGAGAGGCGCCAGGAGCGGTGAGGACGCGGGGAGCGGTTCCCGCCTCCGCGCTGGCGATGGACGCGGGGGCCGGCTCGGGCGGTGAGGGCCAGGAATCCGGGGCAGCGGCTCCGTCGCCGGTTGCTCCCGGCGATGCCGGAGGGCGCCCGCCTCCACTCGGACCATCCGGCGGGTCCTCGCCGCAATCGCTGTCGTCGAGTGCCCGCTGAAGCTCCTCGTCGGCTGGTGTCTGAGCGGCGAGCGGGTCGCGCCGGCGTCGGTGCGAGAACGCCAGCCCGCCCGCCCGGCGGACGTGGTCCTCGGCCACCTCGTCGACCCCGTCGAGGGCGGCCAGGGCACGCGCGGTCCGCGCCCAGACGATGTCCGCGCGCACGCCGTCGACTCCAAGGCGCGCGCATGCGCCGGTGATACGCAGCAGCTCGCGCTCGGGCAGCCGTACGCCCGGAGCGCGCTCGCGGGCAGCGGCGATGCGCTGACTCAGCGCGCGCTCAGCGGGGGCCCACTGCTGCGCGAACGCGGCTGGATCGTGCTCGTAGCTGAGCCGGCGCCGGACGATCTCCGCCCGCACCTCGGGGGCATCGGAAGCGGTGACCTCGACCCCGAGCCCGAACCGATCCAGCAGCTGCGGCCGCAGGTCGCCCTCCTCGACGTTCATCGTGCCCACGAGCAGGAAGCGCGCATCGTGCTCGACCGAGACGGCGTCACGCTCGACTCGGGCGACTGCGGACGCGGCCGCGTCGAGCAGGGCGTCAACGAGGTGGTCGGGGAGCAGGTTGACCTCGTCGACGTACAGGATCCCCTGATGGGCGCGGGCCAGCAGCCCGGGCTCGAACGCCTGCTCCCCGGCCAGCGCCCGGCCCAGATCCAGCGCCCCGACGAGACGGTCGAGCGTCGCTCCCAACGGCAGCTCGACCAGCGGGGCGCCCCGGGGGCGCACCGGCGCGTCGTCGGGTACGCGCCCGGTGGGGGAGCGCTCGCCGGGTGCGAAAGCAAACGGCTGAGCGTCGGCGGCCGGCACCGCGGGCAGCAACGGGGCCAGAGCGCGCACCGCAGTGGACTTGGCCGTACCGCGCTGGCCGCGCACCAGCACGCCGCCGATCTCCGGGGCGACGGCGTTCACCAACAGCGCGGTGATCAGCTCCTCTTGACCGACGATCGCGCTGAGCGGGAACGGCGGGGTCACGCGCTGGCCTCCTCGAGCTCCCCCTCAAGGGCTAGGAAGCGATCGCGCACCGCGTCCAGGGTCGCCTCCGCCGGCTGCTCCCACAGCCCGCGGTCGGAGGCCTCGAGCAGCCGCTCGGCGATCGCTCGGCCCGCCCATGGATTGGAGTGGCGGATGAACTCGGCCACATCCTCGTCCAGGAGGTAACGCCGGGCGACCTGCTCGTACATCCAGTCCTGGGCCACGCCGGTGGTGGCGTCGTAGCCGAACAGGTAATCGACCGTCGCCGCCAGCTCGGCCGCGCCCTTGTAGCCGTGGCGGATCATCGAGGCGATCCAGCGCGGGTTGGCCACCCGCGCCCGGAACACTCGGCGGGTCTCCTCGGCCAGCGTTCGCGCCACCACCCGTGACGGGTCGGCGCTGTCGCCCAGAAATGCCGCCGGCTCCCGGCCGCTGAGCGCGCGCACCGCCGCCACCATCCCGCCGTGGTACTGGTAGTAGTCGTCGGAGTCCAGGATGTCGTGCTCGCGGTTGTCGACGTTCTTGACCGCCACCTCGATCCGGCCGTAGCAGTCGCGCATCGCTGCCCGGGCCGGCGCGCCGTCCAGCCCGCGACCGTAGGCATATCCGCCCCAGGCCTGGTAGACCTCCGCCAGGTCGCCGTCGTCTCGCCAGTCGCGGGTGTCGAGCAGCTGGGCCAGCCCGGCGCCGTAGGTACCCGGCTTGGACCCGAACACGCGGGTCGTAGCCTGGCGCCACGCCGCATCCGTGTCGAGCTCGCCGGCCAGCCGCGCCGCGTCGGCCCGCGCGTGGGCGGCGACGTAGTTCTGCTCTCCGGGCTCATCGAGGCTCGCGACGGCGGCGAAGGCCTCGTCGAGCAGGGCCACGAGGTGCGGAAACGCATCTCGAAAGAAGCCCGAGATGCGCACGGTGACGTCGATTCGAGGGCGGCCGAGCTCGGCCAGCGGCAGCACGTCGATGCCGGTGACCCGCTTGGACTCGGGGTGCCATCGGGGGGCGACGCCGAGCAGGGCCAGGATCTCGGCCACATCATCACCCTGGGTGCGCATCGCCGAGGTTCCCCACGCCACCATCCCGACCATGCGCGGCAACTCGCCCGAATCGGCGAGATGGCGCTCCAGCAGCGCCTCCGCCAGCCGTCGGCCCACCTCCCACGACAGCTCCGAGGGCAGCGCCCGCGGATCGACGGAGTAGAAGTTGCGTCCCGTCGGCAGCACGTCCAAGCGGCCGCGCGTCGGGCTCCCGGAGGGCCCCGCGGGCACGTGACGACCGTGCAGGGCGGCGACCACGTGGTCGAGCTCGTCGACGGCGCCGCGAATCCTCGGCACCACCTCGCTGGCGGCAAGTCGCAGCACCCGGGCAACGCTGGCATCGGGTCGGCCGAGGACGGCGGCACACACCTCGGCTGCGGCGGATGGATCCCAACCGCGGCCATCGAGCGCCTCCAGCAGCGCCATCTGCGCCGCTTCCAGGCGGTCGAGCAGATCGCCGGCGCTGGCCGCGGGTCCGCGGAAGCGCGCCACCAGGTCCGCCGGCGCGTCCGGGGCTGGCATCCCCGGTGAGGCGACCAGCTGCGGCTCGTCGAGCCCGAACGCTGCCCCCACCGCCGCTCGCAGGCCAGGCACGGCGCCCGAGCTCAGGCGCAGCATCGCCGCCGTCAGCCCACGCAACTGCTCGCCCTGCGGAGGTTCGCCGAGCACGTGGAGCCCGTCCTTGACCTGGATGTCCTTGAGCTCGCACAGGTATCCGTCGATGTGCCCGACCAGCGCCCCCACGTCCTCGGGGCGCTCGTGCACGCCGAGGTCGGCCTGGAGGTTCGCGCGTTCAATCGCCGACCATATGCGAGCCGCCAGCGCCGGGAGCTTCGGCGGGTCGAGCACCTCCAGGCGGGCATATTCGTCTAGCAGCGCCTCCAGATCAGCCAGCTCGTCGTAGGTGTCGGCCCGCATCATCGGGGGCACCAGGTGGTCGACGATGACCGCATGGGCGCGGCGCTTGGCCTGCACCCCCTCGCCCGGATCGTTGACCACGAAGGGGTAGATCAGCGGCACATCGCCCAGCGCCGCGTCGGGCGCGCACCCCGCAGATAGCGCCAGCATCTTGCCCGGCAGCCACTCGAGCGTGCCGTGCTTGCCCAGGTGCACGATCGCGTCCGCGCCCCAGCGGTCATCGAGCCAGCGATAGCAGGCCAGGTAGTGGTGCGTGGGAGGTAGCTCGGGGTCGTGATAGATGCCGACCGGGTCCTCGCCATAGCCGCGGGGGGGTTGGATCGCCACCAATACGTTGCCGAGCTGGAGGCCGGCGATCACGAAGTCCTCGCCGTCCAGGTACCGGTCCCCGGGCGCGGGACCCCACCGCGCCTCGATCGCCGCGCGCAGCCGTGGCGGCAGGGTCTCATACCAGCGCAGGTACTCGGTCACGGGCAGGCGAAGCGGCGCCGCGGCCAACTGGTCGTCGGTGAGGAACTCGGGGTCGTGTCCCCCGGCGGCGATCAGCGCGTGCATCAGCGCATCGCCCCCGGTGAATCGATGCTCCACACGCATCCCGTCGGCGGCCAGCGCCTCCAGCAGCGACAGCGCGCTGGCCGGGGTGTCGAGCCCGACGGCCATGCCCACCCGGGCGTGCTTGGTGGGGAAGCTCGTCAGCAGCATCGCCACCCGCCGCTGAGCCGGGGGCGTGCGACGGAGCCTGGCGTGACGGGATGCCAGCCGAGCGACGCGCCGGCAGCGCTCGGAGTCGGCTCGGTAGCGGGCCACCGCGGTTCCCACCGGCGAGCCGTCCCATTCGCGCTCCTTGAATGAGATCACGCCGGCGAGCAAACGCCCGTCGAACTCGGGAATCGCCACCTGCGTGGCGGCGTCCAGTGGTGAGAGGCCGGACTCTGATCCAAGCCAGGCGGCCCGAGACGCGGTCGCGCACACCGCCTGCAGCACCGGCACGTCGAGCGCGGCCAACGCGCGGGCGTCCCATTCCTGCCAACCGCCGCCGACGCCCTCGCCCTCGGCGGCCGCGCTGTCCCGGGCCCCTGACCCCCCGGTGGCGAGCATCGTCGTCACCAGCGCGTCGATGTGACCGTCGAGCAGCTCCAACACCGGAACGCGACCGTCGCGGTCACCGCGCAACGTGTAACTCCAGACGGCGAGCGCGTTGGCGCCCGCGGCCTCCAGCTCAGCGCACAGGCTGTCGACGAACGCGGTGTTGCCGGTCAGTCGGTGCGACCGGTAGAAGCAGACTCCCACCGTGGGACGGCCGGAATCCAGCCGCGCCAGCGCCTGGTCCAGGGCCACGTCGCCGACGCCGGGAACGTAGACGCCGAGATCGGGGATCTCCCGGGGAGGATCAAAGCCGTGACCCTCATAGAGGAACGTGTCGGCGAGGAAGCGCAGCAGCTGCTCCACGTTGTCGACGTCGCCGTGGCGCAGGTACTCGCCGGCCTGAGCCACGGCGCCGGCGGGGGCTGAGGAGAGGGCCGTCATCTCCGCGTCGGGCTCGGCCTCTCCGCCCAGGGCCAGCAGCACGATCCCGAGCTGCCGGCAGCGCGCGCGCAGCAGCGGCAGGCCCTCGGGCCAGCCGCGGCGGCCACCGAGCACGCGGCAGAGGACCACTCGCGCCCCCTCCAGCAGCTCCTCGACCAGCGCGCCCGGGTCGCCGGCGTTGGATGGGTTGGCGCAGCGGACCTCAGGGAAGCCGGGCGCCAGCCGCGCGACCGCCGCGGCCGTGGCCAGGATGTCGGTATCGGCGGTGGTCACGAAGCGCAGCACGCTTGCACCTCCGTCCGAACGCTCGGTAGCCCCGCGGGAGGACCGCCTTGGATCAGCTCGGTCAATCGTTGTGTGTCGAGATGGTCGGCGACGAGATCACCCAGCGCGTCCAGGCGCGCCTCGCGGACTGCGGCGAACGAGCGCCGGCTGAGTTCAAGACGGCGACCCTGCTGATCGGCAACGTGGCGCAGCAGCGCCCGTCGCAGCTCGTCGTCCTCCAGCAGGCCGTGCCAGGATGCGCCCAGTACTGCGCCCGCACGGCAGCCCTCGGGTTCGCCGTCCTCGCCCCGCAGCCACGGCTCGCCGCCATGGCGGGTGACTCGCCCATGACGGATCTCATAGCCGCTCGCGCGGGTGCCCAGCCACGGGCAGGCGCCGGCCCGGCGGCGCAGCAGCTTCTGCGGCGCGAACGTCGTCGACACCGGGAGCAGCCCGAGTCCGCTCACCACCCCGCGCTGGGACTCGATCGAGTCCTCGATGTGCTCGCCCAGCAGTTGGTAGCCCCCGCAGATGCCGAGGATCGGGTGCCCGGCGGCGGCACGCGCGGCCAGCGGCCGGGCCAGGCCATCGGCGTGCAGCCGCTCGAGATCCTCCACCGTCGCCTTGGTCCCGGGCACGATCACCAGATCGGCCCGTTCGATATCGGCCGCCGAGCGGGTAAAGCGCACGCGGACGCCGGGCTCGACGCCGAGCGCGTCAACGTCAGTGAAGTTGCTCATCCAGCGCAGCCTTATCACGGCCACATCCAGCGTGTCGCCTTTGCTTCGCTCCTCGGGCCGCGGTGCCTCCAGCGCCAGCGAGTCCTCGACGTCCATCCACAGGTCTTCGACGTAGGGCAGCACCCCGAGCACGGGACGGGCGGAGAGCTCCTCGAGCTGCTTCACCCCGGGCGCGAGGATCGAGCGGTCCCCGCGAAACTTGTTGATGACGAAGCCGGCGACGAGCGCCTGATCGTCGGCGTCGAGCAGGGCCAGGGTTCCGAACAGGGAGGCGAACACGCCACCACGATCGATGTCGGCGACTACCAGCACCGGCAGTCCGGCCTCGCGGGCCAATCCCAGGTTGGTCAGATCGTCGTGGCGCAGGTTGATCTCCGCCGGCGATCCCGCTCCCTCGCAGACGACGACCTGGTAGCGCTCCCGCAGCCCCGCCAACGCTGCGTCGACCACCGGCTTCAGCTCGGCTTTCATCTCCTGGTAGGAGCGCGCGTCGGCATCGCCATGCGGCAACCCCAGCACCATCACCTGACTGCGATGCGCCCCCGATGGCTTGATCAGCACCGGGTTCATCGCCGCCTCGGGCTCGATTCCCGCCGCCGCGGCCTGCACTGCCTGCGAGCGTCCGATCTCTCTCCCATCCCGAGTCACGACCGAGTTCAGTGCCATGTTCTGGGCCTTGAACGGCGCCACGCTCACCCCCTGGCGCGCCAGCCAGCGACAGATCCCTGCGGTCAGCACCGACTTGCCGGCGTCGGAGTGGGTGCCGCAGACCAGCAGCGCGCCGTTCATCGCGCGTGCTTCCGCCGGGCGCGGGCGATGGCGCACAGCAGCGCCTCGCGAGCCGTGGCGCACAGCAGCGCCGTCACCGCCCCCACGCCGAGTGACAGCCTCGCCGCGCGCGGGATGTCGGCGGGCGCCGGCGGCCGCCCGTGACCAAGCCGGGGCCGGTACTCGACCCGCCCGGCGTAACTCAGCGGGCCTCCGAGGGTCACGCCCAGAGCCCCAGCGAACGCGGCCTCCATGCGACCGGCGTTCGGGCTCGGGTGGGCGGCGCCGTCACAGCGGGCGCAGCGCCAGGCGGCGACCGACGAGCCTCCGGCCAGCGGCGCGCAGGCGGCCGTGAGCGCCATCCCGGCGCGAGCGGCGGCCCAACTCATGGTGTCGTCCAGACGCGCCGCGGCCCAGCCGAACTTCAGGTACTGGTGGTCGCGATGGCCGACCATCGCGTCGAGCGTGTTCGCCGTCCGGTAGGCGACCACACCCGCTGGTCCAGCCAGCGCCCCCCACAGCAGTGGGCCCACCACCGCGTCGCTGGTGTTCTCACCCAGGGACTCAACCACCGCGCGGGAGACGCCGACCACGTCGAGCCGCTCGGGGTCCCGGCCGACGAGGGCTGGCAGGGCGGCACGGGCGCCGACGAGGTCGCCGGCCTCCAGCAGCGAGCCGATCCGGCGCGCCTCTCGGGCTAGCGAGCGGCCACCCAGTGAGGCCCAGGTCAGCACCAGCAGGATCACGCCGCGTCCTCTGAGCGTACGTGCGGCCAATTCTGTCGCCGCCGCCGGCACCGCGACCAGCGCCACCGCGAACGCTGCTCCCCGCGCACGGCTGGGCGCGTACAACCTCGCCTCGACTTGCAGCGCGAGCCGCCCGAACCCGGCCACCGGATGCCCGTGGCGCGGATCTCCGATGGCGAGATCGGCAACGTAGCCGGCCAACAGCGCTCTGCCGCTCATCGCGTCGCCGCCGGCGAGCGGTTCACATCCAGGACGTTCACGCCGGCCACCGACCAGGCACCATCGGAGCCATGCAGCTCCGTGATCGAAAGCGGGGCCACCTCGATCCGCCAGCACTCGAGTAGCGGTTCAGCGAGCGCGTGGACCACGGCAGCCTTGATCACGCCACCGTGGGTGACGGCCGCCGCCGTGCCTTCGACTTGCAGCTGGCGGGTCAGCCACGCCGAGACACGTCGGGCGAACTCGGTCAGGCTCTCGCCGTGATGAGGAGCCGCATCGGGATCGAGCATCCACTCGCGCACGCCGCGTGGGTCGTTCCCGTGCACCTCGCGCAGCGAGCGTCCGGACCAAGAACCGAAGTCACATTCGGCCAGGACCGGGTCAATGCGCGGGCGCAGGCCGGCCGTCTCTGCCGTCTGACGGCAGCGCAGCGCAGGGCTTGACCACAGCTCACATCCCTCCGGAAGCGAAGCCGCCAGAGTAGCGGCGGCGGCGCGCCCCGGCTCGTCCAGCGGCTCGTCGCTCGGGAACGCTCGCGACCGGGTCGCGGCGGTGGGGGCGTGGCGCACGAGCAGCAACCGCCTCATGCCCGGATTCGAGCGGATCCTCGCGGCTCTGCGGGGGGCACTGCGTCGGACACGGTACCTCCTCGGGATCCAGCGTCCCGAACGTCGAAGGGCTCGCGGCGGACGAGTTCCTGACTTCCGGGCCTCGGGCCGGTGACAGTGGCGCGACCGTCCCGGACTCTCACCGGGTTCCTCGCGCCGCCGCGCTGACGATGCCACTCTATCCCTTCGAGCGCCCGCCACAGCGCGCCGCGCGTCTAGGCTTGGCTTTAGTGCCAGTCCCCCACCGGCTCACCCGGCCGCCCACGCCGGCCGGCTTTGACCCCTCCCGGGCCGCGGAGCGCGCCGCCGATCCGACCGGCTGGCGGTTTGCCGAACCCGAGCGCGCCGCCGTGCACCGAGTGATCGCCGAACGTCGGGACATCCGCCGATTCCGTCCCGACGAGGTGCCAGAGGCGATCCTCGGCCGCGTGCTCGAAGCCGCGCATCGTGCGCCATCGGTCGGGCTGATGCAGCCGTGGCGGATCATCATCGTCGGTGATCTGGCTACGCGCGTAGCGATCCGGGGGCTGGCCCAGCGTGAGCGAATGCGCCAGGCCGAGCGCTTCGATGCGCGGGCCCGACAGTTCCTGGACCAGAAGATCGAGGGGATCGTCGAGGCGCCGCTGGGCTTGTGCGTGTGCTGTGATCCGGGCGAGCCCGAGGTGGAGGTGCTCGGTCGGGGCACGATCCGGGACACCGACGTGTACAGCACCGCGTGCGCGGTGGAGAACCTGTGGCTGGCCGCGCGGGCCGAGGGGCTCGGCGTGGGTTGGGTCAGCTTCTATCGGCCACCGGACCTGCGCGCGCTGCTTGGCATCCCCGAGCGGGTGCAGCCGATTGCCTACCTCTGCCTCGGCTGGCCCGACGAGCGACCCACCCGCCCGGGGTTGGAGTCCGCCGGGTGGGCGGCACGGACCCCGCTCGATGCCGTGCTCATGCGCGACCGGTGGCGCGGCGATGGCCGAGAAGGCGAAGCGTCGAGTCGGGAACCACCGCGGGTCGCCGCCACCGGCTTCCGGGAGGATTGGACCTCGGAGGGTCCGCGGGTGCACCGCGCGGCGGCGGTCGCAGCTCGCGACCGGCTCGACCGCCTGGTCAAGCCCACCGGCAGCCTCGGCGCACTGGAGCCGCTGATCGAACGGTGGGCGTCGATCACCGGGGGACCGCCCCCCGTCCAGGTGCGAGCCGGGGTTCTCGTCCTCGCGGCTGACCACGGTCATGTCGGCCGGGGCAGCAGCCTGTACGGTCCTGAGGTCTCGGCTCAGGTGGCGGCCGCCGCCGCCCGGGGGAAAACCGCGGTGGGCGTGCTCTCGGCCCGTGGCTCTCACCGCTTGGTTGTGGCCGATATCGGGCTCGTCGCCGACACGCCGCCTGGTGTTCGGGCGGCCAAGGTACGACCCGGTACAGCCGACATGCTCCAGGAACCGGCGATGGGCGAAGCGGACCTCGACGCTGCCCTCGGCATCGGCGCAGCGCTGGCGCGTGAGCTCGCGCGGGAGGGAATCGACTGCCTCATCCTTGGTGAGATCGGCATGGGCAACACGGCCACCACGGCGGCGCTCGTCTGCGCCCTCACCGGCGCGCCGGCGGCCGCGGCGGTCGGACGCGGAACCGGAGTCGACGCCGCCGGACTTGACCGAAAGCGTGCGCTGGTGGCCCAGGCGCTCGAACGCCATGCCGGCGTCTCGGATCCGCGTGCTGCGCTGGCGGCGCTCGGAGGACTGGAGCTCGCCGGTCTGGCCGGCGCCGCGGCGCAGGGGGCACGCCTGGGGCTCCCGGTGATCCTCGACGGCTACGCCGTCGCCGCCGCAGCGCTGGCCGCAGTTCGGATCGAGCCGGCGGTGTCCGAGGCGCTGCTCGCCAGCCATCGCTCGGCCGAGCCGGGACATGGGCTCGTGCTGACCGAGCTGGGTCTGGAGCCGCTGTTGGACCTTCGGCTGCGGTTGGGGGAAGCATCGGGCGGACTTCTGGCCTTGCCGATCATCGAGGCCGCCGGTGCGCTGCACCGTGCGATGGCGACCTTCGAGGAGTCCGGCATTGTCCGGGCTCGCTGACGTTCGCGCCGCGCTTTCGTTTCTCACCGTCCTTCCGGTCGGCAGCTTCGAACACGATCGAGCTCGACCGGGCGCCGCCGCGAGTTGGTTTCCGGTTGTCGGTGCGTTTCTCGGCGCGCTTGGCGGCGGCCTGCGCGCGCTGACGGTCGGAGTCCTGGGCGGAACCGCCGCCTCGGTCCTGGGGATCTTCCTGATGGTCATGGTGGCTGGCGCGCTGCATCACGATGGACTTGCGGACTCCGCCGACGCGCTCGGCGTGCGGGGTGACCGGGAGCGGCGACTGGCGGTGATGCGCGATCCCCGGATCGGCGTTTTCGGAACTCTTGCCCTGATCGCCTGGAGCCTGTTGATGGTCGCCGCGCTCGCTCCTCTGAACCGACTCGACGGTCTCCGCAGCCTGGTGGCCGCCGCCGCCGCGGGTCGCTGTCTGGCTCTGGTGCACGCTCGGACCCTGCCGCCGGCACGGGCCGAGGGGCTTGGAGCGGCTTTCCGGCCAAGCGCGGCGGCTCTGGCCGTCGCGGGGACGATCACCGTCGCCGGGATCCTGACGCTCTGCCGTCCGCTGCCGGGGGCGGCGGCACTCGGGTCGGCGGCCATCGCTGCCGCGGCTGTCAGCTTGTGGACGGGCCGGGTCATCGGGGGACGCACCGGCGACACGCTCGGGGCCACCGTCGTCCTCAGTGAGGCCGCGGTCTGCCTGACCCTGCTCGGCTTCTGGCGCTGACCGTCAAGGAGCCTCACGCCGCGTTGGCGGGGTGCTGGCGGGGATTCCCAGCTTCAGGGCTATCCGCAGCCGGTGTTGAACCCGCAGCTTGAGCACGTGTAGCAGCTGCCGGTGCGCTGCATCATGCCGCCGCACTGCTGGCATGCAGGCCCGAGGTCGAGGCCGCGGCCGACCGCCGGCAGCACCGGCGGGGTATCGGTCAGCGCCGCCGTTGGCGGTCGGACCTCAGCCCCTCCGGAAGCGCTCGATCCGACGTTCCCGGTCTCGGTTCGGGCGTTGCCGCTCCCGCTCCCTCCGTTGCCGGTGTTGCTGTCGGACTCGTTACTTTGACCAGCGGGCTGTGCCGGGCCAGCCGTGTCTCCGACGTGGGAGACCAGCGCGTCCTGAGCCGCCTTACGCGCCCGGACCTCAGGCGTGAGGATGCCAAGCTCCTCCTGGAGGTCGACGTCCAGGAACCGCGAGGCCAGCCAGCGCATGATGTAGTCGGGCATCGACTTCGCGAACGGGATCTCGGGGTTGGTGGTCATGCCCTCGGGCTCGAAGCGCATGTAGCTGAACTTGCGCACCAGCGTCTCCAGCGGGACGCCGTACTGCAACGAGATCGAGATCGCAGTGGCGAACGAGTTCATCATCCCCCGCAGGGTCGAGCCTTCCTTGCCGATGTCGGTCAGGAAGATCTCGCCGATGCTGCCGTCCTCGTACATTCCGGCGGTGATGTAGCCCTCGTGTCCTCCGAGCGAGAACTTGTGGGTGATCGACTGGCGCTCCCGTGGCATCCGGCGACGCTTGGGCGGCGCCTTGGCCAAGGCCGCGGCGACGGCCTTGTCGATGTCGATATCGCTCAGCGCCGGCGCCGGTTCGTCCTTTTGGGCATCGGTGCGCAGGGCCTGCGCGGTCTTGGACCCGTCTCGATAGATGGCCAGCGCCTTGATCCCCAGGTGCCAGGCCTGAAGGTAGGCGTCGGCGATGTCATCCACGGTCGCGGTCTCTGGCAGGTTTACGGTCTTGGAGATCGCGCCGCTGATGAACGGCTGCACCGCTCCCATCATCTTGATGTGGCCCAGGTGCGAGATCGCCCGCTCGCCAACCGCGACATCGAACACTGGCAAGTGCTCATCGGCCAGCTCGGGGGCGTCGATGATCGTCCCGTGCTCATTCACGTAGGCCACGATCTGCTCGATCTGTTGGTCGCTGTATCCAAGTGTCTCCAGGGCCAGCGGCACGGTCCGGTTGGCGATCGTCATCTGACCGCCGCCAACCAGCTCCTTGAACTTCACCAGTGAGAAGTCGGGCTCGACGCCGGTCGTGTCGCAATCCATGAGAAATGAGATCGTTCCGGTGGGCGCGAGCACGGTGGCCTGGGCGTTGCGATATCCATGCTGCTCACCGGCGGAGACCGTCTGCTCCCAGGTGGCCCTCGCGGCGGACAGCAGCGTGGTGTCGGTGCAGGCCACGTCGGGGATCGCGTAGGACGCGTCTCGGTGCATCCGCATCACCGTGTTGTGGGCCTCGCGGTTGTCCTGGTAGTGCTCGTAAGGTCCCATCTCCCCGGCAATTCGCGCCGAGCCCAGGTAGGCGCGCCCGGTCATCAGCGAGGTGATCGCCGCCGCCGCTCCCCGACCGGCGTCGGAGTCATAAGGCGTGCCGTTGGCCATCAGGTAGGCGCCGAGGTTGGCGTAGCCCAGCCCGAGCTGGCGGAAATCGCGCGCATTACGTCCGATCTCCTCGGTGGGATAGCTCGACGGGGAGACAATGATCTCCTGAGCCAGGAACACGATGTCGACGGCGTGCTCGAAGGTCTCGACATCGAAGCTTCCGTCGGCGCGGCGGAACTTCATCAGGTTCAACGACGCGAGGTTGCATGCCGAGTCGTCGACGTGCATGTACTCGCTGCACGGATTAGACGCGTTGATCCGTCCCGAGTGGGGGCAGGTATGCCACTGGTTGATCGTGGTGTCGTACTGAACGCCCGGATCGGCGCAGCGCCATGCCGCCTCCGCGATCTCGCTCATCAGCCGACGAGCGGGGATCGGCTCTCCGATGGGTTCCCCGGTGGTCCGCGCGATCAGCCGCCAATCTCCATCGGTCTCGACCGCACGCATGAACTCATCGCTGACACGCACCGAGTTGTTGGCGTTCTGGTACTGGATCGAGTGGAAGCCGTCGCCGTCGATGGACATGTCAAAGCCGGCGTCGCGCAGCGCCGCGGCCTTGTCTTCCTCCTTGGCCTTGCACCAGATGAACTCGCGAATATCGGGATGGTCGATGTCCAGCACGACCATCTTGGCCGCCCGCCGGGTGCCCCCGCCCGACTTGATCGAGCCCGCCCAGGCGTCGGCACCGCGCATGAAGGACACCGGACCGGAAGCCGTTCCGCCTCGGCTGAGCGGTTCCATCGAACCGCGGATGCGCGACAGGTTGATGCCCGAGCCTGATCCGCCGCGGAAGATGATCCCCTCCTTGGTGTTCCACTCCAGGATCGATTCCATGCTGTCATCGGCGGAGAGGATGAAGCAGGCACTCGCCTGCATCTTCGGGTCTCCCACCGGGTGCCAGCCGACGTTGAACCAGACGGGAGAGTTGAAGGCAGCGATCTGGTGGAGGAGGATGTACGTCAGCTCGGCCTCGAAGACATCACCGTCCTCCTGGGTAGCGAAGTAGCCGCGCTCACGTCCCCAGCTCGCGATGGTCCCGGCCACCCGGCTGATCATCTGCCTGACCGAGCGTTCGCGAGCCGGCGAGCCAGGCTGTCCCCGGAAGTACTTCTGCGCGACGATGTTGGTCGCGTTCTGAGACCAGGTCTTGGGAAACTCGACCCCGCGCTGCTCGAAGGAGACCTTGTCCCCATGTCCGATACGCGCATCCCGTGTCTCCCACTCAACAGCATCGAATGGATGCTGCCCCGCGGCGGTGAAGTAGCGACGGATCGAGAGGCCGTCGCCCGCCTGATCCTGGGGCTCGAGCTGGGTCTGCGGGGTGTGCTCCATCGGGTCCTGCTCCTCTCGTTGTTCCGCTTCGCGTCGGCTGCGTTGACCCGGCTGGGTGGCCAAGGCGGGTTGCGGATGCTCCCTCACGCCTCGGACGGAATACGAGCGATGCGGCGGTGCCTCGAGGGGCACGAGGCATGCGGCGATATAGATCTATTTTACCGCGCAACCGTTGGCCGCCAAAGGCCAATGCGCAGCTAGCTTCACCCAGCCTGCGAACTTCCTGGAGCTCGAGTCCGGATGCGGCCTCGGATCACGGCGCGGGCGATTCTAGGTCTGTTATATCTCCGCAGGCATGGTGCTATTCGCGATCGCTCAGCCGCCGCGGCGATGAAGCTGCTCGTCACCGGAGGCGCAGGGTATATCGGCTCTATCGTCAGCCGACAGCTCCTTCAGGAGGGGCACCAGGTCGTCGTCCTGGACAACCTGGAACGTGGCCATCGCGCGGCGGTCGCGCCCGATGCTCGCCTGGTGGTAGCGGATCTCACCGACGCACAGGCTGTGAGCGCCCTGCTCGCCGAGGGGTTCGACGGGGTGCTGCACTTCGCGGCGCTCGCGCTGGTCAGCGAGTCCGTCAGCCATCCCGAGCGTTACTACCGCACGAACGTGGGTGGAACCTTGAATCTCCTGCAGGCGATGACCGAAAGCGGTGTCGAGCGGCTGGTGTTCTCCTCCACCTGCGCGGTCTACGGTCAGCCGGACGAGGTGCCAATGGGGGAAAGCGCTGTCCCGCGGCCGGCCAACGCCTACGGGGCATCGAAGCTGGCAGTCGACAACATGATCGGCAACTTCTGCCTCGCCCACGGAGTCGGGGCAATCAGTCTGCGGTACTTCAACGTCGCGGGGGCGGTTCCCGACTGCGGCGAGGATCACCACCCCGAGACGCATCTGATCCCGAACATTCTGCGAGTCGTGCTCGGCAGCAATCCGGAAGTCCACATCTACGGCACCGACTATCCGACGCCCGATGGAACCGCGATCCGCGATTACATCCACATCGCGGATCTCTCGGCGGCGCATCTGCTTGCACTCGAGGGCATTCGAGGCGGTGAGCACCAGATCTTCAACCTCGGCAACGGCAACGGTTTCTCGGTACGCGAGGTGATCGCGGCGGCCGAGGAGGTCACGAGGAGCGCGATCAAAACCGTTGAAGCAGAACGCCGGCCGGGCGATCCACCAATGCTGGTTGCCGCCAGCGACAAGATTCGCGCCGAGTTGGGATGGACTCCCCGGAAGCCTGAGCTCACCGAGATGGTCCGAGACGCCTGGGAGTTCGCGCGGACCCACCCGGACGGCTACTCAGAGGAGATCTGACAGTTCCTCCAGCGAGGCGGCTAGGACCTCGGAAGCCGGGCGAGCGGCGTCGATCCTGCGGATCCGTTCCGGCTCGGCCGCCGCGAGCGACGCGTACCCGGCGGCGATCCGCGCGTAGAACTCCTCCTGCTCACGCTCGAGCCGGTCGACGGCCGCCGCCCGCTGCTGCATGCGCCCACGGCCGACCGCCGGCTCGACCTCGAGCAGCAGAGTTCGATCCGGGCGCAGGCCGCCAATGGCGAAGTCGTTGATCATTCTCACCGGTTCGACCCCGAGCCTGCGTCCGGCTCCCTGGTAGGCGAGGGACGAATCCACGAAGCGGTCCAGCAACACCCACCGCCCGGAGCGCAGCAGGGGCAGCAGCGCTTCCTCCACGAGCTGCGCGCGCGCTGCCGCATAGAGCAGGGCCTCGGCGGGCGCGCCCACACTGAGCTGCGGATCTTTGACCAGGTCACGGATGCGCTCGGCGGCAGCGACGCCGCCCGGCTCCCGCAGCAGTCGCAGGTCGATGCCCCGGCGCCTCAGCGAAGCATCCAGCTCGCCAGCCAATGTCGTCTTGCCCGCGCCATCGATTCCCTCGATCGTGATCAGAAGTCCGCGCTGCATGGATCTGAGGCTCCGACCCTAGTGGAGGGCTAGGATCGACCGATGCTCGTCGAGCTCGACCGCCATCCCCATGCCCGGGCGGTGCTGGCTCCCGTGTTGCTGCCCCAGGCTCGTCCTTCTCACGCCTACCTATTCCATGGTCCCGGTGGCTCAGGCAAGCGCGCCGTGGCGAGGGCGGTGGCGGCCCGACTGTTGTCAGAGGGCGCGCCCGACCCAGCCGGAGCGCAAGCCCGCGTGCTCTCTGGGGCCCATCCGGATCTCACCTGGGTGAGCCCCAGTGGCGCTCACGAGATCCTGGTCAGTGACATCGATGGTCCGGTCGTCGCTGCCGCCAGCAAGACCCCGTTCGAGGCTGGGCGGCGCGTGTTCGTGATCGAGCGCGTCGACGAGCTCGGCGACGAGGCCGCGAACCGAATGCTGAAGACGCTCGAGGAGCCAGCGTCGTTCGTGCACCTGATCCTGCTCACCGATCGTCTCGTCGACGTGTTGGCGACAATCCGCTCTCGTTGCCAGCTCGTTCGCTTCGACCCTCCACCCGCGCGGGAGATCGCGCAGCAGCTCGCCGGCCTTGGCGTCTCGGACACGACCGCCTTGGCTTGTGCGCAGCTGTCGCTCGGCGACGCCGAGCGTGCTCGCGAGCTGGCCAGCGTCGAGGGGGCGGCACTGCGTTCCGCGGCGGAGACATTCGCGCGAGCGGCGGTCGCGGGTATCGCCGCTAGGCAGAAACCATGGATGGATTTGCTCAAGGCGGTGCGAGCGCAAAGCGAAGCGGCCTGCGCGGAGCTGGAAGGTCGCGCCGCCGCCGAGCTCGAGCTCCATCCGCGCAAGGAGCGAAAGCGCCTCGAGACCGAGTGGAGCGATCGCATCCGGAGGGTCCGGCGACGGATCGAGACCTCGGCCCTGGATCTTTCGCTGCAACTGGTGGCGCTGTGGTTCACCGACCTCGCCCATCTGGGCTGGCAGGCGCAGGATCTCGTGCGCAACGTGGACCGGATCTCGGAGCTTGATCAGGATGGCGGGTTGAACCCACACCGCCTGGGCAGAGCCATCGAGCTGGTGGAGGAAACCCGTGAGCGATTTCAGCTGAACGTGAGTGAGGATCTGGCGTGCGAGGCGCTGGCGTACCGACTCGAGCAAGCACTGGGCAGCTGAGTCACGGCAAGCGCGTCTACCTGCGTGCTCCGACCCGCACCGATCAGAGCGAGTTCCTGGCCCTGATGCAGACGAGCCGGCGCTTTCACCAGCCGTGGGCCAGCGCCCCTACCGATCCGGATCGCTTCACCGCCTACCTGACCGACTCCACCCGGCCGGATTTCGAGGCGATGCTCCTGTGCCGGCGTCACGACAGCGCGATCCTCGGATTCTTCAACCTCTCCCAGATCGTCCGTCGCTCGTTGCAGAGCGCCTACCTCGGCTACGCCGTTGGTCAACCTCATGCCGGCCAGGGATTCATGGGTGAGGGCATTCAGCTCGTGCTCCGGCGCGCCTTCGTCGACCTGCGGTTGCATCGCATCGAGGCGAACATCCAACCGGGCAACCGTGCCTCGATCGCACTCGCTCGCGGCGCCGGGTTTCGACGCGAGGGCTTCTCGCCGCGATACCTGAAGATCGATGGCCACTGGCGTGACCACGAGCGCTGGGCCATGCTCGTCGAGGACTGGAAGGTCGCGGCCAACGGCCATCCTGACGGCTCGGTCGATGGAGGCAGCTTTGGCGCGTGACCACAGACGGTCCACCGACGCCGGCGTCATAGAATCGCCGCAGTGCCGACGTAGCTCAGCTGGTAGAGCACTTCACTCGTAATGAAGGGGTCCCCGGTTCGAGTCCGGGCGTCGGCTCTGGGAAGGCCCCGTTATGCGGGGTTTGTTGTTCCGGGGATGGCGGCCGCGCGAACTTGGACGGCAGCTTTGTTGACGACGGGTTCATCCCTGGCGCCGGCACGTTCACGTACTCCGTCGCCGTCGACGGCGGCCACCTCTATTGGACTAGCGGAGGCTACATCTCCCGTGCAACCACGGACGGGTCGGTGGTCGAGTCAGAGTTCATCTCCGCGTGCTGCGACCTGCAGGGAATCGCGGTTGATACCGGACATATCTATTGGGCAGGCGACGATCGCCTTGGCCGGGCCAACCTGGAAGGGTCGGACGTGACGAGCGCGTTCATCACCGGCACCAGCGATGCGCGCTCGGTTGCGGTCGACGCAGGGCCGCTTCCCTCCGCCACGATTTCGACACCAGAGAATGGAGCCACCTATCCGCAGGGGAAGTCGATCGCGGCGTCCTACTCGTGCACCGCCCCAGCACCGGCGACTGTCACCGACTGCTCCGGTACCGTGCCGAACGGCGCACCGCTGGATACCACGACCGTCGGCAGCCACCGGTTCAGCGTCCGGGTCGCCGACAGCGATAACGTCGCCGGCACCTTCAGCGTGACGTACTACGTTGCCTCGTCTACAGCGCCTGGTCCGGTTGCTGCCACCGGACCGCAGCTGCCCTCGCTGTCGGGGATCCGCCTTGCGGGAGTCCGCCGGGCCAATCCCACGCTGACATTCGTTCTCAACGCCGCGCGGCGCTCGCGCATCAAGAGCATCGCGATCGAGCTGCCCACCGGGCTGCGTTAGGGCCAACCAGCTGACACGCGGGCACGGGGTCGGCGTGGGGGACGCGACGGGGCTCGGCTCCGCTTCGTCGCGGGCAGCCACGGTAGACACCTGAGCCTGAGACTTGGTGCACCGGTGTCACGAGTCCATGTCACGCTGAGGAAGCCGGCGATCGTCGCCACACCCTTTCTGGTGAGGCGGGCTCGTGCCGGCGCGCCGCCGGTACTGAAATTTGTGATCACGGAGACAACTTCCGTCCACAAGACGATCATCCTGAAGGTCAGACTCAAGCCCGTTTGACGCAACGACGGCGTCGACAGGGTCGCTCCAGGTCGTTGCACCCTCCGGCTGGTCCCGCCTAAGCTCGGCGCATCTCTTTCTTCGACCCGCCACCGATCCCTCCGGAGCCGCCTCCGCCTCAGCGCTACCGGATACCGGACTGGATGGGGCCGCCAGAGAACATGGTTCCCGGGGTGGCAGCTCTGGAGCTGTTGCTGGTAAAGATCGAGCGCCACGCCGTTTGGCTCGGCGAGGCCTACGCCTTTCCTAGCGGTGTCCGGCTCACGGTCGAGCTTCACGGACGCGATCCCGCGCCTCCGGGGCTGGAGTCGGGCGTCGGTACCTGGCGGTTCGGTTTCCAGTTCGCAGACGGGCGAAAAGCGATCACCTACGGCCCGGCTGGGCTCCAGCGGCATGTCACCGGGGGCGTCGGCACGGTCAGCGCGTCGACGAGAGGCATAGCCGCGGGCGTCCGCGGAACGCCGGGCTCACAAGCTCCAGCCGGTCCGCTGCTGCAGCCGCAGGGTGGGGGCGGGAGCCGGACACGCTGGCGGCAGGGTTACTGGCTCTGGCCTCTGCCGCCTGCCGGCGATCTGCTGATCGCGTTTGAGTGGCCGAATGCCGGCATCGAGTTGACCACGGCGACGATCGAGGCAGGGGTCGTCCGCGACGCGGCGGCTCGCGCACAGGAGCTATGGCCCGCCCCGGATCTGCCGGAGTGAGCTTCTGACCAGCCGTAACGCGTCGGCAAACCGCGCCACGACGCGCGCTACGGTTCGACCATGGCCTCGCATACCTTCAACGTTGTCTTCGAGGATGCCGGGAACGGCTGGGTCTATGCGCATGTTCCGGCTCTTCCCGAAGTCCATACCCAGGGCGAGACGCTCGATCAGGCCCGCGAGATGGTGCGCGACGCGATCCAGCTCGTGCTCGATGAGCGACAGGCGCGCGATGAGGCGATCCCGACGACCGGCTGGGCGATGGTCGAATCGGTCGAGATCGCCGCTTGAAGAAGCGCGACCTCGAACGCCATCTCACTTCCCACGGCTGCGCGCTCGTACGCCAAGGCGGCAATCACGAGCTATGGCGCAACGAGACCACCGGTGAGCAAGGCGACGATCCCGCGCCACCGGGAGATCAAGCTGCCGACAGCGCGCGGTATCTGCCGCCAGCTGAGTGTGCCGCCACCATCGGGCGTCTGAGATCCAGGTGCGCGATCCGCCCCGTGTCCCCATCCATGTCCCCACCTCGGCAAATCTGACGCCACCCAGCCTCACCTAACCCGACCAAATCGCCCGTAACCACGGGCTTTCCAGCCTCCGAAGAGCCACTCGTAATGAAGGGGTCCGGGGCTCGAGTCCCCGCGTCGGCTCTGCGGATTCGGCTCATTCACCGGCGCGAGCTCCACGCCGAGGTCCACAGTTGCGGACGCAACGGCGTTGGCGGGCCGAAGGCTCTCGACGCCTGCGGCCCCGCGTGGGACCACGCCCCCTTAGTCTTGACGCCGTCCCCGCCGCCGGCGCCCAGGCGATGAGCCTTAGATGGTGCACGCATCGCTCACAGATCGGGCGGTGTTGGTTTGCTCTATGTGCCGCTCGGGCTTACCAGGCCGGCCTCGTAGGCGAGCACGACCGCCTGGACGCGATCGCGCAGGTCGAGCTTGGCCAGAACGCGCTTCACGTGGGTCTTGACCGTGGCGTGGCTGAGCACGAGTTCGTCGGCGATCTCGCCGTTGGACATGCCCCGGGCGACCAGGATCAGGACCTCGAGTTCGCGTGGGGTCAGCTCCGCTAGCGCGGGGGGCGGGATGCGTGGAGGAGCCGCGCGAGCGAACTGCTCGATCAAGCGCTTGGTGATGGTTGGTGCGATCAACGCGTCTCCGCCGGCTACCACGCGCACGGCGGCGATCAGCTGCTCGGGAAGCACGTCCTTGAGCAGAAAGCCGCTGGCCCCGGCGCGCAAGGCGTCGTAGACGTATTCGTTGAGGTCGAACGTCGTCAGCATCAAGATGGCAACCGGGTGCTCGTCGTTGACGTCGGAGAGGATTCGCCGCGCTGCCTCGAGCCCGTCGATGTCTGGCATCTGGATGTCCATCAGCACCACATCGGGGTGGCGCCGGCGGACCAGGTCGATCGCGTCGCGCCCGTCGCCCGCCTCGCCGACCACCCGGATGCCGGGCTGTTCTTCGAGGATTGCCCTGAATCCGGCTCTGACCAGCGCCTGGTCGTCGGCGATCAGGACCGAGACCGAGCCATCCGGGGGGGCCGTTGTTTCGGACATGGCGGGACGGTACCGCTGGTGTGGGGGCTCCGCGTCATCCCCGGGGATAACCGCGCGATCATCCCCAGGGGGGATGGCGAGCGGGTCGCGCGCCCGTACCGTCTGGCCAGGTGTACACCTACGAGATTGCTGGTTACGATCCGAGCGTGAACCGGGGCGGGCGTTGGGTCCTGCTGGCAATCGACGTGTTGATCTGCGTCGTGCTGGTGGCGTTCGGGGCAAGCGTGGACGCGCGCTCTGATCTGGCCAACGGCACGACGCTGGATACATGGCTGCTTCCAATCGTGGTCCTGCCGATCCTGGCACGCCGCCAGTGGCCGGTAGGGGCCGCGGTCGCTCTGCTGGCAGGGGCTGTGATCAGCGGCATCCCCACGTTCGACCAGTTCCGGCTCGCGCTGGTGGTCCCGGCCGGGATGCTGATCCTGTTCTCGGTGGCCGCTCGGTGTGAGCTGCGCAGCGCGGTGGCGGGGCTGGGATTCGTGCTCGCGGCGATGGTATTCGTCGGTGCAACGGACCGGGTGCTCGTGGGTGTTGGCGGCGTGGTGCAGATGGTCCTGTTCTCCTTCCCGCTGTGCCTGATCAGCTGGGGGGCGGGCCGCGCCGCTTGGTCGCGAGATCGCCTGGCAGACCAGCTGGCCGCTCAGACCGAGCTGCTCGAGCGCCAGCGTGAACGCACGGCCGAGCTGGCCGTCGAGGTCGAGCGCACGCGGCTGGCGTCGGATCTGGACATGGCTGCGCGCGTGCGCGTCCGCGAGATGATCGAGCTGGCAGAGCACATCGAGCCGTCGCTGGATGGCGATCACGATGCAGCTCGGACGGCGTTTGCGCGGATCGAGCGGCTGGGACGCGAGGCGCTCAACGAGATGCGTGGGCTGCTGGGAGTGCTGCGCAGCGACGAGCGGGGGTCCCGCTCGCCGCGGCCCACCCTGGCTGAGATCGACGCGCTGCTCGAGGAGGCACGCGCCGGCGGACGCCCGGTCGATCTCGAACTGCAGGGGGACAGACGACCACTGCCGCTGGGCATCGAGCTCGCGACCTATCGCGCATTGCAGCACGGCTTGGTGGCTATCGGCAGCGTTCCCGCGGATCCGGCGATCGTCGCGCTCCGGTATCGCCCCGAGGCGCTCGAGCTGGAGATTCGCGGTGCACCGGGCGCCGGCGCCTGGGCGGAAGCGGCCGTGACGGCGGCGCGCGAGCGGATCGTCGCCCAGGGCGGGAGCTTCAGCAGCGACAGCCGGGCGGGACGGCGGGTACTGCGGGCGACGCTGCCCTTGGCGGCGGGACATGCGTGAGCGCGCGCGGCGCCTGTGGCGCTCCCTCAGGCAGCCGCGGACAGACCCGCTGATCGCGGCCGTGCTCGCGGCGATGTGCCTGACCGAGCTGCTGGTCGGCTCCGATGGGAGCGGCCTGGCGCTCGGTGTCATCGAGGTGCTGCTCTTGTGCGCGCCGCTGCTCGTGCTGCGGACCCACCCCGTGCCCGCCACCTGCGTCGCCGCGGTAATGATGCTCGTCGTCCGCCGAGTCGACGGATTTCCAAACCTCGCCGGGGACCTGGTCGTGTGTGGGCTGGCGTATTCCTGCGGCGCCCATGCTTCGCTTCGCAACGGGTGCCTCGCGGTGGCGGCGCTGATCGTCTCGATGCAGGTCGGCATGGGATTCTCGGAGTTCCCCAACATCGAGATTGCGTTCGCGACCGTCGGGCCGTTCTGGGTCGGCCATGAGGTTCGCCGACGCACCTCGGTCGTCGCGCGGCTGGCCCAGCGCACCCGCGAGCTGCACGAGGAGCATGAGGCGTTCGCGCAGCTGGCCGTACACCGAGAACGGGCGCGCATCGCCCGCGAGCTGCACGACATCGTGGCCCACCACCTCGCGGTGATCGTGGTCCAGGCCGGAGCCGGGCGGCTAGCCGGCTCGGGCAACCGAGAGCGGACTGCGGAGCGCTCTGCCGCGATCCGGCAGTCCGGCGGAGAGGCGCTGGGCGAGATGTCACGGCTGCTCGACATCCTTCATGCCGACGTCGGCGGGGCGCATGGCCGGACCGATCGGTGGGTCGCGCTGCTCGCAGAGGCACGAGCCGCGGGCCTCGACGTGCACATAACGCCGTCGGTGCCGGAGCTGGCGATCCCGGGCGAGGCCGCGGACACCGCCTACCGGATCGTTCGCGAAGGCCTTACCAACGCGATCAAGCATGCCCCAGGAGCCCGGGTCAGCGTGAGGCTCGCCGTCACGGAGCGGGCGTTCGAGATCGAGGTCGCTGATGAGGGCGGGACGAGCGCGACCGCGCTTGCCCGGACTGGCGCCGGGCTGGGGTTGTTGGGGATGCGCGAGCGCGTGGAGGCCATCGGCGGTGCGCTCCAGGCCGGGCGTGACGGCGAAACAGGCTGGCGCCTGATGGCGACGCTGCCCGTGCCGGCGCCGGCCGCCTCCGCGAGGTAGCGCGGGCGCCCGCGTACCTCTCCGGTATGACGCCCAGTTCGCCTCCCAGGGCGATGACCCCAGGCGGCGCCGACGGTTGACTCCAGGTCATGTTCAACCAACCAAAGGAGTCGGCAGTGAACATCCACAAGCGAGTCCTGGCGGCCGCCGCGGTGGCGGCGACAATCGGGGCGGGCGTGGCGGTTCCGGCGATCACCGGTGCGCACGCGACGAGCCACAAGACGCAGACCCTCCACTTCTTCGACAAGCCCGTGACCACCACGTTGACCACGTCGAGCGGCAAGGTGATCAGTCACCCGCCATACCCCCAGCCCCAGGCCGGCGATGTACTCGATGTCTACTCGTTGGACTATCCCGGTAACCACTCACACCACGCCAGCCACTGGACGATGAGCACGCATCTCAGCTGCGCCTTCGCCCAGGGACCACCGACGTGCGTCAGCAACGTCGCCACCGCCAGCTCCCTGCTCGTGTTCAACGGCAACAAGCTCGTCGGGGCTACCGGCGTCTATCAGGGCGCTACCGGCCAAGTCCTCAGCGACAAGACGATCCCGAACACCAACAACCAATCGGACATCGTCCTCCGGATCAAGCGCCGCTGATGCTCACCGCGGAAGCCCGATCGCTCGCGGCCGCGCTCGGTCACACCCCACCAGTCATCTTCGTAAATCCGATCGCCGGCATAGGTCCTGCGGTTGGTAGTCAGGAACCCTCGCACCAGAGGTCAGAGGCGGCGGACGATCCATTGCCACATCAAACCACGGAAACGAATCTCCGGCTCGAATGGAAGCGGAATGAGTCGGGCCGCGTTTCACGGAGGCTTCGAATCGAGGACGATCTGTCCTTGGGACAGGAGACCCTCCAGCGATGCCACGACCCAGGAAGTATTCCCGGGAGTTGATCGACCGCGGTGTGCGGTTGGCGATCGAGTCCGGCCGGCCGGTCTCGCACGTCGCGAAGGACATCGGTTTGCCGCCGGAGACGCTGCGCAAGCGGGTGCGGCAGGTGGAGGCCGATGAGGGTCTGCGCCCGGATCTGCCGAGCAGCGAGGAGCGCGAGGAGATCAAGCAGCTGAAGAGGGAAGTGTTCGAGCTGCGCCGAGCGAACGAGATCTTGAACGCCGCCTCGGTGTTTTTCGCGACCGAGCTCGACGCAGACCGACCGAAGTGAGCGCGTTTATCGATCAGCATCGCGAGCGCTTCGGCGTCGAGCCGATCTGCCGGGTCCTGGGCGTGTCGGCGTCCGCGTATTACCACCGTCGCAGCGGCTCTCCGTCGGCTAGGGCACTGGGGGATGAGCGGCTGCTGGAGCGCATCCGGGAGGTGCACCTGGCCAACTTCGAGGCCTATGGCTACCGGCGGACGTGGAAGGCGCTGCGCCGCGCGGGTGAGAGAGCTCCCAGATGTCAGGTGCAGCGGCTGATGCGTAGCCATGGGATTCAGGGCGCCAAGCGTCGCGGAAAGCGGTGGCGCACCACCCGGCCCGATCCGCTGGCCCACCGCCGGCCGGATCTGGTGCAGCGCCAGTTCACGGCGCAGGCACCGAATCGGCTGTGGGTCGGGGATCTGGAGCTACCTGCGTTGCTGGGAGGGTGTCGTGTTCTTCGCCTTCATCATCGACGTCTTCAGTCGCCGCGTGATCGGCTGGCAGCTCGCCGGCCACATGCGCACCGACCTAGTGCTCGATGCGTTGAGGATGGCGCTGGGGACCCGGGAACACGGCGCGGACTTTCCAGCTCGTGGCGCATACCGACAGGGGCAGTCAATACACCTCTGCCCTCTACACCCAGACGCTGCAAGATCACGGGGTCCTGGCCTCCGTCGGCAGCGTCGGCGCCTACGACAACGCCGTCGCCGGGAGCTTCCTCGACAGCTTCAAGACCGAACTTATCGCCGATCGCGTGTGGCGCACCAAGACCCAGCTCGAGCTCGCCATCGTCGAATACATCTCGTGGTTCAACCACGACCGACTCCACGGCGCCCTCGGCGACATCCCACCCGTCGAGTTCGAAGCTCTAGCCGCTCGACGGTGCCAGGACATGGCTCGATGAATCAAAATCAAAACCTACAAACCCACTCTCCGTCAAAGCCGGTCCAGCTCAGGCGGTCCAAGTGATCGCGTAAAGGGGACAGGCGGGTCGTAGGGTGGGAGTTGTGGGTCTGGTCTGCTCGCCCGACTCGACTTCGGTCGCCGAGCGGGTCATCGCGCGACTGGCCGAGCAGGCCGATACCCCTAGTACATGGTTGCGCGGTGCCGACGCTATCGCCGGCCATATCGGCGCGCCGCGCAGCCGCGTATACGCGCTCACCTCGGCCAAGCGCATCCCCGTCATACGCGACGGCTCGGCGCTTGTCGCGCGCAGGGAAGACCTTGACGCGTGGCTTCGGTCCGGCGGCGCAAAACGGCCGTAAAAGGGACAACGCGCTGCGACCATCTTTGTATGAGTTCTAAGACTGAAGCAGTTCGCATCCCCCGTCAGCACGCCGCGCAGGTGCGCGACCTTGCACGCCGCACCGGCCTGACCATGAGCGAAATCGCCGGCGTCTGTATTCGCTGCGCGCTCACCGAGCCAGAACCGAAGCATTCGACCACCGACGCCACCGCGACCCACCAAAGCACGCCGATGATCGGGGACATCTACCACCCCGCGCTGATTCGCGCGAGCCGGGGGAAGCAAAGACACGGGGTAGTGACCCCTTTCCGAAATCCGCGGGCGATGACCTGCCCAAGTTTCCGCGAAAAAAACCGAGTTTGATGGTGCCCTTTTGTCGGATTACTTAGTCAGACGCGCGCCCGTGGAGGGTCGCTTGAGCGGCCGTGAAAGACCTGTTGAGATCGAACTAGTAAGGAGCATGTATGAGCAGCACAACGATGGATTTGTATAGGTCGCGCTTTCCCGCCGGGCCGGCGGCGGTTGCGAACCCCGGCGCGGTTCCTCACGAGGATGTTGAGCGGGCACTGCATGAGGTTCTCAACTTGGCGGCGCGCGAAGTTGAGGCGCGGAAGGCGGTCTCTGACGCGGAGGACGCCGGTCGTCTCCGAAGCAACCGTGAAGACGCACATCAACCACCTGTTCGCGAAGATCAACGCTCGCGATCGCGCAGCTGGGATCAATTACGCCACCCGGCACGCGCTGGGCCCAGACTCGCCGACCGGGAAGCCCTAACAATTTCGTGTCCGCCGGCGTTTCCGCGCAGAGGACGTGCTGGTTCGTCATTAACGAAAGCCTCGCCGCAAGCTCGAACGGGTCCAGATATGAATTACGTCATTGCCCTGGCGATATCACGGCGTCGACCTCGACCTCGACCAGCATTTCCGAGTCGGTCTGTCGTGGGCGCGTTTCGGTCATCGGCGAACGGTGATCGTTAAGGACCGGATTTAGCCTCTCGCCAATTTTAAGGGGCTCCCCGATGCGCCGAACTCGCACTAAGATATAGTAACTTATGCGCCCTTTACCATCCGACGCGGGGCGCGCTACGGGGGAAGTGGGGCAGTGACCGCGAAACCGATGATGGGACTTGGGCAGCGTCGTAGGTGCGGCGTGCTGGCCCTTGCGGTACTGACGTGCCTGATCCTGGGTTTGCTGCCGGCTGCCGCCATGGCCAGGCCGGGCGATCTCGACCCCAGCTTCGGCAACGGCGGTAAAGCGACCATCGCCTTCGGCGGAGCGGATGCGGCTTGGGGGACAGTGGAGCAGCCGGATGGCAAGCTCGTCCTCGTCGGCCAGACCGCGACGGACGCATCCTCGCCGGCCAACTGCGCGGTGGCTCGGCTAAGCCCCAATGGATCTCCGGACAGCTCCTTCGGCGCAGCCGGCAAGGCGACGGTGGACTTTGGTGGCGACGACGCCTGCTTCTCCGGGGCGCTTCAGTCCGACGGCAAGATCGTCGTGGCGGGTAAGACCACGAGTTCAGGTGTCGATCAGTGGGCGCTGGCCAGGTTAAACGCCGACGGGTCGCTGGATACGTCGTTCGGCACGGGAGGCAAGTCGATCATCACGTGGGGCAGCAGTGGAGGCCGTGCGGTCTCCGTGTCGGTCCAGCCCGATGGCCGGATCGTCGTCGTCGGGCTGACGTCAACCGCCGCGACTCAGTCCGACTTCACCGCCTTGAGACTCACTTCGAACGGCTCGATCGATACGTCGTTTGGCACGGGCGGACACACCATCGTCGACTTCGGCGGCGACGATCATGTGGAAGCCCAGGCGCGGCAGTCGGATGGCAAGATCATCCTCGCCGGTGATTCGACGGCCGGCATGAGCGGACACAACTTCGCCGCCGCGCGGCTCAACCCGGACGGCTCGGTGGACTCGACGTTCGGTGCGGGCGGCAAGGTGGTGCTTGATTTTGGTGGGGACGACGGTGCCGACGCGGTGGCCCTGCAACCCGACGGGAAGGTGCTGCTGGCCGGGAGCACGACCGCCGGGGCGAGCGGCGGCGACTTCGCGCTCGCACGGCTGAACTCCGACGGCAGCCTCGATGCTTCGTTCGGCACTGGTGGAAAGGCCACCGTTGACTTCGGCGGTGCCGATGTGGCATTTGGGCTGGCGTTGCAGCCGGATGGCTCAGTCATTCTCGCTGGCGGCACCGCCAGCACGACTGACGCGGAACAGTTCGCGATCGCCCGGCTGACCTCGGCTGGCGTACTCGATTCCTCGTTCGGGGCAGGCGGCAAGACGAGGATCGATTTCGGCGGCGTGAGTGTTGGGCGCGGCGTGGCACTTCAGGCCAACGGCGACATCCTCGTGGGAGGGATCGCCGGGGCGAACCAGTTCGCAGCTGCGCGCCTACTGGGCGGTAGTGGGAGCGGTGGTGGCGGTAGTGGTGGCGGCGGTGGCGGTAGTGGTGGCGGCGGTGGCGGTAGTGGTGGCGGCGGTGGCGGTAGTGGTGGCGGCGGTGGCGGTAGTGGTGGCGGCGAGCCCCGGCCCCCTTCCACCCACCAACGCCTCGCCGTGCCGGACCGGGATGGTGCTGGCGCTCGTGCACGGTCGCTGGCTCTGCACGCGAGTGGCCGGCGTCGATGATGGACTGTTGCCCCCGACAGGCGATCTGCCGGGCTATCACTCGGCCAGGGGCGGGTCGAACGTGGCGCGGTCAGCCCTGGGGGACCCAGTGCCACGTCCCCTGCGCCGCATTCGGCCCCAGGGGGCGGCGTTTGCCGCGGGCAGCCGGGCGTTGTCGCTTGGGGTGTTCATCTTCTCGAGCCCGGCCCGGGCCGCGGCTGGGCTCGGCGCGCTGAGCCACGGACGCCGGCGGGTTGCCCTGGCCAGGGGCCTGAGCGGGTTGCTCCGCGTGCGCTCGACGCGGCGCACGACGGATCTCTCCGTCGTGTTCCGAGTCGATGAGGCGGTCGGCGCCGTTCGTCTGGAAGCGAAGGGACGTCTGGCCGGCGCGAGCCCAGCCGTCGTAGCCTATGCGAAGGAGGTGGCGGCCCGGATTCAGCGAGTGCTTTCGCTGACGGTATGGCAGCGGACGGTCGACGGCATCGGCCCGGATGGTTCGATCAGCCCGAAGCTTGCGCTGCAGGCGTTCACGATCTCCTACGGACCGCTACCCGGCGTGCGAGCGCCGGCGGGACCCGGGGCAGGGCCGCCGGACGGGACGGTGGCAATGGAGATGGTCGCCGGCGTCTGGAATCGGCTGACCACCGCGCAGCACGACGCGATCGATCGCTACCTGGACGCGCCGCACGACGCGAGCTCCCCCCGCTTGGCGCATGACGCTGCCGAACCCGCCTTGACCCCCAGTCCCGTCTACCAGGCCATGGCTGACAGGTACAACGCCATCTACCGAGCCAAGCTGCCAAACGCCCCGCCCGTGGAAGTGAGGGTGTTCACGGTTAAGGAACCCCTCGGTAAGGATGGGAGGGACCTGATGAACTCACTGCCGGTGAACGCGCGCGGTGAGTATGGCAACGGGCCGCCGGCCTACTGCCGGGTGCGCGTGGCACCCATAGGACAGAGCTTTCCGGATCCGGATCGGCTCATCGCGCACGAAGTGTTCCACTGCTACACGTTCGTCCTGACCTCGAAGTGGCCCACCCTCTCGCTCTGGATCAAAGAGGGGATGGCGGAGTGGGCCGCGGGGTTCGTCACCGGGCGTGACAGCGTCGGCTGGCTCTTCAAATACATGTCGACCCCGACGTCGCCGCTGTTCTCCCGTACCTACGACGGTGTCGGCTTCTGGGGTCACGCGGACGAGGTCGGTGGCAAAGGAAGTCTGTGGACGAAGATCCCCGGGATCCTGAACGCAGCGAGCGACGAGTCCGCGTTCGCGATGGCTGGCGGCACCGCTGCGTCGTTCGTCGATACATGGGCCTCCGCGGCGTTCAGGTTTTCCGCGGCCGGCGAGGCATGGCACCAGACGGACCCGGTGTCCCTCACGGCAGACCATCCCACCCTCCCCTTCGACGCGCTCACGAGCAGCGCCAATCTCGCTTCCCAGCCGTACGCGCTCCACGAGTACTCGGTCACAGAGGACCCCAACGCTCCACTCGTCAACGTGGTTGGCCTGGCCGGCACGGTGAGAGCGGGCACAACCCGATCCGACCTCGGCCCGGTGCTCAACGATTGGTTCTGCTACGGGAAATGTGAATGTCCTCCCGATGAAGACTCGTCAGGCATCCCCCAACATCACACGATCTCCTCGGCGCTTTTCCTGGCGCTGACCGGAGGCGAGTCAGCTGGGGACGGCCAGGTCATCTACCACTCGCTCGACGAGTTCTGCAAACCAAAGCCAAACCAGCCGACCTCGGGCGGAGGTGGCGGAGGGGGAAGCGGCGGTCCAGGCTTACAAATACGCGCGCTGACCGACAACTCCCCGATCCTCGGAACCATCTCCAGCGGCTCCTGCTCGTTCGCGGGGGGCGGCTTCCAGGCGGTGGGCAGCGGCAGTGGCTATCGCTTCGCGATGCGTATAACCGGGGCCAAGAAGCCGGGCCAGTACATCATTCCGAACAACAACACGGCGACGTACGTGCAGGTGCGCGGGGGCGGGACGACCTATTCCACCGTGGGGCGGAACACCACGGTCCTGGGCGAGACGGGGCCAAGAAACGCTGGCCTGGCCATCATCCGCACCCGCCAGGTGCGCAAGGGTAAGCGCACCGTGGTGCGCTACCTGATCTCCGTGGGCATCGACGACCTGGTCAGCGGCGGAATGCCCGGAGTCGCGCTCATCCCGGGGCCGGGCGGCCTGAAGTGCTGAGACAGAACGGTTTGACCTCTCGACCCAACTCGCCAATCTGCTGCGCACGATGCTCGTGGCCTTCGAGCGCGAACAATCAGTGACAACGACATCGAGTACGCGAGCGGCGATTAGTCGTGGACCCACTGGGCTCCCGCTCTGCCGCTGAGGCGCGTAAGACGAGAAGCGGGGTGTACTCGAGAAATAGCTGGGTGTGCGGCTCGTGTCCGAGCTAGCCCCCCCGCCCAGGGATCGCGCTGCCAGCCGGTTTGGAGCGCGTTGTAGGTGATGTGCATTTCGTCGTCTGGCGTCGAGGTGCTCGCCGAGCACGAGCGCAATTAAGAGGGGCTACGACATGCGGCGCCAGGCGCCGCCCGGCAGGCCGGGCACTGCGCCTCCAGCCAGAGGACGCAGTAGCTCATGTGGACGGGCAGGAGTCGATGCCCCGAACGGTGGGCGACGTCCACTGAGCGTCCACCAGGTTGACTTCGCCCGCTCTGAGAGCTTCGCTCTCGTACACCCTAGCTTCAACGGATTTGCAGGGATTTCGTGAGCGCTCGTTGCGTTCCCTGAACGAGCGGAATCGCCAGCTCTCTCTCTCGTAATGAAGGGGTCCGGGGTTCGAGTCCCCGCGTCGGCTCTGAAATAAAAGCCCTGCTGGATACCTTGTTTTCTGCAGGGTCACCGGAAGCGCGATCTTCGCCACGACGTCGATTTAGCGGTCCAGTAGCTTTGCGGGGGTCGCGCTCGGAGAGCGCGCCGAGAGCGTTCGCCGCCGCCGTCCGTGGCGTCGGTCTGGCGGGTGCGTAGCGCCCGCCGGGCCCGGATCTTTTCGTCGGCCGGAACCTGCTTCCCGTCCCAGTTCGCGTCTTCGATTCCAGAGGAAAGCCAAGTGTTTCCGGGGGCAGGGGCGGGCCGAGGTATTCGTCGAATTGTTCGCGACCTGCGAGGAGGTTGATCAGTACTTTGACGAGTAGCGTGAGCGGCTACGACGTATCGCCGGTCGACTTTCAAACATCGGATCGGCTGGCGGGCTTCCGGTATTGGGGGTGGCTTTCGCACTAAGCCCATCTCCAATCGCGCGCGAGCACCTCATCGCCCGCGGCGTGGGCGTTCGGCTTCTTGCGGCGGGATCGCCCGGGGTATTCCTGACGCCGCCATTGCGAAACCCATGCTCGATTTGTGAGGATCCATTCGCGGTTTCCCTATCGCGCAGGACGGGTCCCGACGCTCGCCGAGCGCGCTGGAACGCCGGTGAGTATTGCCTTCCGCTGCGCTAAGCAAGCGCTTCGGCGGCTTCCGGGACGCGGAGGCCTGGTCCGGGCTCGGGGGTGACGTTGCGGGCGTCGATCTCGCCGCCGCAGTGGCTGCACGTCATGTGGGGGTCGGCGTGCTCCCCGCACGTGTGGTGGCGAAGCACGATCGGAGGGCCCTCGCTAGCGCCGAAGTGCGCATCGCCCCAGCGCATCAGAGCGACGATGGCGGGGAAGAGATCGCGCCCGGCGTCCGTGAGCCGGTACTCGTGGCGGTCCGGGTCGCGGCTGTAGAGGACGCGTTCGAGTAGCCCTGCGTCCGCCAGGGTCCGCAGCCGTGACGAGAGTGTGGGCCGGGGGATGTTGAGGTTGCGGGCGAGCTGGCCGAAGCGCCTGACGCCGAAGAACGCCTCGCGGAGAATCAGCAGCGTCCAGCGTTCGCCGACGAGCTCGAGCGCCCGCCCGACCGACTCGCCCTCTTGGAAGCGATACGCGAACTGGTCGCGAGGGTCCATGATTCATCAAGCTTACTGGTGTAACTTTCGAACCATGAAAGCGGTAACGTTATTGAACCGGCTTCCACGAGCGAGAAGAGGATTCAATGACCGAGGCTCAACTCCAGAACTCACGACCTGATGGTGCGGATATCGAGGCATTGGCGACGGAGATCGCAGGAACCGCTAGCCAAGTGGCCGACAAGATCGAGGCCGATCGCCGGCTTCCCGAGGCGCTCTTGACTTCGCTGCGCGACTCGGGCTTGCTGCGGGCCGGGGCGCCGGTCGATGCGGGGGGCCTGGAACTCGAGCCGGGCGTTGCGCTGCGGTGTGCCCGGGAGTTGGCGCGTGGTGACGCCTCGGCGGGCTGGTGCGTGTCGATCGCGATCACCAGCAGCCTGCTGGTTGCCTACCTCCCCCGCGAGACGCGCGACGAGCTGTTCGGGGAGGGGCGGGGCGTCGCTGCCGGCGTATGGGCGCCACGAGGGAAGGGGCGGCGCGTGGAGGGCGGTGTCACCGTCTCTGGCCGGTGGTCCTTCTGCAGCGGGATCACGCATTCCGACGTCCTGTTCGCGGGCTGCTTCATCGAGGAGGCGACACGGTCTGAGGACGCGGCGCGACGGCCCATCGTGGTCGTCCTGCTCAAGGAGCAGCTGGAGGTCAGGGACACTTGGCACAC
Source organism: uncultured Solirubrobacterales bacterium (assembly GCA_963830435.1). Lineage (GTDB taxonomy): Bacteria > Actinomycetota > Thermoleophilia > Solirubrobacterales > Solirubrobacteraceae > Palsa-465. The sequence continues at coordinate 1,039,983 of CAWHMA010000007.1, read as the reverse complement.
GCTCGGCCTGCGTGGCACGGGCAGCCACGACTGCTTGGCCGCGGAGGTGTTCGTCCCGGAGTCTCGGGTGTTCTCGCTGTTTGACGGGCCGGTTCTGGACCGCCCCCTGTATCGCTTCCCGCCGTTTGGCTTCTTCGCGCTGTCGATCGGCGCCGCCGCCCTGGGCAACGCCCGTGGCGCGATCGATGATTTCGTGAGTCTTGCCGCCGGCAAGGTCGGCCTAGGCTCCACGCGGACGCTGGCCGAGCGCGCCCCCACTCAGGCGTCGGTCGCCGCTGCCGAGGGCTCGCTGCGCGCCGCCGAGCTTCTGTTCCACGGCGCCATCGCAAACGCGTGGGAAGCGGCGCAACGGGAGCGCCCGGTAGACGTCGATCTGCGCAATGGCCTCCGGCTCGCGGCGACCCACGCGGTTCGGACCTCGGCCGAGGTCGTGCGCTCGATGTATGACCTGGGCGGTGGCAGCACGATCTACGACGGCGCGCCACTTCAGCGGCGCTTCCGAGACGCTCACACCGCGACCGCGCACTTCCAGGTCAACGAGGCCTCGCGTGAGCTCCCCGGCCGCATCCTGCTCGGGCTGCCGGCGGAAACGGCGACGTTGTGAGCTCCGGGCTCGAAGTTGCCCTTCCGTTTTGGCTCGACCGTCCCGACGACGAAGCGCTCGACATCGCGGCGGAGGTCGGCCGCGTGGGCGTCGATGCTCTCTGGATCGGCGAGATGGCAACGTTCGACGCCATCTCGCTGGCCACCGCCGTCGGCCAGCGAGCCCCGGGCCTTCCGCTCAAGCTGGGGCCGCTCGCGATCGGCGTGCGCAGCCCTGCGGCGATCGCGCTGGGCGCGGCGTCGGTCGCCTCGCTCACAGGCTGCGACATCACGATCGCGCTAGGCGCCTCGAGCCCGGCGATCGTCAACGGCTGGCATGGGCGCGACTGGGGGCACCCCGCCGCCAGGATGCGCGAGTACATCACGTGTCTGCGGGCCATACTCGGAGGCGAGGCGAGCGATTACGAGGGCCGCTACGTGCGCAGCCAGGGATTCCGGCTGCGCCGGTCCCATCCTGACATGCCGATTGCTGTCGCGGCGTTCGGACCCGTGATGACCGCAGTCGCGGCCCGCGAAGCTGACGAGGTTGTTCTGAACCTCGTCCCGTCCGAGCATGTGGCCACGGTGAGGATGGCGATCGACTCCCACGCCGCAGCGGCCGACCGCACGCCCCCGCGACTGGTCGTGTGGCTGCCCGCGGCCATCGATCCCGGCCAGGCCGCGTTCGGCCAGCTCGCCGCCCAACTGGCGGTGTACCTCGCACCGCCGGGATACGGCGAGCTGTTCTCAGAGCTCGGCCAAGCGGACCTGGTGCAACGCGCCCGCGGCGGTGCGCGACGCTCGGAACTGGCGAAGGCGATCGGACCTGAGCTGCTCACCCAGGTGTGCGCGTTGGGCTCGCGCGAGGAGATCAGGAACCGCATCGCGGCTTATCGAGACGCGGGCGCGGATACCGTCGCTGTCGTTCCGTCCACTGCCGAGGACCCCTCGGGGCAGGATGTACTCGAGGGCGTCACCGCGGGATCTCCCGGGCGCCCGGGCGGCACACGTCTTACGGAGCGTCAATGAGCGGGTCCTGTCCGACGCTTGACACGAGTGCCTTCCGTCGCCTGCTCGGGCAGGTCCTCACCGGAGTGACCGTCGTCACGGCCCTTGGCGATGAGGGGCCGGTCGGCATGTCGCGTAACTCCCCGACCTCGGTGTCGCTGAATCCGCCCCTGGTCTTGTTCTGCGCAGCTGACGGTGGTCGCACATGGCCGGTGATCCGGCGCGCCGGCGCCACACCCCGAACCTAGGAGGTTGCATCGTGACCCTCGTTCAATCTCCGCCGCAGCCGAACCAAGCCTCAAGCAGGAGGCATTGACCAAACAGAGCGCCAACATCGACGCGATCAGCGGCGCGAGCTACACCAGCGCCGGCTACGCGCAATCGCTGCAGTCCGCCCTCGACAAGCTCGGCTTCAAGGCCGCCAACGGAACCACCACCCTCCAGGTTCCCGCCTAGCAGCCCAGGCGCAGCGCGCGAGGAGGATCGGAGCGGTCCTTCCTCGCGTAGAGAGCTCTGACGCGCGGGGGCCGGCGGAAGGGCCACGGCATCGTCGATCGTAAGTGAAGCGTCGAGGACCAGCAGGCTGCTCACCCCGAACTCGGTCCACGAGTGTGCGGCAGACCGGGACTTTGATGCCGCGCGTGCCCCGGAAGTTTGGTTTCTTCGTGCCGCGTGGTGGGCCGGTCACCGGCTACGAAACCTTGGACAGCGGTTCGCCGGTGCGCGAACGAGAGTGATCGTGACTGGGATATCGCCGCGAACAAATTGTCCTTCCCGCACTGACCGCGCCCAGGACGAAACGGAGCACTGTCGCGATCCATCCGCGGATAGCGTGGCGCGCGCACTGAGGGATCTCCAGTGGCCGATCACCCGGCCCGACCCCAGTTCTCCTAGGTCTCTCTCAGTGAAATCTCGTCGTGGGCTGAGCCGGGGCGCGCAGGATTAGTTCGTCCCCAATCCTCCAACACATCAAGGAGACACCAAGCCACAGCTCAGACCGACCCTCGCCACCGCCGCCGCGATCGGCGCCGCCGCGATCGGCGGAGGCGCCATCGCAAACGCGGCGACCTCCACGACGACCACCGCGAGCTCGAGCTCCGCACCCGGCGCGCAGAGCGCACCGGCCAACTTCCCCGCGCACGGCTCCGCCGCGCACGAGGATGCAGAGAAGGCCGTGACCGGCACGGCCGCCACGAAGGCCCAGGCAGCGGCCGTGAAGGCCGCCGGTGGCGGCAAGGCCGGTGCGGTGACGACTGACTACACCCAGAACGGGTACGAAGTCGACGTCACCAAGTCCGACGGCAGCACCGTCGAGATCCATCTCGACAGCTCGTTCAACGTGGCCGACCACGGCGGTCACAGGCCGGGAGCCTGACGGAGCTGATCCTGGGTGAGGGCCGGTGCGCATGCGCCGGCCCTCACCCAGTCCGCCTCGCCGCCCGCGCGCAGGGGCCGCTCCAGTTTCTCAAAGTCCTTCACCGCGCCCGCTGAGCGCCAAAATTCCTCCGAGCGGCCGCCGGGGGCTCCTTGGCGTTCAGGACCAGCTGCCGCTGCTTCGCCACGCCGTGTGAGCTGAACTGTGACGTGGGAAAGGGTCGGGTCAGAACGCGCCCACGGCCGCGACCGCCGCTCGATGCGCGTGGCTCCTAACGGCAGCGGAGCCGGCACCAAAGCTCGCGCCTGGCGGTCATCGATCATTGCGAACGGCGAACTGTCCGCGGCTGCGCGCGCTTTCACGCGATAGCGACGACGCAGTTCTGAAGCGTCGAGGCATGAATCGGCCTGGTGATGCTCAAGCATTGAGCCGGCGGCCAGCTGCGGCGCAGCTTCTCCTTTCCGCGCAAAAGGAGGCCGTGACTGCTCCAGCGTCGTGATTCCAGCAGCGACCTGACTCTCACTCGAGATCCGCTTCTCCGTGTCCGCGGGGGGTGATTGGGAGGGCGTCTTCGCCGGTCAGCGATCGCGCGGCGGGTGCGGAGGCTCACCGGCGACCGGGGAAGACAGGAACGGATCGGTCTATGGCTTCAGGAGCGGGACGGGCTTGTATCGGCCTCGTAGCGGAGTCCGTTGATAAGCAGCGCGACCATGCGTTGGCTGTACGCGGCACCTTCGTCGGCCGCGGGCAGGCACAGACTGGCGACGGCGTGAAGGAGATCCTTTGGGCTGATCGCGGCACGTATTTCGCCGCTTGCTGTCGCCGCTTCGAGCAGCGAGCCGAGGACGGGTTCGAGTCGGTGCATGAAGTAGCCGGGCAGTTCGTCGAACGCGGGATCGCCCGAGTGAAGGGCTGTGGCTAGACGTGGCTTGATCGCGAGAAACTCGGTGTAGCGGTGCAGCCAGCTCGCGAGTGCTTCTCCCGGCGTATGCGCTGCGCTCAGCGCCGTGGCGGCGTCAGCGCAAGCATCCACCTCGTGTTGAACGACGGCCACCACAAGGTCCGAGCGCCGCGGGAAGTGCCGGTAGAGCGTTCCGACGCCGACGCCGGCCAGATCCGCGATCTGCTTCGCGGGCGCATCCACGCCTGACGGTGTCGAAGACGGTCTTCGCGGCTTGGAGCAGGGCGTCGATATTGCGCTGCGCGTCCACGCGTCGCCGCCGCGACCGCTCGGGTGAGCTCGGACTCGCGGTGCCGTCCTCGACCTGGGGCGATGCTGTGTTGCTCGGTCACCTCGCGCCGTCGCTTTCTGGAAAGACATTCCGGTACAGTAATGGAAAAGCGTTCCACTTCGCACATCGTAGGACATCGCTAGGGGACGCCTCGACCCGCGAGCTCAGGAGAACCCCATGCTCTGCCGCACCCTCGGCCGGACCGGCATCAAAGTCAGCCCCTACGCGCTCGGCGCGATGATGTTCGGGGCGGCGGTCGGCAACCCCGACCACGACGATTCGATCCGCATCATCCACAAGGCACTGGACGCAGGGATCAACTTCATCGACACAGCCGACGCGTACGGGAGTCCGAGATCGTCGTCGGCAAGGCGATCGATGACCGTCGCGACAGCATCGTCCTCGCGACAAAGGTGGGCCGGCCCGTCGGCGAGGACCCCAACCACACGGGATCCTCACGGCGCTGGATCATGACCGCCGTCGAGAACTCGCTGCGCCGCCTGCAGACCGACTACATCGACCTCTACCAGATCCACCGTCCGGATCCCGACACCGACATCGAGGAGACGCTCTCCGCGCTCTCGGACCTGGTCCACAGCGGAAAGGTCAGGGTGATCGGCACATCCTCCATGCCCGCCTCTGAGATCGTCGAGGCGCAGTGGGTGGCCGAGCGCCGCGGCCTGGAGCGGTTTCGTACCGAGCAGCCGAACTACTCCATCCTCAATCGCGGCATCGAGACCGAGGTGCTGCCCGTGGCCCAGCGCTACGGGATGGGCACGCTGGTCTGGGCTCCTCTCGCGAGGGGCATGCTCACCGGACGCATCCGCAAGGACCAGCAGACCGACTCGCGTCGCGCGGCGATGATGACGAGCCTCAAGGACGAACATCGACTCGATGCCGTCGAGCAACTCATCCCGCTCGCCAAAGAAGCCGGCTTGCCGATGACCCACCTCGCGATAGCGTTCGCGATCACTCACCCCGGCGTGACCAGCGCAATCATCGGACCACGCACCATGAAGCAGCTCGACGACCTGCTCGCCGGAGCAGAGGTCACCCTCACCGACGAGATCCTCGACCAGATCGACACGATCGTTCCCCCCGGCACAAATACTGGCATCCCCGACGAGGCCGCCTACCAGCCCCCGGCGCTCAAGCAATCAAACCAACGCCGCCGACCCAGTCAAGAACGCGCCGCCGCCTAACCGCGTCTCTCGACGGGCCCGCATGGCGAGGGCGGGCGACCACCAGACCCAATGACCGTCCCCGCCGACGGGTGAGAGGGGGGCTCCCTCGGCGAAACCCACGAACTGGTAGCGAACGCGGCGGGGTCGGAAGCGCCATCCCTGGCTCTCAAGCGGCGGGCCTGCGCGAGAATCTTCGTAACCGACGAGAACAGGAAAGACTGAAGCAGCTCATGCCGCACACCAGCTTTGGGATCGCTACCGCGCCCCAGCAGGTCGACTACTCGGATCTCCTTCGCGTCTGGCGCGAGGCCGACGCCGTGCCTGAGATCGAGCACGCCTGGCTGTTTGATCACCTCATGCCGATCGGGGGAGACCGCCGGGGCCCGATCTTCGAGGGCTGGACGCTGCTCTCCGCGCTCGCGGCGCAGACCAGCCGCGTGCGCCTTGGCCTGCTTGTCACCAGCAACCGGTTCCGCCCGCCGGCCGTGCTGGCCAAGATCGCCACCACCGTCGATGTCGTGTCCGGCGGGCGTCTGGACTTCGGCATCGGCGCGGGCTCCCGGACGAGCGTGCCCGAAGCCCGCCGCGAGTACGACGCCCACGGACTGCCCTACCTCGACTTCGCAGACTCAGTCGATGCCCTCGCGGAGGCGTGCACCGTGATCAAGCGGCTGTGGACCGAGGCCGAGCCGTTCGATTTCGATGGCCGACACGTCCGGCTCGCCGGCGCGTTCGGCAACCCCAAGCCCGTCCAGCGACCCCGTCCGCCGGTCCTCATCGCAGGACGAACCGCCCGCGTACTACACGTGGTCGCCGAGCACGCCGACGTGTGGAATATCGCGGGCGTCGACATCGACGACGCTACGGCCCGGAGCGCCCTACTTGACCGCTACTGCAACGAAATCGGTCGCGACCCCGCCTCGCTCACCCGCTCGTTCCACGCGCGGGTCTCCTACGAGGACCCCGCCGCGACCCGCGACGCCGTCGGGGCGGCCGTCGACGCGGGCTTCACCCACGTCGTCCTCAGCCTGCCCGCGCCCTACCCGGACGGCGTAGCCCGGTGGGTCGCCGATGAGATCGTCACGCCGTCGGGGCGCTGAGTGCAGCACGTCACCTCGACTCCACGACCCTTCCGCATTCTCGCCGACGTTTGTGGCGCAGCGCGTTTGAATAGATGGGTTCGGCCCATGTGCGGGCGTCGCTGGATGCCGCGGACCCGGCCCGGGCTCCTGCAACGCGGCGCCTCACCGGCCTCCCGGATCCCGCATCTCGTTCGCTCGCGACTCGCGCGGACGCTTGCGTCCTGACCGCGGACCGGAGTGGGACGCGGCCGAACTCGATGTCGTCCTTGGACTGCAGGAACTCGGCTACCGGGACGCATACCGCACCTTGCACCCGGCGACCGGCAACCTGACGAGCATCGGCTGCGTCAGCGCGCCGACGGATGCGCAGCGCCCAGCGTGCAGCACCCCGGCGCAAATCGCCGGAGCCAACGAGGTGGCGGTCAGCCCCGACGATCAGAACGTGTACGTCGCGGGAGCGACCTCGGACGCGGTCGCCGAGTTCAAGCGCGATCCGAATGGCCAGCTGACGCCGATCGGATGCATCGCAGCGTCCGAGGATGCCTCCACGGTCTCGGCGTGTGGTGGTGCGTCAGGGCCGGGCCTGGGGAGCCCGGGCGCGCTAACGGTGAGCCCCGACGGCGCCAACGTGTACATCACAGGGAATCACGATGACGCGGTGGGGATCCTGGCCCGCGGAACCGGCGGCACGCTCCGTTCGATGGGCTGCATCGGCGAGACCGGGGACACGGGGTGCGCGGCGACCACCGACGGACTCAAGAGTCCTGGATCCGTCGCCGTCACCCCAGACGGCCGGGACGTCTACGTCAGCGGGTTTGGCAGCGACGCGATCGTGATGTTCACCCGAACGACCACCGCCGCGGCGGAGGCGGCTCGGGCAGCGGCGGCCGGGGGCAGCGGCGGCTCGGGCAGCGGCGGGTCCGGGAGCGGCGGGTCCGGGGGCACCGGCCGGTCCGGGAGCAGCGGCGGGTCCGGGAGCAGCGGCGGGTCCGGGGGTACTGGCGGGTCCGGAGGCGGCGGTAGCCATGGCCCCTCGGCGAGCGCGACCACCGGCGATCGGCACGTCGTGCTCTCAGCCCCATTTGGGTCGAGCTGCGTGGCTCTATCGGCACGCACGAGCGTGACACTCGACACCACGACACTGCGAACAGGCACGCGTCTGCAACTCCACAGCGTGTCGTTCTATCTCGACCGCGGCGTGCGACACGTCCACCACCAGATCCGCCGTCACGGCAGGCTCCTGACGGTGACCACCGTCAGCTATGGCCCGAACCGGACCGCCCACTCCCTGCCGGCAACGCTGTCACTGCCGCTGGCCGGCCTGAAGTCCGGGGCGCACACGATCAAGCTCAATCGTGTTCACCCACACCATCATCCGCAGCCATCACCACGTCACCATCTCGAGCACAACGACGCTCAGCGTCCAGCTGCACGTCTGCTAAGCCCCGTCCCGGGCAATGCCCGCGCAAACCCGAATGCAAATCCGGACCCGCGCGGCCCGACCGACATCCTCGTCGCCAAACGGAGGGCGTTGCAGGCTCGGGTACCGGCAGACGCTGCATGAGCGATGCGCCTCCACGGCTCTCGACCACGGGCCGCCGGCTGACCAGCGCAATGCGCGAAACGCACTCGCCAACGGGAGCCGCGGCGCTGCACCTTCGGGTGCGCACTCTCAGCGGCCGAGCGTCTCGGCGAACCGGCCTGCGGTCCGTACGAGTCGTGGCGAGCGTTGCGCCAAACTGAGCACCATACGGCCGGCTGGTCGGAGCGACGGCGCTTCGGGGCGCGCCGGGACGCCTGATCGGTACTCAGGGGCTTCTAGGTGCCGGAGCCTCCGAGCGCTTCGCTGATGTCCGCAATCACTGCGTGCTCGGGCCCGCTGACCGCCATCCCGTCCTCCTTGTGGGCGTTGGCCACCTTGTCGGCGAGCGTGAGCACGAACCGCCGGTAGTCGTTGACCTCGTCGGGCGTCGCCTTGATCTCGAGCACTTGGACCGCATCGCGAATGTGTTGGAAACCGTGCGACTTGACCTCCTCGGGTGAGTGACCCAGATGACGGTCGACCTCGGGCTTGGCGGACACGATCGCGTCGAGGAGCTCGCTCGCACCGTGCTCCTGGCGCGCCTCGGTATAGGACTTCGCGATCGCGAAGCTCTCGCGGAACGTGCCGCCCCTCGACGCGGTGGCGACGATCATGCCCGCGGCCGGTGGTCCCTGCAGGACGGCGTCCCACTCCTGTTCGGTGAAATCACTCTTGCCTGTCATCGCTCGCTCCTCAGCCTCGGATGGATTGACCGACCTCGATCAAGTGTTCGTCAGGGTCGCCAACATAACAGCGACTCTCCCTTCATCACGACCTCACCGCCGAGCAACGTCCGCGTAGAACCGCCGCGACCGCTCGACGTCCTCGACGACGATGAAATGGGTAAGTACGGGCGACGCATGGCGACTATCCGCGCGACCCAAGCTCGGCGGTGGCCGCCGAGCGCGACGGGAACGCATGGTCCCGCTCGCTTGATCCGAAGCCCCCTTGGATGAAAATGCTGTCCTCTGGTAGGCGGCATCGCGGGCTCGATGTGGCGTAGTAATTGTGCCTACATGGTGTGGCCCGTGGTCCGACACTACTCAAGGCGAAGCACCTATAGTGACGGTCCCGCTGACGGTGCAGTGAAACGTCTTGCCGGCATCGGAGGTGGTGCAAGTTGCCCTGCCACGTCCTTGGCGGTAGTGCTTTCGGACGGGTTAGCGAACGTCGACGTAGATCACTTCGATCGCGTTGTTTCCGTAGCCGAGCCTGTTCCAGATCGGCACTTCGGGCTGCACATTTCCGGCCACGTCTGTCGCACGGGCGCGGAGGCTCTTGCGGCCGGCCTCCGCCGGCACCCACTCGAACGACCAGTTCTGCCACTGGTAGGGGCCTTTCGGGGTTTCGAGATGCGCGGGGAGCCACTCCGAGTCGCCGGTGAGGCTAATGTCGACGTTGGTCACCGGGCCCGTGCCGGACCAGGCCTTCCCGCGGACGACGTACGGCTCGCCGGCACGAATCGTGGCGCCGCTGCGAGGATCCGTGACGCGGGCGCGGGGCCGCATGAGGGTCACGCGTTCGGCGGGCCGATCGGCCCATTGGTACAGGTAGTGACCAGTTTCGAACTCGCCGATAAACGGCTGGGCGAGCACTTCGATCCGCTTGAGCCACTTGACCGAGGCGACCCCGTACCAGTGCGGGACGATCAGCCGAAACGGTGCCCCGTGATCGGGGTTGAGGGGCTCGCCGTTCATCTCGTAGGCGATCAGAATCCCAGACGACGGATCCGCTGCATGCACGAGCGTCAGTGAGCGTTCGAAGGAGAGGTCGGATGCGTCGATGTCCCTGAGCACGGGGTTGAGGATGTACGCCCCATGGTCGGCGCCGGCGAACAGCACCTCGACGCCGCTGTCGAGCGGCTTGGCATGCTCGAGGACCTCGTGCAGCAGCGCGCCCTTCCAGGCCGCTGTGGAGACGGCGTAGTCGCCCCAGGGTTCGCCTGCGGGTAGGGGTCGCATCGCGAGGCGCCCGTTTCCGGCGCACTCGAGGGTGACTACCCGCTCGATGGCGGGCATCGCTTTCAGATCGTCGAGCGTGAGCGTTAGAGGCTGCTCGACCGCTCCTCTGATCTCGAGACGGCCATCGTAGTCGGGAACCGGAAAGTTGCTGCGGACGTAGTGCAGCTGCGTCGGGGTGATGTCGGTTTCGAGTGCTTCCGGTGGCGCCTCGGCGTTGAATGGTTCGGCGTGGATCATCGTCAGTGCCGCGCGTTCGTGTTCCAGATTGTCTGCCAGATCCACGTTGGCCTCCTTGGGGACTGATGCCTGTTTTAGTAATCGGAGTCTTGGAAGCTCGGGTCTCGGTCTTCGTTGAACGCGCCGATGCCCTCGATCCGGTCTGGGTGGACCGCTGAGCGCCAGTGCGCCTCCATCATGATCGCGATGGCCTGCTCGGTCGATTGTCCGTGTCCGAGGCGCACCGCGCGTTTCACTGCCCGTACCGCGGTCGGTGAGTTGCTGGTGATCTTCTCGGCGATTCTGTAGGCCGCGTGCATCAGTTCCGACTGCTGGTGGATCTCGTTCACCATGCCCAGGCGGTGAGCTTCCTGCGCCGTGATCGGATCGCCCGTCATCAGCATCTGCATCGCCTTGCCGGGCGGCAGCAGCCGCGGGAGGAAGACTGGCGATCCGCCACCGGCGGACAGGCCGATCATGGCCTCGGGTTGGCCGAACGTCGCGTTCTCTGAGGCGATGATGAAGTCGGTGCTCTGGGTGATCTCCGATCCACCGCCGTAGGCGATGCCGTTGACCGCGGCGAAGATCGGCGTTCTCAGCTCGCGGAGCGTGTGCAGGGTGCGATCGAAGTCCTGGCGCTGGCGAAGCCAGTCCTCTTTGGTCATGCTCTTGCGCTGCCTGAGGTCGCTGCCGACCGAGAAGGCGCGATCGCCCGCGCCGGTGATGATCGCCACCCGCACGGCGGGACGCACGGCGATCGTTTCCAGGATCTCGGTGAGCCGCGCACCCATCTCGGTGGTGATGGCGTTGTCGGCGTGTGGCCGGTTGAGGGTGATCACGGCGATGGCACCGTCGCGCCGATAGTCCAGCAGCACTGGATCACCCGGTTCGTCGGCGCTCGCCGCCGGAGGTCCGAAGGCGAGCGTCTTCCAACGGTCAGTCGTTGCGGAGTTTGAAGCCAAGGTTTCTCCTACTCGGTTTCGAGCTGTCCGAGCCAGCGCAGGGCGCGCAGGCCGGGGGCAAAGCAGTACTCGCCGCCGCGCGTGACGACGAACGGCGGGATGTCCGCCAGTCTGCGTCTGATCGGCCGCTTGGGGATCGTGAATATTCCGGAGCCGCTGGAACGGCCCGCCAGTGGATCGGCTTCCGGTGGCGCTCCGATGAAGATGCCGTCGTTCAGCCACTGGGTCTTGACGAATTCGAACTGGCGCTTCAGCCGCGAGCCGGCGAAGACGAAGACGATGCCGCGGTCCTGCCCGTCGTCTTCGAGCGCCTTGGCGGGCAGCATCGGCCCGTAGCTGGTGCTCCGGCGGATCATCCGGTGCAGCCGGACATCGACGCCGCCCTCGGCGTCAAGCGCATCCCGCGGGTTTGCCCGGCGAGCGTGCGCTCCCACCGGGCATTTGAACCCCGTCGGATCATCACCGTAAAGAAAGGCGTTGTTTCGGGAGTCGTCCGCGCCGAGCTCTGGGTCGTCACCGTCGGGCGCGACCGCGAGCGGCGCGCCGCTCTGCCACCGCCCTACGATCTTCGCGCCGAGCTCAGCCTCCTCCTCCGGCGACTTCGCCTTCGCGCGAAGGTACCGGCGGTAGGCGGCGACACGTGTGTGGAGTTTGCGGAAGACGATGTACGTCCCGTTTCGGCCGAGCACGTCAGGGGTGGGCACCGGCGCTAACGCACCGCTCTCGTCCGGATAGCCCAGAATGAATTCCCCGGGCTTGATCGGTTGCTCGAGCGGGTTCGATGAAGCGATACCGCTGCCCTCGATCGCGGGCTGTCCGATCCCGTCCTTGAAACCGAACGACGTGCGTCCGGTTGGCAGCTGGTAACAGTCCTGCCGCCAGATCACCTCAACGCCAGGCAGGCGCTCCTGGGCTTGGTGAGCCCTGTCGCGCAGCGCTTCCAGGCGCGCCGAATCGGCGCAGAGCACCGAGAGCGCGACGTGTACCTGCGGGGTTCCGAGTGGTGATTCCCAATTCTCGGGAGCGCTGTCGCCGACGTCTCCGATCTCTGCGGCGCGCGCGGCCATTCCCTGGCGAAACTCGGGCGCGAAGCTGGCCAGCGAGTCCCCAGGCACGCCGAGCGCCTTGAGTCCGTTGTACGTGAAGGCCACACTGATCCATCCCGCCGCGGCTGGATCGGGGGCGATCCGGCCGGATCCAACCAACGGGTGCAGGCGTCTGACTAGCTCGCGACCCGCCCGGCGATCGTCGATTCGAAGCAGCAGGTATGTGCCGACGTACGGGGATGGACGCGGATGGAGGGCGCCGCTCTGGATGTCATCTAGATCCAGCTGGACGCTCTCGCTGTGGCTCATTGCGAGCTCACGCTAGTGGTGCTCCGGCTTTGCCGGCGGGGATGGATTCGGCAGCGCAAGGTAGGGGAACACCTCAGAGGCGGGCCTCGAAGCCTGGTCGACGCCGTCCCTGACCACAGGGCCCTTGCCAGCGTTGATCAGGAGCGTCAACATCGTGTCCATCATGTCGTCGTTGAGCGCGCGCCCGCCGCAGGTGGCATGCGCGCCCCCATCGATCAGCGCACGCTCGATCTCGAAATAGGACCCGGACGCCGCAAACGGCTTCGTCACGTCAACGACAAGGTAGTCGGCGAGAATGAGCTCCGTGAGGGGATGCTTGCCGTCCTGATAGGTCCAGTCCGGCTTGCCGTCGAGGCTGTCCCAGAAGTGGAGATTCGCGTTCAGCCGTGCGCGGTAGGCCCCGATGTAGCCGTCAGCGAGGTGAAACCCGTCCTCCATGTTGTAGATGTCCCGGATCTCCAGATCGCGATTGACCGGATCAAACTGCTTGGGCGCGAGCAGCAGATTCTTGACCTCCGGGCGGCCAACGCGCTCGATGCGAACGTTCATCCTGCCTCGCGTCAGCGTCTCGGAGAGGACGCCGACCAGCCGGGCCCCGGGGTTGTACTTCGTCCAGTCGAGCTCGAGCACGAGACTCAGCACGTTCTTCCCATCCATGTAGATCGAGCCGCGATCGGTGAACGCGAGCTGTCCGGTGGCGATCGTCTTGAGCGTCGCCGGGGCGTCCATGATGAACGGATCCCAGCGGACCCCCGCGAACGCTCGTACGCCGTCGGCCGAGCCGCCGTGCTCGTCGTTCACCGTGAACGAGACCGTCTCCCCCCTCGGCGTATGGCAGGTGCACTCTTGCGAACCGTCGCCGGCTGGCTCGGAGAACACGCAGTCGAACACGAACTCCTCGGCATCGTGAACGTCGACGGGGCTCTGACCAGGCTCGGCATCGATCACCGCGACCGCCCGCAGACGGAAGCGGTACACGAGCCCATCGGAGAATGTCGCTGTCGCCGGCGCGAACGGCAGGGTGTTCTGCACGAGCACGAGGTGACCCGGGCGCTCCGGACTCGGAAATGCATAGACATCGGTGATGTCTGCAATCGGATCGGCCAATGCCCGCGGGCCGGAGATGTGGTCCGACACCTGTCTGCCCGCCTCCGCTGTCAGTCCGCGGCCTCGTCGAGCAGCGGCTTCAACGCTGGGTGCTCGAGTGCCTCTCCTGCGCTGGGCTCGTCCAGCGCTTGCTGGAAGGCGCCGTTCACTCGCTGTGCCTTACGAATCTCCTTGACGGTACCGCCGTAGTTCCTCGCGTACGCGGCGGCGGTGACCTGCGCGCCCAGGACGAACTCCTGCACCGCTTCGAGGTTCGGGAGACCTTCGTAGCCCTCGACATGCGAGAAGACGGCATCGAACAGTGCCAGCGTCGGGCCCGATGTGAAGAAGTCGTCCATGTAGGCGTCCCAGGGACCGTCGAAGCTCGTCGCGAAAAGAAGACGGGTGTCGCCGTCGAACAGCACGAACCTGGCCTCGTGAATGGTCGCGATCGCCATGTTGTACTCGCCCGGCCGGTATCCAGGGTGACTCTGCAGATCCTGCAGAGCCCGCCGTAAGTCGTCTGCCTGCCCGTCCTTGACCTTGAAGAACAGGCTGAACTCGTTTACCGATCCGACGGTTACGCCCGGGCGCCCACGGCCGGTCGCTGATTCCCTCATCCAAATCCCCTAACTCGGTCGTCCTCGGCGTACTGGCGTAGCATACTCAGCTCCTGAGCGAACTCCATTGGCGCGCAAGCGAACCCGGTGTCTCCTCCGCGTCGCCTACGGCTTGACCGAGAAGAACTGGCCGGTCACCTCGCCGATGTACAGCGAACCAGGCCGACTCCCACAGTTAGCGCCCGCCGACACCGGTGAGCGGCGCCAGTGCTGCTGCGTCGCCGACTCAGCGCTGAGCTATGGGCCAGGTGACCCTCGGATCGAGCGACCGCGGGGCGGCCGTCGCCGGGGATCTTCCGTTGCTCGTGAGGGTCTGGGCCGCGCCTCGCAACTTGGAGCGCGCTTGCGGGTTAAATCTTTGCTGGGAAAGCGACGTCCTTACTCTGAGGAGAGCCTGCCATGAGCCCAACATCACGCGGTGCCCGATCGGTCCGTAGCCCCTTCGCCTCGTTCGCCGGCAGGTGGCGCCTGGCGGCCACGGCCGTGGTTCTCGGCGTGATGCTGGCGGGCTGTTCGCTGCCAGCTCCAAGCGGGACGGCGCCGCTGCGCTACCGCGACGTCATCTTCTCGTCGGTCACCGAGCATGATGGGCTTGTCTATGGCAGCGCACCCGACGCGTCGGGCACGGTGCAGAACTGGACCCTCGACATGTACACCCCGCCGGGCGATACGCAGACGCGCCGCCCGGCGATCGTGCTCGTCCACGGCGGCGGCTTCAGTGGCGGCAACTCGAAGAACGGGGCGATGGTCACGATGGCCAAGGCTTTCTCACAGCGGGGATATGTCGCGGTCTCGATCAACTACCCCCTACTGGTGACCAACGAGGTTTGCTCGAAGGAGCCGACACCCTCCACCACCTGCGTCAATGCGGCGTTCGCGGCGCAGCACGCCGCGCAGGCGGCCGTCCGCTGGCTGCGAGCCAACGCCACCAAGTATGGAGTCGACCCGACCCGGATCGCGGTGGGAGGCGGCTCCGCGGGCGCGGTCACAGCCTTGGCGGTGGCGGTCAATTCCGGGGATCCGGGCACGGACGGCAATCCTGGACAGTCCTCCAAGGTGCAGGCGGCGATCGCGATCTCCGGTGAGCTTCCGCATTCCTTCGCCTACCTCGACGACCGGTCCGACAGCCCAGTCCTGATGTTCAACGGGACGGCGGATCAGACCGTCCCGTTCTCGGACGGTGTGCAGACCGCAGTCGACCTCTACAACGCCGGCATTCCCGTCGTCTTCGAGGCCCTGCAGGGCGCCGGACATGTGCCGTTCCAGACCGAGGGAACGCTGATGGTGCAGCAGTCGGTCTACTTTGGCTACTACTTCCTGAACCTCGATACCGCCGCCGGCCAGCCCGCCTCTGCCGCGGCGGCCATGCACCGCCAGGAGGCGCAGATCGCGAAGCGCAACCCGGCGTTCGCTGCAGTTATGCGCACGCGCGGCAGCTAGGCGCCCGTCTGCGGGCCCGGACCTTGCTCGGGAGCGCAGGCGAGGTCCGGGCAGCCGGTGGATTTCGCAGCCAGCCTGAAGCGAGCTGGCTCTCCGACGCCCGCGTCGCGAGGACGAGCAGCCGGATCAGGAGATCGCGATCGGATTGACCGGGCGAACCGGTCCCGCCCACGATGGGAAGCGGCGCGCAAGCAAACAGGAACTCCCAGCGGCCGGTCCCTTCACAGTGGGTCCGAAGATCCTCGGACTGCAGATAGTCCAACAGGTGTACTCCCATCGCCGCGATGGCCAGGACGTGGATCGGAAAGTCAACGCCCTGAGTGCTGCTGGGCGCGGTGTCGCTGTTGCCGACTGAGCCGAGCACGGCGACGCTCCGTTCGGAGACGAATCCCATCGTGGTTGGATGTAGGCCGGCCTTGAGCTCCGCCGTGTTCCAGGGACCCAGCTCGGCGAGTCGCCGGGCATGTCCGGTGCGCACGAGCAGGATGTCTCGTGGCCGATCATCGCCATGATCCCCTTGTGCCCACGGCGTACACCGAGGCGATCAGAAAACCGGTGACGAGGTACGCCGCCAGGATCATGTGAGGAACCTCGTAGGCCGTCGCCCTGTTGAAGATCGCGGAAATTGGGCTGACGTCGGTGACCTGCCCGTTGACGATCTTGAACCCCTTAGGTTGGTTCATCCACGAGTTGACGGCGACAACCGAGAAGGCTCCGCCAATCCCGCAGATGAAGATCGGCACGCCGGTCCAAAAGTGGGTCCAGCCGGACAGGCGCTTCCAGCCGAAGATGTAGATGGCGAAGAAGATCGCTTCACAAAAGAAGAAGATCCCCTCGATCGCGAACGCGACGCCGAACACTTGGCCGAAGCGGCCGGTGAAGGCCGGCCACAGCAGGCCGAACTCGAAGCTGAGCACCGTCCCGGTAACCGCGCCGACGGCAAACGTGACCGCGGCGACCTTGGACCAACGTTGCGCAAGCTCGAGCGCGACCGGATCGTTCCTCCGCAGACCGCGGTAATTGGCAATCAGCATCATCGCCGGGAAGGCCACACCCAAGCTCGCGAGAATGATGTGAGTGCCCAGCGTGAACGCCATCTGGCTGCGTGCCGGCAACAGCTGCGAAGAGGTCGCGAAGCTGAACAGGTGGGGGAGAGTGCTCATCCGCTCCTGGGATCGGTGACGCGCGCGCCCCACATCATCCGGATGAGGTGAGGCAGGAGGCGATCATGCGGACGGTAGATTGGCACGAAGAGGGTGGGGAGGCTGTGCCGGCGGCCGATCCGGGTGGTCTGTTCGCCTTGCTCAATGTCTTCCGTTTTCGCCAATCATCAGGAGGTCACGCCCATGACCACGCCCGAGCACGCCGGCGCCCCACCGCCGGCCCATCCCCGCGCAGCGAACGTCCTCCTGCGCAAGCCGCTGACCGCTCGCCGCGCCGCGCGGATCATCGCGATCGTAACCGTATTCCTGACGGTCGTGGCCGGTGTGCTGATGCACTTCACCGACACGAAGAGCTTCCCCAACATCGGCGACAGCCTGTGGTGGGCGATCCAGACGGTGACGACGGTCGGATACGGAGACCTCGTGCCAAGGAGTGTGGCGGGCCGGCTCGTCGCCTCGCTCGTGATGCTTGTCGGTATCGGTTTCTTGACGGTCATCACCGCCACGATCACCTCAACCTTCATCGAGACCGCCCGGCGGCGCATCGACGGCACCACGACCGAGGCGCTCTCGGCCAAGCTCGAGCAGATCGGCGCGCGGCTGGAGGCGATCGAAGCGGGGCTCGAGGACGTCCGCCGTCAGGGGCCGCGATGATCCGTGATGAGCTTCGGCGTGAGGACTGCGCGCTGGAGATCAATGGATCGCCCCGAGGCCGCGCACGACGAGCAGGATGCCAATACCGGCCAATGCCGTCTGGCCGATTGGGCGGCCATGGCGTCCGAGCCAGGCTTTGGTTTGCACGACAACTTGTTGGGTCTGATTGGGGGCGAACACCAAGGCCACTAGCGGCAGCTCGAGCAGGATCTGCTGCATGAGGCAGAAATACAGAACCAGCGCCACGATGACCGCAGTGGGCGGGTTGAGCCGCACAATGTGGTCGAGCGCGTTGAGGTAGCTAACGCCCGGGAAGCTCACCACGGCCCCGACGAGGAAGGTGACTCCAGCCGAGCCTTTGCCCATCATCTGCTCCTGCCAAGACGGCTTAGGCGATTTGTCTCTGGCACTGGCCCCCTTGCGTCGCTCACGCCACCGGCGAAGCCGTGCGTCAACTCCGGCGATGAGCACGAACGCGACCGCGAGCGCGACCCCGCCGACGGCGATGTCCTCGCCCGGGCTGATCGTGTGCTTTGAGGTCGTGACGGCGCCTGAGCGGTGCAGCGCGAACACGATCACCAAGCCGGCGATGATGCTGGCGGTGTAGGCGCCGAGCAAGTATCCCAGCATCAGCCGCTTGCGCCCGGGCAGCAGCAGCATGATGGTCACCGCGGCGAGCAGCGAAGGGTTGAACGTTGCCACCACCGCCGAGGAGAGGACGACTGCCAGGTTGCTGTTCATCGCCGGGATGGTCGTCCGGGCCGCGTGCGCTTTTCGCCCGGCGCACTGATGACGGCCCGATGCCTCACCCCGCCCGCCTTACCAAGCCGGCCACGACGTCCGAACTCGAGGCTTAGCCTTGCTCGCCGCCGCTGACGCCGGCCGGGACGGGCGCCGGTGGCGGCGGCGCGCGATGATCGCGCGCGGCGAAGAACTCCGCACCCTCGATGCTGACGTGGGGCACGAGACGATCCAGCCAGCGCGGCAGCCACCAGTTGACCTTGCCCATCAGCAACATCAGCGCCGGCACCAGCAAGCAGCGAACCACCGTGGCGTCAAGAATCACCGCGACCGCCAGGCCAACCCCGAACTGCTTGATTGTCGGATCGCCGCTGAGCACGAAGCTGCCGAACACGAACACCATGATCATCGCGGCGGCCGTGATCACCCTGCCGCTCGTCACGAGCCCGGACACGACCGAGCTGCGGTTGTCTTCGCCGGCGTGCACGTGCTCTTCGATCTGGCTGACCAGGAACACCTCATAGTCCATCGAAAGGCCAAACAGGATCGCGAACATGAACAGCGGCACGTAGGAGACGATCGGCACCGACCCGCTCAGGCCGAGCAAGCCGGTCAGCCATCCGTACTGGAAGGCCGCCGTCAAAACTCCGTAGGAGGCGCCGATTGACAGCAGATTCATGACCGCCGCTTGCGGGGGCACCACGAGCGTGCGGAACGCCAGCACCAACAGCATGAAGCTGAGCGCGATGACCACCAATATCTGTAGCGGCAGCTTGCTAGAGATCCGGGCCGCTAGATCTTGATAGCCGGCGGTGCTGCCCCCGACGTGGGCGTGCATGTTTGTGCCCTTCTCCGCGTCAGGGATGACACTTGAGCGCAGCTGGTCGACGAGCTTGGTCGTCGCCGTCTCCGCCGGCCCGTTCTTGGAGATCGCGTTGAAGTATGCGGTCGTGCCCGCTTGGTCGATCTGCGTGGGGGTAACCGCGGCCACCCCAGAGGTCGACGCGACCCCCTTCTGCAGAGCCTGCAGGCGCGGGTCGCCGGCACGGGGGTCACTCTGCGAGCTCGAGGAGCTACTGCTTGACGAGCCTGAGCTTGACGACGATGCCGCTGGCGATCCCAGCGTGACGGAGATCAACAGCGGACCGTTGGCGCCGGGCCCGAAGTACTTTGACATCAAGTCATAGGCTCGGCGAGCAGTGGTCGAGGTCGACAGCGCTGCGGTGTCCTGCTGTCCCAAAGTTAATGAGAACAGGGGGATGGCCAGCGGAATCAGGATGACCAGCGCGGCCAGGCCAGCGATCAGGGGCTGCTTGGCGATGTCCGCCGCGTACTTGGCCCACAGGCCACTCCTCGCCTGCTGTTCGCTGGGCGGGTGGCGGACCCGCAGCGCGTTGATCTTCGGGCCGAGGATCGCCAGCTCGGCCGGCAGCAGCGTCAGCGCGGCCGCCACGGCCACGACAACAGCAATCGCCGCCATCAAACCCATCGTCGTGACCAGCGGAATTCCGGCCACTGCGAGGGACACCAGCGCGATCGTCACCGTGCAGCCGGCGAAAAACACCGCCCCTCCGGAGGTGGCCGCCGCACGGGCGATCGACTCATGCGTATCCAATCCGTCGTGCAAGCCTCGAAAGTGGCGCGTGACGATGAACAGGGCGTAGTCGATCCCCACGCCCAGACCGATCATGGTGGCCAACGTCGGGGCAACTGTTGGCACCGTCAAGGCGTGGCCAAGCATGCGGATGATTGCCAGCGTCGAGACCAGGGCAAAGATGGCGGTGACGATCGGTAGCAGCATCGCGGTCACGGTCCCGAACGTGAACGTCAAGATCAGCATCGCCGCGATGATCCCCACCAGCTCGCTGGACTCGGTCTTGGGCTTTGAGACCTTCTGACCGAGCTGCCCGCCGGTCTCAACCTGCAGTCCCGCTGCCTTGGCTGGGGTGGCGGCAGCATTGATGATCGTCTGTGCGTCGCCCACCGACAGCGAACCTGGACTCACCTTCAGCGTGACCGTCAGGTAGCCCGTGGACTTGTCCTTGCTCAGCGTCGAAGCCCCCTGGGACGTCAGGGGGTTGACCACCCCGGCGACGTACGGCGCTTTGGCGACGCTCGAGGCAGCGCTGTTTACCGCGCTCGAGTACTTGGAGTCGGTCAACTGCCCGCTTGGGGCGTGAAGGATGATCGGGCTGGTTCCGTTGGCTTGAGCGGGGAACGACTTCTGCAGGGCGTCGGTCGCCATCTGACTATCGGTGCCGGGCAGCGAAAGGTTGTCGTTGGTGTTATCGCCCATGCCTTGTGAGACCGCCACCAAAGCCACCGCGGCCACCAGCCATACGCCGAGAACCACAAACCGCCTGCGCACGCAGAACTTCGCCACCGTGTACAGCACCGCTGTCATGGTCGACCTCCTCGTTCGGACACCGAGAGGGCGGCCAACATCGTGATTGCCCCTCCGGCCATTAGATGATTGGTTTCTGCGGCCGAGACGCTCTCGGCGCACTGGGGACTGGTCGCGCGGGCGAGCTGGCCTGAACCGAAGCGAGACGCGTGTATTCGGTGTGCGCGTCGACTTGCTTTCCGGCCAGCAAGCGGGTGATCGAGATGCCTTCGCAATAACGGACCCGGCCGCTGGGGGAGCCGTCGGTTCGCGGCCCTCGCAGGGTCGCCGTGGCCTGCCAGCGCGTCACGACTCGGTCGTCCTCGGCGATCTCGTCCTCGATCTTGATGTACAGGTCGGGATACTCGCGGTGATGGCTTGACACGAGCTGGCGCACACCGGCCCGTCCGACGATGCCGGTCTGGACGCACGAGATGCGGCCCAGGTAGTCGTCGGCGACCAGCTCGTCGATCAGCTCCAGGTGTCGCTGGTTCCAAACCGCCTCGACGAACTGCCGCACCTTGTGCTTGTTGAGCTTGGTCACGCTGTCCATCGACCGGATCATGTTGGGATCACGATCGACTAACAAGGGAGGATCCCCCAAGGTTTCCCCCCTGTTTTGATCGGGCACGCGCGCGTCTCGGGTGTATCGTCACGTCGTGCCCTCGATCGGGGTGGCAGCGCTGCTCGAACGCGAGCGCGAGCTCGAGGTGCTGAGCGACGGGCTAAATCGTGCCGGCGCCGGAGAGGGGACGCTGACCTTGATCGAGGGACCGCCGGGGGTGGGCAAGACCGAACTGGTGCGCGAGGCGCAGGCAGCAGCGCAGCGGTCGGAGATGTTGGTCCTCGCCGCAACGGGGTCAGAGCTCGAGCAGCCGTTTGCGTTCGGGGTTGTGCGCCAGCTGCTGGAGCCGGTCGTCACCGGGGTGTCCAATCATGCCGATCTGTTCGCTGGTGCGGCCGGTCCGGCGGGGCGGCTGTTCGCTCCCGACGAGCACCAGTCATCCGCCGCCGACTCCGGCTTTGCCTCGTTGCACAGCCTGTATTGGCTGGTGGTCAACCTCGTCGACCGCGGGCCGCTGCTGGTGGCAGTCGACGACTGCCAGTGGGTTGATCGGGACTCGCTGCGGTTCCTGGCCTATCTGGCTCAGCGCGTCGAGGAGCTCGCCGTCGCGCTACTGCTCGCGGGACGCCCCCCGGAGTCCGCGTCGTCGGGAGCCGAGACGGTTTGGGGTCAGGTGCTTTCGCGATCGTCGGCGGTCGCGCTGAATCCGCGCCCGCTGAGTCAGTCGACCGCGGTCGCGTTCGCGCGCGAGCGGTTGGGGGCGGACGCAGCCGAGGAGTTCTGCCGATCTTGTCATGCCGCAACCGGAGGCAACCCGCTGTTCTTGCGCGAGCTGCTGACGGCGCTGGAGGCGTCGGGAGTCGTGCCGTCGGCTGCCGCGGCGGGCGAGGTGCAGGCCGTCGGCCCGGCCGCGGTGAGCCGGTTTGTCTTGCATCGGCTGGCCGCATTGGGCTCGGTGGCGAGCGAGCTAGCCAGAACGGTGGCCGTGCTGGGAGATGGCAGCGAGGTGGCGCTCGCCGGGCGGGTGTCGGGTGTAAGCGAAGACGCCGCCCGGGCGGCGGCCGATGATCTCGTCCGAGCTGACATGTTCGTCCGGGGTGAGCGCTTGGGCTTTGTCCATCCAATCGTGCGCGCGGCGCTGTACGAGGATCTCGCACCGGGCGAGCGTCAAAGGCGGCACGCCGCCGCCGCCGAGGCGCTGGCTCAGCAGGGCGCTTCATCGGAGCGCATCACCGCGCACCTGCTGCTGACCACCCCGACGGGAGATCAAGGCCGGGTGCAGACACTCCGATCGGCCGCCACTGATGCCGCGCGGCGCGGCGCGCCGGGCGTGGCTGGCGCGCGATTGCGTCGAGCATTGGCCGAATCTCCAGGGGAGCGGGAACGGGCGGAGATCTTGACCGAGCTCGGTCACAGCGAGGTCGCGGCGATGGAGTTCGACGCCGCCGAAGAGCACCTGCGGGCCGCCTTGAGCTCCGACGGCGACCTGACTACTCGAGCCGACGCAGCGTCTGCTCTGGGAAGGTGCGCGATCGTGTCGGACGGCCACTCGGCGCATGCGGCCGTCCAGGCGCTGCAATCGCTGGCACAGGAGCTCGGGTCGGTTGACCGACAGCGCTCGCTGGAGCTGGGCAGTGAGCTGCTAATGGTGAGCACCGTGGTGCCTTCGCTCCGGCCCGGGCTCGTCGAGCGACTGCAGGGCTTTGCGCAGCGGGCGCGGGACCATCCCGGCTTTGAGGCCGTCGCGGATATCCACGGCGCCCACGAGAGGCTGGCCCTGGGCGGGTCGGCCGGGACTGCGGTGGCGGAGGTGCAGGCGGCGCTGGCCATCGGCCTCCCCCCAGGTGCCGTGACGACAGCTGGCTTCATGGCGGTGCAGACGCTACGGCTCGCCGAGCAGTACGAGCTGGCGTTTCGTTTGCTCGACCTGGCGCTCGAAGGCGCCCGTCGTGAGGGCCACGCGGCGAGACAGGGTGTCATCCACGGGCATCGCGCGGCGATCGCGCTCGCGCAGGGATCGCTTCAGGATGCTCAGGTCCAAGCCGAGACGGGATTGCGACTGGTGCAGGCGCCGCATTTCTTCGTTTTGCAGCTCGTGGCGGTGGCGATCGTCGTACAAATCGAGCGCGGGGATCTGACCGCGGCGGCCGAGCTGGCGCCGATCGGCGAGGCGCTCGGGATCACCGAGGATCGCACCTTCGCGGCGGAGTTCCTCGTCGCCCGCGGGCGCCTGCGGATCGCCCAAGGTCACGTCCGCGAGGGCGTCGACGACCTCCTGTGGTGCGGCGAGCGGCTCGAGGCGCTGGATTTGCACTGGCCTGGCGATTGGAGGGCGTACGCTGCCCCGGCGCTCGCCGCGCTAGGCGAGACGGATAAGGCCGCCAGGCTCGCCCGCCGGCAGCTGGAGATAGCACGGCAGGTGGGTGTCCCCGGGGTGCTCGGACGGTCGCTACGCGCCGCGGCGCTGGTGACCGGGGGCGAGGAGCGGCTCGGCTTGTTGCAGGAAGCGGTCTCAGTTCTGGAATCCAGTCCCGCGCGGCTGGAGCTCGCGCATGCCCTCGCCGACCTTGGCACTGAGCTGTCTCGCGCCGGGCGACGCAAGGAGGGACGAGACGCCCAGCGCACGGCCTACGACCTCGCCCGGCAATGCGGGGCGATCGCACTGGCCGATCGTGCGCTGGCCGAGCTGCAGGCCGGCCCCGGGCGTCGCGCGCGCGCCGAGCTGACCGGCCCAAGTGCGCTCACCGCAGCCGAGTGGCAGGTCTGCCGACAGGCCCTCGATGGGCGCACCAATCGTGAGATCGCCCAAGCGCTGTTCGTGACTGAGAAGACGATCGAGCGGCACCTCAGCAACGCCTACCACAAGCTCGGGGTCCGGTCCCGGTTCCAGCTGCCCGCGGCCATCGCCAAGTAGTCACGAGCTCACTCGCCACCAAGTTCGGGATTCTGCACGTCCGTCGAGAAGACGCTCGCCGCCGCCGAGTCCGACCGACGACCTAGTGTTCGACCGGCGGGAGCCTGTCGCGGCTCAGGAGAGCCTGCAGCGGCCGGGTGTTGAGGACGTCGGCGGCTGTGGCCCACCCGCGGCGCGCGGTGGCGATCGAGAGCGTGATGTTGTCCAGGCCCCCCGGGGAGTGTGCGTCGGTGGAGCAGACGAGCGAAACGCCGGCCCGCAGCGCGTCGCGCACGTGCTCGCCGCTGAGGTCCAGCCGGGCGGGAAGGCCGTTGACCTCCAGGGCGACGCGGTGGGTCCGCGCGACGTCGAAGATCCGCCCCAGGTCCAGCGCGTTCTCCGGGCGGCGGTTGATGAGGCGGCCGGTGGGGTGGCTGAGACAGCGGACGGCGGGATGGCGCAGGGCTTCCTCCACCCGTTTGGTCATCTCAGCACCGGGCATGCGCTGCCCGCTGTGGACGCTGGCCTGGACCCAGTCGAGCTCAGCGAGGACGTCGTCAGGGAGGTCGAGTCGCCCGTCGGGGAGGATGTCGCACTCGATCCCGCGCAGCACCCGGAACGGCGCGAGCTCTGCGTTGGCGGCCGCGATCTCCTCACCTTGGCGGCGGACGTCGTCGGGGGTGAGCCCCGGCACGGCCCCGACCGCGGGGGTGTGATCGCAGATGGCCAGGTACTCATAGCCTCGTGCGCGGGCGGCGCGCGCCATCTCCGGGATACTCGCCCGCCCGTCTGACCACGTCGTGTGGCAGTGCAGGTCCCCTTGGATCTGCTCGATCTCCACCAGCTGCGGCGGCTCTCCGCGAAACGGCGCCTGGCGCAGCTCGGGTGGGCACCACTTGATACCAAGGGCGGCGTAAACCGCCTCCTCGGTGCGCGCGGCGGGCAGCGGTTCGAGCGCCGCCACGTATCCCGGCGAGCCGGTCGCACGTAACAGCGTCGTCCCGAACCAATTGGGATCGGGAACCATCAGCTCCACGGGGACCCCGTCAACGGTGACCCCGATGGCGTGGCGCTCGCCCTGCTCGATCACGGCGACGAGCTGGGGCAGCTCTGCGAACCGCGCCAGCACCGCGTCGGGACTTGACGCCGCACGGACGACCGCCAGCTGGTGGCAGGAGTCACACCCGCGCCGCACGTCGCCGGCGGTCTCGGCACCGAGGGCGCGCGCGATGCCGCCGACGAGCTCCCAGGCGCGGTTGAGCCATAGACCGCGGGGCGAGCGGACGGTCTCGCGAGCCAGCGCCGACACGATCTGCGCCTCGGTCTTGGGGCCGATGCCAGGCACGTCGCGCAGGCGGCCAGCGGCGGCTGCCGCCCGCAGCTCGCCTGCGGTGCGGATGTCGAGCGCGCGGGCGATGTCGATCGCGCGCTGGGCGCTCAGCCCCAGGTAGCGGCCGAGGCCGACGAGGTCGGGCACGAGGTCGCGCTCGAGCTGGGCGAGCTCTGCGATCTGTCCCGTGGCCAGGAGCTCGCGCAGGCGCGCCTCGATCCCGGGGCCGATGCCCCGAAGCTCGCGAGCACGACCGGTGGCGACGAGCTCGGCGATCGGCACCGCGCTCTGGCGGACGGTCTCGGCCGCTCGCCGATAGGCGCGGATCGTGTACGGATTGGCGTCGCCGAGCTCCAGCACCGCCGCGAAGGCGTCGAGCCGGTCGGCGATGTCGGTGTTGTCCACTACATCGCGGCGGCGTTGTCCACCGAATCGCTGTCACCCAGATCCGGGCGAGCGGGCGGGCGGGGCTGGATCACGCGCACGCCGCCGCGAGGCCCGAGGGTGATGACCCGGAACTGTGTGCGCGCCGGCTTGGAATCGGCGGCGATGAGCTGGGCGCGCTGCAGCGCACGGTCCAGAACGACGCGCATCTCGGTGAGGGCGAAGCTCGCCCCTAGACACCGTCGGGTCCCCCCGCCGAAGGGCAGCCAGGTATAGGTGTCGGGAGCGTCGGCGCCGAGGAAGCGCTCGGGGATGAAGCGCTGCGGCTGCGGATACAGATCGGCGCGGCGGTGAATCGTGCGGATCGACGGGTCGATCTCCATCCCCGGTGGAACGCTGTAGCCGCCCAGCGCGAACGGACGCTCCTGCACAACCCGTCCCACCCCCGGGACGACAGTGCGCAGCCGCAGCGCCTCCTTGACGATCGCGTCGAGGTAGCCTTCATCGCGCTCGCGTGCCCGCTCGAGCACCCGGGGCTCGTGCAGCAGCAGGTCAAAGGTCCAGGCCAGCGCGGTGGCGGTCGTCTCGTGGCCGGCGAGCAGCAGGGTCAGCAGCTCGTCGCGGACCTCCCGGTCGCTGAGCCCGGCCCCCTGCTCGTCGGTGGCCACTAGCAGAGCGGAGAACACGTCGTCGCGTCCAGCCAGGTCGGGCTGGGCACGGCGCCGCGTGATCTCGGCGTAGAGCAGCTCGTCGACTGCGCACTTGCGGACCTCGAACGCGCGAGCGGCCCGACTGTCCCCACGGCCGCGCAGGCTGGCGCCCAGTGCGACCATGCCCCGGGGCCGAACGAGCGGATCGATCATCGCCCGGATGCGGCGGCTCAGCTCGTCACGGGCGGGACTGGGCGGGTAGCCGAAGACGGCTTGGAGCATGACGTGGAGGGTCAGCGACTGCAAGCTCGGCAGCAGGGCGAACGTCTCGCCGACCGGCCAGGCGTCGATCTCCTCGTCGGCGCTGTCTCGCATCGTCTGGACGTGGGCGAGCATCTGGCGGCCGTGGAAGGGCGGGAGCATGAGCCGCCGGTGACGCAGGTGCTCGGTGCCATCGAGCAGCAGGACCGACCGGTCGCCGAGAATCGGTCTGAGCAGCGCGTTGGCCTCGCCGGCGTTGAGCTGGTCGTGGGGGCCCTGGAACACGGCCTTGGCGAGCTCGGGGTCAAACACCATCACGAATCCCTGGTCGAACAGCGTCGTCAGCGTCACCGCGCCGCCATGGCGTCGGCGGCAGGCCTCCAGGAAGCGCACTCCGCCGAACATGAAGCCCGCCGTCTGCACGATCCGCGGCAGCCGTGCAGCCGGGGGCAGCCTCCCCGGCGCCGCGCGGGAGGAGGCGGCCCCCTCGGCGGGGGCGGCAGCGGGGCGGGCGGAGGTCGTGTCCATCAGCGAGGGTGGGCCCATGGGTCAGCTCAGCGTCGTTTTGACAGCGCTTCAGCCGCTCGGCAAGGACCCGCTCAGCTCTGCGAGTCCGAGCTCGCGGGCCATCACGGGCTCATATCCAAGCTCCCGGCGCGCCTTATCAATCCTGATCGTGCACTCTTGCGCGGAAACCCAGTAGGCGAAGCGCGTCAGCGGCGGGCGACCGGGGAGGGGGAGCATGCGCCAGGCGGTCTCGCCCGCGCTGGCGACCGCGCCCGCCACCGGCGCCGGCAGCGATCGGGTGGGCGGCTCGACTCCCTGCGTGCGCAGAAGCTGCGAGACGAACTCGCGGAACACGACGGGGTCCCCGTCGGTGACGAAGTACGACTCACCCGGACGCCCGCGCTCGGCTCCGAGCACGAGTCCCTGGACGGTGTTGTCAACGTGGGTCGTGGAGGTCAGATGATTACCACCACCGATCCACGCGAACCGGCCCGCCTTCACCATCTGCGTCATCGTCGGCAACAGCGTCGTGTCGCCTCGACCCCACACGAAGCGGGGCCGGACCACGACCGTCTCAAACTCTCCTGAGCGGTTCGCGGCACGCACCACCTGCTCGGCTTTGGCCTTCGTGGAGCTGTACAAAGCGGGGGAGTCCGGACGCAGCGGAGCGGTCTCGTCGACCTGGACCAGCGGCTTGCCGTTCAGCAGTGCCGCCTCGGTCCCGACGTGGACAAAGCGCCCGACGCCAGCCTGTGCGCACGCATTCAGCGCGTTCGCCGTTCCAGCGACGTTACCCTGCTCGAACTCCTCACGCATACCCCAGTCGCCGAGTGTTGCCGCGGCGTGGAACGCCCACTCACAGCCCTCGGCGCCGGAACGCATGGCCGCGACGTCGCTGAGTTCACCCGACACCGGCTCGCCGCCCCGGGAGCGGATCCGCTCGGCAGCCGCGTCCGAGCGGGCGAGCGCACGCACCGCGTGTCCGTCGGCGCGGAGCCGCTCTATGAGCCGGCCGCCGACGAATCCCGACCCGCCGGTGACAAATGCGACGCTCATCGAACGAATTCACCCTCCGGCGGCGGCCCGTTGAGACCTAGGACAGCGCGGGCTCCAGGCGAAGCAGCTCATCGCCATTTGCCGCAACCACCGGGCCTAGTGCGACTGTCGGCAGCATCCGATCGAGCAGCGCAAGCGCCGAGCGCTGCAGCTCTTCGAGGGTAGGAGCCAGAGCTAGCCGGGCCGCATCACGAGCGGCGGCACGGCCGGCTGCCGAGCGTGCTTCGCGACCGATCGTCGCCGCCGCATCACCAGCGATGTCCCGCGCCGCAGCTCGTGCCCGATCGCCCGCGCTGTCGCCGACCGCCACTCGTGCGGCAGCCCACGCGGCAGCTCCAGCAGAGGCCCAAGCGGCCTCCCGCGCCGCTCCTCGGCCAGCGATCCACGGCGCCCAGGCTGCCGCTGCCACCGTCCCCAGCGCTCCTGACCAGGCAGCACGAGCACCCCGACGAGTGATCTCCAGCGCGCCCAATGCCTGTTGGAGCCGGGACGGATCGCCGACCATGGGCAACGTCGCCAGGGTCTGCGCGGCTTGCGTCAATCCGGCCGCAGCGAGCCATGTCGGAGCGTAGGTGCGAATGAGCCAGTCCAACGCCATCCACGACCGTGGCTCATCCAAGCCATCCACGGCGGAGCCGATCGTGCGGCTGAGATAGGGCCGCAGCCGTTGGCGGGTAGTGTCGTCCAGGCTGTCGTTCAGAGACGTGCAGAACGCACGCAACACGGGGCTGACGCAGGTCGGCTGGTCGCTATGCGGCTCGCCTGCCAGGTGACTGACCCACTCCATGGCACAACGCCCGTCATCCGGAGAGGCATGCGTCCCGTAGGCAAGCGCATAGTCTGTGCTCATTCGTACCTCCTGGGGTCAGATCCGGCCTTGGTTCATTGTTGCGCAGGGGTGGCCGAAGTCAAGCTCCCAGAGGAGGCGAGGATCGGGTCATGGACAAGGGCACGAGCGCGCAGTCGCTTCGTCACCGACGTTGGCCGACGATGACCTGAGCGGCACCCGTCGTCGGATGGGCGGGTGCATACAGGTCTACGATCACGTGACAATGCCGAAGTCGATGCTCGGCATCTGAAGATGTTGCTGCCTGCGCTATTGAACTGAGTTTGATGTTCGCTCGCGTAAACGCTGTTCTTGCCGAGGGCCGGCGACCGCCGCTCGCACTCGGTCTGGCGGTTGCGGTGGCGGTTGTGGCCGCATGCACGCTGGCCGTGTACCCGCTGAAGCACGTGACGACGGTCACCTCGCTGGGCGTTGTCTATCTGCTCGGCGTCGCTGTGGTGTCGGCTTTCTGGGGCCTGTGGCTCGGCATCGCAACCTCGTTGCTGAGCGCTGCTGCGTTCAACTTCTTCCAGATCCCGCCGGTCGGCAGGTTCACGATCGCTCGGGCGAGCGACTGGGTAGCCCTGGTGGCGTTCTTCGTCGTGGCGGTGGCCACGAGCTCGATCAGCGAACTCGCTCGTCGCCGGGCGGCGGAGGCGCAACGCGACCGTGCCGAAGCTGACCTAACCGCCCAGATGGCGCAGCTGCTGCTGGCGCGCGCCGGGGTCGAGGATGCTCTTGCCCTGATCGGGCGTCGACTAGCCCTGGAGATGGAGCTGCCGTGGGCATCGATCGTTCTCGAACAGGCGGCCGGCGACGCACGCCAGCAAGCGATTGCCCTCGGCATGGGCGAACATCGGGTAGGGACGTTGATGATTCCGGGCGGCCTTCCCCCGAAGGTTGTCGCGCGCCTGCGGGAGCGGGTTGTGCCGGCGCTCTCAGCTGTGGTTGAGGTGGCGCTCGAGCGGGAGAGACTTGTTCGCGAGGCGGTGCAGACCGAAGGCCTGCGGCGCAGCGAGGCGATCAAGACGGCAGTCCTGCGTACGGTCTCACACGACCTTCGCTCTCCGGTCACGGCAATGGTGACGGCGGGTGCCGCTGTTCGCGCCCCGGATCTGACCGCAGCCGAACGCGACGAGCTGGGGAGCCTGGTGGTAGAAGAAGGCACTCGCCTAGCCAGGCTCATCGACGACCTGCTCGACCTCTCGAAGCTGGAGGCCGACACCGCCGTACCGCGCCTGGCGGAATGCTTGCTCGAGGAGGTGATCGACGCGGCTCTGGCCGCGCAGCCGCGGGAGGCGAAGTTCGAGGTTCAGATCGATCCGAGCCTTCCTCCGGTGCGTGCGGACTTCGTGCAGGTCGAGCGGGTGCTGGCGAACCTGCTCGAGAATGCGACGCGGTACTCCGATGGGAAGACGGTGATCGTCCGAGCGCGCCCGGTTGGCGATCGAGCGATCATCCGCGTCATCGACCGTGGCCCCGGCGTGCCCGAGGTCGAGCGCGAGCGGATCTTCGAGCCGTTCTATCGGACCAATGGCAAGAGCGCCACCGCTGACGCAGGATCGGGACTCGGCCTGGCGATCGCGAAGGGCTTCGTGGAGACGAATGGGGGCCGGATCTGGGTCGAATCGAGCGGCGGTCAAGGGAGCACGTTCGTCGTGGAGCTGCCCGCAAAGGGGGGGACGCCTTGACGGCGCAGCCGACGGCTGGCCGGCGGATCCTCGCCGTCGACGACGAGTTGCAGATACTCCGCGCGCTGAAGGTGGTGCTGCGTTCAGCCGGCTACAAGGTGCTCACGGCAGCAACGATGGAGGAAGCGCTCGATGTTGCCGCGGTCTCGGCGGTCGATGCGGCAGTTGTGGACCTACTGTTACCGGACGGGGACGGGATCGAGCTCTGCCGCCGGCTGCGTGAGTGGACCTCGATGCCGATCATCCTGCTCTCAGCGGTCGGCGAGGAGCAGGAGAAGGTACGCGCGCTGAGGACCGGTGCGGACGATTACGTGACCAAGCCGTTCGGTCCTGAGGAGCTGGTCGCGCGGGTCGAAGCCTCGCTGCGACGGACCTCACCCGAGCCGGAGGCGAGCGTGTTGAGCGCCCTCGGACTACAAGTCGATCTAGTTGCGCACTCCGTACATCGCGACGGTGATGAGATTCACCTAACGCCGACCGAGTTCGAGCTGCTGCGCTTCTTCATGCTCAACCCGGGGCGGCTCCTGACCCATCGTGCTCTGCTCATCCAGGTATGGGGTCCGGAATACGCTGAGGACGTGACCGTGCTTCGAGGCCAGATCGCCAATCTGAGGCGCAAGCTCGAGCCGGCAACAGGCGTACGTCATCACTACGTGCGCACGGAACCTGGCGTCGGCTACCGATTCGACCCCAGGTAGGCGGCGATTCGCCGTCGCGGCAGGGCGACGAGCGAACTCGCCTAGCCGCTGAGTGAGTCGGTAGGA
Organism: uncultured Solirubrobacterales bacterium; assembly: GCA_963830435.1. Classification (GTDB taxonomy): domain Bacteria; phylum Actinomycetota; class Thermoleophilia; order Solirubrobacterales; family Solirubrobacteraceae; genus Palsa-465. Next base: position 1,008,430 of record CAWHMA010000007.1, on the reverse strand, counting down.
AATCTGTACGGAGGCCGTCCCTTTCTGTACGCGGCCTGTACGAGCACGGAGGCATGATCAGCACATGGACATCGTGGCTGTGCTTCTTGGAGTTCTCATGTTCGCCGTGCTGCTGGCAATGATCGCCGGAATCGACCGGATATGAGCAGCCGGATGACCGGCGCGGCCGCCGATCGGGCGAGCCTGGAGGGCGAGCGGCGGCCATGAGCGCGGGTGACCTGTTCGGACTGATCGTCTCGGCGATCCTCTGCTTGTACCTCCTGTACGCACTGCTGCGGGGAGAGAGGTTCTAGCGCCATGACGTTCCTGGGCTGGCTGACGATCTTCCTGTTCGCGGTCATCCTCACCGCGCTCGCGCTTCCGCTGGGTCGGTACATGGCCGCGGTGTACACCGGTGGGCGCACGTTTCTCGATCCCGTCCTCGGACGGCCAGAGCGGCTTCTCTATCGCATCCTCCGAGTCGATTCGACTGAGGGCCAGGATTGGAAGGGCTATGCCAAGAGCCTGATCATCTTCTCGCTGGCCGGATGGCTCGTGCTCTATTTCATCCTGCGCACGCAGGGTCTGTGGAGCTTCACCGGCCTGAACCCGCAGGGCTTCCACTCGGCGCCGTGGAACGTGACCTTCAACACCACCTCGTCGTTCTTGACCAACACGAACTGGCAGTACTACGGCGGCGAGACGACGATGAGCTACTTCAGCCAGATGGCCGGGCTGACGGTGCAGAACTTCCTCTCCGCGGGGGTCGGAATCGTGGTCGCGGTAGCGCTGATCCGCGGCATCGTCGGGCGCAGCGGCAAGACCCTGGGCAACTTCTACGGCGACCTGATCCGCACGATCCTCTTCGTGCTCTTGCCGCTGTCGATCCTCGTTGCCCTGGTCCTGGTCTTTCAGGGTTCGATTCAGACCTTCACCCCGTACCTGACTGTGCACGGGATCACCGGCCTCAGCCAGACGATCGCCACCGGCCCGGTCGCTTCCCAGGAGGCGATCAAGGAACTGGGCACCAACGGCGGCGGCTTCTTCAACGTCAACTCCGCGCACCCGTTCGAGAATCCCAGCGGTTTCACCAACCTCGTTGAGATGATGGCCGTGCTGATCATCCCGGCGGCGCTGGTGTTCATGTACGGCCGGATGGCGCGGAATCGTCGCCAGGGATATGCCATCTACGCGACGATGATGGTGATGTTCCTCGGCGCGGTCATCGTCGCCTACATCGCCGAGGCCCACGGCTCTCCCGCCCAGCATGCGGCCGGCCTGCACACGCACGTGATCGCCGGTTCGACCGGCGGGAACATGGAGGGCAAGGAGCAGCGATTCGGCATTGCCGGCTCGGCGCTGTTCGACACGATCACGACGGTCACCTCGTGCGGCGCGGTCAACAGCGCGATCGAGTCGTTCACCGGCATCGGTGGCGCGGTTCCGATGGCGAACCTGTCGGCCAGCGAGACCATCTTCGGAGGCGTGGGCACGGGGCTCTACTCGATCCTCCTCTACGTGCTGCTCGCCGTGTTCATCGGTGGGCTGATGGTCGGCCGGACCCCCGAGTACCTGGGCAAGAAGATCGAGGCGCGGGAGATCAAACTGGTCTCGCTGGGGGTTCTGATCACGCCGTTGGCCGCGCTGTTCGCGACCGCGCTGGCGACGGCGAGCAGCGCCGGGCGGGCGTCGATCTCCACCGCAGCCACGGGGCCGCAGGGATTCTCGGAGACGTTCTACGCCTACCTCTCGCAGGCCAACAACAACGGCTCCGCGTTTGCCGGATACACCGGCTTCATTCAGCCGAACCCGGGCAATCTCGGCTCTCACGGAGTCACCTTCGCCAGTCTGCTGGGAGGGTTCACGATGATCTTCGCCCGCTACGCGCCGATCCTGTTCGCCCTCGCAGTGGGCGGCTCGCTGGCCGGCAAGCGGGTCAGTCCGGCCGGGCTGGGGACGATGCGCACCGACAATCCGACCTTCGTGGTCCTGCTCATCGGCGTGATCATCCTCGTCGGCGCCCTGACGTTCTTCCCCGCCCTACTGCTCGGCCCGATCGTGCAGGGCCTGACTGGACACCTCTACTGATCCGCCCCCATGAGCGTTAGACGCGACATCATCACCGCGGCCATAGGGATCCTGGTTCTCACGCTTCTCCTCGGGATCGCCTACCCGTTGCTCCTCACCGGCGTCAGCCAGGTGGCCTTCCCCGGGAACGCCAACGGACAGCAAGTCCACGTCGCCGGAAAGCTGGTCGGCTCGAAGATCATCGGTCAGCAGTTCGCCGACCCCGTGATCAAGAAGGGCAAGGTGGCCCTCGATAAGAACGGGAATCCAGTCACCAAGCCGGATCCGAGGTTCTTCCAGACGCGCCCTTCGGCGACGACACCATCCGACAACGCGGCGGCCTCGGCGTTCTCCAACCTCGGCCCGAACAACGTCGCCACCGTGCAGGCGATTCAGGCCAACGTCCAGAGCTACCTGGCGTTGGAGAAACCCTATGACCCCACGTTGAGCGTGGCCACGATTCCCGTCGACGCCGCCAACAGCTCGGCCTCCGGGATTGACCCGGACATCTCCGTCGCCAACGCGAACATCCAGGCCCACCGGATCGCGGCCATCCGGCACCTGTCCCTGACCCGCGTGCACCATCTGGTCGCGGCTTACACGCACGGACGCGGGCTGGGGTTCTCCGGTGAGCCCGGTGTCAACGTGCTCCAGCTGAACCTTGTCCTCGACCGACAGTCTGGAGGCCGCTGATGTCAGTCGATGCTCCCACGGCCCCACCTGACCCGCAGGTGCCGATCGCTCGTTCTGAGCGCCGGAGCGTGTCGCTCTTCCGGCGCGACATCGTCGGCCGGGCGCTGCGCGACAGCTTGGTCAAGCTCGACCCCCGGGTGCAGATCCGCAACCCGGTGATGTTCGTCGTCGAGCTCGGCGCTGTCATCACCACCGGCACGTGGCTGATCCAGGTGTTCGGCGGCCGCCCGCTCGGCGGCGGCCATGAGCCCGCCTGGTACACGTTCACGATCGCGGTGTGGCTGTGGCTGACCGTCGTGTTCGCCAACATGGCCGAGGCATTTGCGGAGGGACGCGGACGTGCACAGGCGGCGACGCTCCGCGCAATGCGACAGGAGACCGTCGCCAGACTCAGCGACGGGACGGAGAAGAGAGCTTCGGAGCTGACGCGCGGGGACATGGTCGTGGTCGAGGCCGGGGAGCTCATCCCGGGCGACGGGACCGTCGTCGAGGGGATCGCTTCGGTCGACGAATCGGCGATCACCGGGGAATCCGCGCCGGTGATCCGGGAGTCTGGCGGTGATCGCTCAGCGGTGACCGGCGGCACGCGGGTGCTGTCTGACCGCATCGTCGTGGAGATCACGCAGGAGCCGGGACAGTCGTTCCTCGATCGGATGATCGCCCTGGTCGAGGGGGCGGCCCGGCGCAAGACGCCCAACGAGATCGCCCTCAACATCCTGCTCGCCGGCCTGACGCTCATCTTCATGATCGTCGTGGTGACGCTGCGGCCCTTCGGACTGTTCGCCCATACATCGATCTCGGAGACGACGCTGATCTCACTGCTTGTCGCGCTGATCCCGACGACGATTGGGGCGCTGCTCTCGGCGATCGGGATCGCCGGCATGGACCGCCTCGTGCGGCGCAACGTGCTCGCGCTCTCCGGCCGCGCCGTGGAGGCCTCGGGCGACGTGGACGTGCTCCTGCTCGACAAGACGGGCACGATCACGATCGGCAACCGACTGGCCTCCGAGTTCATCCCGATGCCCGGAGTGTCCGAGGTCGAGCTTGCCGAGGCCGCGCAGATGTCCTCGCTGGCCGACGAGACGCCCGAGGGACGGTCCATCGTCGTGCTGGCCAAGCAGTACGGGATCCGCGAGCATGACATGGGCAACCTGAACGCCTACTTCGTGCCGTTCACCGCGCAGACCCGGATGAGCGGAGTCGACGTCGACGGCCGGCAGCTCCGCAAGGGGGCGGGTGACTCGATCATCGAGTTCGCGGAAGCGGAAGGAGGTCGGCCGCCGGCGGAGCTGCAGCCGGTGCTGGACCGGATTGGTCGCGAGGGCGGAACGCCCCTGGCGGTCGCCCGTGACTCGCAGATCATGGGTGTGATCTACCTCAAGGACACGATCAAGGAGGGGATGCGGGAGCGATTTGATCACCTGCGCCAGATGGGGATCCGCACCATCATGATCACCGGCGACAATCGCCTGACGGCGGCAAAGATCGCCGAGGAGTCTGGCGTCGACGACTTCCTTGCCGAGGCCACACCCGAAGCCAAGCTTGATCTGATCAAGGACCAGCAGGCCAGCGGGCGGATGGTGGCGATGACCGGCGACGGCACCAACGACGCTCCCGCGCTCGCCCAGGCCGACGTCGGCGTGGCCATGAACACCGGCACCCAGGCCGCCCGCGAAGCCGGAAACATGGTGGACCTCGACTCCAATCCTACGAAGCTGATCGAGATCGTCGAGGTGGGCAAACAGTTGCTGATCACCCGAGGCGCGCTCACCACCTTCTCGATCGCCAACGATGTCGCCAAGTACTTCGCGATCCTGCCCGCCATCTTCGTCGCCACCTACGCCACGAGCCCCGGCGGTCAAGGGCCGCTGCATGTGCTCAACGTCATGAGCCTGGGCACGCCGCGGTCCGCGGTGATCTCGGCCATCGTCTTCAACGCGATAGTGATACCGGCCCTCATCCCGATTTCGTTGAAGGGAGTCAGCTACCGGCCGATTGGCGCCAGTGCGCTGTTGCGCCGGAACCTGTGGATATACGGACTCGGTGGCCTCATCGCGCCGTTCATCGGCATCAAGCTCATCGACCTGATCGTCCACAACCTGCTCGGCGCATGAGCGGTGTTCCCGCACGACGCATCCACCGAGATGGCTTACCCAGGAAGTAGCGAACTGCCGATAACGTACGAGCGCCGGCGCGTGCCTCGAGGCCGGCACAAGATCTTCCTCGGCATGGCCGCCGGCGTCGGCAAGACCTACCGGATGCTCCAGGAGGGACAGGCCGAGGCCGAGGCCGGACACGATGTCGTCATTGGATATCTCGAACCGCATGATCGTGCGGGCACGCTCGCTCAAGCCGATGGTCTGGAGGTCGTTCCCCGCCGACGCTTGAGCTACCGCGGATCCACGCTGTCCGAGATGGATCTCAGGGCGATCCTGCGCCGCGCACCCGAGCTCTGCCTGATCGACGAGCTGGCGCATACCAACCCGCCCAGCCTCGAGCACGAGAAGCGTTACCAGGACGTGGAGGACGTCCTGATCGATGGGATCGACGTTTTCTCCACGGTCAACATCCAGCATCTGGAGAGTCTCAACGACCAGATCGCCGAGGTCACCGGATCGCGCGTGCGGGAAACCGTGCCCGACTCGATTCTCAGCTCTGCCGATGACGTCGTCCTGATCGACATCACGCCGCAGTCGCTGATCGAGCGTCTGCTCGCCGGCAAGATCTATCCAGCCGAGCGGATCGAGACCGCGCTGAACAACTTCTTCAAGCTGGAGAACCTGTCGGCGCTGCGCGAGGTCTCTCTGCGACAAGTCGCGGAGGAGGTCGAGCACAAGCGGATTCCCTCGGAGAACCTCGTTAGAGACCGAGATGATCGCTTGCTTGATGTCGCCAGGTCCCAGGCGATCGGGGAACGCTTGCTCGCGCTGATTACGCCGCGGCCCCGGTCGCAACGAATCGTTCGTCGGGCCTGGCGGTCAGCTCAACGATTGGGCGCCGAGCTCGACGTCTTGTGGGTCCAAGACCACGAGCCGAGCGAGCAGGAGCACGAGCAGATCGGCGCGTTGCGCCGCCTGACTAGTGTCCTCGGCGCGCACCTGCTGATCCAAGCAGGCGACGACATCGCCGCCGTGACCCAGCGCGTAGCCCTCGACAGGGGCACAACCTATGTGCTGATGGGGACTCCGAAACCGCGTAGCGCGCTTCGTCGGCTGAGTCAGCCGGCGCTCACGTTCCGCCTGCTCGAGCTACTGCCGGGGGTGGACCTGCGCATCGTCGCTGATCGGACGCAGCGAAGGGAGGGCTGACCGACGTGCTCATCGCCGCTGGAAGCGTCCTCGCCATGATCTTGGCGGTCGTCGGTGGCCTGCTCGTTCGCGACCGGGTTCGCCGATCCGCCCGTCCAGCGGCAACTGGAGCAAGACGAATCTTGTTCCCCTTCACCGCCAACGCGCTATCCGTCCGCGCCCTCGACGCTTCCCTGCGACTGGCCCGGGCCGAGCACGCCACACTCGTCCCGGTGTTCCTCGCCCGTGTGTCACTGGACTTGCCACTCGACACGCCGATCCCCAGACAATGCAACCTCGCCCTCCCCCTCCAGGAGGCGATCGAACAGCGCGCTAGCGCCTTTGAGATCCCTGTTGATGGCCGTATCGAGCGGGGACGCAGCTATCGCCACGCGCTGCGCCAAACCATCGACCACGAGCACTTCGACCGGATCGTGATCGCCGCGGCCGCCAATGGAGGCCCCGGCTTCAACGGCGAGGACGTGGCCTGGCTTCTGGATACGGCTCCAGGCGAGATCGTCGTTCTGCGCCCGAGCACGAATGGGTTGCACCACTCAGCAGCGGACGGCTAGGGCAGCAGGTACGGGGCTCAGCGGCTGGCGGTGACCGCCGGCCCGGTTGCGTCGTCGGGGGTGCGCTCGGCACCCCGGAGCGCGCGCGCCAGCAGCGCCCACAGCGTGGCCCGCTCGTCGGCGTCGAGCGCTTGCAGAACTTCGTCCTCGATGTCCTCCTCCGCTCGGGCGGCGCGCTCGAGCGCTTGGTGGCCGGACTTGGTGATGTAAACGCGGTGGCGTCGCCGATCCTCCGAGTCGCGACGGCGAATCAGGTGCCCGCAGTCTTCGAGCTCGTTGAGGAGCAGGACCACGTTCTTGGCGTCGATGCAGAGCGCATCAACGAGCTCCTGCTGCGGCGCCCCATCGTGGTCGCCCAGATAGCTGAGGGCCATCAGCAAGCGCAGATCGATACCCAGACGCTCAGGGTCACTGCGACGCATGACCTGTTTGGCCAAGCGCGGTAGAAGGATCATCGTCGGGCTTCGAGTGGAGTCGGATTCCATGCCCCGCCGATTATAGCGCGATCTGACCATTCTTGGGCAAGCGCGAATAATGTACCTGGCAAGATTAGTACTTGTATCAGGAATGATTCATGCTATGGTGGTGCTTCGCTTACCACCCAGAAGGACGACTATGAACACACCACCGCCTCAATCTGTTTTCGAACCAAGCCGCTGGGCTGTCCTGGGCCTGCTCGGCGTCGCGCAGCTGATGGTTGTGCTGGACGCGACAATCGTCAACGTCGCGCTGCCCTCGGCCCAGCGCGCGCTGCACTTCTCGGCCGATAACCGGCAGTGGGTCGTCACCGCCTACGCCCTAGCCTTCGGCAGCCTGCTGCTGGTTGGCGGCAAGCTCGGCGACCTTTTCGGGCGTAAGTGGACGCTGATCGGCGGGCTGGCCGGGTTCTCGGTCGCATCCGCCATCGGCGGGCTCGCCCAGTCATTCGGGATGCTCGTCGGCGCGCGGGCGTTTCAGGGCGCATTCGCCGCGCTGCTCGCTCCTTCCGCGCTCGGTCTTCTGACCGTGACCTTCCAGGGTTCTCCGGATCGAGCCAAGGCGTTCGGCATCTTCAGCGCCATCGCGGCAGGAGGCGCGTCCCTCGGCCTGCTGCTCGGTGGCGTGCTGACTCAGGCCATCTCCTGGCGCTGGAGCCTGTACGTAAACCTGGCCATCGCCGTGCCGACGGCGATCGTCGCGCTGCGGCTACTCCCTAACCAGCGCCACGAGGAGCGGCCGCGGATCGACCTCCCGGGCGTGGCATTCGCCTCCGGTGGCTTGTTCGCCCTGGTCTACGGCTTCTCCAACGCCGAAACCAGCTCGTGGTCAGACCCGATCACGATCATCGCCCTCGCCGCCAGCGCCGTTCTCCTGAGCGGGTTCATCGTGATCGAGCGGCGGGTGGAGAAACCGCTGCTGCCGCTGCACATCGTCTGGGATCGAGCTCGCGGGGGCGCGTACGCGACCATCGCGCTCGCCGGGTCGGCCATCTTCGCCGTGTTCCTGTTCCTGACCTACTACATGCAACAGAACCTCGGCTTCACTCCCCTGAAGACGGGGGTGGCCTTTCTGCCGATGACGGTGATGATCGTCCTCACCGCCACCACGGTGCAGACGCGGGTGCTGCACCGCACCGGAGCCAAGCCGCTGGTCATGACCGGCATGGGGCTCGGGACGGTCGCGATGCTCATGCTGTCGCGCCTGACGCAAGATGGCGCCTACGCCAGCCATGTCCTGCCGGGCCTGGTCCTGAGCGGGCTGGCGATGGGCTTGATCTTTGCCCCCGCGTTCTCGACGGCGACGCTCGGCGTGCGCAGCAGCGACGCCGGCATCGCCTCGGCCATGGTCAACACCTCGCAGCAGGTCGGCGGCTCGGTCGGCACCGCGCTCTTGAGCACGATCTTCGCCACCGCTGCCGCCAGCTATGCATCTGTGCATGCCCACGCTTCCGGCCTCGCCGGCGCAGCATCGATCCACGGGTATACCACCGCGTTCGACTGGGCCGCGGCCCTGTTCGCTGTCGGCCTGCTCGTTGCCCTGTTCATCCTTCCCAGCGACGGTGCCGCCCGCGCCCGTAGCGCGCAAGCCGACGCCGGGGCCGAGCTCGCGCTCGGCGTCGAGGGCGGATGAACCAACACCGTCAACCGTCTGGTCGTCGCCAGCGACGGGACCGTCGCAGCGAGACCTAGGAGAACGTCATGATGAACAATGAATTCGACAAGACCGCCTCCCCGGGTGGAGATTTCATCTCGAAGACCGCCGCTGGCGCCCCGGTCGAGCAGCCGCCGCGGACGGCGCCGGCGGACGCCACAAGCCCGGGTCGGGCGACTGAGCTCCCGACTGACGCTGATCATCCATCTCTGGGCGTGAGCGGGTCACGGAGGCTGCGCCGCTGGTCGGTGGCCGAGCTCCTTGCCCAGGCTGTCGCTCGACCCGCTAGCAGCGGCTTAGCTCACTGAGCAGGTGCCGTGAGAGCTTCAGGATTGTTTGGCCTCACGCGCGGTGGCGTCGGTCACAGCGGTGGAACCCAACGCTCGCCGATCCACATACCCTCCTCGCCGGTTCGGTGGTCGGTCAGCGGTCGCTCGTGCGCGCCGTAGGCGCGAAAGTCGGTGAAGCCGTGCGGTCCTTCGCGGAGCACGAAGGCACGCGGGAGCGCGTTTATCTTCAACCAGTCCCTGAGCTCGTAGGTGGCCTCGACTTCGGCGATCCACGCGTTGTCCTGGTGCCACTGCGCCGTGACCCGGTGCGTAGTCGAGCGCAGCATCGAGATGAAGTCGGTCATCAGCTCGCGCACCGCCTCGGCTCCCGTTGCGCGACGCCCGTCCACGGTCAGAATCCGAGCTTCGGGCGCCATCAGCGCGAGCGCAGCGTCGACATCGAGTGCGTCGATGGCGGCAAGCAGCTGTTCCATCGGTGATCGATCCGGAGAGCTCAACGGAGGTGGCGCTGCCAGTCCGCCGGCACCCGGCCCGCGGGTCCGGGCGTGGGCTGATCGAGCGGATGATGTTCCGGGCCGGCCAGTGGGGGACCTTCGTAGAACTGCTCAGCGCCGTAGTCCCAGAACCACTCCTCATCAGGCTCGAAGCTGCGGATCAGGGGATGCCCAGCGTCGGCTGCGTGGCGGCTGGCGTGCTGCGAGGGCGAGGAGTCGCAGCACCCGATATGCCCGCATTGGGCGCAGCGGCGTAGATGAAACCACCACCCACCGTCGGCCAGGCATTCGAGGCACCCAGTCCCGGAGGGCGGCACCGAGGGATCGACAGCGGTTTCGTTGGACATCTGCTGGTCCTCATCATCGGGGGTGTTCAAAGCCAGCGGGCGCCGCTCGCGGAACGACGGCTAGGCAACCGTACATCAGCCCATCGGCGCGCGGATCCCAGAAGAGAATGGGCAGGCGCTGCCACCCCGGCGAGCCGCGCCAGGAAGGTGCGCGATCGCCATAGAGCCGCTCCAGGCGCTGAGGTGGAGCCCGTTTATGCTCGGAGTCATCATGCCCGAACGCGCCTCTGACACCCCGGCCATTCGCGTAGAGGGGGTGACCAAGCGATTCGGCCAGACGCTCGCGCTCAGCAGCATCGACCTTGATGTCCCTGAGGGAATGGTCTTCGGCCTGCTGGGTCCCAACGGCGCGGGCAAGACCACGCTCGTGCGCGTGCTGGCGACGCTGCTGGCACCGGACGCGGGCCGAGCGGAGGTGTTCGGTTTCGATGTTGCCCACGATGCGCCCATGGTGCGCCAGCTGATCGGTCTGACGGGACAGTTCGCCGCCGTAGACGAGATCCTCAGCGGGCGTGAAAACCTCGAGATGTTCGGGCGGCTGTTTGACCTCTCGCCCACGCAGGCCCGACAACGCGCCGGCGAGCTACTCGCTCGCTTCGACCTCGCTGACGCCGCCAATCGCCCTGCGCACACCTACTCCGGTGGGATGCGCCGCCGACTCGACCTCGCGTCTAGCCTGCTCACGCGGCCGCGCATCCTCTTCCTCGATGAGCCCACGACGGGCCTCGACCCACGAAGCCGTAACCAGATCTGGACGATCGTACGCGAGCTCGTCCGCGATGGCACCACCATCCTGCTGACGACCCAGTACCTCGATGAGGCCGACGAGCTGGCAAATCGCATCGCGGTGATCGATCACGGACAGCTGATCGCGCAGGGAACTGGGGCCGATCTCAAGGGGCATGTGGGCGGCCAAATCCTCGAGCTCGAGCTGGCGAGCGCCAGTCGCCGTGATCAAGCGCAGGCCGTGCTCGCCGCCTTCGGCTGCGGCAAGCCAGAGCCCGACGAGCGTCCCGACCGCCTTTCGTTGCCGGCGCCGGGGCACGGACTCGAGCTGCTCGAGCACACTGCCGCCGCGCTGCGAAATGCCGACATCGCCGTCAGCAATTTGGCGCTGCGCGGCCCGACGCTCGACGACGTCTTCCTACAGCTCACCGGCGCGCCTCCAAGCACAGATGGAGCCAGGCCCGGGGCAACGGCGAAGTCAGCGGGATCGAGCCCGAGCACCGAGTCCGCACGCCCGTTCAGCCGTCGTCACAGACCTCATCGGCCAGCAGCGGCGGACGTGCGCTCGGCGATCACCGACGCGAGAGTCGTGACCGGACGCAACCTGCGCCACTTCATCCGCCAGCCGCAGCTGCTGATCTTCTCGACCATCCAGCCGGTCATGTTCGTCCTGCTGTTCGTCTACGTGTTCGGTGGCGCGGTCAAGGGCGCGCTGCCGCATGGCGTGACGTACATCGACTTCCTGCTGCCGGGCATCTTCGTGCAGTCGGTGGCGTTCCGCGCAACCCAGACGGCGGTCGGCCTGGCTGAGGACCTGGCTCGGGGCGTGGTCGATCGCTTCCGCTCGATGCCGATGGCGCGCTCGGCCGTACTCGTGGGACGCACCGTCGCCGACCTGTTGCGCAACGTACTGATCATCGGGTTGATGCTCATCGTCGGTTACCTGATCGGCTTTCGGTTTCACGCGGGACTGCTGAACGCGCTGGCGGCAGTTGCCGTGGTCAGCGCTTTCGGCTTCGCCCTCAGCTGGATCTTTGCCTTTGTCGCGCTGGCCGTCCGGGGTGCGGAGGCGGCGCAGTCGGCCGGTTTCGTCGTCATCTTCCCGCTCGTGTTCGCCAGCTCGGTGTTCGTGCCGGTGACGAGCATGCCCCATTGGCTGCAGGCCTTCGCCAAGGTGAGCCCGGTCACGCTGACCGCCAACACGGCGCGCACCTATGCGCTGTATGGCGGCGTCCCCGGGTCGCTCGCCGGAGCCACGGCGTGGATCGTCGGGCTACTCGCTCTGTTCATCCCGCTGTGCGTCTGGCGCTATCGGCGGATGAGCTGACGCCCGATGATGGCTCAGTCGCTGCCGAACATTCGCTCGTGATAATCACCCCGCGCGGTGAGATCAGCATCTCCGGCGATGCGATCGACGCCCACCGCGTGTATCAACCTCTCGCGCAATCTACGGGGCAGTAGGTTGCCGACTTTGACGCTGAACGCCTGCGAGGCGGGAACCCAAACCTCGAACTTGTTCTTGTCTACGGCGTCGAGCACGGCCTGGGCGACATCGTCGGGGCTAACGACGGGGAGCAGGCGTGGCTGAGGCTGACCCTGGATCATCGCCGTCCTGACCTGCGCGGGGTGGACCAGGGTGAAGCCGACGCCGCTGCCGCGGTATTCCAGTCGCATCGATTCGGTAAGTCCGACGATGCCGTGCTTGGTGGCGGAATACACTGCGCTGCCGGGCAGCGGCACGCGGCCGACTCCGGAAGCGATGTTGACCAGATGCCCCTGCCGGCGGGGGAGCATCCGCTGCAGCGCCAAGCGCGAGCCGAGAATCGTGCCCATCAGGTTGACCTCCAGCTCGCGATGACTCACCTGGTCAGGCTGTTCGTGAAACGGGCCCATCCAATCGACCCCGGCGTTGTTGACCATCACGCCGAGCGGCCCGTGGCTCGCCTCGGCGGCGTCGAGAAACGCTGCGAACGCACCTCCGTCGGTCACGTCCAGGGCGACGCCGATCGCGCCGCCACCGATCTCGGCCGCGAGCGCCTGCGCCGCCGTCACATCGAGGTCACCGATCGCCACGCGGGCGCCCGCCCGTGCGAAGTGCTGGGCGATCGCGCGGCCGATGCCGTGAGCGCCGCCGGTCACCGCGATTGGCGTGTCGGTGAGCGAGGTGGTGGTCAGCGAGTCTCCCGGATCTCGAGGTCAAGCAGCGCCATGCTCTGCGCCAGAAGGTACATGGCGGTCGCGCTCGGAGACGCCGGTGGCGTTCTCGTCCGGGCATGTGTCCCACCGGGCTCGGGCGACCCGCCGCGGTCAGTCGGTGGAGCTGAAGAAGCGCCTAGCTCGGCGATACACCTCCTCGGGGGAGAGCTCCTCGATTTGCTGGCTGAGCATCCATTGCTGCCCAAAGGGATCGCGCAGTCGCCCGCCGCGCTCGCCGTAGAACTGATCCGCGAGCGGAAATATGACCTCGGCGCCGGCGCTGACCGCACGCTTCCAGGCCGCGTCCACATCCACCCAGTAGGTGGCCATGATCGCGCTGACGATCCCGCCTGATCGCCGCGACTCCGTGGGGACATCGGATGCGGCGGTCTCCTCGGTGATCATCACGACCGAGTCGCCGATCCGTATCTCGGCGTGGATCACGCTGCCTCCTGGATCGGTGAAACGCTCGCCAATCTCCTGGGCTGCGAACGCTCGAACGTAAAAGTCGATCGCCGCATCTCCGTCCTCGACGACGAGTCGAGGCGTAACCGTGTGCAGGTGCGCGGGGACCGGATTGACTCCCACTCCCCGCGTGACGTTGCTTTCCATAACTGCTCCTTTTGATCACGCGTCACCGGACTGACTAACCGTTCTCACGGCGAACAGCGGCCAGTTGGCCGGGACGCCTTTGAGCGGGCGCTCGCCGCGGAACTCGAACTCGAGCTCGGTGCCGACGGCGCAGCCGTAGGTGGTGCCGGAGACCAGGATCTCTCCCGGACCGGCCAGCGCTCCCACTCTTGCCGCGATGTGCACCGCCATTCCGGCGAGGTCCTCGCCAATCAGCTCGCATTCGCCGGTGTGCAAGCCGATGCGCAGCTCGAGCCCGAGGTCGTGCACGGCGTGGCCGGTGGCCAGTGCGCAGCGCACAGCTTGTGAGGGAGGCGCGGTGAAGCCGATCAGGAGACCGTCGCCGATGGACTTGATCAGGCGTCCGTCGAAGCGGGCCAGCTCGTGTCTTACGACGGTTTCGTGGTCGGCCAGCAGGTCTCGCCAGCGCTGGTCGCCGAGCTCGGCGACGCGCTCGGTGGCGCCTACGATGTCGGTGAACATCACCGTCACCAGTGCGCGCTGGGCATGCTGCCCGCGCCGCCGGCCGGTGAGGAACTCCTCCACCTCGTCGGCGATGGCGTCGGTGTCACCGACGGTGATGAGATGGTCCTCGCCGGCGAGCTCGACGTAGCGAGCGCCCGGGATCAGTTGCGCGTTCAGCCGTGAGTGGCGGACGTCGAAGAGTCGATCGCCGCTCCGGTGCAGAACCAGGGTGGGCTGACTGATCCGGGGGAGCAGCGGCCGGGCGTCGGTGTTCTCGGTGGCACGCACCATCGCCATCATCGTGCCTGGGCTGACCGCGAGCCGCTGCAGACGACCAAGCCACTCACGAAAGCGAGCATCGCCGGCGCGGCTGGGCGCCATCAACTCGGCTTGGTCGCCGCTTCCCCAGTTACTGATCTGGGCTTCGAAGCGCCGCATGCGCTCCTCCGCAGAGGGCGCCCACTCATACCCCTCGGCGGCGGTATTGCGCATGGTCGCGGCGTACAGGACCAAGGCGCTGACGCGGTCAGGACAGCGCGTCGCCAGCTCCACGGCCAGGGGTCCGCCGGCGGCGTAGGCCAGCACCGCGGCGTGATCGCAGCCCACGGCGTCCAGCACCGCGATCAGGTCGCCGATCTCTTCCTGCAGCGCGGGAGGCTCGGAAACCTGATCAGACATCCCGCATCCGCGGCGGTCAAACAGGATCAACCGGGCAAAGGACGAGAGCCGCGAGAAGAAGCGGGCGACCGAGGGCTCTTCCCACAGATGCTCGACTTCAGTGAGCCACCCGGAAACGAGCAGCAGGTCGGGCGGGCCCTGTCCGGTGGCTTGATAGGCGATGCTGACCCCGCCCGCGCGGGCGTACCGCGTCCGTGCTCCGGGTGCTTCTCGCGAATTGTCTGATGGCAAACCGATTAGTTCTCACCCTGCGGCTGGTCTGAGAGCTTTAAACCACAACCTTCAGGAGGGTGCAGGATGAGTACCACAGCAACCCGGATCCGCCACATCAGCCTGGTCTGCGTCCCGACGCCCGACCAGGACCGCGCGATCGATTTCTACGAGTCGATCGGTTTCGAGAAGCGGACCGATATCCCGTTTGGCAGCGACTACCGCTGGGTCGAGGTCTACCCGCCCGAAGGCACCACGGGGATCGCCCTGGCGCCGCCGCGGCCCGGAATGGAGGTCGCGCCGGTGGAGACCGGGATCACGCTGACCACCGATGACATCGATGCCACCCACCGTGAGCTGAAGTCCCGCGGGGTGGACGTCGACGCCGAGGTTTCGCGGATGGGCGATCCGGTGCCGCCGATGTTCTGGTTCCGGGATCCCAGCGGGCACTCGCTGATGGTGGTCGAGCAGCGCTGAGCGCTGCCTGTCCGATGAGACCGCGACTTGCGATCTCGTCGGGTTGTCCAGAGCCGGGCTCCCGTTGGGGGGCTCGGCTCTGGCCGAGGCACCTGTCGCACAGTGATTCCCCGGTCGAGGTGTTAGCGGCGATAGGACGAGATCAGCCGCGGCCATGCCGCAGGGCCGGGTACAACGCTTGGAAGTGCTCGCGCTGCTCACGATAGACCTCGACCCATTCGGCCACCGGCTCGATCCGTTCGCGGACTCGCACGGTGGCTGCGGTAGCCGCATGGACGTCCGGCCATACGCCGGCGGCCACGCCCCCTAGCAGCGCGGCGCCGAACGCCGCGCCCTCGTCGACCACCACGCGCTCCAAGGGTAGTTCCAGCGCCGAGGCGAGGATTTGCAGCCATAGGTTGCTGCGGGCTCCGCCCCCGGAAACCCGCGCCACCTCGACACCGGCCTCGAGCTCCGCCAGCAGGTCCAGCGAATCACGCAGGCCGAAGGCCACGCCCTCGAGCACGGCGCGTACGAGGGCACCGGTGTCGTGGCGCAACTCCAAGCCCACGAAGGCCGCGCGGGCGTGGGGGTCGGCATGCGGGGTTCGCTCCCCGGCGAGGTAGGGCAGGAACAGCAACCCCTCCACGCCGGCGTCCCAGCGCGCCGCCCCAGACAGCAGCTCGTCGTAGTCGCTGTCCCCGGCCACGTCCCGAAACCAGGACAGCGCCGCCGCCGCCGAGAGCATGACTCCCATCGCGTGCCACCCGCCGGGCACAGCGTGGCAGAACGCGTGGAGTCGTCCCTGATCGTCGGCGGCGAACTCCTCCAGGGCGGCAAACACCACGCCGGAGCTGCCGAGCACGACCGACGCCGGGCCCGGGCAATCCGCGCCCACGCCAATCGCTCCCGCGGCCTGATCCCCTCCGCCGGCGGCGACGATCGTCCCCCCGGGAGTGCAACCGGACACCTCCGGGCTCTCAAGGACGCGGGGCAACCATTGCCGATCGAGCTCGAGCGCGGACAGCACTTCGTCGCTCCAACGGCGGTGGCGCACGTCGAACAGCAGCGTCCCCGACGCATCTGAGACTTCGGTGACGTGCTCACCGCACAGCCGCAATCGCACGTAGTCCTTTGGCAGGACGACCCGCGTGATGCGTCGAAATGACTCGGGCTCGTGCCGGCGCAGCCACAGCAGCTTCGGGGCGGTGAAGCCGGCCACGGCCCGGTTGCCGGTGAGCTCGATCAGGCGCGGCAGGCCGAGCGTCTGCTCGATCTCGTCGCACTCGGGCGCGGAGCGCTGGTCGTTCCAGAGGATCGCCGGACGGATCACCTCGTCGTTGTGATCGAGCGTCACCAGCCCGTGCATCTGGCCGCTCAAGCCGATGGCCGCGGGTCGCCCGATGGTCTCGCTCAGCGCCTGCAGGACGGCACGGCCGGCGACCCACCAGTCCTCAGGGTCCTGTTCGGCCCAGCCGGGTTGAGGCGTGGATAGGGTGTAATGCTCTTCCGCCGCCGCCAGCACCTCGCCGCGCTCGTCGATCGCCACCGCCTTGACGCCCGAGGTTCCGACGTCGATCCCGACCAGGGCGTCGCTCACGAGTTCGGCAGCACCTGGACCTTCAGGCCCTCGCCTGCGCGCATAGCCTCCAGCGCCGCCTCGAACTGATCAAGCGGGAAGGTGTGGGTGAGCAGGGGCTCGGTCTGGATGGTGCGGCTGCGCAACAGCTCGATGGCCTGCACGAACGTGTACAGCACCGCCATCGAGCCAATCAGCGTGATCTCATCGTTGTAGATCCGGAATGGAGAGACTTGGACTCGGGCTTCCTCGGGCGCGACACCGAAGACCATCAGCTTGCCGCCCCGACGGACGGCCTCGAGGCCCTGTTGGACGACTGCAGGAACGCCGGTGGCATCGACAACGCAGTCGAAGCCATCGCCATTCCCGTCCACCGCCGCCCGCACCTCGGTTTCCACCTGCGTCGCCCCGAGCGAGCTCGCGAGCTCGAGTCGCCGCTCGTTTCGGTCCACGACGGTGACGCTGGCGGCGCCGCCCTGGTGAAGCAGCTGGAGCAGCAGCAGACCCATCGTGCCGGCGCCGGTCACCAACACCGAGTCGCCCGTGTCCGGGTCCAGGCGGCGCATGCCGTGAACGGCGCAGGCGAGCGGCTCGACCAGCGCCCCGGTACGCGCGGAGGTTTCCTCCGGCAGCGCGTAGGCGTTGCGGGCCGGAGCCTTCACCAGCTCCGCGAAGGCTCCGTCGACGGTGTCGCCGATCGCATTCCAATTCCGGCACAGATTCCCCCGCTGCACCCGGCAGAAGTCGCAGTGGCCGCAGAACAGCGATGGGTCGACGGCGACGTGGGCACCGACGGTCAGGTCCTCGACCTCGCTGCCGAGACTCACGACTTCGCCTGCGAACTCGTGGCCGGGCACGATCGGGTATGGGGTGGGGGGAAACTCTCCCTCGGCGATGTGGACGTCGGTGCCACACATCCCGCAGGCACCGACGCGAATGACGATCTCGTCGGCGGCGGGCTGAGGATCGGGACGCTCGGCGATCTGCAGCTCTCCCGGACGCTGCCACACCGCTGCTCTCATGCTCCGAGCACCTCAACTGCCAAGCGCGCGTTTAGCAGATTCATGTGCGGGATAGGAAGTACCCGTAGGCAGATAGAGCCAATCGGAGGAGGGTTGGTATCGCCACACGCAAGGGTCTCGCGGCAGTTGCGGGAGCGCTCGTGCTCGCCGGCTGCTCGGCGGCGGGAGCCGGAGGCGGCGGCGGCAGCGGTTCTCATGCCGTCGCGCTGCGGGTGGCGATTGTCGCCAACCCGCAGATGCAGGACGTGGAGACGCTGACCCCGCAGTTCGAGAAGCAGTACCCGAACATCAAGGTCAACTACGTGACCCTGCCCGAGAACGAGTCGCGGGCGAAGATCACCGCGTCGGTCTCGACCAAGAGCAACGAGTTCGACGTGGTGATGATCTCCAACTACGAGACGCCGATGTGGGCCCGGTTCGGATGGCTCACCAATCTGCAGCCCTATATCGCCGGTACCCCCGGGTACGACCAGGCCGACTTCATTCCGTCAATCCGCCAGGCGCTCTCCTATCGCGGCCACATGTACTCAGTGCCGTTTTACGGCGAGTCCTCGTTCCTGATGTATCGCAAGGACCTGTTCACCAAGGCCGGGCTGACCATGCCCGCCCACCCAACCTGGCCGCAGGTGGCGAGCTTCGCCCAGCGGCTAACCAACAAGAAGCAGGGGATCGCCGGGATCTGCCTGCGCGGCGAGTCCGGTTGGGGACAGGTGCTGGCGCCGCTCGACACGGTGATCAACACCTTCGGTGGGCGCTGGTACGACACCGCCTGGAACGCCCACCTGACCTCGCCGGCGTTCAAGCGCGCGGTTGACTTCTACGTCAACCTGGTCAAGAACTACGGCGAGCCCGGGGCGGCCGAGGACGGCTTCTCCGAGTGCGCCACCCAGTACGGGCAGGGCAAGGCGGCGATGTGGTACGACGCCACCTCTGCCGCCGGTTCGATCGAGAGCACCTCGACCAGCACCGTGGTCGGCAAGAACGGCTACGTCGCGGCGCCCGTGGTCTATACCCCGCACTCGGGGTGGCTGTACTCGTGGTCGCTGGGCATGCCGACGACCACGCCCCACAAGGCGGCGGCGTGGCGCTACATCTCCTGGGCGACCTCAAAGAGCTACATCAAGCTCGTCGGGCAGAAGCTCGGGTGGTCGGATCTCCCTCCCGGCAGCCGGCTCTCGACCTATGCGATCCCGCAGTACCGGCAGGCCGCCAGGGCGTTTGCGCCGCAGACGCTCCAGGCGATCCAGAACGCCGATCCCAACCACCCCACGGTCGACCCGGTGCCCTACGTGGGGGTGCAGTTCCTGACCATCCCGGAGTTCCAGGACCTGGGCACTCGAGTCAGCCAGCAGATCACGGCGGCGATCGCCGGGCAGGAGTCGATTTCGAGCGCGCTCGCGACCTCGCAGAAGTACGCCAAGACCGTCGGCGACGGATACCGGAAGTGACCGACTAATGGCCACCACCACCGCTGACCAGGCCGTTCACCTGCCCGGCGCCCGCGGCCAGGACCGCCGCAGCAACGAGGCATGGGTGCGCCGGATACCGCTGATGCCGGCGCTGGTGTTCACGATCATCGTCACCCAGATCCCGTTCCTGCTGACCCTGTGGTACTCGCTGCAGTCGTGGAACATCGCCAAGCCGGGCTCGCCGCACTGGGTCGGCTTGAGCAACTACGGCACGGTGTTCTCAGACCCGGTGTTCTATGGCGCGCTGCTGCACACGATTGAGATCACCTTTGGCTCGGTGCTGATCGCAACCCTGCTGGGACTCGGCCTGGCCATTCTGCTCGACCGGAAGTTTCTCGGCCGGGGCCTGGCCCGCACGCTGCTGATCTCCCCGTTCTTGATCATGCCCACCGCGGCGGGGCTGCTGTGGAAGACGACGATGCTCGACCCGGTCTACGGGATCGTCAACTGGGTGATCGGCTGGTTCGGCGGCGGGGGGGTCTCGTGGGTCTCAGCCCATCCGGTGGCCTCGGTGATGGCCACCGTGGTGTGGCAGTGGACGCCGTTCGAGATGCTGATCCTGCTCGCCGGACTTCAGGGCCAGCCGCGCGACGTGCTCGAGGCCGCGCGGGTCGACGGCGCCAGCGCGTGGGCGAGCTTCCGAGAGATCACCCTGCCCCACCTGCGCTCCTACCTGGAGCTGGGCGTGCTGCTGGGCGCGATCTACGTCGTCAACACCTTCGACGCCATTTACATGGTCACCCAGGGTGGCCCCGGCACGGCCACCACCAACCTGCCCTACTACATCTACCAGCGCGCCTTCCAGGGCTTTGACATCGGGCAGGCGGCGGCGCTTGGAGTGGTCACCGTGGTGGGCACGATCATCGTCGCGACGATCGCGCTGCGCACGGTGTTCACGGTGTTCGTCGACAACGAGGCTCGAGCCTGATGGCCACCGTCGCCGCCCCCGCGCGCGCCGGCTCAGGACCCCGTCGGCCCAGGCTGCGTCAGCGCCTCGGCGGGATCGCCTGGTCGACCGTCGCCTGGTTCTTGGCCATCATCTTCTTCTTCCCGGTGTTCTGGATGGTGCTGACCTCGTTCAAGCCGGAGTCGGCCGCCTACACCAGCACCCCCAAATTCATCTTCCACCCGACGCTCACTGAGTACAAGCAGGTGTTCAGCGCGGGCATGGGTCCGTTCTTGGCCAACTCGGCGATCGCCACCGTGGTCTCGGTGCTGCTCGTGCTGCTGCTGGCCACGCCGGCGGCCTACGCGTTGTCGATGCGGCCGGTGGGCCGCTGGCGCGACGTGCTGTTCTTCTTCATCTCGACCAAGATGCTGCCGGTGGTGGCGGCAATCGTGCCCATCTACCTGGCGGTGCGCGACATCGGGATGCTCGACAGCATCCCCACGCTGATTGTGCTCTACACGGCGATGAACCTGCCCATCGCGGTGTGGATGATGCGCTCGTTCTTCCTCGAGGTGCCGGGGGAGATCCTCGAGGCGGCCCGGATCGACGGTGCCGATCTGCGCCACGAGCTCAGCGAGGTGGTCCTGCCGGTGGTCGCGCCTGGGCTGGCCGCCACCGCGCTGATCTGCGCCATCTTCAGCTGGAACGAGTTCTTCTTCGCCCTCAACCTGACCTCGATCCGCGCGGCGACGATGCCCGTCTTCCTGGTCAGCTTCGTTACCTCCGAGGGCCTCTACTGGGCCAAGCTCGCCGCCGCGGCGACGCTGGCTTCGATACCGGTGCTGATCGCGGGCTGGATCGCGCAACGCCAGCTGGTGCGGGGTCTTTCCATGGGAGCGATCAAGTGACGTCAAATCGCAGGAGGACCTACCGATGGCCGAGGTGATCTATCAGGACGTGAGCTGCCGGTATCCCGGCAGCGACAAGCTGGCGGTGGAGCACCTGAGCCTGGAGGTGCCCGACGGGGGTTTCATGGTGCTGGTGGGTCCCTCGGGGTCGGGCAAGACCACCGCACTGCGGCTGCTGGCCGGTCTCGAGGAGCTCAGCAACGGTCGGATCGAAATCGGCGGAGCGGACATCAGTGGCGTCGAGCCCAGGCGGCGCGACATCGCCATGGTGTTCCAGAACTACGCGCTGTACCCCAACAAGACCGTGGGCGAGAACATCGGGTTTGCGCTGAAGATGCACGGCACCGGAAAGGAGGAACGGGAGCAGCGGGTCAAGGAAGCGGCGGAGATGCTAGGCATCGGCGAGCTGCTGGCTCGCAAGCCGCGCCAGCTCTCAGGCGGCCAGCGCCAGCGCGTGGCCATGGGCCGGGCGATCGTCCGTCGGCCGAAGGCGTTCCTGATGGACGAGCCGCTGTCGAACCTCGACGCCAAGCTGCGGGTGCAGACTCGCGTGCAGATCGCCGAGCTCCAACGCCGGCTGGAGACGACCACCGTCTACGTCACCCACGACCAGGGGGAGGCGATGACGCTCGGCGACCGGGTCGCCGTGCTGAAGGACGGAACGCTCCAGCAGTATGCGCCGCCCCGGGAGCTCTACGACAACCCGGTAAACGCTTTCGTTGCCGGGTTCATCGGGCTGCCGCAGATGAACCTGATCCGCCTGGCGATGGACGACGGGAGCGTACGGCTGGGCAGCGAGACGATCAAGCTGCCGCAGGCGCTGGTGCACGCGGCCGGGGAGCGGGGTGCCAAGGAGATCATCGTCGGCATCCGGCCCGAGCATGTCTCCGTGGCTGATGAATCAGGGGAGGGCATCCGGGGCGAGGTGGTGCTGGTCGAGTCGCTGGGGGCGGATTCCTACGTCCATACCGAGATCGAGGGCACGGAGTCGAGCTTCGTCGCTCGGACCGAGGGGTATGACTCGCGCCGGCCCGGGACCAACGTGCGGCTGCGGATCGACTCCCAGCGGATCTTCGGCTTTGACGCCGAGTCCGAGGAGCGCCTCGGAAACGGGCCCGTGGACGAGCAGGGAACCGCCCCGCCGGCGGCGTCAACCGGCGCGCGCTAACGATCAGGCGCCGGCTCAGCGACCACGATCTGGGATCGCAGCCGGCGGTAGAGCTCCTCGTCGAAGGACCCGGCGAGCGGCGCGCAGACGGCGGCTGCCGACAGCGCCGCCGCGTCCACCAGCCGTGCCGGCCAGGGGAGACCATCGATCATCCCCACCACCAGGGCGGCCGATGCCGCATCACCGGCGCCGGTGGGATTGCCGCTGAGCGGCTCGGGCGGGACGGCGTGGAGAACGGAGTCCTCGGTCACGGCAGTGAGCCCTGAGGCGCCTGCGGTCACGACGACCGTGCCGGCACCGGCCCGGCGCAGCGCCGCCGCGCCATCGACCATGTCGCGATCGCCGACGATGTGTCCAAGCTCGGATCGGTTGATCTTCACCATCGCCGGGCGAGCGCTCAGGGCGCGCTGGCACGGCTCGCCGTCGGCATCCAGTAGCACCAGCACATCCGCCTCCAGCGCCGCCCGGACCAGCTGCGCATAGGCGTCACTGCCAACACCGCCGGGGATGCTGCCCGAGATCACCACCGCCTCCGCGGCGGGCAACAGCTGCCGGAAGCGATCGCAGAATGCCAGCCATTCTCTCCCGGTGACGACGGGACCTGGTTCGGAGAATCCGGTTGCCTCTCCCTCGCGGTCGACGACGACCAGCGTGAGCCGGGACTCGCCCTCGATCTCGGTCAGCTCATCCCGCAGGCCAGCAGCGCGCAGCTCGCTGCGCGCTGAGCGACCGATGAAGCCACCGGCCAGCCCCGTGACCGCGACATCGCGGCCGAGCGCGTGGAGCACCCGGGCAACGTTCACGCCTTTTCCGCCCGCCCGTCGGGCGAACGTCTCGATTCGGGTGGTGGCTCCCCGCTCGAGGCGCTCGACCTGGTAAGTGATGTCGAGCGCGAAATTGAGCGTGACGGTGAGGATCAACGCTGCGGTTCGAGCTGGATCTTCACCGCCGCCTCGCCATCGATCCCCTCGGCGGCGGTACGGAAGGCCTGCTCAGCCTCCGTCAGCGGGAACGACCGGGTGATGAGTTGCTGCGCCGGAACCTGGCCGCCGGCGATCAGCTCGATTGCCTGCTCGACGTCCTGCCGCACGTACATCGCCGTCCCCTGGAGTCGCAGCTCACGGTCCTGGACGAGGTGCAAGGGGATCGACACCGCCCCTCGCGGCACGCCTTCCACGACGACGGTTCCGCCCTTCAGCGCCAGCGCGATGGCTTGGTCGATCGACGCCTGGGTGGAGACGCAGTCGAAGACGACATCGGGCCGCCGCGGCAGCCGGGCACGGATCTGCTCGACGGCATCGGTCGCGGTCGGGTCGACGGCGAAGTCGGCTCCCAAGTCTCGGGCCAGCGACCGCTTCCCGGGCAGAGGATCGGTGACGGCAATCGCCGATGCCCCGGCGGCGCGAGCGGCGAGCATCGTCAGCAGCCCGATCGATCCCGCGCCGAGGATGGTCACGGTGCGGTCGTCCACGCCCTCGGCCACGCGCACGGCATGGGTCGCGGTGGAGAGCGGTTCGACCATCGCCGCCTCGGACATGGTCATGTCCTGGGGCACCAAGTGAAAGCGCTCCGCGGGCGCCACGAACGCATCCGCCAGCGCACCACTGGTCTGGCAGCCGACCACCTCGAGGTGCTCGCATAGGTTGTACCGGCCGCTCTGGCAGTAGAAACACTGGCGGTCAACCAAGTTCGGCTCGAGCAGGACGGCGTCGCCCGCGGCGAAGCCCTCGACTCCGACGCCAACGGCGTCGACCAATCCGGCGGCCTCGTGCCCCGGAACCACCGGCAGATCGATGAACGGATGCTCGTCCGCGAAAGCGTGCAGGTCCGAGCCGCAGATCCCGACCGCCTGTGCGCGCACCCGCAACTCCCCCGGAGCCGGCTCGGGCAGCGGAGCTTCCTCGATTCGGAGCTCACCCGCTGCAGCCAATACGACCTGCCGCATCCCTCTCCTTTTCGCTGCGTCCGTCTTCGGGAAGCTCTTTCCGATGCCGGGAGTGGATAAACGCCGGCTCCGTACCATGACCTGGTGAGCAAGCTCTACGGTGGCGTTGAGACTGGCGGGACCTGGTGCGTGTGCGCGATCGGCCGGGGTCCGACCGAGATCGTCGCCCAGGAGCAGTTTCCGACCACTGACCCCGATGAGACGCTGGCGCGGATCGCCGAGTTCTTCCGTGCCGGCGAGGGCGTCGAGGCCATCGGGATCGGCTCGTTCGGACCCGTTGACCTCGATCCGCGATCTCCCACCTGGGGCTATGTCACGACCACGCCCAAGCCGGGCTGGCAACAAGTTCCGGTAGCTCCGGTCATTCGCGAGCAACTCGGGGTCCCGGTCGCCTTCGATAACGACGTCAATGCTGCTGCGCTGGGGGAGCACCATTGGGGCGCGGGGCAAGACGCGCAGTCGTTGTGTTATCTGACCGTGGGCACCGGGATCGGAGCCGGGCTGCTGATCAACGGACAGCTATGCCACGGACTCGTGCACCCCGAGGTGGGGCACATGCGGGTCCCGCGCCAGCGCGACCGGGAGGGGTTCCTGGGCGTATGCCCAGTCCACGGTGACTGCTGGGAGGGTTTGGCCTCCGGCCCGGCGATGGCACAGCGCTGGAACGCCTCCCCGGAGGAACTCTCAGACGATCATCCGGCATGGGCTCTCGAGGCCGACTACCTGGCCCTCGGGATCCTGAGCATTGTCCTCGTCGCCTCGCCGGAACTGATGATCCTCGGAGGCGGCGTGATGGGCCGGCGTCCCCTGCTCAGCATGGTCCGGCGGCGACTGCAGGAACTACTGGCCGGCTACCTCCAGACGCCGCTGCTCGGTGAGCAGATCGCGTCTTATCTCGTCTCAGCGGCGCTGGGCGATCGGGCGGGCGTGCTCGGAGCGATCGCCTTGGCCCAGCAGGTGGCGAACGAAAGCTCGGAAAGCCCGGTTCGAGGCCGGAGGTCGGCGTCCTGATTCACGGCGGCGACTACTCTCCGTCGGGCCAGGCTGCGGTCGCCCTGACCCCGTCGCCGCCTTCGGGCTTGGGACCCCCTACGGCGATGATGTCGAGTCCTTCAGGGCCGGCCTCGAAGGCCCGCACCACCTCAGGGGCAACGCGCACGACATCCCACTGGTGCAGATCGTGGACTTCGTCGTCGAGCAGCACTCGTCCGGAGCCGGCGACGACCACGTAGGCCTCCTCCTGCTCGCGGTGGCTATGGGCCATCGGGCTGCGCAAGTCGGCCGCATACCGGAAGAGGCTAACCCCGAGATCCCGCGATCCCAGGTGCTTGCGGCCGAATCGAGCCTCCATGCCGGGCGCCCTGTCGCCCGTCGAGTCCTCGACGTCCAGCAGGTTCACGGCGGCGAAGTCGGGCATCGGTCTCCTTTGGCGGCAGCGGGTGATCTGCGCTTCTCACCTTAGCCGCCCTCAGGCGGCCTTGCCTCGGGCCCGTCAGTGCTGGTGAGGGCCACCGCCCCGGTGGGCGTGGGGGTGTGAATGCACATGATCGCCATGGCTGTGGAGATGCTCGTGGGTGGTTGTCAGCTCGCGCCACCGGCCGGACTCTGATGCGAGATGTTGGTCGTGGGGGTCGTCCACAGCCGCGTGATCAGCGTTTGAGCTCGCGCGCGCGGAGGCAGATTCGGTGCACGCCTCGCAGACGCCGACGATCGCGAAGTGGGTGAAGCGAACGGCATAGCCGAGCTCCCGTCTGATCCGCACGCGAACGGCGTCGAGGCGCTCCGGGGATAGGGCGCTGACTTTGGCACAGCGCTCGCAGTAGAGATATTCGATGTCCTCGCTCTGCACCCGGACGTAGAGGCTCGGGGAGTGGCCAAGGTGAATGTGGCGGACGAGGCCGTGCTGCTCGAGGGCCTCGAGGTTGCGATACACCGACGACTCCTCGATCGACAGCTCCCGGGCCAGGTACGCCGCCGAGACCGGGCCTTCGGCGGCGAACAGCGCCTGGAGCACCAACCGCCGGGGCGTGGATAGGCGCAGCCCCGCCTCGCGCAACGCCCGGATGGCGTCGGCGAGATCGGCGAAGGCCAAGCGCGGTGCATCTGGCGAGGCGGTCATGGCATCCAGATTGTCCGGTTCAACCGGCGATCTTGCCTTCCCCGAGATGGGCACTCCATCGCTCTTCGATTCTGGCCAACCGCCAGACGGCGAGCGCGATCGCCCAGGTGGTCACGAACATGCCGACGATCACGAACCCGAGGAAGTTGATGTTGATGTTCTCAAACCAGTCCCAGAACGACCCCGACAGGTTGAGCTCGGAGGCGATCAGACCTCCGAGCTCGATGGTCCCGATCACCAGCGCCACCAGCACCGACAAGCTGGTGATGGTGATGTTGTAGAACACCTTGCGCACCGGCTTCGAGAACGCCCAGCCGTAGGCGAAGTTCATGAATGACCCGTCGATCGTGTCCATCAGGCACATCCCCGCGGCAAACAGGATCGGCAGACACAGGATCGCGTAGAACGGCAGGCCGGCCGCGCCGGCGCTTCCCGCGATGACCAGCAGCGCAACCTCGGTGGCGGTATCGAACCCCAGGCCGAACAGCACCCCGATCGGGTACATCTGCTGCGGCTTGGTGATCGATTTGGTCAACCGTCCGAAGAACCGGTTCATGAACCCGCGCTTCTGCAGCTGATCTTCAAGCTGCTCCTCGTTGAACTTGCCGGTCTTCATCTCGCGAAACACCTTGACGATCCCTACCAGCACGACCACGTTAAGCGCCGCGATGATGTAGAGGAACCCGCCCGAGACGCCGGTGCCGATGTAGTTAGCGGTGTGATGCAACGAGGACTGGTTGTTCTTGACCGGCCCGTCGAGCGAGCGCACGCCGACCGAGATCAGGAACGCCAGGGCGAACACGATCGTCGAGTGCCCGAGCGAGAACCAGAAGCCGACGCTCAGCGGGCGCTTGCCCTCCTGCATCAACTTGCGCGTGGTGTTATCGATCGCCGATATGTGGTCGGCGTCAAAGGCATGACGTAGCCCCAGCGTGTACGCGGTCACACCCACGCCAGCCGTGAACACACCGGCACTACCCAGGCTGTACCTACTGGGTGCGACGAGCGCGATCAGCGTCAGGAACCCCAGCACGTGCAACCCCACAATCACGGAGACCATCATCATCATCGTCCGCCGCTGACCCTGGTCAAGCGAAGCCCAAAACATCCGCACGCCCGGCCGCGACTTGGCCGCGACGGCTGCCGCCTCCATCGCACTCTCTCCTCAGTTCGCGCCTTTGACCGCTGCCGACGCCAGGCGAGCGACGAGCCTAACCAGAGCTCCTCGAAATTGCAAGCGGCTCCTGCTTAGCCCGAAGCCGCACTCCTGTCTCGGATGCGGGGGTATCTGGCGCTCCCGGACCGCGGCGTCGTAGGATGCTCGGATGCCCGCTTCCGCCACCACCGCTCCCACCCCGACCGACCTCGAACGCCATCGCTCCGCTCTCATCGGCTACTGCTATCGGATGCTCGGCTCGCCCGCCGAGGCCGAGGATGCCGTGCAGGACACCCTGTTGCGCGCGTGGCGAAGCGTCGACCGCTTCGAGGGTCGCTCGTCGCTGAAGTCCTGGCTCTATCGCATAGCCACCAACGTCTGCCTTGACCACCTCGAAGGCCGTCAGCGCCGGGCCCGTCCGATGGACCTGGGGCCGGCCAGTGCGGCCGAGCTCGCCAACCTAAACGCGCTGTCCAACGAGTCCTGGATCGAGCCGATTCCTGACACCCTGGTGGCTCAGGATCCCGATCCCGCCGAGGCGGCAGTGCGCAGCGAGAGCATCCGCCTTGCCTTCGTCGCGGCTCTCCAGCAGCTCCCGCCCCGTCAGCGCGCCGCGCTGATCCTGTGCGAGGTCCTGCACTGGAAGGCTTCGGAGGCCGCCGAGCTGCTGGAGACGAGCACGGCCTCGATCAACAGCGCGCTGCAGCGTGCTCGGGCGACGCTGGCCGACGCTCCGGCCGAGTCCAGCATGCGCGTGGACGACCTCAGTGCCCCCGACCAGGCCTTCCTGGCCCGGTACGTGGATGCGTTCGAGCGCTATGACATGCAAGCGCTGACCTCGCTCATCCACGAGGACGCGACTCAGTCGATGCCACCGTACGACCTGTGGTTGGCCGGCCGCGACGACATCCTGACGTGGTGGGAGGGTCCGGGCAGCGGCTGTCGCGGTTCACGCATGATTCCCACCGTCTCCGCCAACGGTTCGCCGGCGTTCGGCCAGTACAAGCCGGCTGAGTCGGGCGAAGGCTACGAGCCGTGGGCCCTGCAGGTGCTCGAGATTGAACGCGGCCGCATCGTCGAGTTCACCTTCTTCCTCAACCCGCCGGCGCTGTTCCCACTGTTCGGCTTGCCTCTCCAGATGGAGGCCTGAGCGCCAGGACAGCAGGGTGGCGGCCGTCGGCGGGAGCGGTCAGCGGCACCGCAGCACCTCGCTCAGACCCACCAGCTCCACCAGCTCCACCAGCTCGTCGCTGGCCCCCCGGAGCCACACCCAGCACCCGTGTCGCCGCGCCCCCAGGGCCAGCCGGGCAAGGGCGTCGATCGCCACCGCATCGACCGGGAGGCTGCTGACCTCACACACCAGCACACCATTTCGGCGGTCCTGCACCGCAGTGCAGACTCGGCGGTAGAGGCCGGGCAGGTCTGACCGAGCGATCGGTCCGTAGATCGCCAACGATGTAGTCGGCTCGGCGGCGCCCATTCAGGCCTCCGCGGCGCCGGCGCCCGAGTCAGCCCGTCTCCGCGCAGACCGGCATCGGGACCTCGGGCCCGAGCTCGGGCTCGACACCAGCCATGCCGGCCGGCCTCGGGGCCCCGCGCGCCTCGAGCACGAGCACCGCCACCGCGGTCGCCACCACCACCAACCCGGCAGCGATCCAGAAGGCCACGTGGTAGCCGGAGGTCAACGCTGCCGCGCCCGGGGTCCCGTGGCGCATCAGGCCCCGGCTGTGAGTGGAGGCCACCGTGGCCAGCACCGCCAACCCGAGCGCGCCACCGACCTGGGCAGTCGTGTTCACCAGCCCCGAGGCCAAGCCGGCATCCTCCGGTCCGGCACCGGCCATGGCCAGAGCCATCAACGCTGGGAACGATCCGCCAATCCCCAGCCCGAGGATCACCAGCGCCGGCAGCACGTGGACCAGGTAGGCACCGTGTTCGGGCACCTGGGCAAACCAGACCAGACCCACAGCGACCAGCGACATGCCGGCGATCAGCGTCGCGCGCGGCCCGAACCGCATCACCAGTCGTTCGGAGTAGCGCAGCGACATCGTTCCCATGACCAGGGTGGTGGGCAGGAACGCCAGCCCGATCTCCAGCGCGTCGTAGTGCAGCACCCGCTGCAGGTACAGGGCGCCGAGGAAGAACATGCCGAACATTCCGGCCACGAGCAGCGCCTGGATGAGGTTGGCTCCAGCCAGATCCCGGGAGCGGAACACCCGCAGTGGGATCAGCGGCTGCTCCGCCGTGGCCTCGCGAATGAGGAAGCCGGCCAGCAGACCCAGCGAAGCCGCGGCCAGGACCAGCGTCGGCGTCGCCCCCCAGCCGTGACGCGCGGCCGGCACGACGATCGTGTAGACGCCGAGCATCAGCGAGGCAA
Organism: uncultured Solirubrobacterales bacterium; assembly: GCA_963830435.1. Classification (GTDB taxonomy): domain Bacteria; phylum Actinomycetota; class Thermoleophilia; order Solirubrobacterales; family Solirubrobacteraceae; genus Palsa-465. Next base: position 978,581 of record CAWHMA010000007.1, on the reverse strand, counting down.
CGATCAGCACCGCCCCGGGGATGTCGGCGCCTTGGCTCACGCCGATGCCGTGCCCGGGGGCGAGCAGCCGCACGGCGAGCGTCGCCGTCACGATCCCGATTGGGACGTTGATGAAGAAGATCCAATGCCAGTCGATGGCTTGGGTCAGCACGCCTCCGGCCAAGAGCCCGATCGAGCCCCCGGCCGAGGCCACAAAGCCATAGACGCCAATCGCCTTGGCCCGCTCCCGCGGCTCCGGGAACATCGTCACGATCATCCCGAGGATCACCGCCGAGGTCATCGCACCGCCCATCCCCTGCACGAAGCGGGCACCGATCAGCACCTCCTGAGAGCCGGCCAGCCCGCAGGCCATCGAGGCCGCCGTGAACACCCCGAGCCCGGCGAGGAACATGCGTCGGTGCCCGAGCAGGTCGCCGAACCGGCCGGCGAGCAGCAGCAGGCCGCCGAACGAGATCAGGTACGCGTTGACCACCCAGGCCAGACTCGACCCGGAGAAGCCCAGGTCGCTCTGGATCGAAGGCAGGGCGACGTTCACGACGGTGACGTCGAGCACGATCATCAGCATCCCCGCGCAGAGCACGTACAGCGCGACCCATCGCCGACGCTCGGCGGCGCGAGCGGATGGCGTGGGGTGCGGACGGTCACGGGCGGTGGTGGTCATAACGGTCTCCTGTTGTCCTGGCGTCACTGCTGTGACCGGGCAGGGCGGGAAAAGTCATCGCACGACGTCGCGAGCGGCCTCATCGTTGACTGAATGCCGGCCCACGAGCCGGTGTCCGATGAACCTGAGAACCGGCTCGCTCCCCGGGGCGCGAGCTCAGAGCGAGTGACTCAGCCCTCAGACTACTGGACCGGCGGGAGGCGAGGCCAGCCTTGAGGCCTAGCCGCGCAACCGCGTACCCGAAGTCGATCAACCGTGCGTCTCCGCGGGCTGGCGCATCCCTGCCACCCTGAGGACGATGACTCCCCTGCACGCGGTGGCGATCTTCGCCGCCGGCATCTTCGCTGGCACCATTAACACGGTGGTGGGCAGCGGCACCCTGATCACCTTCCCGGTGCTGCTGGCGTTCGGCTATGCGCCGGTGACCGCGAACGTCTCCAACACGATCGGGTTGGTGCCCGGCTCGGCCGCCGGAGCGTTCGGCTACCGGAAGGAGCTCAGCGGCCAGCGCAGCCGTACGATCCCGCTCGCGGTCGCGTCGCTGCTGGGGGGGACCGCCGGCGCGGTGGCACTGCTGACGCTGCCCGCGTCCGCGTTCAAGGCGATCGTCCCGGCGTTCATCGGGATCGCGCTGGTCCTGATCGTCGCCCAGCCGCGACTGGCGCGCGCCCTCGACCGGCGCCGCACCGGGGTCCGGCCCCACGGCGGCGGACGGGTCGCGCTGGTGGGGGTGTTCGCCAGCGGCGTCTACGGCGGCTACTTCGGCGCCGCGCAGGGAATCATGCTGCTGGCGATCCTTGGTCTCACGCTCCAGGAGGAGCTGCAGCGGATCAACGCGTTGAAGGTCGTGCTCGCAGGGCTGGTCAACCTGATCGCCGGGCTGCTGTTCGTGTTCGCCGCCCACGTCGCCTGGGACGCGACGCTGCTGATCGCCGTGGGGTCGACGATCGGCGGACTCCTCGGAGCGCGGGCGGGCAGGCGGCTGCCGCCCGCGGGACTGCGGGTGGTGATCGTGGTCGTCGGGATCGCCGCGATCGTTCGTCTGGTGTCGTGACGATTACCGATCCGCGACGGCGATGCGAAACTCCGCTCGGTGCTGCTGCCCGGGGGCGAGCACGGTCAGGCCGTCGCGACTGCGCAGGGCGTTGGTCGGCGCGGTCATGGGCTCAAAGCAGATGTAGTCATGCTCCGGCGGCGCGTACACCTGTCCGTAGGGGAACCCGTCCACCAGCTCCAGCTCGCGCTCGCGCCTCCCGGCGCCGGCCGCGAACCGCGCCGGCTGTCCGCTCAGCGCCAATCCGTCGTCCCAACTGGTCTGCTCGAGCCTGAACGCCGTCGGCCCGAGCGGCTCCCGCGCGCCGCTGGGGATGCTGCGCTCGTCCAGGAGCAGGCGCTCGCATCCGGGCAGCGCCACCCGGCAGGCCTGCCGTGGTCGGTCGGGCAGGCGCAGGTAAGGGTGGTACCCGAAGGAGACGGGAACCGGGTCACCGGCGCCGGCAATCACGGTAGTGATGACCCGCAGCTCCCCCTCGCCGACGACCGCGTCGATCCGGACCTCGTGCCGGAACGGGAACAGGCTCAGCAGTTGCTCCTCCTCCCAGCGCAGACGAGCGGCCACCTGCGACCCGGAGGCCGTGGCCTCCCAGCGCATCAGCCCCGGCAGCACTCCGTGGATCGGGAGCCCGTTCGGGTCCCGCGGGATCCGACCCGGATCCTGCGGCAGCTGGATCCGTCGGCCCGCCACCTCGTAGTCCGGGTGGCCCAGCCGGTTCGCCCACGGGTACAGCAGCGGAATGCCCATCGTCTTCCCCTGCGCGGCATAGGCCTCCAGGCCGCGACCCTGATCCAGCAACTCCTCCCCGCGATGCTCCAACGACCAGCACACCATGCCCGCCGACGGCACGAACGAGGCTCGGGTCGCACCGAGCTTGGAGGCGATGTTCACGGTCTGAAAGCTCACTGACACTCCTCCAGTCGCTCGGCCAGGCGGCTGTGCCGACGGCCGGTGTCGGGCGTTCTCACCGCGCGGGCGATGACCTCCGAGGTTCCGACGAGCACCGTGGCCACGCGGGCCCTGGTGACGGCGGTGTACAGCATCTCCCGCCGCAGGAAGAACGCCCCGGCGGCGGGGTGGGCGACGATCACCGCCACCGGCAGCTCGATCCCCTGACCGCGGTGCACCGAGCAAGCATAGGCCAGCCGTAGACGGTCGGCCTCCTCCAGCGGGAGGCGGAACATCGTCTCCTCGGAAGCCAAAAGCAGTGCCGCCTCGTCGTCCTCGCCCGAGGTTTCATCCAGCAGGCGCAGCAGCGTCCCGTTCATCAGTCCCAGCTCGTGCAGGTTCCGTCCCGTCATCATCACCTTGTCGCCGATGCGCAGCCGCCCTCCGCGTACCGGTCGACCGGTGGGATTCAGTGCGTCTCGCACGGCCTCCCCCAGCGCGTCGATCCCGAGCTCGCCCCGGTAGACAGGTGAGAACACCTGGATGTCGCTGACCGGATCGAGCTCGTAGTGCGCCGGCAGCCGTTCGCTAACCAGCGAGACGATCTCCTCACACGCGGCGCGCGGGTCGGCGCGCGTGATCAGGAACAGGTCGCGCCGCATCCCCTCCGCCGCCGTGAACCGAGGCAGCTCGCCGCGACGGATCGCGTGGGCGCCCTGCACGATCATGCTGCCCGCCGCCTGCCGGAAGATGTGGGTCAGGCGCACCGTCGGCACGCGCGCTGAGGCGACCAGCTCGGCAAACGGCTTGCCCGCGCCGACCGGGGCGAGTTGATCCGCGTCTCCGACCAGGACGACGTGAGTCTTGGCGCCGACAGCCCGCAGCAGCATCACCAGCAGCTCCAGGTTGGCCATCGAGGACTCGTCGAGGATCAGCAATTCGCAGGGAAGCGGATCGTCCTCGTCGTGAGTCGGGCCCTCACCGGGGATCCAGCCCAGCGCCGAGTGGACGGTCCGAGCCTTGACGCCGCTGGCCTCGCTCATCCTGATCGCCGCCCGTCCCGTCGGGGCCACCAGCAGCACGCGCGCCCCCTGTCCACTGGCCACGGCGGCGATCGTCCGGATCGAGGCTGTCTTCCCGGTCCCGGGGCCGCCGGTGATCACCGACAGCCGATGGCTGAGCGCGTTACGCAAGCCGGCCTGTTGCTCTGCCGTCGGCCGAGGCTCCGTGTGGCCGAGGGACTGATCCACCTCGTCCGAACGCAGGCGAGCGCCGGCGGGGCCGTCGAGCAACTCGCGCACACGCTCGGCCAGCTCGGCCTCGAGCTCGGCCGTGGCTCGGCGATAGACCCAGGGGCCGGCGCAGACGACATCTCCGGACTGGCGCAGGGTCCCCAGCAACTGCGCCGGGGGCTCCGCGTCCAGCAGCTGGGCCAGTGCCCGGAGCAGCTCGGGGGCGGGCATGCAGGTGCTGCCGCTGCGCTCACCCTCTGCCAACAGATGCAGCGCTCCGGCCCGCGCGCGCTCGCGCCGGTCGGGAGCGCTCCCGCCGGCGTGCGCGATCCGGTCGGCGATCGCGAAGCCCACGCCGAACACGCTGGTCAGCTCGTAGGGACGTTCAGCGACCACACGATGGGCGGTGGGGCCGTACTCCTCGTGGACCCGCCGAACCAGGTAGGTGAGCCCGTGCGGGGCCAGCATCAAGTGCAGTTGGCGGGTGACCCGCAGCGCGTTCCAGGCTTCTCCCGCCTCCTGCGCTCGCGCACCACGCAATCCCGCTACGCCCAGAGCCGCCCTCGGATCGCGGTCGATCGCCTCCAACACGTCGGTTACGCCGTAGCGGGCCACCAGCTCCGTGGCTCGCTGTGGCCCGACGTGCTTGACGCGCCGCAGGTAGGCGATGACCGCGTCAGCATCGGCCGGCGGCAACGGCACCGCCTCGCTGACCTTGACCTGAGGTCCATAGCGGTCGTCATCGACCCAGATGCCGATCACTCGCGCCCGTTCTCGGGCCTCCAGGTGGGTCAGCTGGCCGACGAGCACGACCTCCTCGCCGTCGGCATCGGCCGCGTCAACCACGGCCCATCCGGAGGCCTCGCTGGCGTAGCGGGTACGGCGGACCAACACCTCGGACTCGAAGCGCTCCATCATCCCCAAGGACCCTAGCCGCCGCCGCAGCGCGACCGCTCCAGCGGCGCAGAGATGGCACAACCCGCGGCCGCTACCGCGGCGCCATCGAAGAACCCGTGGGCGCTACGGTGACGCAGATGGCACCACCCGCGACCGGCAGCAAGTCGTAGGGGCGCCGCCGCTACTCCCGCTCGGCCTGCCGCACTGCCGCTTGCATGCCCTCGCTGCCGATCAAGCCGTGGAACGCGGTCACCAACGGCCTGACCGCCCGCACGCCGAGCCTTCCCTGCGCTCCGATCGCCTCCACCCGAACCTCGGTGAGCAAGGCACTTCCGCCGTCGACTCCCGGCTCGGCCCAGTGGGCGAAAACCACTCTCGCCGTGCCCCGCTGGGCAAAGCGCAGGAACTGCTCGGGGTCCTGAAGATGGGGATAGTCACGGCGAAGCGTCCAGATCCGGCCAACCAGCCCGCAGACGAGCATCGTCTGCGCCTGCTCCAGCACGACGAACGGGGGGCGTCGGAACAGCTCGTCGAAGGTCAGCTCGGGCCGAGTTCCCGGCAGGCGCCAGCTCACCAGCCGGCCGAGCAGCGCGGTGTCGGCCAGCTGCACGGCGCGGGCCGCACGCCACAGCCGCTCGGCCGAGGCGCTGCTGTGACGGTGGTGGGACACCCGGAGTCCGGGGTCTGCCACCCAGTGGTCGAGGTCGGGGTTCACCGTCGCTGAACGTTAGGGCGCCAGGTCGGCGATCATCCGCCGGTGATCCGACACGCGCTTGCCCCGCTGCTGGCCCCCGCCGCCAGGTCACTCTCGCTGCCGTGTGATCTGGGTCCGGGAGCCGCCGGACTGGCTATCACCTTCGATGACGGGCCTCACCCCGAGGGGACTCCGGCGATGCTCGAGCTGCTCGCGCGCGCGCGCGCGTGCGCGACCTTCTTCATGATCGGCGAGCAGGTGGCCCGACGACCCGAACTGGCAGCGGAGGTCGCTGCGGCAGGTCATCGCATCGCGCTTCACGGCTACCGCCACCGCCTCCAGCTGCGGCTCTCGGCCGCGGCGGTGCAGGAGGATCTGCGTCAGGGTCGGGAGGCGATCGCGCAGGCCACCGGGATCGTGCCGGCGCTGCATCGGCCGCCGTACGGGATCTACAGTGCCGATGGCCTGGACTACGTACGCGCGAGCGGGATGAAGCCGCTGCTGTGGTCGCGCTGGGGTAAGGACTGGCGCAAGCTCACCACCCCCCGGCGGATCGCCGCCCGGATCACTCGCGAGCTGGCTCCCGGTGACGTGATCCTCCTGCACGATGCGGATTTCTACGGCTCCCGGGACTCCCATCGGCGCACCGCCCAGGCCCTGCGCCTGATCCTCGCCGATCTGCAGCGGCGAGAAATCGCTACCGTCCTACCGGTCTGACAGGCTTACGCCGTGAGCGTCGTGAGCTGACACCGACTTGACACGATCTGCCAAGCTTGTGCGCGGGGGATGCATCGCTGGCCGGCGAGGCCCCGCGCTCTCAGCGCCGCTCGGCTCGCCGAGACACCATCAATGACCACCGCTTCCGCAACTCCGAACTTCGAGAAGTTCGCGATCGGGTTCGACGATCGTGACCGCGCCCGTCTGCACGCGCTGATCGACGACGTGCTCGATTCCAATCAGTGGTCAGAGGCGGACATGGTCGCTCGCTTCGAGGCGGCGTGGACGGCTTGGAACGAGGTCCCGGCCGTCGCGGTCTCGAGCTGGGCCGGTGGCGCGCTGGCGGCGCTGGATTTCGCGGACGTCAACGGCGCCACGGTCCTGTGTCCATCCAACACCTTCATGGCCACTCCTCTGGCCGCTATGCGTGCCGGCGCCGAGGTCGAGTTCGTCGACTGCAACCGGCACGACCTGTGCATGTCGTTCGCCGACTTCGAGGCCAAGGCGCAGCAGCACAAGCCGAGGGCCGCGTTCCTGGTCCACATCGGCGGTCACATCGCCTTCGACACCGAACGGATCGCCGAGTACTGCGCTGCCAACGGGATCTTTCTCATCGAGGACTGCGCGCACGCCCACGGAGCTAGCTGGCACGGGCGCAAGCCCGGGAGCTTCGGTGACGTCGGGATCTACTCGCTGTACGCGACCAAGACGATCTCCACCGGCGAGGGCGGCGTCCTCGTCTCCCGGCGCCCGGAGATGATCGAGCACGGCCGGGGCTTTCGCAACTACGGCAAGCCCAAGTTCGACGTGCACGGCCTCAACTTCCGCATGAGCGAGTTCACCGCCGCGCTCGGACTCATCCAGATCGAGCGGCTGCCGGAGATCGTCGACTGGAAGAACTCCGTGGCTCGCGAGCATCTGGATCCGGCCCACCCGAGCCGGCTCGAGTTGCCTGAGGGGATGGTGTCCGGGCTCTACAAGTACGTCGTGTTCGACTGGCTGGAGCGTTCCACCGGCCGCGTCTACGACGAGCCGTGTCACCGGATCCTCGGCCATCAGGTGCAGCTGCCCAACTCCGACTGGGTCGCGCATAACCATTCCTGCGTGCCGCTGTACTACCGACCGAAGGCCGCCGTGGCGCGATGAGGGTCCTCGTCACCGGCGGTTCTGGCTTCATCGGCTCCCACGTGATCGACAAGTTGCGTGCCCGCGGTCACCAGCCCGTGATCTACGACCTGCGGCCTTCACCCTGGCACGAGCCTGGGTCGGTGGACACCGTGCTTGGCTCGATCACCGATCGCGAGGCCCTGGAGCGCGCGCTGCATTCCTGCGACGCAGTCGCCCATCTGGCTGCGGTCGCCGACGTCAACGACGTCCACGCCGAACCCGAGGACGCCGAGCGGGTCAATGCCCGGGGCACGGTCGCGGTGCTGGAGGCGGCGCGGCGAGCCGGCGTCAAGCGGATCGTCTTCGCCAGCACGATCTGGGTCTATTCCGATTGCCAGCCCGAGGCGGTCGACGAGCAGACGTTGCTGCCGCCTCCGAGCCATCTCTACACCAGCACCAAGCTGGCCGGCGAGCTCTACTGCAAGGCCTACCAGGAGCTCTACGGGATCGACTACACGATCATGCGCTTCGGCATCCCCTACGGGCCTCGCGCCCGCGAGGCGGCGGTGGTCCCGGCGTTCGTCAACAAGGCGTTCAAGGGCGAGCCGCTGACGCTGGCGGGAGACGGCAGCCAGTCGCGCCGCTTCGTCTACGTCGAGGACCTCGCCGACGGGGTTGCCCTGGGGCTGAGCGAGGTCGCCACCAACCGGATCTACAACCTCGCCAGCGACGAGAACGTGACCATCAAGCAGATCGCCGAGACGGTCAAGGATCTGATCGGCAACGTCGAGATCGTCCACACCCCCGCACGTCCCGGAGACTTCGGAGGCAAGGTCGTCTGCAGCCAGCGGGCTCAGCGCGAGCTCGGATGGAGCGCAGCCACCCCATTCTCCGAAGGTGTCCGCCGCTACGTGGAATGGCGTCGCGAGGAGGCCAGGAAGGCCGGCGCTGAGCAGGCCGCAGCGGTGATCCCGGCTGGTGAGCCGGATGCGGAGGCGGGTCCGCGCAAGGTGTTGATCATCTCGGCGGACATCGGCGAGGGCCACGACCTGCCGGCGCGGGCGGTGGCGCGGGAGTTCAAGGACGAAGATCCCGATGCGCTGGTCTCGATCGTCAACGGGCTGCCGGCGATGGGTCCGGTGCTGACGAGGGTGCTGCGTGAGAACTCGGCCTTCATGTTCCGGTGGCTGCCATGGCTGTTCGACCTCCAGTACATGCTCTTCATGTACTTCGCGCCCACGCGGTGGTTGGCCCGGCGGCTGTTGACCACGCTGGGCCGCCGGGGCCTGATGCGCATGATCCGCGCCCACGATCCCGACCTGGTCGTCTCGACCTATCCCGGGGTCACCGCCGTCCTGGGAGAGATGCGCCGCTCGGACAGGCTGAAGGTGCCCTGCTACTCCTCGATCACCGATCTCGCCGGGCTCCAGTTCTGGGCTCATCCCGGCATCGACCTGCACTTCGTCACCCATCCCGAGTCAAGCGAGGAGGTGGAGCAGATCGCGGGTCCCGGCAGCGTTCGCTGGGCCAAGCCGCCGACCTCCCCCGCGTTCCTGGCCACCCGCTCCCGCGCTGACGCCCGAAGGGCCCTTGGCCTGCCCGCGGGGGCCAAGGTGATCGGAGTCTCCGGTGGCGGCTGGGGCGTCGGCGACTTGGTCGGCGCGACCCGGGTCGCCCTCGCCTCCGAACCCGACGCGATCGTCCTCTGTTTGTGCGGGCGCAACGACCGCCTGCGGGCGCGGGTGACCAAGCGCTTCGGCGAGGAGCCGCGGCTGCGGGTGATGGGCTTCACCGACCGCATGGGCGACGTGCTCGCGGCGGTCGACGCGCTGGTTCACTCCAGCGCCGGGCTGACCGTGCTCGAGGCGATCATCCGCGGCTGCCCAATCGTCTCCTACGGCTTCGGCGTCGGTCACGTCCGCGCCAGCAACCGCGCCCTCAAACACTTCGGGCTGGCCGAGGTTGCGGGCTCTGAGGGGGAGCTGGCTCCCGCGCTGGCCCGGGCGCTCGAGCGCCACCCCGAGCCCGACCCGACCTTTGCCAAGCGGCCCTCGACCGCGTCGCTGATCCTCTCAGAGGACCGTCGCGTTCGCCCGCTGCCGACGTGGCGGCTGCGGACTGCCCGCGCGATCACCGCCGCCGCGGCGGTGATCGCCATTCTCGGATGGACGCTGACCACGGGAGCTTCTTACAAGCTCGTCTCGCACTTCGTGCACATGCGAGCGATCACCACTGTGGCCACCAGCCGGCCCGAGGTGGGTGTGCTCGTCGATGCCCCCGGGGCCGATGTGGCCGGGATCGCCGGCACCCTGGCCGCCACCGGCATCCACGCCTCGTTCGCCGTCGATCATTCGCTCACCCCAGATGATCTGAGCCTCGTCGGCAACGGTGATCAGCCGGTCCCCCGGCTACCTGGCGGCGGTCTGGTGCGCTGGCTGCACACACGGGCCCAGCTTCACCGGCTGCTGAGGGAGATCGGGGTGGCCCACCACTTCCTCTACACCTCCAGCGGCCCCAGCGTCGGTCAATGGTGGCTCGCCCACGGCGCCGGTGGCCGGTTGATCGCCGGGGCGGTCAGGCTCGAAGATGCCGGTGATGCCCTCGGCAGCGTGCATTCCGGCGAGGTCATCGAGCTCACGGTGTCGAACCTGGACGAGGCTCTGCCCCTGCTGCAGAAGCTCCAGGCAACACTGCAGGCCGATCATCTCGCGGCCGTGCCGGTGGGTCGCCTGATGCGGGACGCCGGCGCTTCCGTCTGACGTGCCCGGATGTCCCGTCGGCCTGCGTCCCGGGCCGACGCCCGCTGTCAGGGATCACCCTCCTACCAGTACACGCCGCGCGTGGCCCGCGCGAACGCCAGCTGCTCGGCCGTTGGCTCCTCGATTGCGCGCTGCTTGTCTCCACCCTCGGGAAACAGCTTGTACGCCCGGTGGACGATCAGATCCTGGGCTCCCGGGGCGATTGCGTAGGTCAGCTGACCGATGGTCCCGAGCGTGGTTGCGACGCGCTTGGGCCGCTTGCGGATCGCCTCGCAGATCATCTCCCCGGCCTCCTCGGGACTGAGCGTGGGGAAGCGATCGTAAAGCTTGGTCGGGGCGATCATTGGCGTGCGCACCAGCGGCATGTAGACGGTGGTGAAGTGGACACCGTCGCCGATCACCTCCGGTCCAATCGAACGGGCGAAGGCATCCAGTGCCGCCTTGGAGGCCAGGTAGGCGCTGAAGCGTGGCGTGTTGGTCTGCAGGCCGATGGTCGAAACGTTGATGATGTGGCCCAAGCCCTCCTCGCGCATCACCGGGAGCAGCTTCAGGATCAACTTGACGGGGGCGAAGTAGTTGAGTTGCATCGTTCGCTCGTAGTCGTGAAAGCGCTCGTAGGAGCGATGGACTGAACGGCGGATCGATCGCCCGGCGTTGTTGACCAGGACGTCGACGAGGCCATGCTGGTCCAGCACATCCTCGGCGAGGCGATCGACATCCTCGAGATCGGAGAGGTCGCAGGGATGGACGTGGCCCTGCCCTCCGAGCTCTCGGACCTCGCGCGCGACCTCCTCGAGCTTCTCCGGCGTGCGTGCCACCAGCAGCACCGTCCCCCCTGCCGCCCCGAGCTGGAGCGCTGTGGCCCGGCCGATTCCCTGCGAGGCACCAGTGATCAGGATGTTGCGATCTCTGACCACGCCGGAGAGCGACTGGGCCAGCATCCCTCCGGCAGCGGGAATGCGCTGTCCGAGGGTCAGGAGAGTCTTGACGCCCCTGACGGCGAGGTCCCCGAGGTTTGGCGGCTCCATCCGCGTCACCGTACCACCGGACGGAGGTTGCATCCGACCTGCATCGGTGCGAACATGTGTTCGTCTTGTCACTTGTCGTCTGCGCCCTGCTTCCCCGTTTCGAGCTCACGATCGCCGCCGGCGATCGCACCGCGCTGCTACAGACCCCGGCGGCTCTGGCGCCCGAGCCGGGTCGCGCCCAGCAGGTAGGGGAGGTCTCGTTGGCCGCCGAGGCGTTCGGGGTTCATCCTGGAATGCGATTGGGAGAGGCTCTTGCACGCTGCCCGCGGCTGATGCTGGTGCCGCCAGATCCGGCCGGTGTCGTCGACCACTGGGAGCACCTGCTCGTGGCGCTCGAGTCGATCGGAGCCGCCGTCGAGCCCGAACGACCCGGATTGGCGTGCTTTGAGGCCTCAGGTCTGTTGCGTCTGCATGGGAGCCTGGAGGGTGTGCTCGCTGCATCCCGCCGTGCGCTGCGCACGCCGGTGCGTTTTGGCGTTGCCCCGTCGAGATTTTCCGCTCTGGCGGCGGCCACCAGAGCACGAGTGCGGCGAGCAGAGATCGTCCCGGGTGTCCCTACCGGTCTCGACCGTCATGGGAGCGGCTCATCGGAGCGCGCTCGAGCGGGAGCGCGCGCCTACTTGGCCTCGATGCCGGTTTCGCTGCTGCGGTCTCGGCCGGCGTTGGCGGAGCTGCCCGGGGCGCTCGAGCGCTTGGGAGTGAGAACCCTGGGGGAGCTGGCGCTAATGCCCGCGGCCAGGCTGGCAGATCGCTTTGGGGCCGCCGGTCTGGAGGCCCGCGAGCTCGCCGACGGAGGCGACACGCAGTTGCGCCCCCGTCCCATGGCTGAGTTCCTGAGAGAGGAGCTGGAGCTGCCCGAGGCAGCGTCAGGAATCCAGCTCGAGCATGCACTCGGCCTGCTGATCGACCGACTCCTGGCCCGGCGGGAGCGGCGCGGTCGAACCCTCCGTGCGGTCGTGATCTCCGCCACACTGGTGGAGGGGGGCGGTACCTGGCGTGAACAGGTCACCTTCCGTGAGGCGCTAGCCAATCCGGACCGCATGCGGCTGGCGCTGTCGGGACGGTTGGCATCGATGCCTGCTCCCGCCGACCGTCTCCGGCTGGCGGTGGAGCGCTTCGGGCCTCCCACCAGCGATCAGCGCAGCCTGCTGGACGATCCTGTCGGCGTCCGCGCGGTGCGTCTGCGGGAGGCGGTCCGGCAGGCACGCGCGGTGGCGGGACCGGAAGCGGCCCTGCGGGTGCTGGAGGTGGATTCCGGCTCCCGCTTCCCGGAGCGGCGGGCGGTCCTGACGCCGTTCGAGGGGTAGACAATCGTTCTCAGATGGCGGTCACCGTGAGCGAGGCGCGGCGGCTGGCGATGCCGCGTCGCGTCGCGGTCAGCTGCGCCGAGGACGGCGAGCCTGTCCTCGTGGACGGGAGGCAGGTGGACTGCACGCGAGAGTCGTGGGTGGTCGAAGATCGCTGGTGGACCGAACGTCCGCTCAGGCGGCGCTACTGGGAGATCGTCACCACCTGTGGTCGTGACGAGGTCGTCTTTCACGATCTGCACAGCGGCAGATGGTGGCGTCAGCGATGAACCGAAACCCGCCGCCTAAACTCAAGCCGATGAGCGGCGCTGGGCGATTCACCGATCCCGGGCCTGCCGCCGTGGGAACCTGGAGCGGCGGGCGCTTCATGCGCTTCGGCGAGCCGCTCCCGGACGATCGCTTCATCTCCCTGATCACCCCGGATCAGACGATCAGGACCGTAATCACCGCCGACGTCTACGGCGAAGGCCAGGCCGACGAGATGCTCGGCCGGGCCATCGCCGGCCGCCGGCGGGAGGAGATCTGCGTGGTCGGGGCGATCGGGCACGACTTCTACTCGGGTCAGCGCGACGGCGCCAAGGGATTTCCTCGCTTCACCGACGCCCGGCTGCGCCAGCAGACCGGCTACGCCGACTACCTGAAGCTGGCGACCGAGCGGAGCCTCCAGCGCTGCGGCATCGACAGCTTCGACCTGTTGCTGTTGCACAATCCCGACCGGGCCGGTTACACCAGTCAGGCGGTCTGGGACGGGATGGCGGCGCTGCGCGAGCGCGGGCTGACGCGGATGATCGGCGTCGCCCCAGGCCCTGCCAACGGCTTCACGCTCGACCTGATCGACTGCCTGGAGCGCTACGGCGACCTGCTGGACTGGGCGATGATTATTCTCAACCCGCTCGAGCCCTGGCCCGGCGAGCTGTGCCTGGATGCAGCGGCAGCGGCCGGCGTGCAGGTGATCACGCGCGTGGTCGACTACGGCGGCTTGTTCTTCGACGACGTACTGCCCGGTCAGGAGATGGAGCCCCACGACCACCGCCGCTTCCGTCCGCCCGGGTGGATCGAGGCCGGGCGCGCGCGTCTGGATCGGATGCGGCCGATCGCCCAGCGGCGGCACCTGACGACGATCCAGCTCGCCTGCCAGTGGAACCTGGCCCACCAACCGGTGTCCTGCGTGGTCCCGACGCTGATCCAGGAGGCCGGCGCCGACGCTCGCCCGGTCGAGGACAAGCGCGCCGAGCTGGCGGCTCTGCCGGCCGAGCTGCGGCTGAGCGCCGAGGACGTCCGCGACCTACGACAGATCGGGGACAACAGCGGCTCGATGGCCCTCAAGGGCGGCAGTCCCGGGCATGACGGAGAGGAGCGCCCCGATCGTTGGGCGCTCGACGAGCGCCTGGAGGCGGTGGCGCGGCGTTGGCGCATCGAACCCGAGCGCGACCTCGTGCAGATGGCGTGACCGGCTGCCGCGCCATCCCGGGAGCGGCCCCTGTGCCCGACAATCAGCCGGCCTCGGATCGCTCGGCGCGGACCCATTCACATCCGACCGACAGGTCCTCGACCCCCATCGCCGCGGCCACGTTCAGCCACATCCCGTAGCGGAAGAACTCGTCGAGCCGCTCTGGTTCTGCGCCGGATAGTTGCTCCACCTTGGCGACCAGCCCGGCGTACCAGCCGCGGACGCGCGTGCGGATCAGTTCGTCGTCACAGGCGGCATACGCCTGGTGCTGGAGCAGCAGCGAGTCGCGATCGGAGCTCAGCAGCTCGACGTAGGCCTTACCCATCGCCGTGAGCACAGTGGCCTCTGGCTCGGCGCGCTCGGGGTCGAAGTCCGCAGCGGCCTCGTTGAACGTCTCCCCGACCTGCTGAAAGGCGCGCTCGATCGCCGCCAGGAACAGCTCCCGCTTGCTGGCGAACAGGCTGAACACATACGGCTGGGCGATCCCCACCCGCCGGGCGATCCGATCGACGGGTGTCCCGTGCAGACCGCCATGGGCGAACTCGTGCACCGCGGCCTCGATCAGCGCTTCCCGGCGCTCTGAGGCCGGGACGCGCGGGCGGGAAGTGCCGTGCTCGGTGATCGACGGCGGGCTCATGGTTTCCTCGTCGATCCTAGGGAACGGTCAGGCGGCCTGGTCGGCGAGCCCGGTTGCGGGTTGCAGAACTCCCCTGCGAGCGGGATCGGCGCCGGCCGCCGCCGTGGTCACAGACCGACTGCTAAATGGCAACGCCGCGGCGATCAGCGCGCCGATGCCGAGCATCGCCACGCCCACGCGCATGGCCGGGACCAACCCGTCGACGAACGCCTGCGGCGAGGTGTAGCCGCCGTGGGCCGTGAACACCGTCGCCAGCACCGCGATGCCGAGCACTCCACCGAGCTCGCGGATCGCGTTGGTCGCGCCCGACGCCTGACCCGTCTGCTCGGTCCGCACCGACGCCAGCACCGCGTTGGCGGAAGGCGCAAACACCAGCGCCATCCCCGTACCCGCGAGCACGAACGGGACGATCATGCTGGCGTAGCTCTGGCCAATGCCGGCCAGCAGGGAGAACCAACCCAGCGCGATCGCCTGCAGGCTGAGTCCCGCGACCATGAACAGCCGGCTGCCGTAGCGCTCAGAGAAGAACCCGGCCAACGGTGCCACCACCATCGTTGCTCCCGTCCACACCAGCAGCTTGACCCCCGCCTGGAGCGGACTGTTGTGGAGCACGTTCTGCAGGTACTGGCTGAGGAAGAAGATCGAGCCGAACATCCCAAAATACATCGCCAGCGAGACGGCGTTGGTGACGGCAAACGCGCGGTTGGCAAAGAAGCTCATCGGCAGCATCGGCTCCGCGACGCGACGCTCGTAGAGCACGAAGGCCACGATCAGCAGCGCGCCGAGGATCAGGGCGAGGAGGATCTCAGGGCTGCTCCAGCCCTGCGACTGCGAGCGCACCAGGCCGTACACGATGCCGAAGAGCCCGCTCGAGGCCAGCAGCAGGCCGGGCAGGTCGAGCCGGCGTGAGCGTCCGCGGCTCTCGACCAGGCGGGCCCCGGCCAGGGGAACGAGTACGGCGCCGATGGGAACGTTGATCCAGAAGATCCAGTGCCAGGAGAGGGCGCCCACGACGGCTCCGCCGACGAGCGGGCCGAGGGCCACGGCGACCCCGCTGATGCCCGACCAGACTCCGATCGCGATGCCCCGGCGCGCCGGCGGAAACGCCTCGGCCAGGAGGGTCAGGGTGAGGGGGGTGACCACTGCGGCGCCGGTGCCCTGAACTGCGCGGGCGGCAACCAGCAGGCCGGTGCTGGGGGCCAGCGCCGCCGCGGCCGACGCGGCGGTGAACACGGTCACGCCGGCCATGAACATCCGCTTGCGGCCAAAGCGATCACCGAGGGCGGACCCGGTCAGCAGCAGCACCGCGTAGGCGAGCACGTACGCGTTGACCGTCCATTCGAGGCCCTGGATCGAGGTGCTGAGGTCTCGGTGGATGCTGGGCAGCGCGACGCTGACCACGAGGTTGTCGAGGACGACCATGAACAGCCCGATGGAAACGATCGCCAGCGTCCAGTTCCTGCTTGGCGGGTGACCTTGTCGATGAGGAGGTGTCATGAGTCTCCTTGTGAGTGAGTACTAACTAAGCAAGAAACTTAGCAGCTACTAAGAACTTGTCAAGGAGATCTGTCAGCGCGCGTTTCGGTGGTGAGGAACGCGGCCAGCTTGTGCACCTGGCCGGACCGAGGGCCACGTCCATCCCGGTCGCTTGCTCGCTTGCCACTGCTCCGGCGTGGGGGGATACTCGTCAGGACCCTATGCGAACATATGTTCGATGTACACGGAGCTTCACTGTCACTCCGCCTTCTCGTTCTTGGATGGGGCCTCCCTCCCCGACGAGCTGGCGGCGGCCTCGGCAGAGCTGGGATACGAGGCGCTCGCGCTCACCGACCACAACACCGTCTCGGGCTCGATGGAATTTGCGGTGTCGGCACGGGCGCTCGGGCTGCGCCCGATCCACGGTGCCGAGGTCGACCTGGACGATCGGCGCCATCTCACGCTGCTGGTCCAGGACGCCCGGGGATGGTCGAACCTCTGCCGGATCCTCACCTTCGCGCATGCGCACACGCGGCAGCAGCCCGGACCGCCATCGCAGCCGTTCGTCTCGCTGGATACCGTGCTGGGGCACGCCGAGGGGCTTGTCTGCCTCAGCGGCTGTGCCCTCCGGGGCATACACGACGAGCCCACGCTCAGGCAGCTGCGGGAGGCCTTCGGTTCCGAGCGATTGCGAATCGAGCTGCAGCGACCATTCCTGCGCGACGATCGGGCGCGCAACCGGCGCCTCGTCGGGTTGGCCCAGCGGCTCGAGCTGCCGTGCGTGGCCACCGGCAACGTCCACGCCCACGAGCACTCTCGCGGTCCTCTGCAGGATGCCCTGGTGGCGATCCGTCTGCACACGACGCTCGATGCCTCAGAGCCCGATCGGCGCGGCAACTTCAGCCACGTGCTCGCCTCCCCCGAGGCGATGGCCGCGCGCTTCCCTGAGCATCCCGAGGCGGTAGCGGAGACGGCGCGACTGGCTGATCGCCTTCGCTTTGACCTGGGTAGCGATCTGGGCTACAGGTACCCGGGGGCCGAGGACGGACAAGCAATGCGCACGCTGGGCGAGCTCTGTGACAGCAGGCTGTACGAGCGATATGCCGGCGAGTCCGAGGCCCTGCGCCGGCGGGCGGGCTCACGGTTGGAGGAGGAGCTGCGCATCATCGAGGCGCTCGATCTCCCCGGATTCTTCCTTTTGCACCACGATTTGCTGGAGCTGGCGCGCGAGGTCTCGGTGGAGGTTCGCGGACCGGACAGCGCCCGGGCGCTGCTGCCGCCGGGTCGTGGGCGCGGCTCGAGCGTCTCCTCGATCGTCTGCTACCTGACTGGCCTCTCGCATGTCGACCCGGTCGCCAACGAGCTGATGATCGGCCGCTTCCTCAACGAGGAGCTGACCTCGCTGCCGGACATCGACCTCGACTTTCCGCGGGACATCAGGGAGGCACTGATCCCGCGCATCCATCAACGCTACGGTCACGACCGCTCGGCGCTGGTGGCGGCGTTTCCCACCTACCGGGCCCGCGGGGCGATTCGGGAGCTGGGCAAAGCTCTGGGCCTGCCGCCCGGGGAGCTCGAGCGTGTGGCGCGGGGAAGCGAAGGCTGGGATGCCCGTCAGGTGGCGAAGGACATCGACAGCGCGTTCGGACTGTCCGGGCATGAGAGTCGGCGTCCTGGAGCGGTCCAAGCACACGAACGTAGAGGGGCGGGGGGCCGGTGGGCGTGGCTCACGCGGCTGGCAGCGCAGGCGCACGGATTGCCGCGGCACCTCTCCCAGCACTCGGGGGGGATGATCGTCGCCACCCGGCCACTGATCGACTGCTGCCCGATCGTGCCCGCCGCCATGGAAGGGCGCCAGATCGTGCAGTGGGACAAAGACTCGTGCTCGGACGCCGGGTTCCTGAAGATCGACCTCCTCGGGCTGGGGATGCTCTCGGCGGTGGAGCGGACGGTCGAGTTGATCGCGCGCACCCGGGGCAAGCGCATCGACCTCTCACGGATCCCCTACGACGACCCGGAGACCTACCGGTGCATTCAGGAGGCCGACACCACCGGCGTCTTTCAGATCGAGAGCCGGGCGCAGATGGCCTCGCTGAGGCGGACTCGGCCGGAGAACCTCCAGGACATCACGATCCAGGTGGCGATCGTGCGGCCGGGACCGATCCAGGGCGGAGCGGTAAATCCCTACATCGAGCGGCGCCAGCGGCTGCGACTGGATCCCGGCTACGAGGTTCCCTACGAGCATCCGTCGCTGGAGCCGGTTCTGCGAGAGACGCTCGGCACGATCATCTTCCAGGACCAGGTGCTGGAGGTGGCGATCGCGTTCGCTGGCTTCTCGGTGGGTGAGGCCGAGGGCCTGCGGCGGGCAATGAGTCGCAAGCGCTCGGAGTCGGCGATCGAGGCCTACCACCGGCGCTTCGTCGCCGGAGCGCAGCGCCGGCACGGGATCGATCAGGGCACCGCAGAGCGGGTGTTCGCGATGGTGCAGGGCTTCTCGGGCTTCGGCTTCCCCAAGGCGCACGGAGCGGCGTTCGGATTGCTCGCGTATCAGTCGACGTGGCTTCGCGTCCACTACGGACCCGAGCTCCTGTGCTCGCTGCTCAACGAGCAGCCAATGGGTTTCTATCCTCCTGATGCCCTGGTGCACGAGGCCCAGCGACGGGGAATCGAGGTGCTGGCGCCCGATGTCAACCGCAGCGCGGCGGAGTGTGAGATGGAGCTTGGGCCCGGAGGCGACGCCGACGGTGGCACGGTGCGGATCGGCCTGGGATACGTCCGCGGCGTACGTGAGCAGGACATCCGGCAGCTCGTTACCGCCCGCGAGCAGGGAGGATCGTTCCGTGGGCTCGCCGATCTCGCCTCACGTGCAGGCACCGGGAAGGCGGCGCTCGAGCCGCTCGCGTGGTCGGGGGCGTGCGATGGTCTGGTGGAGGGGAGCAGCAACGTGAGCGACGATGCCGCAGGGGCGCTCGCCCGTGGATCTGCGCGTCGGAGCGCCCTGTGGCAGCTCGGAGTTGTCACGCCGGGGCGAGGCGTACCCGGCGGGACACAGCTGGCACTGCCGCTCGACCTGCCCGCGCCGCCTCGGCTGCGAGAGCTCTCGGCATGGGAGTCGATGCTCGCCGACTACGGGACGACGGGACTGACCGTCCAGGCCCACCCTCTGCATCTGCTCCGAGACCGCCTGCCATCGGATACCGCGACCAGCGCCGATTTGGAGCGGCTGGAGCACGCCTCACGGGTCAAGGTCGCGGGCCTCGTTGTCGCGCGCCAGCGTCCCGGAACCGCCAACGGAGTGGTGTTCGTGCTGCTGGAAGATGAGTTCGGGACGATCAACCTGGTCGTGCCCGCTCAGGTGTACGAGCGCCACCGGCTGACCGTCCGCACCGAGCCTCTGATGATCGCCGAGGGAAAGCTGGAGCGGTTCGCCGCCGGGGGAGGAGTGATCAACGTACTGGTCGACCAGGTCGACTCCATCGCAGCACCGGATCGTTTGCTGGCTGAGGTCAAGGACTTCTCGATGCTGGATGAGCAGGTAAGGATGGGACTGGCCGAGCAGCGGGCTGCTCGAGGCGTGAGGGCGGGAGACCAAACTCAGGCCGGAGATGAGACGCAGATCGAGGCCGAGGACTTCCGCGCCGTGGCACCACCGGTGATGAGCTTCGCCTCTGGGAGGAGACGATGACTCTGTCGCCATGACCAGGTTCCGAATGTCGGGGTCGTTGGCCGACTCGCTCCCTAGCTCCCCACTCGCCGTCAGGTTCCTCCGCACGATAAGGTCCGCGCCCGATGCTCGCCACCGTTCTCTTCCTCGCCTTCTGGGTGGTGCTTGCTCTGGCCCTGTTCTTCATCGCTGCGCGGGGCGGGGTGGGGGGTGCCCGCGCGGCTCTCCAGACCCAGTCTCGCGGTGGCCGCAAGGCGATCAGCGCGATCTTCGTGATTCTGTACGTCGGCTTTGGCATTGCCATGCCGATCGCTTTCCTGACCGGCAACCACGCCAACGCCAGCGGCCAGATCGGGGGCATCAAGCTGACCAAGGACGAGCGACGGGGACGCGAAGTGTTCGGGCAGGTGTGCGGCATGTGTCACACGCTGGCGGCGGCTAACGACATCGGCAAGGTCGGGCCAGACCTCGACATGCTGAAGCCGCCCTACTCGCTGGTCTACAACACGATCAACAACGGATGCCTGCAGAACCCGCCGCCGGGCAGCGCCCAGGCGTGCCTTGGACAGGGGGTCATGCCCGCTCAGCTGCTGCAGAGCCGGGACGCGAACGATGTGGCCCAGTTCGTGGCCAAGGTTGCCGGCAAGGAGTAGCTCCGGCTCCCGCTCCCGCTCCCGCAGGGCTGCCGCTGCGCTGGCGCGGGACCCACGCTGTCCGAACGGCTAGACCGCTTTTCGGCCGACTGTCGCGGGACCGCTTTCCGTCCGGACCGGTTAGCATGATGACCCTGTACAGCTGAATTCCCGTTCCGCGAGCTCCGGCTGGCGGATGGAAGCGGGGGACCCAGGTTTGTTGGGGCTAATCGCGCGCAAGCGCGTAGCGCCGCTCTTTCGGCGCGAGCCCGTCAGCTAACCCCGCAAGCACAAGAAAGAGGACAGACATGCCGCAGGCAGGCTTGGCAGGGAGCCCGCGCGACAAAGCACGCGTCCACGACAGAGGCGGCACGGCCGCAGCGGGCCGTGGTACCAGCGCCCACAGAGGTGCGGCCGGCGCCCCAATGCGTAGCTCTGCTGCTCTGAAAACGCGAACGACCGCCCCGGTGCGTGGCACTGACGCCCCCAGGGGTGGAACTGCCGCATCACCCGTGAGTAGCGCCGCCCCTACCAGGGCTGGAACGGCCGTTCCGGGCCGCAGGACGGTGAGGATCACCGGCCGCGGCAGCGAGCGCTACACGCCGCCGCCGCGTCGGCGTACGCGCCGACCACACGAACGAGCCGGATTTCGTCCGGACCGCGTGGCGATGTGGGCTGTGCTGCTCGGCCTGGTGATGGTCCTGGCGGCAGCCACGAGCTCGCACGCGGCCGGGACCGCCGCCATCCGCACGCCGCTTCGACGCGTGGTTCCCATCCCCGCCCACGCGGTCGTTGACGTCGCCCGTGCCCCGTCTGGGTCGGCGCCGCCCCGGCGTCAGCGCTAGCCCGGCAGCCTTCCAGGGATCTCTCACCTGGCCTCGAGTCGGCGGCCTTAGGCACTTAACCAGCGGCGGTGATCAGCCGTTTATCGGAACACGTATAAGGGGAATAGGCGCTAGCGGCCCCGGCGGCAGCAACCGACGCGGTCCGCTCGACGCGGCTCGAGGATTCGCCGGCTCGATGTCTTCGATTCCTTGCGTAATCCAAATCAGCGAGATAGACTTATGAACTGTAAGTAGGTCTCGAAAGTGAAGGGGAAGCCGGTCGGTGTCCCCATATGAATGGACCCAGGTGGTCACAGATGAAGAACTCAATGAGCAGGTTCCAGATCCACGACGACCTGACGGCGCCCGGGGGCTCGACGCCGGTGCTGCGCGGGGCTCTGGCTAGCGGCGGACAGCTTCCCAACTTCCTCGGCGTACTCGCAGGCTCGCCCGCGGCCCTGCGCGCTTACGCGCGATTTCGCTCCGAGCTTCGGCACGGGAAGCTGGCCTTGGCCACCCTGGAGCGGATCGCCCTCGCGGTCGCCGAGCATTACCACTCTGAGCCCGGCATCGCCATGCATTCACGCGCGGCGCGGGGCGCTGGTTTGGCTCTGGATGAGGTTGCCGCGGCCCGACAGTTCACCTCCAAGGACGTCCGCGAGGCCGCGCTGCTGCGCTACCTGCGCGCGGTCGTTGAGGAGGGTCGGCCCCCGATCCACCTCCACGAGGAGGCGCGTGAGGCCGGCTGGGACGACGAGCAGATCCTCGAGGCGATCGCCGCCGTCGCGCTCGAGGCGTTCACGGCGATGGTGAACGTCGCCGGCGAGGTGCCGGTCGACGGCTCCAGCGAGCAGTCGCGGGCGCTGCAAGCGGCGTAGGCTGTGACCTGGGATGAGTGCTCAGCGAATCGGAGCTAGCGGCAACGCTGTCCGAGGTAGCTGCTGCCCGCTTTACCACGAGGCGGTCGAGCTTGTCGGTCGTCGCTGGACCGGCGCCATCCTCCGCGTCCTGATGGATGGACCGCTGCGGTTCTCGGAGATCGCTCAGGCGATCCCAGAGCTCTCGGACCGTCTGCTGTCCGAACGTATGAAGGAGCTCGAGGCGCGCGGGATCGTGGAGCGCAGAGTGATTTCTGGCCCACCGCTGCGGGTGGAGTACGCGCTGTCCCGCATGGGGCGCGAGCTGGAGCCGGCGCTGTCGGAGCTGCAACGCTGGGCCAAGCGCTGGCTGGCCCAGCGTATCTCCGCCGACGCTTCCGCGTAGACAAGCGTCGCCGCGCGCCGGTACCGGACGGCTCGATCGGGCCTACGGACAAAGTAACGTTCCGCGCGCCATGAGCCAGGATCCTGCCCCGAGCACTCCTCAGGATGTGATCTCGCTTGCCGCCGAGCGGGAGATCCGCTTCATCCGCCTGTGGTTCACCGACATCCTCGGGCAGCTCAAGGCGTTCTCGATCAACGCCACCGAGCTCGCCGATGCGTTCGAGGGCGGAATGGGCTTCGACGGCTCCTCGATCACCGGCTTCAATCCGATCGAGGAGTCCGACATGATCGCGATGCCGGACCCGACGACCTTTCGGGTTCTCCCCTGGCGTCCGGCCGAGCAAGGGGTGGCCCGGATGTTCTGCGACATCCAGACGCCGGAGCGCACCCCCTACGAGGGCGACCCGCGCTACATCCTGCGGCGAGCGATCGAGCGCGCCCATTCGATGGGCTTTGATCACTTCTTCCTTGGCCCGGAGCTGGAGTACTTCTACTTTCGTGATGCCAAGTCCACCGAGGTGCTCGATGAGGGCGGCTACTTCGATCTGACCACCCTCGACGCCGGATCGGACCTTCGCCGCGAGACCGTGCTCGCGCTGGAGCAGCTTGGGATCCAGACCGAGTACACCCACCACGAGGTCGGTCCCAGTCAGCACGAGATCGACATGCGCTACGCCGACGCGCTGAAGATGGCCGATGACTGCATGACCTACCGGATCACGGTCAAGGAGTATGCGATGAAGTACGGGCTGCACGCGACGTTCATGCCCAAGCCGCTGTTCGGCAAGAACGGCTCCGGGATGCATACCCATCAGTCGCTGTTCCGCGGCCAGCGCAACGCGTTCTTCGATCGCGACGATCAGTACTTCCTCTCCGACGTCGGCAAGGCGTTCATCGCCGGGCAGCTGCGTCACGCGCGCGAGATTTGCTCGATCTTCGCCCAGTGGGTGAACTCCTACAAGCGGTTGGTGCCCGGCTACGAGGCTCCGGTCTATGTCGCCTGGTCCCGGCGCAACCGCTCGGCGCTGGTCCGCGTGCCCCTCTATCACCCAGGCAAAGAACAGACCACGCGGATGGAGCTGCGTTGCCCTGACCCAGCCTGCAACCCATACCTGACCTTCGCGGTGCTGCTCCAGGCCGGCTTGGAGGGGATCGAGCACGGCTACCAGCTGCCGGAGGCGATGGAGAAGAACCTGTACCACCTCTCCCCCGAGGAGCGGCGGCGCTTGGGCATCGAGCAGCTACCAGAGACGCTCGGGGAGGCGATCGAGCTCACCGCTCAGTCCGAGTTGGTGCTGCGGACCCTGGGCGAGCACACCTTCAACCGCTACGTCGAGATCAAGCGCCAGGAGTGGGAGGATTATCGCGTTCAGGTCACGCCCTGGGAGCTCGAGCGCTACCTGCCCGTCCTCTAGGCCGTCCGAGCGCTGCGCTCCGAGCGGGTCGCGAACACGCGAGTCGTGCGTGGCCCGGATCGAGGGGCGGCTACAACAGCGCCTCGAGCTCCTCGGTGGTGGTGACCGGCGCCTGGCAGGCGAAGTGCTCGCAGACGTAGGCCGTGGCCTGTTCCTGCACTGGCTCGCGTCCGGTCAACAGCGGAACCTGATCGCTCGTGCCCCCCGCCAGCACCACGTGCGGGCGAAGCTGGGCGCGGACGATGCGCAGCAGGGGCTCTGGATCGGGCCCGACGATCGCCACCTCGCGTATCGGGCCGAGGTGGAAGTCAGCGGCCTGAAGCAGGTGGCCGAACGCCTGTGGGTGCTGGACGGCGAGGGGCCCAAGCAGGGCCAGGACGCCTTCCGCGTGGCGCTCATACTCACGCTCGCCCGACAGCGCGGCCAGCCGCAGCAGGCCCAGCGCCGCCGCCGAGCTGCCCGACGGGATCGGATGGTCTTCCAGGTCCTTACGACGGGCGATCAGCCGCTCGTGGTCGTTGGCCGTGGTGAAGAACCCTCCGCGCTCGGGGTCGGAGAAGCGCTCGATGATTGTCTCGGCGAGCGCCACCGCCTCCCCATACCAGCGAGGCTCGAGGGTGGACTCATATAGGGTGACCATCGCCTCCAGCAGGTAGGCGTGGTCCTCCAGGTAGGCAGGGATCCGTCCGCGCCCGTCCTTCCAGCTGCGCAGCAGCCGCCCCTGGGCATCGCGAAGTTCTCCGAGCAGGAACGACGCGCACCGCCCGGCGGCTTCAAGGTAGGGCGGGTTCTCCAGCGCCGCGCCCGCTTCCGCCAGCGCGCCGATCATCAGCGCGTTCCACGACGTCAGGCGCTTGTCGTCGAGCCCGGGGCGCACCCGTGCCGAGCGTGCCTCCAGCAGCCGCCGGCGGATCTCCTCCAGCTGCTCGGGCACCGGGCCGCGCGCCTCGAGAACGTTCAGGCCAGGCTCGAAGTTGCCCCGCTCGGTCACGCCGAAGTACCTCAGCGCAGGCTCACGGAGGTCGTCCGGCAGCACCTGGACGATCTCCTGCCGGCTCCAGACGTAGAACTTCCCTTCGACGCCCTCGGAGTCGGCGTCGAGCGCGGAGCAGAACCCTCCCTCGGAACCGCGCATCTCCCGCAGCGCCCAGTCGAGCGTCTGCCGGCACACCGCCTTCAGGCGCGGGTCGCGTGAGACCTGCCAGCCGCGCAGGTAGGCTCGGGCCAGCAGCGCGTTGTCGTAGAGCATCTTCTCGAAGTGCGGCACCGTCCAGGTCGCGTCGACCGAGTACCGGGAGAAGCCGCCGCCGATCTGGTCATAGATGCCTCCGCGGGCCATCGCCCCCAGGGTCTGCAGCGACATCTCTCGCTCACCGCGGGCCAGCAGGAGCTCGATCGTCGAGCTCGGTGGGAACTTCGGCGCCCCGCCCCAGCCGCCGTTGGCTCGGTCGAAACCGGAGCCCAGCCCCGCGACAGCGTCGGTCAGCTGCTGGTCGGAGATCGGCTCGGGCGCCGGTTGGATCCGCGCGGTGGCTCCGAGTGAGCGGGCCACGCGGGCGCCCTGCTCCTCGATCTCTCCGCGCCGTTGCTGCCACGCCTCAGCGATTGCCATCAGCACCATCCGCCAGCTCGGGAGCCCGTGGCGGGGTTCGGGGGGGAAGTAGGTGCCGGTGTAGAACGGAGCCTGATCTGGAGTCAGGAACGCGTTCAACGGCCAGCCGCCGTGCCCGGTCATGGCCTGGCAGGCCTCCATGCACAACGCGTCGATGTCCGGTCGCTCCTCGCGATCGACTTTGATCGGGACGAAGTGCGCGTTCATCAGCGAGGCGATCTCCGGATCCTCGAAGGACTCTCGCTCCATCACGTGGCACCAGTGGCACGCGGAGTAGCCGATGGAGACCAGCAGCGGGCGGTCGTTCGCGCGTGCGGTGCTCAGCGCCTCCTCGCCCCACGGGTACCAGTCGACCGGGTTGTCCTGGTGCTGGAGCAGGTACGGCGAGGCTTCGCGGGCGAGACGGTTGGGCATTCCCGATCAGGCTACCCAGGCCGAGGGTGGCGAATACTCTTGCCCCTGACAACCGAGATGGAGGAGAACCATTGACACGCGAGTCCGTCACCGCGCCCGCTGCGCCTGCCCCCGTCGGCCCCTACGTCCACGCCATCCGCGCCGGTGAGCTGCTGTTCTGCTCGGGCCAGGTGGGTCTTGACCCCAAGAGCGGTGAGCTGGCCGGAGTCACCGCCAGCGAGCAGACCGGCCGGTGTCTGGAGAACCTGGCTGCCGTCTGCGACGCGGGCGGTACCACCCTCGGCCATGCCGTGCGGTTGACCGTCTACCTGACCGACATCGGCGACTTCCACGAGGTCAACGAGGTGTACGCCTCGTTCTTCGAATCCGATCCGCCGGCGCGGGTGGCGGTCGCTGTCGCCGCGCTTCCCCTCGGGGCCCGGGTGGAGATCGACGCGGTGGTCGCTCTCCCCGGCTGAGCCCGTCCGTCCACGCAGCCATCGCCGGTCAGCCTGCGCGGCCGGTGAGGCCGCCCGCCTCCGCGGTCAAGCGATGGCGGCGCTACGCGGACGCTGATGCTCGCGCGCCTGCTCGACCAGCGCGCCAATCACGCGACTGTGCTCGTCGGCCTCCGGGTGCCACTGGACCCCGAGCACGAACCGCCGCTCCGACGCCTCGATCGCCTCGACCAGATCGTCGAGAACCGAGATCCCGGTCACGGTCATACCGGAGCCGAGCTGATCCACCGCCTGATGGTGGTGGGACTTGGTTGTGTGCAGCTCTTCTCCGGCCGCGCGCGCGGCCAGCGAGTCGCGGGCCAGCCGCACGTCGTGGTCGGCGCCTTCGAAGCTGCCCAGCCGCCGTCGGTGCTCGTTGTTGCCAACGACGTCAGGAACGTGCTGGTGCAGTGTTCCTCCCATCGCCACGTTGATCAGCTGCATCCCACGGCAGATTCCGAGCACCGGCATGTCGAGCTCGATTGCCCGGCGGGCGAGGGCAATCTCGGCATGATCGCGTGCTGGCACCGTACGGTGCGTCTCGGCGTGCTTGGGCTTCCCATAGCTGGAGGGGTCGATGTCCGCGCCCCCGGCCAGGATCAGCCCGTCGATGCGATCGAGTACGTCATCCGGAGAGTCGACGAGGTACGGGTCCGGGGGGATCATCAACGCCAGCCCCCCCGCCTGGGCGATCGCCGTGAGATAGCTGTATGACAGCAGCGCCGCCTCTTGGTCCCAGGCTGCCCAGCGAGCCCGCTCGAGTGCCGCGCAGATTCCGATCAGCGGTCGATGCTCGCTCACCGTCTCCAGGCTAGCGAGACGCGTCTCGCAGGCTCGCGCGGCGAACCTTGCCGCTCTCGGTCTTGGGCAGATCGTCGGCGAAGTCGACGATCCTCGGGTACTTGTACGGCGCCGTCTGTCCCTTCACGTGCTCCTGAAGCTCGCCGGCCAGCTGGGCGCTGGATTGGAATCCTTCCCGGAGGACCACCACCGCGCGAACCACCGCACCGCGCTCCTCGTCGGGCGCGGCGACGACCGCCGCCTCGGCCACGGCCGGATGGGCGACGAGCGCGGACTCGACCTCGAACGGTCCGATCCGGTACCCGGCGGAGATGATCACGTCGTCAGCGCGGCCTTCGAAGTACAGGTAGCCGTCCTCGTCGGCGCGGACACGATCCCCGGTTCGCCACGGGCTGTCCTCGGGAGCGGGCTCACCGCCGAGGTAGCCGACGAAGAACGTCGGGTCACTTCCCGGATCGGTCAGCACCAGCTCACCATCGCGAACCTCCAGCGCCACTCCCGGCAGCGGACGCCCCATCGAGCCCGGACGCACCGGCTGCCCTAGCGGCGTGCCCGTCAGCTGCCCGGTCTCGGTCTGCCCGTAGCCGTCGCGGATGCT
This sequence comes from uncultured Solirubrobacterales bacterium, assembly GCA_963830435.1. Lineage (GTDB taxonomy): Bacteria > Actinomycetota > Thermoleophilia > Solirubrobacterales > Solirubrobacteraceae > Palsa-465. The sequence continues at coordinate 950,976 of CAWHMA010000007.1, read as the reverse complement.
CAGGCCGGTGGCGTCGCCGAAGGCCCGCAAGACTTCCGGGTTGAGAGCCTCGCCGGCCGCGACCATGCCCCGGAGCGCGGGCAGCGGTGGGATCTCAGTCCGCTTGGCGATCACCCGATACTCGGTCGGGGCCATGCACAGCACTCCCACCCGCTCCCGCACGAGGATCGCCATCCGCTCGTGGGGATCGAAGCGTCCGTCATGCAGCAGGGCCGGCGCGCCCCGCAGCCACGGAGCGATGAACGCGTTGCGGGCCGACTTCGACCAACCGCTGGCCGCCGTGCACCAGACCAGCTCCTCCGCGCGCGCGTCCAGCCAACGCTCGGCCTGCAGTCGCTGACCGGGCAGGTAGCGTTGGCCGTGCACGATCCCCCGCGGCTCGCCGGTGGTCCCGCTGGTGAAGGTGATCAGGCAAGGATCGGTTGCCCGCAGCTCGACCGCGGGGGCGGGCTCAGCGTCGAACAGCGATTCGTCGGGAATCGTCAGCACCGTTCCCGAGGGACCGGCCGCCTTCAGCTCAACGCCGTTGCGCTCGTCGGCGACGATCAGTTTCGGCTCGGCGGCCTCCAGCCGTAGTCGTAGGTCCTTGGCCCGGAGCTGCTCGTTGCACGGCAGTACCACCGCGCCGATGCGAAAGCAGGCCACCATCGCCAGCACCCACTCCGGGCGATTGCCGATCAGCGTCATCACTACGTCTCCGCGGGCCACGCCTGCCCCGGCCAGCGTTCCCGCCAGCGCGGCGCTGCGGCTGGCCACTTCGCCGAAGGACCATTCCCGCCGGCTGCCATCCCGCGCCAGCTCCACCAGCGCGCGGCGCTCCGATGGCGCCTGCTGCACGACGTCGCGGGCAAAGTTCATGGCGGAGGGGCAGTGTGGCAGGATCGCGGCCGGTGACGTTCTGGAACGGAGTGGTGTGGCTGCACCTGCTGGCGATGGCCTTCTTCGTCGGCGGTCAGCTGATGCTCGGCCTCGTGGTCGTGCCCGTGTTGCGCGGCGTCTCCGACGACCGGGTGGCGCTGCGAGCGGCGGCGCGGCGCTACGGGTTCGGGACCGTGGCCGCCATCCTGGTCCTCGTGATCACCGGTGCGGCGATGGCCTCCCATTTCCATCGCTGGAGCGACTCGACACTGCAGGTCAAGCTGGGTCTCGTCGTGGTCGTGGGCTTGCTGATCGGAGCGCACATGCGCCGTCCCCACTGGCACGTAATCGATGGGGTGATCCTGGTGGTGTCGTTGGCGATCGTGTGGCTGGGGATCGTCGTCGCCGGCTGAGCCTGGATCGGGACGGGATAAGCTTTGTCACATGCCAGCCCGTACACGTTCCTTTCACCGCATCGACACCGAGCCCACCGGCCAGCGGATCCGCGTTTCCCTCCAAGGCGAGGTACTGGCCGAAAGCGATGATGCAGTCACGCTGCTGGAGTCCGGTCTTCCTCCGCGCTGGTACCTCCCGCGCGAGGATGTGCGCGTTGAGCTGCTGGACAGCGACACTCACACCGTGTGCCCGTTCAAGGGCCAGGCGAGCTACCACTCGGTGAAGCTCGCCGACGGAGAGATCGTGACCGATCTGGTCTGGTACTACCCCGAGCCGATCCCCGAGGCCCGCGACGTCGCCGGGCGCCTGTGCTTCTACAACGAGCGCGTGGAGATCGAGCTCGACGGGGGGTCCGTGCCCGCCGGTTCCGCCTGATCGCCGCGCCGGCGCTGGGCGACCAGGATTCTCTCTAGCCGCCTCGCCTCCTGCTGGGGCCGGCGTTGAAGGCGCTGCCAGGTGAGCCCTTGTGGTCATATTGACAACAGATCCCCCTCGCCCTCCCGCTCCGCCCCCCGGGCGGAGGCAAACGGCGCGAAGACGTGACAGGTATCCTCGGCGGCATGGCGCTGACGACCCCCTATACCGAGAAGACCGACGAACAGAAGGCGATCTGCGAGATGGTCCACCAGTTCGCCGACGAGCAGATCCTCCCCAACGCCGAGCACTACGACCACGAGGACTCCTTTCCCGAGCCGATCGTCGAGCAGATGAAGGAGCTCGGCCTGTTCGGGGTCACGATCCCCGAGGAGTACGGCGGGATGGGCCTCGACCTGACCACCTACGCGATGATCGTCGAAGAACTCTCGCGCGGCTGGATCTCCATCTCGGGGATCGTCAACACCCACTTCATCGGCTCCTATCTGCTGATGAAGTTCGGCAACGACGAGCAGAAGCAGAAGTACCTGCCGCGGATGGCCACCGGAGAGATACGCGCTGCCTTCTCCCTGAGCGAGCCGGAGTGCGGCTCCGACGTACAGGCGATCAAGACCAGCGCCAAGCGTGTCGACGGTGACGCCTACGAAATCAACGGAGCCAAGATGTGGGTCACCAACGGCCTGCTCTCCAGCTTGGTGTTCACGCTCGTCAAGACCGATCCGGGCGCCGAGCCCAAGTACAAGGGAATGACCTGCTTCATCGCCGAGAAGGAGCCGGGGGTGAGCGAGAACACCGGCGAGTACGCGGGCTTCAACGTTCCGCCGAAGATCAAGAAGCTGGGCTACAAGGGCGTCGAGTCGACCGAGCTCGTGTTCGACGGCTATCGCGCGCCCGCGGATTCGATCCTCGGCGGCGAGGAGGCCGGTCTGAACAAGGGGTTCGGGCAGATGATGGACGCGCTCGAGGTCGGCCGCGTCAACGTCGCCGCCCGCGGCGTCGGCATCGCCCAGCGCGCGCTCGAGCTCGCGCTGAGGTACTCCCAGGAGCGCAAGACATTCGGCAAGGAGATCGCCCAGCACCAGGCGATCCAGTTCAAGCTCGCCGACATGGCCACCCAGGTCGAGGCAGCGCGGCTGCTGACGATCCGCGCGGCAAGGCTCAAGGACGCGGGCGAGCGCAGCGACCTGGAGGCCGGGATGGCCAAGCTGTTCGCCTCCGAGGCTGGCCGCTTCTGCGTTGAGGAGGCCTTCCGCATCCACGGCGGCTACGGCTATTCCAAGGAGTACGAGATCGAACGGCTCTACCGTGACGCGCCACTCTTGCTCATCGGCGAGGGCACGAGCGAGATCCAGCGGATGGTGATCGGCCGCAAGCTGCTCGAGCGCCACAAGGTTTAGAGGCGCGCTGGCGCGCGCCTTGATGTGCGCCCCGTAAACTCAGCCGCCTGTCATCTCCCAGCGATACCAAGTCCCTGATCGAGACAGCCGTCACCCGGTTTCTCGACGAGGTGCCGGCGCTGGCGCAGTTGAAGCTGGTCATCGGACTGGAGCTCCGGGGACGGGGGGACATCCAGCTCTACCGCGTAGAGCTCCCCGGTCCGGTCATCACCAAGGACATCGCCGCCGACGCCAAGGTCCGACTGGAGGTGCCGCGCTCGCACTTCAACGAGCTGGCGAGCAAGGGGCACGTCAAGCAATGGCGCGAGGCGTTCGAGAAGGGCAACGCGAAGGCAACCGGCGTCGAGCAGGTGCTGAAGCTGATCGCCCAGGTCGTCGAGCGCCACGAGGAGCGGGGGCGTACGCGTAAGGCCGGGAGCGCCCGGGCGTCGCGGAACTGACCACGCTGACCAGGCGGACGGGCACGAACCGCATTGCCTCGCCAGGCTAGGAGCGTGCTGGCTCCGTCGTGGCGCCTACCCGCCGACCACCGGCGCGATGAACGTGCATGTCGGGTGCTGCGGGAGGGCAGGGTCCAAGGCGCTCAGCACGTCGGCATCGGCGATGTGGTCATAGGCCATCGACAGGTGCTCACCGAAGTCCAGCGGGCACTGATCTTGAAGGGTGATGTTGGTGACGCTCGGGCCCGAGAGGAACGCCGAGGTGTAGGGGGTGACGACCTCGTCGTAGCGCGACTCGATTACGGTGTAGCTGACGCCCGGGACGGTATCGCCGCTGCTGTTGAGGTTGGTGAGGAACGCCGAACCCTGCTCCTGCTGAGCGCACGCCGGACACACGGCGGGGACGAACTGGCTGGCCCCCGGGAAGTAGCTCGCCAGCGTCGCCAGCCCGTCGAGCGTCGTCCCATGGTTGGACGGCGCCAGTCCCACGAGTGTGTGCACCTTGGCGGCGCCGCCGAGGAACTTCAGGTAATAGCGCGGCATCATCCCGCCTTGCGAATGGCCGACGAGATCGACCTGCGTGGCCCCAGTCGAGGTCAGGACCTGGCCGACGAAGCTCGCCAGCTGGGAAGCGGAGGTGGGGATGTCGCCGATCCCGTAGACGCCGATCTGCCCGCTCCCGGCATACGAGCCGTAGTTGAACGCGAACACGCAGTAGCCGTTGTTGACCAGCAGCGGCGACAGTGCCTGCCAGTTGTCGGCCATGTCCTCGGAGGTTCCGTGAACCAGGATCACCGGGCGAGGATGGGCCGCGGTTGGACGGCAGGAGAAGTTGTTCGCCCCGGGCGGACTGGCCGTCGCGCTGATGTGCGCGAAGCCGTAGGGGCTGTTGTAGATCACCGGCAGCTGGGCAGATGCGCCCGCCGCGAGGGCCAGCATTCCGACAAGCGCGGTAACACCGGCGGCCAGCACGCGCTGAACTCTGCTCATACCCTCTCCTCTCGTGGCGACCGCGTATGTAAAGCAGATCCGCCGCGCCGATGTCAAGCGCTCAGATCAAGCGCGCAGCCCCGGCCGCTGTCCGGCCAGCGCCTCGGCCTCGCCCAACTGACGCTCGACCAGGTCCAGCCCTCGCTCCCAGAACCCAGGATCGGCGAGGTCGATGCCGACGATCGCCCCCAGCTCCTCGGGGCTGCGTGAGCCACCGGCCGCGAGTAGCTCCAGGTAGCGAGGGACCATGTCCTCGCCCTCCTCCAGGTAGCGCTGGTAGACCGACAGCGCGAGCAGCTGTCCGTACGCGTAGGCGTACACATATCCCGGCGTGTTGATGAAGTGGGGCACGTAGGACCACCACGTCCGGTAGCCATCGGTGATCTCCACCGAGTCCCCGAACAGCTCCTGCTGGGTCTCCACCCACAGCTCACAGATGCGCTCGACCGATAGCTCGCCCTCGCGGCGACGGCCGGTGTGCACCAGGTGCTCGAAGCGGTTCATCGCCATCTGGCGGAACACCGTGGCGATCGCACCGTCGATGCGGTCGGCGAGCAGACCCAGACGAGTGTCGTCATCGGTAGCCGCCTGCAGCATCCGTCCGAAGGTCAGCGCCTCGCCGAAGACCGAGGCCGTCTCGGCCAGCGTCAGCGGCGTTGACTGATGAAACACGCCTTGCGGCTGCGCCAACGCGGCGTGCAAGCCGTGGCCGAGCTCGTGAGCCATGGTGAGCACGTCGCGGCGGCGAGCGGTGAAGTTCAGCAGCACGTAGGGATGGACGCTGGGAACGGTGTAGGCGCAGAACGCGCCACCGCGCTTGTGCTCGCGGACGGGCGCATCGATCCACCGCTGGTCGAAGAAGCGCCGGACGACGTTCCCGGCCTGCGGTGAGAACGCCTCGTAGGTCTTCAGCACGAGCTCTCGGGCCTGCGCGAACGAGAACGTGACTTCCTCGGGCAGCACCGGTGCGGCGCGGTCATAGTCGGCGATCCGCTCCACGCCCAGGAGCTTCGCCTTGAGCCGGTACCACCGCTGCGGGATCTCGTAGCGGCCGCGAACGGCCTCGATCAGCGCCATCACCGAGGCGTCGGAGGCCTCGTTGGCCAGGTTACGCGCAGCCAGCCAGTGGGGATAGCCGCGCAGCCGATCCTCGACCGCCTTGTCCTGGGCCAGGGTATTGAGGATGAAGGCGCGCGTGCGCAGCCCGGGAGCGAGGGTGGCGCTCACCGCCTCCGCGGCTTCCCGGCGCAACTCGCGCTCGGGTGCCTGCAGGCGGCTGAGCGCGACCTCCAGCGAGGACTCCTGCCCGTCCAGCCGGACCCGGAGCGCTGACACCAGCTCACCGAACAAGCGGCTCCAGGCGGCCTGGCTGGAGATCGACTTCTCGGCCAGGATCTTCTCCTCGGGCTCTGAGAGCAGGTGCGGGCGGTAGCGACGGACGCTGCGCAGGTGGTGGCGGCAGAACTCCAGTCCGGGCGCGGCCAGCAGCTCGTCGGCGCGCTCATCGTCCAGCCCGGCCCACTCCAGCTCGAAGAACAGCAGCAGCGTCTCGATCTCGGTCGCGCGCTCTTGCACCAGCGCCAGCAACGCCCCGCGGGTGGGATCGGCGGTGTCGGTGGCAAAGCGCAGCGAGGCATACGAGCCGGCCTTTCCGATGAGCTCGTGGATCGCCTCGAGCTCGTGCATCGCTTCGATCAGCCCCTCGGCCTCGAGCTCGGCCACTTTGCCCGCGTGGCGCTGCGAGAACTCGCCCGCGAGCTGCAGGGCGCGATCGAGCTGGCGCTGCACGCCGCCATCCTCAGCGCCCCCGACGAGCGGCCCGAGGTCCCACTCGGTGGCCAGCAGCTCGGGGTCGGAGAGGTGATCAGCAGTGGCGGACATCGACCACGCAGGTTATCTGGACGACGGTGGGCAGCGGCTCGGATCCAGCCGGCCGTGCACTGCGAACACGGTGATGTACCCGCTCCCGGCCCGGCCCTGGAAGGCGATCGTCACGGCTGGATCACCAGCGGTCCAGCCCCGCTCGGCGGAGGGCGTCAGCACCCGCGAATGCCACGGGTCCCGGGCTGGCGTGCTCACCAGGTACTGCAGCCTGGCAGCGTTGACGGCCCTGCGCCAGCTCGGACAGGTGCCGATAGTGGTGAACGACCCGTGCGGGCCGTGGGCGGCGATGTACTGAACGTGGTTGGAGCCGTCGACGCCGTACAGCGGGTAAGCGAAGAAGCCGCCAAAGGTGCCGACCACGCCGACCCGCGCGTGGTGAACGTGACGAAAGAACGCCCATGTCCGCGACAGCTGCGAGATCCGCGGCTGAAAGCTGTACCGGCGACGGAAGTAGCGGCGCTGACCGACGAACCCGCCGCCGGCTAGAACCACGGCCACCCCGAGCAGGACGACCAGCACCAGGCGGGGGCGCAGCGCCAGAATCACCGGCGCTCCCGGCACCCGAGGTCGAGCCGCGCCGAGCCCGCGGTTGGGCGCCGTCAGCTCACCCTGCGCCCCGAGGCCAACGAGTGCCACCAGGGCCGCCACGGCCCCGACCACGACCTGGCCCAGCAGGCGCCCGTGAGGCCATAGCCGCGGGGCCGCCAGGGTGGCCACCAGCACCGCCCCCAATCCTGCGGTCACGCTGATCTGGCCCCATCCTCGCCGCAGCACCGGCGCCAGCGGCAGCGCCACCAGCGACATCGTCAGCGCCGGGGCGCTGTAGCGGAGGTTGAATGCGAATCCCAGCGGATAACCCGCGGGGCCCGCGGCGCTCTCCGGGGTGACCAGGTAGGCCAGCAGTGAAGCGAGCGCGACGACTCCCACCAGGCGGGGCCGCGGATCTGGTCCGGGCCCCAGGGACAGCAGCGGTCCCACCACCGCCGCGCCCACCACCGCCCACCACCAGGAGCCGAATCCCGCCGTCAACGCGGGGACTCCGAAGCTGGACCAGAAGTGCGCCTGGAACAGGTAGTGGGCGACCGAGAACGAGGTGTGGGCCTGCAGCGGCGTGGCCGGCACCGCCAGCCCGGGGAGGTCCAGCCATGGCAGCGGATTACCGACCGCGATCAGGTTGCGCAGGTACCAGAAGCCGCCGGCGAGCGCCAGCGGCAGGAGCCACAGCCGGGCGCTCCGCCGCCAGGCCAGCACGGCGATCGTCAGCGCCAGCACGGGCGCCAGCAGCGAAAGCTTCACCGATACCGCGAGCCCGGCGGCGATCGCCGCCAGCGCCAACGCCGCCGAGCCTTCGGGCTCGCGCACGACCAGGGCTACCGCGGCGACGAGGAAGAACACCCCGACCACGTCGTTAGCGGCGCTGCCGGCCTGCGAGAGCAGCATCATCGGCGTGGCCATGGCCAGCGCGCCCCCGATCAGCGTCGGCACCCCGGCGCCCAGCGGTGCTCCGACGCAGTACGCCGCCAGCAGCAGCAGGCCCAGCCACAGCAAATTCAATCCCGGCGAGAGCAGGTCGCCGCCGAGCAGCACGATGCCCAGCCCGTGGAACAGCTCCGCGGTGGCGGGGTAGAACGCCGTCAGGTACTCGACGTCGGTGAAGTGCAGCGTCGTGATCTGGCCCGATTGCGCGAACGACACCGCCCACGGCAGGTGGTACCACAGCGTGTCGAACGTGCGGATGCCAAAGTCGTAGGAGATGAGGGTGGGGCCGGTCCACTCGGCGACGACGGCGGCAGCCGCAGCTATGGCCGCCAGACACCCCCAGGGGACGGACACGCCACCCCGGGTTCCGCGAGGGCGGCGGTGCCCGTCCCTCGGGAGCGTCCTGGCAAACACCAGGGCGATCGCCGCCGACGCAACCACGAGCGGAGCCAGCTTGAATAAGCCGAGAGCGCCGAGCAGCTCCATCAGGCCGGTGAGCAGTGCCAGGCCGATCACCGACTCGGCCAGTCGCGCGGGGGCACCGGTCCATGCGGCCAGCAGGCGGCGGCGGATCAGCACCGCGGCATAGCCGAGCGATCCGGCCAGGATCATCAGCGCGACCACGCCGAGCGCGTAGCGGCCAGCGCCGAGATCGCTCATGGTCGCCGCAGCGCCACAGCTACGCTTTGCTGGCATCCCATGACCGGCCGTAGAGTAAGAGGCTGTTCGAAAAGGGCGTGCGCGGCCGGCGCCCCCAGACGTGCGCGAGTCTTTTCGCGACAGCCGCCTAGCCTGGTCTCCCTCGGGGCGCTGATCCTCGCGATCTCAGGCTGCGGCGGTAGTTCTCAGCACACCCCACCGCTCTCGCGCCTGCCGCTGGTGGCGGGTGCGCGGATCTCGGTCAAGGTACACGTCTGCGACACCGGAGCCAATGCCTTCTGCGCCTGGGAGCTGGTGGTGGTGGCGCCGCAATACCGGAACGCCGACGCACTGTTCAAGAGCGAGCACCACCACCTGCTGAAGCTGGGCTGGAGCGGCGCCGACGGTGACATCGGCGACGAGCACGCCGCCGATTCGCCGGGGCACAAGCTGCGCGTGACCTATGCCACCCCCACCGGTGATCTCCAGGGCATCGACTTAGGCTGGATCCGGCGCTCCCGCCCGGTCACGCTGGCCCTCAGCCAGGCGATCTTCAGCCACGCACCGGCGCTGTCGATGCTGCTCGAGCAGGGCGCGGCCTAGCGGGCATGAAGCTCGAGCCGACGCTGTGCTCCGACGGAGATCGCGCTGCGCCCGTGCAGCAGGTCGTGGAGGTCACCGCCGACCAGCTCGCGTCGCCAGCCCGACAGCGTCCGCAGCTGCGGCTCGGGCTCGCCGCGGCGCGCGGCACCGACGATCTGCTCGAGCTCACTGCGGGAGGCGATCAGCTCGTAGGCCAGCCCGGCCTCCAAAGCTCGGGCGCGCAGGAGCGCCTCGGCGAGTGAGATCAGCGGCGCGTCCGCGGGCTCCGAGCGGCCGCGGGGCTCCTCCCGGGGAATCGGGGGGGCCGTCTCCCCGGCCTGGATCGCCGCCAGGATCGCGTGCCCGCGGCGGCGTAGGACGGAGGGATGGAGCCCGCGGATCTGCTCCATGCCGCGTGAGCTCGAGGGGCGGCGCTTGGCCAGCTCCACCAGTGGCGCATCGGCCAGCACCGACCCCACCGGCCGGTCTTCGCTGGAGGCGGTTCGCTCCCGCCATGCGGCCAGCTCCCGGACTATCGCGCGGGCGCGCGGATCCAGCTGGCCCACGCGCGGAAGGCGCTCCCACGCGGTGAGCGGCTCCCGCTCGTCGGTGGCGCCCTCCAGCCGGCGGCATTCCTCGCGCGCCCATTGCAGGCGCTGCGAGGCCTCCAGTCGCCGCTGCAGCTCGTCGGTCAACTCCAGCAGGTGAGCCACATCTTCGGCGGCGTAGCTCAGCTGCTCGGCGCTCAGCGGCCGGGCGTCCCAACGGGTGTAGCTGGCGCTCTTGCCGACATGGCGACCCAGCACCGAGCCGAGCAGGTTGCCGTAGCCGCTCTGCGCGCTGGCGCCGGCAAATCCGGCGGCGAGCTGGGTGTCGAAGATGTTGGTCAGCTCCGTGCGCCAGATCCGTCGCAGGAGGGCCACGTCCTGGCGGCCGGCGTGCAGGATCACCTCCACGCCCGGGTCGGCCAGCAGCTGCGCCAGCGGCGTGATGTCGGGATCGCTTAGCGGATCGATGAGGACGATGCGCGTTCCCTGCTCATCGTCGTGGTCATCGACGGCGATCTGGACCAGGCACAGCAGCGCTCGATAACGCCCCTCGGACATGAACTCGGTGTCGATTCCCAGGCGCCCGCGTGCCTGCCCCAGCTGAGCGGCGTGCGCGATCTCCGGCGACGTGGCCAGGCCCCCGACGTCCATGCTGACGCTCACCCTACAGCCCGAGCCAAGCCCGATCTCCGGGCTCGCCCCTCAACGGCGGGCCCCACCTGGATAACCAACTCAGCTGGTAGGATTTAGCTGTGATCTTCTCCTCCAAGGCCGAGTACGGCGTGCGGTTGATGGTCGAGCTCGGACGCCAGTCGCCCGAGCACCCAACCAGTCTCAAGGCCATCGCCGATGCCGAGGGACTGCCGCTGGCCTATCTGGAGCAGGTGGTGGCGCGGCTGCGCAAGGTTGGTCTGGTGATGAGTGCGCGTGGCGCTCACGGCGGCTATTGGCTCGCGCGGCCGGCGGACGAGATCAGCATGGACGAGGTCGTGCAGGCATTGGAAGGCGCGATTGCGCCAATGGAGTGTTTCGTACACGACCACACCGAGCGCGTACTGTGCTCGCATCTGCCTGATGCCGGTCGCGGATGCGCGACCAAGCTGCTGTGGACGCGCGTGCAGGGCGGGATCATCCGCTCGCTGCAGACCACGACTCTGGCCGAGCTGGTGGAGTTCTCCCGCCGCGCCGAGCCGCTCACAGCGGCGACGCTCTGAAACGTTTCCGAGTCGAAAGCTAGAGATGCCAGACCTAGAGATCCGAAACCTCCACGTCCAAGCCGGCGACAAGGAGATCCTGCGCGGCTTGGAGCTGAGTGTTGGCGCGGGCGAAATCCACGCGCTGATGGGACCCAACGGCAGCGGAAAGTCGACCCTGGCCAACGCGGTCATGGGTCATCCCACCTTCGAAGTCACCGACGGCCAGATCGTATGGGGCGGAGAGGACATCACCGAAGCCGAGACCGACGAGCGTGCGCGTGCGGGTCTGTTCATGGCCTTCCAGTATCCGGTCGCGGTACCCGGGGTGACCGTGACCAAGTACCTGCGCACGGTGCTCAACGCCCATCGCGAGTCCCGCGGCGAGGAGCCGATCCCGCTCAAGGAGTTCCGTCAGACTGTTGAGGCGGCGATGAAGCTGGTCAACGTGCCTCGCGAGTTCGCCGGTCGTTACCTCAACGAGGGCTTCTCCGGCGGGGAGAAGAAGCGGATGGAGATCCTGCAGCTGGCGTTGCAGAAGCCGCAGTTGGCGATCCTCGACGAGACCGACTCGGGCCTGGACATCGACGCGCTCCGGGTGGTGGCCAACGGCGTCAACGCTGTCGCCGGTCCGGAGATGGGTGTGCTGATCATCACCCACTATCAGCGCATCCTGCACCTGGTGCAGCCCAGCCACGTGCACGTGATGTACCAGGGAAGGATCGTCAAGCAGGGCGGTCCGGAGCTGGTCGACGAGCTCGAGGCCAAGGGCTACGGCTGGATCACCGACGAGCTCGAGGCCGCGGTTTGAGCGCCACCGCCGCAGCGCGGGAGGTGGCAGCCGAGTTCCCGGTCCTGCGGCGGGAGATCGATGGTCATCCGATCACCTATCTGGACAGCGCCGCCACCTCGCAGACCCCGCAGCCGGTGATCGACGCCATGACCCGGTACTACACCGAGTACCGCGCGTCGATCCACCGTGGCGTCTATCCGCTGGCGGTGGAGGCGACCGAGCTGTACGAGGGTGCGCGCCAGCGGATCGCCGACTGGCTGGGCTCGAGCCGCCAGGAGACAGTCTTCACCGCGAATGCGACCGCAGCCATCAACCTGGTCGCCTACACCTGGGGCCGGCAGACCGTCGGCCGGGGGGACCTGGTTGTGCTCACCGAGATGGAGCACCACTCCAACATCGTTCCGTGGCAGATCCTCTGCCAGGACCGCGAGGCCGAGCTCGCCTACGTGCCGGTGACCGACGACGGTCAGCTGGACCTGGATGCGCTCGACGCGCTCCTGGGCCGAGGTCCCAAGCTGCTGGCGCTGGTCCACGTTTCCAACGTGCTGGGGACGATCAACCCGGTGGTCGAGATCACTCGCCGCGCGCATCAGGTTGGCGCGCGGGTGCTGATCGACGGCAGTCAGGCGGTGCCTCAGCTGCCCGTCGATCTGCGGGCCATCGATGCGGACTTCTATGCCTGGACCGGCCACAAGGCCTATGGCCCGACCGGCATCGGGGTACTGCACGGTCGGCGCGAGCTGCTGGAGGAGATGCCACCGTTCATCGGCGGCGGCCACATGATCCGCACCGTGGCCGCTGAGGAGTCGACGTGGACCGACCTGCCGTGGAAGTTCGAGGCCGGCACGTCGCAGATCGCCGAGGCGATCGGTCTCGGAGCGGCGGTGGACTGGATCTGCGAGCTGGGCATCGAGCGAATTCGCGCCCACGAGGTGGCGCTGGTGGCGCAGACGCTGGGCCGGCTGGAGGCGGAGGTTCCCGGGCTGGAAGTGCACGGTCCACCCGCCGCGGCCGAGCGCGGCGCGCTGGTGTCGTTCACCCTGGCCGGCGCACACCCCCACGATGTCGGCGAGATCCTGGGTCGGAGCGGCGTGTGCGTGCGGGCCGGGCACCACTGCGCTCAGCCGCTGATGCGCCGGCTCGGCGCCAGCGCCACCACCCGGGCCTCGTTTGCCGTGCATAACTCCACCGCGGATATCGACCGGCTGCTCGAGGGCCTGGCCGAGGTGCGGCGAGTGCTGCAACTGTAGGCCGTCGCTACCGTGGATCCCATGGACGATCTGTACCGCGAGAACATCCTCGATCACTACAAGCACCCGCACAACTTCACGCCGCCCGCGCCTGAGCTGGACCGGGTCGACCTGGAGTTCCACGACCTCAACCCACTGTGCGGTGACGAGCTCAGAGTGATGCTGACCGTCGACGGGAAGGGCACGATCGAGGACATCCGCTTCTCCGGCCACGGCTGTGCGATCTCTCAGGCTGCGGCGTCGATGACCTCCGACGAGGTCAAGGGAATGCAAGTCCAGGACCTGCTCGCGCTGGATCGCGGCTTCGTCCTCGAGCTGCTGGGGATCGACATCTCCGCCACCCGGCTGAAGTGCGCGCTGCTGTCGTTGAAGGTGCTGAAGAGTGCCTCGCTCGGTCACGCCGTCGACTGGGAGCCGGAGAGCGGGGCGGACGCGGCGTAGTCGCCGGTCTGCTAGGTCTGGCACAGCGGGCACCAGTAGGTGGTCCGCCCCCCGATCGTGGCCCGATGCAGGGCATGACCGTCCCGGGGACAAATGCCCTCAGAACCGCGGGCGACGACGAACGCGCCGGTGTGGGCGCCGCCCTTGTTGATGGCCCACCGGACGGCCCGACGCAGCTGACGACGCAGCCGGTCGAGATCCTCGAGTGACAGCTCCGACACCGGACGTCCCGGCGCGATCTCCGCTTGCCAAAGCGCCTCGTCGGCGAGCAGGTTCCCGACCCCGGAGATCGCGTGCTGGTTGAGGAGACGGGCCTTGACCGGCGTCCGACCCTGACCGATCAGCCGGCGAAACTCGGCGCGTCCGACGTCCTGGGCATCGGGCCCGACGTGGGTGAAGTCAGGGTTGAGGATGGCTCGGCCCAGGCGCCGCTTGTCCCGGAGCGCGAATCCGCTGCCGTCCTCGAACTTCACCGTGAACCGATCCCAGCGTGAACCGGGATCGGGATCGAGGACGATGTGACCGGCCATGCCCAGGTGCAGTCCCAGCACCGGCCCCTCCGCGGTCTCCAGCCACAGGAACTTGCCGCGGCGGTGGGTGGTGGCGAGGACGTGGCCGGTGAGCGCGTCGGCGATCTCGCCGGCGGCATGGGGGCGGCACACGTAGGCGTCGCTGTCGTCGACGGCGGCGATCCGGCGGCCCAACCTGCGCTCGAGCGTCCGCCGGGCGCGCTCGGCCTCGGGCAGCTCAGGCATCGCTTAGCCCTTTCTCACCGAGGTCATGGTCGTCCGATTTTGACGACCGCCGCCCGGCAGAGCTCGTGGCATCCGCATGAAACCCACGCCGCTTGGGAAGCTCCTGCGGATGAACGTCATGCGCACCAAGCCGATCGAGCAGACGCTGGCCGACATCGAAGAGCCCGGACAGGGGCTGCGACGCTCGCTGGGTCCGGTGCAGCTGACCGGGATCGGCATCGGCGTGATCATCGGCACCGGCATCTTCGTCCTCACCGGGGAGGCGGCGGGCACCGAGGCCGGCCCGGCGATTGCGATCTCGTTCGTAGCCGCGGCGATCGCGTGTGCGCTGGCCGCTCTGTGCTATGCCGAGTTCGCATCCTCGGTGCCGGTGGCCGGGTCTGCGTACACGTTCTCCTACGCCAGCCTGGGGGAGATCGTCGCTTGGATCATCGGCTGGGACCTGATGCTGGAGCTCGCGTTCGGGGCGGCGACGGTGGCCTCGGGGTGGGCGCAGTACTTCCAGGTGGTGCTGAACTCGGCGCCGTTTCATCTGAACGTGTCGAACTCGCTCATCGCCAACGGACACAACGTGTTCGGCGCCGGGATCGTGCTGGTGATCACGGGACTGCTGTGCCTCGGGGTCCGCACCTCGAGCACGGTCAACGTGGTGATCGTGGCCATCAAGCTGGTGATCATCCTGCTGGTGATCGTCGCCGGGCTCTCCTACGTGAAATCGAAGAATTTTCATCCGTTCATCCCCCCATCAGGCTCCAAGCCCGCGCCCGGCGGCAGCTCGACCAAGACGCTGCTGCAGGACCTCGGTATCGGCCCCGGTGCCTTCGGGATCTCGGGGATCTTCAGCGGCGCTGCGCTCGTCTTCTTCGCCTTCATCGGGTTCGACGTGGTCGCCACCAACGCCGAGGAGACGCGCAAGCCCCAGCGTGACCTGCCGATCGGAATCCTGGTCTCGCTGGCGATCTGCACGATCCTCTACGTGGCCGTCTCGCTCGTGCTCACCGGGATGGTCAAGTACAACCAGATCAACTACGCCGCGCCCCTCTCGTCGGCGTTCATCATGGTTCACCAGCACACGATCGCCACGATCGTCGCCTACGGTGCGTTGTGCGGGATCACCTCGGTGATCCTGGTCCTGCTGATGGGCCAGAGCCGGGTGTTCTTCGCCATGAGCCGAGACCGGCTGTTGCCGCCGGTGTTCTCCACGCTGTCGCAGCGGTTCGGGACCCCGTACCGGACGACGCTGATCACGGGCGTGGTGGTGGCCGCGCTCGCCTTCTTCCTGTCGCTGAAGACGCTGAGCGAGCTGGTCAACATCGGCACGCTGTTCGCTTTCGTGCTGGTGTCGATCGGGGTGATCTTCCTGCGCCGGGCGCGCCCCGACCTCGAACGTCCGTTCCGGACCCCGCTGGTGCCGGTTGTCCCGATCCTCTCGGTGCTGGCCTCACTGTGGCTGATGCTCAACCTCCAGAGCACCACCTGGGTGCGATTCGTCATCTGGATGGCGGTGGGGCTGATCATCTACTTCACCTACTCGGTGCGCCGCAGCCGGCTGGCGACCGGAGATGACGGACGAGGCGGGGATGGTCAGGCGCGAGCGCGAGCGGCGTCCGCCGCCGATCCCCAGGCAGCCGGGAGCTGAGCTGCCCACCGTCGACGGCGAAGTCCTGAGATCGCGGGAGCCGGCCCGGGATGCTGGTGCAACGCCGGTGCGGGGGAGGGTGATCGCTATGATCCCACTAGAAATCCGATCCCCCCGCTAGGACTTACGTGCCTGAGATCATCGAAATTTGCTCCCAGAACCAACTTGCCCCCGGGGATGTTCGCCTGGTGCAGTGGGAGGACCTGGAGATCGGCGTGTTCAACTGCGCCGGCACGATCTACGCGATCGAGGATCGGTGCTCCCATGACAACGGCCCGCTGGTGGAGGGCGAGCTGGATCAGATCGCGTGCACGATCGAGTGCCCACGCCACGGTTCGCTCTTTGACCTGAAGACTGGCACGCCCAAGACCCTGCCCGCGTACGTAGCGGTGGACACCTTCCCGGTGCTCATCGAAGACCAGAAGATCAAGCTGGAGGTGGAGTAGTGGCTACTCCCGAGACGACGGTTCCCCTGGCCGCGCCGCTGAGCGAGAACGATCAGCTGCGCGACATCAACGCCGATTACACCGAGCGCTACGGCTTCCACGACGCCGAGAACTACCTGTACAAGGCACCCAAGGGAATCAGCCGGGAGATCGTCGCCAAGATCTCGGAGTTCAAGGCCGAACCGCAGTGGATGCGTGACTTCCGCCTCAAGGCGCTCGATCACTTCTTCTCGCGCCCGCAGCCAACCTGGGGCTCGCCGATGCTGGCCGAGGTCGACTATGACGACATCCACTACTTCGTCCGCGCCTCCGAGCGGGCCGAGCGTTCTTGGGACGACGTGCCCGAAGACGTCAAGAACACCTTCGACCGGCTCGGGATTCCCGAGGCCGAGCGGAAGTTCCTCTCCGGCGTCGGCGCCCAGTACGAGTCCGAGGTGGTCTACCACCAGGTGCGTGAGGACCTCGAGAAGCAGGGCGTGATCTTCATGGACATGGACTCGGGGCTGCGGGAGCACGAGGACCTCGTGCGCGAGTACTTCGCCACGATCATCCCGCCCAACGACAACAAGCTGGCGTCGCTCAATTCCGCCGTGTGGTCGGGCGGATCGTTTGTGTACGTGCCGCCTGGGGTGCACGTCGAGATGCCGCTGCAGGCCTACTTCCGCATCAATACCGAATCGATGGGTCAGTTCGAGCGGACGTTGATCATCGCCGACGAGGGCTCCTACGTGCACTACGTCGAGGGCTGCACCGCTCCGACCTACAGCGCATCATCCCTCCATTCGGCGGTCGTCGAGCTGATCGCCAAGCCGGGGGCCCGGATTCGCTACACGACGGTCCAGAACTGGTCGGCGAACGTCTTCAACCTGGTGACCAAGCGGGCGGTCGCTCACGAGGACGCGACGGTGGAGTGGGTCGACTGTAACCTGGGCTCGAAGCTGACCATGAAGTACCCCAGCGTGTACCTGCTGGGCGAGCGGGCCCACGGGGAGATCCTGTCGATCGCGTTCGCCGGCAAGGGCCAGCATCAGGATGCCGGCGGCAAGATCATCCATGCCGCTCCCAACACGACCTCGAACATCTTCGCCAAGTCGATCTCCAAGGACGGCGGCCGCGGCTCTTACCGCGGGCTGCTGGAGATCGCCAAGGGCGCCCACGGCGCCCGCTCCAAGGTGGTCTGCGACGCGCTGCTGCTCGATGAGCAGTCGCGCTCTGACACCTATCCGACGATCAGAATTGGCGAGGACGACGTCAACGTCGGCCACGAGGCGACGGTCTCCAAGGTAGGCGAGGACCAGCTGTTCTACCTCCGCTCCCACGGCATCCCCGAGGAGGAGGCATCGAAGCTGATCGTCAACGGCTTCATCGAGCCGATCACCAAGGAGCTCCCGATGGAGTACGCGGTGGAGATGAACCGACTGATCGAGCTGCAGATGGAGGGCTCGATTGGCTAGTGGCCTGCTGGCCGAGCGCCGCCGGCGGGCGACCCAGCTGATCGAGCGCCTGGAGCTGCCGAGCTTCAAAGGCCGGCCGGGCTGGGAGTTCACCGACATCTCCGAGCTGGATCTGGAGGCCTACGCGCCGGCACCGGTGGATCCGGATCGCATCGACGCGGAGCCGCTGTTCACCCCCCCGGAGCCGATCGAGCTGCGCCAGCTCGACGGCAGCGACGTCACGGTCACGGGGGAACTGCCCGAGGGCGTCATCGTGCTCGGACTGGAGCAGGCCGCTGAGCGTCACGGCGAGCTGCTGGAACGTCATCTGGGATCCGTGGTCAGCGACCAGGCCGACCTGTTCGTGGCTCGCAACGACGCCAGCCTGGGCGGTGGCGCCTTCGTCTATGTCCCTCGTGGGGTGGCGCTGGAGCGCCCGCTGCTGCTGACCTCGATTCAATCCCAGAGCCGCACCGAGCTGGACCACCGGACGCTGATCGTGCTCGAGCCCGGGGCCCAGGCAGAGGTCTGGGAGCAATACCTCTCTGGCACCGAGGATCTCGACGGCGTGTTCAACGTCGTCACCGAATTGGTGGTTGGCGACAACGCCGGGCTGCGCTACGTCTGCGGACAGTCGCTATCCGAGCGCAGCTGGGTGTTCGGCACCCAGCGGGCGGAGATCGCGCGCAACGGCCGCCTGGACTGGGTTGCCCTGGGCTTCGGCTCTGCGCGCGGACGGGTGCGGATGGAGACGCGCCTTGGCGGCGAGGGTGCCGATGCACGGGTCACGGGCGCTTATGCCAGCCATGGCCGCCAGCACATCGACTTCGATACGACCCAGGAGCACGCCGCCCCCCACACCACCTCTGATCTTGCCTTCCGGGGGGTGCTGCAGGGTCGCTCGAGCGCCGTTTGGAAGGGAAACATCATCGTCGATCCCGGCGCTCAGAAGACCGACGCCTTCCAGGAATCCCGCAATCTGCTGATCTCAAAGCGCGCGCATGCCGACGCCATACCCGGGTTGGAGATCCAGGCCAACGACGTACGCTGCACCCACGCCGCGGCGGTGGCCCAGGTCGATCCCGAGCAGCTGTTCTACCTTCGCTCCCGGGGACTTACCGAGGGCACGGCCAAGCGGCTGGTGATCGAGGGCTTCCTGTCGGCCCTGGTTGAGCGCTTTGAGCCCGGATCGATGCGTCAGGAGCTGGGCGACGCGCTCGAGCGCCGGCTCGGTGTGATCCTCGACGACTGAGCGAGGTGCGCCGGCGGCACGCCGCGTAGGCCCATACGATTGAAGGGAATGGCGCGCACCGCCCCACTGGTTTCGCTCGGCTACGGTAAGTTCGTCCGTGCCGACCGTATCTACGCGCTGGTGCCGCTGGAGGGACCCGATCGTGGCGACGGGCGCCGGACGTTGGTCCACGTCGAAGGGATCGAAGAGGCGCTGATCGCCTCCCGCTCGGAAGCCGCGATCGCCCGCGACCTGGCGCTGGCGCTGGGCCAGAGCCCACCGGGAGCACGCACGGGGGCAACGGTTCCCGGTCAGGAGCCGCTGTTCTGATGGCGGATCGACAGGTCGGCCTGCTACGCGGGATCAATCTCGGGTCGCACCAACGGATCTCGATGCCGGCGCTGCGCGAGCGGCTCTCTGCCGCCGGCTACGAAGAGCCCGCCACCTACCTGCAGAGCGGCAACATCGTGCTCACCAGCGAGCTGGGGCCCCGGGAGCTCGAGCGTGAGCTGCAGGAACGTATCGCCTCCTGGTTTCAGCTGCAGGTGCCGGTCCTGGTGCGCACCGCGGCCGAGCTAGCGGAAGTCGTGGCCGCCAACCCGCTGCGCGACGTGGTGGAGAACCCCAAGCGCTATCAGGTCAGCTTTCTCTCCGCTTCGCTGGACGAGCTTGCGACGGCGCGGCTGCGCAAGCTGGCGACCGAGCCCGAGCGGGTGGAGATCATCGGCCGCGAGGTTTACGCCTGGCATCCGGCCGGCGTGCAGCGCTCCCGCTTAGCCAGCGCCTTAGCGAGCCGGCAGCTGGGGGTGAGCGTGACCGCCCGCAACTGGACAACCGTCACCGCTCTGCTGGAGCTGGCGGAGAGATGACGCATCGCTATGTGATCGCCGACGTGTTCACCGACACGCCGCTGGAGGGCAACCAGCTGGCGGTGTTCCCGGACGCCGGTGAACTCGACACCGTCCAGATGCAGCGAACGGCGCGGGAACTGAACCTGTCCGAGACGGTGTTCGTGCTCCAGCGTGACGACGGGCAGGCGCTGATCCGGATCTTCACCCCCACAGCCGAGCTTCCGTTCGCCGGCCATCCGGTGCTGGGGACCGCGTTCGTGCTCGGGCAGCCGCTGGAGGACTCGGTTGTCTGCCTGAAGACCGGGGCGGGGACGGTGCCGGTGAAGCTCGAGCGTCGCGACGGGGTGGTCGCCTTCGGGGAGATGGAGCAGCCGGTGCCGGTGCCGGAGCCCTGGCCGCAGACCGACGAGTTGCTCGGCGCGCTCGGCGTCGCCAAACCGGCGCTGCCGGTGCAGGCCTACCGCAATGGCCCCGTTCACGTCTACGTGGCGCTGGAAACCGAGGAGGAGGTCAGCGCGCTGGCGCCCGACCTCGGGCGCCTGAGCCGCCTCGGCGCGCTCGGCGTCAGCTGCTTTGCCGGCGCCGATGATCAGGTCAGGACACGGATGTTCGCTCCCGGCCTGGGCGTGGCCGAGGATCCCGCCACCGGCTCGGCGGCGGGGCCGTTGGCGGTTCATCTCGCCTGCCACGGGCGGATCCGGTTCGGGACGCGGATCAGGATCCGTCAGGGTGAGGAGATCCGGCGGCCGTCGGTGCTCTACGCGCAGGTGGACGGCGGCCCCGAGCGGATCGAACGGGTGACCGTCGGAGGCAATGCGGTGATCGTCGCGCGCGGCGAGTACCGGCTGTCGTGATCGGGTGGCGGCTGGGAACCGTGGCGGCGCCGAGCCCCAGCTGAGAGGATTCAGGTGATGGAGCTCACCTCGCGTCAACGCCGAGCGCTGGAGGAGATTTGCGATACGTTCTGCCCGCCAGCGGGCGCTGTGCCCGCGGCCCGGGAACTGGGCGTCGCCGACGCTGTGCTGGCGGCGGTGGCGCTCAATCCGCGTGAAGCAGAGCGCAAGCAGCTGGCCACGTTGCTGACGCTGTGGGACAACCCCGCGCTCGCCGCACTCGGAGGAGCCGGGCTCAAGCGCTTCAGCGCCCTGTCCCATCACGAGCGCGAGCGTGTCCTGCTCTCCTGGGCCGACTCGCGCTCCCCCCAGCGGCGCGCGGTGTTCGAAGCTCTGCGCAAGGCCGCGCTGCTGTTCTACTACATGCTCCCGGGCGTCGACGGCACCGGCAATCCGGCATGGGAGGCGATCGGCTACGACGGTCCCCTGGGAGCGCTGCCGCAGGCGCCCTCCAAGTCACTGCACATGACCCCGGTGGAGGGCGAGGCGCGCCTGGAGTGCGACGTGGTCATCGTCGGCTCCGGCGCCGGCGGAGGCGCTGCCGCCGGCGTTCTGGCCGCAGCGGGCCTCGACGTGATCGTGATCGAGTCCGGCGACTACTACGACGACGCCGACTTCGACGGCTCCGAGCGAACCGCGCTGACCGGCTTCTATATGGGGGCGCCGGCCGCCAGTCACGACCACAGCGTGACCCTGCTGGCCGGCTCGTGCCTGGGCGGGGGAACCGTGGTCAACTACAGCACCTCGTTCCGCACTCCAGACGAGATCCGGCGCGAATGGGCAGACAACGGCGTGCCTGCCTTCGCCGGCCCGGAGTACACCCAGGCACTGGACGCGGTATGCGAGCGGCTGGGAGTCAACCAGGAGCACAACCAGCCTTCCACGCGTGAGCAGAAGCTCCAGGAGGGTTGCGTCAAGCTCGGCTGGCACGTCGACGCCATGCCCCGCGGGGTCCGCCACTGCGTTCAGGGCAAGGAGTGCGGCTACTGCGGCCTGGGCTGCCGGGTCGGGGCCAAGCAGTCGGGAGTCAAGACCTGGCTTGCCGACGCCCAGGCGGCAGGGGCGCGGATGATCGTGCGGACACGGGTGGAGCGCGTGCTGATCGATCGCGGCGCGGCCCGGGGGATCACCGGGCGAACGCTCGAGGGCCATCAGGTGAGCGTCCGCGCCCGGGCGGTGATCGCCGCCTGCGGGGCAATCCACACCCCGGCGCTCCTGCGTCGATCCGGCCTGGACAACGAGAACATTGGCCAGCACCTGATGCTGCACCCGGCCGCGACGGTCTTTGGGGTCTTCGACGAGGAGCTGAAGCCCTGGGAAGGCGTGATGCAGGCGCTGTATTCAGACCAGCACCGGGACCTGCACGACGGCTACGGGCTCAAGTACGAGACCGCGGCCAACCATCCTCACCTGTTCATCGGCTTTGCCCCCTGGCGTGGCTCGCGGGAGCACTTCGGGTTGATGGAGGGGCTCTCGAGCACCGTGCCCATGGGTGTGCTGCTGCGTGACCGGGATGGCGGCGAGGTCCGAGTGGGCCGTGACGGCGAGCCGGTGGTTCGCTACCGGCTGTCACAGTTCGACGCTGGCCACCTTCGCACCGGGATCGACGGCGCGGCGCAGATCCTGGAGGCCGCGGGAGCCAGGCGCATCTTCAGCTCTCAGTCGAAATGGGTCTCCTACCAGCCTGGACGCTCCGGCAGCCGACAGCAGTTCATGGTCGATGCCGACGCTGCCGGTTACGGCCCAGGCCAGGTGCACCTGGGCTCCTTTCACATCATGGGCTCGGCCCGCATGGGCGGCTCGCGCACCACCTCAGCCTGCGACCCCGGCGGCCAGACCTGGGAGGTCCAAGACCTGTACGTGTTCGACGGCTCCGCATTCCCGACCGCCTCGGGCGTGAATCCGCAGATCTCGATCCAGGCGATCGCGCACATGGGCGCGCGGTCATTGGCCGCGCGCCTGGCGTAGAGACCCCCGGTCGCAGACAAGGAGCGCCGCTGGGGGCGGCCCTCGGGCAGGCTGGTCGTCCGTTCACGAGCGGTTGCGGACGGGCGCTAACCTGCCGGCGCGGTGAGCTACACGTCCCCACTGATCCGCGGTCGTCGACGCCGATCGCGGCCGCCCCTGGTGATTCTGCTGCTCCTGCTCGTCGCCGGCCTGGTGGCGCTGGCGATCGGCGCCGCGGGTGGTGGCTCACATGGTCCCAGCGCGAGGACGCGAAACCCCAACCCCGCTGTGAAGGCGCGGCGGCCATCGCCGCCGCACGCTGGGCTCGTCTCTCCCCCGCGATCGCGGCCGGCTCCCGCCGACGATCGCGGGGTGCAGCGCGTGCTCGGCTACACCCCGTTCGTCACTTCCGGCGGTCGCCAACGCCGGCTGATCGCGCTGACCTTCGACGACGGGCCTAGCCCGTACACCGGAGCCGTGGTCGGAATCCTGGTCCGGATGCACGTGCCGGCGACGTTCTTCATCGTCGGTCAGCAGCTGCGCTACTTCTCCGCCGGACTGCGGGATGAGTTCCGGCACGGCTTCACCGTCGGCGACCACACCGAGAACCATGCCTGGCTGGTGCGGCTTGCGGCCGGCGGCCAGGCGGCGCAGATCGGTGGCGCCGCCGCCGCCGTGCAGCACCTCGGGGCGCCGCTCCCGCGCCTGTTCCGCCCCCCCTACGGCGAGTACGATCGCGTGACCCTGAGCGTGCTACACAGCCTGCGCATGCTGATGGTGCTGTGGTCGGTCGATCCCGGAGACTGGCGACGTCCCGGCGTCAAGGCGATCGTCGCCGGAGTCCTGTCCCACGCTACGCCAGGAGCGATCGTGATCATGCACGACGGGGGCGGTGACCGCAGCCAGACGGTGGCGGCGCTCCCGGCAGTGATCAGGGGACTGCGCCGGCTCCACTACGGCCTGGTCAGCGTGCCGCAGCTGCTGGCCCTCGATCCTCCGCGCGGCCAGCAGCGGCTGCCGTTGATGACCGGCGCCTGAGCGGCCGTTGCCCCCGGCGGTCTCGGAGTGAGATACTCGTGTGGCTGAGCATTCGCTTCGTCTGCCGGAGGTGAGTCACATGTCAGAGCCGGCCCAGGTCCTCGTCGTCGCCCACCAGACGGCGGCAACCGCCTCGCTGCTGAACGCGGTGCGGGAACGTGCTCGTGACGGAGCAGCCGAGTTCCACCTCGTCGTCCCCCGGCAGGCCCACGGAATGCACAGGGTCGTCGACCCGCAGGACGCGGGGGGAGACGACGCCGAGCGGGTACTGGCGCAGGCGCTGCCCAGGCTCTCAGAGGCGGCCGGCGCCGAGGTCAAGGGCATTATCGGCGACTCCGAGCCGCTGATGGCGATCCACGACGCGATCAACCTTGGCAGCTATGACGAGATCATCATCTCCACGCTGCCGCTGGGCATCTCGCGCTGGTTAAAACTCGACCTCATCAGCAAGGCGCGGGGGCTGGGTCTGCCGGTGACCCACGTGGAGGCCAGCGATGTGACGGTGAGCGCCGGACCGTGAAGCTGGCCACATTCCGGGCGGCCGGAACCGCTGGCGATCCGGTGGCGGGCGAGGTGGTCGAAGACCGCGTCCACGCCTTCGCCGGGGGCGTGAGCGTCCGCGACGTGCTGGCCGGCGTTCGCCCCCAGCGCGACGATCGGACGTGGCCGCTCTCGGAGGTCACGCTGCTGGCCCCCGTGCCGGATCCGGGCACGATCTACGCGATCGGGCTCAACTACGCCGCCCACGTGGCCGAGACCGGCGGACAGCGGCCCGAGGTGCCGATCGTGTTCGTAAAGGTCCGGGGCTCGGTGGCGCCACCCGCCGGCCCGGTGCGCTGCCCGGAGGTGGTGCGTCGCCTGGACTACGAGGGCGAACTCACGATCGTGATCGGCGCCGGCGGAGAGGCGGCCGGCTACTGCATCGCCGACGACGTTACCGCCCGGGACCTGCAGGGACGTGAACCGCAGTGGACCCGAGCCAAGGGCGCGGACACGTTCTGCCCGCTGGGGCCGTGGATCACCACCGCCGAAGAGGTTCCCGATCCGGCGGACCTGGGCCTGCGCACCTGGGTCAACGAAGAGCTGCGCCAGGACAGTCGCACCTCGGACCTGATCTTCGCGTGCGGGGAGCTGATCGAGTTCATCGCCCAGACCTGCACCCTCGTGGCCGGAGACCTGATCCTGACCGGCACGCCCAGCGGCGTTGGCATGGGTTTCGATCCCCCCCGTTTCCTCCAATCCGGTGACACCGTGCGCATCGAGATAGACAGTCTGGGCAAGATTGAGCACAAGGTCGTGTAGAAGTTCCTGATCACGGGGTAGAGGGCAGCTTGAGAGGAGGTTCCACGTCTTGCTGAGACTTCATCCGAGCACGCTGGACTACGTAATTCTGGCGATCTACTTCGTCGTCGTGCTGGGGATCGGGTTCGTGGCCCGGCTGGCGATCAAGAGCGATCTCGACTTCTTCCTGTCCGGGCGCTCGCTCCCGGCCTGGATCACCGGGCTGGCGTTCATCGCCGCCAACCTGGGCGCGCTGGAGATCCTCGGCCAAGCCGCCAACGGCGCCCAGTACGGTGTGGCCGCGGTTCACTACTACTGGCTCGGCGCGGTTCCGGCGATGGTGTTCCTGGGGCTGGTGATGATGCCCTTCTACTACGGCGCCAAGGTCCGTTCGGTGCCCGAGTACCTGCGGCTGCGCTTCAACGAGGCCACCCATGCCTTCAACGCGGCCACGTTCGCGGTGGCCACGGTCCTGATCTCGGGCGTGAACCTGTTCGCGCTGGCCCTGATCATCCACCTGATGCTCGGCTGGTCGGTGGCGACCGCGATCCTGGTTGCGGCGGCGATGGTGCTGGTGTACATCACCCTGGGCGGGCTGACCTCGGCGATCTACAACGAGGTCCTGCAGTTCTTCGTGATCGTCGCCAGCCTGCTGCCGCTGACCCTGGTGGCCCTCCACAGCGTGGGGGGGATTCACGGCCTGACCGAAAAGATCAAGCACTTCAAGCCGCTTGGCACCCCCGGTCTGCACGCCTGGCGGGGGCTGGGCATCCATCACGTCACCAACCCGCTGGCCTCCGACTGGGTGGGTATCGTGTTCGGGCTCGGCTTCGTGCTCAGCTTCGGCTACTGGACCACCAACTTCGCCGAGGTCCAGCGCGCGCTCTCGGCCCGCAACATGTCGGCGTCACGGCGCACGCCCCTGATCGGTGCCTACCCCAAGATCTTCCTGCCGGCGATCATCATCCTGCCGGGACTGATCGCCGTGGTCACCGTCAAGGGCCTCGGCGGCAGCAGCGTCAACCTGCAGTACAACACCGCGATTCCGCAACTGATCGGCATCTACCTGCCTGAGGGCATGCTCGGCATCGCGGTGACCGGGCTGATCGCGGCGTTCATGGCCGGGGTGGCGGCCAACGTGACCGCGTTCAACACCGTCGTCACCTATGACCTGGTGCAGGCCTACTTCGCCAAGGATCGCGACTCGGCGTTTTACCTGCGCGCCGGTCGCCTGATCACCATCGGCGGGATCCTGATCTCGATACTCACGGCGTTCATCGCCAAGGGCTACTCGAACATCATGAACTACATCCAGACGCTGTTCTCGATCTTCAACGCCCCGCTGTTCGCCACCTTCATCATCGCGATGTTCTGGCGCCGCGCCACCGCCTGGGGAGGTTTTTGCAGCCTCGTCGCCGGGACCGCGGCCGCCTATGGCGTCAATCGCCTCAACGCCTACCACACGATCTTCCACTTCGGCTCGGCGCTGAGCGCGAGCTTCTGGCAGGCGATCATTGCGTTCATCGTCGATGCTGTCGTGTTGGTGGTGGTGTCGCTGGTCACCCGCCCGAAACCGACGGAGGAGCTGCGGGGTCTCGTGTGGGGGCTCACGCGCGCCGAGGAGGAGGAGGAGAACGCCGACCCGCGCGACAAGCTCTGGTGGCGCTCCCCGGCCCTGCTCGGCGGCGTGGCCCTGGCGATTCTCGTCGTCCTCAACATCATCTTCATCTAATGGCGATCCCCACCCCAACGTCAGGAGCCGCTCGTGTCATCAAGTGAACGGCCGTTCGGGGTTCCCGGAGCCTCGGGGGAGCACGAGGGGCTGCCGCCGACCGGCCGCACCGACGAGGAGGAGATCGAGGCGGCGAAGACCGCGAATCGCTTCGACATCCGGCGTCTGATCGGGGGCCTGTTCGTGCTCTACGGGCTGATCCTCACCGTGGTCGGGATCGTTGGCTCCACCCACGTCAAGACCAAGGCCGCCGGGATCAACGTCAACCTCTGGACCGGGATCGGGATGCTGATCTTCGGCGCGTTGATGATCTTCTGGGCGCTCACTCGCCCAGTCATGCCCGAGCCGGAGAAGACCCGCGGCGAGGGATCGGGTCGGATCCGCCGTGCTCCGGCCACATGACCGGGCTCGGCGGGACCGAGCTCAGTGGCTATGGATCACGCGGTCGATGAGCCCGTACTCCACCGCCTGATCGGCCTTGAAGAAGCGATCGCGCTCCATGTCGTCGTGCACGCGCTCCAGCGGCTGTCCGGTGTGCTGAGCGTAGATCTGATCGATCCGGCCGCGAATGTTGAGGATCTCCCGGGCGTGGATCTCGATGTCGGTCGACTGGCCCTCGAAGCCGGCTGAGGGCTGATGGATCAGGATCCGGCTGTTGGGCAGCGAGAAGCGTTTGCCTGTGGCCCCGCCGGTCAGCAGCAGCGAGCCCATCGACATCGCGATGCCGACGCAGATCGTCTGGATGTCGGGCTTGATGAACTGCATCGTGTCGTAGATCGCCAGTCCCGAGTAGATCGACCCCCCGGGGCTGTTGATGTACATCGAGATGTCCTTGTCCGGGTCCTCGGATTCCAGGTGCAGCAGCTGAGCGACGACGAGGTTGGCGATGGTGTCGTCGATCGGGGTGCCCAGGAAGATGATGCGCTCGTTGAGCAGTCGGCTGTAGATGTCGAACTCACGCTCTCCACGCGCGGTCCGCTCGATCACCATGGGAATGAGAGGCATGCCCTAACCCTAGCTTGAGCGCGGCTCCGGCCCGGCCGCGGTCTCCGGCACGAGCACCGCCGAGCCCTCGAACGCTCCCGCCCGCAGGTCCGACAGCGCCTGCTCGGCGCGAGCGAGCGGGTAGCTCGTGACCCTCGTCTGAACCGGCACCTGGGGCGCCAGTGCCAACAGCTCCTCACCGTCGTCACGGGTGAGGTTGGCCACCGAGCGGATCGTCCGTTCCTGCCACAGGTGAGCGTAAGGGAACGAAGGGATGTCGGACATGTGGATCCCGGCGCAGACGACCGTCCCGCCCGGCGCGAGGACCTTCAGCGCCTGGGGCACGAGCGCCCCGGCGGGCGCGAAGATCAGCGCGGCATCGAGCGGCTCGGGAGGCGGTTGATCGCCGGCGCCAGCCCAGACGGCCCCCATCCCGCGCGCGAACGCCTGCGCGCGCTCGTCGCCAGCGCGGGTAAAGGCGAACACCTCCCGCCCTTGATGGACCGCGACCTGACAGATCATGTGCGCGGCCGAGCCGAAGCCGTACAGCCCCAGCCGCCGCGCATCGCCGGCTAGCCGCAGCGCCCGGTAGCCGATCAACCCGCCGCACAGGAGTGGCGCCACCTGCTGATCGGCCATGCCATCAGGCAACGGCAGGCAGAAGCGCTCGTCGGCGACGGTCAACTCGGCAAAGCCGCCGTCCCGGTCGCGACCGGTGAACAGCGCTCGCGGGCAGAGGTTCTCACGGCCGGAACGGCAATAGCGGCACTGGCCGCAGGTCCAGCCAACCCAGGGAACGCCAACCCGGCGGCCGTCTTCGCTGATGCCGACGATCTGATGTCCGAGAACCACCGGAAGCTTGCCCACCTCGATCTCGGCGTCACGCAGGTGCAGATCGGTGCGGCAGACCGCGCAGGCTCTGACCCGCAGCAGCAGCTGACCTGGCGCCGGAACCGGATCCGGCAGCTCGGCGTCCTGCAGCGGGAGGCGTGGCTGGACCAACAACTGGGCACGCACTCCGTGGATGATGATCGTTTCCCGCCATCTTCGGGGGGTAGCTAGAGATCCATGAGCGAAGCCCCCAAGCAGGATTATGAAGAAGACGCTCCCGAGGATCGCCCCGAGGAGCCCGGTGCCGAAGGTGGCTCGGAAAGTCCCGCCGCCGACAGCCTGCCCGCCGCGCCGTCGGACGATGATTCGCCGCTCGGCGACACCGATCAGCACTCCGACGCCTGAGCCAGTGACAGCTGCCTCAACGGTGCGGGCTATGGCTCCGCTAGCTTTAGCCGCGCCCGATGGTCCCGCTCAACCTTCCCAACGTCCTCACGGTCGTGCGCATCCTGCTGGTGCCAGTGCTGGTGGTGGCGCTGCTGGAGAAGACTGGCGACGGTGATCTGCTGGCGGCGATCGTGTTCGTCGCCGCGTCACTGACTGACGCGATCGACGGCTATCTCGCGCGCTCGCGCAACTGGGTGACGACGTTCGGCAAGTTGATGGACCCGATCGCCGACAAGCTGTTGATCGTCGCGGCGCTGATCGCCCTCGTCTCGCTCGCGCGTCTGCAGGCGTGGGTGGCGATGGTGATCATCGCCCGCGAGTTCGCGGTTACCGTGCTCCGGGTGGCCGCCGGCGCCGGCCAGGGGGTCGTGATCTCGGCAAGCATGTTCGGAAAGGCCAAGACTGGGCTTCAGGTGGCGATGGTGTTGGTGCTGATCGCGGTCCACGACCGACCGCTGTGGGTCAGCGCGCTGGTCTACCTCACCGTCTTGGTGACCGTGATCTCGGGCGCGGACTACTTCTTCGGCCTGTCACGCCGTCGTGTCCAGCCAAGCCCGCCGGCTGGTGTGAACCGCTGAGGGCACTCCGCTCGCGTACTCGCCCCGGATCTCCTTTAGCGTGCCGAACCGCTCGGCGACCACGTTGTGCTGGTGGATCGTCTCTAGGTTGACCTGGCTGGCAGAGACGAACGCGCGGTCATCGAGGTTGGGGAAGGCCTCGATCACGCCGCCGATCATCTCCCGCACGCAGTCCTCGACGAACCGGGGCCGGCGGTGGGCCTTCTCGACTACCTGCGCCTCGTCGACGCGCTTCATCAACTCGTAGATCTCCGAAGACATCGAGGATTCGACGATCGCCAGCAGGGTGCTCGCGTCGATCTCGTCTTGACACAGCTCGGTGCAGCCGATGTGTAGCGTTCCCAGCCCACGCTGGTTGTGGGTGGCGACGGGCACCGCGGCCAAGATCCGATCAGTCTCATCGTCGCTGAAGCCCTCGCCGCGCAGACGCTCGGCCGCGCTCTCCGCCACCAGGTCCTGTGCGCACGGGCAGGCGGTGATGCCCTGGGCGGTGACGCCGACCAGTCGTCGGGTTCCCAACTCGGTGCACACCGCGGATCCGTGCAGGGTGTAGATCTCCTGGGTGGTAGTGCCTGAGACCGGCGCCGACTTGTGCTCGGGAAAGCGAGCGTTCACCGTCACCTCGGCGCGCCGGGCCCGCTGTCGCTCGCGGACCAGAGCCGCGATGTGCTCGGCCAGCGTCTCGGCCTTGAACGGCACCTCGCTGAGCACGACCTGTCCGATCGCCTCGTTTACGGTTTCCTCAAAACGCGACATGTGCGCGCCCTTCTGATCGGCCCCGAGATCGACGACGCACTCAAAGCGAGCCGAGAACAGCTGCTCGCGGCCCTCCTGGCGCAGCCGGATGATCTTCTCCACTCCGGTGACCCCGACACGGGACAGGCTGATCGGGATCCTGGGTGCCTGCGCCTGCACGTCGTGACCGACAACGGGGCTCATCTGTTTGCTAGCCATCGCCTATGAAGGGTAGAGCGGCGGCCCTCCGAGCATCCGGCGCATTGGCCCTGGCTCCTGATTGTGGTATCACTCGCCGTCTCCGTGGGAGAGTTGAGAGAGGGAGTCGCACCCTTCGGGTGGGCTCTGAAGCTGCATCTGAGAGGAGCAGGCGGTCGTGAGCGACGAGGGAATCGTGCTGCTGACCGATGAGGCACCCATCGCCGAGCTCGATGAGCTACGTCCACTGATCGCCGAGGGGCTGGAGCGCGGGATGCTGACGTTCGCGCAGATCGAGGCCTGCCTGGAGGAGGTAGAGGTCACCAAGGAGCAGCTGCAGGAGCTTCACGGCTACCTCGACGAGCACGGGATCGAGGTTGTGGGCGAAGACGGTCGCCTGGCTCGCTCTGAAGGCGGGAGCGTCGAGGCTGGCGCCACCCAGGCGCCCGAGTCGCAGCCCGGGCAGAGCAAGAAGGTGGAGGTCGACCTGACGGTCGAGCCGAGCCTCGATTCGCTGCGGCTGTACCTACGTTCGATCGGGCGGGTGAGCCTGCTCACCGCCGAGCAGGAGGTGGCGCTGGCGCGCCGGATCGAGCGGGGCGACATGGCCGCCAAGCAGCAGATGATCGAGGCCAATCTGCGACTGGTGGTGTCGATCGCTAAGTCTTATCTCGGCCGCGGCCTGACGTTCCTGGACCTGATCCAGGAGGGATCGATGGGCCTGATCCGCGCCGTGGAGAAGTTCGACTATCGCCGGGGTTACAAGTTCTCCACCTATGCCACCTGGTGGATCCGCCAGGCCGTCACGCGCGCGATCGCCGACAAGGGCCGGACGATCCGCATTCCCGTCCACATGGTCGAGAAGCTCAACAAGGTCGTCCATGTCGAGCGACAGCTGGTGCAGCAGCTGGGCCGGGAGCCGACTCCGCTGGAGATCGCCGCGGAGTTGCAGATCACGGTGCTCGAGGTGCGTGATGTGCTGCGGATGGCCCAGCAGCCGGTGTCGCTGGAGAAGCCTGTGGGCGAGGAGGACGAGTCCGCCCTCGGCGACTTCGTCGAGGACCACACTGCGGAGTCGCCGTTCGAGCTCGCCGCCGAGCATCTCCGCTGCGAGAACCTGCGCCGCGCGTTGGCTGCATTGCCCGAGCGTGAGCGCGAGGTGATCGAGATGCGCTTCGGTCTCACCGGCGAGCGTCCGTACACGCTGGAGGAGGTCGGACGCGCGTTCAACGTCACTCGCGAGCGCATCCGTCAGATCGAGACCCACACGTTGAAGAAGCTGGAGGCGCTGCCGGAGGCGCAGCGGCTCCGGGACGCCTCCTAGAGGGACCGCGGCCTAAAATCCTCCGGCCACGGCGGGGTTCCCGAGCGGTCAAAGGGGACGGACTGTAAATCCGTTGGCTCTGCCTTCGCAGGTTCGAATCCTGCCCCCGCCATCAACTCCTGCCGCGTCCGCGCCCGTCCGCCGCCGGGGTCGCTCTATGCTCGGGCGCGATGTCCACCGAGGAGCTTGTTGAGCGAGATGCGATCGAGCGGGCCGCACAGGACGAGACCGAGCGGATCTCGCGCCTGCGCCAAGCGGTCGTGCGAATCGATACTCAGCCGGCGCTGCTGGCGGCGATCCGGCGGCTCCGGCAACGGCTGCCCGGAGATGAGCGCTTCGGCGACCCCCTGTCAACGGCCGGGCCGACGCCGGTTGAGGTGGTGGCGCGCGGGGTCTCGGCGATGGCCCCGCCCGAGCGTGAGAGCCTGCTCCAGGAGCTGGGATTGGCCAGCTTGCAGCTGTGGCAGTCGCTGTCGGAGGCAGCAGGAAGAGGCCGTGGAGACCTGGAGATGGCGCTGCTGTTCACCGATCTGGTCGGCTTTTCCACGTGGGCGCTTCGGGCTGGGGATGCGGCCGCGCTCGAACTGCTGCGTGAGGTCGGCATGGCCGCCGAGAGCGCGGTCCTCGGCCACGACGGCAGGATCGTCAAGCGTCTCGGGGATGGGCTGATGGCGAGCTTCGTCAGCGCACAGGCGGCAGTCGAAGCCGCCCTCCACGCCCAGGGAGCGCTGTCGCAGGTCGAGGTGGCCGGATACAGGCCGAAGATGCGAGCCGGGGTTCACTGGGGGCGGCCGCGCAGGCTCGGCGGAGACTATCTCGGCGTCGACGTCAACATCGCCGCACGCGTCGGCGAGGCCGCCAAGGCCGATCAGGTGCTCGTCTCGGACACCGTGCTCGAGCGCCTTGACCTGAACGCGTTCAACAGCGGGAGGCGCAGGCGGCTGCGAGCGCCGGGAGCTCCCCGCGAACTGCACGTCGCCAGCGTCTCCTCAACGTAGCCCCGCTGCCGGTGCAGGACCCAGCTGGCCAGCGCGTCGATGACTTTCGGGCCTCAGGGGGAGTCGCCAGCCGCCGCTAACGAGCACGCAATGGCGTCAACTCGCTGGCGCTAGGATGAAGCCTCTGATGCGACTTGGCGACGCCGGACTGTTCCATCAACGTTCCATGGGTGGCTTGATGGAAATTGAGGACGGGCGAAACTTCGGCGTAGCAGGCCCGCCCTCTTAGCTCAGCTGGTAGAGCACTTCCATGGTAAGGAAGGGGTCGTCGGTTCGAGTCCGACAGAGGGCTTGGCGGGATTGCGGGGATTTGTGCAGGACACCCGGGAGGCACTGAACGCCCATGGAACACACATGGAACACAGCTCGCGTGGGCGGTGGGTTCCATGGCGGCCTTCGCAGCGCGGGGGTTCGCGCCCGCCCTGAGGCGCTGCCGTTCTAGTCCTCAGCCGCGGTAGGTGCCGCGAGCGCGCCGGCGGGCTCTGGCGATGTGGTCCTCGGCGCTGAGGCGCTCCGCGGGATCGAAGTCCTCCCACACACGCGCGTAGTCGTGAAGCAGTGTCGCCGGGCTGTTATCGAGCTGGCTGGCCACGTACTGGGGCGGTTGACCTTCATAGACGAGAAGGACCGACACTAGAAACCTGAGCGATCCTACGCCCAGGTCCGCGTGCGGGCGGGCATGGCGCCCGAACGCGGAAAATGTCAGATCGGCCTGGCAAACGGCATCAGGCCACACTCGCGGAGCCACTCGTCAATCAGGTGATCAAGTTCGGGCCCTGAGCAGAGGGCCATCCTCCACGACCAAGTCTGTGGAGCGACAGCGGTCTCACGCAGACGAAGCTGATGGCACCCATAGAGGCCGATTGGGTGCACGGATGCCCGGCCTACGGAGCGCGTTCATCGAGCGCCCACTGGAGTACGGCTGGGGTTCCCCTGCTCGCGCGGATCCTGATGCAGATCAATCGGTCCTTGATCTGGAGGAACTAGCGACTCGGCTGGAAGAAGCGGCGTGAACTCGAACGCTCGCCTCACTCGTGCATCGGCCTTCTCTAGCGTTGCCCCGGCGATGGGCGCGAGCAACGGCTGACCGCCCATCGCGCGAACCGACATTGGCGCCGGTAGATTGGTGGCCACCGCCCTGGGCGTAGCTCAGCTGGTAGAGCTCCTGGTTGTGGTCCAGGCGGTCGGGGGTTCGAGTCCCCTCGCTCACCTCTCTGTGATGAGTCGGGGCATATGTCTCTGATGAGTCGCGTCATAGGTCTCGCTTTGGCCAGCGGCCGGGCGCTTGTTGGGTGTTGCGCCAGTAGGTCTTGTTTGGCTGGATGAGGTGGGTGGAGAGGACCTCGCCGGTGGTGAGCTCGGTGACGGTGATCTGGTGGTCGTCGGCGAGGGCGAGGACGCGTTTGCGGGCGTGGGGGGTGCCGACGCCGAGGTGGTGCATCCGTCCGGCGCGGCGGATCGTCATCTTGCCTTTGGTGTCCAGGTGGTCGTAGCGCAGGCGGTAGTGGCCTTGGGGGTGGCCGTTGGTCGCGGGGGCGGCTTTGGGGGTGGCGCGGTAGGCGTCGCCTGGGGTTCTGCGGTGGAGCGCGCGGTGGGGGCGTTGCTCGTTGTAGTGCTCGCGGAACTGATCGAGCTGGTGCTGCAGCTGCGTGATGTTGGGGGCCGGTGGGCGAGCTCTGAGCCAGCGTTGCAGGGTCTGGTGGAACCGTTCGGTCTTGCCTTGGGTTTGGGGGTGGCCGGGGGACCCGTTCTTCTGGTGGACCCCGAGCAGCGGCAGCACGTATTCGAACGCGTTGCGACCGCCGGTAAACCGGGAGGTGTAGACGCTGCCGTTATCAGTCAGCGTGCTCGCTGGCGGCCCGTGATCGTCGATGACCGCTAGGAAAACGGCGACCACGTCATCGCCCCGGACGGGGCGATGGGCGGTGCAGGACAGCAGGTAGCGGGAGTGGTCATCGAGCCAGTTCAGGATCTCCACGTCGGTCCCGTCAGCGAGCCGCCAGTGGATGAAGTCCGACTGCCACATCTCGTTCGGCTGAGCCATCTCAAAGCGCGTGTAGGACGATCTCGGACGTTTGCGCGGCTCCGGCGTGATCAGCCCGGCCTGGTGCAAGATCCGACGGATCGTCGAGGTTGACGGCGCCCTGAGACCTGCTCGCTCGAGATGCCAGCCGATCGTCACCGGCCCCGCGTCCAGGCCATCACCGCTCAGCCGCGATCGGAGCTCAACCACCCGCCGACGGACGTGCTCGGGCGTCGCGATCGGGGTTGACCTGGGTCGGCGAGAGCGTGGCTCCAACGCGTCAAGACCACCCTCCCGGTAGCGCGCCAGCAGACGCTGTAAATGCCGGCGGGAGAACCCGTACTCGACAGCAGCAGCGGTGACCGACAACTGCTTAGAAACGACTTGCAGGACAGCAACGCGAGCATGAGACATGCCCGCGACTGTCAGCCCACCCCCGGACACCCACGCACCGGCGATCGCCGCTCCAGCACTCGCTCCGCTCGCGCCTCCGCGACGACCGCCGGCCTAGCTGTGACCTATGTCCCGACTCATGAGAGACCTATCACCTGAGACATATGTCGTGAACCCACACACCCTCGCTCACCTCTCTAAAGATGCGGCGGTAGCAGGACCTTTCTGGCGTTGCGGCATCGGCTCCCGACGCCTGAGCGGCCCGTTGTACCACTTCGTTGCACCACTCCGTCGCTTTCGCGCGTCTGTGTGCGGGTGCGGACACGGGCCTCTCGGGGCGGGCGCTGCGCGTTCGACGGATGTCCCGTTCCTCAGACGGGGGTAGGTCGATCAGCGCCTCGCCGGAACGCCGGTCGTCTGCCAGTGCCGAGCTCTGCCCGGGCCATAGGTTTGACCTACAGTGCCGCGAGCGGGGCTCTAGGCCAACCGGCTGCGACCGCCCTGGCGCTCAGCCCGGCATGCGGATGCGTAGCGGATGCCATGCTTCCTGCAATGAGCACTGGAGAGCCTGCGATCGGTCCCGAGGACCGGTCGAGGACGGCGGAAGAGGTGGCGTTTGGCAGTCTGGCCGGTCGGTGGGTGCTGGCGGTTGCGGTCATGGGCTCGGGCATGGTGTTTCTTGACGGGACGGTGGTGAATGTTGCCTTGCCCAGGATTGGTCGCGATCTGGGCGCGTCGACGAGCGCGCTGCAGTGGGTTCTCAACGGCTATCTGCTGACCCTCGCCGCGCTGATCCTGCTCGGCGGCTCGCTCGGCGACCGTTACGGGAGGCGTCGCACGTTCGTGTCGGGCGCCATCTTGTTCACGATCGCCTCGTTGCTTTGCGCGATGGCGCCGAGCGCTCAACTGCTGATTCTCGCGCGGCTGGCGCAGGGCGTCGGCGGCGCGCTTTTGACCCCCGGCAGCCTGGCGATGATCGAAGCCAGCTTTCGCCCCGGCGACCGGGCGCGGGCGATTGGCGCCTGGTCGGGATTGGGGGGTGTCGCCGCCGCGATCGGACCGCTGGTGGGCGGCTATCTGGTGGGAGCGGTCTCCTGGCGAGCGGTCTTTTTGATCAACCTCCCGCTGGGGGTGTTCGTCGTGGTGATGGCCAGCCGACACGTCCCCGAGACCCGTGATCCGACCATTACCGGGCGCCTTGACATTCCGGGGGCTGTGCTGGCGGGACTGGGGCTCGGGGGGACCACCTATGCCCTGATCGAGGCGCCCGGCAAAGGCAGCTCCCCGCTGGTGCTGCTGGGGGGGATCGCGGGCGTGCTCGCGCTGCTTGGCTTCCTGGTGAGGGAGCGGCGCGCCCCGAGCCCGATGATGCCGCTGGACATCTTCGGCTCGCGGCAGTTCAGCGCTGCCAATCTGGTCACGTTCGTGGTCTACGCCGCGCTCGGCGGCGTTTTCTTCCTGCTTGTCTCCTTCCTGCAGATCTCGCTCGGCTATTCGCCGATCGCGGCCGGTGCCGCATCGCTCCCGGTCACCGTCCTCATGCTGCTGCTCTCGGCCCGCTCAGGCGCCCTCGCGCAACGCATCGGGCCAAGAATCCCACTCACTGTGGGCCCGCTGGTCATCGCGGCCGGGTTGCTGCTGATGACCCGCATCGACCCGGGCGACAGCTACCTGACAAGCGTGCTGCCCGCTGTCCTCGTCTTCGGCGTCGGCCTGACCCTGGTCATCGCTCCCGTCACCGCGACGGTCCTCGCCGCCGCCGACTCCCGCCACTCCGGGATCGCCTCCGGAATCAACAATGCCGTCTCCCGCGTGGCCGGCCTCCTGGCGGTCGCCGTCCTGCCGCTGATCGCAGGCCTCACCGGCGATCGGTTCTATGACCCCTCGGCAATGACCCACGGGTTTCACATCGCGATGGTGACCTGCGCCATTCTGGCCGCGCTCGGCGGGATCCTGGCCTGGCTGACAATCAGCTCAAACCTCCTCGCAGGCGACCCCAGCGAGAACCCTGCTGCGCCGGCGCCACCGCCGCCCACCAGATTCTCCTGCGACATCGCGGGCTCGCCGCTGAGACCGGCGCGCGACCCAGCCGGCGGTTCGTAACGCTCACAGCCGAAATCGCTGTGATCCATCACGGTGCCGCCGATCTCATCCTTAAGCGTCGGCGAGAGCTCTGCTCCTGACCGCCGCGCTAGCCGGAAGCTGACGCCCGATGATCGCTGCGCAAGCGATCATGCCGATCACCGAAACCGATCTGAGCCGCTCCGGTCGGCAATCGTCAAATCCGTGCGAACTGCGGTCGGCAACGCGCAGCGAGGCGGCTACGTGAGACTGCTCGCGCCGCGCAGCCCAAGGTCTGGCAGGGCACCATCGCGATCAACCCCAAATCTGTGCTGGATCGAGGAGATCCGGCACGTCATGCGCCCCGCCGCTCACTTCCCCATCCACGCAGCTCCGGCCACGTCGGACCGGCACCGGCGCATCCCCAGGCTTCCCCTACGGGTCAGCAACCACTAAAGCAGCAGCACGAGCGTCGTGGCCGGGTGGGCGACGGAGCGGGAGCCGCCGTCAGCCTCCTGCAGCGCTCGGCTCCACAGCAGGAATCAGTAGCGCTTGAATCGTCTTCTGTCGGTAGTCTGCGGTCCACGGAGCAGTTGCGCTCTGGGTCGAGGCCGTGAAAGCCAAAGGCCGGTCCGCTGACGTCCGCCGTCGATCAGCGCGATGCCGTCCAGTCGTCGCGGCTGCG
Organism: uncultured Solirubrobacterales bacterium; assembly: GCA_963830435.1. Taxonomy (GTDB): domain Bacteria; phylum Actinomycetota; class Thermoleophilia; order Solirubrobacterales; family Solirubrobacteraceae; genus Palsa-465. The sequence continues at coordinate 913,148 of CAWHMA010000007.1, read as the reverse complement.
GGACGCGCGATGCGCGGCGACCGCGACCCCGACGATAATTGCAAGGCCGACTCCGAGTGCAGCGACAAGTCCGACGTCGAGCACGAGCAGCCCACCGGAGACCGCGCCCACCGCGAACGCAAGCACCGCGATGGCGCGGCGGAGCACGGCCGGATGAAAGAGCCCGAGCCCACGTTCGGTGAGCGCGCCGGTGATCGTGAGCGTGAGTACGACCGTCAGCAGATCCGGGACCTTGAGGTAGCGAATCGCGGCGAGCTGGGCGCCCATCGACATCGCCAGCATGACGATCAGCCCAGCGCGAACGCCCGCCCCCGGGTAGCTACCCACCACCAGCACGACCGCGGTGACGACCACCGCCAGCGCGAGCTTGATGCCGAGCACGTTGCGCAGCGCACGCGCTCGGTGCGAGCGACCGGCCCGGCAGGCTCTGCCTCCCGCCAGCGCACCGAGGATGAACCCAGCGATCGAAAAGAGACACGGCAGGACCGCGAACCCGCGCGCACCCGCAAACGCCAGCCCGACGAAAACGAGGTTGCCGGTCATCGTTGCCACGAACACGTGGCCAAGCCTCAAGATCGACGACGCGTCGACGACACCGGCGAGCACGGTCAGCGCGACAAGCATCGCCGGCAACGAGCCGTCGCGATCGTCAATGACAGCGCCACGCAGCCCCGCGGAGAGCCGCTGCGCTGGACGGGGGGGCACAGCTAGGTCGGTCACGGTGAGGTGCGCGTCACGCGGGTCTTGGTTCTGGTCTGCGAGAGGCGGGTCGCCGCGTGTCGCCGCTGGTCTGACGCCGTCAACCACGACGCAACCCACCGCGCGTCAGCGAGTATCGTCCGCGTCCCGACAAACAGCAAGCCCACCACGACTGCCGCCGTCACGCACCAGGCGCCTCGCCGCCGGATCCATGGCGGTCAGGAACTTCTGCTGCGGGTTGGCCGGAGACCACCAGCAGCAGCCGGGTCCGCCTGGCCGGTCAGGCGACCATGGGGGAGTGACGAGCCCGGGGGGAGCCACGACTTAGGTCCGCTCGGCTATGACGAGCCTCAGAGCCCCGTCATAGCTCTTCATCCCGCGAAGCTGTCCATGGTCTGCATCCCACGCTCCAGACTCGAGGTCAGAGCGGAGCCGGTCGACGATGCGCCGCTCCACCCCTGGCTCAAGCAGCGCCCACATTGATTGTGAAGCGCGAACCTCAGGATCAAGCAGCGCCTCGGGCCGCCGCCAGAAAGCTTCAAAGAACCCATCGACACAATCGTCCGGTGTCGGGACATGCTCGATCCTGACCTGGCCCCCGAGAGCGTCAGCGATCCACACACGGGTCAGACGACCATCTCATGGTATTCTGTTGACCCCTCAACTTTCTGATGACTGGAGTCGTGCAGCGATGGCCAAATGGATCTTCGAGCCCGGCCACTCCGAAGCCGAGTTCCGCGCTCGACACATGATGGTCACCTGGGTGCGAGGGCTCTTTAAGGACATGCGGGGAGAACTTGACTTCGATCTTGGCGACTGCATGCAGACACGGTTTGAAGGCCGCCTGGACGCCACCGAGCTCTGGACCGGTGAGCCTGATCGGGACGCTCACCTGCGTAGCGCCGACTTCTTCGACGTTGAGAACCATCCCAGCATCACCTTCGCCGGCGCCTTCACCGAGCGCGTCGGCCCCACGCAGTTCCGGGCCGACGCCGACCTGACGATCCGCGCCACGACGCGCTCGGTGCCGCTCGACGTGTCGTTCCTCGGGGAGTGGGCCACGCCCTTCTGGGTGGGCGAGGAGAACCGCGGGACGATGCGCCGAGTTGGCTTTGAAGCCCGCACCCGGATCGACCGCCACCAGTTCGGCGTGGCCTGGCAAGACAAGCTCCCCGGCGGAGGCGTTGTCGTCTCAAATCAGATCGACGTGACGCTCGACATCGAAGCGATCCACCTCGAAGATCTCAAAGAGACCGGCGCGATCGACTACTACCGTGAGATTGGAGCAGTTCAGTAGAGGTAGCCGATGCCGCACCCGAAGCGGCTCGCCACTCTTGCTTTGTCACCGGTCGCCGCCAGGGGGCATCCACATCATGTTGCTGGGGTCGGATCTCCGCGCCCGCAAACGCCCACCTTCGGCCCCTACGGGCTCTGCCCTAGCCAGGTCGAGTGGGGGCGTCGACATCGTCCGCCACGACTCCTGCGTCGAAACGGACTCCAGCCACCTCGCGGCGCGAGTCACACTTCCGCATCGTCGCCGCAGGGGTCACGACGTAGCCGCTGCTGCTCTTGTTTTCTGGGCGGATCGAAGGAGAAGGGTGTGGGCCGGTGCGTGTGCCGTCGCGCGAGATGTAGCCGTAGGCTGCCGGCATGGCTTTCGAAATCGTCCGGGGCGACAGCGCGCACATCGACGGGCTCGAGACGCTGTGGCTGCAGATGCTTTCCCATCACCGCGAACTGATCGACGGCGAGTTTCCCGTACACGCTGCCGACCAGTCCTGGGAGCTAGCGCGCCGCGACTACCGAGACTGGCTCAGGAACGACACGGCGATTTTGATGATCGCCCGGAGCACGGCATCGTTTGAGCTTCTTGGATTTGCGCTGTGTCGGTTGGTTGGCGGCGGACCGACGTTTGATCTCGGTCCGCTGCGTGGTGATGTCGACGCGTTGGTCGTCTTTGATCTCGCCCGCGGGCGGGGCATCGGGACTGCGCTGCTTGAGTCCGTACGAAACGACCTTTCCACCCGCGGCATCCACTATTGGTCGATCGGGGTCCTCGCACACAACTCAGAGGCCGCAAAGCTCTATGAGCGGGCCGGGTTTCGGCCGTGGAGCCAGGCGCTCTTGGCGAAAACCGAGCGGCCGTAGCCTGTCGCGGCCGCGTAACTCTCGCCGCTGGCAAAGCCTCGCCATGCCCTTGTAGCGGAACGACCGGAAACCCCGAACGACCATCCCCTCCTTCCGCTATGTCGCCTCTCGGCCGTTAGCGCGGGGCCGCTGCAATAGGCCGCCGGCGGTCCGAAGCGGAAGTGGGGTCCGGTCCGTCGGCCGCGGGTGACGTGCCCGGTCGTGCGTGAAGGCGGGTCTGTTTCAATCGCTCGCTCCGGCGAACTCACCCCCCAGTCGGTAGCGTGCTGCGGATGTCCATCAAACTCGAGAATGTCGGTATCGCCGTCCGTGACCTCGAGGCGACAATCGCGTTCTTTACCGATCTTGGTTTGACCGTCCTCGGTCGCGACACGGTTAGTGGCGAGTGGACCGACACCGCCGTGGGCCTCGACGGCAACCACGCCAACATCGCCATGCTCCAGACGCCAGACGGCAGCGGTCGCCTCGAACTCTTCGAGTACATCCATCCCGACGCGATCGAAACCAAGCCCACACAGCCGAATGAGATCGGCATGCACCGCGTCGCCTTCTCGGTTGACGACATCGATGAGGCGCTCAAGACCGCCGCGAGGCACGGCTGTTACCCGTTGCGCGGCGTAGCGACCTACCGAGACGTCTACAAGCTCACCTATGTCCGCGGCCCCAGCGGGATCATCGTGATGCTCGCCGAGGAGCTGAAAGGGAGCTAATGTGCGCACCGCGACCCAGGCGGCCTCGACGAGCATCCCGCGGGCATGCGCCCGCCCGTGCTTGGTGATCCGCCCGTGGCTGGCTGGCTGGTTGCCGGACTGCTTGACCCGCGGGTTCAGACCGAGATAAGACACCAGCCGCTCGGGCCGGTGGAACCGGCCGAAGTCACCGACGGCCGCGACGATCGAGAGCGCGACCGTGGCGTCGATGCCGGGGATCGTCAACACCGGCGGCAGATAGTCCGCAGCGAGCAGTTGCGCGAGGATCGCGGCGTCGACCTTGTCGGTCTTGACCTTCGCTTCGGCGATCGCGCGGGTCTTCATCGGGTTGGAGATCACCACCCTCGCGACCCGCCGCTCCAACAGCTTCACGATCGCGTGCGTGTTGCACGTCGCCTCGATCGCGACCTCATCTGTCGCGAGCAGGCTGTCGGCGAACACCCGGATCGCCTCCGGCGTGGTCGCGATCCGTCCGGCCTGACGCACCACACCGTCCTCCCACACCGCGATCTGCGCGAACTCGCGATGCACATCCAGTCCGATCCTGCGGGACACTGCTCTGCCCTCCTTCGAGTTGATCGCCAGGTGGGAGACAGGCGGGCAAACGACAACTACGGATTCGCGCTCGCAGCGCATCCGGGCGAGTCGCAGGGGCGGCCAAGTACTAACACGCGCTCGAAGCGCAACGTATATGAACGGCCTGCCCGACCTGCGTTTGCTCCCGGATGCCCCGCGTCCCGGACGGTCGCCCCGTAATCACCGAGCGCTACACGCTCAACACTTGCAACGGCTCGGTCGGTGGCACGCGGCGGCATCTACCGCCTTTCATACCGGTTACCAACGCGATCGAAGCGCTCAACCGGCAGCTGCGCAAAGCGATCAAGACCAAGGGCAGCTTCCCGACCGAGGACGCCGCCCGCAAACTCGTCTACCTCGCGATCCAGAACGCCGTCCCACAGTGGACGAGGACCCGGGGGTGGACGAAAGCGCTGCTGGCGTTCAACATCCAATTCGGAGACCGGCTGCCCGACTGACCATCAACCACCGCCTACACAGAAAAGCGGACGCCCTCGTTTCCGATACGGCACTACCTACCGTGTGATAATCGCTGCCGGGATGATCCAGGTCGAGGCTGATGCGCCGAGCGTTGCGCTCGAGGCATATGGGGTGTCGGTCGAGGTCAGGGTCAGCGACGCTCGCCTGTGGCCGATGGTGCGGTCGGTGCTGCCCCCCGGAGCCACGCCAGCTGATTCGCAGGCGGTGAGCGCGCGCTTCGGGATCTCGGAGGCGGCTAAGGGGACCTTCGACGTGGCGGTGAACGACCAGCCCGTCGGGAGCGCTCTGGAGCTTGAGGTGGCACTGGGGGTGCTAGACGCGCAGATCCGGGCGCTGGTGGCTGGCAACGCCCACGAGTGGGTGTTCGTGCATGCCGGCACGGTCGCCTGTGGCGAGCGCGCGCTGCTGCTGCCGGGCACGAGCTTTACAGGCAAGACCACCTTGGTGGCCGCCCTGATAGGCGCCGGCGCAACCTACTACTCAGACGAATTCGCAGTCCTAGACCGCGACGGGCTGGTCCACCCGTATCCCAAGCCCCTGTCAATCCGCTCGGTCGATGCCGGGCGCACCCGCGAAACCGCCGCCCGCGAGCTCGGTGCCAGGACCGGCGAGCGGCCGCTCCCCGTGAGCGTGATCGCGGTCACCTCCTATCGTCCGGGAGCGAGCTGGCAGCCGGCGCGGCGGCCTGGCACTGCCGGCGCGTTGGCGCTGCTATCCAACACCGTGCCCGCACGCGAGCGACCCCAACAGGCGCTGCACGCGGCCAGCCAGGCCGCCGCCGGCGCGATCACCCTCGAAGCCGAACGCGGCGAAGCCCAGCCCACCGCCGCTGCGCTCCTGGCTGTACTGAGCGCGTAAACGGCCACTCCGCGTGTCCCGCCCGGCGGCGAGCCAGCGCCGCTCGCACGCGAGGCAACCCAACCGCCGCCGCTCGCGCCAGGTCACCAACGACCGCCAGCCGGCCAGCCGGCGCAGCGTCACCGCGTGTCTGGGGCAAAAACCACACCAGCAGCCGCCACCGATCCCGCCAAGACGGCGCGTTACGCAGATACCACAGCCTCCCCGCCCCCTCCGGCGCACGCGCCCGTAGCCTCCAATAGATGAACGCCTCCGGCAGTCCAAGCCGCGTCGCCAACTCCACCCCAGCCTGGCTTGAGCGAAGACCAGCAACAAACGGCGAAATCACACCCAGCCTGTACGCCAGATCGCGCGCCAGCTCCCACATATCAAACTCAAGCTGCGCGATCCCACGCTCCAGATCCTCCCGCGGCCGGCCCACCGCCCCATGTTGCACCGCGTGCAACGCCAGATGCATCGCCCGCGCCGGCACCGACATCACTCGTATCTCCACCCCGCCCACCGCGAGCCAGTCAGTCTCCTCACCCAGCAACCTCCACACCACCGCCGCCGGCGCACCGCAACCCACTAGCGTCCAATGAAGCTCAACCACCACCCCATCACCTGCGCGCTGCCACGCCCGGTGACGCCGGTTGACTAACAGCAGCGGATCTGGCTCCCCCACGCGCTCAAAACCAAGCCTCTCAAGTACCCGCTCCGCCGCCCCCAACTGCCCTTCGTCGACAAGCAAGTCAATATCGCGATATTGCCGCACCTCGCCTGGCCCGTACAGCCAGCCAGCCACCGCCGGACCCTTCAGCAACACGTAGCCAACCACCGCCTCGCGGAGGGCAACCGTGACCTCGATTAGAGCGGCATCCAGCCTCGCGGGAAGGGTCGCCGCCGCAGCCCGCAGCCCAAACTGGACCAAGCGCTCATCCATATCGTGACAGTAACGCCACGTCTCAGTGTCTTGGGTGCGGCACCCTCTTCCCAACGGTTTCAACAAGTAGGTAATGGTCCGCGAGCACGGTCACAAACCAGTGTGGAGATCTCGCGCAGCCTTCGCCATGTGCCGCGCATGCGCACGCAACGCAGTCTGCGGCCTCAGAACGGCACTGTCGCTCATCCTAAGCAGCCCAATGTTCGGGACGAGGAGCATCAGCTACCAGCCCACACAAGCGCAGATGGCGCGGCGGCGACTTCGGCGTCACCGAGTCCCTGAGCAAGCAGACGTCGATACACAGCGGGGGGCTGGGCGAGCGCAAGACGCCCCAGCCGAGGCCAGGCACCGTCAACAGCGAGAGTGGTATTCGCACGCACACCCGCAAGCGCGACGGCAGGATTGCCGATCGCGACCAGGCTCGAGATACGCTCCGCGGAACGGATGGTCACCCCTCACAGCCATATACGCCCCGGCGCTTATTGGCCCCGGCCGTGGACCTGCGAGGACGGCGGACCGCAGCGGCGCTGCTGCGCTGATGGGACTCCGGGGCTCGGGCTGAGGCCCGGAGAGCGGCTTGAGGTCGCGGCGGCTGTGGATGCGTACGCGACCGACGCGCTCGTGCGCCGGGAGCCGGGTGAGCTGTACGCGCTCCGGCACCAGCTGCCGGCTCGGCGGCCGCAGACAACACCTATCGAGGCCTGGGTACAGCGGCTGGATCCCCACACGCTCCAGGTAACCGCCAGCACGCCCAGGCTTCCGGGAGGGCGCTACTGGCCCGGTGGTCTCGCCGCGCACGCCAACGGGGATCTGCACGTGGTGTTCGGGCGCTGGGCGCACCGCCTCAGCCCCGATCTTCAGGTACTAGCTTCACATTGCCTGCCCGTCGAGCGCCCGCACAACTCGTTCGTCGTCCTAGACGGCGGCGAGCTCGTGATGAAGGACTGCGACGCGCCCGTCGGACGCGAGCCGTCGACGATGTCGGTGCTCGACCCCGAGTCGCTACAACCCGTAGCCGCGCCGCTACGCCTTCCCGAGCCCTCGATCGCACGGCTCGCCAGCGACGGTGAGAGCGTGATTGCGGTCGGCACGACTACCGTGCTGCGCCTGCGACTTGATCGAGCAGCTGGGCGGCTCGTCCTTGATGACAGCTGGCGGCCGCGCTACGGCCCAGCGCCGGGCCGCAGCTACGGCTGGGATCCGGTGATCACCGACGAGCACGTCCTCTGGATGGACAACGGGCGCAACCACACCGATCGGACGATGCTCGGCAGCGGCGACGCAGCCGATCCGGTTCGACTGTGGTGGGCGCGACTCGACGACGAGCGGGTTGTAGGGTCGGTGCAGATCAGCGACCTGCCGTACGGGACAGAGTCCAATCCACCGGCCTGGGATTCTCAGCGCGGTGTGGTCGTCGCCTATGACGCGGGCAACGCCGTCATGCGCGCCTGGCGCCTCGCGGACGAGAAACTTGAGCCACTCTGGCGCCGCGACAGCCTCGCCCACGCTGGCCACCTGATCCTCTACCAGGACACCCGCGAGCTCATCGTGCAGGACTTCCACGACAAACCCTGGTTGCGGCGCCCCCTCGTGCGCCGCGCGCTGCGTCCAGTGATGCAGATGCTTGGCCAATCGGCCCGCCTCCGTCGAGCTTCATTGCGCACCGGCCACGACCAGCTCGTCGTGCTCGATCTCGACACCGGTGCAGAGAAGGGACGCGTAGATATCCCGTCCCCCACGCAGGGCTTTCTATTTCCCGCGCCTGGCTTCGAGCGCGACGCCTACTACCAATCGATCACCACGATCGCTCGCGTGAGAGTAGACAACGTATCCGCGTAATACGAGATTGCGCTCATGCCGCGGCGCCACCGGGTTTGCTTGAGCTTGCGGTCGCCGGATCTACACGTGCGGGGTCTGGTAGCGGCGCCGCCCCCACGGCCGGTGGCCACGCGCGTTGCTGCTCCACGCCTTAAGCAGTAGCGCCGTCAGCGTGCACTCCCATGGGGAGCGCTGCAGCGCCAGCCGAGCGTGCAGCCGTACATCGCTGCCGCTCGCGCGCGCAGCGCGCGTACACCGGTCGTGCGGATCCTCAAGGTACGCGTCCGGGAACGCCGCGAGCACGCGGTCGTACAGCGCCCCCGGTGCGTCCGGATCTTTCACCTCGAGAGGCTGACCGCGTGGAACTCGATTCGATAGACGAGGGTGTCCTCGTCTACCGGACCAGCGTGCGCGGCACGCGCGCGTAGCGTCTCGCGGTCGAGCTCACCAGCTAGTCGGACGTCCTCCTCGGTAATCGCCGCGAACGGGACAAGTTCGACAGCATCGACCTCAATCTCGCCGAAGCCGACTCGGTAGCGGCCGCCCGGCTTGACCCGTGGTCGCTTCCACAGTCGCACCGAAAGCGTGATGTCTCCGGCCAACACGTCGCTGCGCAACTCGGGGCTGAACTCCACACTCGCGACCCTAGCTGCCGGCTTGCCAAGACACGCGGCGTCGCTCACAGACACCAAGCGTCAGCCCCAAGACGCGGCGATGTGCGACCGACGCCGACGAGCACTCTCGGCACGCCGCGCGGGATGAGCCGAATCGTGGCGAGCAGCGTCCCACGGCGCGGAGACTTGCTCCGCGCGACTTAACCGCTCGAGGCTGGTTGTCGATTGATCCGGCAGCCTCGGCCAGAGCGATCAGGCGATCAGATGCGTTTCGAGGGACGCGATCGCTTGCGCGTTGTTGGCAAACGTGATCCCTCTCATGCCGACTGCCTTCGCTCCGGCGACATTCGCTTGAACGTCATCCAAGAGAACGGCCTCTTCGGGAGACACGCCTAGACGATCACACACGAAGTGGTAGATCCGGGCGTCGGGCTTGAGGCAACCGACCTCGTGCGAATAGACGATCACATCGCACATCTCGTGAAAGCCGTACGCCAGCTGCTCTCGCTCTCGGGCGCCGACAAAGCTGTTGCTGAGGATCGCTGTCTTGTAGCGGGGACGGAGACTGGCGAAATAGTCAGCGAGCTCACGGTTGAGGCTCCCGACGTACTCCGCCCACGCGTCTTCCATCATGGCCGTGATGGTGGTTTGATCCAGGCCGAGCGCGTCCGCAGTCTGCTTCTCGATCTCGGTGAGCGTGACCGCGCCAATCGCGCCCTGGCTCCAAATGCGGTCAAGGCACTGCTCGATCTCGTCCACGTCAATCAGCAGACGATGCGCCCAGCGCTGTTGCCATCCTGTTCGCGGATTCACTTCGAGCACATCCCCGATGTCGAAAATGACGGCCCTGACGCGCACGCGGGGATTATCCAAGAGGCGCATTGAATCGCGTGGATCGCAAAGGGATCGTCGATCGCGCTGCCGGCGTTGATTCAGGGGCAAGGTTGTGGGTGTCAGACCTGCTCGTAGAGGTCTTCGGGCCGGAGATCGGGCGTCACGCCCGGTCGGCGGTCGGAATGGCGGAGTTGCCGCTCGATATCCCGGTCGAGATCGAGATGATCGGGTAGACCGGTTGATCGAAGGACAGCACCCTCGACACCGCCTCATCGATTAGCCCACTCAGCTCAGGCGGCGGCCACCAGCTCCGCCAGCACCCAGACCCTGATTCTCACGAGCGCAATTCAGGCGCTCATCGTCGGCGAGGCCGCCAGTGCTTCGGCGGCGAGAGCATGGTCCGGGGTGGGTCGCGCGGGGCGCCCCACCCTAAAGTTGACCACGGCATCGTCTCGTCGCACCCAGAACTACCGACTAACGAATGCCTTTCGCGCCTCGCGATCCCCCCACCGGCCACGGCAACCGGTCTCCCTGCCTACGCAGACGAAGACGTTTGACCTCGGCGTGCGGAGTGCCGGATTGGCGACGAAGGGGCGGCCGGACTCCTCAGCTTGCGGGCGCTCTGTCGCGTTGGATCTCCTCGTTGAGGACTTGTGCGAATGCGTCGGGCAGCGAGAGGAAGGGGTGGTGCCCGGCGGCAAACTCAACCAGGCGAGTTCCTCCGCGTATGCGTCGGCGCTGCACCTCTGCTGGCGTGGCGAGATCTTCGGTGCACACGATGTACGTCGCCGGCGTGGAGTGCCACGCAACGTAGCGGGGGGCTTGGGTGAATGGGGCGAGTGACTGGCGGGTGAGACGGGCCACGGCCGCCTCTGTGGTCGCCGGGTCGCAGTCCTGCAGGAAGTACTCACGGATCATCTGCGGGTCAACACCAACGGTGTCCTCACCCGGTTGCAGCCACGGCGCCGGCTCAGCGCCGATAAGCTCGGCCTGCGACTGGCCGCTATCGGGCATCACCGAGGTGACGTAGATCAGGCGGGTGACGCGCTCATCAGCCCCGGCGTCGGTGATGATCATTCCGCCGTAGGAGTGACCGCAGAGGACAACAGGACCGTCGACCTCAGCGATCGCTCGCCGGCAGGCTTCGACGTCATCAGCGAGGTCTCCAAGCCGGTCGCCGGTCTCCCCGCAGCTGGGCAGCGGGACGACGATGGTTGAGATGTCGCGCTCGGCGAGGGGCTCGGTCATGCGGCTCCACCACCATTCGGCGTCGCGGACACACGCGCCATGCACGAAGATCACGGTTGGCATCACGAGCCGGCCTTCTGTCCTACTTCCCTACCCATCGCGGTCGAGCACATCGGGGCGGGATCTCGGAAAGGACCTGCTGGGTCCGGTGTTCTGGCACGGTGTTCATCGTGGCTTCTTCCGGATCGGAGACCAGTTCTTGTAATGACGTTACAGGACCTGGACGGCCTCTCGACAAGGAGCACCGAACGCGTCTGCGTAAGCACGCAGCCGACGTGCTCGTGGCTCGGCAGACCGGTGAGATCACGCTGAAAGCCCTGGCTGACGAGCTCGCAACGAGCTCGAGGATGCTTGTGCACTAGGCGCGCAGTCGGGCGCACAATCCCTCGTGTGGCAGAGGACCTGGATGCCGACGAGGTGGTTCACGCGGGCGGGCCGGCGCTGCGTCGTCGCGTGCGCGCGGGTGGGGCGATCCCCCGCGAGGTGATACGGATCGTTTACCGAGACCCTCAGCGCGTCTGCGAGCGGATGACGCTATTTGCCGCGCACAGGCTCGCCGAGCCGTCGCGCGAATGGGCCGAGACGGCCCGCGAGGCGGCTCCGCAAGCGGAAGTTCGCGAGACCGCGGATCGTTTGGGATCGCAGTGGGCGCGGATCGCGCGGATCGAGGGCGCGGTCGCCGGAACCCCCTTCTATATAGCGCTCGTCCCTGGCTACATGAACTACCTGTGGCAGGAGATCCGCATGACGTTGCGGCTCGCCGCGCTCTACGGCCGCGATCCCGCGGCGCTTCGCACCCTCGCTGAGGTGCTCTGGCTCCGGGGCGTCGGCGTCGAGGCCGCCACGCAAGGGCTGTTGACGGTGCAGGCCAGCGAACCGCCCCCCCAAGCCCCAGCAGCGGCGCTCACCACGGGTCTGGATCCGAAGCGTTCGCCGCCTCCTGGTCTTCGGCGGATGCTTGTCGCCTCCGAGCGGCAGGTCTCACGACGGCCTGCTGTCCTGGCTGCGCGACGGTGTCAGCCTGCTTGCCGGGGCGGCCGTGTGGGTGTTCACGTGGATCTTCCCGGCGACTTTCATGATCGCGATGGCCTGGGGCTGTCACACGCATGCCCGACGGCTGTTCCGGACCGCGGTGGACTACTACGCCGGCGAGCAGACGCCCCCGAAGAGCGCCCGTGACCGGATGCTCGAGCTCCGCAGCCACTCCGGGCGCGAGCTCCTCCACGGGCTGGGGCTCAGCGTTTCGATCCTGACCCCGATCGCCTTCCTCGTCCTCGCCACCCGCGTCCGCGACCGCGTGGGCCTCAACGCCGTCAGCGGCCTAGGGCTGCTGGTCGCGATATCGCTGGTGCTCGCGGCCGCCGTGTATGGCGGGCGGCGATGAACACACCGGGGACGGCACTCGCAGGAGCCTATCGTCCACGGTCGCGCGCCCGGTGAGTTAAACGATCGGGAGTTGACCCTGGATGAAATTCCCTCGAACCCGTCGCCTGTGCCCCGTCAAGCCTGAACTCGTCAGGCCTGGGATAGCTGCGGAACCACCTCGGCGGCCAATCGCTCCATCTGCTGCGTGTCGTCCACGAGCGGATTCAGCAGGATTAGCTCCGCTCCGGCTTGGATCACCTTCCGGAGCTCCTCCACGCAGGTTTTGGGCGGTCCGGCAGCTGCCACGTCCTCGAGTCCACGCCCACCGTAGTGGTGCGCGAGCGCGGCTGCGATTCGTTCACGAGCCAGGGCCTGGTCTTCGTCGACGTGAACGTAGACCCGTTTTGCAATCCGGAAGCTGGCCGGATCGCGGCCCTGCTCGGACAGCTCACGCTTGATCGCCTCAACCTGCTCGGTGAATGCCGCGGTCGTCTGCGAGCCCGCCCCGAAGAACCCATCTCCGACCCGCACGGCCCGTTTCAGCGCGTTGGGATGGTTACCGCCGAGCCACACCGGAGGATGCGGCTTTTGCACAGGCTTTGGCTCCATTGACGCGTGTTCGAGCTTCCAGTGACGCCCGTCGAAATCGATCTCCTTCTCTGTCCAACACACCTTCATTAACGCCAGCGCCTCGTTGAAGCGTGAGACTGGCCGATCAGGGTCGACTCCGAAGGCGGCGAATGGACGTCCCTTCCCACCGGCGACGACGCCAACCTCCGCGCGGCCCTCGCTCAGGCAGTCGAGCGACGCGATTGCCTTCGCCAAGTGAAGCGGGTTGTGAAGGGGAAGGACGAACACGACGCAGCCCAACCGGAGTCGTTCGGTGTGCGCGGCCGCGAACGTGAGCGTCTCGAGCGGGCTTAGCACCCCCGTCGATCCCAGAATCTGCTCCTGCGTCCAACCGCTCTCGAAGCCTAATTCCTCAGCTCGCTCGAGATGGACCCGGAAACGCTCCCGGTTGAACTCGCCCTCCTCCACGTACTGCGGGATCGAGATCGCAAACCGCACTCCTGAAATGTGACACAGATCGCATCCGGCCCGAGCTCCCGGGTGGAACGAGGAGCCACTTGACGAGTGGCAGGCCGCGGCTTAGATCATGCTCGGCTTGGGGTAGGGGAAGTCCAGGTGGACGGATTGCTGCTCGTCGGTGGAGGGGTATCGGTCATGTCGGCAACCTGGTGTGACGCACCGGTAGCGCGGCCCGGCCCATCGGGCCGCGCCCTACCGCGTCCGTCCGGCGCTGTCAGGACGCGAGCTCCGCCCCCGCGCAGCGGCCTGTCCGGAGGTTGGATCCCACATTGCCTCTCCAGAAATGCATGAGGCACTACAGGTCCAGCGCTGCCGGGGCTTGCTGGTCACCCCAGTCTTGGCTAGGCGCGAGCAGGCTCGGGGTCCGGGCGCACGATAACGGTGTCCGTGATCGGGACGATCTCGTCGACCGGAAGGTCCGCCAGGGCTGCGTGCTTGCGGATAGCTTCCGGGCTCGTTGCCTCGTAGATGCACACCGTGCCGACTGAGCCGCTGCGCTCGTCGAGCACGTAGCTGCGGATCCAGCGAACCTCGTCGGGCATCTGCTCGTTGCCGACCTGGGTCGAGCGTGCGGCGGCCTCCTCGAGCTCGGCGCCTGAGCGCCAGCCACTGCGCCTAAGGATTGCGTACAGCTCCATCATGCCCCTCCTGTAGTTGTTGGCCGGTTGAGCACCATCGATAGCCCGGGAGAATTACCGACCGACTGTCCGTCTGTAAACTAGCCATAGAGTTGGCTGCTGTCAATCCTGCATCCGAAGCCGAGGTCGCCGGGTCTGCAGTCAAGCGTGGCCGTCGCCCGCTCGGAGCCCGCGAACAACTCGTTCGGTCGATGCGTGAACTGCTCGTTGAGCGGGACTTCGACGAGATCGCGACCGAGGACATCCTGGCTCGCGCTGGAGTCAGCCGCGGCGGCATGTACCACCATTTCGCGAGCAAGGTCGAGCTGTTCAAGGCCGCCTACGAGGCCTCCGAGCGGGACGTGATCCTGCGACTGGCCTCTGCCGCCGAGCAGCAAGCAAGTCATGGCGCGAGTCCATTCGATCAGCTCCTGACAGGGTGCATCGCGTATGTGCGCGAATGCGCGAGCGGCGGCGAGCTTCAGCGGATCGGCCTACGACAAAGCCGTGCCGTGCTCGGATGGGAAGACTGGCGCGACACCGCCGGACCACTCGGAATCGCGGTAATGAAGGCCGGCGTTCAGGCCGCAGTCGACGCTGGTGAACTCGCCACCGACGACGTCCCAAGCACGACCCACCTGGTACTCGCCGCACTGATCGAAGCGGGACTGCTCGTCGCCACCGACCCGAAACCTGACCGGGCACTGGCCCGAATCGAACCCGAAATCACCCGGGTACTCAACGGTCTACGCACTCATTGAAGCCACTGGAGACCATTCCGGCGGGCATTGCAGGCAGAGACTGATGGACGGGCACCGCTCGGGTTCGCTCAAGGGGACTCCGCGCTCAGTCAGATCGGGAGCAAACACTTGCCGGTCGTCGAGTTCGAGCACGCGCTGCAAGAGCTCCAGGGCCTGCTCAGAGCGAGCAGGTCACGCTTAGCAACGGAACGGACAGCAGGATCCGTTGGCTGGCCGCAACCGGCCAGCCGAAAGTGCCGTTGCACGTGGCTGCCACTAGACCCCGAACAATCCAGGCCGCCGCGCGGCACGCCGAGGGCGTTGATCTCACCGTTGGCGCGGAGCTTGAGCGGCTGCAGCGGGGAGTTGTGACGGCGCTGGATGCAGCCCGACGGCGGATCACCGTCGGCGCCTACGTCAACGTTGGCGTCGACTCTGATCGTGATCGGGCGCGCTCGCTGGTCCGCGGCAGTGTGACGACATTTGCGCGCTGAATTCATCGACCGCTTCGCTGTCGTCGGACCGCCCCAGGAGGTACAAGACCGCCTCACCAGCATCACCGCCTGTGGCGTTCAACGACTGATCATCGTCCCCGGATCGCTGGACAGCGACTTCGAAACCGCGCTGCGATCGATCGAGAGCTTCGCCCACAACGTGCTGCCCAAGCTCTAGCTCGGGTGCGGCGGAGGCCGATGCTCTAACCCCTGGTAGCGCCGTCGCAGGGGTGGCGGATCCGCCGGTAAGACGGGTGTAGAGTCAACACGTGGCCGGTTCGCAGAGCGCCCACCGCGCTGACGTCGATCTTGGCTCGGTTGAGTTCTGGGGTCAGCCGGCCGCGGAGCGCGACCGGTACTTCGAGCGGCTCCGGCGCGATGCCCCGATCTCCCGCCACGAGCCTCCGGAGGACATTCTCGGCCTGCCGGATCAGGGGCGGATGCATTACTGGGCGATCGTCCGCTACGACGACATCCGGCGGATCTCACGTGATCCAGCGACATTTCGCTCCGGTGACGGCGTCCAGTTTGCCGACGCCCCACCGGAGATGCTCGAGGCCTCGCAGTCGTTTCTGGCTATGGACGCGCCGCGTCACAGCAAGCTCCGCGGCCTCGTCGCCTCGGCCTTCACGCCGCGGCAGGTGGCCAGAATCGAAGATGGGATTCGGGCCAACGCCAAGCGGATCATCGCCGAGGCGGCAATGACCGGCGGTGGGGACTTCGTCGAGCTGATCGCCAAGCGGCTGCCGTTGCAAACCATCTCGGACATGCTCGGAGTGCCGCCGACAGACCGCGATCGCGTCATGGAGGCGGCGGATACGTTGGTCGCCGCCGGCGATCCGGACGTGTTCGGCGACCGCAAGCCGATCGAGGTGCTCGGGAGTGCGCTGTGGACGCTGACGGAGTTCGCCACCGAGCTTGCGAACCATCGGGAGCAGCATCCGAGCGATGACCTCATGACCGCCCTGGTCGAGGCCGAGGTCGACGGCGACCGCCTCACTCACGCCGAGATCGCGGCGTTCCTGGTGCTGCTGTCGGTGGCGGGCAACGACACCACCCGTCACACCACTTCGCACGCGGTCCGCGCCCTAACGCTCAATCCTGATCAGCGCGAGCTGCTGCTCGAGGACCTCGATGCACGGTTACCCGATGCTGTGGAGGAGTTCGTCCGATGGGCGTCTCCGGTGATGACCTTCCGTCGAACCACCACCCGTGAAACGAGCCTTTACGACGAGACGCTGCCACCAGGAGAAAAGGTCGTTCTCTTCTACCACTCCGGCAACCGTGACGAACGTGCGTTTCAGCGTCCGTGGGAGTTCGATGTCACCCGGCACCCCAACCGGCACCTCGGCTTTGGTGGTGGCGGGCCGCACTACTGCATGGGGGCATCGCTCGCGCGGACCCAGCTGAGCGCGATCTTCGCTGAGATGCTGCGCACGATGCCGGACATCCACGCGGGGCCGCCCGAGTTGCTGCGCAGCGCGTTCATCCACGGCATCAAGCGGATGCCCTGCACCTTCACTGCGCGCGCGTAGCCATCCGCGCCGCCGCTCACGAATTCGCTTCGGTTGTTCTTCGATTTCGGTTAGCTGACTGTTTGCCCGCTGCGGTGGGATTCCACCATGACAACTGGCGGCCATCATACGATCAAGCTTCGTCCGCTTTCGAACTTGGACGCCTTGACTCATGGCCTCCAGGACAACCCCCACCGCGCGGCCCGCGATCGACGTTACGCGCGGGCGATCGACGGATGGCTGGCTGGCCGCATTCGCGCACGAGTGCACGAGCTTCATCGGGCACAAGCGAGCCCAGAGCCGAGCTGAACCCATCAGGACGGTGCGCTCACTCGAGTCCCGATATCCGCGAGGCACGGGCTCCACTCGCCGCCCACGCGGCGGGTCGCACGTCACCTCGGTCCTCTCTCTCCTCGCTTTCATAGCCGTCGCCAACGCCGTCGGCGGGGGCATGCGCGTGCTCTATGCCGGCCACTTCCAGATGCACTCGCTGCGGCTTGTGATCAACGTGGCTGTGAGCGCCGTGCTGTCGACGTGGGTGCTGGCTCGGGTGCGTGCGCAGTGGGGCCAGGAAGCCCGCATGCCGGCTCCCGTGGTTAGGGAGGAGGCCGATCGCGAATCGAGCGATGCTCGTCGCTCGCCGACGCGCTCGTCGGGCTGGATGCGGCGAGGGCGCTGGGTGCTGATCGCCGGCCTAGTGGCGGTCGCCGGGGTGACTATCGCGTCCGAGTGGGGAACGTTGCAGACGGCGTTCGGAGAGCTCAGGCATCTGCACTGGCACAGGCTGCGGTGGGCCATCTACGCCGAGGCCCTGGCCATGATCGCCTTTGCTCAGCTCACGCGCCTGTTGTTGCGCGCCGGGGGCGTACATCTCGGGCTCGGTTCGATGACCGGGCTGACCTTGGCCAGCAACGCGGTGGCGCTGACGCTCCCGGGCGGCCAGGCGTGGGCGGTTACGTTCTCGTTCGACCAGCTTCGCCGCCGCGGTGTGCGCAGAGCGCTCACCGCCTACGCGGTCACGGTCACGTGGGTCATGTCGGCTGCGGCGCTCGTGATCATCTCGCTCGTCGGCATCGACCTCGCCGGAAGCTCCGGGCCGGCAGCGCCGTTCCGGGTGACTGCAACCGTGTGCGCGGTTGGCTTTGGCCTGGCGTTGCTCGCCGGGGCTCTGGTGGTGCGGATCCCGCGCTTTCGCGCCGCGACAGCGCGTGTCGTGGATCGCCTGTGCGAGAGCTCACAGTGCGCCCGGATCGCTCACATGGTCCGCACGTACGGGCAGGAGCTTGGTGAAGTGCGGCTTCCGGCACCGCTGCTGCTGCGCTGTGTCGCTGCCGCACTCTTGAACTGGATCTACGATTGCGGATGCCTGGTTTTCTCGATCCTAGCCGTGGGTGGCCACGTGCCCTGGCAGGGCGTGCTCGCCGCCTATGGCTTGACTCAGCTTGCCGGCGCTCTACCAATCACTCCCGGCGGGATCGGGGTGATCGAAGGGACGCTCTCTGTCCTGCTGATCGCCTACCACATGCCGGGTGCTACGGCGATCGCGGCCGTGATGCTTTACCGCATCATCAGCTTCTGGATCCTCGTCCCGGTGGGATGGGGCTCGGTCGCGGCGCTGCTGGCGATGCAACGCGGGAGCCGGGCAAGAGCGGCGTGGATCTCTCGACTGGGCCCCACACGGCGACGTGCCAGGAGCATCAGCGTGAGCGCGATCCCAGGAAGCGCGCCGAACGGCAGCAGCATCCGGTAGCCGGCGCGATCAAGGCGCTATCACTGGCGATGTGTCGTCGGCTGCGATCACCTTTCCCGTCGCGCTTGAGTGGCCCTGCACCCGGCGGTGTCATGCGGCTGATCGCTCGGCCTCCTCAGCTCAGATCTGGCAGCTACGCTCACCGAGCACGGCCGGCTGTCGCTCCCAGCTCGGAGTGAGCACGCTCGATCAGGCGGAACTTCTGCACCTTCCCCGTCGCCGTCGTCGGCAGCTCGTCCGCTCCGAGGTAGAGCACGTGCGCTGGGACCTTGAACCGAGCGAGTCTTCGGCGGCAGTGCTCGATCAGCTCCGCAGCGTCAGGGGGATCGGGCTCCCGGCTTACCACCCAGGCGCAGCCCACCTCGCCCATCCGCTCATCCGGCATGCCGATCAGGTAAGCCTGAGCAACGCCCGGATGCTCGGTCAACACCTCCTCCACCTCCTTGGGCGCGACCAGCTCGCCTCCGCACTTGTACAGCTCCTTGCTCCGTCCGGTCAGCACCAGATGGTCGTCATCGGCGTGAATGCGCCCCAGGTCGCCCGACCGCAGCCATCCGTCCGCGGTCAGGGCCGCCGCGGTCTCCCGTGGCTTCTTGTAGTAGCCGTGGGTGACGATAGGTCCCCGCACCACCAGCTCCCCCTCGTCTCCTTCGGGCAGCCCGGCTCCCGTCAACGGGTCGACGGTTCGGTACTGGACCAAGCGTCCCTCGAGCTCCGGATCGCCGGCCACCCCACCGTACTTGGGCGCGCCCACGGTCGAGGCAACCAGCTCCAGCGAGCCGTCGGGCGCCGTGTACGTGGTGGCGGCGCTGGTCTCGGTCATCCCATAGGCGGTCACCACCTCGGTGACTCCGAGCCGCTCGCGCACCGCGCGCCACAAGCGCACCGGCGCCGGCGCGGCGGCCGACATCACCGCCTGCAGCGAGCTCAGATCGTGGGCGCCGGATCGCGCCGCCTCGAGCACCGCGATCGTCATCGTGGGCACGAACAGTGCCTCGTCGGCACGATGGTGCTCGATCGCCTCCAGGGTCTGGACCGGGTCGAACGCCGTCTGCGGGATGACCGCGCCACCGGCGAATAGCGCCGCCAACAGCCCCTCCACGTAGGCGAAGACGTGGTAGAGCGGCAACGCGAACAGGATCCGCCGTCCATCCTGGAAGGCTCGGGTCCAGGCTGAACCATAGGCGCTACGCAGCAGGGCGTCGTGGGAAAGCATCACCCCCTTCGCCGCGCCGCTGGTGCCCGAGGTGTAGATCACGTCGGCGTTGGCGCGGGGGTCGGCGACCTGCTCGCGCCGCCACAGCTCCGACCACGCCCCCTCGTCGGCCTGCAGTTCGATCGCTGCCAGCTCGCGCGCGGGTGGACGCCGGCGCCCGTCGGAGGGGAACACCACCACCTCGCGCAGGCGGGGCAGGCTCTCGCCGCCCCCGGAACGCTCCCATCCGGGCGCGAGCTGGTCCAGCATGGCCAGGTGGTCGAGGTCGCGGAAGCCGGTCATGGTTACCAGCATCCTCGCGTCGCTCTGCCTGAGCACGTAGCCGAGCTCGCTCGCGCGGAGCAGGAAGTTGACCGGGATGGCGACCGCTCCGGCGCGGGCCAGCGCGAACTTCAGGATGACCAGCTCCGGGTAGTTGGCGAGCACCAGCGCGACATGATCGCCCGGCTGCACCCCGGCCGCGATCAAGCCCACGGCCAGCCGGCGGGAAGACTCCTGCACCTCGGCGTAGGAGTAGGTGCGCTCGTCGGTCAGGATCAGCGGGCGGTCTGGATGGCGCGCGGCGACCCGATCGAGCGCCTGGGCCAGGGTGATCGGCGTCCAGGTGGGCTGCGCCGCCTCGAGCGCGCGGCGGCGCTCCCCGACGGACGTCCTCATCGCGGCGAGGCCACCACTGCCTCGGGCTGAGCTGACATGAGAACAGCCTAAGACTTGTCCCTGGCGGACGTCAGGGCTGGGGCCGACGGCGCCCAGGCGCGGGGATGCCAGAGCGCGCGAGACCGATAGGTCCTCCGATGTGGTCATCGTGGGCACCCCCACGGCCGAGCCTTCCGAGTTGCACCGAGCGCCATGGATCTGATAGACCGCGACGGTGTCGTGGAGGGCGGTACGTGGCAGGGTGGTGATCGCCGGGCTGCTGGCGGTGGCTACCTGCTTGGCCTGGTCGACCGCTGCTACTGGTGCCAAGCGCCCCCAGCCGACCCAGTTCGCGATCCCCGGGTGGACGACCAGAGCTGCCGCCGGACCTGCCAAAGCGGCCGCCGAGCCCGGAGCATCGAGCCTCGTGTTTCCCAACGACCCCGGGTTCGCCGGCTGCGAGCGCCAGGACCCGATCACCGGCTGCCAGGACAACGAGCAGTGGGATCTGTTCGGTCCGCTGCCCGGCAACGACTGCCCCACACCGGGCACGCTGGCGCCGGTCCTTCCCCACCCGGACGGCGGCCTGCCTTGCTGGGCCACGCATGCGACCGATCCCCAGCACGCCTCAGGGGTGAACATGACTGGTGCCTGGGCGCAGGGGAACCTCGGCCGCCCGGATGTGCTCATCGCCTACATCGAGGGCGGGGTCAACTACGACAGCGACTCGATCAAGGACGGCCTCGACGCGGTGTTCCTGAACCGGGGCGAGCTGCCGTGGCCCGAGGATTCGAGCGGCCGGGACCACCAGACCTACGACCTCAACGGTGATGGGCGGTTCAACATCCAGGACTGGGCACAGGATCCCCGCGTCAACCCGCCGTGTCCGGCCGGGGCGTCGCCGTTCATGCACCACCAAGAGGGGGTCACCTGGTCGTGTGTCCCGGGCGGCCGCCACAAGTACCTGCACAGCGTGCACGTGGGCGGCATCCTCACCCCCTACCTGTCGCCGGAGGACCTGATCGCGGTGTTCGGCGACTGCCGCATCGTCGGTCATCGCGTGAGCTCATGTCGCGCCGGCCAGCATTACGACAACGACGGCAACGGCTACCCCAACGACATCTCGGGCTGGAACTTCGATCGCAACAACAACGACCCCCAGAAGGCCGACCGCGCCTACAACCATGCGCCGAGCCTGATCACGCTGCTCGGTGGCGAGGCCAACAACGACTTCGCCGGCGTCGGCGTCTGCCGCCAGTGCATGGTCGTGCCGGTCAAGTCCGACGCCGAGCCGCTCGGGCGCTCGGACCGCTGGGGAGAGTCGATCCTGTATGCCACCGATCTCGGCGCGACCGCGATCTCCTCAGTGGTGGTCGAGTACAACTACTCCTCGTTCTCGCAGGAGGCGGTCGACTATGCCTATCGGCGGGGTGTCCTGCTCTCGTTGGACTCCAACGACTTCGATTCGATGGACCACACCGACGGGATGCTGTTCAACCACGTGCTCCCGGGCAACTCGCTCACCGAGGACCAGTCTCCGCCGGCCACCAGCTGGTTCCGCGCCCGCTCAAACGTCACCAGCTACGGCACGCACAACATCTTCTCCGGTGAAGAGAATTCGACCTCGGGCGCGACGCCATTCCAGGCCGGGATGCTCGCCATGGTCCAGTCCGCCGCGCTCGATGCCCACGACCGCGGCTTGATTCCCGACCGCCTGACGCCAAACGAGGTCAAGCAGGTGGTGATGGACACCGCCAGTCCGGTGCTTCCACAGCTCCAGGCGCCGACCGTTGTCCACCAGTGGCCCGGGAACCCGGGCAGCGCGACCGACGCCACACACACCAACTGGTCGACGCAGTATGGCTACGGCCGACCGGACATCGGCGCCGCCACCGCGCTCGTCCTCTCAGGACGAGTGCCGCCGACGGCGGAGATCGATTCCCCGTCCTGGTACCAGTACGTCGACCCGGCCCGTCAGCGGTCGCTGCCGGTGGCCGGCTCACTGGCGCCCAGCCGGTGGCGCTCCGGCGGAAGCGCACGCTGGTGGCTGGAGTGGGCGCTCGGCGCAAACCCGGCTGACGGCGATTTCCACACGATCTCCAGCGGGAGCACCGGTCGCGGGCTCGCCGGACGGCTCGGGACTCTGGACCTCAGCCAGATCCCGCCGAGCTACTACGACCACGAACCCACCTCTACGCTGCCTCCGGACGGGCCCGAGCAGTACACCGTCACGCTCCGCCTGCGGGTGGTCGGGGCAAACGGGCTGAAGGCCGAGGACCGTCGTACGATCGGCGTGCGCCACGACCCGGGGCTGCTCCCCGGCTTTCCCAAGCGAACCGGCGGAGAGGCCGCCGCCGGCTCGAGCTACGTCGACCTCGAAGGCCGCCACGAGCTCGACCTCGTGTACGCGAGCGCCGACGGCGACGTGCACGCGCTGCGGCCCGACGGGCAGGAGGTGCCGGGCTTCCCCGTCTCCTCGGACCTCGACCGTCAGATCGACCCGGCCAACCCGGAGAACTTCCCCGCCCGGGCATACCGCAGCGTGCGCGCTCTACGCGATGTCCGTGACCCGATTGTTGGGATCGCAGTTGGTGATCTACGCCACGACGGCAGACTCGATGTCGTCGCGACCACGTCGAATGCCGATGTCTACGCGTGGGACTCGCACGGCCACAGGTTGCCCGGATTCCCGGTGTCCTCCGATCCCAGGTACTGGACGCTGCCGGTCCCAACCCCGGCCGCTCCGACTCCGCACAGCCGCCTGCCGGCACGCGGCGCCAGCCCTGCAGCGCCGCCGGTGCTGGCAGCTCTCGAGGGGGGGCACCAGCTCGACATCCTGATGAGCGCCTACGACGGGCACGTATACGCGTGGCGGCCGGACGGTCGCCCCGTCCCAGGCTGGCCGGTCGAGGTCAAGCTGCCCACCGCTGACTTCGCGCGCCTCGGCGTAAACCCGCAGACCTACATCCGTGATCCCAAGCTGATGTACTCGGTCGCGGTCGGCGACGTTCTCCACGCCGGTCGCCCGCAGGTGTTCGTGTCGAGCTTTGAGTGCGACGGCACCCACCCGGCCTCGTTCCTGTACGGGATCTGGGCCCAGGGCAACCTTCATCCTGGCGGGTCGTACCTGCCCGGGTGGCCGGTGCGGCTCTCCAGCCTGGAGTTCTGCTACGACCAGTCGATCGACTTCGTCGGGGAGGGCACGAGCCCGCCAGTGATCGGCAACTTCGGCAGCGGGCTGCAGGTGATCTCGAGCCCGGTCACCGGAGCGGTGTACGTGATCAATGGCAACGGCACGATCGCGCGCACGCTGTCGCCCAGCTGCACCAGCGCCGCCTGCCAGCCCAACCCGCCGTACCGACCAACCGGGGACGCCCTCACGGTCACGGTGACCGGGCAGGGTGGCCTCGGTGACCTGACGGGCAGCGGGACACCCGAGTTCCTGCAGAGCTCAATCGGGGCCGAGTCGCTTACCGGCGCGCTCGGGTCCTCCGGCCAGGCGGCGCTGCCACAGGCATACGAGAAGGTCTGGGACGTGAGCAGCGGCGCGGTGCTGCCGTCGTTCCCGGTTCGCCAGGACGGCTTCCCGTTCTTCGACGCGCCGCTGTCCGCCGACCTCGCCGGCGACGGGACCCGTCAGGTGATCGAAGGCAACGACTCCTACTGGATCCACGCCTGGGACATCCATGGTGGCGAGGCGCCGGGCTTCCCCAAGTACACCGGCCAATGGCCGAGCTTCAGCGGCGGCGTGGTCGGCGACGCCACGATGAACGGTCGGCTGCGCTACGCCGACGGCACACGCGAAGGCTGGCTGTTCGCCTGGGGCGTGCAGGGCGACGCGCGCCTCGATAACTCGTGGTCGCACCTGCGCGGTGACGACTACAACGACGGGTTGTACGGGCAGGACTCGCAGCGGCCGGCGGCAATCCTCGACCTCCGCCGCCGTGGCCGGACGCTGCTTTGGAGTGCTTCCGGCGGCGACTACGAGATCGGCCGAGCGACGACCTACCAGGTCCTGGCCTGCCTCGACCGCGGCTGCGGCCGTGCCCGCCTGCTGCCGGGCGCGCCTTCTCCCGGGGCCGCCGGCACAGAGCAGCGGATGCGCCTGCCGGCGCTGCCTGCCGGCACGCGCTACCTCGCGGTGCGAAGCGTCAACAGTGGCGGCAACCTGTCGGCTTTGAGCACGATCGTGACGGCGCCATAGCGCCTTCAGGCTGGATGCCCGCCACCGAGACGCGCATGACTTCTTGATCGACAACGGGGAGGCGTTGCGAGCACCGGTGGGCGCGATCCACTAGGCCGGCACGAGACATCGACCTACTGGAACGGGTACATGGAGGGGCGCGCTTCGTGCTAGTGAGCGGGCTGCCGAGGAAGCGGTCGCCGCACTGGGCCGGACTTCACGCTCGCGTTAGCGCATGTCCTCATCACGCCGCCCGTCCGGTCGGGGACCGGTGTGCTCGCAGGGGCTACGCGTCCTGATACGGTCCTCGGCGTTGCCAACCCCACGACGATGTCTCAAACGTCAAAGGTGGTCGTTCGCATTTGCGTGTTCGGTCGTGCTCTTGGCCTCAGCGTTGCATCCCGGGCACGCTCTCGCGCGAGACGCGACGTCGTCAAGCTCGCCTTCACCGTGGCCATCCATGCGCCACGATCTGCAAAACACCGGTCGGAGCACGATTCCCGCCTCCTACCGCGGTGACCGGCCGTGGTCCTTCCACACCGGACGGGGGCTGTTCATCACGCCGGTGATCGGCGGTGACGGCGCGATTTACTTCGGGTCGGCTGACAACGACTTCTACGCGCTCGATCTCCATGGCAGGCTCCGATGGAGGTTCCAGACGGGCAACATCATCGATGCCGCCGCCGCGCTCGATGCCTCACAGCGAACGGTGACGATCGGTTCCGCAGACGAGAACCTGTATCACCTCAGCACCAATCCCACGCGACTGTCTCGACGCCAGCGCGTGGTCTGGCAATACCACGCCACGCAGTCGCCGGCCACGGGCCAGCTCTTCGATTGGTGGGAGGCTGACCTCGCCTACGGGCGCGACGGCAACATCTACACCGGCAACACCGGCGGCCTTGTGTACTCGTTCACCTCATCCGGGCGCTTGCGCTGGACATCCAGAGCCGGGAACTCCGTGTGGACGATGCCGGCCTTCGGTGCCGGTGGTGTCTCCTACTGGGGATCGGTTGACCGCAACGTCTTCGCGCTCAGTTCCACCGGCAAGAAGATCTGGACCACGCCAACGCTCGGCTTCGTCGTCTCCTCGCCGGCAATCGGCAGTGACGGGACAATCTACATCGGCTCGTTTGACTCCAAGCTCTACGCGCTTGATCCGACGACGGGGATGCCGAAATGGACGTTCGGGACCAACGACCTCATCTACAGCTCTCCCGCACTGGGCCAGGATGCGCATGGGCACACCGATGCTGTCTACGTTGCCTCCGCTGACGGCTCGGTGTACAAGCTGAGCGCGGCAGGACGGCTGCTCTGGTCCTATGACACCGGAGAGGCGATCCGCTCCTCGCCCGTGCTCGGCCCCGCCCCCTCGCGTGAGCACCGGGCGATCGTTTACGTGGGCTCCTCGGACGGGAGCTTGTACGCGCTCGACGCCGACACCGGTCGGCGGCGGTGGTCTTTCAACACCGTCTCGAGCGACCCGATCCTGCGCGATCGCCACCAGCTCAACAGCTCACCGGCACTTGGACGTACGGGCGTCTACATCGGTAGCGAGGATGGTTCGCTGTGGTACGTGCCCTACGACTACTGCTTGCACCACGCTGATCTGCGTTGCAACGTCAGTCACGGCGAGCCGTATCCAGCACGCCTGAGCCGGATCTATCCGGTGACGGCAGGGGGAGCCACCCAGAGCCACGGGATCGAAGGGCCAGTGCCGACCTCAGCCGAGATCACCGGCCGGCTGATGGTTCGCCAGCACGGCAAGACCGTCTATGCCGCGATGCTGCCTCAGCCTTCGACGGGCGCTCTGGTGCACACCTACCCGCCGTTCCGGTTCACCGCGCAGCTGTCGGGTGACGGTCGCTACGTGTTCATCGCCCCGGACACGTTCCTCAAGCCGGGCACCACCTATCGTGTGAAGATCTCCGGCCGCTGGGGGTCAACCGGCGAGCGCATCGCCGATTGGACGCAACCCGGCACCTGGACCCGATTCGGGACGTTCTCGGACACCTTCCGCTTCCAAACCGCTCGCAGCTCGGGAGCGCTACCGCTGACTGTGGGGCCAAAGCGCGTGACCACGTTCGAGCTGCGACGGCTCGCCATGCCGCTCCCCGCATTCCTGCCCGCGGTAAACCAGATCGGCTTTGACAGCTACGTGCTGCTGGTGGGCGCGATCGCCATCGGAGCACCCGACAAGGCTGGTCGTGGCTCGATCCTGCTGTGGGCCACACAGGGCCGGCGCGGACCTGGCGGCGGCTATCTGGCCGACCCGCACGGCACGCTCGTGTTCCCGCTGGCGGGTTCCTACCGAGGGAACACGCTGCTGCTCTCGACTCATCACGCCGTGCTGACCTTCAGCTTTGGACAGGTGCCCCTGCAACGTTTCGACATGCGGTTCCAACTCGACCGCTCGCTGCGTGCGCAGCCGGGCGCCAGCGTTTATGCTCAGGCCAGCTGCACGCAGATCCCAAACTACGGCAAGCTGACGTTCTACGCCGGCATCTGCAATCAGCAGGGCAACATCGCCGCCGCCGGCACCTTCATCTCCAACGCCCTCCCGGGCGCTGCTCGGGCCAACGTCCGGCCACCCGGAGTTTCGGTCCGCTCGGTCACGCTTCGAGCATCGACGGCACGCACGCCCGGCTCGCTCACGGCAAGGCTCGCCCTCGCCCGAGGAGCGCGCTATCCCGTTGCCGATCACCGCGTTGGTCTGCTGCTCGTCGACCAAGCCGGCCAGCCGCTTGGACTCGACTACACCGACCAGACCACGATCCCCGACCGTCGCGGAAACGTCTCCGCGGCGAGACTGAGCATCCCTGCCGGCGCGAAGATCCCTCGCCACGTCCGCGTGTACGTGATCACCGATGTCTTCCCGCTGTACACCCGCACGATCTCCTAGCCGGACGGAAGGGAGACTCGGCAGCACATACACAGTGCGTTATACAAGATTCAACACGGCGTTATAATTTAGACATGTTCGCCACCGCCGGCTCGAGCTGCTGATGCGCATCGCCGTCACCGGTGCCACCGGGCTGATCGGGCGGGAATTGGTCCAAGCCGCCCTGGCGCGCGGAGATCAGGTTGTCGCGCTCAGCCGCAGCAGCGAGCGCGCTCGCTCGGTGCTGGATGCCGACGTGGAGCTCCAGGAGTGGCCAGAGCCCAAGCGCCAGCCGCCGCCCGCGGCTGCCCTGGAGCGCGCCGACGCGGTGGTTCACCTGCTGGGCGAACCGATCGCCCAGCGCTGGAGCGAATTGGCCAAACGCGAGATCCGCGACTCGCGCGTGCTCAGCACAGGTCAGCTGGTGAGCGCACTGCGCGCACTGCCTGATGATTCCCGACCCTCGGTACTCGTCTCTCAATCCGCCACAGGCTTCTATGGCGCCCGCGGCCAGGAGCCGATCGACGAGCGACAGCCGTCGGGGAGTGACTTCCTGGCCGAGGTCGTGGTCGCCTGGGAGGAGCAGGCCCGTCAGGCCGAGGCGTTGGGCGTGCGCGTGGCTCTGCCCCGGACCGGCGTTGTCCTGGCTGCGGGCGAGGGAGCGCTGGCCAAGATGCTGCCTCCGTTCCGCCTCGGCATCGGCGGCCCGGTGGCCGGGGGCCGCCAGTACATACCCTGGATCCATGTCAAGGACGTAGTCGAGGCGCTGCTGCATTGCGTGCGGGACCCGCGGGCCGAGGGTGCGCTCAACCTCGCGGCGCCGAGTCCAGCCACCAACTCCCAGGTCTCACACGCGCTCGGCCGCGTCCTGCACCGGCCGGCGGTGCTTCCCGTGCCGGGGTTCGCCGTACGGGCTCTCTACGGCGAGATGGCGACGGTCATCACCACCGGTCAGCGCGCCGTTCCCGCCCGCCTGTTGGAGGTCGGCTACGAGTTCGTCCACCCCGAGCTCGAGCCGGCGCTGCACGACGTCCTCGACCGCTCTTGACCTACGTCCTGGAGCGCGAGCAGCTGGTGCACCGCGGGCTCGAGGAGGTGTTCGAGTTCTTCAGCCGGGCCAACAACCTCGAGGCGCTGACTCCGCCGTGGCTGCGCTTTGAGGTGTTGACGCCCGAGCCGATCGAGATGCATCCCGGAACGGTGATCGACTACGGGCTGCGCCTGCACGGTCTGCCGCTGCGCTGGCGCAGCCGGATCGAGGAGTGGCAGCCGGGGCGGATGTTCGTGGACCGTCAGCTGCGGGGCCCCTACCGGCTGTGGCATCACACCCACCGGTTCGCTTACCACCCGCAGGGTACGCTCGTCAGCGACCGGGTCCGTTACGCGATCCCGCTCGGGCCGGTGGGTCGGATTGCCCATCTCGCCTTCGTGCATCGGGATCTGGAGCAGGTGTTCGACTTCCGCCAGGCAGCGGTCACCCGCCTGCTTGAACGTGAGTTCGAGCCGATCCGACGATGACGGCGATCCTGTGGCTGCGCCGTGACCTGCGCGTGCACGATCACCCGGCGCTTGCCGCGGCACTGCGAGGCGGTCAGGAAGTGGTGCCGGTCTTCTGTTTCGACGAACGGCTGCTGCAGGGCCGCCATCGCTCCGGACCTCGTACGCAGTTCCTGATCGAGTGTCTGCGCGACCTCGACGCCGGCCTGCGCCGACTCGGCAGCGGCCTGGTGATCCGCTTCGGAGCGCCCGAGCGAGAACTGGTGAGGCTCGCCCGCGAGCTGGGGGCGGGCGCGCTGCACCTAAGCTCCGACGCCGGACCGTTTGCACGCGCGCGCGACGCGCGCGTGCAAGAAGCGATGTCGACGGTGGGGGTGGAGCTGCTCGCGCACCCGGGACTGTTCGTGCTTGACCGCCCTGCCGCGATCCGCACCGGCGTGGACCGTCCCTACACCGTGTTCAGCCCGTACTTCCGTGCCTGGCTCGGCGCGCCGCGACGGGCGGTTCTGCCCGCTCCCTCATCATTGCCGCCGCTGCCGCGTGGGTTGGCCACGGTGTCGATCCCGAGCCTGCAGGAGCTCGGTCTGCGCCAGGAGGTGGTTGAGCCCGCGCCTGGGGGGGAGTCGGCCGCGCGGCGCGCGTTGGAGCGGCTCCTACCCACGGTCGCCGTCGATTACCAGCGCCGGCACGATCTCCCGGCGGCTGACGGCACCTCGCGGCTCTCGCCCTACCTGCACTTCGGGTGCGTCTCGGCCCGGGAGCTCGAGCAGCGACTGCCACTGGGGGACGGGCCGCAAGCGTTGCGCCGTCAGTTGTGCTGGCGGGACTTCTACGCACAGGTGCTCGTCCACCATCCTGGCAACGCGCACGCCGAGCACCAGCCGCGATACCGCGGCACGATCCGCTGGCGCCCGGACGAGGGCGGTTTCGCGGCCTGGCGCGAGGGTCGCACTGGCTTTCCCCTGGTCGACGCGGGCATGCGCCAGCTCCGCCGCGAGGGGTGGATGCACAACCGCGTGCGGCTGGTCGTGGCCTCTTTCCTGACCAAGGACCTCGGGCTGGACTGGCGCCTGGGCGAGAGATGGTTCATGCGCATGCTGATCGACGGCGACGAGGCCAACAACAACGGCAACTGGCAGTGGATCGCTTCGGTCGGCGTCGATCCCCAACCCCCGTTCCGACGGATCTACAACCCCGCCCGCCATCAGGAGCGCTTCGATCCCGAGGGTGTCTACGTACGGCGGTACCTCCCCGAGCTGCGCTCGGTTCCCGACCGGTACCTGGCCGAGCCGTGGCGGATGCCGGCCTCGCTGCAGGGCGAGAGCGGCTGCGTCATCGGTCGCGACTACCCGGCGCCGATCGTTGACCACCTGCAAGCCCGCCGCGAGGCGCTCGCCCGCTACGCCGAGGCGGGATGATCGGTCAGAGCGGTGCAGTCGCCGGCCGACGCGGATAGGCTTGCCGGAAGTGGACCTGGAAGGCCGAAACATCGTCGTCACCGGCGCCGCCAGCGGGATCGGCCGTGCCCTGGCCGAGCGCTTCGCCCAGGAGCGACCGCGGGCCCTGATCCTCGCCGACCTCGACCACAGCGCCGCGGAGGAGGTGGCCGGCCGGCTCGGCTCGGTGGCGCTGGCGGTCCGGACCGATGTCAGCTCCGAGCGGGAGATCGTCGCGCTGGTGGACCAGGCCCGGACGCACGGAGGAGCGATCGACCTGTTCTGCTCCAACGCCGGGATTCCCGGACCTGGAGGCGGTCCGGAAGCATCCGACGAGGAGTGGCAGCAGATCTGGCAGGTCAACGTGATGGCCCACGTGTGGGCCGCGAGAGCGCTGCTGCCAGAGATGCTGCAGCGGGGCGAGGGCTACCTGCTGAACACCGCCTCGGCGGCGGGACTGCTGACCCAAGTCGGTGCACTGGCCTACTCGGTCACCAAGCACGCGGCCGTCGCGGTCGCGGAATGGCTGTCGATCACCTACGGCGACGCCGGGATCAAGGTCTCGTGCCTGTGCCCGCAGGGCGTCCGCACCCCGATGCTCGAGCAGGCACTGGAGGATCCGATCGGCGCGGCAGCGCTGGCCGCGGAGGGGCTGCTGGAGCCCGCTGAGGTGGCGCAGGTGGTGCTTGCCGCCATCCGTGAGGAGCGGTTCCTGATCCTGCCCCACGAGAACGTTGCCCGCTACATGGCGCTGAGGGGCGCCGAGCCAGAGCGGTGGCTGACCGGCATGCGTCGGCTGGTACGCCGGGCGCGACCGCAGGGATCTGGCGAGACCAGTTGATCAGCCCGCGGTGGCCGCCGCGGCATCGCCCAGGCCGATCGGGGCGGCCAGGACCCGGTCAGGGATCCCGAAGCCGTCAACCAGCGGGCCAGCATGCTGACGGACCTCGTTGCAGAGCCGGTTGACCTCGCGCGTGATTTGCTTACACCGAGGTGCGGCCAGGCGACCGTGCTCTTGGAAGAACCCCTTGCCGGCCTCGATGTTCGCCAGCGCGTAGAGGTCGCACAACGTCGTCAGCGGCGCCCTCAGCGACTCGTCCTGACAGGTGTCGATCGCGGCCACGAATGCCTCCAGCACGAGTCGGTCGAGGTGGGCCACGGCCGCGTCGACGGCGTGGTTCTGGACCGCCCGGAAGACCTCGAACGGGTCGTAGTGCTGCTCGATGCCACGCCGGAACCGCTGCGCCACCGAAGCGGTGATGTGACCTTCGCGCCAGCGGAACAGGTCGAGCTGGTAGTCGCCGTCGAGCAGGTCGTGGTGCTCGTCCCGGCTGGGTACCGCGTCTCCGATTACCTGCACGATCTTGCGTGCGAACAACCGCTCGACCACCGTCTCAACCATCTGGCCGGCGACGAACGTGACCATTCCCCTCGGGTCCAGCTCCTCGAAGTGATCCTTGTAGTCGGTCAGCAGCCCTTTGGCGGCGAGCATCATCAGCACCGTGTTGTCGCCCTCGAAGGTGGTGAAGATGTCGCTGTCGGCCTTCAGCGCGGCGAACCGGTTGACCGCCAGGTAGCCGGCGCCGCCGCAGCATTCGCGACAGGTCTGAATCGTCTCGGTAGCGTGCCAGCTGGAGGTGGCCTTGAGCCCGGCCGCCAGCGACTCCAGCTCTCGCCGCTCGCGCTCGGCGGGATCCTTGGAGCTAAACACGTGGTCGAACCTCTCGCTCAGCTGCTGCTGGGCGAAGTGCAGGGCGTAGGTCTTGGCCAGCAGCGGCATCAGTCGCCGCTGATGGGTCCGGTAGTCGAGGATCAGGACCTCCTCCTCGCTGTCGGCAGGACCGAATTGCCGGCGGTGCAGGGCGTAGCGCACGGCGATCGTGAGCGCGCTCTTGGCGGCGCTGATCGCAGCCGCCGAGATGCAGACTCGTCCCTGCACGAGCGTGCCCAGCATGGTGAAGAAGCGCTTGTCCGGGTTCTCGATCGGACTCACGTAGCCGCCCCGCGCCGACACAGTGCCATAGCGGTCGAGCAGCGCCTCCCGGGGAACCCGCACCCGGTCGAACCAGATCTTGCCGTTGTCGACGCCGTTGAGCCCCATCTTCTCGCCGTCGTCCTCGATCCGGATCCCATCGAGCACGTTCCCGCGCTCATCGCGGAGCGGGACCACGAGCGCGTGCACCCCGTGACACTCGCCGTCGACGATCAGCTGCGCGAACACGGCGGCGACCTGCCCGTGGCAGGCCGCGTTGCCGATGTACTCCTTGTGTGCCTCGGGCACCGGGGTCTGGATCACGAACTCGTGGCTTTGCGGATCGAATGTCGCCGTCGTCTGCAGCTTCTGCACGTTGGAGCCGTGCGCGGCCTCGGTCATGGCAAAGCAGCCGGGCAGCTCCAGCGACGCCGTCACGCTCAGGTAGCGCTCGTGATGCGAGCGCGTTCCCAGCTGCTGGATCGCGCCGCCCCACAATCCGAACTGCACCCCGAACTTGACCAGCAGCGAGAGATCGCCGAAGGCGAGCGTCTCGAACGCGGCGACGTTCGCGCCGAAGTCGTCTTGCCCGCCGAACTCCTCAGGGAACCCGGGTGCTGTGAGCCCCTCGGCTGCCAGTGTCCGAGCCCACCCCAACACGCGTCGGCGGTACTCGTCAGTAGGCAGAGCGCTCACCGGCGTGAACTCCGGGCGCCCCAGCACCTCACGGATCCGCTCGCGCAGCGGTGCGTAACGACCGTCGAGCAGTCGCGCCAGGGCGTGCGGATCGAAGCCGTCTGGCACCGAGGCCAGCATATTGCCTCCCTGCGGCCGACTAGGGGTGCAGGACGTGGTGGAAGCGGCGCAGGAAGTGGCCGAAGTGGTTGTGGGCGCGGCTGCCCAGGGCGGTCACTCCGAGGAGCACGATGAATACTCCCGCCGCCAGCAGCAATCCACTCAGCAGCACCGGCCACCGCCGTTGCAGGAAGTCACGCACGCCGGTCAGGATCCGCTGGGCGCGGTCACCGGCCAGCCACAGGGTCACCACGATCGCAACCAGCGGCAGCACGAAGCAGAGGTTGAACAGCACCAGCAATACAACCTGGCGCGCGGGGTCGAGTCCGGAGCCCACCACCGCGGCGATCGCGGCGAAGTAGGGGAACGCGGTGGGCAGCTCCACCGCGGTGATGGTGGCGCCGAGGATCGCACTCGAGCGGCCCTTGCCGGTCATCTCGGGCATCTCTCGCTTGGACAGTCGTTCGCGGTGGCGCCACAGCACTGCCGAGACGATCAGCATCGCCACGCCGACGACGATCTCGATCACGTGACGTGCCTCGGCGTGGGGCCTTGGCACCAGCGACAGCAGCAGCTGACCCGGCCCGAGCGCGATCAATATGCCGCCGGTGAGGTAGACGACGATCACTCCGAGGGTGAACTCGGTCACCTGCCGCCGCGGTCGCTCACCGGTGGCGAGGTACATCGCGGGGGCAATCGTCGTCGGGTTTAGCGAATCCGCGAGGCCGATCGAGACCACCAGGCCGATGAGTCGCAGCATCGGCCCATTCTCGCCGGGTTCTCGCGCTGATGCTCAGATGGCGGCGAGTACCTCGCGCGCGGCTCGCTCACCGGAGCGGACCGCTCCGTCCATGTAACCGTTCCAGTAGTCCGAGGTCTCGGCTCCCGCCCAGTGGATGCGCCCGACCGGGGCTTTGATCGCGTGTCCGTAGTCGGTTAGTACTCCGGGTGGGGTGAAGCCGACATAGCAGCCCCGCGTCCACGGCTCCGCCGACCAGTTCATCTCGATGTAGCTGGTCGGATGGGCCGCCTGCTGACCGAAGTACCGGACGAAGCAGGCGATCGACTCGCGCCGGCGCTCGGCCGCCGACAGGCCGCTGAACCGGCGCGCCGCGCGTCCCTCCACGAACCCGAGCAGGACCCCCGGCGAGCCATCCGGGGGAGAGTTGTCAAACGTGATCTTGATCGGTCCGGTGTCGCTGGTGACCTGCCCAGCCAGGCCGCGATCGCGCCAGAAGGGGCGCGGATAGACGGCCTCGACCTTGACCGCCGAGCCCTGCGGGAAGCGTTGCAGCAGCTGGGCTCGGGCGGGAGGGAGGGGCGGGTCGTAGAGAATCTGCGCGGTCAACGACGGCGGTCCGGTGACGATCACCGCTCTGCCGTGGAGGGTCAGCTCGTCGCTCTGCACGGTCACGCCGCTGCGGCCCGGGCTGATGCGCCGCACCGGCTGGGAGAGCATCACGCGCTGCCCGAGCCTGCGCGCGGCGCGGATCGAGATCTCCTGTGAGCCACCGATGAAGCGACTGTCCTGGGCTCCCCCAGCGGTGTTGATCAGCCGCTCGAAGGTCCCGGCCTGGGTCTCGTTGCCAGCCGAATGGATATAGAACAGCACGTGCAGCAGCGAGATGTCCCGCGGCTCACACGCGAACACCGACTCGATCCCCAGGTCGAGCAGGTTGCTCGCCGCCGAGTTGAGCCCGTAGGCCTGCTTGAAGGTCTCGACCGTCTGAGAATCCCATGCGTCGGCCTGGGCTGCGGTCCACGGCGCCTCCAGCGGCACCGTCTTGGCCATCGCGTCGAGGCTGGTCAACACCTTCAGCACCTGCACGTCGGCATTGATGTCGGGCGGCACGGCACCGAGCGGGCCAGTGGTGCTGTAGGGCGTGAGCTTGCCGTTCTCGTAGAACAGGTAGTTGCCCTGGTTGTAGGTCTTGAAGGTGCCGATCCCGAGCTTGGTCGCCAGCGCCCTGACGTGGTCCTGGGTCGGGCCGACCCACTGGCCGCCGACCTCCACCACCTTGCCGCCTCCCAGGGAGTGGTTGAGCGTGCGTCCCCCCACCCGGTCTCGTGCCTCGAGCACGATCGCGGAGCGGCCGGCCGCCACCACCTGACGTGCGGCGGTGAGGCCGGAGAGACCCGCGCCCACGATCAGCACGTCCGCCCGCAGCGGGCTCCTCGTGCGGCGGCGGCTCGCGGCCGCAGCGCCTGCTGGTAGGGCTGCGGCTCCGGCTGCAGTGGCCGCGCCGCCGATCAGCGTTCGACGCGAGATCTTTCTACTCGACACAGAGTTCTCCCCTCGACTGGTTTCGGTGGCGGCATTCTGGCGCCGGTGCTCGGAATCTGCCAGCCTGCAGCGGTGAGCTCGCTCGGGGGGATGCTGTCGACGCTGGCGCTGACGGTCACGCTGGGGCTCAGCGCCGCTGGCGCCACATCCGCCGCCGGGGGCAAGACCGCCGCCGCCGGCGGGATCCCGCCGGGCTGCGCCTCGGTCCTGGCTCGCCGCAGCACGCCGGCGATACGCGCGCTGGACCCGCGCCCGCACGCGCCCCGCGTATTCGCGATCCAGTACAAGCAGTCGGCGGCGGCCGTTGTCTCCTACGCCTCCTTCCGCCGGACGATCGACTGTCTGCTGCGCCGCTACGTGCTGCCCAATCGAGCGATCGGGCGCCCGAACGTGGTCGTGCTCGACGAGGACACCGGACTGGCCACGCTGGGGATCGGCTCGCGCGGTGCGCTCGCCCGCTCTCTGTTGGTCCTGCACGGCATGCAGAGCTGTGAGTCGCCATGTCAAGCCCTCCAGTTACTCACGCACCTGACCGCCTCCTATGCCGGACCGCTCGCGGCCTACCAGCACCGTTTTTCGGGGATTGGCACCCTCGAGGGTCCGTTCGTGGCCGCCACTGACACGATCGTCCGCAGCTTCATGGCTACGTTCTCGTCGCTGGCGAAGCGCTACGGGCTGTACATGGTCGCCTCGGCGGACCTGCCCCCGTTCCGGCAGTCCCGCTCGGCTGCGGACCTGCGGACGTTCAGCGACCCCGACCTGCATCCTCGGCCGTCTTCGGTGTACGTGGCCACGGCAGCGACTGTGTACAACGAGGCCTTCATCTGGGGGCCGCATCGGGTCCGCCGCTCAGGACCAGACGTGATGCGCAACGTCGTCGCGTCGAACCGAAAGGTCCCGCTGACTTCGCTGGAGGCGGCGATCGGCTTGACCCCCGGGCCCGCGCACGGACCGGCGGCGATCGCCAACCTGCGGCCCTACGCGCTTCCCGGTACTCGCGCCCACCTGGGCATTGCCACCAGCCTGCCGGCGTTCGTCTATGGCTCACCACCGCCCGGCGTGGATCCGTGCAGCGACACCGCCACCTACTACATGCGCTGCCTGAACCGCCTCGGCGCCAACCTGGTCATCCAGGACGAGGCCAACCCGGGAGCCTGGACGGGTCCGGACGGCAACGGGATCGAGCAGTGGCAGCCGCTGTCGTGGATGGGCTCCACCTACCGGACGGTGTCGGATCCCAGCGTCCGCTTCGACTACAACGTGACCGCAATGCTGGTTGGGAACCTCGCCGATCTGGTGTTCGACGGTCAGAGCGCGATCACCCAGCGCGGCGGCACGCGCGGGCCCGGCTGCCACTACATCGGCAACGCGCGATTCGTGCCCGGGGAGGATCAGCCCGTGCTGCGTGGCTACGCCGGCGTCAAGCACGGGTTCGTTGCGCTGGCGCCATGGGTGGCACCGGATGGCGCGCGCGCGGGGCTGCGACGCATCGGCGCCTCGCTGGGTCCCAGTTCGGGCAGCGCCCTGCAGGACGACTACCTGGAGACGGCGCTGGTCGCTGACCTGCCGTTCCCGGTGGACACCCGCCGCCGGGGCTGCACCTAGCGAGTTGTCGCTGGGCCGACGCTCCTTGTCACCCACGCGTCACGTTTTCGGTGTCACGCTCGTCCGATGCCGGGGGTGGCGTGTTCTGGTTCCGCATATGAGCACTCAGACACACCACGGGGGTACTGGCGGGGGGCGACGGAGCGGTGCTCAGCCATCGCGCTGCTGCCGCGCTGTGGGAGCTGCGATCAGCGGGAGCGACCACGATCGACGTCACCGCAGCTCGCCGGTGGGTTGGCAAGGCCAGCGGCGTGCGCTTCCACGTGGTGCGCACCCTCGATGCCCGGGAACGCACCACGATCGAAGTTCCATCGCACGCGGCCGCTCGTTTGAGGACGATCGGCGTCGGGACGCGAAGCTGCAACTGGCGCGGATCCCGGTGCTGCGCCTGACCCAGCGCCGGATTGAGCATGAGCGCCAAGGCGTGCTCGGGACGTGGCGCGGATGCTCGGCGCGCGAGGCCCCGTGGGCAACCGTCATTCCCTGCCTCAGGCGAAATGAAGCTCCTCGGCCTCGTCTTCGGCGGCCGGACGCTCACACGTGGGACACCACCAGCGGGCCTGCAGCGCGGTCCCGCAGGCCGCGTGGCGAGGCGCGGTGGCACCCTCGACGTGACGTGCGCCCCAGCCGGCCAGCAGCCGCAGCGCTCCCGCCAGCTCACCCCCCGCCTCGCTGAGCTCGTACACGAACCGGGGCGGACGCTCCGAATACGGACGCGCCACCACGAGGCCCTCCCGCTCGAGCGCCCGCAGGCGCTGGCTGAGCACGTTGGGGGCGATCCCCGGCACCTGCTCCTGCAGCTCGCCGAAGCGTCGGGGCGCGTCCAGCAGCACCGCGACCAGCAGCAGCGTCCAGCGCTCGCCGACAGCGGCTAGCGCCTCTGCCAGGGCGGCGTATGGATCTCCGGGCGTGTGCTCGTGATCGAGCATCGCCGGTAGCATCGCAGGCCGCGATACAGTAGTGACTTGCAAACCGCAAGTAAGACCGTTTCGAGGATGAAGGATGAGGACATGACCGCTTTGAAGGAGATCGAATCGGCGCTGCGCTCCGCCGCCGCCAAGCCTGGTGACGCCGTCGTCGGGCTGGGGCGAGGCTGGAGCACCGGATCGGGCATGGTGATTGGCCCAGGTCGAGTTCTCACCAGCGCGCACAACATCCGTCGCGAGGACGTGGCCGTGAGATTCGCCGACGGTCGCCAGGACCCCGGTGCTCTCACCGGTACGGACCCCGACCTCGACATCGCGGTGATCGCCGTCGACACCGGGACGATCGAGCCGGTGCGGTGGCCGGAGGCCCAGGGGGCTGCCGAGATCGGACAGGCGGTCATGGCGCTGAGCAACCCGGGCGGCCGCGGCCTACGGGTCACGCCCGGATTCGTCTCCGCAGCTGCGCGCAGCTTCCGCGGACCACGCGGGCGGCGAATCGCCGGCGCGATCGAGCACACCGCGCCACTGCCACGCGGCTCCTCGGGCGGCCCACTGGTTGATGTAGATGGCGCGCTGCTGGGGATCAATACGGTCCGCGTCGACGGCGGCCTGATCCTCGCGATTCCGGCTGACCCGGCTCTGCGCGACCGTGTCGAACGACTCGGGCGCGGCGAGGCGCCGACACGACTGCAATTGGGCGTCGCGATTGCTCCCCCTCGGGTGGCGCGACGGCTGCGCGCCGCCGTTGGGCTGCCACCACGAGCGGGAGTGCTGATCCGGGCAGTGGAGCCGGAGAGCGCCGCCGAACGGGCGGGCCTGCAGCGGGGCGATCTGATCGTCGCTGCCAATCAGAGCGAAGTCGAACGGGTCGACGTCCTCTACGAGGCGCTTGACCACGCGGTCGCGGCCGAGGAGCTGGAACTGACGATCCTCCGTGGCAGCGACGAGAATCGCGTGACGGTGAAGTGGTGATGGCCCTTGGCACCCCCCCGGACGCCGAGCAGCAGGCGCTCGACGCGTACTCCCGGATCGTGACCTCGGTTGCCGAGCGCCTAGCGCCCTCGGTCGCCAATCTGCGAGTGATGCGCCGTGGGCGCGGGGGTCAGCTGCCCGCCGGAGCTGGCAGCGCTGTGGCATTGACCCGAGACGGGTTTCTGCTGACCTCGGCGCACGTCGTCGCCGGCGCCGCGCGCAGCGGGCGGGCAACGTTCGTGGACGGCCACGAGCCTCGCTTCGAGGTCGCCGGCCTTGACCGCCTCTCCGATCTGGCCGTGCTCCGAGCCGAAGACGACGATCTCCTGCCGGCGGCGCTGGGAGCGGCCGAGCATCTGCGGGTCGGCCAGCTCGTCGTGGCGATCGGAAACCCCAACGGCTTCGGCGGGTCGGTGACGGCCGGCGTGGTCTCGGCGCTCGGCCGCTCACTGCCCACCCGCGCCGG
Source organism: uncultured Solirubrobacterales bacterium (assembly GCA_963830435.1). Taxonomy (GTDB): domain Bacteria; phylum Actinomycetota; class Thermoleophilia; order Solirubrobacterales; family Solirubrobacteraceae; genus Palsa-465. Next base: position 873,803 of record CAWHMA010000007.1, on the reverse strand, counting down.
GCGGACCGTCCGCTACATCGACAATGTGATCCAGACCGACGCCGCGCTCAATCCGGGAAACTCCGGCGGCGCACTGGTCGACAGCGCCGCTCGCCTGGTCGGCGTCAACACCGCCGTGGCTGGCATCGGCCTCGGGCTTGCCGTCCCGATCAACCAGGCAACCCTGGCGATCGTGGCGGCCCTGATGCGCCACGGCCGCGTCCGACGCGCGTACATCGGGATCGCTGGGGGCCCACGCCCGCTGCCCCCGCACGCCCGGGCTCAGCTGGGCCGCAGTCAATGCGTGGAGGTCGTCGAGGTCGCGCCGGCGAGTCCCGCGGCCACCGCCGGGCTTCGGGCCGAGGACATGATCGTCAGCATCGGCCCCGCCAGCATCGAACGTGTGCAGGACATCCAGCAGACGATGACCGCGGAGACGATCGGTCAGGCGGTACCGGTTCGGGTGTTGCGCGGTGAGCGCTGGCTGACGCTCGAACTGCGGCCCGTGGAGCTGGCGGACTAGCTACACTGGATCTCAGCGCCGGCGGCGTTCGTCGACACGTCCGCAGCCTGTCACCCACTTCTGAACACCAGCGTACGGGAAACCCACCAATGGCCCGTGGAGATGTCCGGATCGCAGCCACGCTCGCGTGCGAGGACTGCAAGCGCCGGAACTACCAAACCAACAAGAGCAAGCGGAACAATCCCGAACGACTCCAGCTGCGCAAGTACTGCCGCTGGTGCAAGCGGCACACCGCGCACCGCGAAACGCGCTAGTTGGACCGGAGTATTCCGTGGCTCGCAACCGCAAACGGGCAAAGGACCGCCGCGCGCGTCGACCCCAGGGGGCCCCGGTGGGGACCGGTGCCCGGGCCGATCTGAACCCGGCGCCGGATCCGATCGAGCACGCCTCACCCGATGCGGAGCTCGCTGAGGCGCAGCTGGCGGTGGGTCGCCCGCAGCTCGCCGCTGACGGGGCCTCGGTCGCTGACCCTCCGGACCCTGTCACCGCAGAGCCCGAGCCGGTCGCATTCGAGCCTGAGCCCACTGAGGCCCCAGCGCTCCCGGCCGGCGAGCTCCCAGGGGACGTAATCGAGCCCGATGAGGCCGAGCCCCGCACTCGCGGCGAGCATCTTCCGGCGGCGCGAGCTCATCCGGGCAGCCGCCTGGTTCACTTCGTCCAGGGAAGCTGGCGTGAGCTGCAGCGAGTACAGTGGCCCGATCGTCGGCAGGTGATGCAGGCCACCGGGGTCGTGATCGGGTTCGTAATCGTGGCCGGCGTGTTTCTCGGCGTCACCGACTTCCTCGCCGGGAAAGTCATGAACTACGTCCTCACTGGTCACTTCAAGTAGATCCGATAATCAATGTTTCGCTGGTACGTCGTCAACACATACTCCGGCCACGAGAACAAGGTCAAGCACAATCTGGAGCACCGCGTGGTCTCGCTGGGTCAGCAGCGCGCGGTCCGGCAGATCGTGGTCCCGACCGAGTCGGTGTCGGAGATGAAGGACAACCAGAAGGTGACCGTCGAGAAGCGAACGATGCCCGGCTACGTGCTCGTCAACATGGACCTCAACGAGGACTCCTGGTCGCTGGTCAAGGGCACTCCGGGCGTGACCGGTTTCGTCGGCGCCTCCAACGAGCCGGTGCCGCTGACTCAGGCCGAGGTCGACCGGCTGCTGCACCAGGAGACGGCGGAGCGTCCTCGTAGCCGCGCCCAGTTCTCGATTGGCGAATCGATCAAGGTGATCTCCGGGCCGCTGTCGGATTTCTCAGGTGAGATCTCCGAGGTCAACGAGGATGCGCAGCGGCTCAAGGTGCTGGTGTCGATCTTCGGCCGGGAGACGCCGGTCGAGGTTGGCTTCGACCAGGTCAAGAAGATTTAAGGGGCCGCTCCGCGGCCCGGTTATGTTGCTCAGCTAGGTACTGAAATGGCGAAGAAGGTTCTAACCGAGATCAAGCTCCAGGCCGTCGGCGGCCAGGCCAGCCCGGCGCCGCCGGTGGGGCCGGCGCTTGGCCAGCATGGGGTCAACATCATGGAGTTCGTCAAGGCCTTCAACGCCCAGACCCAGAGCGACACCGGGACGGTGATCCCGGTGGTGATCACCGTCTACGAGGATCGCTCGTTCACGTTTGTGACCAAGAGCCCGCCGGCCGCGGTGCTGATCAAGCAGGCGCTCAGCCTCGAGAAGGGCTCCGCCGAGCCGCACATGGCCAAGGTCGGGAAGATCACTCAGGATCAGCTACGCCAGATCGCGGAGAAGAAGATGCAGGATCTGAACGCAAACGACGTCGATGCCGCCGCGAAGATCATCGCCGGCACCGCCCGGTCGATGGGCGTGGAGGTGACGTGATGGCCCACCACGGAAAGGCCTACCAAGACGCCAAGCAGCGCTTCGATCGTGAGCGCGACTACGCGCCCGCGGAGGCGATCTCGCTGGTCAAGCAGCTGAGCCGCGTGAAGTTCAACGAGTCGGTCGAGGTGCACGTCCGCACCGGGCTCAACGTACGTCACGCCGACGAGCAGCTGCGCGGCACCGTCGCGTTGCCCCACGGGCTGGGCAAGAACGTGAAGATCGCCGTGTTTGCCCAGGGCGAGAAGGCGCGGGAGGCGCAGGAGGCCGGTGCCGACGTGGTCGGCGCCGAGGACCTGGCGGGGAAGATCCAGGAAGGCTTCGACGATTTCGACGTGGCCATCGCCACCCCCGATCTGATGCCGGTGGTCGGCCGGCTCGGCCGGATCCTCGGTCCTGCCGGCAAGATGCCCAACCCCAAGGTCGGCACGGTGACGATGGACGTGGCCCGTGCGGTGCAGGAGGCCAAGGCGGGGAAGGTCGAGTACCGAACCGACCGCAACGCGATCGTGCACATGGTGATCGGCAAGCGAGACTTCGACGAGCGCCGGCTGCTGGAGAACTACGCGGCGGTGATCGAGGAGCTGATCCGAGCCAAGCCGTCAGCCGCCAAGGGCCGCTACCTGCACTCGATCACCTTCGCGACGACGATGGGGCCGGGAGTCAAGGTTGATTCCTCTCGCACCCGTGACATCGCCGAGGAGCCGGTGGCGGCGTAGAATCAGACGAACCACTAGGAGCTTCACGCCCAAGACCTCCGGCCGCGGCAATCGCGTAAGCCCGGAACAGGCGGAGCCTCGAATCCCGAAGCCTCGATCGGCCTAGGTCCTCGACGTCCGCCTGTGCGGGCTTTGCTCTGTCAGCGAGGACCATGAATCGAGATCAAAAAGCAACCGTAGTAGACGAGATCGCCGGGCAGATCCAGGCCGCTGAGGCAATCTTCGCCGTCGACTACAGGGGCCTGACGGTCAAGCAGGCGGCCGACCTGCGGACGCGACTGCGCGAGGCCGATGCGCGTCTGCGGGTGGTCAAGAACTCCCTATCCGAGCGCGCCGCCGACAAGGCGGGAGCGGAGGAGCTCAAGCCGATGCTGCAGGGACCGACTGCGCTGACGCTCGTGGCCGGTGACGCCGCGATCGCGGCCAAGGCACTGAGTGACACCGCGCGAACGCTCAACCTGCTGGAGTTCAAGGGGGGTCTGCTGGGCGGCGAGCTGCTCACTGCCGACGAGGTCCGCTCGATCGCCCGGCTTCCCGGCCGGGGTGTGCTGAGCGCTCAGCTCGTGGGCACGATCGCGGCGCCGCTGAGTGGCCTGGTGCGGGGACTGAATGCGCTGATCGCCGGGATCGCGATCCAGTTGCAGTCGATCGCCGACCAGGGATTGGTAACCGGCGCTGGGCCGGAACCTGTGGCCGCCCCTGAGGCCGAAGCCGCCGTCACTGAGCCCGAGACCGCGCCGGAGGCGGCGGCTGAGGCGCCCACACCTGAGCCGGCTGCGGAGGCGCAAGCACCTACCGACGAACCTGAACAATCGCAGGCGGAAGCCGCCCCCGACGCGGACCCGTCCGAGGAATAGGAGGAACCATGTCAACGACCCAGGAGTGGATCGACGAACTCAAGTCGATCTCCGTGCTCGAGCTCTCGGAGCGGATCAAGGCGCTGGAGGAGGCCTTCGGCGTCTCGGCGACCGCAGTCGCCGCCGCTGCCCCCGCACCGGGGGCCGCGGGAGGCGATGGCGCCGGCGAGGCGGCTGAGGAGCAGAGCAGCTTCGACGTGATCCTCAGCGGTGCAGGCGACAAGAAGATCCAGGTGATCAAGGTCGTGCGCGCCGCCACCGGCCTGGGCCTCAAGGAGGCCAAGGCGCTCGTCGACGAGGCACCCAAGCCGGTCAAAGAGGGCGTCGACAAGGAGGAGGCCGACCGGCTCAAGGCCGATCTGGAGGAGGCCGGCGCCAACGTCGATCTCAAGTAGCGCCGCAGCATCAACCTGACGACAGGGGTCGATCCCCCCGGCGGGGTTGCCCTTGCCTGTCAGCTCGTGCTCGCTGCCATCGGCGAAGGCACGATCACGAACAGCGTCAGCGTGCACAACACAGCGAAGGCGGCGATTGGTGCCCAATCGCCGGCGGTCTTGGCCACCGCGCCGCCGACGCCGGATCCGGCAATCTGTCCTCCCGCCCAGGCGAGGTTTATGAGCGCGGCCGCCAGCCCCTGGTCGAGACTGCGAGCGTCGGCCGCGTCGGAGAGCATCGCCATCGCCGGTGCCCAGAACGCGCCCAGCGCCGCGGACGTCGCGACCACGATCGCGCCTAGCAGGATCGCCGACTGTGGCAGCGTGAAGCACAGCAGCAGGGTTGACGCAGCGACCAAGCCGTAGCGGAGCGGCGCGATCCGTCCGTGTCGGTCGGAGAGCCTGCCGATCGCCGGGCTGATGAGGGCCTCGCACGCTGCCGCGAGCAGGAACGCGCCGCCGATCGCCAATGCGCTGGCGCCCAGCCGATGCAGCCGCAGCGGTCCGAGAACGTTGAGGATTCCCGACGCCACAGCCGGCAGCGCGACCAGCCACATGGCCATCGCCACTGGACGATCGCTCGCGGCCTGCAGCAGCTGCCGTACGCCCTGGTCCGATCCCGGATGGGAGGAGTGCAACCTCCGGGCCTGGTCGATCAGCACCACCGAGACCACCACCACGCCGCTGAAGGTGACCCCGCGTCCGAACGCATCGGCGGCGGTTCCGATCACCGGGCCGAACAGTGCGCCGCCGATGGCCGCACCCAGGGCCGAGCCGATCAGTGTGCCGCGGCGCTCGGGGGGCGACTCCACCACCAGCCAGGCCAGCCCCCCCGCCCACGAACAGGCGCCCCCGACACCTTCGGCGAACCGGGCCACGTCCAGCGCGCCAGCGTCGTGTAGGAAGCCGAAGGCCAAGGTGGATCCAGCCAACAGGGTCAGTCCCGTGCACACTGCCTGCTTGGGGCCGACCCTGGCGGCCAGGATGCCGCCGGGGATCGCTCCGACCAGCGTGCCGATCGGGTAGCCAGCGGTCAGCACTCCCGCCGACAGCTTCGAGAGTCTCAGCTCGTGGGAGAGGGCGGGGAGCAGCGGGGCGATCGCCGCATAGAACATCGTGTCGACGAACACGACGACCCCGACCACCAGCACGAGGCGCCGTAGCGCGCTGCTCTCCGAGGACGCCACCGCCGCTGACCGTAGCGCCCGCGCGTGGCGCTCTATCGGAACACGCACACCTCGTTGCTGCTGCGCTTGCTCCCCGCGGCCATTCCCCCTACACTGCCCCGGTCAGCCGATAGTCGTAGCCGCCCGGAACATGCGGCGCCGCGCCACATACGCGGCGACCGAGGGCGGGGTCCGTGAGCGCTGAGCGGTCCTTCACAGGGCACTGATGCCGTGTGCTATCTTTGCAGGTCGCGCTTCATGTGAGCCGGTGCGCCGTTTGCCGGCGTCGGCCGCACTCGCTGTAGCGTTCTCTGCCTCCCTCTCGACCGCCCGAGGAGTCGCCGTCTTGGCAACCGCTCACGCCCCCCGGACGCGCCGGAGTTTCGCGCGTCTGAACAAGGTTCTCGAAGTCCCCAACCTGATCGATATCCAGCGCAAGTCGTTCGCGTGGCTGACCGACCCCGATGGTGGCGGCCTGCGCGAGACGATCGACGACATCTCTCCGATCGAGGACTACACCGGCAACCTCGCCGTGCAGTTCGGCGAGTTCACCTTCGACGAGCCTGTGGCCAGCCTCGAGCAGTGCCGGGAGAAGGACCTGACCTACGCGCGGCCGCTGACCGTGACGGTGGCGTTCATCAACCGTGAGACGGGAGAGATTCGGGAGCAGTCGGTGTTCATGGGCGACTTCCCGTGGATGACCGAGCGGGGCACGTTCATCATCAACGGCACCGAGCGTGTCGTGGTCACCCAGCTTGTCCGCTCCCCCGGCGCCTACGTGATGGAGCCCAAAGACCGTGAGAAGCAGGTCTTCATCGCCAACCTGATGCCGGCGCGTGGCTCGTGGCTTGAGCTGGAGATCGACAAGAAGGGGCGGGTCTACGTCCGCATCGACCGAAAGCGCAAGCTTCCGGTGAGCGTGCTGCTGCGGGCGATGGGCTACGCCTCCGATGAGGAGATCCTGGGCCTGTTCGACAACTCGCTCTACATCCGCCTGACGTTGGATGCCGATGCCGAGGCCACCCGCAGCGAGGAGGGTGCGCTGATCGAGCTGTTCAAGAAGCAGCGTCCGGGCGAGCCACCCTCGATCGACGCGGCGCGTTCCCTGCTGAACCAACTGTTCTTTGACCCCAAGCGTTACGACCTGACTCGGGTCGGTCGCTACAAGCTGAACTCGCGTCTGGGACTGGACATCGACCTCGAGACTCGCACGCTCACCCACGACGACATCATCGCCTTGGTCAAGGAGCTGGTCTCCCTGCCCGCGCAGCTGGGAATGCCGGAGGAGCCGGGCGAGGAGATCAAGGACTTCGCCGCCGAGGCGGTGTCGCTGCCGCGAGAGCCGATCCAGGACCACCTAGACGAGTACGAGCACTTCGGCAATCGTCGTTTGCGCACCGTCGGTGAGCTGATCCAGGAGGCCTTCCGGATCGGCCTGTACCGGATGGAGCGGGTCGTGCGGGAGCGCCTCACCACCGAGGACGCCGACACGATCACCCCGCAGACGATCGTCAACATCCGTCCAGTCGTTGCTGCCTTGAAGGAGTTCTTCGGCTCCAGCCAGCTCTCGCAGTTCATGGATCAGACCAACTCGCTGGCCGGACTCACCCATCGTCGCCGCCTCTCCGCCCTCGGTGCCGGCGGCCTGACTCGGGAGCGCGCACCGATCGAGGTGCGCGACGTGCATCCCACCCATTACGGGCGCATGTGCCCGATCGAGACCCCAGAAGGTCCGAACATCGGCCTGATCGGCTCCCTCTCCTCGTATGCCGAGATCTCCGAGCACGGCTTCGTCACCACCCCCTACCGGGTCGTCCGCGACGGGAAGGTCACCGACGAGGTCCTGCACCTCGACGCCACCCAGGAGGAGGAGCGGCTGATCGCGCAGGCCAACACCCCGGTCGACGACTCAGGTCGGCTGGCCGCCAAGGAGATCCTGTGCCGGACCCAGGCCGGTCAGTACCTGACCGTGGCTCCGAAGGAGGTCGACCTGATCGACGTCTCTCCCGAGCAGATCTGGTCGGTGGCCACGGCGATGATCCCGTTCCTGGAGCACGATGATGCCAACCGTGCGCTGATGGGCTCCAACATGCAACGGCAGGCGGTGCCGCTGCTGGTGACCGACGCTCCCCTGGTGGGTACCGGGATGGAGCGCCGCGCGGCGATCGACACCGGTGACGTGATCGTCGCCGATTCGGCCGGGACGGTGGCCTATGTGGACGCCGAGCAGGTCCTCGTTGAGAAGTCCCAGGGCGGACGCGACGAGTACGAGCTGCAGAAGTTCATGCGCTCCAACCAGGGCACGCTCATCCACCAGAAGCCGATCGTCGACGTGGGCACCAGCATCCGCGCCGGCGACGTGCTCGCCGACGGCTCGGCCACCGACATGGGTGAGATGGCACTGGGCAAGAACCTGTTGGTGGCCTTCATGTCCTGGGAGGGCTTCAACTTCGAGGACGCGATCATCCTCTCCAAGCGACTCGTCCAGGACGACGAGCTCACCTCGATCCACATCGAGGAGTACGAGATCGACGCCCGCACGACCAAGCTGGGCGACGAGGAGATCACCCGTGACATCCCAAATCGCTCCGAGGAGTCGCTGCGCAACCTCGATGACCGCGGCATCGTTCGCATCGGTGCCGAGGTTCAGTCGGGCGACCTACTGGTGGGCAAGGTCACGCCCAAGGGCGAGACCGAGCTGACCGCCGAGGAGAAGCTGATCCGTGCGATCTTCAAGGAGAAGGCCCGTGAGGTTCGCGATACCTCGCTGAAGGTACCCCACGGCGAGGGCGGAGTGGTGATCGACGTCAAGACCTTCAGTCGTGACGAGGGCGACGATCTGCCACCCGGCGTCAACGACCTGGTCCGCGTGTTCGTGGCCAAGAAGCGCAAGATCGCCGAGGGCGACAAGCTGGCGGGCCGTCACGGCAACAAGGGCGTGATCTCCAAGATCGTCGACGTCCAGGACATGCCCTTCCTGGAGGACGGGACCCCTGTCGACGTGATCCTCAACCCGCTGGGCGTGCCGAGCCGGATGAACCTCGGGCAGATCCTCGAGACGCATCTGGGCTGGGTCGCGGCTAAGGGTTGGTACGAGGACGGATCGCAGGCGCGCAAGCTCGCCACCAACGGCGGTCGCCGCTCCGACGGACGTCCCGGCAAGGTCTACGTGTCCACACCCGTGTTCGACGGTGCCACGGTGTCCGATGTCGACGAAGCGCTGGTGCGCTGGCAGGACGAGCACAGCGGACAGATCCGGATGGACATCGACAAGAGCCGGCGTGCCGGTGAGCAGGCCTCGGGGAAGGTGACGCTGTTCAACGGGCGGACCGGTGAACCGTTCGAGCAGCAGGTGACGGTTGGCTACATGTACATCCTCAAGCTGCTGCATCTCGTCGACGACAAGATCCACGCTCGCTCCACCGGGCCGTACTCGCTGGTTACCCAGCAGCCGTTGGGCGGCAAGGCACAGTTCGGTGGCCAACGCTTCGGCGAGATGGAGGTGTGGGCGCTGGAGGCCTACGGTGCCGCCTACACGCTGCAGGAGATGCTGACGATCAAGTCAGACGACACCGTCGGGCGGGTCAAGGCCTACGAGGCGATCGTCAAGGGCGAGAACATCGCCGAGCCATCGATCCCCGAGTCGTTCAAGGTCCTGCTCAAGGAGATGCAGTCGCTGGCGCTGGACGTCAACGTTGTCTCCGAAGAGGGCGAACGGGCGGAGATGCGTGAGGAGGACGACGATCTGCTCCGGGCGGCCGAGGAGCTTGGCATCGATCTCTCCGGTGTTCGCTCCGCCGACGGCGCCGCCGACGAGGCCACCGAGCACGAGGGCGAGACGGTGGAGGCCTCAGCCGACGAGGCCGACGTCGAGGACCCGGACCTGGAGGCCGGCGAGGAGCTCTCGGCCGAGGACTTCGGCACCGCCGCCGACCCGATGATCGATGAGAGCGTCCCGGTTGGCGAGGCAGAAGGCGTACTGGAAGAGGACGAGGCGTGAGCGCCGGTCAGCCCGCACGGGACCCGGCCCTGTGCGCTTTTGCGCGAGGAGGGCCGGCCCCCGGCGAGCAGACCGCTGCCTCGTCCCCGTTCCCGCAGATTTGAAAGCTAAAGAGGTTCCAACGTGATCGACATAAACAACTTCGACGCCATCGAGATTGGCCTCGCCTCCTCCAAGCAGATCCGCGCCTGGAGCTCGGGCGAGGTGACCAAGCCCGAGACGATCAACTACCGGACACTGAAGCCAGAGAAGGACGGGCTGTTCTGCGAGCGCATCTTCGGTCCTACCAAGGACTGGGAGTGCTACTGCGGCAAGTACAAGCGCGTGCGCTACAAGGGCATCGTCTGCGAGCGCTGCGGCGTCGAGGTCACGCGCTCCAAGGTCCGCCGCGAGCGTATGGGCCATATCGACCTCGCTGCCCCGGTTAGCCACATCTGGTTCTTCAAGGGGGTCCCGAGTCGGATCGGCTACCTGCTCGACATGGCTCCCAAGGAGCTGGAGAAGGTCCTGTACTTCGCCGCATCGATGGTCACCTGGATCGACGACGAGGCCCGGGCCCGGGACATCGAGTCGCTGGAGGGAGAGGTCAACAAGGTCCTCGACTCCTACGGTGCCGAAAAGGAGGAGCGGGTTCTGGAGCTCAAGGAGTCGCTGGCCCGGCGCGAGCAGTACCTGGAGACTGCCAAGACCGGTCGCGACTTCTCCGACGAGGATCATCTGTGGGCCGAGACGCTGGAGGTCAACGTGGCCAAGGTCTCCGAGGAGGAGCGTCAGAAGATGCTCAAGGAGCTGCGCAAGAGCTTCCAGGCCGACATCGACGACACCGAGGCCTACATCGAGGACGCCGCCGAGCGGATGCGGCAGGTGTGGGACCTGTTCAAGACGATGAAGCCCAAGGATGTCGTCAACGACGAGACCACCTTCCGTGAGCTCAAGGACCGATTCGGCTCTCCCTACGGCTTCGGCGACTACTTCCGGGGCGGCATGGGCGCCGAGGCGGTTCGGGATCTGCTCCAGCAGGTCGACCTCGACGACGAGGCCGCGGACCTCCAGGAGCAGGTCAAGACGGCCAAGGGTCAGAAGCAGGCGCGCGCAGTCAAGCGCCTGAAGGTCGTCTCGGCGTTCATCTCCTCGGGCAACAAGCCCGAGATGATGATCCTCGAGGCCGTCCCGGTGATCCCTCCGGAGCTGCGGCCGATGGTCCAGCTCGACGGCGGACGCTTCGCCACCTCTGACCTCAACGACCTTTACCGCCGGGTGATCAACCGCAACAACCGACTCAAGCGGCTGCTCGACCTCGGTGCGCCCGAGATCATCGTCAACAACGAGAAGCGGATGTTGCAGGAGGCGGTCGATGCGCTGTTCGACAACGGCCGTCGCGGCCGTCCGGTGACCGGACCAGGCAACCGTCCGCTCAAGTCGCTGAGCGACATGCTCAAGGGCAAGCAGGGCCGCTTCCGCCAGAACCTGCTCGGCAAGCGCGTCGACTATTCCGGGCGTTCGGTGATCGTCTCCGGGCCGTCGCTGCGGCTGCACCAATGCGGTCTGCCGAAGCTCATGGCGCTGGAGCTGTTCAAGCCGTTCATCATGGCCCGACTGGTCGAGCGCAAGTCGGCCCAGAACATCAAGGCGGCCAAGAAGATGGTCGACTCGATGATCCCCGAGGTCTGGGATGTGCTCGAGGAGGTCATCCACGAGCATCCGGTGCTGCTCAACCGGGCGCCGACGCTCCACCGCCTCGGCATCCAGGCATTCGAGCCGGTGCTGGTCGAGGGCAAGGCGATTCAGGTCCACCCGCTGGTCTGCCACGCTTTCAACGCTGACTTCGACGGCGACCAGATGGCGGTCCACCTGCCGCTGTCGGCGGAGGCGCAGGCTGAGGCGCGGATCCTGATGCTGTCGTCCAACAACATCCTCTCGCCCGCGCACGGAGCGCCGCTGGCCACTCCCGCCCAGGACATGGTGCTGGGCGCCTACTACCTCACCTACGGCCCCGATGGGAGCGAGCTGGCCAAGATCGATCCCGCCACCCACGATCCGCGCCCGCACGTGTACCGCACCGCCCAAGAGGCGGAGTGGTCATACGAGCACGGCGTGGTCAAGCTGCACGACCTGGCCGAATATCGTCCGCTGGGTCGCGAAGGCGGTCACGTGCTGACGACCGTCGGGCGGATCATCTACAACGACAAGATCGAGCGAGCGATCGCCGAGGCGCTGGGCGAGGAGTTCGATCCCAGCCTGTACGAGTTCATCAACCGCTCGATGAAGAAGAAGGACACGACCAAGCTCGTCGACGACTTGGTGCAGGCCTACGGAGCCTCGACGATCTCGCTGGTGCTGGACGCCTTCAAGGACATTGGCTTCCACTACGCCACCCAGGCCGGCGTGACCATCTCCAAGAACGACGTGCAGACGCCGCCGCGCAAGTCCGGGATCCTGGATCAGTACGACGACCAGCTAGCGGTCATCGAGGAGCAGTACGGCGCTGGCGAGATGGACGAGGAGGAGCGCCACGAGGCGGTCACCTCCCTGTGGGACAAGGCGACCAACGAAGTCGGAGAGGCTCTGTATGAGCACCTGGACGAGCTCAACCCGATCTTCATGATGGCCAACTCCGGTGCCCGGGGATCGTTCTCGCAGATCCGTCAGCTGGCGGGGATGCGAGGCCTGATGGCCAACCCGAAGGGCGAGATCATCGAGCGACCGATCAAGGCCAACTTCATGGAGGGCCTGACCGTGCTGGAGTACTTCATCTCCACCCACGGAGCCCGGAAGGGTCTCGCGGACACGGCGCTGCGAACCGCGGACTCCGGCTATCTGACCCGGCGCCTGGTCGACGTCTCCCAGGACGTCATCATCCGCCAGGAGGACTGCGGCACCCAGGGGTACATCGAGATGCCGGTGTCCAAGCTGGAGGTCGACCCGGAGACCCGTCGGCTGCGGCCAACCGGAGAGCCGAACGACAACTTGATTGGGCGGTTCGCCGCGCGGGACATCAAGACCAAGCGGGGGCGGGTGATGGTCGAGCAGGGCAACGAGATAGATCGCGCCGAGCTGGCAGATCTGTTCGAGGCCTGGACCGATGACACCGACAAGGGCGTGGTGATCTACGTTCCCGTCCGCTCGGTCCTCAAGTGCGAGGCGCCGACCGGGGTCTGCCAGGCGTGTTATGGGCGCTCGATGGCCACTGGCAAGGTGGCGCAGATCGGCGATGCCGTCGGCATCATCGCGGCGCAGTCGATCGGCGAGCCGGGCACGCAGCTGACGATGCGGACTTTCCACACCGGCGGCGTCGCCGGCGCGGACATCACTCACGGCCTGCCGCGGGTGGTCGAGTTGTTCGAGGCGCGTAAGCCGAAGGGCCTGGCCAAGATCGCCGAGATCGGCGGCAAGGTGTCGATCGAGGAGTCAGACAAGGCGGTCACGGTGGTGATCACCGATGACGGCGGCGAGGAGCACCGCCACACCTTCCCGCGGCGGACGTTGCTGTTCGTCGAGTCGGGGCAGCGGATCGAGCCGGGCACACAGCTCAACGAGGGCTCACTGTATCCCCACGAGCTGCTGGCGATCCGCGACCGGACGGAGACCGAGCTGTATCTCGTGCGCGAGGTGCAGGAGGTCTACAAGTCCCAGGGGGTCGACATCAATGACAAGCACATCGAGCTGATCGTGCGGCAGATGATGAAGAAGGTCCGGGTCGACCAGAAGGGCGACACCGACCTACTGCCGGGGCAGTTCGTCGATCGCTACGAGTACGCGCGGATCAACCAGCAGGTTCAGGACGCCGGCGGCGAGACCGCCCAGGCCGAGGAGATCATCCTCGGGATCACCAAGGCATCGCTGAACACCGACTCGTTCCTGTCGGCCGCGTCCTTCCAGGAGACGACCAAGGTCCTCACCGACGCTGCGCTGGAGGGCAAGATCGACCGCCTGAACGGGCTCAAGGAGAACGTCATCATCGGCAAGCTGATCCCTGCGGCGACGGGTTTGAAGCGCTACCGCCGGATCGAGATCGAGCCGGCCGAGCCACTGCCGCGCGGCATGGACGACGGGTTGCTGGATCACGACGATCTCGCCGCCGAGCTCGGGCTGGGCGACGGTGAGTCGCTCAGCAGCTTCGGCAGCGGCATCGAGCCCGATCTCTCTGATCTGGAGGAAATTGGTCGCAGTGGCTCCTCGCTGGACTTCGTCGAGGAGCTGGCCGACCTCGACGGGCCCGCGGGCAACGGGGGCACGTCCCACGAGTAGCGACGCTGTTCGCTGACCGCCTCGGGCCGCCGCGCTGGCGGCTCGGGGCTGCCGCGGCACGGTGCTGCCGCCATGAAGGCGCGGGTCAGCGCGGCGGTTCGGGGTGGCGATCGGGAACCCGGCCGTCGCCGATCCAGCCGTGGTTGGGCAGCACCCGGACATCGGTGAGTCCTGCCTCTCGCATCATCGCTTCGACCTCGCCGCGCGTGTAGCGATGCTCGATCGGCGCTGAGAAGCGGTCGAACTGGTCGTTGACGAGCACCCGAAAGGGATAGTCGGCGTAGGTCTTTAGCGGCAGACGCGCGATCAGTGGTTCACCGAGGCGCCAATCTCGAAGCCAGCGTTGCGGGGCAACGATGAATGCGAAGAGGATCGCCGCCAAGGGGTAGCAGAGGGCGTGGAGCAACCGGTATGGCATCCGTACCGTCACCTTGCGAACCGCGGCGACGGCCCGGAGAACGATGCGATGGCTCTTCTGCTCGGGTTGCCAATACAGATACACATGGACGTAGCCGCCGGGCGCGGCGTACCTGGCGATCCTCACCAGCGCGCGGGCGGGATCCGGAAGGTGATGTAGAACCCCTATCGACATCACGAAGTCGAAGCTTCCCTCCGGCAGTGGGAGTCGTTCGGCGTCCGCCTGGACGGTGAGCGCCTGGACGGGAAGATTGCTGCGAGCGACGTCGATCGACCTCCCCAGGTCGATCGCCGTCACCTGAGCGCCCAGTGCCGCTGCTTGCGCGCTGTGGCGCCCGGACCCCGTTCCCACGTCCAGCACGCGCTTGTTGGCAAAAAATTCAGGTGGATGGGGTTGCATGTAGTCCAGGAAGTTCTTGCGCCACTCCGTCCGCAGCTCTCCGAAGTGGCTCCATTCATATGCGAATCCCTCAGCTGTTCGCTCCCGAACGGAAACGCCTCCCCGACGACCTTCGCCAGCCAGACCCAAGGAGGCAGCTGCGGCAGGATAGGCCTCGCCGAGAGCTGAGCGATCGCCGCGGTCGAGCATCCTGGGCGTTCCGGCGATGAGCGGAAAGCGCTCGCCACACGCGGGGCAGCCCAGCCACCCGTCGGGTCCAAGCTCGGGAAGGCTAGGACGCTCTGACCTTGCAATCAGCTGAATCGAGGAGCCGCACTCCAAGCACCTGAGGGACCTCACGAGGGGGCTGAGACCAGCGGGTGGCATCGATGCTGAGACGGGCATGCCAAGGCCGAGCGTACCGGCGACCGACGACCGACCATCCCAGAGGCGCATCCGCTGCTACCAATCCTCGCGACGGAGAAAGACCTCCAGGGTGAGAAGCGCCCACAGCAGCTGGCCGTGATCACTTGAGCCACGGCGGTGCGTCCGGATCAGCGCGTCTATCTCGTCACCGACGAGATGCTGCTTGACCCGGGCGTGGGGCGTCGCGAGCATCGAATCCACGTACGCGGCGAGGTCGGATCTGAACCAGGCCGCGACCGGAACTCCGAAGCCGCGTTTGCGCCGGTGAAGCAGTCCAGCTGGAAGTAGGTCGCTGACTGCTCGTTTGAGGACGTGTTTCAGGCGCGGTCCGCTTATCTTCATCTGCGCGGGGATGCGCATGGCGAATTCGATCAGCTCACGGTCTAGGAACGGTGAGCGAACCTCGAGGCCGTGCGCCATGCTCATTCGGTCTGTCTTCGGCAGCAGATCGTCAAGCAGGTACGTATGCAAGTTCAGGTCCAGCAGCCGGTCGAGGGGAGCAGCGTCCTGGCTCCCTTGCCACACCCGGTGGAAGTCCTCTATCGCCCAATTATCGGGTTGGCGCAGCAGTGCATCACGCATGTGACCGTCGGCATAGCTCAGCCAGGACAGGTAGGCGTCGGGCAGGGAGAGATCGCTCGGCGCGGCAAACCGCTGGGCACTTCCAGTCCGTCCGGTCGCGGGAAGCGTCGCCAGGCCGCGACCAACGAGGTCCCGGGCGAGTCGCGGCAAACGCTGATAGCGCTCGAGCAGCAGCGCCGCGGCAAAGCGCTCGTAGCCGGCGAAGAGCTCGTCACCCCCGTCACCGGCTAGTGCGACCGTGACGTGCTGCCCGGTGAGTTGGCTGAGGAGGTACGTGGGAATCGCGCTGGAGTCGCCGAATGGCTGGTCGTAGTGCCAAACCAGCTCCTCGACGAGCTCGACGGCGTTGGGGCGGACGACGAACTCCTGATGCTCGGTGCGAAACCGATTCGCCACCTCACGAGCAAAGGAACGCTCATCAAATCCCGGAGCGTCCTCGAAGCCGATCGTGAAAGTTCGCACGGGACGATCCAGCAGCGACGACATGATTCCGACGATCGCACTCGAGTCGATCCCGCCACTGAGAAACGCACCCAGCGGGACGTCGGCGATCAGGCGCCGCTGCACCGCGCGCGTCAACAGCCGCCGGATTTCGCCGGCCACCTCGTCCGCCTCCAACTGGACCTGGGCCGCATCGACTCCAGCACGAGGAGGTGACCAGTAGCGGTCGATCCGGGGCGGGTTATCGCCGGCAAAGGTCAGGACGTGACCCGGGGGCAGGCTGACGAGGCCTTCGTAGAACGTCTCCGGCGTGGGTACGTAGCCAAATGTGAGGTAAGCAGAGACGGCCCGTGGGTTCAGCCGGCGCGGGACACCGGGATGGCTCAGCACGGCTTTGATCTCGCTTCCGAACACGAGGCGCCGGCCATCGGTCCAGTAGTAGAGCGGTTTCTTGCCCAAGCGATCGCGCACCAGCGTCAGTCGCCTACGGCGGTCATCCCACACCGCGGCTGCGAACATTCCTTCCAGCGCCCGGGCAAGCTCGGCGGCTTCTAGATCCTCGGCCAGGTGTGCGATGATCTCGGTGTCGCCGGCGGTGCTGAAGCGATGGCCTTTGCCGGCCAGTTCTTCCCGCAGCGATGCGTAGTTGTAGATCTCGCCGTTGAGAGCGACGCCAATGCGAGCATCCTCGTCGGTGATGGGGGGATCGCCGGTCACCAGGTCGATGATCGCCAGGCGCGCCTGGCCGATGGCTACCGGACCACGCTCAAACCAACCCAGGGAATCCGGACCGCGGTGGTGCAGTGACTGAAGCTGTGCCTCATGACGCAGCACCGCTCCCGGTTGAGGGTCGAAGACACCAGCTATTCCGCACATTCAGTGCCGTTCCTTACAGCCATGTCACGATGGCCTAGGTCCGTCCGTCAGCCCGACCGGAGGACGACATTGTCCACCCAGATGGTGCCATCGAGGCGACCTGGGCCCGTGTCGAGAGCAAACACCGAGATCGACCGGACGCGAGATCGAGCAGTTGCGCGCACGACGAGTTGGAGCCAGCCCGCGGAGGTGCCGGGGGCGATCCCGCGTCCCCGCAGCCTTTTCGGCAGCCGGTTCGGAGCTCTGAGTGAGCGGTGATGTCGTCGCGCCGACCGCTGGGGGCGGCTGGTGGCTCCGCGGAAGAACTCGTACCGGCCGTCCGCGTAGTTCAGCCTAAGCTCGGTCTGGACTGACCGGTTCAACCCGATTGTCTTAACCCGCAGGCGCAGGGTGTACATCGATCCCCGCTGCCGTCGCGGTGGCGCGTCCACCTCTTGCTCGAGCACGACCGACCTGGCGATATGGGCGTGGTCAGCGATCAACTCAAACGAGTGCGAACCGGGCAAGTGTACGTTTCGATCGATTCTGACCCTGATCTTTGCGGTGCCTCTCACCAGCCACGACCCAAATCCAGCCTGGCCGAAGCTGCCGTCTCCGAGAAGATTAATGCTCGCCGGTAAGGAGACGATGCTCATCGACCTCACCCGCTGGTTCGAGCGTGCACCACACCCGCCCAGCGCCACGGCTACGGAGAGGATCGTCGCGAGCGGGATCAGGTGCAGCCTCGGCCGGCAGAAGTTGTTTTTAGTCACGGGACTGGCGGCTCATTGCGCTCGACTATTTGCTGCTCGATCCCGGGGAGCGGTATCGGATGCACCACAGCGGATCACCTACGTACCGCTCGCACCTCAACTGACGCTGCGTTTCCCAGACCGGCCAATAGCCAACCAAGTGCCGCGGACGCCTCGTAGGCCCTGCCGCGCGCGGGTGAACCGCCGGAGTGGCCTGCGAGCGCGGCCAGAGACTGTCTTACGCTGTCGCCTAATGAGCTACCTTGGAACTGCGGTCGCCAGCTCTGCAGCCGGAAGCCGCTCGTCCGGAGGGCGGTCTCGAGTGACTCGAGGGAGAAGTGATAGAGATGGCGGGGAACATCGAGACCAGCCCAGTGGCGTCCGAACACGCGCCGTTCGAGACTACCGAAGTTTGGCATCCACACAATCAGCTGGCCGTGGGGCCGTAACCAATTGTGGATCAACCCGAGTGCATCGAGCGGAGCTTGCAAGTGTTCGAGCACGTGAGATGCCGTTACTAGGTCGAAATGGCCGCGGGCAAAGCGCGCATCGGTCACTGGCCCAATGAGGACGCGCTCGGCCGATCCTGCTCGCTCGGCCGCCAGTGCGGCTGAAGTGGCATCCAGCTCCACCCCCCAGACAACCCAACCGATGCGCCTCATCGCCTCGAGACGAAAGCCCGGTCCACATCCGATGTCCAGCATCCTGCAGCCGGCGGCGGGGGGTTGCGGAATCGCGTCGAGGGGACCGTAGCGAGCCCGATAGGGAAGAGACAGCAGGTTGCGAGCCAACCCCCGGCTGGACGACTGCCGTCGGCCAACGTCTTGATAGGGCACATAGCGGCGGACGTCGTAGAAGCTCCTCAGGCTGACCGGGTCCGGGCGCGGGTGAAGCCGGCACAGCCCGCAGTTGAGACAGCGCACGATCGCGAACGTGCCAGCGTGTCCGTAGCGGACGTCGGCGAGCCCGGGATAGACCGCGCCCGCATCCTCGCAACCGCACAACGCGCACGAGGCGCGCTCGAGGTGGAGGTTGGAGGCCATCCTCGATCAGGACGCCGCTAAGTCGCGGAACAGTCCCGCCACGCGTGGAGCCCAAACGTCATACGAGTACTCGCGTTCGACGAAGCTCCGCGCCTCGTTGCCGATCCGCGCGCGCGATGCGACGTCTCGGCCCAGCTCCTGGATGGCACGAGCCCACTCGGCTTCGCTTCTGGCCGCCAGTCCGCGCCCATCGGCGATCAAATCCGACGCGACCCCCACCGGGCTTACGATCGTCGGAAGCGATGCCGAGAAGTAACGGAGCAGTTTGTAGCCGCACTTGCCGCGTGCCCATGGATCGTCCGGGAGGGGCATCAACCCGATGTCGACCTCGGCGAGCATCCTGCGCTCCGCCTCGACTGACCAGCGGCGATGCTCGATCCAGGGTGCTCGCCACGATGGCGTGGCGCCCATCAGCGTGAGCCGTATTGGGCGCCCGCGACCCTGGAGCGAGCCGATCACGTTGAGAACTGGTCGCAGATACTCGCTCGTCGTGGGTGAGCCGATCCAGCCCAGGGTGAGAACATCGAGGTCTCGATGAGCACGGATTTCCTGAACGTTGGGATCAACGCAAGAGGGGACGATTTCCACGCGCGAGGCGTGATTGCGGGCAACGTCCGCGAGTACCCGATTCCCCGCCAGTACCAGCCGGGCGTTGCGCATGTAGCGGACGCTTCTGAACGCCTCCCGCTTGAACCCGCTGAACCCGTCGTTGTGCCGGCGGGAGGATCGGAGATAGAGCGCGTCATCGAAGTCGTATATATCCAGGGGCGCATCATCATTCGGCGTGGGCAGCAACGAGCGGAGGCGATGAACGAGGGTCAGCATGCCGCCCGAGCGCTTGGTCATCACCGAGGACCGGAGGGCGCCGCGGGTAAGGGCGGCGACTTTGCCGATGCTGAAGCCGGAGCCGGCAATCCGCGCGTACTCGAAGTTGGTGAGGCTCGGCTGGAATTCGAGGTGAACGCCAAGGCGCTGCAGGTGCGCGCCCATCTCGACGATGCGAACACGAGGCGCCGGGGTGACGTCCGGATAGGCGCTCTCGGCTGAGACCACGAGCTCGGCACGATCCTCGTAGTCGCTCCGAAGAGATAGACAATCACCAGGACCGCCTAGCTCCGCCCCCGCCGGAGCCGAGGACGGACCCGGCCGATCGAGGCTGCTCCAGATCATTGCTTAGGCTGGGATGCAGCGGCACGGTCCCGACGCATCTCGCAGGTGATGTCGACGCCGCTGTCAGTGGCTGCGAGAGCCCGGTTGAGCACCCGCTCGGCTCCAAGCACGCCCCGATTGACATCCCATCCCGCCCCCCGACGTGGCGCCCCCTGGTCGCCGCCGGGCCCGCGCTTCGCACGTCCCGCGAGTCCGCGGAAGCGCAGTAGTTGCAGCTTGTCGAGCCAGCTTACGAAATCACGCCCCAATCCGAACGACTCACATTTGCACACGCTGCAGCCGAGGTCGGTGAATAACCGCTCCAGGGACTGAGAGCTCCAGTAAGTGAAGTGGTCCGGATGAACCATTGACCACCTCGTGCCAAAGACGCGAAACGCCAAGCAGCCCAGGTTCAGCGTAGTCACCAGGAGCATTCCTCCGGGTTTGGTCAGCCGGACGAGTCGGTCGGCAAACGCCCGGGGCTCCGGGCTGTGCTCGAGACAGTCCCAGCATGTGACAATGTCGAATGCGCTCCAGGAGAGGTCTTCGATCTGCGTAAAGTCGCCTTCGATGATGTCGAACCCGCGACCGGCAGCCCGCGCGGCCGCGGGTGGGTTTAGCTCGATGCCCGCGCATTGCCAACCGCGGTCGCGAGCGAGATCGAGAAACTGACCATCGGCACAACCGACGTCGCACAGGCGGTCAGCGCCTTCTTGAGGAGCGCCGATGTTGTCGAGGTGGCGGTCGAACACCACTTTCTTACGTGCGCTGAGCGGCCCGAAATGAGCGGCAATGTCGTAGTCCTCGAGATAGCGAGCTAACACCGCGGCACGAGGTTGCGGATCGGAATACACCAGCCCGCAGTCAGGACAACGAATCAGATGTAGGCCATCGGCGTCAGCGACCTGCCGACCGCCGCGCTTGCCGCACGCCGGACAATGATCGAGATGGTTCTCCCAAGAGCGAGCTTCTGTGGCGACAGTCCTCACTTGTTGCCCCGTCCATGAACCGTGACACGACTCAGGGACGATGCTCTGACTCGTGAGCCACGCACCAGCAGCAGGATAGCGATGATCGACGTTCCGACTCCGACGACGGGGGCGGAAAGGTGGACAAACACAACGGCCACCGCCGTCGCACTGGTGAGGCCGAGCGCGGCAACGATGGGAATGGCTGCCGGTGTCAAAACCCCGCGGGCGTGCAGCCACACCAATGCTGCCGCCAAAAAAGCCACCATTGTGGCCAGGCCGGCACCTCGCATCCCGAGCGGAGGTATGAGCGCAAGATCGAGGCTGATGTTGAGGATGCTTGCGGTCGCGGCTCCGCGTAGGAATGGTCCGTTCTCACCCCGCGCGATCAAGCTGTAACCCGCCGGATAGCCGATCGCGTACCACGCCACCCCGCCGGTGAGCAGGATGAACGTTCCCGAGGCCTGCCGGAACGACGATCCAAACAGAAGACCGAGGATCTCGGTACCCAACATCTCGACCACACCTAGTGTTAGGAGACCGTAACCGGCAAGTGCGGCCAGTGTCGTCTGGACGAGTCGATCGGCGTCGGAGTGACCGCCGGAGCCGGCAAGGCGAGATAGCATCGGGAGCATCGCGTAGGCGGCAAAAACGCCAACCAGGTTGAGAACCAGGAACAGTCGGTATGGGGCACTGTAAATCCCGGCCTCCCGGGTCGAGTGACTCACCGCGAGAACGATGGTGTCAAGGTTGGCGTAGTAGCTGTAGATCGCCAGTGACGAGAACGCCAGGGGGCGAGCTCGTCGGAGCATTGGTCTCATTCCCCTCAAGCCGAGTTCCACCTGTCGGAGGCGGTGGAGCCGGATCCACAGCACGACGCCCACCGCGCACTCCGCGATGGCCAACGCTCCCAGAGCCGCGGTCGCATCTCCGGACAGCCTGGCGATGAGCAGACAACCGGCCAGAGCGGTCAGCCCACCGGCGGCATTGGCCGCGGCCGCCAGCGACATCTGCTCGAGACCCCGCGCCAGCCAGTCCCCGGACGCCGCCATGAACATTGCCATCAGCAACGCCAACGCCAAAAGCCCCGTGTGACCAGGCCAAACCACCGCCGCCAACGGCAGCCCGACCGCCGAGACGACGACGAGCACCAGCAGCCGGGTGCTCATCACGCGGCCGGCGAGCCAGCCGGCACGGTCTGGATCGACTGCGGCGTCTCTGGCCCCAAGGTCGGGAAGCCCCAGCGAGCTAGCCACGAGAGCGATGCCCGAGATGGCGATGCCGACATTGACGAGCCCGAACTCGCTGGCCGTCAGCGCCCGTGCGAGCACGACGGTCGCCGCAAAACGCAGCACCTTGTTGACGAGTTCGCCGCTCAGCAGCTGCGCGACGTAGACACTGATCTGGCGCCGCGGGCTGCTCGGTTTGGATCTGCCCAGGTTCAAGTCCGGGGGCTCAACCGTCGATGCATGGGCACCCGGGGTCCGGCGAGTGACAGCTTCGAAGACTCGGGCGAATACCATGGGTTCTCGGTTGATGATGGAAAGCACTGGTGGGATACGCGGCTACGTCAAGGCGCCGTCGCTGGGCGGCGCTCGATACCCGCGCGTCCAATCCTCCGTCTAGAGTAGGGAGAAAGCGTGGCTCTTTCTGCAACGGGCGTTGTGCTCGCCATCGTTCTGCTGGTGCTTGCCGCGTCCTCGTTTGCCCTTCTTCCTCCGCTCCATCCGGCTCAGCTCTGGTCGATGTCATGGTTCATCGCCGTATTGCTGTACGTGCCCCGGCTGCTCCCATACCGATCGCTGTCCTGGTCGACGACGATCATCGCCGGCGCAGCGGCGATAGCGTTCGTTTTGGGCTCGCTGGCCAGTGAGCGCTGGCTTGGATCCTCCGCTCTTGGTCGCGGTCCGGGGAGGGCCTTGAGCTACACGCATGTGCGTTCTGCTGCGGTCGCCGCCACGATCGTGGCACTGCTCGGGGTGGCCGCTTTCGTGGCCAGTGCGGCGTCGACCTATGGCCTTCATGACACGTTTACTGCCTCGCAGCGCTTGAGGGCGGCGATCTACGGTGGTGCGCTCACGGTTCAGGTCAAGTACGTCTGGGCGGCGCTCGCCGGCGTGACGTTGTGCAGCACTGCGGCCGCCTTGGCCCCGCGGCGTCGCGCACAGGCCCTGTGGTTGCTAGCCGCCACTGGCTGCGGAGCGAGCATCTACTTCGCAACCGGCCGCGCCACGCTGGTCACCGCCTTGGTCATCGGCTCGGTGGCATATTTCACTACGCGTCCGCGACCGGTGCGCCGCCGGCGATTCGTCGCCGGCACGCTGATGCTGATAGCCGCGTCGCTGGCAATTTTCATCGCCGGCGGCCAGCTCATCGGAAAGACTTATGAGAACAACACCGACCTGCAATCGGTCCCCAGCTTCTTTACCAGGCATCCCTCGTTCTCCGGTCTGGCGCTCGCCTATCAGTACGTCAGCGCTCCCGTCGCCGCGCTTGACGTTCAGGTTCGATCAGCGACGGAGTGGGGCGACGCTCGGGGATGCGCCGCGGCGACCGAGCTGTGTACGGTTCTCCGCCGGCTGGGTGTACGCGTCGTACCCATACCGAGGATTAGGCCGTTCACCGCGCCGCCGTTGATCTGGAACACTTACACCGGGCTGGACGTGCCACTCATGGACTGGGGAAAGGCATTGACCGTGCCGGTGGTCGGATTACTAGGTGCGCTCTGCGGCATGCTCTGGGTGTGGACGCGGCGGCGGCTGACGGTCGGCCTGCTCACGTACTCAATCGCGGCGGCGGCAATCGTCGGCTCCTGGACGACGTTCACCTTCACCGCTCCGCACATCGTCGGCGCTGCACTCATCTCCCTGCTGATGATCTGGTTCGTGGACTGCGCTCCGGCCCGGGCGATGGCGCGGACCCTTCGGATCCACCGTCCGGATGCAGCCGGTGCCTCGGCGCCCTAGCCGCTAGACGAGCTCGATAGATCCGATCGAGGTCCTGGACAAGACGCCCTAGGTCGAAGGCGGACACGGTTCGACCCCGGCCCGCTCGGCCCATGCGCGACGCTCGCTCGGGATCGTGCAACAAAGCACGTGTGGCTGCGATCAGTGCCGCCTCGTCTTCAGGTGGTGTCACGAACCCGCTCTCTCCTTCGGCCACCACGCTCGCCGTGCCGCCCACACGGGTGCTCGCAACCGGGATGCCGGCGGCCTGGGCCTCGATCAGGCTAACCGGAGTGCCCTCGTTGTCCGAAGTGAGCATCACCACGTCGCTGGCAAAACAGACGGCCGGCACGTCGCGTCGAAAACCAGCCCAAACGAGTCGCTGGCCGAGAGCTCGTGCCTCGGCCGAGCCCTGTAGCTGGCCTCGCAGTTCTCCATCTCCGACGATGAGAAAGCGAACATCGCCGAGATCGTCCAGAGCATTGGCCACGCGCAGGAATCGGTCGACACGCTTGATCTGCACTAACCTGGCGATCAGGGTGACCACCCTAGCTCCGGCGGGGATTCCGAGTTCTGCCCGCAACGCCTCCCTCGCCTGAGCACGTCTTTCTCCGCTCACCGTGAATGGGGATAGATCGAAGCCCAGGGGGATGACCTCGAACTTCGAGGCGGGGGCGATCCCCATCTCGATTAACTCGACCCGGACTTCCTCGCTCACCGCGATCAGACAATCGGTGAACCGAGCCAGTAACTGCTCGACCCGCCGGTAGATGGCGGCAACCCGAGGTGAGAAGTAACCGGTCAGCGAATGGCCGTGGAAAGTGTGGATGAGGATCGGCGGCCGCTCTCGGCCGAGCCGGGAGATACCCACGATCAAGGTCGCCACGCGGCCAAGTGTTCCCGCTTTAGCCGCGTGGGTGTGGACGATGTGTGGGCGCTCGCGCCGGATGATTGCGATCAGGGCGATCAATGCCACCAGGTCGTGCCAGCCTGGATTGCGCCGCAGCCATGGCACGAGCACCGGTCGCACATCGAGCTCCTCGGCAACGTAGTCCATGTTGCCCTCATCCGGATCCTCGTACCCGCGCACCA
Source organism: uncultured Solirubrobacterales bacterium (assembly GCA_963830435.1). GTDB lineage: Bacteria > Actinomycetota > Thermoleophilia > Solirubrobacterales > Solirubrobacteraceae > Palsa-465. The sequence goes on along the minus strand of CAWHMA010000007.1, from coordinate 848,997 downwards.
GGGTGGTCGCATATCCGTGCTCCTCCAGGTTCTTCGTCAGCGTAATCGCCTGAATCGCCGGGCCGCCGATGTTGAGCCGGGCGATGACGCGGACGATGCGGATCGGACCACCGCCAGGATGAACCTCAGCTGCGCTCAACCTGGATCGACGCCGACAGGCGTCGTCGCCTGTGCCTCCGCTCGGCGTACGCGGCGTCGCGGGCCGACCGCGATGTCGGCCGGGCGCCAGCTGGCGCTGTCAAGCCAGACGATGGCGATTACGCCGACGGAGAAGGCGCCGAAGGCAAACCCCACGACCGCACTGCTGCCCAGCTCATATCCGACGATTGCGCACGCGCACAGGATCCCCTGAGCCACGCTGAGGGCGGCAGCCACGGCTCGCGGGGTCCGTAACGATCGGAGGATGCGGTGACTGAGATGATCACGTCCACCGGTCAGCAGCGACACGTGTCGCCGTGTGCGCGAAACGCTCACCAGGGTCACGTCGAGGATCGGCAGGCCGACCAGGAGGGCACCGACGAGGACGCCGGCGCTTCCGGCCGGTGAGTGTCGTGACGTTGCCATCGCCAGCGCGGCAACGAGAAAGCCGATAGGCATGCTCCCGCCGTCGCCCAGGAAGATCTTGGCCGGGCCAGCCAGGTTCCAGGGAAGAAACCCCACACAGGCGCCGGCGAGTGAGAACGCCAGGATCGCGATCGTCGAGTCGCCTTTGATCGTGGCGAGGACGGCGATTCCGGCGGCGGCGGTGCCGCCGACGGAGCTGCACGCGCCGTCGAGGTTGTCCATCAGGTTGAAGGCGTTGACCAAGCCCACGATCCAGAGAACCGTCAGCGCGAGGTCGACCGTAGCTCCACCAGCGGTGTCCCAGCCCAGACCAGCCAGGTCGAGCGTCACCGCCGCGACGGCAGCGGCAAGAACCCGAAACCTTGGCGGCACAGCGAAACGATCGTCGAGCGTGCCGAGTAGCCACATCGCGCCAGCCCCGAGGAGCACGATCACCAGCTGGTCGCTGAGGCTGGTTACCAGCGCCACCGCGATCAGGAAGCCGACCAACAGGGCGGCCCCGCCCAGGAATGGTGTCGGCGCCTTGTGCTTGCGGTATCCGCGGGGATGATCGAGGAAGCCGCTGCGCTGCGCGACGGCGATCGCCACCGGCGTGAGAACGAACGACAACCCGCCAGCAACCGCAAAGCCAGCGACTGCTGAGGGGCCATGCGTCATGAAACCAGCCGTGCCGACTCTCGGGTGAGGTCTTCCTCTCGGAAGTGCTCGATTGTCAGTTCGAGTCCGTAACGCAAGTGCACCGTCGGCTCGTAGCCAAGCACGGCACGGGCGGCGGACAGATCGGCGCACGAATCCTTGATCTCACCCAATCGTGGTGGCGCATAGATGGGCTCGACCTCACACCCGAGCAGGTGCTGGAGCTCGTCCACCAACCGGTTCAACGTGACTCGCTGCCCACAAGCGACGTTGAATGCCTGTCCAGCGGCCCCGGGCGCATCCATGGCCAGCAGGTTGGCCTGGACGACGTTGCCCACGTACGTAAAGTCTCGAGACTGCTCCCCGTCGCCGAAGATCATTGGCGACTGTCCCGCCATCACTGCACTGATGAAATTAGGGACAACAGCGGCGTATTGGGAGGTGGGATCTTGGCGCGGGCCGAAGACGTTGAAGTAACGGAGCGCCACCGTCTCGAGTCCGTACACACCGTGGAAGCTCCGCGCGTAGCCTTCGCCCGCCAGCTTGGCCGTGGCATAGGGAGAGATGGGCAGTGCAGGCTGATCCTCCCGCTTGGGTGCCTTTCCGGCACCCACGCCATACACCGATGACGAGGATGCCATGACCACCCGTCGCACGTCGTGATCGCGGGATGCCAGGAGCACGTTCAAGGTCCCGATCACATTAGTGGCGTTGCTGGTTAGCGGGTCCTGTACCGAGCGCGGCACCGACGGGAGTGCAGCTTGGTGAAACACGATCTGGCACCCCGCGACCGCCTTGTTGACGCGCTCGTAGCTCTGGATGTCTCCCTCCACCAACTCCACGTCGCCCGCGAACGCAGCCACATTTGCGCGGCGACCGGTGGCGAAGTTGTCAAGCACGCGGACGTCGTGCCCCTGCTCGAGCAGATGCGCGACTAGATGAGAGCCGATGAAGCCCCCGCCTCCGGTGACCAGCGCCTTCACGTGACGCTTTCGGCGGGATCTCGGCGTTGCTGATGGGCGATGACGTCGCTCAGGATCTCGTCGAGATGCCGTTGTTGCCGCCAGCCGACCGCTCGCTCGATCTTGCTCGTGTCCGGGATCCGTCGAGCCATGTCCTCAAATCCACCCTCGTAGGCCTCCTCGTACGGGATCCGCACGATCTCCGACCCCGATGAGCAAGCATCGCGCACGCGCTCAGCCAGCTCCTCGATCGAAATCTCCTCGCTCGAGCCGATGTTGAACACCTCGCCATAGTTCTGATCGCTATCCATCAGATCCGCCAACGCTGCCACCACGTCGTGGACGTGGCAGAAGCACCGGCGCTGGGAACCATCCCCGAAGACCGTGATGGGCTTGTTGGCCAAGGCCTGACGCACGAACGTCGGCACGACCATTCCGTACCGCCCCGTCTGGCGGGGTCCGACCGTATTGAACAGCCGAGCGACGATCGTCGGGAGTCCACGCTCTCGGTAATGGGCGAGAGCCAGGAACTCGTCGATGGCCTTCGAACACGCATAGGACCAGCGGCCCTTGTCGGTCGAGCCGAGGACCAGGTCGCCGTCCTCGCGAAAGGGCAGCTCGGTCGATTTGCCATAGACCTCGCTGGTGGAGGCGATGAACACCGGTCGACGCTTCTTGCTCGCCTGCGCCAAGACCATCTCGGTGCAGTGCACGTTGGTCTCGATCGTGCGGACCGGGCTCTCGACGATCAACTGCACCCCCACTGCGGCGGCCAGGTGGAACACCGCATCGGCTTCGTCGACCAGCTCAGCCAGCAGTCGGCTGTTGTCGCAAGTGTCGATCGTGTACTCAAAGCGCGAATCGTCGCGTAGATGGCGGATGTTGGCGATCGATCCCGTGGAGAGATCGTCCAAGGCGTGCACCCTGTGGCCTCTGGCTAGTAGCTCATCCGCAAGATGCGAGCCGATGAACCCTGCGCCACCGGTTATCAGATACTGCATAGGCCTGGCTCCTTTGCAACCCGAACGCGCGCTTCACCGCCCCCTTCCGCAGCACACGCATCCTGACGTAGTCCCCTGCCAGGCTTGATGCTCTCACGCTTGCAGATAATGCTAGCTGCCGCCGAAGATGGCTGCAAGAACCCCTGCACGCCAGCGACGTGGTGGGGATCGAAGGGGCTTCGCGGCACGGGCCGCGGGCCGGCCGCCGACTTTCAACCCTCTCTCTGACCCGGCGGGAACGGGCTTGACCGACCGGCCGGCTGGGCGGCTGGATCGGTAAGATCGTGAATCACGATTCACGCTGCTGAAGCAGAGGAGAGACGTCCGTGGACCTGAACGACACACCGGAGCAGACCGCCTTCCGCCGAGAGGTGCGCTCCTGGATCGAGCAGCACCGCGCGCAGGCGCCGCCGCGCAGCGGTTCCTCCGAGGACCGCGCCTACATCGACGCCCGCCGCGGCTGGCAGCGCAGGCTGGCTGAGGCAGGGCTGGCCGGGGTCACGTGGCCCAAGGAGTACGGAGGCCAGGGCCAGGGCCCGATCGAGCAGGTCACGGTCAACCAAGAGCTACAACAGGCGGGAGTACCCGGGATCCTCGATGTGATCGGCGTCGGGATGCTCGGTCCTTGCCTGATCGCCCACGGCAGCGAGGAGCAGAAGAACCGTCACCTCGGCCCGATGCTGCACGGGGACGAGGTCTGGTGCCAGCTTTTCTCTGAGCCCGCGGCGGGCTCGGATCTCGCCGCTGTGCAGACGCGCGCACGCCGCGGTGAAAACAGCACCTGGACGCTGAACGGCCAGAAGGTCTGGACCACCAACGCCCAGTTCGCCTCCTACGGCTTGCTCCTGGCCCGCACCGACCCCGACGTGCCCAAGCACAAGGGCCTGACGATGTTCATCGTGCCCATGGACGCCCCTGGGGTCACCATCCGCGGCTTGCGACAGATCTCCGGTGAAGCCGAGTTCAACGAGGTCTTCTTCGACGATGTCCAGCTGGACGACGACACGGTCGTTGGCGGCGTTGGCAACGGCTGGGGGACGGCGCTGACGGTGCTGATGTTCGAGCGATTGACGATCGGCTTCGGCTCGGAGTCCTTCGGCTCTCCGGCACGTCTGGCGCAGACGCTGGCCGACGATCCCCGGGCTCGCCACGATGCCGACGTGCGCCACCGCCTGGGAGAGGTCATCTCCGAGCTGCTGGCGGTGCGCTTCAACGGCTACCGAGCGCTGACCGCCCTCTCGCGCGGGCAGATCCCAGGCCCCGAGGCGGGTCTCGCCAAGGTCACGCTGGTCAACGCAGCGATCGCGGCCAGCGAGCTGGGTACGGACGTGCTCGGCCCCGAGGCCCTTGCCCCCGAGAGCGACTGGAGCTACCTGACCTCGTTCCTGCCCGGGCTGAAATCAGCCGGCGGCACGGAGGCGATCCTGCGCAACACGATTGGCGAGCGCGTGCTCGGGTTGCCGTCTGAGCCTCGTCTTGACAAGGGTGTCCCGTTCAGCGAGCTCCGCGCCAAGGAGAAGGAGGCGGTGGCGCGATGAACTTCGCGCTTTCCGAGGAGCAGATGCTGCTGCGGGAGGCTGCCCGCGATGCGCTCAGTCGCTTCAAGACGATCGAGGCCGCCCGCCAGGCGCTCGAGGATCCAGCAGCCCTGCCAGACCTGTGGCCGGCAGCGGTTCAGGCGGGCTGGCCCGGCCTGCTGATCTCCGAGGAGCAGGGAGGCGCCGGGCTCGGCGCGTTCGAGGCGCTGCTGGTGGCGGAGGAGTGCGGGCGCGTCCTGGCGGCGGTCCCGCTACTGGGCCTGCTCCCGGCCAGCGCGATCCTGGACGCCGCCGGCGATCGATCGCTTCCGGCCGTCGCTGCCGGCGAGCTGCGTCCTGCCTATGTTCCCGCGCGGCCACCGGGCGAGCTGGAGCAGGGCTGGACGGTGGATGCCGGAGCGGGCTTTTCCCGCGCCGAGGCCCCGCGGGCGACGGTGCAAGGCGACGAGGTCGCGCTCGAAGGGACGGTCGCGTTCGTGCCCGATGCTCACAGCGCCGATCTGCTCGTCGCGGTGGGGGAGACCGGGGACGGTCAGCCGGTCGCGGTGGTGCTGGACGGCGGCGCGGCGGGAGTCGCCGTCGAGCCGCTCACCCGCTACGACGCCACCCGCCCGCTGGCCCACGTCACCTTCGCCGGCGCGCGCGGACGCCGGCTCGACGCTGGCGCTGATGTCTTGGCCGGCGCGTGGTACCTGGCGCACGCCCTGATTGGCGCCGAGTCGCTGGGCGCGGTGCAGACGTGCCTGGAGATGAGCGTCGCCTATGCCAAGGAGCGCTTCACCTTCGGCCGCGCGATCGGCTCCTACCAATCGCTGAAGCACGAGCTCACCGAGGTGCTGCGCCTGCAGGAGAATGCCCGCGGCCTGCAGTACTACGCCGGCTGGGCCCGGGAGTCCAAGCCGGACGAGTTCCCGTTGGCATCGAGCGCCGCTCGCGCCGAAGCCGGGCGCGCCCTCGACTTCGCCGCCCGCTCGATGATCAACGTCCACGGCGGCATCGGCGCCACCTGGGAGCACGATGCCCCCCTGTTCTTCCGCCGCGCCCAGCTCTCGCGCCGGCTGCTCGGGGGCACCCGGGACGCCCTTGATCGCGTCGCCGAGCAGACGCTTGCCGCGGCCTAGTACCGGCCGCGTTGCTTGAGGTGGCGTGTCCTAGTTCCGCATGTGAGCACTAGAACACGTCACGTCGGGCGGATGCTGGTGAGCGTCACCTTCGAGTCCCTGACGGGGCGGGCCCTGGTTGCGGCGTGAATCAGAATTCACTAGGCTCGTGAACCGAGATTCACCGCCTGCTGCCGAGAGGAGTCCAATGGCCACGCTCAACGTCCGCATTCCCGCCGGCGACGTCCGCAACCCCGCCCGCGACGTGCGCAGCCCCTCCGGCGACGTGCGCAGCCCCTCCGGCGACGTGCGCAACCCCGCCCGCGACGTGCGCAACCAGCCGCCGCCACTTCACCCGGTCAACCTGTTCGACCTCGACCTTGCCCTGGGTGAGGCACTCGCACGGCACGGAGGCCAGTGGGGGGTCGACCGCGCCCGCGAGCTCGGCGCCGCCGCCGGCAGCGCGGAGACACTCGATCATGGCCGTCGGGCCGAGCGCAACCTGCCGCTGCTCCGCACCCATGATCGCTATGGCCACCGCATCGACGAGGTCGAGCTAGATCCCTCTTGGCACTGGCTACTCCGTGCCGCCGTCGAGCGCGGCATCGCCGGTCTTCCCTGGCGCGAGGAGCGCGCCGGCGCCCATCTCGTCCGCGCGGTGCTGTTCATGCTCTGGACCAACGCCAACGCCGGGGTGATGTGCCCGGTGTCGATGACCTACGCTGCGGTGCCGGCGCTGCGCGACGGCGCCCCCGAGCTGGCCGCCGAATGGGAGCCACGACTGACCCTCCCCGACTACGAGCAGGGGGCGCTGGCCGGGATGGCGATGACCGAGCGCCAAGGTGGGTCGGACGTTCGCGCCAACATCACTCGCGCGCAGCCGCTCGGGGACGGGCTCTACGAGCTCCACGGCCACAAGTGGTTCTGCTCATACCCACCGTGCAATGTCTTCCTGATTCTCGCGCAGGCGCCGGGTGGCCTCTCCTGCTTCCTGATCGAGCGGGGGCCTGGCATGGAGTTCCAGCGGCTCAAGGACAAGCTCGGCACTCGCTCGCTCCCGTCCTCGGAGGTGGAGTTCTGCGGCATCCACGGGCGGCTGGTAGGGGAGGAGGGTCGCGGAGTGCCGGCGATCATCAGGATGGTCAACCACACTCGCCTGGACTGTCTGCTCGGGTCGGCCGCCGGGATGCGCCGGGCCAGCCTCGAGGCGATCCATCACGCTCGTCACCGGACCACCTTCGGGGCGCTCCTGGCCGATCAGCCCGCCATGCAGAACGTGCTCGCCGACCTGGCGATCGAGGCTGAGGCGGCAACGGCGGCGGCGATGCGGGTGGCTGCCAGCTATGACGACCCCTCCGCGGGCGCGTTCCGGCGCTTTGCCACCGCGGTGATGAAGTACTGGGTCTGTAAGCGGGCTACCCCCCATGCCGCCGAGGCGCTCGAATGCTTGGGCGGCAACGGCTTCGTCGAGGACTCCGGGATGCCGCTGATCCTGCGGGACTCGCCGTTGAACTCGATCTGGGAGGGCTCGGGCAACGTTGCCGCGCTCGACGTGCTCCGCGCGCTGGTCAAGGAGCCAGCGGGGCTGCCTGCGTTCCTGGCCGAGTGCGAGCTGGCCACCGGTGCCAACGCGCGGCTCGACTCGCACCTTGAGCGTGTCCGTGCCCTCACCACAACCATCTTTGGGCACGAGGACGCAGACGATCAGCAGCGTCTGTACGAGAGCCAGTTCCAGGCCCGCCGCCTGGTCGAGGATCTGGCTCTGGGTCTGCAGGGCTCGCTGCTGGTGCGCCACGCCCCGTCCGCGGTGGCCGATGCCTTCTGCGCCGGCCGACTCGCCGGCGAAGGAGGAAGGGCATTTGGGACGCTCCCGCGCGGCGTCCACGCGCCGACGATCCTGGAGCGCGCGCTGCCAGTATGAGCGCGGTCGAGTACGAGGTCAGCGGAAGGATCGCTCGACTGACCCTGAACCGGCCCGAGCGCGGCAACGGGATCACCCGGCGGCTGGTCGGCGAGCTGGAACGCGGGATCGAGCGCGCCGACCTCGATCCCGGTGTTCACGTGCTGCTGCTCGCGGGCGCGGGCAAGGGGTTCTGCGGGGGGTATGACCTGGTTCAAAGCGCCGAGCAGCAGGGTTCGCTGGGCGAGGACGATGGGGACGCACCACCGGGATCGCCGCTGGACCCGGCGGTGATGATCGCCAACCACGATCCGAACCTGACCTGGGACCCGATGATCGACTACGCGATGATGAGGCGAAACGTCCGCGGCTTCATGTCGTTGTTTCACTGCTCCAAGCCGGTGGTTTGCAAGGTCCACGGCTTCTGCGTTGCCGGTGGTACCGATATGGCGCTGTGCTCGGATCTGCTGGTGATCGCCGCCGACGCCAAGATCGGCTATCCGCCGGCGAGGGTCTGGGGCTCGCCCACGACTTCGCTGTGGGCGTATCGGCTCGGTCCTCAGCGGGCCAAGCGCCTGCTGTTCACCGGCGATTGTCTCTCCGGCGCCCAGGCGCTGGAGTGGGGGCTGGCGATCGAGGCGCCGACGGCCGAGCAGCTGGACGAGCGAGCCGACACTCTGGTAGAGCGGATCGCGCGCATGCCGCTCAACCAGCTGCAGATGATGAAGCTGCTGGTCAACCAGTCGCTGTACTCGCAGGGGCTGCACGCCACGCAGCTGGTCGGGACCGTGTTCGACGGGATCGCCCGCCACACCACCGAGGGCTACGCGTTCCAGCAACTGGCGGCCCGCCAGGGCTTCAAGGAGGCGGTTCGCCAGCGCGATGAGCCCTTCCGGGAATGACCGAGGAGCTACTGGCCCCGACGCGTCAGCGGTTGCTGCGGGCGGCGCGGGAGCTGATCGAGCATGGCGGCTACGGCGCCGCCTCGGTGCTGGCGATCGCCGACGGTGCCGGCGTTGCTGCCGGCACCTTATATCGCCACTTCAGCTCCAAGGAGGAGCTGTTCGTGGAAGTGTTCCGCGCAGTTTGCGATCGAGAGGTCCAGGCAATGCAGGCCGCCGCCGAGCGGATGCCGCCCGACGCCACCCAGGCCGAGCGCCTGGAAACCGTCCTGGCCACGTTCGCGCATCGGGCGCTGCGCCGGCCACGGCTGGCCTGGGCACTGATCGCTGAGCCGGTCGACCCACTCGTCGACGCCGAGCGTCTCACCTACCGCGCGCGCTACGCCGGCCTGATCGCCGACGGGCTGCGAGCAGGGATCGCCGCGGGCGAGCTTCCACCGCAGAACGTTGAGCTAGTGGCCGCCGCCCTGGTCGGTGGCTGTGGTGAAGCGCTCGTCGGACCTCTATCGCCGCTGGCGGCGGACCGGCCCTCGCCGGCAGAGGTGTTGGAGGCGCTGTGCACGTTCGTCCGCCGGGCGATCGGGAGCGCTGGTTGATGGACGACGGCGTGCGGATCGAGCGCGAGGGCCCGGTGACGACGGTGCTGCTCTGCCGCCCCGAGCGCCGCAACGCCGTGGATCGCGAGACCGCCGAGGCGCTGGCCGGAGCCTTCCGTGCCTTCGACGCCGATGAGGATGCCGCGGTGGCGGTGCTGCATGGCGAAGGGGGAGTGTTCTGCGCCGGCGCCGATCTGAAGGCGGTGGGAACGGAGGCGGGCAACCGGGTGTCGGCCGATGGCGAGGGCCCGATGGGACCGACGCGGATGCGGCTGGGCAAGCCGGTGATAGCCGCCGTAGCCGGTCACGCCGTGGCCGGCGGCCTGGAGCTTGCCCTCTGGTGTGACCTGCGGGTGGCCGAGGAGGATGCCGTGCTCGGCGTCTTCTGCCGCCGCTGGGGGGTGCCGCTGATCGATGGCGGCACAGTCAGGTTGCCGCGGCTGATCGGCGTCGGCCGAGCAATGGACCTGGTGCTCACCGGCCGCGCCGTCGGCGCCGACGAAGCCTTGCAGATGGGCCTGGTCAGCCGGGTCGTTCCGCCCGGTGAGAGCAGGGCCGCGGCGGAGCAGTTGGCCCGGGAGCTGGCGCGCTTCCCGCAGCTGTGCCTGCGTCAGGATCGCCTCTCGCTGCTGGAGCAGGAGGGTCTGGACGAGAAGACGGCGATGGCCGGCGAGCTGCGCCACGGTCTGTGCTCCCTGAGCGAAGTGCAGGACGGCCTGGAGCGATTTCGCGGCGGCGCCGGGCGCCACGGCTCGTTCTCATAGCTTCGGCGCCCAGGGCCTCAGGGGCTCGGCCATGGCCCTGGCCCACTCGAGCAAATCGTCCACGGCGACCTTCGTCAAGCCCACTGCCGCGCTGGTGGTTATGAGTCGAGTCGGGCCCCGGCGGGCGGCGGCCCAGGCTTGGCAGCCTGCATCGTGCGCGTCGTCGATCCAGGCCAGCGGCCGCTCGGGACCGGCGTAGGCGTCGATCGCCGCCAGCTTCCAGTGGGCGTTGGTCGGACCGCGCCACCGGTCGAAGCTCAGGTGCGGGATGTGCTCTTGCAGGCCGAGGGCCGGAGGCAGGTACTCCCCTGCCTTCTCCTCCCAGCCGGTGCACCACACCAGCTCGAACGCCACGGTCAGCGCTCGCAGGTGATCCCCCGCCGTAGCCGAAAGGTAGTGGGCGATCCCCTCCACCAGGGCGAAGCGGCCCGGGGGCGGTGCCCCGGGATCGAAGCCGAACAGCGAGATCACCCCGTCGACATCGACCAGTAGCAGCGGCTTACACATATGCAGCCCTTATCTGAGCCCGCCAGAGTCCTGCCGATGACATCGCCGCCAAATCTGTCACGGACGCGGCGACGTGGTGTACTGGGGCCACCGGAGTCGAGCCCAACCTCGCCGCTGTCGATCCTCCCCATGAGGCAGTTGCTGGTTTCGCCGGCTTTCGCTCCAGGACCTCGTTCATGACGCCGCTCATCGGAATCCTGCTCGCGCTGGCCTGCGCCCTGACGACGAACCTCGGCTTCCTGTACAAGCATCGCGGTGCCCGTGCCGCCGCACCGGTCGACATCCGGCGGCCGCTGGCCTCCGCCCGGTCGCTGTTCGCCTCCCGGCTGTTCGCGATCGGAATGCTGATCGCCGCCGGCGCCTGGGCCTTCCATGTCGCCGCGATGGCTTTCGCACCGCTGTCACTCGTGCAAGCGGTGCTGGCCGGCGGCATGGTCCTGCTGGCGGTCATGGCCGAGCGCATGTTCGGGCTTCGCATCGGGTCCCGGCAATGGGTCGGGTTGGGGCTGACCGCAGTCGGGCTGATCCTGCTCGGAGTCACGCTCCCGGTCGAGCACGGCGCCCACTCCCGGTTTTCGCTGCCGGGGATGATTGCCTTCGAGGCCGGCCTGATCGCCGCCGGCACGCTGCTGATCATGGGGCCACGGATAGGGGCCCCCCGCGAGCACCACGGCTTCATGCTCGGCGCCGCCTCCGGGATCCTGTTCGGCGTCTCCGACGTGGCCATCAAAGCCATCTCGGGGCTCATCGCCAGCGGCGGTCCCCTCGGGATTCTGACCCCGTGGACGGTGGTCACCGTGGCCGCCTCGGTGGCTGCCTTCTACTCCTCGGCCAAGGGCCTGCAGGATGGCGACGCCGTGCCGGTGATCGCCGTAACCGGCACCGCCGCCAACATCTCCGGGATCGTCGGTGGGATCATCGTGTTCGGCGACCCGTTGGCGGGCAACCCGCTGTCGCTGGTGGTGCAGTGCCTGGCCTTCGCGCTGGTACTGGGCGCGGCCTGGTTGATGCCGGCGCCGGTGCGGGCACTCGGCGCGCCGGCGATCCCGTAACCCTACGTCGAGCTGCCCTCCAGCAGCACCTCGGCCACCTGCGCAGGGTCATCGGAGAACGGAACATGGCCGCATCCGCGCAGCGTCACCATGCGCGCGCTGGGGATCGCGCGTGCTGCTCTGCGTGACTGGTGGGGCAGCAGGACCCGATCCTGCTCCCCCCAGGCAATGGTCACCGGGACCGCGAGCGGTCCCCGCTCCGAGTAGGCGTCACCAGTGATCGCCATCAGCGTCGCGTCAAACCACGGTGCGGTGGCCAGCGCATGCACCGCCGGCCCGAGCTCGGCGCCGGACACTCGCTCGGGGCGGGCCATCATCTGCCCGAACGCCAACCGGCGGAGCCGTGGCCGGGTCAGCAGACGGTCGGCTCTGCCGTCCATCAGGCGGGCGGCCCGGCGGGACAGCCGCAGCGAGGTTCGCTGGTAGATGCCCTCCGCGCGGTTGTGAAAGCCGGCAGGGGAGAGCGCCGTGGCGCTGCGCACGCGCCCGCGCCGGGCCAGCTCCAGCGCGATCCAGCCTCCCAGCGAGTTCCCGGCCACGTGCGGATGCGCCAGCCCCGTCTCATCGATGAACTCCGATACCAGGCTGGTCAGCGACTCGATCCCCGGCGGCGTCCCGAGTGGGGGCATCGGGGAGGCGCCGAAGCCCGGAAGGTCCAGGGCGATCACCTCCCGCTGCGAGCTCAGCAGCTCGATCACCGGCATCCAGCCCTGCCAGTGATGGCCGATGCCGTGGATCAGCACCAGCGGCGTGCCGGCGCCGGAGCGGTGATGGTTCAGCCGCATGCACCCACCCTATCCGGCAACGAACGTGGACCGGCGTTGACGGACCGCATAATGTGGACCCCGACGAGGCGGCGGTACCGTTGTACAAACCGGCGAACCGTGGAGAGGAAGGCAGATGGCAAGCATCGAACAGGCGATTCCCACCGGCGCGGTAGCCCTCCAGGAGCTGGCCCGCCGGCATCTGTGGATGCACTTCGCGAGGATGTCGGCCTACGCCGATCACGAGATCCCGATCATCGTGCGGGGCGAGGGGTGCTACATCTACGATCAGCACGGCAACCGGTATCTCGACGGGCTCTCGGCCCTGTTCTGCGTGAACATCGGCCACGGTCGAGCCGACATCGCTCAGGCCGGCGCCGACCAGGCCGGTGAGCTCGGATTTTTCACCAATTGGTCCTATGCGCATCCACCGGGGATCGAGCTGGCCGCCCGGATCGCGTCGCTGGCTCCCGGTGACCTGAACCGTGTGTTCTTCACCAGCGGGGGCAGTGAGGCGGTGGAGTCGGCGCTGAAGCTCGCGCGCCAGTACTTCCATCTCCGCGGCAAGGCGAGCAAGCACAAGGTGATCGCCCGCGAGATCGCCTACCACGGCACCAGCCTCGGAGCGCTGTCGGCGACCGGGATCACCGCGCTGCGCGAGCCGTTCGAGCCGCTGACCCCCGGCGGCTGCCACGTCCCCAACACCAACACCTACCGCCTGCCCCCAGGAATGACCGCCCCGGCGCTGGCGGAGACAATCGCGGCGCGAATCGAGTTCGAGGGCCCCGACACTGTCGCCGCCGTGATCCTGGAGCCGGTTCAGAACGCCGGCGGCTGCTTCACCCCGCCAGATGGCTACTTCCAGCGCGTGCGCGAGATCTGCGACCAATACGACGTGCTGATGATCTCCGATGAGGTGATCTGCTCCTGGGGTCGGCTCGGGGAGTGGTTCGGTGCCGAGCGCTTCGACTATCAGCCGGACGTCATCACCACGGCGAAGGGTCTGACCAGCGCGTACGCCGCAATGGGCGCGGTGATCGTCTCCGATCGGATCGCAGCCCCGTTCTGGGAGGGTGCGAACAGCTTCACCCACGGCTTCACCTTCGGCGGTCACCCGATGAGCGCGGCAATCGCCATGGCCAACCTGGACGCGTTCGAGCGCGAGGGGGTGCTGGAGAACGTCCGCGCCCACGAGCCCGAGTTCCGCGCGATGCTCGATTCGCTGCGGGACCTGCCGATCGTCGGCGACGTGCGCGGAGCCGGGTACTTCCACGCCATCGAGCTGGTCAAGGATCAGGAGACCAAGCAGCCCTTCAACGACGAGGAATCCGAGACGCTGCTGCGCGGCTTCCTCTCCACCGAGCTGTACCGCCGGGGGCTGATCTGCCGCGCCGACGATCGTGGCGATCCGGTGATCCAACTCTCGCCCCCGTTGATCGCCGGTCCGGAGCAGTTCGCCGAGATCGAGGCGATCCTGCGTCCGCTGCTGACCGAGGCCGGGGAGCGGATGCAGGTGCGGGGTGGGTGAGGAGAGGGTGCGGTGCTGACCGTCGGCCAGCTGCTGGGCGAGCTTGACGTCAGCGTGCTGGCCGGCGAGGCGGGGTTGGAGCTGCCGGTGCGATGGGTGCACATCACCGAGCTGATCGATCCCACACCCTGGCTTTCGGGGGGCGAGGTGCTGCTCACGACCGGAATGCAGCTGGACTCCCCGATGGCCCAGCGTCAATTCCTCACCCGTCTGGCCGACCACCAGCTGGCCGCGCTGGGCTTCGGGACCGGCTTTGCTCACGACCACGTCCCGCCCGCGATCGTGGAGGTCGCGGCCGAGCGGGCTTTTCCCGTGTTCGAGATCCCCTACGAGCTGCCGTTCATCGCGGTTACCGAGGCAGCGTTCACGCAGCTGGTCAACGAGCAGTATGCGGTCCTGCGTCGCGCGCTCGCGGCACAGGAGCGGCTGGAGCGGATCGTCCTCTCCCAGCGAGGGCTCGACGCCCTGGCCGGCGCGCTGGCGGCGCTGATCGGGGCGGCGGTCCTGGTTTTCGACCCTCGGGGAGAGCCGCTTGTCCAGCATGCGTTCCGGAGAAGGATCGAGTCCAAGGTCACGCAGCGTCTCAGCGGGGAGTTGCGCGAGCGCGGCCGGCGCCGTGACGGACGCGCGTTCATGCCCGGCGGGGACGACGACGGAAGGGCGCTGGCGCTCCCGGTCGCTGCCGATGGCGGCACGACGGTTCCGGGCGCGGCCCGGCTCCCCGAGGCCTGGCTGGTGGCGATCAAGGATTCCGCGCCCCTGTCTGACTTCGACCGCCTGACGTTGCATCAGGCGGTGACGATCGTCGCGCTCGAGCTGCTGCGGGGGCGGGTGGCCGGGGACACCGAGCGCCGCCTCGCCGGTGATCTGCTGGCCTCGGTCGTCCGCGGGGAGCTGGAAGGCGGCGAGCTGGCCCGGCGGCTGGCGCCGTTTGGACTTTCCGACCGGGCTGCGGCGATCGTGCTGGCGCGTCCGGCAACCGGTCGCTGCGCTCCCGCCTCGCTGGAGCACGGGCTCAGTGCCGCGCTGCGCGAGGACGCCGTGCCGGCTCTGGTGGCCTCCGCCGGTCCGCTGACCTGCGCGCTGGTCTCCGGAACCGAGGACCAGGATCTGTTCGCGCTCGCCGAGCGCGTGAGCTTGAGGCTCAGCGAGGAGCTCGGCGTGGCGGTGCAGGCCGGGGTGGGCCGCGCGGTGGCCGCCGGCGATGCCCGCCGCAGCTTCCACGAAGCCCGCTGTGCGCTCGATGCGCTGGCGCTGGGGGTCGGCGCAAACGGGTTGCCGGGTCATGGAGCGGAATCGTCGAGCAACGGGCGGGCGCCGGTGAGGGTCGCCACCTACAAGGACCTCGGCTCCTTTCAGCTGCTGCTCTCTCTCCAGGATGAAGACGCGCTCCGTTTCTTCTGCGACTCGATCCTCGGCCCAATCGAGGCCAGCGAAGGCCACTACGGCGGCGAGCTGATGCGTTCGCTGGAGGCGTTCATCGAGGAGAACGGCCAGTGGGAGCGGGCGGCGCGGAGGCTCTACTGCCATCGCCACACGCTGCGTTACCGAATCAAGCGCGTGGAGGAGCTGACCGGTCGCAGCCTGGGCAGCGCCCGTGACCGGATCGAGTTCTGGCTGGCCCTGCGCGGCCGCGACCTGGTGAGCTGAACGTGCACCCGGGCGCCCATGCCGACCAGAGCCGAACCGACCGCGCGCGAGCGTACCCCCCGTCGATCGTGGGGGCTCTCGAGCTGGAGGTGCTGGCGTGAAGGTGGGGGTTCCCTCCGAGGTCAAGCCGGACGAGTACCGGGTCGCCCTCACCCCCTCCGGGGTGCGCGAGCTGGTCGACGCCGGTCACGAGGTCGTCGTGCAGACCGGTGCCGGCCGGGGGTCGGCGATCAGCGACGAGGACTACCTGGCCCAGGGCGCGGGGGTCCGAGCTGACGCGGCCACGGTGTTCGCCGAGTCCGAGCTGATCGTCAAGGTCAAGGAGCCACAGCCTGCCGAGGTGGCCCTGCTGGAGCCCCGCCACACCCTGTTCACGTATCTCCATCTGGCCGCTGACCCGGCGCTTACCCGTGGACTGATGGACTCCGGCGCGACGTGCATCGCCTACGAGACGGTCGAGGACGCACGTGGGCGCCTGCCGCTGCTGGCGCCAATGTCTGAGGTGGCGGGGAAGATCGCCACCCAGGCCGGGGCGTTCATGCTCGAGAAGCCCCTCGGTGGGCGCGGGATCCTGCTCGGCGGGGTTCCCGGAGTCGCCGCCGCCAATGTGATGATCATCGGCGGGGGAGTGGTCGGCATGAACGCCGCGTTCATCGCTCTGGGAATGGAGGCCACGGTGTACGTCTTCGACCGCAGCATCGATCGCCTGCGAGAGCTCGACATCGCCTTTGGCGGCCGTGCCGACACCTGCTTTGCCTCTACCTTGGAGATCGAGCAGCGGCTGCCGTCCATGGACCTGGTGATCGGCGCGGTGCTGGTTCACGGTGCCCGTGCGCCGCATGTTGTCACCCGTGCCCAGCTGGCGCTGATGAAGCCCCAGGCGGTGCTGGTCGACGTGTCTATCGACCAGGGTGGCTGCTTTGAGACCTCACGGCCGACGACGCACTCCGATCCCACTTACGAGGTCGACGGGATCACTCATTACTGCGTGACCAACATGCCGGGGGCGGTGCCGATCACCTCCACCTACGCGCTCACCAACGCGACCATGCCCTATGTGCTGGACCTGGCCGGCGCGGGAGCGGCGCGCGCTGTCGCCGAGAGCCCCGGCCTGCGGCTCGGGGTCAACGTCGTCGGCGGCCACGTCACCTACGCGCCCGTCGCTCAGGCGGTTGGATTGCCGCTGGCGCCAGTGGACGAGGCCCTAGCCGGGGTTGGTGCGCAGGCGTAGTCCCGATCGCGGGCGCCTACCAGGCAACTGCTACTCTGGCGACCGCATGCCGACGACCAGCCAACTGATTCGCAAGGGCCGCACCCCGCCCAAGAAGAAGCTTGCCACTCCGGGCCTGAAGTCAGGCAAGGGACGCAAGAAGAAGGTCGCCGCGCCCCAGCGCCGGGGGGTGTGCACGCGTGTCTACACGACCACGCCCAAGAAGCCCAACTCGGCGCTGCGCAAGGTCGCGCGCGTTCGTCTCACCAACGGCATGGAGGTGGGCGCCTACATCCCCGGCGAGGGCCACAACCTGCAGGAGCACTCCGTCGTGCTCGTCCGCGGTGGGCGGGTCAAGGACCTGCCCGGGTTCCGCTACAAGGTGATCCGCGGCACGCTTGACGCCGCCGGCGTCGGCGACCGAAAGAAGGCCCGCTCGCAGTACGGCGTGAAGGCAAGATGACGAAGCCGCAGGCGAAGCTGCGGTGCGCCCCGCGGAGGTAAGCGATGCCGCGCCGCGCCGCTGCTCAGCTCCGGCCGATCGAGCCGGACCCCGTCCACCGCAATCGTCTCGTCCAGCAGGTCATCAACAAGGTGATGCTGGACGGCAAGAAGCCGGTGGCGGAGAAGATCGTCTACGACGCGCTGGCGATCCTCGGTGAGCGCAGCGGCAAGAATCCGGTGGAGCAGCTCGAGGCCGGCATCAAGGCGCTGACGCCGGTGCTGGAGGTTCGCTCGCGGCGCGTTGGCGGCGCCACCTATCAGGTTCCGGTCGAGGTTCCCGCCCGCCGCGCTCGCACGCTGGCGGTCCGCTGGCTGGTTGGCTTTGCCCGCGCTCGCCGGGAGAAGACGATGGCGCAACGGCTGGCCAACGAACTGCTCGATGCCCAGCAGCAGCAGGGCAACGCCTACAAGCGCAAGGACGACATCTACCGCATGGCCCAGGCCAACAAGGCCTTCGCGCACTACCGCTGGTAGAGGATCGGGCGCCGGATCTCGGGTCGGTGTCGCGGAGAGATTTAGGGCGGCGGGCTCTGCGGACTGTCGCTGACGCTGGACCCGGCCGGGCTCCGGGAAATAGTTAGCGCGGGGGCCGCCCACCACACGGGACTGGGGGCTGCAGCGGGACAAGCCTCGCGTGCCTCCTAGCACTCAGCCGTTCCTCTGTTCCGGCCGGCAATGACCGCGCTCTCAGTCTCTCACAACGTTCCGGGGGCGCCGGTCTGGCTCGGCTTGGTCAGCGCCGCGCGCAGGTCCGCGGCCACCAGCCCAGGCTCGGACAGGATCTGCTCCCCGGTGTAGCGTATGACGGGATAACCGGCCGCCCGCAGATGCAGCTCCCGACGGCGATCGCGCGCCAGTTGGGCCGGCGATCGGTGACCACGGTGGCCATCCACCTCCACCACCAGGCGCTCGCGTGGCCACAGCGCGTCGACGGTCATCCGGCCCACGCGAGCGTTCAGCTGCGGCAGAGGGATGCCGTGGTCCTCGCACAGAGCCAGGAAGGCTCCCTCCAGGCCGCTACGGGTGCGCGCCAGGCGAGGCTGATGGCGTTCGAGCGCCCGCCGGACCCGCGCGCTGCCCGTCCTTCCCATGTGGATCGACGCTGATAGCGCCTCGAGGTTGAGCAGGCCGTGGTAATCGGCTTCGGCTAGGGCCTGCCGGACGTGGTTCTGGCTGGCCTGGACGGCGTAGTCGAGCAGGGTCTGCGCCACTGTGGTGAGGGGAAAGCTCCGATGCCTGGTCGCGGCCAGTCGCCGGGGATGGTGGACAAGCACGGGGGGAAGCGAGCGGGCTCGAGCCAACGTGGACACCTCCAGCCGCTGCGGCTGCTGAGCAATCAGACCCCACCACCAGGCTGCTGTCTCGTGACTAAGGACCGCGCCGGGCCCTCCGTGGATCAGGGCGGCCACCAGCCAGCCCTCGATCGCAACCGTCGGGTGGCCCACGGCGAACACGCGGGGCAGCAGCCGGTGCAGCCGTCCCGCGTCACGCCAGCGACGGGCCGTCGTGCTGCTCACCCCGCATCGACGCAGCTGCTCGGAGCCGATCACTCCCCACTGAGCGCCGCTGACCCGCGCCACGAGCGTCGAAGCCATTTCCCGCCGAGGGGTGGCGCCATTTGGCTTCGACGCTGGCATGGGCCAATGCTGGCGGCCGTCGCGTCACCGAACAAGACGCGTTTGTGGCAGCTTTCAACGCTTGGGGGAGAGCGCGATACGGGGGCTCGCTGGGGGGGAGCGCGATAAGGGAGCTCGCTGGGGGGAGGAGCGCGATCCGGGGGGTCGCTGGGGGGAGCGCGATCCCCCGGGCTCGCGGGGAGGAGCGCGCTCCGGGGAGCGGACCAGGCACGCGAGCGGCCCAGGCTCAGTCCGACACGCGCCGAGGCGCTCCCGGAGGGGCGCCCAGCAGCAGGAACCCGCCGACGCTGGTGATCAGCAGCACGGTGGCCCCCAAGGTCTCGAGGTACAGACCGGCGCTGGGCTGCGAGGCAGCATTCACGTACCGCCCCGCCCGCGCGACCACCAGTCCCGTGGCGTGGGCGTCAGGTAGATCTCCCAGCAGCGAGATCAGCAGCGCGATCACGCTGAGCGCCCCGATCGCCAGCAGCGCCGGTCGGCTCTGTCCTCGCCACACGCCGAGGGTCAGGAACGCCGCCAGCAGGGCGATCGGGACCATGGCAAAGCTGTGGTGGGAGCCGGTGCCGACGGATCTGGCCGCGGCGCTCGTGCCCTGGAGACGGACCTCGAACAGGGTGGTGAACTCCGCGACCACCAGCAGCAGCGCGCCCACCAGCCCGCCGGCGAGGATCCCTCCCGCGAGCGCTCCGCCGCCGTTGGACGCCGCCAAATCGCTCCCGCTGCTGAGGTCCGACCGGCCTCGGAAACCGGCCCGGGACAGCCCCGAACCTCTGCTATATTCAGTGTTCGCCTCGGGCGGCGTCGCGTTCATCTGTGCTCGCTCTCGGGCGCGGAAGATCCAAGCCATGGAGACGCCGATCACGTAGAAATCCGCCCCATGCCGACACGTGCGTCGTGAAGGGGCCCATCGGGCCCTTTTTCATGTCCGCAGGCGGCACTCCGGGCCCGCCCCAACAGATCGACTGGTATGCCTCGCAAGTTCACGCTGGAAAACACTCGCAACATCGGCATCATGGCGCACATCGACGCCGGTAAGACGACGACGACCGAGCGCATCCTCTATTACACCGGGCGGACCTACAAGATCGGCGAGGTTCACGAAGGTGCCGCGGTGATGGACTGGATGGAGCAGGAGCAGGAGCGCGGCATCACGATCACCTCGGCGGCGACCACGTGCGAGTGGAACGGCCACCGGATCAACATCCTTGACACTCCGGGCCACGTCGACTTCACCGTGGAGGTCGAGCGCTCGCTGCGCGTGCTCGACGGCGCAATCGCGCTGTTTGACTCGGTCGCCGGCGTCGAGCCGCAGTCGGAGACGGTCTGGCGTCAGGCCGACAAGTACCACGTCCCGCGGATCGCCTATATCAACAAGATGGACCGGATCGGAGCCGACTTCGACCGCGGCGTTCAGACGATGATTGATCGCCTCGGGGCCCACCCGGTGCCGATCCAGCTGCCGATCGGGGCGGAGTCGGAGTTTCAGGGGATCATCGACCTGGTCGAGAACCACGCCGTGATCTACAAGGACGACCTCGGCAAGGAGCAGGAGACCATCGCGATCCCGGCCGACTACGCCGAGGCGGCAGCGGCCGCTCGCGAGCACCTGCTGGAGGAGGTTTCCCAGTACGACGACGAGCTGCTGGAGATGCTCCTGGAGGAGCAGGAGGTCCCGGTCGACCGGCTCAAGGCGGCGATCCGTCAGGCGACGCTGCAGATCGCGATGACCCCGGTGCTGTGTGGCTCGAGCTTCAAGAACAAGGGCGTGCAGCCGCTGCTGGACGCGGTCCTCGACTACCTGCCCAGCCCGCTCGATGTGCCTCCGGTCGAAGGCCTGGAGCCGGCCAAGGGCTCAGCCAACGGCGACGAGCGGCCGGCGGTTCGTCACGCCTCCGACGAGGAGCCGTTCGCCGCGCTGGCGTTCAAGATCATGGCCGACCCCTACGTGGGCAAGCTGACCTACTTCCGCGTCTACTCCGGGCGCCTGGAGGCGGGCTCCCGGGTGCTCAACGTGACCACCGGTCGCACCGAGCGCATCGGGCGCATCCTGATGATGCACGCCAACGACCGTGAGGAGCTCAAGGAGGTCTACGCCGGAGACATCGCCGCTGCGGTGGGGATCAAGCAGGTGGTCACCGGTGACACCCTGGCCGCTCCGGACAAGCCGATCAAGCTCGAGACGATCGAGTTCCCCGAGCCGGTGATCAAGGTCGCGATCGAGCCCAAGACCAAGGCTGACCAAGAGAAGATGGGCGTTGCCCTCGGCCGTCTCGCCGAGGAGGACCCAACCTTTCAGGTGCGCACCAACGAGGAGACCGGCCAGACCGAGATCTCCGGGATGGGTGAGCTGCACCTGGAGGTGCTGGTCGACCGCATGCTCCGGGAGTACAAGGTCGACGCCAACGTCGGTCGTCCCCAGGTCTCCTATCGGGAGACCATCCGCGGCACGGCGGAGAAGGTGGAGGGCCGCCTCGTGCGCCAGACCGGCGGCTCCGGCCAGTTCGGAATCGTCTACATCGACGTCGAGCCCGCGCCCGGTGAGGGCTTCGATTTCGTCAACAAGATCAAGGGTGGGGCGATCCCGACGGAGTTCGTCCCCGCGGTCGAGAAGGGCCTGGAGGACGCGATGCAGAACGGGCCGCGGGCGGGCTACCCGTTGGTGGACGTGCGCGTCACCCTGCAGGACGGCAAGTACCACGACACCGATTCGAGCGAGATCGCCTTCCGGGTGGCCGGATCTTTGGCCCTCAAGGCGGCCGTCCAGCGGGCCAAGCCGGTGCTGCTGGAGCCGATCTTCGCCGTCGAGGTGGTCACCCCGGAGGAGTTCATGGGCGAAGTGATCGGCGATCTGAACCGCCGGCGCGGTCACGTCCAGGGGATGGAGCAGCGCGGCAATGCCCAGGTGGTCACCGCCTACGTGCCGCTGGCGGAGATGTTCGGCTACGCCACCGACGTGCGCTCCAACACCCAGGGGCGGGCGACGTACACGATGCAGTTCGAACGCTACGAGGAAGTGCCGGCGAATATCGCCGAGCGGGTCGTGGGAGAGCTGCAGCCGGCCTGATTCGGCCAATATCAGCACCCTCGGACGGAAGTTTGTATCTTGCATGGGTTCGTCCTCAGAGGCGAGCGGAACCACTGAAACCAGAAGGAGCGACAACAAGTGGCGAAAGCCAAGTTCGAGCGCGACAAGCCCCACGTCAACGTCGGCACCATCGGTCACATCGACCATGGCAAGACGACGCTGACAGCCGCCATCACGAAGGTTCTGAACGAGAGGTTCGGCGGGACCGAGGTGCGGTCGTTCGAATCGATCGACAACGCTCCTGAGGAGAAGGCCCGCGGGATCACGATCGCGACCTCACACGTCGAGTACCAGACGGCCAACCGGCACTACGCCCACGTGGACTGCCCCGGTCACGCCGACTACGTCAAGAACATGATCACCGGTGCCGCCCAGATGGATGGCGCGATCCTGGTCGTGTCCGCCGCCGACGGAGCGATGCCCCAGACCCGCGAGCACATCCTGCTCGCCCGTCAGGTCGGGGTTCCCTACATCGTGGTGTTCCTCAACAAGGCGGATATGGTCGACGACCCCGAGCTGCTCGAGCTGGTCGAGGTCGAGATTCGCGATCTGCTGTCGGAGTACGAGTTCCCCGGCGATGACATTCCGTTCGTCGTCGGCTCGGCCCTGAAGGCGCTCGAGGGCGACCAGGAGTACGAGCAGAAGATCCTCGACCTCGCCGAGGCCCTCGACACCTACATCCCGGAGCCCGTCCGCGACCTGGACAAGCCATTCCTGATGCCGGTCGAGGACGTGTTCTCGATCACCGGTCGCGGGACCGTCGCCACCGGGCGCGTCGAGCAGGGCATCATCAAGACGGGTGAGACGGTGGAGGTCGTCGGCATCCGTCCCACCACGAGCACCGTGGTCACCGGTGTGGAGATGTTCAAGAAGATCCTCGACGAGGGCCGTGCCGGCGACAACGTCGGCTGCCTGTTGCGCGGCACCAAGCGCGAGGACATCGAGCGCGGGCAGGTGCTGTGCAAGCCGGGCTCGATCACGCCGCACACCAAGTTCAAGGCCGAGGTCTACGTCCTCAAGAAGGAGGAGGGTGGCCGTCACACGCCGTTCTTCACCGGTTATCGGCCGCAGTTCTACTTCCGCACCACCGACGTCACCGGCGTCGCCAACCTGCCCGAGGGCACGGAGATGGTGATGCCGGGTGACAACGTCCAGATGGAGATCGAGCTGATCCAGCCGATCGCCATGGACGCTGGTCTTCGGTTCGCGATCCGCGAGGGCGGCCGCACGGTCGGCTCCGGGGTCGTGACCGAGATCATCCAGTAGTTGTTCATGAGGACGGCTGGGCCTGACGGCCCGCCGCCCTTTGTTTCCCATCAGCGATACGACCTTTGGGGCGGGCCCCTCAGCCCGGGGCTCGCCCCCAACACTGAAAAGACCTAAAGAGAAGCCATCCCGAGCCCCGTGGCAACCATTGCCCAGAACAAGATCCGCATCCGCCTGAAGTCATATGACCACACGGCGATCGAGACTGCGGCCAAGGAGATCGTTGAGACGGCGGCGCGCACCGGCGCCACGGTCTCCGGTCCCGTGCCGCTGCCCACGGAGAAGAACGTCTACGTCGTGATCCGCTCGCCGTTCAAGGACAAGGACTCCCGCGAGCACTTCGAGATCCGGACCCACAAGCGCCTGATCGACATCCACCAGCCCACGCCCAAGACCGTCGACTCGCTGCAGCGGCTCGATCACCTTCCGGCGGGAGTGGATATCGAGATCAGGCTCGCCTCCTAATGCCTACCGTCACCACAGCCCACACCACGGCCAGGGGCATCTGATGGCGGCGATTCTTGCCCGGAAGCTAGGGATGACGCAACGGTTCCTTGACGACGGTCGCGTCGAGCGGGTGACGGTGCTTGAAGCTGGCCCGTGTCCGGTGACGGCGATCCGGACGCTCGAACGCGACGGCTACGAGGCCGTGCAGCTGGCCTTCGGGACCTGCAAGGAGAAGGCCCTGAGCCGGGCTGAGCTCGGCCACCTCAAGAAGGCCGACGCCTCCGCACACCGGCATCTGGCCGAGTTCCGCAACGAGGTGGGCGAGCTGCTGATGGGCGAGACGGTGACCGCGGAGGTGTTCTCCCCCGGGGACAAAGTCAAGGTCTCCGGCACCGCCAAGGGCAAGGGATTCGCCGGCACGATCAAGCGCCACAACTTCAAGAGCGGCCCCAAGTCCCACGGCTCGCACAACGTCCGGGCGCCGGGATCGGTTGGCGCCTCGGCGACGCCCAGCCGGGTGATGAAGGGGTTGCGCGGCCCCGGGCGGATGGGCGGCGGGCGGACCACCCAGCGCGGGCTGACCGTCGTTGAGGTGATCACCGAGCAGAACCTGCTGCTGCTGCGTGGCGCGGTTCCCGGCCCCCGCGGCGGCACGGTGGAGGTTCGCAGCGATGCCTAGAACCGCGCCCACGCTCGGGGGCGGCACCACCCCCCTGGACAGCGTGGCCTTCGAGGCGCGCTTCAGCATGCCGCTGGTGCACGAGACCGTGCGCGCCGAGCTCAGCGCCCGGCGCCAGGGGTCGGCCTCGACCAAGACCCGCGGCCAGGTCCGGGGCGGCGGTGCCAAGCCGTGGCGCCAGAAGGGGACCGGGCGGGCGCGCCAAGGGTCGTTGCGCGCACCCCATTTTGCCGGCGGCGGCGTGGTCTTCGGCCCCTCGCCGCGCCACTTCACCTTCAAGGTCAACCGCAAGGCCCGCCGTGCGGCGCTGCGCGGGGCGCTGTCGCTGCACGCCGAGCGGGAGAGCATCGCCGTGTTCGACGCCGCCAGCTTTGGCGCCCCGGCGACCAAGCAGGCGGCGGAGCTGCTGGCCGAATGGGGTTCCCCGCTCCCGGCCCTGGTGCTGCTGAGCGAGACCGAGGCCGCCGCGGGCAAGTCGTTTCGCAACCTCGCCCAGGTGTCGGTGATGCCGGTCAGCGACGCGGGCGTGAGCGACTTAGTCGGAGCGGCATCGCTGTTGGTGTCCCAAGCCGCGCTGCCGGAGCTGGTGAGCAGAGCAGGAGACGGGGAGTGATGGACGCCGGCCACGTGATCATCCGTCCTGTTATCTCCGAGAAGACAGTCGTCCTCTCGGAGACCGGCAAGTACACGTTCCGCGTGCACGATCGTGCGCACAAGACCCAGATCCGGCAAGCAGTCGAGCAGCTGTTTGACGTCAAGGTACTGGGGGTGCGCACGGCCTCGGTCAAGAGCAAGCCCAAGCGCCGCGGTCAGACGGCAGGTCGCACGCGCCACTGGAAGAAGGCGGTCGTCCAGGTCCGCGAAGGGGACACGATCCCGATCTTCGGCGGCTTGGAGGGTGGCGAGTAATGCCGATTCGCAACCCCAAGCCCACGTCTCCGGGCCGGAGGTTCGTCACCTATCCGGACTTCGCCGAGATCACGCGCAGCGAACCGGAGAAGTCGCTGACCGAAGGCCTGAAGAAGTCGGGCGGACGCAACGCCAACGGACGCAAGACCTCACGCCATCGCGGTGGCGGGGCTAAGCGGCTATATCGCAAGATCGACTTCAAGCGCCGCAAGGACGGGATCCCGGCCAAGGTCGCCCACATCGAGTACGACCCCAACCGCTCGGCCTACATCGCGCTGCTGCACTACGCCGACGGCGAGAAGCGCTACATCCTCGCCCCCCAACGTCTGCGGGTCGGAGCCAGCGTCGAATCCGGTTCGGGGGCCGACATCCGCGTCGGCAACAGCCTGCCGCTGGCCAACATGCCTCCGGGCACGGTCGTGCACAACGTCGAGCTGACCCCCGGGCGCGGCGGCCAGCTCGCCCGCTCCGCCGGCGCCGGCGTCCAGCTGTTGGCCAAGGAGGGCGACTACGTCACGCTGCGCCTGCCCTCGGGCGAGATGCGGATGGTCCGGGGCGAGTGCCGAGCCACGGTCGGCACGATCGGCAACTCCGACCACCAGAACGTCAAGATCGGAAAGGCAGGGCGAAAGCGTCACCTGGGCGTGCGTCCGCAGACCCGCGGGACGGCGATGAACCCAGTCGATCATCCCCATGGCGGCGGCGAGGGATCGACCACTCCAGGTCGCAACCCGGTCACGCCGTGGGGAGTTCCGACGCTCGGCTACCGCACGCGCAAGAAGGGCAAGGGATCGGACCGATACATCGTCCGTGGCCGCAGAAGAGGTAAGAAGCGTTGAGTAGATCAAGCAAGAAGGGACCGTTCGTAGAGGAGCGCCTGATGGCGCGGGTCGAGGCGATGAACGCGTCGGGTGAGAAGCGCATGCTCAAGACGTGGTCGCGCACGTCCACGATCTTCCCCGAGATGGTCGGGCACACGATCGCCGTCCACGACGGCCGCAAGCACGTGCCCGTGTTCGTGTCGGAGTCGATGGTGGGGCACAAGCTGGGGGAGTTCGCGCCCACGCGGCTCTACCGAGGGCATGCCGGGACGGGTAAGCGGCGATGAGTAGCTCGGACGCTCCGGAAGAGAAGCCCAAGCGGCGGCGCCGGCGCAAGGCCGCTGGCACCTCCGAGGCCGCTTCGGCCCCGGAGGGAACTGTCTCGAACACCCCTGAGAGCGAAGCGGCGCCGGAGGTTACGGCGCAGGTTGGCTCCGAGCTCGATCCCTCCGCGGCCGACGTCCAGGCCGAGGAGGCAGCCGCCGACGTCGTGCTCGAGGCTGATGCCCAAGCCGAGGACGAGCCTGCGACGGTGGACGAGCCGCCCGCGGACGAGGAGGAGCCAGGCGAGACGGCAGCTGCCGGGGCGTCATCTGCATCCCGGCGAGCGACCCCCGCGCGCCGGCGCACTCGCCCTCAGCGGGATCCGAGCCTGCCGCCACCCACGGTTCGCGCGCGCGCCAAGTACGTCCGCTCGTCGGCGCGCAAGGCCCGGCTGGTATGCGACCACATCCGCGGAAAGACGGTCGAGGAAGCGCGAGCTATCCTGGCTCACACGCCGCGGGCGATCGCGCGGGACTGGAGCAAGCTGCTCGAGTCTGCCGTCGCCAACGCCGAGCACAACCACGAGCTCGTCGGCGAGGATCTCGTCATCACGGCAGTACATGCCGACGAGGGCCCGACGATCAAGCGCTTCCGCCCGCGCGCGATGGGACGCGCGACCCGGATCCGCAAACGAACCAGTCATCTGACGATCTTGCTTACGCCGAAGGAATAACCGCCACCATGGGCCAAAAAGTTCATCCCGAGTCGATCCGCGTGGGCTATATCCACGACTGGAAGTCCAACTGGTTCAACGAGAAGAGCTTCTCCGACTACCTGCACGAGGACACGCAGATCCGCGGCCACATCGTCGGCCGCCTGTCTCACGCCGGACTGTCGGACATCACGATCAGGAAGAACGCGACCGAGGTGGAGGTCAACATCAACACCGCCCGGCCGGGCATCGTGATCGGCAAGTCCGGCTCCGAGGTCGACCAGCTGCGTCGCGATCTCCATCGCCTTACCGGCAAGCAGATCAAGGTCAACATCCTGGAGATCAAGCGCCCCGAGCTCGATGCGCGGCTGGTGGCGCAGTCGATTGCCGAGCAGCTGCAGAACCGCGTTGCCTTCCGGCGCGCGATGAAGCGTGCCCTCACCAGCGCGATGCGGTCGGGTGCCAAGGGTGTGAAGGTGCAGGTCTCAGGTCGGCTGGGGGGCGCTGAGATGGCGCGGACCGAGGGCTACTCTGATGGCCGCGTCCCGCTGCACACGCTGCGTGCCGACATCGACTACGGCTTCCACGAGGCGCGCACCACCTTCGGCCGCATCGGCGTCAAGTGCTGGATCAACAAGGGCGAGATCATGCCCGAGGGATACACCGGCGCCGACTTGACGATCATGGACGAGCCCTCGCCGCAGGCACCTGACCGCGGCGGTCGTGACGGACGCGGCGCTCGTGATGGTCGCGGTCGTGGGGGTCCGGGTGGTCGCGGCGGCCAGGGCACGCGGGGCGGCGGCCCGGGCGGACTTGGAGGAGGCGGTGGCGGGCGCGGCGGCGGATCCGGTGGTCGCGGGGGCGGTCCCGGTGGTCGTGGCGGCGGCTCTGGCGGCTTCGGCGGCGGTGCCCGCGGCGGACAAGGTGGTCGCGGTGGCGGTCCCGGCGGCGGGCGCACGGGTGGTGGTGGGCGTGGTCCGGGCGGATCCGGCGGTGCCGGCCGGGGCGGCGGTCGCGGGAGCGGCCCGCGCCCGGGCGGTCCCGGTGATCGCAGCGGTCAGGGCGGAGGTGGTGGCCGCGCGGGCGGCGGTGCCGGCGCTCCGGGCGGCGGTGGCGAGGCGGGAGGTGGTGGCTAATGCTCTCCCCCAAGCGCGTCAAGCACCGCAAGCAGCATCGTGGTCGCCGAGCTGGGCTCTCGCGCGGGCAGGTCAAGGTGCAGTTCGGCGAGTACGGCCTCAAGTCGCTCGACGCCGGCTGGCTGACCAACCGCCAGATCGAGGCCGCCCGGATCGCGATGACCCGCAAGATCAAGCGCGGCGGCAAGGTGTGGATCAACGTCTATCCCGACAAGCCGTTCACCAAGAAGCCGGCTGAAACTCGGATGGGCTCGGGTAAGGGCTCACCTGAGGGCTGGGTCGCGGTCGTCAAGCCCGGCCGGGTGATGTTCGAGCTCGCCGGAGTGTCCGAGCCGCTGGCTCGCGAGGCGATGCGGCTGGCGGCTCACAAGCTGCCGGTCAAGACGAAGTTCGTGCTCCGGGAGGACGGCTAGCGATGAAGGCAGCCGAGCTGCGCGACCTGTCGGAGACCGAACTGCGCGAGCACGTCCAGACCGCACGGCGGGAGCTGGTCGGGCTTCGCTTTCAGAACGCCACTGGGGAGCTTGACAACACCGCCGGTCTCGCCCGGGCCAAGCGCGCGATCGCGCGGGCATTGACGATCGCCGGTGAGCGCGGGATCGAGATTCGGAGCTAGCCATGGAAGAGAACGAGACCACTGCAGAGGCCGAGACAGCGGGCGCCGTTGAGGGTGCGGGGCCGGCGCGCGCCGAGGTCGTACCACCAAAGGAGCGGCGGCAGCGGCTGCGGGCGGCCAAGGCGGCTAAGGCCGGTGCGCGCGTAGCGCGGACCCCGGAGGAGCGTCAGGCCGAGCGCGTGCAGGAGCGTAGGCAGAAGGCCGCCGCTCGGCGCAGCCAGCGCCAGCGCGCGCGGCAGAAGGCGCGCGCCGCCGGCGAGTCCGGCCGGCAGACCGCTCCGCGCGAGCATCAGCCGGGCAGCCAGAAGACCCGCCAGGGGATCGTCGTCTCCGACAAGGCGAGCAAGACGATCACGGTGCGCATCGACGTCGCCCGGCGGCACCGCCGCTACTCGAAGATCGTGCGCACATCGATGACGCTGCACGCACACGACGAGCGCGGCGACGCGCACATCGGGGACACCGTCGTGGTCCGCGAGTCACGGCCGCTGTCCCGAACCAAGCGGTGGCGGCTGGTCGAAGTGCTGGAGCGCGCCAAGTGATCCCTCGGTTCGTTCACCGTGCCTGGTTCTCGCTCGCGAGCCCGGCGGCCATGTCGCGATCGGTCACCTCGTGATCCAGAACGAGACTCGCCTGCGGGTTGCCGACAACAGCGGCGCCCGGGTGATCCTGGTCATCCGCGTCCGTGGCGGCTCGCGCCGCCGTTATGCCGGGGTCGGCGACGTGATCGTGGCCACGGTCAAGCAGGCCACCCCCCAAGGCTCGGTCAAGAAGGGCGAGGTCGTCACCGCGGTCGTCGTGCGCACCAAGAAGTCCTATGGGCGCGAGGATGGCACCTACATCGCCTTCGACGAGAACGCGGCTGTGCTGATCGACGCGCAGGGGGCTCCTCGCGGCACCCGCATCTTCGGCCCGGTGGCGCGTGAGCTGCGCGAGCGCAATTACATGAGGATCGTCTCCTTGGCTCCCGAGGTGCTGTGATGGCCCACTCCTCGTTCATTGCCCTCACGAATCGAGACATCTCTTCACGAGGAGCACGCTGATGCCGGCTCGGATCAAGACCGACGACGAGGTGATCGTGATCGGCGGCAAGGATCGCGGCAAGCGCGGCCGGGTCCTGCGCGTCGAGCCCAAGAAGCAGAAGGTGTATGTGGAGGGCCTCAACATCGTCAAGCGTCACCAGCGGCCGCAGCAGGTCGCCGGCGCTCAGCGTCCCGAGCAGGTGGGCGGCGTGATCGAGCGCGAAGGCCCGATCCACCTCTCGAACGTGATGCTGCTGGACCCAAAGGACGGCAAGCCAAGCCGGGTTGGCATCCACATCGAGGACGGCAAGCGCTTGCGCGTGGCCCGTCGCAGCGGCACGAGGTTGGACTGACGATGGCCACGGCGAGATTGAAGGGCAGGTACAACGACGAGATCCGCCCGGCGCTCGTAGAGCGCTTCGGCTACAGCAGCCCGATGCAGGCGCCGCGCATCCAGAAGGTGACGGTGAACATGGGAGTGGGTGACGCCAAGCAGGATTCAAAGGTGCTGGAGGCGGCGACCGAGCAGCTGGCGACGATCACCGGGCAGCGACCAAGCGTCCGCCGGGCCCGCAAGTCGATCGCGCAGTTCAAGGTGCGCGACGGTATGCCGGTCGGCGTTGCGGTAACGCTGCGTGGCGAGCGCTCCTACGAGTTCCTGGACCGCCTGATGTCGGTCGCGATCCCCCGTATTCGTGACTTCCGCGGGCTCAACCCGCGGTCCTTCGACGGTCGCGGCAACTACTCGCTGGGCATCCGTGAGCAGATCATCTTCCCCGAGATCGATTACGACGAGATCGACCAGACGCGTGGGCTCGACATCACCATCACCACCACCGCCACCACCAACGAGGAGTGCTATGCGCTGCTCGAGGCCCTGGGGATGCCGTTTTCCAGAGAGGGTCGCCAGCCGGCGGCGACAACGCACAACTAGTGTTGGCACCTACGACCACTCTCGACCGCACTTACGAAGACCACCACTGAGGAGCACATGGCCAAGGTTTCACAGCGCGTTCGCCAGGGGCGGACGCCCAAGTACAAGACACGGGGTTACAGCCGCTGCCGTCGCTGCGGCCGCGCGCGGGCGGTGTATCGCAAGTTCGGCATCTGCCGGATCTGCCTGCGCGAGCTGGCGCACAATGGCTACATCCCCGGAATGACAAAGTCGAGCTGGTAACCGTGTCGATGACCGATCCGGTGGCCGACTTCCTCACGCGTCTGCGCAACGCCGCCCGGGCGCAGCATCAGGACGTCGCCATCCCGTCCTCCAGGCTCAAGCGCGAGCTGGCGCGGATTCTCACCGAGCAGGGCTATGTCGAGTCCTACGAGGTGCGTGCCCCCTCCGCTGGCCGACCCGGCGAGGAGATCTTGGTGACGCTCAAGTACACCGAGCAGCGCAAGCCCGTGATCAGCGGGATCGAGCGTGTCTCCCGGCCCGGCCAGCGGACCTACGTCGACCACGCCAGCATCCCGCGGATCCAGGGGGGGATGGGCACCGCGATCATCTCCACCTCACGTGGCGTGATGACCGGCCACGATGCCCGCCGGCAGGGTATCGGCGGCGAGGTCGTGGCTAGGGTCTGGTAGACCATCTCAGAACGTCGATGTCTCGAATCGGTAAGCAACCAATCCCAGTCCCCGCCGGCGTGACGATCGCGATCGATCCCGAACGGGTGACCGTCAACGGTCCCAAGGGCGAGCTCACCGAGCGGATCCATCGCGACATCAACGTCGAGCACACCGGGGATGAGGTGCTGGTGAGTCGGCCCACCGACCGCGGCGAGCACCGGGCTCTGCACGGCCTCACCCGCACGCTGGTGGCGAACATGGTCCAGGGGGTCACCGACGGTTTCGAGAAGCGCCTGGAAATCCAGGGCGTCGGCTATCGGGCGCAGCTGCGTGGCCGTGACCTGGAGCTGGCCCTCGGCTATTCCCATCCCGTGTCGGTGAAGGCACCGGAGGGAATCGAGTTCGAGGTTCCCCAACCGACCCGGATCGTTGTCCGCGGCTCCTCCAAGCAGGTGGTGGGCGAGGTCGCGGCCTTCATCCGTAAGCAGCGCAAGCCCGAGCCCTACAAGGGCAAGGGAATCCGCTACGAGGGCGAGTACGTGGCTCGCAAGGTAGGCAAGCGGGCATGACCGTGCTCACCGCACCCCAGCGACGCCTCAAGCGCCGCCGGCGGGTCCGGGCCAAGGTGCGCGGCGGCGCCACGCGTCCACGGATCTCGGTGTTTCGCTCCAATCGCGGCATCTCCGCGCAGCTGATCGACGACGATGCTGGACGCACCCTGGCGGCGGTCAACTGGACCGAGCCCGAGCTGCGCTCACTGGGGTCGACCGAGCAGGCGCAGCGTGTCGGCGCGCTCCTGGCCCAGCGGGCGCAGGCCGCCGGCATCGACACGGCGGTGTTCGACCGCGGCGGCTACCAGTACCACGGCCGGGTCAAGGCGTTGGCCCAGGGAGCCCGTGAGGCGGGCCTTCAGTTCTAGACCGCTACTCTGGACCGTCCATGGCTTCTCGTGATCGCACAGTCTCCGCCTCGGGCCTCGACCTCCAGGAGCGGGTCGTCGAGATCAACCGCGTGGCCAAGGTCGTCAAGGGCGGCCGGCGCTTCTCGTTCACGGCCCTGGTCGTCGTCGGCGACGAACGCGAGGTCGTGGGAATCGGCTACGGCAAGGCCAACGAGGTTCCCGTGGCGATTCAGAAGGGCGTCGAGCGAGCCAAGAAGAACCTCTACCGCGTACCCCGGCATGGCTCGACGATCACCCACTACACGCTGGGGATCTTCGGCTCGGGTCGGGTGATGCTGAAGCCGGCCGCTCCCGGTACCGGCGTGATCGCCGGGGGGGGCGTGCGGGCGGTGCTGGAGCTCGCCGGCATTCACGACATCCTCTCCAAGAGCCTCGGCTCGCAGAACCCGATCAACCTGGTCAAGGCGACGATGGCGGGCCTGGAGTCGCTGCGAACACCCGATGAGGTGGCGAAGCTGCGCGGCCTCAGCATCAACCAGGTTCTCGGTCTCACGGATGCGGTCGCCTCTGCAGCCACCACCGCCTTTGAGACCAATGGCGCCGAGGCGCCGACGGCGCGAGGCGCTGATGCAGCCGGTGACAGCGAACCGGCCGAGACCTCGTGATGAGCAATCTGGTCATCACTCAGCGCAAGTCCGGCAATGGCGCTGACCAGCGCCAGCTGGACACGTTGCGCTCGCTCGGGCTGCGGCGGATCGGACACACCGTCGAGCAGGCGGACTCGCCGCAGCTGCGTGGGATGGTCCACAAGGTCCGACACCTGGTGGAGGTCAGGGAGGACTCCGATGGCTGAGCAGGAGCGGATCGGCCTACACAACCTCAAGCCGGCGGCCGGGTCGCGCAAGGTGCGCAAGCGCATCGGTCGCGGCGAGGGCTCGGGCACCGGCAAGACCGCGGGGCGCGGCCAGAAGGGGTATGGCTCGCGCTCGGGGGCCAAACGCCGGGCCCGCTTGGAGGGTGGCCAGAACCCGATTCACATGCGGATGCGCAAGCTGCGCGGACCGCACATGAAGAAGTCGATGCCGTTCGAGCCCTTCCGCACCCACACCCAGGCCGTCAACCTGCTCGACCTGCAGGCGCGCTTTGACGACGGCGAGGCGGTGACGCTCCAGGCGATGAAGGCCAAAGGACTCGGCTCCCGCAAGGACATCCCGGTCAAGGTGCTGGCCAAGGGCTCGATCTCCAAGGCGCTGACCGTCCACGCCCACGCCTTCAGCCACAGCGCGCGCCAGCAGATCGAGGCCGCCGGAGGGACGTGCGAGGTGGTACCGAGGCCCGCCGTTGCGGCTTCACCGGCGACGGACGAGTCCTAGGGAGCCTGACGATGATCTCCACGATCCTCGGTGCCTTCAGGGTCACAGAGATCCGCAACAAGGTCCTGTTCACGGCCTTGGTGCTGGCGCTCTACCGGCTCGGCACGCACATCCCCGCGCCTGGGATCAACTCATCCGCGGTCAACGCGATCCAGAAGAACTTCGGCGGCAACAGCATTCTCGGCCTGCTCAACCTGTTCTCTGGTGGCGGCCTCGGCCGGATCGCCATCTTCGCGCTGGGGATCATGCCCTACATCACCGCCTCGATCATCCTCCAGCTGCTGACCGTCGTCGTGCCCTCGCTGGAGAAGCTGCAGAAGGAGGGTGAGGTCGGGCAGGCTCGGATTACCCAGTACACGCGCTATCTGACCGTTGGCCTGGCCTTCGCCCAGTCGATCGGCTACGTGTTCCTGTTCCGCAGCTTCGAGAAGCAGGCCGGGACCCAGCTGATCTCCAACTTCACGCTGGCCAAGGTGTTCCTGATCGTGCTCTCGCTGACCGCGGGCACGGTGTTGCTGATGTGGATGGGCGAGCTGATCACCCAGCGCGGGATCGGCAACGGCATCTCGCTGCTGATCTTCGCCAGCATCGTCGCCCGAATCCCCAACGGCGTGCACTCGTGGTGGACCAACCCCGATCAGGTGTTCCGGGTGATCATGCCGTTCATCGCCATCGGTGTCGTCGCTGCGGTGGTGTTCGTACAGGAGGGTCAACGGCGGATCCCGATCCAGTACGCCAAGCGTGTGATCGGCCGCCGGATGACCCAGGGCGGGCAGACCTACCTGCCGCTGCGGGTCAACATGGCCGGGGTGATCCCGGTGATCTTCGCCGCCAGCGTGATGGCCATCCCGCCCACGCTAGGGCAGTTGATCGGCCAGAACCACACCCACAGCATCGCCTACAAGGTGCAGTCCTTCTTCAATCCCCAGGGCTGGCACTACGTGGCCGGCGAGAGCCTGCTCATCATCCTCTTCACCTACTTCTACACCGCGGTCACCTTCAATCCGGTCGACCAGGCGGACAACCTCAAGAAATATGGAGGCTTCATCCCCGGTGTACGCCCGGGTCGGCCTACGGCGGAATTCCTGGACCGCATCCTCGCCCGGCTCACCTTCCCCGGCGCGCTGTTCCTGGCCGCGATCGCGGCGCTGCCCACCGTGCTTATCAACCAGACCAGCGCGAACTTCTTTTTCGGCGGCACCTCGATCCTGATCGTGATCGGCGTCGCCCTGGACACGATGAAGCAGCTCGAGGCTCAGCTGATGATGCGCAACTACGAGGGCTTTCTCAAGTAGCTCGGGGGTGAGACTGCCCGGGCGTGAGCTGGTGGGCTTGTTGGCGCAGGCTCTTCCCGCCGATCACGCCCGGCAGACGCTGGCCACGCAGTACGTCGAGTCGGCCGTCGGGCATCCCGGCGACATCCGGCCGTGGCGGGTGCTCGATCTGGGATGCGGCGCGGGGGGCTCGGTGGAGTTGTTCCGCCGACGGGACCCGCGCGTGCAGTGGATCGGCGTAGACATCCCCGGCTCACGTGAGGCCGGTGCGCGCACCCGCACGGACGCGCGGTTTGAGACCTTCGACGGAGTCTCGCTGCCGTTCGAGGCGGCGAGCTTCGATCTCGTTTACTGCCACCAGGTGCTCGAGCACGCCCGTCATCCGAGTCGGCTGCTGGGCGACGTAGCGCGGGTGCTGTCACCGGGGGGATACTTTGCCGGCTCGACTTCGCAGCTGGAACCGTTTCACTCGCTGAGCATGTGGAACTACACTCCGGTGGGATTCGCCGCGCTGATCGATGAGGCCGGCTTGAGTCTGGTGGAGCTGAGGCCGGGCATCGACGCGCTGGCGCTGATCACGCGGCGCCTGGTTGCCCGCGGCCCCGTGGCTGAGCGGGTCTGGGGACGCTGGTGGGCTGGGCAGTCACCCCTGCACCGCCTGATCGACCTCCACGCGCGCGTCCGTGGGCTTGACACGGCGACGGTGAACGCCAACAAGCTCCTGTTCAGTGGCCAGTTCACGTTTCTCGTGCAGCGCGTCGAGGCCACAGCTGAGCTCCGGCAATCTGGTTCGCTCACTTAGTCGGCAAAGCTGCCGAGCACCCGCATTACGCGTGCGTGCTGCGCGTCGCGACGATAGAGTGAGCGCTCGTGTCAGAGCTCAATCTGATCCTGTTCGGCCCCCCCGGAGCGGGTAAGGGAACCCAAGCCGATCGACTGCGTCAGGACTTCGGGCTCCCGTTCATCTCCACCGGCGACATGCTGCGCCTCAACGTCAAGAACGGGACGGACCTGGGTCGGGAGGCGCAGCGCTATATGGATGCCGGCGATCTGGTCCCAGATGAGCTGATCGTCAAGATGGCCGCCGCGCGCCTGCAGGATGAGGACGCCCAAGACGGGTTCATTGTCGACGGTTTCCCCCGAACGTTGGCTCAGGCGCAGGCACTCGATCGACAGCTCTCGGAGCTGGGTCGTCGGGTGACCGCGGCGCTGCTGATCATCGTCCCCGACGAGGAGGTGGTCCGCCGCCTGTCCGGCCGTCGCGTGTGCGTCAAGGCTGGCCACAATTACCACATCGAGTTCGATCCGCCCAAGCACGAAGGCATCTGCGATCAGGATGGTTCGCGCCTGGTCCAGCGCGACGACGACAAGCCGGAGGTGGTCCGCAACCGCTTGCACGTATACCACGAGAAGACGGCGCCGCTGGAGAGCTACTACGACGACAAGGGCTTGATGCGCCGGATCGATGGCACCCGCGAGCCCGCCGACGTCCACGATCACATCCGGGCGGTGATCGCGACGCTCCGGCTCGAAGAGAACGTCTGAGGTCTGACGTTGATCATCAAGAAGACCCCTGAGGAGATCGACCGGATGGCGGCGGCGGGCGAGATCCTGGTCAAGACGATGAACCTGCTGGCCGGCAAGATCAGACCTGGGGTCACTACCCTCGAGCTCGATCGGGCCGCGGAGAAGTTCATCCGCTCGCAGGGCGCCGAGCCTGCCTTCAAGGGCTATCGCGGATTCCCGGGCTCGATCTGCGCGTCGCCGAACTCGATGATCGTGCACGGCATCCCCGGTCCCTACAAGCTTCAGCGCGGGGACATCCTGTCCATCGACATCGGCGTCATCCACGACGGTTGGGTGGCCGATGCGGCCCGGACCTTCCCGGTGGGGACGGTCTCACCGGTAGCGCGCAAGCTGCTGAGCGTCACCGAGCAGGCGCTGCACGCGGCCGTCCCGGAGTGCCGCGCCGGTAACCGGCTCGGCGACGTCTCGCACGCGATCCAGGAACACGTCGAGGCGGCGGGCTTCTCGATCGTCCGCACGCTCGTGGGCCACGGGATCGGTCGGAGCATGCACGAGGAGCCGCAGATCCCCAACTACGGGTCGCCCGGCACCGGGGTGCTGCTAGAGGAGGGGATGGTGCTCGCGGTGGAGCCGATGGTGACCGCGGGCCGGCATGGGGTGCGGGTCGCCGACGACCACTGGTCGATCTACTCCCAGGATGGTTCGCTGGCCGCGCATTTCGAGTTCACGATCGCGATCACCGCCGATCATCCTCGAGTTCTCACGCCTTGGCACGAGGCGGGCAAGGGTCGGGCCGCGGCCTGAGGCGGAGGGCGGGAAGCGCAGCCACGCCCCTGCTACCATCAGCCGGTGCGCCCGTAGCCCGAGTTCTGGGCTGCGCCGCGCTCCTCGGTGTGGTAGCGGCGACTGTACCGGTCGCCAGAGCCAGCGCCGGAGGAACACCCCGAAAAATCACTCACGACGAGAGCGAAGCGACGTGAAAGTACGACCCTCGGTCAAGCCGATGTGCGAAAAGTGCAAGATCATCCGCCGGGACGGGCGCGTCCTGGTGATCTGCTCCAATCCCCGTCACAAGCAGCGGCAGGGCTAGAGGGCGAAGGGGGCCAAGATGGCGCGAATCTCAGGGATCAACATTCCCCTCAACAAGCGGGTCGAGATCGGCTTGACCTACATCTACGGGATCGGCCGCTCCACCTCCAACCGGCTGCTCTCCGAAGTCGGGGTCGAGCCGGACCGCAAAGTTCGTGACCTGACCGAGGAGGAGGTCATCAAGCTCCGCGAGGTGATCGACGGCAGCCTCATGGTCGAGGGCGATCTCCGCCGTGAACGCTCGCAGAACATCAAGCGTCTGCAGGAAATCGGCTGCTATCGCGGACTGCGCCACCGCCGCGGTCTACCCGTGCGGGGGCAGAAGACCAAGACCAACGCCCGCACCCGGAAGGGTCCGAAGCGCATGCAGGTAGCCGGCAGGAAGAAGGCGGGCAAGAAGTGAGCCCGGCACCAAGAAGGCCCCAGCGCGGCCGCCGCCGCGTGCGCAAGAACATTCCCCTCGGCCAGGCGCACATCAAGACCTCGTTCAACAACACGATCGTCTCACTGACCGACCGTGGGGGCAACGTGATCGCCTGGGAGTCGGCCGGCGGGGCCGGTTTCAAGGGCTCGCGCAAGTCGACCCCGTTCGCGGCTCAGGTCACTGCCGACGCGGCTGCGCGCAAAGGCCTCGAGCACGGGCTGCAGAAGGTCGAGGTGTTTGTCAAGGGTCCGGGGTCAGGGCGGGAGACGGCGATCCGCTCCCTGCAGGCCGCCGGCCTGGAGGTCACCGGGGTCAAGGACGTGACACCTCAGGCCCACAACGGTTGCCGGCCACGGAAGCGCAGGAGGGTGTAGATATGGCACGTGACACCGGAGCCCAGTGCAAGCAGTGCCGGCGCGAGGGGCAGAAGCTGTTTCTGAAGGGCGAGCGCTGCTTGACCGACAAGTGCGGCGTCGAGCGCCGCTCCTATCCGCCCGGGGAGCACGGACGCGGTCGCCAGAGGCAGAGCGAGTATCGCGTACAACTGCGTGAGAAGCAGAAGGCCAAGCGCTACTACGGCGTGCTGGAGAAGCAGTTCCGGATCTACTACGAGAAGGCCTCCCGCCAGCCGGGGATCACCGGCGAGAACCTGCTGCGGACGCTGGAGTGTCGCTTCGACAACGTGCTCGTGCGACTGGGCTTCGCCGCGTCGCGGCGGCAGGCGCGCCAGCTCATCCTGCACGGCCACTGGACCATCAACGGTCGTCGAGTCAACATCCCCAGCTATCAGCTGCGGGACAACGATGTGATCGCGATCGGCTCGAGCTCCACCGCGGGACAGGTGATCCGCGATGCCACCGAGCTCACCGGTCAGGTGCCGGCGTGGCTTCAGGCCGATCACGATTCGCTCACGGCGAAGGTGCTCCGCCGGCCGGAGCGGCGAGAGATTGCCGCGCCCGTGCAGGAGCAGCTCATCGTCGAGCTTTACTCGAAGTAGAAGAGTTTCGCCGCGCTCCCCGCGAGGTGAGTGCGCGGCCGACAGCCGTCAAGGCGCGGCGGTAACCCACGACGTTAGGACCCTGATGCTTGACTTCCAAGTCCCCCGAATCTCCAGCGAGTCAGTCGACGACAACCGTGGATCGTTCACGATCGAGCCGCTCGATCGAGGCTTCGGATACACGTTCGGCAACTCCCTGCGGCGCGTGCTCCTCTCCTCGCTGGCCGGTGCCGCGGTGACGAGCGTGCGGATCGAGGGCGTCGCCCACGAGTTCTCCACCATCCGCGGGGTCAAGGAGGACGTCACCGACATCGTCCTGAACCTCAAGGGCATCGTCTGCCGCATGCACTCCGACGCCACCGAGATCGAGGCTCCGCTGGTCGTAACCGGGCCGGGTGAGATCACGGCCAAGGACATGGACCTACCCTCCGGCGTCGAGATCCTCAACCCCAACGCGCACGTCGCCACGCTGGAGCAGAAGACCAAGCTGGAGGTCTACCTGACCATCGGCCGAGGTCGCGGCTACCGCCCGGCAGAGGAGAACAAGTCTCCCGACCAGCCGATCGGGGTGATCCCGATCGACTCGATCTTCTCGCCCGTGCGGCGCGTCGCCTACAACGTCGAGCAGGCGCGCGTGGGGCAGAAGACCGACTTCGACAAGCTGACCCTGGACATCGAGACCGACGGCTCTATCGACCCGCACGCAGCGCTGCGCGAAGCGGCTGAGATCCTGATCTCCCAGCTGGCGATCTTCACCGACGCCGATCGGGTGGTCGAGCTGCGCGAGGCCGGCACTTCCGGCGCGCTGGAGCCGGGGCTGGGCGGGAACAACTCCGGCGGCGCCGCCGGCCGACCGCCCAACGCGATGGATGACATCCTGATCGAGGAACTGGAGCTGGGGGTTCGCTCCTACAACTGTCTCAAGCGGGCGGGGATTCAGACCGTTGGCGACCTCGTGACCAAGAGCGAGTCCGAGTTGGGCGCGATTCCGAACTTCGGCAAGAAGTCGATCGACGAGGTCATCGAGACCCTCCACGCCCGGGGCCTCGCCCTCCGGAACGACTGAGGTCTCCAGGGCGATGCGCCATCAACGTCAGCGATATCAGCTCAGCCGCGACTCGGCGCACCGTCGGGCGCTGCTGATGAACCTGAGCAAGGAGATCATCGACCACGAACGGATTCAGACGACGGAGGCCAAGGCCAAGGCGGTTAAGCCCGAGGTCGAGAAGCTGATCACGCTGGCCAAGCGCGGCGACCTCCACGCCCGCCGGCAGGCGCTGTCGGCGCTGGGCCAGGACAAGTTCGTCGTCTACAAGCTGTTCGAGGAGATCGCCCCGCGATACTCGCAGAGAGCCGGCGGCTACACGCGGATTCTCAAGCTCGGCCCGCGTCGCTCGGACTCGACCGAGATGGTGCTGCTCGAGCTGGTCTGATTGAAGGCCCTATCGCCGCCCCGGGTCGTGTGGTCTCCAGGCTGCTGATCGAGTACGACGGGGCGGCGTTCGCGGGGTGGGCGCGTCAACCCGGTTCGCGCACCGTCCAGGCGGAGATCGAGCGAGCGCTGGCGGTGGTGCTCCGAGCCGGGCCGGTGGACCTGACCGTCGCCGGGCGCACCGACGCCGGCGTTCACGCCTGGGGACAGGTCGCCTCCTACCGCGGCGACCCCGCGCGCGTCGCTGGCGTGAACGCGCTCCTGCCTCCGGATGTCGCGGTGCTCGCCTGCGACCCCGCACCGCCGGGGTTCGACGCCCGGCGAGACGCCACCTCCCGCGCCTACTGCTATCGCGTGTTGACCAGGCGCTCCCGCAGCGCCCTATGGCGGGGCCGGGCGCTGCACTGGCCCCATCGCCTGGACTTCTCGCTGCTTGGCGCTTGCGCGAGCGCCATGCTCGGTACCCGGGACTTCACCGCATTCACCCCAACTGATACTCAGCACGTGCACTTTGAGCGGGAGGTGATGCGCGTGCAGTGGCGCCGCAACGACTGCTCAGCGGATCTGCTCGAGTTCTGGATCGAGGCGGATGCGTTCATGCGCCAGATGAACCGCGTGCTCGTGGGGACGATGTTGGAGGTGGCCGGTGGCCGCCGCTCGCTGGAGTCGTTCGGCGCTCTGCTGGAGGGGCGCCCGCGCTCCGCGGCCGGGCCCACGTCACCCGCGCACGGGCTATATCTGGCCGGGGTGGGATACGGACGTGAGCGCGTGTTGGATGACTGACTGGCAGTCTCGCAGTCGCCCGGGCGCTCACGAATCAGTCTCGGCCGACCACTAGGATCAAAGCGCAAGATGCGGGTGCTGCTGACCAACGACGACGGGATTGAGGCGGCCGGGTTGCAGGCCTTGCGCCGTACGCTGCTGGAGCTACCAGGCATCGACCTGGCGGTGATCGCGCCCGACGGCAACCGCTCGGCGATGGCTCGCTCGATCACCACTCGGCGGCCGCTGTGGGTGCAGGAGGTCGACTTCGGCGACGGGACGCTCGGCTACGCCACCGACGGCACCCCCGTGGACTGCGTGCGCCTGGCGCGGCTGGGGTTGATCGAGGCCTTCGAGGCAGAATTGGTGGTGTCCGGGATCAACCACGGCTCCAACCTTGGCGACGACATCACCTACTCCGGAACCGTGGCTGCCGCCCTGGAGGCGATCGTGCTCGGCCTTCCCGGAATCGCCGTCTCGCAGCAGTCCAGTGCCCTGGAGCTCGACTTCACCTCGGGCCGGGGGTTCGAGTTCGACGCCGCGGCTTCCTTCGCCGCCAGGCTGGTGGCGGAGCTGGAGGACGTGCCGCTGCCGACGGGAACGTTGCTGAACATCAACGTTCCCGGCGCGCACCCGGAGGGCGTTGAGGTGGCCAGACTGGGCAAGCGCGTCTACCGCGACGAGCTGTCGTTGGTCGACGAAGGCGCCGGCGGTCGGCGGCTCTACCGGATCTACGGCGATGCCAGCTATGAGCGAGACGAGACTGGTACCGACCTGGCCGCGGTGGCGGCGGGAAAGATCGCCGTCACGCCGATTCACTTCGACCTCACCGATCGCGATGGCCTCGATGCGTTGACCCGCTATGACCTGGCCAGATTGATCGCGCCCGCGGCGCGTGAGGTGCAGGAGTGATGGCAACGACGGGGGGGTCAGGTGCCAGCGTGATCGCGCCTTTCCTCGGAGGGGTGAAGCCGACCGGAGCGGCGAGGTGAGCGCCGCCGACCGCGCTGCAGAGCTGCGGCGCCAGCTCGACTACCACGGCCACCGCTACTACGTCCTTGACGACCCCGAGATCGGGGACGACCAGTACGACGCGCTGCTGGACAAGCTGCGCGCGATCGAGGCCGAGCATCCGGAGCTCGTGAGCTCCGACTCGCCGACCCAACGTGTTGGCGGCGAGCCGGTCAGCGACCTGGAGAAGGTCCGCCATCCGCAGCCGATGCTGTCGCTGGCCAACGCCCGCTCCGCCGAGCAGCTGCGGTCCTGGATTCAACGGATGCGCAACCACCTGGGCCGGGAGGGCATCGCCGATCCGGAATTCGAGTACGTGGCCGAGCCAAAAATCGACGGATTGGCCATCTCGCTGCTCTACCGCGATGGGGTGTTCGAGCGTGGGGCCACGCGCGGCAACGGCGAGGTCGGCGAGGACGTCACCCACAACCTGCGGACGATCGCCGGGATTCCGCTGCGCCTTCAGCACCAGCGCTCACCCGCGCTGCTCGAGGTTCGGGGCGAGGTGTACATGTCGCTTCCGGACTTCGCTGCCCTGAACGAGCGCCGAGCTCAGGAGGGGCTCTCGACCTTCATGAACCCGCGCAACTCGGCGGCTGGGACGATCCGCCAGCTCGACCCCAAGCTCGCCGCCGGCCGCCCGCTCTCGTTCTGGGCCTACGGCGTCGGCGCCAGCGATGGCATCGCCTTCGACGCTCATTGGGACGCGCTCCAATGGCTACGAGAGCACCGTTTCCCCGTCCACCCGGATGTGAAGAAGCTGCGCACCGAGGACGAGGTCGTGGCTCAATGCCGCTCATGGGAGCAGCGACGCGGGTCGCTCGACTTCGAAATCGACGGGGTGGTGGTCAAGGTCGACCGGGTCGAGTTGCAGCGACGTCTCGGTGTCGTCGGACGGGAGCCGCGGTGGGCCATCGCCTGGAAGTTCCCGCCCACCACCGCCGCCACCAAGCTGACCCGGATCGGCTGGAACCCGGGCAAATTCGGCGACCTGCACCCGTACGCGACGCTCGAGCCGGTGCACGTCGGTGGCGTGACCATCAAGCTTGCCACGCTGCACAACGAGGAGGACCTCCAGCGCAAGGACATCCGGGAGGGGGAGGAGGTGATCGTGCTGCGCGCCGGGGATGTGATCCCGCAAGTGCTGTCGCCGGCCCCGCACGTGGCCGACCACGCCCAACGTCCCCCTGCGCCCCAGCCCCCGGGGCGCTGCCCGGTCTGCCAGACGCCGACGGTCAAGCCCGAGGGCTCGGTGTTCACACGCTGTCCCAACCGCGAGTGTCCCGGGCGGCAGTGGCAGCTGCTCAAGCACTTCGTTGGGGCCATGGACATCGACGGGCTGGGCGAGAAGCAGGTCAGCCTGTTCATGGAGCTCGGCTGGGTGCACACCGCCGCCGACTTCTACCGGCTCAGCGCGGAGAACCTCGCCGAGCAACCGGGATTCGGTAGCACCTCGGCGCAGAAGCTGGTCGGCGCGGTCGAGAACTCCAAGCGCCAGCCGTTCGGGCGGGTGCTGTATGCGATCGGAATCGAGGAAGTCGGCTACGTGACCGGCCGCAATCTGGCCCAGCAGTTCCGGACCGTCGATGCGCTGCTGCAGGCAACCCCGGAGGAGATCGAGCGGACCCCAGGGGTTGGACCGAAGATGGCCCA
The DNA here is from genome assembly GCA_963830435.1 of uncultured Solirubrobacterales bacterium. GTDB lineage: Bacteria > Actinomycetota > Thermoleophilia > Solirubrobacterales > Solirubrobacteraceae > Palsa-465. The sequence goes on along the minus strand of CAWHMA010000007.1, from coordinate 805,213 downwards.
GACGATCCATGCCCAGCTGGACGACCGGCAGATGCGAGCCCTGATCGACGATCTGCACCAGCAGGGGTTGCGTCTGGAGCAGGAGGGGCCGCCACCCGGGGAGGGCGCCCTGGCCGGCAAGTCGCTGGTGCTCACCGGGACCCTCCCCGACCTCACTCGCGAGCAGGCGACCGAGCTGATCACCGCAGCCGGGGGGAGGGTCACCGGATCGGTCTCCCGCAAGACCGCATACGTGGTCGCGGGGGACAGCCCGGGGTCAAAGCTCGCGCAGGCCGAGCGCCTCGGCGTGCGGGTGCTCGACGAGGAGGGGCTGCGGGCGCTGGTCGCCTGAGGACGCTCGCCGCCGCCAGGAGACGGCGCAGCGTCCCCCGCTCTGCTCAACCGCTGTACTGGGCCAGCGCCACGGCCATCCGGTCCTCCAGGGCATGGCCGGCAACGGGATCGACCGAGTTCATCAGGATTGCGAAGCTGAGCTGATGACCATCACGACCGGTGCAGTAACCAGCCAGGTTGGCGACGTCATGCAACGTCCCGGTCTTGCCGCGGCAGCGTCCCTGCGCCGCCGTGCCCTGTAACCCCGCCTGCATCGTGCCGCTCTCGCCGGCGACGGACAGAGAGCTGACGAAGGCCGGATTGTCAGCCATCGCTCTCAACGCGGTGACCACTTCGCGCGGACTGGTGCGATCGCTGCGGGAGAGGCCCGAGCCGTCGACCACCTGTGGATGGATCCCAAAGCTGCGCGCGATCTGCGCCCGCACGATCCTCGCGCCTGCTGCGGTCGAGCCAGCGCCGGCAAACCTGGCTCCGAGCCCCTTGAGCAGCGTCTCGGCGAAGAAGTTGTCCGACGGGCTGTTGGTCAGCTGGATCAACGTCGCCATTCGGGGGGAGTGGACGCTGCTCAGCATCGCGGCGCCGGGCGGAGTGACGCCGGACAGGATCCGCGTATTGCCAGCAATCCTGATCCCCGCCGCGCGCAGGGCATCGGCCAGGCGCGTGGCGGCGAACAGCGCCGGACGCGTCTGAAACGAGTTCCCCTGCTCGTCGGCGAAGCCGCGGTCGTAAGCCAGGCCGCTGAGCACGCCCTCCAGATACGCGGACACTCCGAACCCTGTCGCCGAGGTGCCACGCACGGAGTCGAACACCGACTCGTCACCTACGATTCTCCCCTCGAATGAGGTCATGCCGGTGGCGCGCCGCAGATTCGACACCAGTCGCTGCATGGTCGCTCCGGCGCCGTACGCGGAGTGGTCATAGCTCGCCGAGCCGAACGTCGGATCACCGCCCCCCTTCAGGTACAGCGTTCCCCGCCAGGCACCGCCGGGGCTGGCGCTACCGGTACCGAGGATCGTCGTTGACAACGTGGCCCCGGCTCCGAAGCGCATCAGCGCCGTCGAGGTCGTGTAGACCTTCTCCACCGAAGCGGGCAGGCGGGCTGCTCCCGCTGCAGCTGAGAACAAGGTTCGACCGGTGGTGAGATCGACCACATAAGCGCCGCTGGTGCCACCGGCCGCGCCCAGCGATCGTTGCAGGGAGCCCTGAAGCACTCGCTGGGCCGCCGCCGAGGAGCGCGCCGCGGCGGGGTCCTTCAGCAGCGCCACTGCCGCGGCTGGGCTGCTCAGCAGCGGGATCACCGCCGCGAGCTGGACCAGGTATCGGCGCATCCAGCTATCTAACCGCTGAGAGCGGTGAAAGCTGCGGTCCGCGGCACGTAAATGTATTTCCTCATGGCCCGGGCGGACGTAGAATTAGCCAGAGGATGGGCAAGGTGGTCAAGCTCGGCACCGCCGGCGCGCGCCGGCCGCAGAGCGCGGGCGGCAAACCGGGTAATCGTCGACGTCCACGCCGGTCGAAGACCGCGCTCGTGTTGGGGGGAGGCGGGTTCACCGGTGGTGTCTACGAGATCGGTGCTCTGCGCGCCCTGGATCTGCTGTCGGTCAACCGCACCGTTAACCAGTTTGACGTCTACGTAGGTACCAGTGCGGGTGCGTTCGTGGCTGCGGCGCTCGCCAACGGCGTGACTCCCGAGGAGATGATGCGGGTCATCGTCCAGCAGGTACCGACGCCATTCCCAGACGCCCGGGTGAGCTCGCTGCTGAAGCCCAACTACGGCGAGTTCCTCAGCAAAGGAATGATGCTGCCGCTGCGGATGGCTCGGACCGTCCGCGGTCTGCTGCGTGACCTGGGGCAGGTCTCCGCGGTCGATATCGCCCTGGCGCTCGCGGAGGCGCTGCCGTCCGGACTGTATTCGGCTGAGGGAATCGAACGGTACGTTCGCACGATCCTGTCCCACCCCGACCGGACCAACGACTTCCGGATGCTCGCCAACGAGCTGTATCTGGTCGCGACCGATCTCGACAGCTGCGAGCGGATTGTCCTGGGGACGGAAGGGTGGGAGAACGTGCCGATCTCGACCGCCGTTAGCGCCTCCGGTGCCCTGCCGATGCTCTACAAGCCGGTTAGGCTCCGGGATCGGGAGCTGGTGGATGGAGGCCTGCTCTCCACGACAAACCTGGACATCGCCGTCGAGGCCGGAGCCAAGTTCATCGTCGTCCTCAACCCGCTCGTGCCCTACATCAACGACCTCGACCGTCAGATCCGCACGCTCACCGGCTTGCGTGCTCGGCGGGTGTCGGACATGGGCTTCCCCCAGATCGGATACCAGACGTTCAAGCTGCTCGCCTACCAGCGTCTGCACGAGCTCGCGCGGAACTGGGAGCGACGCTATCCGGGAGTGGACATCATCCTGATCGAGCCCGCCTCCGGCGACGAGCTCATGTTCCAGACGAGCGTGATGAACTACACCTCGCGAGTCGACATCGCTCGCCATGGCTTCCAGTCGGTGACGCTCAAGCTTGCGCAGGATTACGCGCGCTTCCAGCGCGTCTGCGATCGCCACGGCATCGAGATCTCTGGCGCACGGGTCCGCAAGGTCGTCAAGCACTTCGAGGCCGAGCAGGAGCCGACGCGCGCCTGGCGCAAGATCCTGGAGCAGACCACCTCTACGCTGCTCCGCCAGTCGGCACAGCAGCACTGACGCTGACGGCCTGGTGCCGCCGCCGGGCGGGTCCTACCAGGATGTGAATGGCGGTTAGCGGCGCGCTCTAGGCGAAAGGCCTACGCGCTAGCGGCCTGGGCTTGAGGCTGCTGCTGACCAGGCAGCTCGCGCAGGCTGGTGAGGAAGAGGGTCTTGTCGATGCGACCGTTGAAGATCGGAACGCCCAGCTCGACACATTTGACGATCACGTCTCGGCGATCGAGCCCCGCCTCACGGGCGAGCTCGGTAGGCGTCAGATGGTTGGCCATCGGTGATTCTCCTCCTTTGCCGTTGGCTACATGAGAAGAGTATGCCCGTTGGCATGGACGCCCTCAACACATTCTTAATCGGTTATTCGCCGGTCTTTGCGAAACCGGGGATAACCGGTACAGTTCCGGCACGTTCCGGTGGGAGACAACTCCTAGGGAGCGGCATGGTTATGGCCTCCGCGCAGCGCGCGACCCAACTCGCGATCTCGTGCTCAGACCACGAGCTGGTGGCGGAGGTCCGTAAGGGCAGTGACCGCGCCTTCGAGGCGCTCTACGGCCGCTACGGCACGCGGATCCGCGGCTACGTGGCGAGTTTGGTCGGCGACCAAGCGCGAGCTGAGGATGTCACCCAGGAGGTGTTCCTCTCCGCGGTGCGCCGCCTGCGCGCCTCCCACGCCCCGATCGCGTTCAAGCCGTGGATCTACGAGATCGCCAGGAACGCCTGTATCGACGAGTTTCGCCGCGGCCGGCGGAGATCGGAGGTCCCGCTCGGAGCGGGACCTGACGGCGACGAACTCGGCGCGGAAGGATGGCCGGGCGCATCACCATCCCCGGAGGCCGCGGTCGAGCGCAAGCAGCAGCTGCGGGACCTGTGGGGTGCCTTCCACGGGCTGTCCGCCAGCCAGCACCGCGTGCTCGTGATGCGGGAGCTGGAAGGTCTCTCCTACACCCAGATCGGGGAGCAGCTCGGTATGTCGACGTCGATCGTCGAGAGCACTCTGTTCCGGGCGCGGCGGAAGCTGAGCCAGGAGTACGACGAGCTCGTCAGCGGCCGCCGCTGTGAAGCCGTGCAGTCGCTGATCACCGATGGCGACCCGCGGGCACTGCCAAGAATGGGGATTCGCCAGCGGCGCCATTTGGCCCGCCACCTCGCCCACTGCCAGCCATGCCGGCGCGTGGCCCGGATGGCGGGGCTCGACGACTCGTTCTTCAAGACCCCAAGCCGGGGCCGGAAGATCGCCGGCCTGCTGCCGTTGCCGTGGCTGGGAGGGCGACGCGGTCACTCAAGGCCGGCGCGACTGCGATCCCAGCTGTCATCGCTAGCTTCGCGTCCGCCCCAGGCGCTGGCGCCGCTGTTCGAGTCCGGCGGCCCGATGTCCGGGGCCGGGAGGATGGCCGCGACAGCGGCGGCGCTCCTGGCTGTCGGCGCGGGAGGAGGCATCGTGACCGGAGTCTGGGCGGGCTCCCATCCCGGCCACACTTCGAGCATCGCCGCTGCCACCTCTCGGGGCGGCGGCGGGTCAGCCAGCCAGGCTCAGTCGGCCACCGGCGGAGGCGGAGGGGGACTCCGGGCGGCAGGAGGTCCCGGGGGTGGGCCCGTGACCGCCTCCCTGGCAGGGGCGGGAAGCGGTGGCGCCAGCGCAGCGCTCGGGTTGAGCAGCTCGGCGGGAGCGAGCCAGAGCGGACTGGCGGCGTCCGGGACACCGTCCATCCCGGGATCTGCCGTTTTCGCGACGTTCCCTGGCTCTGCTGTGTTTGCGGTGGGAGGGAACCAGCCCCCGGGCGGCGGCTCCTCCTCGGGGGGGTTGACCGGATCGACCACCGGCAACCTGCACCAGTCACCGGTGCCGCTGCCGACCGGGCCAGGCGCTCCGCTGAACGTGCACTTGCCGCCGACGGTCCCTCCGGTGAACCTGGGCTCCCCTCCGGTCACCCCGCACCTGCCGACGGTTCCTCCGGTGAACCCGGGCTCTGCTCCGGTCACCCCGCACCTGCCGACGGTTCCTCCGGTGAACCTGGGCTCGCCTCCGGTCAACCCGCACCTGCCGACGGTCCCTCCAGTGAACCTGGGCTCGCCTCCGGCCGGGGTCCCTCCGGTCACCCCGCACCTGCCGACGGTTCCTCCGGTGAACCTGGGCTCGCCTCCGGCCGGGGTCCCTCCGGTCACCCCGCACCTGCCGGCGGTTCCTCCGGTGAACCTGGGCTCGCCTCCGGCCGGGCTCCCTGCGGCGAATCCGCATCTGCCTGCGGCCGGCGCTCCAGTGAACCCAAGCCTGCCGTCCGCTCCTTCGGTCAACCCGCAACTGCCGGCGCTGCATTCCACGCTCTCCCAGGCAAGCCTGCCTCAGGCGAGCGTGCCTCAGGCGAGCGTGCCTCAGACGAGTGTGCCTCAGACGAGTGTGCCTCAGACGAGCGTGCCTCAGACGAGCGTGCCTCAGACGAGCGTGCCTCAGACGAGCGTGCCTCAGACGAGCGTGCCTCAGACGAGCGTGCCTCAGACGAGCGTGCCTCAGACGAGCGTGCCTCAGACGAGCGTGCCTCAGACGAATGTGCCTCAGACGAGCGTGCCTCAGACGAACGTGCCTCAGACGAATGTGCCTCAGACGAGCGTGCCTCAGACGAATCCCCCGTCCTCATCTCAGCTGCCCGACCCGGCGGGCACGGTTACGCAACTCGTCCCCTGACCTGATCCGGCGACTGCCGCACCCGCGCAACGGGGGGCAGGCCGCGGCTGTGGAATACTGGAACGCATCGGGGCGTGGCGCAGCCTGGTAGCGCGCACCGTTCGGGTCGGTGAGGTCCCCGGTTCAAATCCGGGCGCCCCGATTTATTTTGTGGGGGATTCGCAGGGATTTGTTGGGCAGGAATCCCGGTCAACGCGGTGTATCGCCCTGGCGTGCTGAGCGAGTCTCGGCGGCCTCACTGACCAATCGCTGTCCCAACCCCGCCCCCTGGTCGGGTGGGAGAGCGGCGCGCGACTCCTTGTGGGGCGGCTCTGCCCACGCGGCGCGATGGGCCGGCGGCTGCGGAAATGGCGAAATGCAAGACGGACCATGCGGACCGTGCGCAGACCTCAGTCGTATCCGCGCGCGTATCGTCGCTGCCGGCGGCGCAGCCCCGTCTAGGCGCCCGACCTCGTTTCGAGTCGGCACCGGGAATGCCATCTCCCGGCTCGTGACTATTGGCGGGTGCTCCACCGACGTTGCGGGCTGGGCGACTTCTGGCGCCGAAAGCGATGCACGAGGCTGCGATGCCCTCACGGATGACCCCACGCCGTCTTCCTATGTCGGCGGTACGACCTCGACTGGCCCGTGGTCGTCGCAATGGTCCCCGTGCGGGCGGTGCAGATGCCCGGCGACGAGGTAGTCGACGTGGTCGCCGTGCGGTACAGCCTCATGCCCGCAGGCGGGTCCGTGCTCGTGGCCGGACTCGTGCTCGGAGCAGTCGTGGTCCGGAGTGCAGTCGGCAGTGTTGCGGTCACTGATCGAAACTGCGTGACGCTCGACGCTGCCGCCGTCGTGATGATGCAGCTCGCCGTCATGCAAGTAGTCGACGTGATCGGCGTGGCGGACTGCCGTGTGCCCGCAGCCGGGCCCATGCTCGTGTTCGTGTGGGTCGCTCACTGTGTCCTCCGTCATGAGACGATGCGCATTGCGTGGCTGGTGTTGTTCAGACGTCGCCCGCCGTCTTCGGTGACGGTGACGATGTCCTCGATCCGCACGCCGAAACGTCCGGGAAGGTAGATGCCGGGTTCGATCGAGAAGCACATGCCGGGTTGCATCGGGAGCGTCTCGCCATCGGCCATGTAGGGCGGTTCGTGGGTAGTCAGGCCCATTCCGTGGCGGTGCGGTGGATGAAGTACTCACCGTAGCCGGTGTCGGTGATGAGCTTGCGGGCGGCCCGGTCGACTTCCTGACAGGCGACACCCGGCTTGACGGCCTCGAATCCGGCCTGCTGTGCCGCCCGGACGGTCTCGAAGACCTCGCGCTCTTCGTCGCTCGGCTCGCCGACGTGGACGGTGCGGGTGGTGTCTGATCCGTTGCCGTCCTTGAGCCCGCCGAAGTCCAGCACGACCATGTCGCCGTTCTCGATCACTCGCTCGCTGAGCTCGTGATGGGGGTTGGCGCCGTTGGGGCCAGAGCCGACGACGGTGAAGTCGACCTCTGAGTGGCCGTGCTTCCGCAGCAGCGCGGCGAGCTCGGCGCCGATCTCGCTTTCGCGTCGCCCCGCGAAGCGCAAATTCGCGATCTCCTCCAGGCTCGCGTCAGCTGCGGCGCCGGCCGCGGTGAGCCGGTCGAGCTCGTCGGCGTCTTTGATCGCGCGCAGCATCGGCAGCGCCGACGTCATCGAGACGTAACGTGAATTCGGCAGCGCCTGTTGGAGGCCGAGGACGTGCATCGCCCAGGCCGAGTCGGAGATCGCGTAGCGCCCGTCCGCATCGAGCAGCTTGGCGGAGGCTTGGTAGGGGTCGTCGCCGTCGGTCCAGTCGCTGACTTCCAGCGCCGGGCTGCCTGGTGCCGTGTCGGCATCGGGTCGCTCGAGGATCGGCACGATCATCGTCGGGTCACGCGAGGCGTTGATCGCGAGCATCGTGATCCGCTCGGTGATCGAAATCGGGGAGTAGCCGGTGAAGTAGGTGAGGTCGGGGCCGGGCGTCACGAGCACGCCCGCGAGTCCGGCCTCCCGCGCCTGGCCGGCGGCGCGCTCCATCCGGTGGGCGAAGTCCTCGGTGGTGAACGGCGCCGGGGTCATCGCTTCGCCTCAGCGTACCTCTCCAGGAAGAGCGCTTCGGCGAGCGCGAGATGCTCGATCTCGGAGGGATCGACACTCTCGTTCGGCGCGTGGATCAGGCACTTGGGCTCTTCGACGCCCATCAGGAAGATCTCGGCGTCGGGATATGTCTCGGCAAACACGTTGCAGAGTGGGATCGAGCCGCCTTGGCCCTCGGTGGTCAGCTCGCGGGCGTAGGCGGTCTCCATCGCGGTCCTCAGCGACTCGAACGCAGGTCCGTTGAGCGAGCCAACGAACGGGTCGCCGACGGCTACGCGTTCGATCTTGCAGTGAAGGTTCCACGGCACGCGCCGGCGGACGTGCTCGATCAGCGCGTCCTGCGCCGCTGCGCCGTTCATCCCAGGAGGCACACGCAGGCTGACCCGCGCCGCCGCCGACGCCTGCACCGCCGAAGCGGACCCGACCACCGGCGGGACGTCGATTCCCAGGACGGTCACCGCCGGCCGGGCCCAGAGCATGTCCGCGACCGAGCCAGTGCCAATCAGATCAACGCCATCGAGCAACTCCGCATCCGCCCTGAACTGCTCGGGCGAATAGTCGACGCCGGTCCATGTCTGTGTGTTGTCGAGTCCGTCGATTGTGGTGTCGCCGGTTGCGTCGCGCATCGAGGCGAGGATCGTGATTAATGCCGCCACGGCGTCGGGCGCCGGGCCGCCGAACATCCCGGAATGCATCGCGCTGTGCAGCGCCTCGACGGTCACGTCGATGCTCGTCATTCCGCGCAGGGTGGTGGTGAGGGTGGGCACCCCGACGGCGAAGTTACCGGTGTCGCAAACCAGGATCGTGTCGGCTCGCAGCAGCTCGGCGTTCTCGGGGACGAACGCCTCGAGCCCACCGGTGCCCTGCTCTTCGGAGCCCTCGCAAATGAGTTTCACGCTGCAGCGAAAATCGCCATGGCGCTGTTTCAGTGCGCGCAGCGCGGTCAGGTGCATCGCGATGTTGCCCTTGCAGTCCGCCGCTCCGCGCCCGTACCAGCGGCCGTTGCGCTCAGTCAGCTCCCACACTGGTGACGTCCATTGCTGCTCGCCGAGTGGCGGCTGCACGTCGTAGTGGCAATACAACAGGACGGTCGGAGCGTCGTCAGGGGCGCTGGCGTGGCCGTGGACGGCCATGCTTCCGTCCGGAGTGGGCGACATCCGCACATCCTCCAGGCCAACTTCGGCGAACGCGTCGATCACCCACTCTGCGGCGCGCTGGCATTCCGCGGGCGGGTACTGCTTGGGGTCGGCCACTGACTGGAAGGTGACCATCTCGGCGAGGTCATTTTTCGCGCGGTTCATGAGGCCCTTCACGGCCCCGCGCAGATCATCGTCAGGCATGTGTTGTCCTTTGCTCTTTCGGCTTTCTGAGGTTTGCAACCGGGGCGGGCTCGATCGGGCCGCCGTTCGGGCCGGCATAGCCTGAGATCTGCACGGGCCGCGTCGGGATCGTGTGGGAGCTGGCGGCGGCCGCGGCGGCCTTGTGAATCGCCCGTGGTTGGGCCGGCCGGTGGCGGGCAACCAGGAGGGAGAGCGCAATGCCTGCTGCCGTGAAGATTGCCAGCAGCAACGCGGCGCCCGCGAGACCGGCCGCGAGCGCGTCGCTATCCGAGGCGCCCGCCTGCAGGTGGTTGTTGGTGACGGCGTTGAAGACGGTGGCTACTGCGGCGACAGAGAGCGACAAGCCTATGTAGCGAGCCATGTTCGAGATGCCCGAGGCCTGCCCGACCTGGTCATGGGACACCGATGCCGTCGAGGCCGACGATGCCGGTCCGTTCGCCAGGCCCAGCCCGACCGCGATCGCCACCAGCGGCGCGACGAACGCCAGGTACTCCCACGACGCCGTGACGAACTAGGCGGCGGCCGCGGAGACCGCGTCGTTGAACCCGTCCTTCAACGCCGCTCAGAAGTCCGCCCGCACAGGAGTGATCGGGGGTCTACCACGTCAGCTCGATCTCAAATTCGGTTTCGTCGTTCTCGACCTCGAACTCGATCTTGAGGGTGACGTCGTCAGGGACCTTGGCCACGAACCTCATCGGCGCTTGCTCCATCACGATGTCATTGCCCGATGCGAGTTCGTCCGCAATCGAGTGAAGGCGCGCAGCAGCTTCCTCGCGCGACATCGTGGTCTTCTCCTTGAGTTCAAGTTCCATCACCACCGCCTCTCTGCGGTCTTTACGGGCCAGGATCTCGAGAGCCTAGGCGGCGGCCCGCGGAGCGCATCGACCGAATCGGGTGAGGCGGTCGCTCGCGGCGTCCCGTTGATCATTAATCGCGCGAAGTCCAGCCCGATGTCAGTCGATCTGACCAGGGTGCGGGCACCACTCCCGGCCTCATCCGTATGAGGTGATGCGTGCTTACCCGAGCGCGAGCACCATCGTCTGCAATGCGACTCGACCTTAATTGCCACGTACACTGCACCGACGGTACGTTCGGCGAGCTTTCGGATGTCGTAATCGACCCGAGCACCCGATGCCTGACGCATCTCGTCGTCCAGCCGCACCACCACCAGCACAGGCTCGCGCGGCTAGTGCCAGTCAGCAAAGCGCAAATCGGTGAGGCCGCGGGCGGTGGCGTGTCGCTCCACTGCACGATCGCTGAGATTAGTGAGCTCAAGCCCGTCCAGAGCTCGGAGTACCTGAGGATGGGCGTGCGTCCCGCGGAAGATCCGGACTCTGATATCGGCATCGAGGAGATCGCTGCGCTTCCGTCCTACGGCTTCGACCCACTCGGTGCCCCAGGGCCGGTTGACTTCGACCCTCACGTCACGTTGACGTACGACCGCGTTCCGAGGGGCATGGTCGAGATTCGCCGTCAGAGCGACGTGACCTCATCGGACGGCCACCACATCGGACACGTAATCGGGTTGGCTATTGGCGACCAGCAACGGATCGAGGAGCTCGTTGTCCACCACGGCCATGTCTGGGGCAAGCGGGAGATCGCGATCCCGATCGACTCGATCGAGCGCTTGATGTCGGACGAGGTCGTTTTGCGCTTGTCTCACGACGAAGTTACACGCTGAACTCGCTCAGCGGCGCGCTTCGCAGCGCGATCCGCGGGCCGGGCATCAGGCTGTGGGCGACGGGATTCGGCTGACCGACTTGTCAATCGGCAAGCGGGCGCGTGGAAGAGCACCGCGGTGTGGTGGCCTCCCGCGATCACGCACCCTGACCCTCCTGCCGACCGCTGCCGCGGTGGGAGGTTCCAAGTCGCCTGGCTGGTCATCCCTGTGGGGGGAGGACCAACGCCCTCCCCCCTTCACGCTTCAGTCGAAACCCAACACCTGACGGCTGACTCTGCGTTGGGCTGATCGAAGGGAACAGGCGGGGTGTGGGATCTCCGACGGGCCACATCAATGACCTTCCGCTTCTGAGAGGAAGATCAATGTCGCCTTCACGCGGCGGCTGACGTCCGGCGTCTCGGGCAAGTTGAGCTTGGAGAAGATCGAGTTCACGTGCTTCTCGACGGCTCGTTTCGTGAGCACCAACGACTCCGCGATCGCACCATTGCTCTTGCCGGAGGCAATCTCGAGAAGCAGCTGACGCTCCCGTGGGGTGAGCTGTGCGAGCTGAGACTTTGCGACACGGGACTGAGCCTCGATGAGAACGTCGACGATGATTGGGTCGATGACCGAGCCTCCCCGCGCCACTGCCTGGATCGCATCGATCAGCTGCTCTCTGTCACGGATTCGTTCCTTGAGGAGGTATGCGCGCCCGCCTGTTCCCTGTTCAAGCAGGCTCAGCGCGTAGGCGGGCTCGGCGTATTGGCTGAGCACCACGACGCCTATTTCCGAACGGGTTTCTCGCAGCTCGGCGGCGATTCGAAGACCCTCCTCGGCCCCCGACGGAGGCATACGGATGTCGGTGAGGACCACCTCCGGGTCCCAGGCGCCGATCGCCGCTCGGAGTTCATTGCCGTTGCAGCAAACGGCGACGAGTTCCGCCGCCGGGTCGGCGCTGAGCGTCGCCGTGAGGTATTCACGAATGATGTATGAGTCCTCGGCGACGACGACCCGGAGCTGCCGGGGAGGTTCTGCCCTCCCCCCGCGAGTCCCTTGGTCCGCGCTGATCATGCGTGAGCTTGCTCCTCGTCCTGCTCGAGCGCCATGTCTTCTCATGGTGCTCTCCCAGCGTACTCGTGCACAAGGGCGCGTGCCACTCAGAGCCGGGCGAGCAGGCACCACAATTGAGCTCTGCGACGTGCTTATTTCGCGTTGGGCATGGCCTCTCATCCCGATCGGGCGATGGCGAGCACCGAGGGCTCTGCTTTAGATGAAGCCTATGACCCCCGGCGCTGCGAGGACGGCGTGGGCGGGAGCAAGGCCGTCCGATTTGGTGATCACGTGGCTGGGACACGCCACGGTGCTGGTCGAGATGGATGGCATCCGGGTGATCACCGATCCCGTGCTGCGAGACCGTGTCGGACCGCTCGTGCGGATCGCGCCCAGCGTTCGACCCATCGGATCGGTCAACTGCGTGCTGCTCTCCCATTTACACGCCGACCACGCGGACCTTCCTACGCTTCGTGCCCTCGACCGCTCGGGTCCCGTGCTCGCCCCGTATGGCGCGCGCGCATGGCTCAACGCCAACGGTGTGCAAGACGTGCGTGAGCTTTGCCCAGGAGGGGCGATCGGGGTCGGAGGATTGCGTATCGCCGCCACGGCTGCCGTCCACGACTCTCGACGTCGACCGTTCGGGCCTGCGGCCGAGCCGCTTGGATATCTAATCCGCGGTTCGAGGTCGGTGTACTTCGCCGGCGACACCGATCTGTTCATGGCCATGTCGGAGCTGCGAGGCACGGTCGACGTAGCGCTGCTGCCGGTGTGGGGGTGGGGTGGGAGTGTGGGGGCCGGCCATCTCGATCCTGAGCGTGCCGCGCAGGCCGCAGCGCTGATCGCCCCTGGGGTTTGTGTCCCGATCCACTGGGGAACCTTCGCGCTGCCCCGACCGGCTAGGCGCCTGGTTGATCCGGCGCGGCCGGCGCGCGAGTTCGCTGCGCTCACGAAGCGATACGCGTCCGAGGTCGAGGTGCGCCTTCTGGCTCCTGGCGACCGGACCACGTTCTAAGCTTTGACCTAGAAAATCAGGGCAAACGGCAGATCAGACCAGCCAGGCAGCATCGAGTTGATCCAAATCTCTGCGGACGCGCTTCGCGATGGCTGCGAACGCGCACACGACCTGTTCCTGCTCAACCGTCTCCGCGCGCACGACGAGGCGGCGACGAGCCTTGAAGCCGTACCAGGCGCTCGGCGTCGACGACCAGATGCGCAAGGGACTCCAACGCGCACTCGAGTAACTGGTCCCGATCAACGGCATGCCCGTGCTTGAGGCGACGACGGCGGTCTCGATGCTGGCGGGAGTACTAGTGGGGCTCCTGATCTCAGACAGCGCCTTTCCGGCCGAAGAACTCGACCTGCCCGTCGTCTCCGGATCCTGACATTCCGGGGCCGGAGGCGGGCGTCATCCGATCCGGAGGATGCACTGCTCGCCTCAGCGCTGGACCATGGCTCCAGACGCCCTGCCAAGCAATGATGGCCGAGACAGCATCTGGACCCACGAGCACCAGCCGCTCTCGGCGCGCGTCATGGCTGGCCGAGGCTGAGCGGATCGATCTCGCCATCTACGGCGCCGTGGCCACCACGTGGACGCCGCGGTTCGATCGGGCGATGCGTCGTCTCGCGCGTGCTGCCGACTATTCGCGGCTGTCGATTGCGTCAGGTGCGCTGCTGGCGGTAGCCGGCGGACCCCGGGGACGGCGCGCCGCCGCTGCAGGACTTGCGTCCGTGGCGGTCACTGCCACAACGGTGAACCTCGTTATCAAGCCGTTAGGACGCCGCCCGCGCCCCGACCGCACGACGCAGAAGGTCCCGGCCGCACGCCAGGTCCAGATGCCGGCATCGCGCTCGTTCCCATCCGGTCACACCGCTGCCGCGGTCGCGTTCGCGGGAGGGGTCGGGACCATCCTGCCCGTCGCGGGGCTGCCGTTACACGTGCTCTCGGTGCTGGTCGCCTACTCGCGTGTCCACACTGGGGTCCATTACCCCGGGGACGTCTTGGCGGGGGCTCTGCTGGGCGCGATCCTGGCCGACATCACAGCGGGCATCCTGGTCGCCTCTCGCTGCTGAACACCCCTCAGGTCCGTTGCGCGTCAGGCGAGCTGTAGGGGTCCGTACGGGGTCAGCGGGCGATTGCGCGAACAGACATTGCAGCCTCCGATTGTTGTCGTGACAAGTCGGGGATTGCCCGCCTTCACGCCGCGAGATGCCAGCGCCCAGAGGGCCCGGCAATGGAGTGCTCTTGCGTCGGCAAGGAAGGTCGGCACCCCCGGTTCCCGACACGAGCCGCCCTCACCCTAATCAGGTGATGATGGTCCCGGCAACAGGACCAGAATCCGTGCAGTGAGACTAATCGGCGATGCAAACGTCGCCCTTACGACCGGGACGGAAGGATGACTGTCCGCAGAATCTGGTCCGCGGCAGCTCTTCTCTTGGCGCTCGCGGCGATCGTGCTTGCCGTTGTGGTCGCCGCGGCCCACTTTCCCAAAGGCCTGACCGTGCTTGCTTGCTCCGTTCTGGCGCTCTGCTCGGCCTGGTATGGCATCCGGCGGCGGGGTAAGGCTCGCACGCTGGCCCTCGCGCTGGTCGCGCTGCTGCTTGCGGGCGCTGTCGTGCTGGTGATCGTCGAAGGTCGGGCGCTCGAGGACCTGCTCGTGTTGGCGACTGCAGCCGCGGCGGTGGTGGCGGCGCGGGAGGCGTTCAAAGTCCACGCGGAGTGGCCGCCGGCACAGCGGCCAGGTAAGCCCGTCCTGTTCTACAACCCGCTTTCCGGAGGCGGAAAGTCTGCGCGGTTTCACTTGGCTGACCAGGCCCGCCGGCGAGGCATCGAACCCATCGAGCTGCGCCGTGGAGACGACCTCGAGCAACTGGTCCGCACCGCGGTCAGGGAAGGCGCGGACGGGCTCGCGATGGCCGGAGGGGACGGGTCACAGGCGATCGTCGCGATGGTCGCCGCCGAGCTCGACCTGCCGTACGCGTGCATACCAGCCGGCACGCGCAACCATTTCGCGCTCGACCTCGGCGTCGACCGAGACGACGTCGTCGGCGCGCTGGATGCGTTCGTGAACGGCGGTGAACGGCGCGTCGATCTCGCCAAGGTCAACGGGCGATTGTTCGTGAACAACGTCTCGCTGGGGTTGTACGCCGAAGCGGTGCAGCGGCCCCGCTATCGAGCGGCGAAGCTGGACACGTTGCTCGACGCAGTTCCGGATTCGCTCGGACCCGACGCCGAGCCCTCAGGCTTGGTCTGGCGCAGTCCGGCTGGACAGGAATCCGCCGCGGCCATCCTGGTGTCCAACAACGCCTATCGGCTCGGGCCTGCGCTCGGGTCGGGTACGCGGCCGCGGCTCGATCGAGCCGTCCTCGGCGTCACCGTCCTCGCTCCGACCCCAGGGAGCGCCAATGGGAAGGTCAATCGAAAGCTGGGCATGCAACGGTGGATCACACCGACATTCGAGATCCAGTCTGATGCCCAGGTGGCGGCGGGGATCGACGGCGAGGCCACCCGGCTCGATCCACCGCTCCAGTTCCAGATCATCCCAGGAGCGCTGCGGGTCAGGATCGCCCCTCACCATCCCGGCGCTTCTCCATCGGCGCTCGAACCCGACAAACCGTGGCAGGTGATCGAGGCGCTGGCGAAATTCGCTCTGCACGACGGGCCGCCCGACAGCCACGTTCACCTGGGTGAATCGGCGTCGTGAGTGGCTCGTCCGTGTGGAGGAGACGTAGCCTCGGGTCAGTCGGATCGCCCGGGCAAACAAGCAATCCACGATTAGGAGAAATGCGTTATGGCGACTCTAGTTGCGATCGGATATCCCGATCAGGAAAAGGCCGAGCAGGCGAGAGAGACTGTCTCGCGCCTGGAGGCAGACTTGATCATCCAGGCTGACCAGGTCGCGTCGATCTCGCGCGATCTGGAGGGCAAGTATCACGTGCACACCTCGCACGGCGGCGCATCGGCCGGCGGCGGCGCTTGGTGGGGCGGATTCTGGGGATTCCTGTTCGGACTGTTGTTCTTTATCCCGTTCGCCGGGTTGGCTCTGGGCGCCGGAATGGGCGCGCTGTTCGGTCATTTCGGCGAGAAGGGGATCGACAAGGCATTCCAGCAACAGGTGCGCGATTACGTTAAGCCAGGCACCTCGGCGCTGTTCGTGGTGGTCGAGCACGTAACCCCCGACAAGGCGATCGATGCGCTGCAGCAGTATGGCGGCACCGTGATCAAGACATCGCTCTCCGAGGAGGACACGAGGAAGCTGCAAGCAGCGCTGCAGCCTCCAACTGAGGCGGTCGCGGGCTCGTAACGCCTCGCGGTCTCGAACCCGCAGCTGAGGCGTGCATCGCCGGCCGCTGCAAACCACGATTGAAAGGAACACAAATGGCTGTTGTTGGAGCAGAAACTCACCGGACGCTGTCGGGAATCTCCGCCGGCAACCTCGAGGTACTCGAGGCGGCGGTCGGTCTGCGGGAGCAGAATCGTGAGGGCAGCGGGCTCGATCCGCGTACCTTCGCGCTTGTGAAGATTGCGACGCTGATCGCCCTCGATGCGCCACCGGCCTCCTACGCGTGGCAGGTCGCCAACGCGCTGGAGGAGGGAGTGACCGGCGATGATTTCGTCGGTGTGCTGCGAGCAGTCGCGCCCCAGGTCGGTGGTCCAAGAGTCATTGCGGCTGCGCCGGAGATCATGCTCGCGATGGGCTTGGCGATCGACGAAGAGGCGCAGGAGTAGCGATGCCACTACTCAGACGACGCCGTCCCCTGCTGCGAGCGGCCGCTGTGAGCGGGGGAGCATATGCGCTCGGCAAGCACCGGGAGCGCAGGCAGGAGGAGCAGCAGCAGCAGGCTTACGGCGAGGGCCAGCAATCGGCTGGGTACGCCGCTCCGGCTGCGCCCGTCAAGCATGGGATCACCTCCGAGGACACCCAGCGCCTCGGCGAGCTGGGGAAGCTTCACGACCAGGGAGTTCTCACAGACGATGAATTCGCCAGGCAGAAGGCGAGCATCCTCGGCATGAACTGACCAGGTGTGACCGCGCAGTGCGGTCACACGTGATCAGCGCCGCCGCTCGTCGCGATTGGAATGGAGAAGACCATGGCTGATAAGCGACGGACCAGGGTTGGCGGAGTAACGGGACCCGGATCGTGAAGCTGTTCCTGAACCTAGCGTGCTGGTCGACCTCGACGAGGAGCTCAACAAATCCGGCGCCTCCCTCGTGTTCGCCGAGCTCAAGGATCCGGTCCGTGCGCAGCTCGAGCGCTAGGAGTTAGTCGGACCCCTGGACCCCAACCATTTCTTCCCACCATCGACGCCGCCCTAGACGCCTTTCGCCAGCAAACCGGTACCAAATGGATGGCGCCGACCGAGGCGGCTACCGTCACCCGTTTCGGATGAGGACGGCCGGTGCTGGACGCCGGAACCTAGTCCTGAGATGGATGGTCAGCATGCCTCCTCGAGGAGTCGCCGTGGGCGAGATCAAGCGGGCCCAGCGTCCGCTGAGCTACGCCTCACAGACGAGCTAGCTCCTCCTTCCGAGGCGAAGCTCGCGGCGCCAAGGCGGCGGCGCGGGATGCTGCAGCGCCCGCGCATATGGCAAGCGCTCGAGGCAGGCACGGATTCCGCGGTGACGCTCGTCGCGGCGCCACCCGGGTACGGGAAGACAATGGCGGTCCGTGCCTGGTGTGAGAGCAGCAACTCCCCCCTTGCCTGGGTGACGCTAGACGTGGAGGACAACGATCCGGCCCGGCTTTGGACATATGTCGCGGTTGCGGTCAATCGAACTCGGGAGGGACTCGGCGGTCGCGCGCTGAAGCGGCTTCGGGTAGCCGGGATGCCGATCAGGACCCCCGTGGACGAGCTCATGAACGGGATCGCCGCGTTCGGGCGGGAGCTGACAATCGTGCTTGACGAGTTGCAAACCGTTACGGATAGAAAGTGCCTTGCGTCGATCGAATACGCGATCGATCGGCTGCCGACGACGGCGCGTCTGATTCTGATCACACGGTCCGACCCCGCGCTCGGGCTGGCCCGATTACGCGCTCGCGGGGCGCTGGTCGAGTTGCGAGCAGATGAGCTTGCCTTCACCGCGGCAGAAGCGCGCGAGCTGCTCGTTGAGCGCGGCGGTCTCCAGCTGGAGGACGAACAGATCGAGGTCCTACGGAATCGGACCGACGGCTGGCCCGCCGCGCTGTACCTGGCCACCCTGTGGCTTCGCAGCGTGGAGGACCAAAATCGTGCGGTACTCGAGTTCGGTGGTGATCATCGCTATGTCGCTGAGTACCTCAGTCACGAGCTGCTCGAGGCTCTGGATGCGGACCAGCGCTCGTTCCTGCTCCGCGCCGCAATTCTGGGAGGCTTCACCACGGAGCTTTGTGACCACGTTCTCGGTCGATCAAACTCCGCAGCGGTGCTCGCCGACCTCGAGGTCTCGAACATGTTCGTAACCCGGCTCGAGCGGGGAGAGTGGTTTCGTGTCCACCCGCTATTTGCCGAGTTCGCTGCGGCCCGACTCGCTGCTGGTGACCCAGATGGGCCAGTGCAGATCCATCGGTGCGCCGCGAAGTGGCTGCGATCACGGAGGATGTTCGTGGAGGCAATCTCGCACGCGTCCGCGGCGGGAGACAATGAGCTCGTCGCTGAGCTGCTGAGTGAATGTCACCCGGCAATGCTCAGGAATGGACGGGCGGGGGCCCTGCTCCGCTGGGCTCGAACCCTGCCTGACGAGTGCCTCATGGGTCATCCGGAACTGGTCGGCGCCACGGCGATAGCTGCCACGACAGTGGGTCAGCTCACGCTCGAGCGACGCCGTCTCATGCAACTCGCCAGTCGAGCTAAGACAGAGCATCCAGAGCGGTTCGCGCCGGCCACCGACGCGATGCTGGCAATGGTGCGTGCCGACGGCATAGACAGCGGGATCGGCGACGCTGTGAGAGAGGCTCGCGTGGCGGTGGAGCTCGCCGAGAGAGACGCGAGCGACCTCCTCGTAGCCGCCCTGGCCACGCTCGCACGCGCCCTCTACCTCGCCGGGCAGCTCGACAAGGCGTGGAGCGCGGCGATGCGCTCCGTCGAGCATCCCGATGCCGCGCGGTGGTGCCACAGCTACGCCTTCGCGCACGCGACGCTCGCCCTCATCGCAACGGACCGCGGCCGGGTCACGTCCGCCCGCAGCCATGCCGAACGAGCGCGAGCCATCAGCGGCAGCATCACGAGCAGCAGAAGCTGGTTGGGCGCCAACACCGCCGTGGCGAGCGGTGTGATGCTGGCGGCCGAGGGCGAGCTCGCGGGGGCCGAACGCGATCTCGTCCACGCTGAACGGTTTTTCCAGGACGAGGTGGCAACCATCGACCACGCACGCGCGCTCGTCAGGCTTGCTGACGTCCGCGGCCGGCGCGGTCGGCTCGATGAGGCTGATCACACGCTGCAGTGCGCCCGAGACGAGATCGCCGAGCTCGCCGACAGCGGAACGGCTCCGGCGCTCGCCGCCGATGTCGCGAAACATCTCGATGAGGCAAGACGGCAGGCGAGCAACGGCAACGTGCCCGAACCGCCCAGTGAGGCCGAACTCGCCGTACTTCGGCTCCTCTCGACGAACCTCTCGGCTCGCGAGATCGGAGGAAAGCTGTTCCTCTCACCGAACACGGTCAGATCACATACGCGGGCGATCTACCGCAAGCTCAGTGTTCGCTCGCGGGAAGCCGCCGTTGCCCGCGCTAACGCGTTGGGTCTCGTCGAAGCGACAAGCTCACCTATGTGAACCTGTGCGACCTCTGTAGAGCCCTGACCTGACCTGCCATGGTGTGGATATGGGCGATCGAACATATCGGCTCGAGGTGGAGGGCGAGCTGGGCGACCTGGTTGAAACGGCATTTCGCGGTATGAGCGTGTACTACGACGATGGAAACACGGTGCTCGTGGGTCTCGTCCGAGACCAAGCCGAGCTTGGCGGTTTGCTGCAACACGTGTGGGATCTCGGACTGACGCTTCTCAGTGTCACCGCTATGGACATCGCGCAGGCGGTCTCGATAGCGCCGAGCTCGCCGCCGCCACGCCCGGCCTGACTGGGCAGCTACGAGCCGTCGCGATCACGCCGGCTTGACCGCATGCGCGAGCTCTGTCGCCGCCCGCTCCTCCGCACCGATCGCTGAGGCGTAGGGCCTCGCCTGAATCCGCTCCAGGCACTCGCGCTGCCCTCCGATCGACTAGCTGAAGGTGAACCAGGGGGCTAGGTCGGAGGGAGGCAGAACCAGCTGTTGCCCCCGCCGTTTCACCTGGGTGATTGGGCACAAAGAGCGGCGCCTCCAGTCATCTCGGACTTAGCCTCGGCCTCGACCCACTAATGAAAGGAGCGACCCATGTGCCGTTGGCTCGCTTACACCGGTTCGCCGGTGCGAATTTACGACGCCCTCTATACGCCGGCGCATTCGCTGATCGACCAGAGCCTGCATTCGCGGCTCGGGGCGGAGACCACCAACGGGGATGGCTTCGGTATCGGATGGTATGACAACGAGCCGACCCCCGGAGTGTTTCGCAGCATCGAGCCGGCCTGGAACGACCAGAACCTCCGCGAGCTCTCCGCGCACGTTCGCTCCCACCTCTTCTGCGCTCACATCCGCGCCGCGATCGGCTCCGCTGTTCAACAGACGAACTGTCACCCGTTCCGTCACGGCCGCTGGCTGTTCATGCACAACGGGTTCATTGACGGGTTCGAAACGATCAAGCGCGACCTCGTCCTCGCGATCGACCCGTCGCTCTACCCCGAGATCAAGGGCCAGGCCGACACCGAGGTGCTCTTCTATCTAGCCTTGACCCTCGGACTCGAGGACGATCCACCGGACGCGGTTGCGCAGGCCATCGGCCTTGTCGAGATGAGCGGAGAGCGCCACGGGGTCAAGTACCCGTTCCAGGGCACGATTGCCGCGAGCGATGGCGAGCATCTATGGGTGTTTCGCTACTCGAGCGAGGGCAAGTCTCGCTCACTGTTCTTCTCACGCGACGTCCGCACCCTTCGGGCCCTATATCCCGAGCGTCAGGTCCTGCAACAGCTCTCGGATGACGCCCGGATCGTGGTCTCGGAGCCGATCGGTGACCTTCCCGGCGCCTGGAACGAGGTACCTGAGGGAAGCTACGCAGTCGTGGGCAAGGGCGATGACCAACTCCGGCCCTTCAGGGTCAAGGCTCCAGTTGGGGTAGCGGTAACCGTGTGAGCGGCGGGGCCAGACCCAAGGGCATCTCGCCGCGGAAGATGCTCCTCCCATTGGCCCTGACTCAGTTCGTGGCGAGCTTTGCCGGCTCGAACATGAACGTGGCAATCAACAACATCAGCAAGGATCTGGACACCAATATCCATGGCGTGCAGACCGCAATCACGCTGTTTCTGCTCTGCATGGCCGCGCTGATGATCCCGGGCAGCAAGCTAACTGACCGTTGGGGTCGCAAGCGCTGCCTGATCAGAGGACTCACCATATACGGAACCGGAGCGGTGATCGCCGCCCTCGCGCCCGGGCTGGGCGTACTGATCGTCGGCTACTCGGGCCTTGAAGGAGTGGGCTCGGCGTTGATGATTCCGCCGGTCTACATCCTCGCGACCCTCGCTTTCAGCGACCTTCCATCGCGCGCCCGAGCCTTCGGGGTCATCAGCGGTATGGGCGGGATCGGCGCCGCGGCGGGTCCACTGATCGGGGGGCTCATCACTACAACGATCAGTTGGAGAGCGTCTTTCCTGCTTCAAGCTGCTGTCGTGGCGACGATCATCTACCTCGCCCTCAAGATCACCGATCCCCTTCCGGCAGACCCCAGGCGCCCGTTCGATGTTGCCGGCGCATTCCTGTCCGCGGCCGGTATGTCGTTCCTGGTCATCGGGATCCTGCAAGCCGGCAACAGCAACGCCCTGTTGGTCATATTCCTTGGACTCGGAGCCGGATTCATGCTCTGGTTCTTCCTCCAGATTCGAGCGCGTGAACGAGCGGGAAAGGAGCCGCTCCTGTCCACCAGCCTGTTTCGCAACCGCACTTCCAACCTGGGGCTTGTCACTCAGAACATCCAGTGGCTGCTGCTGATGGGGATCACGTTTGTCGTGTCGGTCTTCCTGCAGACGGTCCGCGGATTCAACGCGATCAAGACGGGGGTGATCTTCACTGCGGCAACGGTAGGGATCCTCGTCTCGTCCCTCGCGGCCGAGCGACTGGCCAAGAAGCACGATCAGAGAACGTTGATCCGCGCGGGTTTCGTGGTGACGATCGCCGGGATCGGAATACTGCTCGCCTTCGTCAAATCCTCGTCCAGCGTCTGGGTGTTCGCGCCGGGCCTGGCGGTGATTGGGCTCGGTCTCGGAGGCATGCTGACTCCATCGGTCAACATCGTGCAATCGAGCTTCCCAGAAAAGAAGCAGGGCGAGATCTCGGGTCTCTCGCGCAGCGTCTCCAATCTCGGCTCGTCGCTGGGCACCGCAATCGCGGGGACGATTCTCGTTTCAGAGCTCGCCACCGGGAACAAGTCCTACGTGCTTGCGATGCTCGCGCTCGCCGGTCTTGCCCTGATCGGCCTGGGGGCCGCGTTGCTGCTCCCAGCCGATCCCGAGCACCGGCCGGACGCGGCCGAGCCAACCGTGTCACCTGCGGTGGACCCGGCCGCCCGGCACGCATAGGCCACCGGGGCCCTAGAAACCCGGAGTCTGCAGGCACGAACTGATACTCGAGCAGTTTGATCGAGCAGCAACTTCATCCGATCGGGATGAAGTCAAGGGTGCCGGCGCTGCTTATCGTCGGAGCGTCCGAAAGCGCGTGGAACGCTGCGAATCGGAGCATTGTTATGTCTTCGCTCGGTCTACCTGCTGATCAGCCGATAAAGACGAAACCGCGGCATCTGCACATCCAACACCGAGATCATTGCGATCAACATGGGCCGCTCGCGGTTCGACCGGGTGATCCTGAACCGGCCGATCCAGCCTCTCCGAGTGGTACCTGACGGATACACCGAGCTGCTTTCGCCCGAGCCGATATCCCGGCGGAACTCCTTGAGTCGTGACCCTTGGCCGACCTGGGCGCGGTGGACTTGCAAGCCCGGGCGGCAGTACACGATTGGGGTCGAGGAGGAGCTGATGCTCCTGCGGCCGTCGGACCACTCGCTCGCAGAGTCAACCCGAGCTTTCTGTGGTGGGATGTGCGCCTGCAGCCGGCGCTCGGAACGGTGGAGGTTCGGGTCATGGACTCGCAGTCGACGGTTGCGGATAGCGCACCTCTCGTCGCGTTGGTTCAGTCGCTCGCGCGACTCGTGCTCGAGGGGCAGCCGCACCAGACCGGCGTCGAGCCGGAGGTTCTGGCCGAGAACCGCTTCCTCGCGGCTCGTGACGGGCTGGACGCGCGGTTAGTCGACCCGGTGTGGCGTCGCCTGGTACCGGTTCGCGCTTGCTGATGCACTACTCGCGAGGTGTCGAGCGCACGCAGTCGCCCTCGGCTGCTCGTCGGAGCTCGATCAGGTCTGGCGACTGGCAGAGGTCAACGGAGCGGATCGCCAGCGCTCCTGGGCCGGTGCGACGGGGGATCTTGCCGGCCTCGCCGCGACGCTGGAGGGTCGATTCGCAGAGCTGAACGAGCCGGTGCGGCCGGCCGCCCGTAGCCGAAACTGAAACTCGCCGCCTCACCCGCTGGGGCACGTTCAGCGACAAGCCGGAGCAGATCCGCGACCGGCGCGCACAGCTCGTCGCCGATACCGGCCACGAGGGCAAGCTGAAGCGTCGAGCGGTAATGGATGAGCATCAAACCCGCCGGCGGCTTGCCGGTGCGCAGGGCGTACCGCAGCGTGGCAATCTTGTCAGCTAGCGCGACATCGACGACGGGACTTCCTGCGGCGGCGATCCGGTTCCGCAGCAAGCGCTTGCGTGCTGCACGATGTTCAATCCGCGGGTCCTCCGTGAGGACCGCCACCATCTCCGCAACCTCATCGCCGAAGCTCGCGCGGACGTCGTCGACAGTACGGGGGGTGTCCTCTACGACGTCGTGCAGCAACCCCACGAGCTGCGTGAGCTCATGGGCGCCGCTCTCGCGCAGGATGGC
Organism: uncultured Solirubrobacterales bacterium; assembly: GCA_963830435.1. GTDB lineage: Bacteria > Actinomycetota > Thermoleophilia > Solirubrobacterales > Solirubrobacteraceae > Palsa-465. The sequence continues at coordinate 781,322 of CAWHMA010000007.1, read as the reverse complement.
CGCGACCGCATGGGCGTGGGGAAGGCCCTTTCCAGGCGGGACAGCGACGTCCCGGTAGGCGTCGAGCAGGAACCCGACGGCCTCTGTCCGCATCGCACCGGACTCACTAACTGACGCCGGTAACACCTTCGTCACGTTACTCGGCAAACTGCGCATGATGCTCATCCAATCTGGGTGATCAGCGTTACCCTCACTGCGCTCGCAGCTTCGGTCGGTCAGGTCGGGTTGATAGCGAGATGCGGTCTGGTACGCATCACCTAATCCGGACGATGCCGCTCCGCGCAAGCGACGGATGCTTCGGATTATGAAATGGGATCTCGCGATCATCGCTGCCGCGGTGCTCGGCGTAAGCGGCGTGTCAAGCCGGCTGACAAACACGTCGTTCACCCCGGCGATGGCGTTTGTTCTGATCGGCTTGATAGTGGGTCCTCTAGTGATAAACGGCGTGACGGGGGCCACGACTGGGGGAGCCGTCCGCAGGCTTGCGGAGGCGACCCTAGCGGTGGTGCTGTTTGCCGACGCCTCGCGGATCAAGTTGCGGGTGCTCAGGCGGGAGTACGCCGTTCCCCTGCGTTTGCTGGCCATCGGCTTGCCCCTCACGATCATCGCCGGGGCCGTCCTGGCGGTGGCGATGTTCACACATCTGAGTACAGCCGAGGCAGTCGTGCTGGCGGTGTTGCTCGCGCCCACAGATGCCGCCCTCGGGCAGACCGTCGTGACCGCGCCGCGGCTGCCGTCTCGCATCCGGCAAGGGCTCAATGTCGAGAGCGGGCTCAACGACGGCATCTGCGTGCCGCTGCTGCTCATCGTGCTCGCCGTGGCTGATGTGGAGGAGAAGGTGGGGACGACCCACTCGGCGGTCCGCATCGTGGCGGAGGAGATCGGCTACGGGATCCTCGGGGGGCTCGCGGGAGGACTAATCGCGGCTGCCGTCGTCACGTTCGGCCATCGCCGACAATTGATCACGGGAACCTGGCTCCAGGTCATCCCCATCGCCGGGGCGGGTCTTGCCTATGGCCTCGCGGCCCCTCTGGGAGGCTCGGGGTTCATCTCGGCATTCCTGGCCGGAGCCATCTTCGGAGCGCTCGTCACACCGGAGCCCGAGCGGGCGCTGCACCTGAACGAGGAACTCGGAGAGCTGCTCGGCGGAGTCACCTTCCTGATCTTCGGGGCGTTGCTGCTGGGACCGGCGCTAAAGCATGTGACGTGGCAAATAGCGCTCTATGCCGTGGCCAGCTTGACGGTCGTCCGCATGTTGCCCGTGGCGATCGCGATGATCCGTAGCGGGGCCAGGTGGCAAACCGTCAGTTTTCTCGGCTGGTTTGGCCCGCGCGGTCTTGCGTCGATCGTCTTCGCGGTGATTGTCGTCCAGGAAGCACATCTGCCGGGCACCGAGACGATCCTGCTCACCACCTATGTGACGATAGGCGTGTCAGTCGTTGCGCACGGACTCACAGCACCGCCGCTGGCAAGGAGATATGCCGCTTGGTACGCAGCACACGCGCGCGGACCCGGGCCGGTGATGGAACGTGTTCCTGCGCCGGAACATCGCCCGCGTGGCCGCTTCGGCGCCCACGTTAACTCACCGTAGCCGGTCGCGGCACGGTGAGAACGAGTCACGCCGGCTCATTCGTTTCGGGTGATGACCAGGATGGAGGCTCCTCGGATGCTTGGCTAGCGCGGGCTTCCGCGCCTAGCTCGACGGTGGTCCAGGACCGGGTGTTCGGCCGGGATCACTCATCCCAAACGGAGGTGAAGGTAATGGCGACACTTGTGGCAATTGGCTATCCCGATCAGACGATTGCTGAGCAGGCCATGCAGACCGTTGGCCAGCTGGAGTCGGAGCTGATCATTCAGGCCGAACAGGTCGCGGCGATCTCTCGTGACCTCGAGGGCAAGTACCACGTGCATACCAACCACGGCGGTGCATCGGCCGGCGGCGGGGCGTGGTGGGGCGGCTTCTGGGGCTTCCTGTTCGGGATCCTGTTCCTCATTCCGTTCGCCGGGCTCGCGCTGGGAGCGGGGATGGGTGCGCTGTTTGGTCACTTCGGAAAGCAGGGGATAGACCAGGTGTTTCAGGCGCAGGTACGTGATTACGTCAAGCCCGGCACCTCAGCGCTGTTCATGGTCATCGAGCAGGTCACGACCGATAAGGCGGTCGCGGCGCTACAGCAGTACGGCGGAACCGTGATCAGGACCTCGCTCTCCGAAGAGGACACCAAGCGGCTCCAGGACGCCCTGCAGCCGGCAACTTCCGTAAGCTGATAAGAACGAGCCGCAAACGGGAAGCGTCAGCGGCGCGAGGCAGCGCTCACGCGCGGAAATTGCCAGCCGGTGGCCGGGGTGGCACCGGCCCGCCTCGGGGTGGCTCCGGCTCGCCTTGGAGCAAGCGCCGCCACCCGACCAGGATGTCGTGCACAGCGGCCGCGCCGACCACCGGTTGCGGGGGCATCGGCAGCGCCGTCGGATGAAGGATGAACGGCTCGGTCTGCGGTCCGCCGAGCCCGCCGTGGAACGAGATCAACTCCTCGAACGCGCAACCCTGCTCGGCGTCTGGGTCGTAGAAGCTGTTGACCATGATGTCGGCTACGTGCTCGAATCCGTCCGTCCGCCGCAGGTGAGCCGCCGCGCCCGGCGGGAACTGCGCGAGAGGGTCCTCGCCCTCCACCGTGTCGTCCTCCAGGTAGCGAGTGCCGCGCGCGCCGAGAACCAGTGGCCCGCGGTCACGTGAGCGCACGAGAAGAAAGCCGATGTGTGGGTGCGCGCGCAGGGCCTCGAGCAGTCCAGGATGCCGCTCGTCGATCTCCTCCATGCACAAACGATGAGGCGTCCCCATCAGGTAGATCAGCCCTAGATTGCCCGAAGCAAGCACGATCACCTCACGGTCGCCGACGGGTTCGACGCTGTGAACATCGGCGCGGCCGGTAGCTTCGGCGACTGCATGCCCGACCGCTGCGTCGTTCTCATCGCCTCCCGGGAGCTGCGCGACCTTGCTGCCCGTGACCGAGCGCTCGACGAACCCCTGGAGGTCGTAGCCGTTTCTCTGCTTGAAGGTGGCCCCCTGGGTCTGTCCGTGGTCGGAGAGCACTACGAGCTCGTAAGGGCGCGGCGCGAAGCGCCTGGCGCGCTCGATCCGGCCGAACTGCTGGTCGAGCTTGCGCAGTGCCTCGAGCGTGTCGGGCCGCTCGAGTCCCGAGTGATGGGCGACTTCGTCATAGCTCGAGAAGGTCGCGTACACGGCCGGGCGCCCGCGCATCACATCGGTCAGTACGCCGAACACGATCAGGTCCCGCACGCCGACGCACAATGCCGCCCGCAGGAACGGATACTTGCCGCCGCGGTGGCCGCGCGGCCTTACGTTGCGTCGCCGCTGCTGGATCGCTGCCAGCTTCTCGAGCAGCGCCTCCCAACAGAACAGAACGAGCAGCCGGGTGACGTTGAAGCCGTTGGCCAGGAACGCACGGTAGCCGGGGTTGGCCTGCTTTTCGGCGCTCATCCGGCTGACGGTCAGGATCACCGCGTCGGCCTCTCCGGAGAACAGGTTTCCACGGCTGGCGCCATCATCGGCGAGGAGCCCGCGACCGACGGCCAGCCGGCGCTCGATCTCAGCGCAGTCGTTGGGCGACGAGCACGTCATCACCTTCCCCGTGGCTTTCTCGACCCAGCGGAACGCCGGAATGTCCTCATTGGAGCCCAGCAGGATGCCGGCCTGGCTAGCTCCCGTCTGCGAGCTCAGGTCGGTCTCCCACTCTCCCAGGCGATGCGTGCCGGCCTCGAGCCAACTCGCCAGCTCCGGGGCATTGCCATCACGAATCGCCCGCTGGAGGACCGGCCGGGCGAGTCCATCGATCTCTAGGTAGACGATCCCGGGAGTGTCGGTATGAACTGCCTGACCCTGACGGCGCGCGATCCGCTGGATCACCCGGAGCGCGTAGGTGTCGTCGTCGTTGGCGCCGAAGATCACCTCCAGCACGAGCATCGATGCCGCGATGAGGACCGACGCGAGCAGCGCCCAGCCGAACGAATCGACTCTTATCGTCCGCGTGGTGATGTGCGATGCGAGCAGCAGCATCAGCGCGTCGAGGAGCAGCACGATGAGAAATCCGAGGGCCAGCGTGAACGGCAGGCGCAGCGCAGCAACCAGAGGTGGTAGGACGGCGTTCAGCGCCGCGATCAGCACCGCGGCGGCCAGCGCATCCGTGAATTTCCCCACACTGACGTGCGGGACGATCGCCGCGGCGATGAACACGGAGACCCCAGCGACCATCCACGAGAGCAACACGTGGAGCACGCGATACCTGGGCAGCTGCGGGGTCCAGGTCGCCGTCTCGCCGTATGAATCGCTGATCCCCATCGATTGCGGGTGAGTATCGTCCGCCGGCCCGGCAACGTCGTCTCCGGAACGGATGAGCCGCCCCCTTCACCCACGTCGGGTGAGTCAGTGCCGGATCGCGATCAAGTCACATATCGCCCCATCCGCTGAGCTCCGCCAAACGCTCTGCCACGATGATTCGTCCGGCGGCCTCGACCAGGGCGAGGTGAGAGAACGCTTGTGGGAAATTGCCGAGGTGCCGGCCAGTTTCAACGTCGAACTCCTCAGCATAGAGCCCGAGAGGGGACGCTACTCGGACGAGGCGCTCCATCAGATCTCGCGCCCGCTGCATCTCGCCGATGATCGCCAGCGCTGAGACCAGCCAGAACGAGCAGATCACGAAGGTGCCCTCTTTGCCAGACAGTCCGTCGTCGGTCTCGTCGGTCCGGTAGCGCAGCACGAACCCGTCCTCGGTCAGCTCATCGGCGATCGCCAGCACGCTGATGCGCAGGCGTTCGTCATCGTTCGGCAGGAACCCGAAGATCGCGGCGAGCAGCGTCGAGGCGTCGAGCGAGTCCGTGGCGTAGTGCTGGCGCAGTACCCCGCGCTTGTCGACCCCATGCTCAAGGATGTCTGCCTTGATCTCGTTGGCCGTCCCGCCCCACTCGGCGGCAAGGACGCTGTCGCCGCGGATCGTGGCGAGCTTCGCAGCGCGGTCGAGGGCGACCCAACACATCAGCTTCGATGAGACGTAGTGCTGCGGCTTGCCCCGCGCCTCCCAGATGCCCTGGTCCGGGTTGCGCCAGACCTCCTTCGCGCACCCTGCCTGTGTCTTGACGAGCGGCCAGAGGCGTCGTGGCAGTCGCTGGCTGCGGCGGGTGTGTAGAAGGACCGAGTCGAGTGCGGCGCCGAACACATCGTTCTGCCGCTGGTCGAAGGCGCCGTTGCCGATCCGGACCGGCCTTGCGCCGACGTAGCCCGAGAGCTCCTCGCGCAACGTCTCAGTCAGATCGCGCCGACCGTCGATCCCGTACATGATCTGCAGGGCGCCGTCGTCGTTGCACTCCAGGTCCGCGATGAACTGCATGAACTCGTCGGCCTCCCAGTCGAGGTCGAGGTAATGCAACGCCTGGAGTGTGAAGGTCGAATCCCGGATCCACGTATAGCGGTAGTCCCAGTTACGCTCGCCACCCGGGGTCTCCGGGAGCGATGTCGTCAGTGCGGCTACGGTCGCCCCCGTCGGCATGTAGGTGAGGCCCTTGATTACGAGCGCAGAGCGCTGGATCAAGGGACGGAACTTGTGGTCGGGGATGCGCGCGCGTCCCAACCAGTTGCGCCAGAACCGGGTTGTGGCGGCTAGGTGTGCGTTGGCTTCCTCCACGCTGGTGGGGGGATGCGCGCCGTCGTCCCATGAGAGCGAGCAGTACAGCTCCTCGCCTTCTCGGAGTACATGTCGCGCGCGAGCGCGCTCGCCTTCGATCCCGATCAGCATGTCGGTCTGCAACGTCATCGTCTGACCCGCGCCGGTCACGTCGGCACGGTGCCGATCGTCAGCGAGCGACCATTCGCCCAATTCGCGGCCGTAATCGAAGCCCGGCTCGCACACGAGCTCGATCTCGACGTGGCCCTCGATGCAGTGAACCGTCCGCACGAGGATGTGCCCGGCGTCCTCGTCACCGGGCGGCCGCGTATGCGGGGTGATCGTGTCCTCGCCGTGGCGTGGGCCCATCGCGAGTGCGTCGCGTACCAGCGCCCACCCGGTCGGTGTCTTCCAGGCCGTGAGCAAGATGTTGGTTCCGGGTTCGTAGGTTCGTCCGCTCGGGACGTTGATCCCGAACGGACCGAGGCGGAACACACCGATCCCACGATCGAGCAGCGACCCGAACACACTGGGCGAATCGAACTTGGGGACGCACAGCCAGTCGATCGCGCCGTCGGGCGCGACCAGCGCACCGGTGTGGCAATCCGACAAGAACGCGTAGTCCGCGATGGGCGTGAATGGCGACGGCTTCGCCGCGCTCTGCGGCGCGGACGCGGCCTGCGACGCGGGCGCGGCCTTGGCTTCGGCGCCTTGACGCCCGTCGCGCTGGGTCCTCTTCGTGACTTTGGTCGTGCTCACGACGCTCACTTTCGTTGTGCTGGTGACGCCACCCGTGGCTCGTGGCAGCTGCCCTGGCGCTCAAGCAGTTCCGCTGAATGCTCAGACTGGTGAACCGCTCCGGCATCACCTGATCTGGGTGAACCCGGTCCAGCGCTTGACCAAAAGGCGGACGTCGTGGTGCACGCACCTCGGTGAAAGGTCGTGTGATTACCCTCACGCGGGTCCTGAGTTGGTCTGGGTTGCGCCGGGCAAACGAGATCCTGGAGTCCGCGAGCTTGTTTTTCGATTTGGCCTGCTCTGACGGAGAAACCTTGCCCCGAGGATACGGGGGAGTACTGTTGTGGGTGGGTCGTTTAAGCAACCTACAAAGGGGCAGACTTGCACGGACACGCGCCGGGGCAGGGCATGCACACAGAAACCGTTTCCAGCGGCTCGCGCGGGACTGGAGCCGAGGCGGCTCTCGATCCTGATGGGGGAGTCGCCGCCGCCACCTCAGCACATCTGTTTGCTCGCCTGGAAACCGGCGTCGCGCGGATGGGGATCTCGGTCCCGGCCGGGGCGCGGATCTCGATCCCGATCAGTGCGCGGCGGGCTGGAATCGCGGCCCTGGGCACGTTGGCCGCGACGGGCGTCGGATATGTGACCTCACAGAATCCCGCCGCGGCACCCGGGGATCTGGCGGTGCCCATCAGAGTGGTGATCATCGTGGCGCTGATCGGAGCCGGTCTCTACGCCCAGTCGAGCCAGGTTCAGACGAGGATGGGCGCTCGGCTGATCGCGGTCGGGCTGCTGTCGTCGTTGTGGCTGCTGAACGGATCGAGCAACCGGCTCCCGTTCAGCATCGGAGCGGTCTGCTCAGGTGTGATGCCGCCGCTGTTCGCGTATCTGGTGCTGGTCCATCCGACCGGACATCTGCGCTCCCGCATGGAATCGCGATTTCTGTGGCTCACCGGTGGCACAATGGCCGTGCTTTGGCTTCTAGGCGTCGCGATGACGCTTCAGCCGCCTCTCAAGACTCCGTTACTCAGGTGCGGCCCCCACTGCCCTGACAACGTCTTCTCGCTGGGGTCCGCCACCGAGGCGGTCACGGTGCTGCAGGCAGCAATCGTCGTCGCCTGGCTTGCGCTGACGCTCGGTACCCCGCTGCTGCTCGCTCGACGGGCGCGGTCGGCGCCCGTTCCGGCGCGCCGCTCACTGATCCCGGTGTTGATCGCGTCGATCGCGGCCGCCATCCTGCTGACGGGAAGCCTGATCCTCCATGCTGCCGGCGTGCACGCATGGACAACCGTCGGTGCCGTGTACGTCGTGCTGCTGGCAGTTCTGCCAATGGCGATCCTCGTTGGCCTGAGCAACGAGCGCATGTTTTTGGCGCAGGCGCTAGCCGACTTCGTAAGCGAGCTGGTGAGGGTGCCGGATGCCGATCCGGAGGCGATGATGTCGACGGCGCTTCGCGATCCGTCACTGAAGGTCGCCTACCGCAGACCGGGAGCTGAGACCTACGTAGACTCCGCTGGAGTCCCCGTGGACGAGCCCCCGGGGACAACCGCGATCACGCTGATCGAGCGCGAGCGCCGTCCCGTTGCCGCGGTGATGTACAGCGCTGATCTATCCGGGTTTGAGCGGTTTGTGCAGGCTGCCGGTGCGGCCGCGCTGATCCAACTTGAGAGGACCCAGCTCATAGCAGATCTCAGTGCTTCGACGGCCAACCTGGCGTCCTCGCGGGTTCGGATGATGGAGACGGCCAATGCCGAGCGTCGTCGACTCGAGCGTGACCTGCACGACGGAATCCAGCAGCACCTGGTGGGGCTGCGGCTCAGGCTCGATAAGGCAACCGAGCAGTTGAAAGAGGATCGCGCGCAAGGCGAGATGGCGCTCGCGTTCGTCGGGCAACAGATGGACGACGTCCTTCAGGAGCTGCGCTTGCTCGCGCGCGGCATCTACCCCTCCCTGCTGCACGATCGCGGTCTGCGGGAGGCCCTAAGGTCCGCCGCCCGTACCTCCCCCGCGCCCGTAGCCGTCCACGCGGCCGGGATCGGGCGCTACGCCGAGAAGGTCGAGGTCGCCGTGTACTTCTGTTGCCTCGAGGCGATCCAAAACGTCGTCAAGCATGCCGGTCCAGATCCGACGCCGATGGTGACCCTCTGGCGGGACGGGCCGCTGCTGTGCCTGGACGTCCAGGATTCGGGGGTCGGATTCGACCCTGAGCGGGTCCGAGCCGGAAGCGGGCTGGTCAACATGAGTGATCGCTTGGAGGCGGTCGGCGGGACCCTGAAGGTGACGGCGCGCAAAGGTCATGGAACGTCGGTGCACGGCTACGTGCCGGTCGCATAGCGTCTCGCGGACGCGCACCGCGGTTCGTACGCGTGCCGCGGTCGCGTCTTGTCACTAGGGTTCTGGGACGCGACAGCCTCGAGCGCCCGGGAGGCGTTCTTTCACCTACTCGGCATGAGCGGGTAGGTGACCGCCGACCTGGACGTACAACAGCGATCGTCGCGATGAGCAGTGCGGACGTGAATCGGTCTGCTAGGCCGTGGTCGGGGTGGGCCGGTTCTCGTCGGGACCCGTGGGCTTGTCTCGATGCGGGTGCATGCGCGCCAAGAACGCGGTCGCTCCGGGCGGCAGGCGCCCGTCAGTCGATAGCCAGGATCCGGCGAGGATCAGCAGCAGTCCCGCGACTGCGCCAGCGCCGGGCTGCTCACCCAGCAGCGTCACTCCGAGCGCGACGGCGATGATCGGATTGACGTAGGTGATCACCACCGCTCGTCCCGGGCCGATCTCCTTGATCAGGAGTGCCATCAGCACGAACGCCAGGGCGGTGCAGACGAGGCCCAGCGTGATGAGCGCGCCGATCGCGCCCACGGTCGGGGCCCGGGAGGGCGCATCGAGGACAGCGAGCGGTGTCAGCACGGTGGCGGCCACGGCGAGGCTTGCCCCCATCGTTGCCCGAGGGTCGAGGTCGGTCAGGTGGCGCTTGAGGATCATCGGGCCGCCGGCGTAGCCGACGGCGGCGACCAGGATCGCTCCCGCGCCAGCGAGCGTGCTCAGGCTGCTCGAGGCATCCAATCCGACGAGCAGGACAACGCCCAGCAGTCCGACCACCAACCCGACCAGGCGGCTGCCGGTGGCCCGCTCGTCCGGGTCGAACCGCCACGCCAGCAGCGCCACAAACAGCGGTACCGAGGCGATGATGATCGCCGCCAGGGAGGAGGCCACGTAGCGCTCGCCGATCGCGATCAGCGGAAACGGAATCGAGAGCTCAACCACGCCGTAGGCGACCACATAGCGCCAGCGACCGCGCAATCCTCGGAGCGCGCCAGCTCGGGCCCCCAGGGCAAGCAGCACGATCGAAGCGAGCCCGATCCGGCCCCAGGCCAGCGTCACCGGCGGGACACCACCATCGACAGCGATCTTGATGAGCAGATACGGAATCCCCCAGACCATGGAGACCGCAGCAAACAGCGTCCAGGCACGGGCGCTCATACCGATGAAAAAGGTCTCGTCACCACCATTGACCCGCGATCGCCGCCAAGGCCTGCCATGCGTACTGGCCGGTGATGTTAGGAAGACCTGGAGACCGTGGGACGGCCGGCGCGGGAGGGCAGGCGCCGCTAAGTCACCCGCAGCCGCCAGGCACGGAGGACGGCGGCTGGGCTTGTGCGGCCGGTAATCGGCGGTTTCGCTCGTCGGATCCGATCCACGTGGTCTCGTAGGAGGGTGACGAGCTCGACCGTCCGATGGAAAGGGTCGGCGATGACAGTGAGGTCAGTGATGGACAGCGCAGCTAGAAGCTCGCCATCCACCTCGGCGAGGATCAGCGGTCCGTGCGGAACCGAGGCCGAGTCGAGCTCGGCGAGGCGCGTGATCGACATCGCATCGTCGGCGTAAGCCGGCCGGATCGTGATTGCGGACATGTCGGGAGGAATCACAGTTGAAGAATCACCCCAGGCAGTTATAAATGCAAATAGCCTTTGCCTGGATAAGGTATAACTTCAGGTCATGCTAGATGTGAAGCGTCTCATCGTTTTGCGCGAGGTGGGCCGCCAAGGATCGTTCTCACGGACGGCGGATGCGCTTGGATATACGCAGCCGGCGATCTCGCGCCAGATTGCGCTGCTGGAACGTGAAACCGGGGCGACGCTCGTCGAACGCCGCCGGGATGGGGTGAGACTCACCGATGCCGGGGAGCTGCTTGTCGGACACGCCGATGCGGTGCTCGGCCGCCTCGAGGATGCCGAGGCCGAACTCAACGAGCTGCTCGGCATGGAGTCAGGGCGGCTGCGGATGTCGAGCCTGACTTCGGCGGCGGCGACGATCATGCCCCTGGCGATCGCCGAGTTTCGCCAGCGGCTGCCCGGAGTGGAGTTGTCGGTTTCGATGGTCGACCCGCCGGGCCTCCTGCCGCTGCTGCGCACAGGCGAGCTCGACATCGCTCTTGGCAACGACTCAGGACATGCTGCGCTTGCGGACATCGAATCGGTGCATCTGTTCGATGAGCCGATGCTGATCGCGCTGCCCACCGAGCATCCCCTGGCCCACCGCAAAACTCTGGCTCTGGCCGATCTCGCCGAGGAGCGGTGGATGCTGGGCACGACGACCTCGTGTCCGGACGCCGGCCGGTTCATCAGAGCTTGCCACCGGACCGGCTTTGAGCCTCGGATTGCGTTCCACAACGACGACTACACTGCGATTCTCGGCTTCGTCGCCGCCGGCGTGGGCGTGGCGCCGATCCCCGAGATGGTCGTGCGTAATCCCCCCGGCAACGTCAGCATCTGCGCCCTCGGACCCGACACGTTGACCCGTTCGATCGTGGCCTCGATGCCCGCCGGCTACCGCCCGAGGCCGGCGACAGCGATGATCGCGATTCTCCAGCAGGTCAGCGAGCGATGGACGGGAGCGCGCCGGGAGCTCATCGCCGCGTAGCTCAGGTCACGTAGGCAGCTCAGCTCGCGAGCGTGAGGTTGAACCGTCCAATCGTCGGCTCATAAGGCGGCGCGTCGGAGGCGTCCGGCTTAGCCCGCGGGCTTGTCGACCAGCATCAGCCGGATCGCTTCATCCTCCTCGATGCTCTCCACCGCCACCTGATCAACGAGCGGCGTCAGTAACCTCGGCGAGGTGGCGGCGGCCACCGGCTGGAGCTCGATGGCGGTTCCCGCGGTCAGCGGACCGACCGTGAGCTCGATCTCCCGGCGCCGAGCGGCAAGACCGGCGCTGATCCGGTTTTCACTGGCATGGGTGCGCGCGTGGGCCGCGATACCGTCGGTGACCAGGTACAAGTCCGAATACCGGTCGATCGAGAAATGGGCTCCTGCGGCGACACAGCCCGCCACCCGACCAAGAATCGCCGCCAGCAGCTGCACCGGTGCGACAGTGACGACCACGTCACCCGGAATCTGAGGCATGGGCTCGAGCTCACCTATGATGCCGCCGCCTGTGGCCCGAGAACGATCGGCTTGCCAGCGGGCGAAAATCATGCGCACGGTCGTCCCCCGGTCTGAAGCGGAGTCCACGTCGGCCTGCGCTGCTAGTGCCTTGATGACGGCCAAGCCGACACCGGGAAGGTCCTCTTCGGCAAGGTTGCCGAGGCCCGTGCCACTGTCGGCGACCACCACCTCGACGAGATCGGCGTCGACCGCCAGGGTGACGAGCATCGGTCCAGGCTGCGCCGGGTAAGCGTGCATAACCACGTTGTTGCAGGCCTCGCTGACGGCTGTCTTGAGGTCGGCGAGAAGCTCAGGACCGAATCCGAGCTGCTCGCTCGCCCCCGAGAGCATTGCCCGGACGAGCGCAACGGCCTCGGGTCGGCTTTCCAGCCGAAGCTGCACCGTTGGTGCTGGCAACACCTCCACGTTCCCGGCGTTCCCGGCCGTGGGACCCGGCAAACCAGGCCCAGGCCGGTCTCGCCTAGGCGGGTCAGTCTTCGAAGGTGAACGTGTCCAGTGTCCCGCTGAGCTCGAACACCCGCTGCACCTGTCGAGGACCGTGACGCAGCAGCAGCTCCCGGTGGGTGGCCGCGGCATGCTGGCGAGCGTGCAGCAGGGCGCGCAAGCCGCTGCTGTCCATGAACGCCAGCTCGCCGAGGTCGAGCACGAGGCGGCGGTCGGATGAGCCCAGGCTCCCGATTGCGCGCTCCAGCGTCGGCGCCGTGGCGATATCGAGCTCGCCGGAGAGCTTCAGCACGGTGGCATCCGGCTGGTCGTCATTGGAGATCTGCAGCCCAGCGGGTGCGGTGGCGTCCGAACCGGAGGACTCAGCCATGAGGAACCGCGAGGCTATCACGGCACAACGGGACCGGCCGCAGCGACCGGGAGTCCCAGGTCGAGAGCGGCAGCGTCCCAAGGTTCGGGCATGGCGTGACTGTCATGCTGATCACATGACGCGACTGGAGTTGCCAGGCTACGACGTCGTCGGGGTTCGCGCTGACAACCCTGGGCCGTTCACCCTCAGCGGCACCAACTCCTGGATCGTCGGGCATGAGCCGGGATGGCTGATTGATCCCGGTCCCTCGTTGCCCGATCACATCGAGGCGCTGCGGAGCGAGCTGGAGCGGCGAGGCGGGCTCGGCGGGATCGCCCTCACCCACGATCACAGCGATCACGCCGAAGGCGTCGGTGCGATTCGAGCCCTGTTCCCGCAGGCAACCCTGGCCGGCGCGCGAGGGGAGGTCGACAGGAACCTGGTGGAGGGATCGACGTTTGGCCCGCTGACCGCCGTGCCAACGCCCGGTCATGCTCCGGACCACATCGCGTTTGTCAGCGGCCCGATCGGTTTCAGCGGAGATGCTGTGCTGGGCGAGGGCAGCGTGTTCATCGCTCCCGATCCAGGAGCGCTGAGCGGCTACTTGGACGCGATACATAGACTGAAGCAGCTCGATCTCCGTGGTCTTGGACCCGGCCACGGTCCGCCGGTGCTGGAGGTCAGGGCCAAGCTCGAGCAGTACATCGCGCATCGCCGGGAACGTGAGCACCGCCTGCTCCGCGCGCTGGCTGCCGGCCGGCGCACTGTCTCGGAGCTGCTTGACGACGCTTGGGCCGACGCCCCCGAGGCGCTGCGCCCGGCCGCGGTCCTCACTCTGGCCGCGCACCTCGACAAGCTCGCCGACGAGGGTCGGCTTCCCCCCGACGTGCAGCGACCGCAAGTAGGGGGCTGATCCTTGGCGCCGCGCGGATGGGCTAGCCGCCCGGACTGCCGCTGGCTCGTCTCCAGTCCGCACGGGCGTGCTCGCGCCATTCCGGGATGGCGACACCTGGGAACGAGTCCTCGGTCGAGGTTGACCCTGCGTTGTCGGCACCGTCGCTGATCGCGGGCAGCAGCGTCGGGTTGCCAGAGGCCTGGCTGGCGCTGTCGGTCGATCCGATCGACGAGGAGCTGGTGGATTCTGCGCCCGTGGCGGCAGATCCGGGAGCGGATCCGGTGGCGGATCCCATGGGCGAGTCAGTCGCTCCCGCGGCCTGCCCCTCGGCGGGGACGGCCGACGCGGGAGTGGATTGATCCGGACCAACCGTCGAACCGGGACCCATCGCTGGGACCGGCGGGGGTGAATTGGAGGCGGGAACGGCGGCTGCGGCCTGAGGCGGCCCTGGCGCAGCCATCGTCCCGCGATCGTGCGTCGCCACCTCGCCGGGCTGCGGTGGCGTCTGCGTGCTGCTGACCCTGGCCGGTGCGGACGAGCTCGGGAGCGTGGATGGCGCAGGCGGGGAGGGGGCCGTGAGCAGCGCCGACGAGGCGCTGCGCGGCGGGGACACGTACCCGCTGGCACGATGACTCAGGCGCTGCGGAGTCGGAGCTACAAGCGAGTGCTGGAACTCGACGGCGCCGCCGGCGGTGACGGCCGCAGCAGCGAGCAACGTCGCGACGTGTCCGGCTCCAGAGACGAACAACCCCGACGCGGCGCAGGTGCCGCCACCCGCCGCCGCTCCGGTGCCCGCGGCCGCTCCGCCGCCGGCTCCCCCACCGAGGCCGAGCAGGTTGGCCAGCATCCCCGCTGGACCGAGTGGGAGGAGCGCGCCCAGCTGTCTGCTCACGCCGCGGATCTCCCCGCGGAACTCGCGACACGGCGCACAGTCACGCAGGTGCCGGCGCGCCGTTGCCTCTGGCCGCCGGCCCCGATCGTGGGCAAGGACCAGCTCCTGTCGGATCTCCGTGCACGCCGTGTCGCGGGCCTGCATCGACTGCACGAGGCTGACCCGGGCCCGCACGAGCAGCGACTTCAGCGCCGGAATCGAGATGCCCAGTGCTCCGGCGAGCTCGCTGTAGCTCATCCCGGTGAGCTCCCGCAGCAACAGTGCCGAGCGCTGCTGATCGGGCAGCCGGCGCACGTCGGCGATCAACTGCCGTAACGACTCGCGCTGCTCGGCCTGGGCAATCGGATCCTGGATCGGCGGGCGGACGAGAGTGATCAGCTCGGGGGCCGGCGGCGGGGGACGACGCAGCTCGTCGATGCAGCGATTGTGCGCGACGCGGTAGAGCCACGCTCTCAGCGCGAGGTCACGATTGCCGGCCCGTAGCCCTGCGTAGGCTCGCACGAAAACGTCCTGCAGCGCGTCCTCGGCATCCTGCCGGGAGGCGAGCATCTGCCGAGCGTAGACGAACAGCCGCTGGCGATACCGGTCGTGGATGACCCTGAAGGCGTCCTCGTCGCCGTTGCGGAACTGCGCCACTAGCTGCTCGTCGGAGCGCAGGCGAAGCAACGGCATCCCGATGGAGATCCTGGTCCGGGCAAGACCTGCCGGTGCTTGGAGGGCGGAGGCTTCCACGTGGCTGCCTGACCTGAACTGTAACGCCCGCTGGAGGGGAAAGTTGCGGCTGGCCTCAGGCCAGCGAGAACATAACGTGCTTGACCTGGGTGTAGTCCTCCAAGGAGTACATGCTCAGGTCCTTGCCGTAGCCGGACTGCTTGAAACCGCCGTGGGGCATCTCCGAGGCCAGAGGGATGTGGTCGTTGACCCAGACGCAGCCAAAGCGCAGCGCATTGGAGATCCTCAGCGCACGCGCGACGTCGCGAGTCCACACCGACGCCGCCAGGCCGTACGGAGTCCCATTGGCCCATTGGATTGCCTCCTCCTCGTCGGAGAAGCGCTGTACCGTGATCACCGGGCCAAAGATCTCGCGCTGGACCATCTCGTCGTCCTGCTGCAGTCCGGCGACCACCGCGGGCTCCAAGAAGAAGCCGGGCCGGTCAGGCTGGTCGCCGCCGGTGACGAGCTGGGCGTGGTCGGGCCGGCGCTGCAGAAAACCCTCCACGCGCGCGCGCTGGCGGGCGGAGTTCAGCGGACCGAGCGTGGTCTGCGCCGAACGGGGGTCCCCGAGCACCAGACCCTGTGCCTGCTCGGTCAGCCCGCTGACTACCTCGTCGTGCACCTTTGGTCCCGCGAGCACCCGGGTGGCCGCGGTGCAGTCCTGACCGGCGTTGTAGTAGCCGGTCCCGGCGATCGTCTCCAGCGCGGTCTCCAGCTCGACGTCGTCGAAGACCACGACCGGGGCCTTGCCTCCGAGCTCCAGGTGCACGCGCTTGAGCGTCTCCGCCGCGGCGCGCGCAATCCATTTTCCGGTGGTCACCGATCCGGTCAGCGAGATCATGTCGACGTCCGGGTGGGTGACCAGCGCCTGGCCGGCCGGATCCCCGCGGCCGGTGATCACGTTGAGCACCCCCTGAGGAAAGATCTCCGCTACGTACTCCGCCACCTTCAGGATGCTGAGCGGAGTTGTCTCCGCCGGCTTGAGCACGACCGTGTTTCCTGCCGCCAGTGCTGGACTGATCTTCCAGATCGCCATCATCAGCGGGTAGTTCCACGGAGCAATTTGACCCACCACGCCGGTCGCCTCCCGACGGATGATCGAGGTGTAGCCGGTCACGTACTCGCCCGCCGCGCGCCCCTCCAGGCACCGCGCCGCCCCGGCGAAGAAGCGTAGGTTGTCGACGATGAACGGGATTTCGTCCTCGGTGAAGGCGTTGATCGGCTTGCCGGCGTTGTCGGACTCCAGCTCGGCGATCTCCTCGGCATGCTCCTCGACGGTGTCGGCCAGCTTCAGTAATGCGCCGGCACGCTCTCCCGGGGTCGTCGTCGACCAGCTCGCGAACGCCCTCCGCGCAGCTTTGACGGCGCGATCGACGTCCGTCCTGCCCGATAGCGGTGCGTGGGCGATCACCTCACCGGTCGCTGGGTTCAGGATCGGCTCGGTCTCACCGTCGGCACTGTCAACGAACGCCCCCCCGATGAAGTTCTGCAGAGTGGTGGCCATCCGCTCCCGGGACGCTACCACCGCTCGGGAGGGACGAAGGGGCGCAAACTGAGAGCGACGCTGCTCCGCTGCGGCGCCCGCCCAACCAGGGGAGTAGCCTTCAGGGACGCGATGGACCCTGCCTCGGGTATTGGGATTCCGGTGGCGTTCGCCGCGGGGTTGATCTCGTTTCTCTCGCCGTGCGTGCTGCCGCTGGTTCCCGGCTACATTTCCGCGATCGCGGGCGTGACCCCCGCTGAGATCCGCCCGCGGCGCGTCATCGGGCCGAGCCTGGCGTTCGTGGCCAGTTTCTCGATGATCTTCATCGCCTTGGGCCTGCTGGGCCAGCAGGCGCTGCACGGGGCGCTGACCGGTCCCACTGCGCTCAAGGTCTCCGGCGCGCTGATCGTCGCTATGGGGGTGCTGTTCGTGCTCGCGCCGTTCGTGCCCCGCCTCTCCCGGGAGTGGCACGTCGACGCTCTGATGCAGCGCGCGGGACGCGGTGGCCCGGTGATCACCGGGGTCGCGTTCGCGCTGGCCTGGACCCCGTGCACCGGTCCGACCTTGGGCGCAATCGTCACCGCGGCCGGAGCCTCGGGCTCGGCCACCCATGGAGCGCTGCTGCTGGTCATCTACTGCGCCGGTCTCGGCGTGCCCTTCCTGATCACCGGCCTGGCCTTCGGCACGGCCACCTCGGCGCTGGCGGTGGTCAAGCGCCACTACCCGGTGCTGATCGGCTTCGGGGGCGTGGTCCTCATCGGTATGGGAGTCCTGATCTGGACCGGCGAATTCACGCAGTTGAACGTGACCGTCAACGGGTGGCTTCAGAGCCTCGGCCTGCCCGACCTGAACTCCTCTACGTAGCTGATCCTCGATCTCGCTGGCGTGCTAGCCGCTCCTGAGGGGGTTAACCCGACGTTCAACCCTGAGAGGGCCGCTCGTATCCAGGCTCTCCGGGAAGCAGGACGCGGGCGATCTCGCCCGACATCACCACTCGCGGCTGCACCGGGGTGACCTCCCGCCCGCGGGCGTGCTCGAGAAGCGCGTGAGCCGAGGCGAAGCGCGACAGCTGCTCCAGATGCTTGATCGTCGGGAACACCAGCAGCAGCTCGTTTCGGCGATGGGCGGCGAGCGCTTCGTCGGGCGTGTACCAACGGAAGTCGACGATCTCGCGTTCGTCGACCCGCGGCGTCACCCCCGGCGGCGCGAGGACCAGATAGAACCACGTGTCGAAGCGGATCTTCACCTCGGCGGGGGTGATCCAGCGGCTGAACGGCACCAGCTCCGCAGGATCCATGAGCGTGATGCCGGCTTCCTCTGCCACCTCCCGAACCGCTGCCGCGCGCAGCGCCGTCTGATCTTGGCCCTCGTCGCGATCGACCGCGCCCCCCGGAAACACCCACGCGCCGCCCATGAAGCGCGCGGCGGGATTGCGCTGTACCAGCAGCAGCTCCAGCCGCTCGTTGCCGCCGCGGAGCAAGATCACCGTCGCCGCCAGCCGGGGCACCGTCTCCTGGCCGCAGTTGATCTCTTCGGAGGGGGCCGGACGATCGATGTCCACTTGCCGACCCTATCGTCAGCGCCATCGCTAGGCTGCACACCGATGAAGTGGATGTGCGAATCCTGCGGGTTCATCTATGACCCGGCCGACGGAGATCCTGATGGAGGGATTCCGCCGGGCACCGCGTTCGAGGACATCCCCGAGACCTGGTTCTGTCCCGTTTGCGGCGCGCGCAAGCGCGATTTCACGCCCTACGAGGACTAGCGGGAGCACCTGGACCAGGTCGTCGCCAGGCGAAGCGAAGAGGTTAGGCAGCCGCCGCCAGAGCGGCGCCCCTCACTTCGTCGACCGCACCGGCGGTGACCGTGACCAGGCGGCTCAGATCCGCGGTAGAGATCGACAACGCCGGCATCAGCACGACCACATCCCCGAGTGGACGGATGATCGCTCCTCGGCGCCGCGCGGCGAGGGTGACCTGGTGCCCGACGCGCTCGTGAACCGGTCGCGGGCACAGCTCGATGCCGACCATGAACCCGCGCTGGCGAACCTCGGCCACCCCAGGCAGCGGCTGCCCGCTCGGCCGACATGTGACCGATCGACACGCAGCGCTCGAGGTTGGTGTGCTCTGAGACCAGCCGGGCACCGGCCAGGACCTTCTCGAAGTCCCGCCGAGACAGGCCCTGTCCCTGGGTGACCATGCAGAAACGATGCGCTCCCGCGGCCTCCGCGGCCCGCGCGTGCTCCAAGATCTGCCGTGGCTCCATCATCGCGTGCATCGGCGTGTCCGCCTCGACCTAACGCGACTGAGCGCAGAAGCCGCAGTCCTCGGCACAGCCGCCGGACTTGGCGTTGACCAACGAGCACATATCAGTGGCGTCGGCGAAGCGCTCCAACCGCACTCGCCAAGCACGCTCCACCAGCGCCTTGATCTCTGCGGGCTCGTCCGCCTCGCCCAGGCGCAGCGCCTCCTCAGGGGTGATCAGCGGCGGCACCGGCGAGAAGATATGGATGGCCGCGGAAGAACCCGTGTGCGCTCAGCGACCCTGCCACCGGGGCGGGCGCTTCTCGGCGAACGCCCGCACGCCCTCGCGAAAATCCTCCGAGGAGAAGCATTGACGGCGGAGCTCGATCAGCTCCGCCTCCACAGCAGGGTCCAGCGCGGCCTGAGCCGCCAGCACCGCAGCGATCACGCGCTTGTTGCCGAGCTGAGCCAGGGGGGCGTTCCCCGCCAGCTCGCGCGCCAGCTCGAGCGACTGAGCGGCAAGGGCATCGCCAGGCGCGAGCTGGTTGACCAGCCCCCACTGCAGGGCTGTGGCGGCATCGACCCTACGGCCGAGGAGGAACAGCTCGCGCGTTCGGGGAGCGCCGATCGTCTCGATGAACTTGCGGATCCCGGTGTGGGAGTACACCAGGCCGAGCTTGGCCGGCGGCATGCCCAGCGTGATCGAGTCGACGGCGACGCGCAGGTCACAGGAGACCGCCAGCTCCAGTCCTCCGCCGATTGCATGACCGTTGAGCGCGGCCAGCGTCGGGAACGGATACGCCTCCAAAGCTTCGATCGCCGCCGCGAACGGATGTGCCACCAGCTTCTCGGCCTCATCGGCGAACACCGGGTCGGGGAGATCGCCGATGTCGTACCCGGCGGAGAAGATCCGCTGCTCCCCGGTGACGATCACACAGCGGGCGTCCAGGCGCGGCATCGTGGTGGCGAAGCCGTCGAGGATCGCGTGGTCGAGCGCACCGCGCTTGCCGGGATTGGAGATCGTCAGTCGGGCGACTCCCGCCGCCGGCTCGTCGATGAGCAGTCGGCCGGCCCCGGGCTCGGCAGCCTCGGCGGGGCTACTCGAGGACAACGAGTGGATCGCCCTCTGAGACCGACTGCCCCTCCTGGCAGAGGATCTCCTTGACGCGGCCCGGATCCTCGGCCTCGACCGGCATCTCCATCTTCATCGACTCCAGAATCACCACGGTGTCGCCCTCCTCCACGGGGTCGCCGACCTCGACCTCGATCTTCCAAACGGTGCCGGTGATGTGAGCCTCGACCTCAGACATGCAGCCTCCAGGATGGCTTCCAGTCCGCGCCAGGATATTGCCCGCCGCGCCTGCACGTCTCCGCCCACTTTGGGGGATCCGTCCGGGAGCGGCGATTGACTTCCCCGCGGATCGCAGGAACGATGCCGGTCCAGGAGAGACATGTCCGAGAAGAGCGTCTTCATCAGCTCGTGCACACGGCGCCAGCTCGCGCGCCGGCGACCGACGCGGGGTAGCTGGCGCTACGGAATGCCACCAACGCTGCTGGCGATCGTGATGGGCCTGGCGGCCTACATCGCGGCTCGCGGCGGGCTGTGACGACGACCTAGACTGCCCTGCTGATGCTCGCGTCGCCGTGGCTGATCATCCGCCGGTCGGTGCTCGACGTCCGCGGTGGCCGTTGCCGGCGATGATCCTGGCCATCGATCAGGGGACGACCGGAACCACCTGCCTGGTGTTCGACCTTGAGGGGGAGCCAATCGGGCGCTCCTACCGCGAGTTCGAGCAGCACTTCCCCCGGCCGGGCTGGGTCGAGCACGACGCGGATGAGATCTGGGCGGTGACCCGCGCCGTCGCCGGCGAGGCGCTGCGGGACGCCGGGATCGCGCCGGGGGACCTCGAGGCGGTGGGCATCACCGGTCAGCGGGAGACGGTGTTCACCTGGGATCCGGCCACTGGGGAGCCGCTGCACCGGGCGATCGTGTGGCAGGATCGTCGGACCGCCGGCCGCTGCGCGCAGCTGCGGCAGGAGGGGCGCGAGCAGCTCGTGCGCGAGCGGACGGGCCTGGTGCTCGACCCCTACTTCTCGGCCACCAAGATCGAATGGCTGTTGGACAACGTCGACGGGCTGCGCCAGCGAGCGCGTGATGGGCGCGCCATGTTCGGGACAGTCGACGCCTGGCTCAGCTTCAAGCTCACCGGCGAGGCCGTCACCGACCCCTCCAACGCCTCGCGCACGATGCTGTTCGACATCGACGTGGGCGACTGGGACGGCGAGCTGTTGGAGCTGTTCGGGGTGCCCGAGCGGGCGCTGCCGGCGGTGCGAACCAGCTGTGGTGAGGTGGGACGAACCCGTTCCGACGCGCTGCACGGCCACGTGGTGCCGTTGGCCGGCATCGCCGGGGACCAGCAGGCGGCGCTGTTCGGGCAGGCCTGCGTGGATCCCGGCCTGGGCAAGAACACCTACGGGACCGGGTCGTTCGTCCTCCAGAACGCCGGCCACACCCCGCCGCCGTCCGTCGAAGGGCTGCTCGGCACCGTCGCCTGGGGGATCGGTGAACGATTCTCCTACGCGCTCGAAGCCTCGATCTTCATCACCGGTGCTGCCGTGCAGTGGCTGCGCGACGGCCTCGGGATCATCGACCGGGCCGCCGAGACCGAGCAGCTGGCACGATCGTTGCCGGGCAACGACGGCGTCTACTTTGTCCCCGCGTTGACCGGGCTCGGCTCCCCGCACTGGGATCCGTACGCCCGCGGGACGATCGTCGGGCTCACCCGCGGAAGCGGCCGAGCGCACCTGGCCCGGGCGGCGCTGGAATCGATCGCCTACCAGACGGTGGATGCGGTACGGGCGATGGAGCAGGCCTCCGGCCGTGAGCTGGTGGAGTTGCGTGCCGACGGGGGGGCGACGATCAACCGTTGGCTGATGCAGTTCCAGGCCGACGTCCTCGGCACGCCGGTGGTGGTGCCGGAGGTGGCCGAGACCACGGCGCTCGGCGCCGCCTACCTGGCCGGTGTCGGGACCGGCATCTGGACGATCGACCACGTTCGCCGCAGTTGGCGTGAGCGCAGCCGCTACGAGCCCTCCATGGACTCGCAGCAGCGCGAGGCGCTGCTGCGAGACTGGCACCGCGCGTTGAAGCGTGCGCAGGGCTGGGAGGAAGGGCTAGGCTGAAATCGACGATGTCCGACGTCGAGCTCAAGCCCCAGGTCTACAAGGATCCCCGCCCCAAGGAGCACTTCGACCGCTACCACGCCCGCGTGCGTCAGGATAGGCCGGAATGGGTGTACGAGGTGGTTCGCTCGCTGACGACGCTGCATGCGCTGATCTTCTTCCGCGCCCGCGGCTACGGAACCGAGAACGTTCCCAACGGGGCGGTGATCCTGGCCCCCAACCACGCCTCGTTCATGGACCACTTCTTCTCCGGTGTGTTCCTGCGTCGCCGCGTGCAGTTCATGGGCAAGTCGCAGATGTTCAAGGGAATCGGGGCCTGGATCTACAGCCACGGAGGCGTGTTCCCGGTCCGACGCGGCCAACACGACGAGGAGGCATTCATCAGCGCCTTCAAGATTTTGGAGCGAGGGGGCGCGGTCGTCATGTACTGCGAGGGGGGCCGTTCGCGGACCGGCAAGTTGGCCGATGCTGCCAAAGCCGGGATCGGTCGGCTGGCCCTGGAGTCAGGCGCCCCGGTGGTTCCGGTGGCGATCCTCGGCTCTCATCAGGTCCGCAACTGGAAGCGCCTGCAGTTCCCGCGCGTGACCGTGATGTTCGGCAAGCCACTGCGATTCGACGCGCTCGTGCACACCACCCGCGAGCAGCAGCAGCGGGCAGCCGACTACATCTTCATGCAGATCCGGACCCTGCACGGTGAGCTGACCCAGGTGGGTCATCGTGGTGCGGGGGCTCTGGCCCGGGCAGCCACCCGGACGCCCGCGCCGCTTACCCCCCGTCACCGGCTCGGCTAGCCCACGGGATCTCTTTGCTGCGGGGCCCGCAGGACGCGGCGATCTGGGGTCGGCGCCGGGTCGCTATTGCCGCTCATGCGGAGACAGCTCGATCTGCAGCGGCCGCTGCCTGGCCGCATCGTGATCGACCTGGAGCGTGGTGTGATCGAGGCCGAACTGGTCGTGCAGCAGCTGCTGGAGAGATCGGCGCAGACGGTGGCAATCCTCGCCGGCGCCCACGAGCACGTGGGCCGACAGCGCCGGGAAGCCCGAGGTGACCTCCCACACGTGCAGATCGTGGACCTCGACCACTCCCTGCTGCGCCGCCAGCACGTGACCGATGCGGTCGGGCTCGAGCCCAGTCGGAGCGGCCTCCATGAACACTCGCCCGGAGGCCTTGAGCAGGCCGTAGGCGGCCTGCAGCATCAACGCCGCGATCAGCATCGAGGCGATCGCGTCGGCCCGCGAGAAGCCGGTGGCGATGATGACGACGGCCGCGGCGGCGGTGGCGAGGAAGCCGTAGAGGTCGGTGAGGATGTGGCGGTAGGAGCCCTCGAGGTTGAGGCTGCGCCGTTCCCCTTGCCCGCGGGGCTGCAGGATCCAGGCGGCGGTCAGGTTGACGAGGACTCCCACCAGCGCAAGCACCAGCACCGGCGCGCCGTGGACGTGCGGCGGCGTCGCCAGGCGCGTGATCGCTTCGTAGACGATCAGCACCGCGAGCACGAGCAGCGTGATCCCGTTCGCCTGGGCGCTGAGGATCTCGGCACGCGCGAGGCCATAGGTCATCGCCCCCTGTGCCGGGCGGCCAGCGAGCCGGGATGCCATCAGCGACAGCGCCAGTGCGGCGGCGTCGGTGAGCATGTGCGCGGCGTCGGAGAGCAGCGCCAGTGACGAAGCCAGGACGCCGACGGTGACCTCCGCCGCCATGAAGGCGAGGATCAGCGCCAACGCCACCCGGAGCGCGCTCTGCTCGGCCTCGCGCGGGTGGTCGTGGCCGCCGTGGCCGCCCGGGCCATGATCGCGGGCGGCCATCAGTTCACCGACGGATCAGCCGGCATCCTCGCGATCAGCGCGTAGCTCCCTCCCTTGCGTGCCAGCACCCGGGACCACAACTCCTCGGGGGCCGAGCAGAAGGCATCCTCTCGACGAGCCGGCTCCGGGATCCAGTCGCCCCGCTCGAGCTCGGCATCGAGCTGTCCCGGACCCCAGCCGGCGTGGCCGACGAAGGTCCGCCCGGTCCGGACGCGCGGCATGCGCTCCTCGCCGTCGTCGGTGGCGGCCCCGAGGACGCCGATCCGTCCGAAGGCGATCAGCGCTGCGTCAGCTGGATCCTCGAACTCGGCCAGCACGATCGCCGCGGAGGGCTGCACGGGTCCCCCCACGAACACCATCTCCTCCGGGTCGACCAGCTCCCCCAGCTCGGGTACCGCCTCGCCGGTGGAAGTCTCCGAAGGCCGGTTGAGCACCAGGCCGAGAGCGCCCTCGTCACCGTGCTCGATCACCAGCACGACGCTGCGCCAGAAGTTGGGGTCAAGTAGGGCCGGCCCGGCAATCAGCAGCTGTCCGCGCGCTAAGTCCATAGCCAGAGTCTCGCAGCCCGCGGAGGCTCACAGCCCCATGGTTCGCCCCAGGATCTCCTTCATGATCTCGTCGGTGCCGCCGCCGATCGGCCCCAGCCGAGCATCGCGCGCGGCACGCTCGATCCCGTACTCGACCATGTAGCCGGCGCCGCCATGGATCTGCAGGCACTGGTCGATCACCTCGAACGCGGTCCGCTGCGTGGCCAGCTTGGCGATCGTCACCTCCCGCACCGCATCCTCGCCCGCGAGGTAGCGACGCAGTGCCGCATAGGTCACCGCCCTTCCGGCCTCGATTGAGGTCGCGATCTCCGCGAGCTTGTGCCGGATCGCCTGGTGGCTGGCAATCGCTTTACCGAACGCACGACGCTCCCGGGCAAAGCGCAGCGTCCGCTCGAACGCCGCCTGCATCCCGCCGATCGCGCCGAGCGCCATCAGCAGACGCTCCCACTGGAAGTTGGCCATGATCAGATAGAAGCCGCCGTGCTCTGAGCCGAGCAGGTTCTCCTGGGGCACGAACACGTCGTCGAAGCTGATCTCGGCCGTGTCCGAGGCGTGCCAGCCGAGCTTCTCCAGTGCCCGTGAGTGCACGCCCTCGCCACGTTCGATGATCAGGAACGAGATCCCGTGGTGTCCTCCCCCTGGGGTGCTCCTGACCGCGGTGATGAGCACGTCCGCGCGGACGCCGCCGGTGATGAAGGTCTTGGCCCCGTTGACGACATAGCCGCCGTCCACCTTGCTGGCATGGGTGCGGATCGAGGCCACGTCCGAGCCCGCGTCGGGTTCGGTGATGGCCAGCGCGGCGATCCTCTCGCCGCGGATTCCCGGCACCAGGTAGCGCTGCTTCTGCTCCTCGGTGCCGAACTTCCAGATCGGCGGCAGCGCGATTCCCGAGTGGGCGCCGATTCCTGCCGCGAGCCCACCGGACCCGCAGCGCGCCAGCTCCTCGACGAACACCGCGTCGGCGATCACGTCGTCCTCCCCGCCGTAGCAGGTCGGGAACTTCAGCCCGATGTAGCCCAGCTCGGCCAGCCGCGTGAACACGTAGTTGGGAAACCAGTGGGCCTGTTCCCACTCGGCGGCATGGGGATACAGCTCGCGCTCGACGAACCGCCGGACTGTGATCCGGAACTCCTCGTGCTCAGCGGTGAACGGTGGCAGCGGATGGCGGCCGGAGGCGCCCGGCGCTCCGGCCTTCTCGGCAAGAGCGCTCAGTTGTCCGCCTCGGCTTGGTGCACTGCCGCGATCGCCCCCTGAAAGCCGATCTTGGAGTGGGTTCCGTCGCAAAACGGTTTGTTGGTAGAGCCGCCGCAGCGGCACAGGAAGATCGTCTCCCCGGGGACCTCGACCGCGTTGCCATCGGGATCGATCAACTGAACCGGACCCTGCACCTTGTACGGCCCATTCTCGGTGGGGGTGATGCTGACCTCGGCCATCTCTCTCCTCCTTCGCGTGGACAGGCGGCGAACGCTACAGCCCGTAGGAGCGCCCGATCACGTCGAGCATGATCTCGTCGGTGCCGGCACCGATTCGGTTCAGGCGCAGGTCGCGCCACACGCGCTCGATCCCATACTCCTTCATGT
Organism: uncultured Solirubrobacterales bacterium; assembly: GCA_963830435.1. Taxonomy (GTDB): domain Bacteria; phylum Actinomycetota; class Thermoleophilia; order Solirubrobacterales; family Solirubrobacteraceae; genus Palsa-465. The sequence continues at coordinate 755,335 of CAWHMA010000007.1, read as the reverse complement.
AGCCGGCCCCGCCATGGATCTGGATGCACTCGTCGGCGACCTCGACCGAGATCCGGGCCGCATAGAGCTTGGCCATCGAGATCTCGCGGACCGGATATTCGCCGTTTTGAAAGCGCCAGGCGGTCGTGTAGACGAGCTGGCGAGCGGTCTCGATCTTCGTCGCCATCTCGGCGAACTTGTGACGGATGACCTGGAAATGGCCGATCGAGCGTCCGAACGCTCTCCGTTCCCGCGCGTACTGCAGCGTTCGGTCGAACACGTGCTGGGCCCCGGCCACGCAACCTGCCGCGCCGATCAGGCGTTCGCCCTGGAGCTCCCACATGATGTGGTAGAAGCCCTTGCCGACCTGCCCCAGCACCGCCGTTTCCGGAACCCGCACATCCTGAAAGGCCAGAAGTGCGGTGTCGGATGCGTGCATTCCCAGCTTCTGCAGGCGCTTCTCCCGGATCACCCCCGGGGCGTCCATCGGCACCAGAAACAGGGTGAAGCCGCTCGCATGCTCGCGCTCGGAATCCACGGGATCGGTCTTGGTCACGAGCACGATCACGTGAGCCCGATGGCCGTTGGTGATGTAGGTCTTGGCGCCGTTGATCACATACTCGCCTGTGCCCTCGTCACGCACCGCCCGGGTCTTGATCCCGGCCACGTCGGAGCCAGCATCGGGCTCGGTGATGCCCAGGCACAGGATCTTCTCGCCGCGGATGGCCGGGGCCGCCCAGGCCTGCTTCTGCTCCTCGGAGCCGAAGGCCAGGATCGGGGGCAGCGCCATGTCGGTCTGCACTGCCAGGCCCATGGCCAGCCCGCCGCAGTGAGCGTGCACCAGCTCCTCGGCCAGCACCAGGCTGGAGTAGTAGTCGCCACCCTGGCCGCTGTACTCGGTCGGCTTGTCCAGCCCGAGGAACCCCAGCTCGCCCATGCGTGTGAACACCCAGTCCGGGAATGTCTGCTCCTCCCACTCCTCGGCGTGGGGCTGGAGCTCCTTGATCACGAACCGGCGAATCGATTCGCGCAGCTGCGCGTGCTCGTCGGTGAAGATGAAATGCGTTCGTTGGGTGGCGAAGTCGGGCCTGAGGACATTGGCGGTGGAGGTCATGGGCCGGACCGTACCTGGCTGAGCCGCCAAAGTAAACAGTAGAGCTTCCTACTTCTTACTCGTCGGGGCCACCGATTCGAGATGGGAGCGGGCCGCACGGAGGCGTCATCATGCGGCCATGGCCTACCGAACCGTTACCTACGACATCTCTGGCGCCGGCGTCGGGACCATCGCGCTGAACCAGCCGGAGACGCGCAACGCCCTCTCGGACGAGTTGCTCGGGGAGTTGGTCGACGCGCTGGAGGCCGCAGGTGGGGACGACGCTGTGCGCTGTGTGGTGCTGACCTCCACCCACGACAAGGTCTTCTCCAGCGGCGGCAACCTCGGCGGCTTTGCCGCTGAGGTCCCGCTCGTCCACAAGCATCTGGCCACCGAGCGCTTTCCGCGCCTGTTCAGGCTGCTTGGAGAGCTCGGTAAGCCGTCCATCTGCGCCGCCAACGGGCACGTCCTTGCCGGCGCGCTCGGCTTGGCGCTGGCCTGTGATCTGGTCATCGCCCGCGAGGGAGCCCGGTTCGGCACGCCGGAGATCAACGTCGGCTTGTTCCCGTTCATGATCATGGCGCTGATCTACCGCAATGTTCCGCGCAAGCGAGTCAACGAGATGCTGCTGCTGGGCGAGCAGCTGTCAGCCCACGAGGCCGAGCAGGTCGGGATCGTCAACCGCGTCGTCGACGCTGCGCAGTTCGACGATGTGGTCCGCGATTGGGCGCAGCGGCTCGCGACCAAGTCGCCCGTGATGATGAAGCTGGGCAAGGACGCGATCTTTCGCCAGCAGGACATGGCCTTTGCCGATGCGCTGGACTTCCTGCGCTCGCAGCTGACGATCGCCTTCTCCACCGAGGACATCCAGGAGGGCGTGCGCGCGTTCTTCGAGAAGCGACCCGCGGAGTGGAAAGGGCGGTGACGGCAGCCACTGCGCCAATTTACGGCGGGGGCCCGGCTTCCTTGACGGCGCACGGCGATGCCTGACAGAGTAGGCAGTAGAACGTCTCACTTCTCAGTTGCCCGCCGACTCCCCACCCACCAGCCTGCTGCGCCCGCTCGTCGAGGACCTGCACGCGCGGCGCGAGCAGCTGAGGCTCGGCGGTGGTCAGGAGAAGATCGATGCTCAGCACGTACGGGACAAGCTGACCGCGCGCGAGCGCCTGGACCTGCTGATCGACGCGGGCACGTTCGTCGAGCTGGGGATTCACGGTCGCCCGCACTTCTCACAGCGGGCGATGGAGGGGCGGGAGGCGCCGGCCGACGGCGTGATCACCGGCTACGGCAAGGTCCTCGGCCGGTTGATTGCCGTCGCCGCCTACGACTTCACGGTGATGGCGGGCTCGATGGGCATGACCGGCGAGCTCAAGGTCGGCCGCCTGCGCGAGCTGGCTCTGACCAAGCGGATCCCGCTGGTGTGGTTGCTGGATTCCGCCGGGGCCCGGATCCAGGAGGCGGTGGGGTCGCTGTTCGCCGGCAGCGGTCACCTGTTCCGCGAGGAGGTTGTCAACTCCGGCGTGATCCCACAGGTGGCAGCGCTGATGGGTCCGTGCGCGGCCGGGACCGCCTACATCCCCGGGCTGGCCGACTTCGTGCCAATGGTCAAGGGCCGTGGCTCGATGGCCCTGGCCGGTCCACATCTGGTCCGGGCCGCGGTCGGCGAGGACGTGACCCAGGAGCAGCTCGGCGGCAGCCGCGTGCACTGCCGTAAGTCGGGGGTCGGCGACCTGGAGGTGGCCGACGATGCCGAGTGCATCGCGTCGATCAAGCAGTACCTGAGCTACTTCCCCCAACACTGCCAGGAGCCACCGCCGGTGGTGCCGTGTGAGGACCCCGTCGACCGGGCTGACGAGCAGCTGCTCGACGTGCTGCCGGAATCAAACCGCAAGCCCTACGACATGTACGAGGTGATCCGCCGGATCGTCGACGATGGCACGTACTTCGATCTCAAGCCCCAGTGGGCCAAGACGATCATCACCTGCCTGGCTCGTTTCGGCGGCCGGTCGGCCGGAATCGTCGCCAACCAACCCAAGCAGCTCGGCGGGATCCTCGACAACGACTCCGCCGACAAGGCGGCCCGGTTCATCAACCTCTGCAACGCCTACGGGATCCCGCTCGTCTACCTGATGGACGTGCCCGGTTTCATGGTCGGCACCAAGGTCGAGGAGGCGGGGATCATCCGCCACGGGGCCAAGATGCTCTACGCCACCGCCAACGCCACCGTCCCGAAGATCACCGTGGTGCTGCGCAAGGCCTACGGCGCCGGCTACTACGTCATGTGCGGTCGCGCCTATGAGCCCGACCTGATCGTCGCCTGGCCGAGCGCTGAGATCAGCGTGATGGGCGCCGAGGGCGCGGTTGAGATCATCTTTCGTAAGCAGGTGGAGGCGGCCGAGGATCCGGCAGCCAAGCGCCAGGAGCTGATCGAGAGCTTTCGTAAGATCATCGACGTCTACGTCGCCGCCGGCAACGACATGATCGACGACGTGATCGACCCCCGACACACCCGCGCGACGATCTGCCGGGCGCTGGAGCTGTCCGCGGGCAAGCGGGTGGCGCGACCGTGGAAGCGAAACGGGGTGGTGCCGGTATGAGCCTCGACGATCCGGTGGTGATCACCTGCTCGATCTCCGGCTCGATCGCCAACCGCGACCAATGTCCGGCGATCCCCTACACACCTCAGGAGTACGCCGCCGAGGCACGACGGATCGTCGACGAGGGCGGAGTCCACATCCACATCCACGCCCGCACTCCCGACGGGGCCCCCAGCTACGAGGTCGAGGATTTCCAGGCGATCCGGCAGGCGATCCTCGACGAGGTCGGCGACCGGGCGATCATCAACTTCTCCACCGGAACCGTCGGCGTGCCCGTGGCCAAGCGCGTGGCTTATCTGGAGGCGTGTCCCCCTGAGGTGGCGGCGCTCAACATGGGGTCGATGAACTACGCCAAGTACTCGCGCAGCCGCAAGGACTTCGTGTTCAAATTCGTCTTCGCCAACCCGTTCGACGAAATCATCGAGCTGCTCCGGGCGATGCGGGGGCTGGGGATCAAGCCCGAGCACGAGTGCTTTGACCTCGGCCACGTCGGATCGCTCGAGCCGCTGGTCGAGATGGGGTTGCTGGAGGCACCGCTGCACGCCGATTTCGTCATGGGCGTGCTCGGAGGCGTGCCCCCGACCGCGCGCAACCTGGCCGCGATGGCCGACAACTTGCCCGCCGGGCACCACCACTGGGGGGTGATCGGGATCGGTCGCGGCCAGTGGGGCCTGGTCGCCGCGGCGCTGACCCTCGGCGGCTCGATCCGCGTCGGACTGGAGGACAACTTCTACCTCCCCGACGGAAGCATGGCCCGGTCCAACGGAGAGCTCATCGCCAAGGCGCGACAGCTGACCGGGGACCTGGGTCGGACGCCGGCGACGGTTGAGCAGGCGCGGACGATGCTCGGGATCCGCCCGCGCCAGGTCACCGCCGCATGACGCTCCCGCTTGAAGGCCTGAGGGTGCTAGATCTGTCGAGGCTGCTCCCCGGCGGGTTCTGCTCGCTGCTGTTGGCCGACTTCGGCGCCGACGTGATCAAGGTCGAGGACACCGGGCTGGGCGACTACGTCCGCTGGTCCCCGCCGTACTACGAGGGCGCCGAGCCGAGCGCCCGTGGGGCGCTGTTCCTGGCGCTGAACCGCGGCAAGCGCTCGATCCGGCTCGACCTCAAGACCGAGCCGGGACGGGAGGTGCTGCTGCGGCTGACCCGCGAGGCCGATGTGCTGCTGGAATCCTTCCGGCCGGGGGTGCTGGACCGGCTGGGCGTCGGCTATGCACGGCTGCGGGAGGTCAACCCGCGGCTGGTCTACTGCGCGATCACCGGCTACGGCCAGGACGGGCCGAACCGCGACCGCTCGGGCCACGACATCAACTACCTGGGGTTGAACGGCGTGCTCGGGCTGACCGGCGAGGCCGATGGACCGCCGGTCCAGGCCGCCGGCCAGATCGCCGATCTCGGCGGCGGGGCGCTGATGGGCGTCGTCGGGATCCTTGTCGCCCTGCGCGAGCGCGAGCGCTCCGGAGAGGGGCAGCTGGTGGACTGCTCGATGTTCGACGGCTCGCTGTCGTGGCTGGCGCTGGTGGCCGCAGACACGTTGGCTGGCGGTCGGGCGGGGCGGGGGCAGCTGACGCTCGCTGGGTCGGCGACCTGCTACCGGCCCTACCGATGCGCCGACGGCTACGTCACGCTGGGAGCGCTGGAGCCCAAGTTCTGGTCGGCGTGGTGTCGCGGGGTTGGCCGAGAGGACCTGCTCGAACACGCCTTCGATCCCCCTGGCTCCGAGGCCCACCGGGCCGTGTCCGAGGTGTTCGCGCAGCGGACCCGAGAGCAGTGGCGGGAGTTCGCCACCAACCACGACTGCTGCCTGGAGCCGGTCCTGGAGTTCGACGAGGTATTGGCCTCCGAGCTGGTTGCGGCGCGCGAGATGGTGGTGGAGCTGGCGCAGCCCGGCGCCGGGCAGACGGTGAAGCTCCTCGGCGCGCCGCTGAAGCTCACTCGCACCCCCGCGGCCCCGACCCGCGCCCCCGGCCCGGCGCTGGGGGAGCACACCGAGGAGGTTTTGGCGGCGGCCGGCTTTGCCCCGGGGGAGATCGCGGAGCTGCTTCGAGCCGGGGCGGCCGCCGGCCCGGCCACCGGCGCCGTTCAGGGCTCGTTCCTGAGCTGATGGTCGCGCCCGCGCCGGGCAGGCTCAAGATGTCCGAGCTGGCCGAGCGCTCGGGAGTCAGCGCCGGGACGATCAAGCACTACCTGCGCGAGGGCCTGCTCGGCCCTGACGATGAGGTCGTGCGCACCAGTCGCAACATGGCCTACTACCCCTCCAGCTATGTGCAGCGGATCGGTCTGATCAAGCGCCTGCAGGAGGAGCGCTTCATGCCGCTGCGGCTGATCCGCGAGCTGGTCAGCGACGATCCCGCGCGGGCGGCGAGGATGATCGAGGTGGAGGACCGGATCCTGGAGCGCGCGATCGAGGCGGGCGAATCCGGACGCAGCTCGGCGGCAGCCGTGGGCGAGACCTACGAGGTCCCGGCCAACGTGCTCGCTCGGCTGGCGGAGATCGGCGTGCTCAGCCCCACCGCGCGCGGGTACGACGCCAACGACGTGGCGATCATCGCGGCGATCTCCCGCTTTCGCGCCGGCGGCTATGAGGAGGCGATCGGCTTCACCGTCTATGACACGTTGCGCTATCGCGAGGCGCTCGAGCCGCTGGTGGAAGAAGAGGTACGAGTGCTGCTGGACCGCCTCGCCGGTGAGGTCGATGTCGACCGGGCGGTGCAGATCATCGCCTCGGGCGCGCAGCCCCTGCGCGACCTGATCGGCGCGATGCACTCCAAGCTGTTGCTGGCGGCGCTGCGACGCCAGCGAAGCCGGAGCGACTGACCGCTTCGCGCCTCAGAGAAGACCTGGCGTGTCGTGGTGCTCATGCGGAACTTCGACCACGCAAGTCACCCCGAGTCGCCACCGGCCTCACCACCACACGTCGTGCTCCTCCATCACCCCATAGCCTTCGACCACGGCAACTCCGCCGGGCAGCTCTCCTGAGAAGGTCCCGAATGGCTGGCGGTAGTTGCTGCGCACCAGCAGGCGGTTCTCGCGATGCTCCCGGAGGGCCTCGGGGTGAAAGCGAAGCTCGTCGACCGCGCGGAGATCGGGGGCGAAGCGACACGGTGGGGCTTCTGCGGGCTGTCCGTCTATCCACACGGTTCGCTCGCTGCCCCGCGGCGGGTCGTTGACGCCGCTGACCAGGTTCCAGGCCAGCTGCTGCCCCCCGCAGCTGAGTCCGATCCCCGCCGACCACCGCCAGCGGGTGTGCCGCTCGTAGTACCCGGCGGTATCGTCGATCAGCCCGCGGCCGATCACCGGTCGAGTCTGGCCGCCGAGCACCAGGCTGCCGGTCACCTCGACGCCACCCTGCTTTCGCGTCCAGGCATAGCTGCGGCCGCTGGCGCACACCGTCTCGATCCCATCCTCCTCCGGGAAGCGCAGGTCGAGCTGGAGCTCGGGCTCGTGCACCCGCGCTCGTCCCCGCTCCTGGCGCACCGTTCCGCGCCCGAACATCGTGCGCTCGTGCAGCTCTCCCTGCGTGCGGTCCCAGACCGCCCAGAAGGCCTGCCGGGCCGGCCCGATGCGGACATTGGCCAGGCATAGCATCAGCTCCGGTCCGTAGACGCCGAGGTAGCGCCACCGCTTGAGCGGCCGCAGTCGCTGGCGTGATGGCATCGGCGCCGGAGGCAGTGCCAGCCGCCCAAGCGCAGCCGGCCGCGGATCTCCGAATCGGCTGCGATGAGGGATCACGTGCTTGAGTATGCTTGAGCCTCGAGGGCCTGACTGACTGGTCAATCAGACTGGAGGCTTTTGACCATGTTCGCTGCTGTCGTGCAGCTCAACTCGACCGAGGACACCGACCGCAACCTGGACACCGCCGACCGCCTGACCCGCCAAGCCGCATCGCGCGGAGCGGAGCTGGTCGTGCTGCCCGAGAAGTGGAGCGTGCTCGGGACCAGTGAGCAGATGCGGGCAGGGGCGCAGACGCTGGATGGGTCCTGTTTGGCCTGGGCGCGGGCGGTGGCGCGGGAGCTGGGCATCGACCTCGTGGCCGGCTCGCTGGTCGAACGGGTGAACGATCAGAGCAAGACCTCCAACACCAGTGTGCACATCGACCCCGACGGGCAACCGCGCGCGATCTACCGCAAGCTCCACATGTTCGACGTCGAGCTCGATGGAGTCCGATACGCCGAGTCGGACTCCGAGCAGCCGGGGACCGAGGTGGTCGTCTCGGCGCTCAGGAATGAGGTGATGATCGGGCTTTCCGTTTGCTACGACATCCGCTTTCCAGAGCTCTACGGGGAGCTCGCGGCCCGCGGCGCAGAGGTGATGGCCGTCCCCAGCGCGTTCACGCTGGCGACCACGCGCGATCACTGGGAGGTGCTGCTACGCGCACGCGCGATCGAGAACAGCTGCTTCGTCCTGGCCGCCAACCAGGTCGGAGTCCACCCGCCCGGTCACCGCAGCGGCGGCCGCTCGATGATCGTCGACCCCTGGGGGCTCGTACTCGCCGCCGCACCCGACGCCGAGGGTGCGGTGGTGGCGGACCTGGATTTCGCCGCGCTGCGGGAGATCCGTCGCCGGTTGCCGTCGCTGGCGCACCGTCGCGACTTCGACTATGCCCACGGCCGATGATGGCGACCGCGGCGGTGGACAAGCGGCGCCTGATCCTCGATGCTGCCGTGCGGGTGTTCGCCCGACAGGGCTTTCACACCTGCCGGGTCTCGGACATCGCTGACGAGGCGAACGTCGCCTATGGCCTCGTCTACCACTACTTCTCCTCCAAGGAGGAGATCCTCGACACGCTGTTCCTGGAGCGCTGGGACGTGATGCTCGAGGCGATCGCGGAGGCCGATGCCTCGCAGGACTCCCCGCAGCAGAAGCTCTATGCCATCGCGTCGTTCATCGTCGAGTCCTACCGCCGTGATCCGGAGCTGATGAAGGTGATCATCGTCGAGGTCACGCGCGCGGCCAACACCTTCGGTCGCACCCACCTGGCCAAGATCCGGGACGCCTACGCGCAGATCGCCGGGATCGTCCAGCGCGCCCAGCAGGACGGCGTGTTCCGGCCCGAGATCACACCGGAGTTCGCCGCGCTGGCCTTCTACGGATCGATCGAGCAGGTCCTGACCGGCTGGATCTTCGACAGCCTTCCGCTCGGCGAGGATGAGTTCGAGCAGGCCAAGACGCTGATCGTCGAGACGATCTGCCGCGGCCTTCAGCGGTGAGGTCCGCGAAGTCTGATTGAATCCCCCCGGGATGACCGAGAGTCCACTGGTAAAGCGCCTGATGTGGTCGGGGCTGTTGGCTGGAATTGGCGCGCTCGCGAGCGTGGCCACGACGCGCAGCGCCACCTTGATCTGGAAGCGCGTGTTCGGGGAAGAGCCGCCGGAGTGAGCGAGCAGCCGCCAGCCAGCGAGGATGAGCGGACCGTCCCGCCGCCGGTGAACGACGCCACCTCCGGGGCCTCGATCGAGGCGCCAGGAGCACCCGCTCCGGCCCCGATCCCGCCGACATCGGCGCCAGAGGCGCCAACCGCTCCCGCGGCGGCGTCGGAGCTCTCTCACTCCGAGCTAGCGTCCGATTCCACTTCCGTCTCGCAGGCCCCGGCGGCCGGGGCAGCCGCGCTGCCGCCGCCTGCGCCTCCTCCACCGCTTCCGCCTCCGGCCCCGGGCGACACGCCAGCTGCGGACCGTCCCGAGGTCGCCATCGGTGGTGCTTTCGCCGGCGGCCTCGTGCTCGCCCTGATCCTCAAGCGCCTTGCCCGATAGAGACGATCAACCCGACAGGTTTGCGACCACGGTGACCGAGGTCTCCGAGCGGGTCACGCTGCTGGTGCGCGAGGAGATCGAGCTGGCTCGGGCCGAGGTGACGCAGAAGGTCTCGACCCTGGCGCGGGGCGCCGCGGCGGTCGCCGTGGGCGCGGTGTTCGGGATCTTCGCCCTGATCTTCGGCCTGGGCACCCTCGCCTGGGGGCTCAATTCGCTGCTGTCAAGCATCTGGCTCGGCTTCGCGATCGTGTTCGTGTTGCTGTTGGTGCTCACCGGTGGTGCGTTGCTGTTCGCCTTGCGCAAGCTCAAAGTCGGGGCGCCCAAGCCGACGATGGCCATCGACGAGGCCAAGAAGATCCGCGAGACCGTGACCTCGCCCAATCCCGAGGGAGTCAGCTGATGCCAGACCGCTCTCCGGAGGAGATCCGGGCCTCGATCGAGCACAACCGCCAGGAGCTTGGAACCTCGCTCTCGACGCTACGAGCTGAGGTCATGCGGATGACCGACTGGCGCTCGCAGCTACGACGCCACCGACAGCAGTTGACGATTGGCGCGGCGGTGGCCGGCTTCGTGATTGGTGGGGGCGTCGCCGCGGTCGGCGCGCTGACGATCGGGCGCCGTCGGCGCAACCGTTGAGCGTCGCTTAGCGCGGGCGGGTGAGGAGCTCCAGGGCTCAGAACAGCGCGGGATGCGCGCTCGCAGCGGAGGCGCGTCCTGACCGCGCGCGTTCGATGGCCGCGTCTGAGGCCGCATCGGCCTGAGAAGCCGCCTTGCACAGGGTCAGGATCACGACCACGAGCGAGATCCAGGCGACGCCAAGGACGGCCACTATCGGGAAAACGCCCATCAGAGTTCTGGTCTCACTCCGCGCAAGCAGATTCTGAACGCCACGATGGCAGGATCTGCCCGTGATGTTGAGGTATTCGCAGCTTGCGTGGAGGTTCCTGCGGCAAAGCGTTCGCCGGCGCTACAGGAACGACCTAGGAACTCCGCCCGCGCCCAGCAGCCCTGGCCCCACGTGGGTTCCGATCACCGGTCCGATCTCGGCAGTTACCACCGGTTCAGAACCGAAGATGTCCCGGCCGCGGTCAGCCAGCCGCGCGGCCTCCTCGGGAGCCTGGATGTGCTGGACCATCCATCCGTCGGCGCCGGCTTCGTGGCAGCTGACCAGCAGCTCGACCATTCGCTCGAATGCGCGCCTGGAGGTGCGCACGCGCTCGACCGGGGTGATCTCGGACTCCACGGTCAGGATCGGCTTGATCCTCAGCGCCGACCCGAGCCACGCCTGTGCCCCGGCGATCCGACCGCCGCGGCGCAGGTACTCGAGCGTGTCGATCGCAAACCACAGCTTCAGCTCCGCCCGCGCCCGCTGTGCGCGCTGGGCCACCGCCGCAGCATCCACGCCCTCTCGGGCCGCGGCCGCCGCCGCCAGCACCACCAGTCCCTGGCCGCCGCAGGCGCTGGCCGAGTCGAGCACGTGCACGCGGTTCCCGCGTTCGCCCAAGCGATCCCGCGCCTGCTCGGCGGAGTGAACCGTGCCCGACATCCCGCCGGCCAGATGGATCGAGACGATGTCCTGACCTTCGTCCAGAAGCGACTCGTAGACGGCGAGGAAGTCGCCGATCGACGGCTGGGAGGTCGTGGGGAGATCGGAGGCCGCGGCCAGCTTCCGGTAGTAGCCGTCGAGGTCGCCTATCTCGCTCTCCCGCTGAGTCTCGCCCTGCCAGTGGACGTAGAGGCTGACTTCGTGGATGCCGTGCTGCTGCACGAGATCGCGACCGAGGTAGTGGCAGGTGTCGGTGACGATGGCCACGCCCATGCGCGCGCCACCCTATCAGCGGTGTCTCGGCCCACGCCAGGCTGCCCGGCGCTGCCGGTCCCGCCCACGGGAAGCTGGTCACCTCGCTGAAGTCTCCGCTCGTCGGCCGGTCCCGGGCTATCGTCTGCGCTCACATGGCCACCCTGTATCGCTGCAGTACCCCTACCAACTGGTTGTGTCCGTGCGGCAAGGTGGCCCGGGCGCTGACCCGCGAGGGGATCCCGCATGAGCAGGTGGTCGTACCGCAACGACGATCACGCCGGCCGGAGGTGGAGGCGCTCAGCGGTCAGCTTCGCGTGCCGCTGCTGGTGATCAACGGCGAGGTGATCTGCGACTCACGCCGGATCCTCGAGCATCTGCAGGACCGAGCGCAGGGCGCCCCCGCGGGGGCGCCCTGACAGATCAGAGCCGGTTCTCGATCGACAGCGGCGGCGCCGGCGCCGTCTGTGCCGGCTCTGGCGCCGGCTCGGGCTCCAGCCCCAGCGCCTGCTGCAGCTCGCCCGACTGGTACATCTCCATCACGATGTCGCAGCCGCCCACCAGCTCGCCGTCGACGAACAGCTGCGGGATCGTTGGCCAGTTCGACAGGGCGGAAAGCTCCTGGCGGATTCGAGGATCGGGGAGGACGTCGGCGGCGGCGAACGGCGTGTTCAGCGATTGCAGGACCGCGACGGTCCGGGCCGAGAAGCCGCAGGCGGGCTGATCGGGCGTACCCTTCATGAACAGGATCACCCGGTTCTCGGCGATCGCGTTCTGAATCGCCTCCCGCATCGGGCTGGTGTTCTCGTCGGTCATCGTTGGTTCTCCGTTTCCGAAGCTGTGGTTTGGATGGAGAGGGCGTGGATCCGGCCGCCGACCTCGGCCCCGAACACGTCGTAGACCAGGCGGTGCTGCGCGAGTCGGCTCAGGCCGGTGAACGCCGTCGCGGATACCGCGGCGTTGAAGTGGTGGCCATCGCCGGTAACCTCGGCTCGAGCGCCGGGGATCGCGGCTTCGATCCGATCCTTGAGCTCCTCGGGGGTTGCGCTCACGTCCTCAGGGGTTGCGGTCACCCTTTCAAGCGTAGCGAGTCGCCGGCGCTATACTGAATGAAGCAATGATCACTCTGACTGACAAAGGTGCTGAGAAGGTGCGTGAGTTCCTGGCCGCCCAGGCGGCTGTGGCAGAGACCGCCGGCCTCCGAGTCGGGGTCCGGGGCGGAGGCTGCTCAGGCTTTCAATACGCGCTCGCGTTCGACGATCAGCGGGACGGCGACACCGTGTTCGAGGACAAGGGGATCCGCCTGCTCGTCGACAGCCCGAGCCTGCCATACGTCAGGGGCTCGGTGATCGACTTCGTCGACAGCCTTCAGGGCGCCGGATTCAAGGTCGACAACCCCAACGTGATCGCGGCCTGCGGCTGTGGCTCCTCCTTCCGCGTGGCGGAGGAGCAAGAGGTCTCAGCCGTCTAGCTAGCGGGCCGCCCGGCGTTTCACCTGTCGCGAAACCTGCTGTATATGAGCGGAATTGGCGACAGCCCGGTCCCGGGTGCGCGAGGGCGGCTGGGTACCCGCGGAAAGTCGCACTCACGCTGGCGTTGCATCCAGCGAGCGCCACAGGAAGAGGCAGGCGAGCGTGCGATGCGGCCGCCACGGCTCCCCGATCCGCTCGAGCTCGGCCGGCTGCGGAAGCTCGCCCAGGCCGTAGCGCACCATCACCGCACGACGGATGCCGAGATCGCCGGCGGCGAGCACATCGGGCCGCTGCAGGTGGAACATCAGGAACATGTGGGCGCTCCACACGCCGAGCCCTCGGACCGCCACCAGCTCGGCTATCACCTGCTCGTCGGGGAGCTCGTCCAGGTGCTCGAGCTCGAGGGTGCCATCGACCACGTGCTCGGCCAGCGAGCGCAGGAAGCTCACCTTGGCGCGAGACAGGCCGGCCGCCGCTCGCAACTGCTCGGGGTCGTCGGCCAGAACCTGGGCCGGCGTCGGCGGACGACCATCGAAGCGCTCGGTCAGCCGCGCGTAGATCGCGCGCGCGGCCTTGGTCGAAAGCTGCTGGCCGACGATCGAGCGCACCAGCGCTCCGTAGTGGTCGTGGGGGCGACCGGCCCGGCGATCGCCGAGACCGTCGACGCCGACCTCGTCGATCACAGCGCGCAGGATCGGATCGGCCGCCCGCAGATGGGCCACGGCCTCGACGGTGTCCAGGTCCGCCTGGGCGCCAGCCGCCGCCTTCCGCTGCCTAGGGCTGGCCGGCAACCGCGCCCGGCACGCCGGTGTTGGTCGAATACTTCGGCTGGATTTTGACCTCCGGGCGGATCTCGTGCACGGCCTGCGCGACGGCGATCGCCGCCTCGGCGAAGCCGGTGGCGATCAGCTTCAGCTTGCCCTCGAAGGTGGTGATGTCACCGCAGGCCCAGACACGCTCCAGGGAGGTCTTCATCACGCCGTCGACGGCGATCGCGCCTTTGACCACCTCGAAGCCCCAGTCCTTCAGTGGGCCAAGTGCGGTCTTGAACCCGAGCTGGAGCAGGATCGCGTCGACCTCCACCTCCAGCTCGTCGGCCTCGTCCTCGGAGTGGAACAGCCGCACGCGCTCGATGCTTCCGTCGCCCAGCACCTCACGGATCTGGAAGGGAACGTGCAGGGCCACGTCACCGCGTGCGGCAGCCTCCATCACCTGCCCCACGGTGAGCTCGTGGGCGCGGAAGCCCTCGCGACGGTGCACGACCCTGATCTCGCTGGCGGTGTCGAGCAGGTTGATCACCCAGTCCATCGCCGAGTCGCCACCGCCGACGATCATCACTCGCTTACCAGCGAACACCGACTTCTCGCCCACGAGGTAGTGCGCGCCGCGCCCCTCCCACGGGGTCAGGTCGTATCCCGGCAGCTTCTTGGGCTCGAAGGCGCCGTGGCCGCCGGCGATGATCACGGCGCGAGAGCGCAGCTCACCACGATCGGTGTGCAGCACCACCACTCGGTCGGCGCCCGCGCCCTCCCAGGAGATCGTCTCCGCGGTGGTGTTCAGGTGCACGGGCACGTCGAACTGCTCCAGCGCCTGCACGCGCAGGGTCTCAACCAGATCCTTGGCCAGCACCTTCGGGTGGCCGGGGACGTCGAAGATCCACTTCTCCGGATACAACGTCGTCAACTGCCCGCCGAGCTCGGGCAGGGAGTCGATGATCCTGGCGTCGGCCTCGCGCATCCCGGCCCAGAACGCGGTGCTGAGCCCGACCGGTCCGGCGCCGATCACGGTGAAGTCGCGGACCTGGTCGTAATCTCCCGCCAGCTTGGCCGGGTCGAGGCTCATCAGTCTGGCGCCTCCAGCAGCGTCAGCGCGGCACCGTCGAGCGCTCCCAGGGCGCGCTCCACCGAGCATGAAATGCACGTGAACGTGGGGGTGTCACGCTTGGTGTAGGCGCTGGCCTGGGTGGTGCGCAGGCGCTGCACCAGGTCCAGGAAGTCGGCGGGGTTGTCGGTCTCGAAGGCGACCACGAACTCCTGATCATCCAGCCCAAACGAGTAGCTCGTGTTGAGATCGACAGACGGGAACTCGCGCCCGATCTTGATGTGCTCCTGCATGATCCGCCAACGCTGCTCGCCGGGCAACGTGTACCACTCGCGCGTCTTGACGAACGGGTAGACGAACAGGTACTTACCGTGCGCGGGTCGAACCTCCAGGCGCGACTCGTCGGAGTACTCCGAGGGCTTGGTCATCGCCAGCAACGAGTACGGCACCGTGCACCACTTCATCAACCCGCTCTGGGCCAGCACGACGTGGAACTCGTGAATCCGCTCGAGGTTCTGGGCCTGGCTGAGCAGCATCAGATCCGCGTCGCCGCGCGTGCCGACGAGCGAGAACGCCCGCAGCAAGTGGCCGTCGGCGAAGTCCTCGCAAGCGGCGATGAACTCACGCTTGTCGACGGAGCGACGCTCGTCGTCCATTCGTCGCCAGGCCGGATCCACCTTCAGGAACGTGTACTTGACGAAGTGGCGGGTCGGCATCGACGTTCCATGATAAGCCAAGCAAATCCTGTCATCCGAGTGCCCCAGGCACTACCATGAAAGCGATGCGTATCGCCCTCGTGTCGCCGTACTCGTGGACGTATCCGGGCGGGGTGACGCGACACATCGAAGCCCTGGCGGAGCAGTTTCGCCACCAAGGCCATTACGTGCGGGTGCTGGCGCCGTTCGACCCTCCTGGCCGGCTCTCCGTCGCGCTGCATCGCGGGGCGCAACCGCAGCAGATGCCGGCACCCGGCTACCTGGTCTCGCTCGGACGCACGGTGGGCTTCAAGGCCAACGGGGCGGTGTCGAACCTGTCGATCACCCCTTACGGGGTCGCGACGATGCACCACGAGCTGCGAACCGGCAACTACGACGTGGTGCACATCCACGAACCGGTGGCCCCGCTGGCCGGTTGGGTGGCTGCGGATTCGACGCGCCTGCCGCTGGTGGGCACGTTCCACTCCTACTCCAACAAGCAGGTTCCCAACGGAATCGCCAACCTGTTTGGCGCCCGGCGGGTGCTCAACCGCCTGCACGTGCGGATCGCCGTCTCGCAGTCGGCCGCGTGGACCGGTCGGCGGTGGTTCGGCGGCCACTATCGGGTAATCCCCAACGGCGTCCACGTCGACCTTGACCGTGCGGCCGGGGCTGCTGCGCGCGTCCCCGGTCAGCGCCTGCGTATTGCCTTCGTCGGTCAGGCGGTTCCCCGCAAGGGGCTGCCGCTGCTGCTGCAGGCGTTCGAGGCGTTGCGCGAGCACATCCCGACCGAGCTGACGGTGATCGGCCCCTCGCCCCAGGAGCTGGCGCCGCTGTTGGTGGACCCAAGCGGCGTCACCGTCCTCGGCAAGGTCGACGAGTCGCTCAAGCAGCGCGTGCTGGAGGACGCCGACGTGCTGTGCGCACCGTCGCTTGGGGGGGAGAGCTTCGGAATGGTGTTGACGGAGGCGTTCGCGGCCGGGACGCCGGTGATCGCCTCCGATATCGCCGGCTATCGCGATGTCGTGCGCCACGGCATCGACGGGCTGCTGGTGCCGGTGGCCGATGCCCAGGCCCTGGCCGAGACCTTGCGCGACCTGTACGAGGAGCCGGAGCGGCGGGCGCGCATGGCGGCTGCGGCCGCCGCCGACGTGGCGCGCTTTGCCTGGCCACGGGTGGCCGAGCAGGTGATGGAGGCCTACGAGGACGCGATCGCCACCCCGGCGCCCGCGGGCACGTCCCAGCGCGTTGCCGTGAAGGTCGGGGCCCGGGCGGCCGACCTTCGTCCGCACTCGCCCGCCCGGCGATTGCCGAGTCTGGAGCCGCCTCTAGCCGGGGGGCGCCGCCCGGTGGTTGCGGGGCTGCGCCGGGGCGGCTTGGGGGCGCTCTCGCTCGTTGGCGTGCTGCTGGGCTGGTTCGCGCTGAAGAAGATCGGGCTGGGCAACATCACCTCGGCGCTGTTGAACTCCAGCCCGACGCTGGTGATCCTGGGACTGGGCGTGATGTGCAGCTCGATGCTGCTGCGCGCCGTCTCCTGGCACGCCATCCTCCGGGCCGCGCTTCCACGCGCCCGCATTCGCCTTGCTGACGCGATGCAGGGGACGTTCATCGGCGTACTGATGTCCTCGACGCTGCCCGCCCGTCTGGGGGAGCCCTCCCGTGCGCTGGTGGTCGCTCGGCGCTCCGGCCGTCCGCGCGAGCACCTACCGATCGTGCTCGGCACGCTCGTCTCCCAGACGCTCCTGAACATCGTCGCGCTGATCGTGCTCGGGTCGGTCATGTTCTCCTCGGTCGACCTCTTCAGTGGCCATCAGGATGCGCTCCTGGTGGCCGCGATCGCCCCGTTGGCGCTGCTGATCGTGGTGCTGGTGGCGCCCGTGCTGCTGCGAGCCGGCACCGGCCGTCCCGGTGATTCCCGCTCCTCCCGGGTGCACGATGCCGTGAGCGTCGCCCGTGGGATGATGACCCGGCTCCGCGTCGGCCTCGTCGTCTTCCGCCGGCCCCGGCTCGGCGGAACCGCCGTACTCGCTCAGCTCTCCGCCTGGGGTCTGCAGTGGCTCTCCTGCTACATCCTGCTGGTCGCGCTGGGGCTCGATCGCCAGGCCGACGTCGCGGCGGCGGCGGCGGTGCTGTTCGCGGTCAACATCACCGCGGTCCTGCCCGCCACCCCGGCGAACCTCGGGGTGTTCCAGGCCGCCTGCGCGGCGGTGCTGCACACGGGCTGGCACGTTGGCGTCCCCGCGGGGGTGGCCTACGGGGTGATCCTCCAGGCGGTTGAGGTCTCGACGGCGATCCTGATGGGGATGCCGGCGCTGCTCAAGGAGGGTATGTCGTGGCGTGAGGTGCGGTTGCGGACGATGCACGCAACTCCGGTGAAGCTGCCGGCTCGGGCGCCGGCCCGCCGCGGAGGAGACGCCGCCAAGGTCGGCGGCTGAACGCTGATCCTGCCGCTGCGCCGCCCCCGCCGGCTGCGCCGTGGTGTGTGCGCTCACGCTTGCGGGTAGTGAGACTGCGCGTCAGCCACCGCGCGACAGGAGGAGGAGAGATGAGCAGCGATGTTCAGACCGGCACGATCCGGACCAAGATCCCCGCGCGGCTGGATCGCCTGCCCTGGTCTCGCTTTCACTGGAAGGTGATCGTCGGCCTAGGGACCGTGTGGATCCTCGACGGGCTGGAGGTGACGATCGTTGGCGGCATATCGGGACGCGTCGGCGAGAAGGGTTCGGGCGTGGGGATCTCGGCCGCCAACGTCTCGGGACTGGCGGCGTCGCTGTACGTCGCCGGGGCCTGTGCGGGCGCCCTGATCTTCGGCCAGTTGACCGATCGCTTTGGGCGCAAGAAGCTGTTCATGATCACGCTCGGCGTCTACCTCCTAGCCACGGTGATGACCGCGTTCTCGTTCTCCCCGCTGTGGTTCTACGTGTGCCGCTTCTTCACCGGCTTCGGCATCGGCGGTGAGTACGCTGCGATCAACTCGGCGATCGACGAGCTGATCCCGGCTCGCAACCGGGGTCGCGTTGACATCGGGATCAACGGCAGCTACTGGGCCGGAGCCGCCGGTGGTGCGTTGCTGTCAGTGGTGGCGTTGAACACCAGCATCTTCGCGGTCAATGTCGGCTGGCGATTGTGTTTTGCCCTCGGAGCCGTGCTTGGGCTGGGTGTGCTGCTGGTGCGTCGCAGCGTGCCCGAGAGTCCCCGGTGGCTGTTCATCCACGGCCGTGAGGAGGAGGCGGAGAGAATCGTCAGCGACATCGAGCGCGAGGTGCGCGACTCCACCGGGCAGGAGCTCCCGGAGGCCGAGGGTGAGATGACCGTCCGTCAGCGCCGCGTGATTCCCCTGTCGCTGACCGTGAAGTCGGTGGTGACGCTGTATCCCAAACGCACCGTCCTGGGTCTGGCGCTGTTCATCGGCCAGGCGTTTCTCTACAACTCGATCCTGTTCGGGCTGGGCAACCTGCTCGGCGTCTATTTCAAAGTCTCCAGTGGCGATGTGCCGTACTACCTGGCCGTGTTCGCTGTGGGCAATCTGTTCGGTCCACTCGTGCTCGGGCGGCTGTTCGACAGCATCGGACGCAAGCCGATGATCTCCGGCACCTACCTGCTCTCCGGCACGCTGCTGATCATCACCGCGCTGCTGTTCGGCGCACAGGAACTCACTGCCACGAGCCTGACCATCGCGCTGACGATCACCTTCTTCTTCGCTTCGGCCGGGGTCAGCGCCGCGTATCTGACCGTCTCGGAAATCTTCCCGATGGAGACGCGTGCGCTGTGCATCTCGGTGTTCTATGCCGTGGGGACTGGCCTCGGCGGGATCATCGGGCCGCTGCTGTTCGCGCATCTGGTCAGCAGCGGGAAGTATTGGCAGGCGGCGCTGGGGTTCATCATTGGCGCGGTGATGATGATGATCGGCGGCGTGGTCGAGCTGATCTACGGCATCAAGGCTGAGGGGCAGGGCTTGGAGGACATCGCCAAGCCGCTGACCGCCGAGGACACGCCGGCGAGCGGTGGCCCTGCGGCCCCGGCGCCGGCGCCGGCTTAGCCAAGGCGCCGGCGGTTATCGGTGGCTGCGGGCGGCCATTCGCACCAGGCGGGTTGACGCCAGCGGCTGGCGAATGGCCAACTTAGGCTTCGACGAGTCCAGGGCTGCCTCGACCTCGCCGCGGATCCCATCCCGGAAGCGCTCGACATCGAACCTCCGCGCGTTGCGCACGCAGGCATCCGGGTCCACTGCCGAATCGTCGAGTCGCAGAACCGCCTGAGCGAGTGCATCGGGGCCACCGGTCCAGAAGCAGCCGGTCACCCCGTCGAGGACTGTCTCCGCCACACCTCCCTCACCCCGGGCGATGACCGGGCGGCCGGCGGCCTGGCTCTCCACCGCGACGATCCCGAACTCCTCGACCGCGGTGACGATCAGCGCCCGAGCGCTCTGCATCAAGTCTGCAACCTCGCTGTCCCTCACGCGGCCGGTGAAGTGCACAGTCGGACCGGCGATCCGGCGCAGGGCACGGGCGGCTGGGCCGTCGCCAACGATCACCAACGGCAGCCGCAGCTTGTTGAACGCCTCGATGGCCACGTCGATCTGCTTATGCGGCATCAGCTCCGACACGATCACGTAGTGATCGCCCACCGGGCCCGGCGAGAACCGTCGTGTCTCCACCGGCGGGTATACCACCGTCGCGTCCCGCTGAAAGCAGGCGCGGATCCGGTCCTGGGTGATCTGGGAGTTGGCGATGTAGCGGTCGGTGCGACGGGCCGAGGTTCGGTCCCAGTGACGCCAGCGGCCGAGTGCCTCCCGCAGGAAGGCGCGCGAGAGCGGGTCACGGCGGCTGTCGATCGTGTGATCACGGTCGTTCCAGGCGTAGCGAAACGGGTTGTGGCAGTAGCTCACGTGGACCGCGTCCTGCGCGCACAGGACGCCGTGGGCCCAAGCCGAGGAGCTGGAGATCACCAGATCGTAGTCAGACAGGTCAAAAGACTCGATCGCCGCCGGGTACAGGGGGAACAGCATCCGGAACGTCCGCGCCGACGGGCGCAGCCGCCGCAGGAAGGACGTGTACACCGTCCGAGCGGCAAAGCGGCCCTCGGTTCCTTCTTCGTCGTAGACGGCGGTGAAGATCGGAGCCTCCGGCCACATCTCGCACAGCTGCAGGAAGACGCGCTCGGCGCCACGGAGATCGACCAGGAAGTCATGGACCAGCGCGACACGCGCAGCTGGTCGCCGAGCTCCCGGGAAGGGCCGGCTCAAACCCCTCGTCGCCCGGTGACGTGGCCAACGGTGCGCAGGATGAACTTCAAGTCCGACCACAGGGACCAGTTGGCACCGTAGAGATAATCGAGCTTGACCATTTCGCCGAGCGGGGGGCGCGTCGGGCCGAGCACCTGCCAGGGACCCGTCATCCCCGGCGAGAACTGCAGGCGGCCACGGTGGCGTCCTGCCACCCGCTGATCCTCCTCAGGCACGAGCGGCCGCGGGCCGACCAGACTCATTTCACCGCGCAGCACGTTGATCAACTGCGGCAGCTCGTCCAGCGAGGTGCGCCGCAGAAACTTCCCGACGCGAGTAACTCTCGGATCTCGGCTCATCTTGAACAGCCCGTCGGACTCGTTCAGCGGTTCCAGAACATGGCGCTGCTGTTCAGCGGCGTCGACCATGCTCCGGAACTTGATCATCTGAAACACCTTTCCGTCACGACCGATGCGGTGCTGGCGGAAGAACACGGGGCCAGGGGTGTCGAGCTTGATCGTCGCGGCGATGAGCAAGCCGAGCGGTGTCATGACGAGCAATCCGATCGTCGCCCCAACGATGTCCATGGTTCGCTTGACCATCGCCGAGGAGCGGCTGATTCCGGGATGCCTGAGCCCCAGCATGGTGACGCCCGCGATCTCGTCGATCTCCGATGAGGAGCCGATGACCTCGAAGATGCTGGGCACGATCGAGATCTTCACGCCCACCGCGTTGGCCGTGGCCACGGCCTCATGGGTCGATTCATGATCGTCGCTGAGGGGGACCACCATCACTCGGTCGATGTTGAGCGCCTCCACGACCGCGGCCAGATCGTCGCCGGAAAGGCCTAGATCCTCGCTTTCGGGCTGATCTGCGTAGTCCGCAGCCCGTCCGGCCTCGCCGAGTGGCAGGAAGCCGACGACTTCAACATCCTCCGGAAAATCTGCCCCCAGGCGGCCGGCCAGGCTCCCGTGCATCTTCTCGCTGCCCATGATCAGCAGCCGCTCCGCCGGCGCGAGCCGCCTTCCCAACGCCCGTGCCCCGCAACGCAGGACGAACAGCGACACGCCGGTTCCTGCCCACAGCACGATCACCGCGCCGCGACTGGAATGGATCTGCAGGGGGACGGTGACCATGGACCAGCCCAGCGCGTAGGTGGCCGCCAATCCCATCAACGCTGGCGCCTCATCCAGCGTCGACTTGCGAATGACCACGGCGTCGCGGTCATAGCGGCCTCCGACCTTGATGATCAAGACGATCAGCGGCAAGGTGGCCCAGCTTGCTACCACCAGCCGCTGGTTGGTCACGAGCGCCGCCGCCTCCAAGCCAATCGCCGCCGCGAGCAGATCCGCGAGCACCAGCAGTCGCCGGAAGACCGCGTCGCGTCGCGTTGGTCGCTCCGGTGCGAAGCGCTGGAAGCGCTCGAGCTGGCTCTCGTGGGCCGCGGTGGCGGGAGCTAGGCCCCCGCTCGGCGCCTGTCTGATGTGCTGATCGCCGTTAGCCCCGGCGGGTTGATCACGGCGTTGCCGTACCGTCCCAGGATCTCCGGCGTTCTGCGGCTTGCCTAGGCTAAGGGGGTCGGCGGGAATGGCTTCATGCCTCCAGCGGAGAGGTTGCTGCTGGTAGAGGCTACACGCTTAAACCTGTCTATTGCGAGCCCAGGGCGACTTGACCCCCCCGGGGCGCTAACAGGGCCGCAGCGCGTTGGAGCTCTTGCGGCAGCCTTCGAGCTGCTGCGCGACCCGAGAGTATGTGCTCAGAGGCGGCTGCGGGATGAAAGTTACGGGTGCACTGAAGCGCAACAGCCCAGCAAAGGTGTAGCTCACGTCGGAAAGTGGATCGTTTGGATCGAAGACAGATGCCCACGTGAACCAGTACACGTGCGAGAGACCCAGCTTGGCGTGCTCATGCCCGAGGGTGGTGTAAGCGGCCTGGAGGCGCAGCATCTCGCCGCGGGTTGTCGTCTCCAGGCCGAGCAGCCGCTGCTTCGCTACATGCCCGAGCGCGGCTGGCCACGCGAGCTCGGTGATGATGATCGGCTTGTGGGCGTCGCCGTTGCGCCGCATCTGGCCCCGCACCAGATTGAGGATCGTGATTACGCGATTCACCGTGTTCGAGACAGACCGCGGATCTATGGTGAACGGGTGGACTGAAATCTCATCGAAATATCGCTTGGCTCCCGCGGCATACAGGGCCTTCATCTCGGCCCAAGGCGTGTCCGAGCCAACGCCAACCAGGGAGCCGGCCACGACCTTCGCGCCTCGATCCGCACCATGAACTGCGCTGTAGGCGGCACGGAGCAGCGTCGTATACGTCTTGGGCCATGGCTGTTCGGCCCAGAAGAAATCTGCCGCCTCCTCGTTCCAGATCTGCCAGTTGCGGATCGGCACCCGCGGCAGCCCTCGATTCGCCGCCCAGAAGGATCCGTTTGGCCCATAGCGGCCGATCAGCGTGCGCAGCAGGTTGGCGTAGGTCTGCAGATCCCTTGGACCATAGATCCCGCTCTGGAAGCTGGTTGGATTCAAAGAGGCCCACGATGGCGTGGACAACACGTTGGCCAGCAAGGAGATTCCGTGCCGTGCCGCGGCCGCTACGAGCTCATCAGTAACCGTCCAGTTGAAGACCCCGGGCGCTGGCTCGATCGATGCCCAGTCGAAAGTCCCGCGCAGGGACTCGACGCCCGAGCGAGCCATCAGGCTCATCTGCCGGTCCAACACGGCGCTGGGTAGCAGGCCGGAGGGCCCGTTAAGGACCTGCGGGTTGAGGACGGTGCCAAAGAAGCCGCGGGGAACGCTGCGGCCGCGAGCATCGGCGGCTGGAGCCCACGCCATCAGCATGCCAACGAGGAGAAGGGCCACGGCGGCCGAGATCATTCGCCTCTGGGCCAAGGGGCCGCAACGTAGCTGGTTTCCAAGGGGGCGTCGCATTGGATGCATAAACCGGCGGCAGGCTACATAGTTTCGGTGCTCAACGACGGCAATCGCGATTCGACGGCAGCGAGTTCGGACCGAAGCCTCGTGGGACCCCACGCGGTCAGCAGGAGTTGCAGATGCGCGGGAAATGATCAGGAGCGCGAGCCGTGTGTCGAGGGGACCGCGGAAGGCTGCGCGCCCGACGAACTGGCCATCCATGCCCGTCGGCGGCTGAGAGCTGCCCGCAGGCCGGCAGCGGGTGGGAGGGCCGCCGGATCCAGTGTCGCCGTCAGCGAACGCCGATAGCGCCTCCATTGGCGCAGTCCCTCCAGCCGACCTCGCAGCGGCGCAGCAGTGCGATCTACCAATGCGGCGTAGGCGATGTAGCAGAGGTCATAGGCAATCATCCCGACGCCATGCTGGACGAGGTGGCGCGTGCTCGCGTTCTTGGCCAGGATGCGGACCCGGTTGAGGCCCACGTGGTAGTACTTCAGGTCGGAGGTGTGTCCGGTGGTCGCTGAATGATGGTGGTGCACGATCGCCCGTGGTTGCAGGAGCGCGCGCCACCCGTGCGCGCGGGCTCGCCACGCCACGTCGACGTCTTCCAGATAGATGAAGAACGAGTCATCGATGCCACCGATGTCGTCGAGCATCTGCCTGCGAAACAGCGCGCCCCCTCCCGAAGCACCGAATATCTCCAAAAGAACAGAATCAACGGCCTCGACCTGCTCACCGAGCCGGCGTTCGTGGGCTACGCCGAGCCGGTCGACGACAAAGCCGGCCGAGTTGATGGTGTTCGACCCGTCAGCGAACACGATCGTCGCAGCGACGCTGCCGACTGACGGATCTGACTCACCCGCCGCGAGCATCAGGGCAACCGCGTCGCGTTCGATCGTCGCATCGTTGTTCACGAACAGGATCCACTTGCCGCTCGAGGCCCGAACGGCAGTCGCCGCAGCCTTAGGAAAGCCGACATTTGCGCCCATCTCGATCAGACGAACCTGCGGGAAGGTCGCCCTTAGGGCTTCATTGGAACCATCCGTCGATCCGTTGTCGACCACGACGACCTCCGACGGTCCGTCCACTACCTGGAGCGCGTCGAGCACGGACCCGACGCAAGCCAGCGTGTACTCCCGTTGATTGAGGTTGACGATCGCCGCTGAGATCCGCACGTCCGCTCGCTGCGCACTGGGGTCTCCCACGGGCGCAGCCCGGCTATCGTGATACGGAGACATTGCTGGCGCGGGACCGGTCAACGAGCCCATACCCGTGAGCCAACGCGATGCCCAGTAGCGTCCAGGCGACCACCTTGCCCGGCCACTCGACGTACTCCCCCAGGATGCAAAGGGTGAGAAAGGCGACGAAACCGCCCAGCCCGGCGGCAGCCACGGGATCACCCAAGGGTCCAGCACGCGTCAGCCGGCGTCCGAGAAGGAATACGGTTCCGATGATCCCGATGATGAACAGCAATCCGATCGGGATCCCTTGCTCGTCGAGAACCTTGAGGTACGAGTTGTCGGTGTAGCGGCCGGTCCCACGGCGAGCGAACGTCGACGCGCTGCCAGTGGCGCTGCCCACCGTCCCGATCCCGGTCCCGAGCGGATGGTCGAGCGCCGTGCGCGCGGCATGTTTCCATCGCGTCCATCGATCCTGTATCGACGCGTCCGAGAGCGGATGATTCAAGCCTCCTGCCCTTTCGGCGGTGACAGGAGACGCAGCGCCGGCGACTATCGCGGCGGAGTAGCCGGCGCCGGCAACCAGGAGCGTGACCAGCACCGCCACGATCCTGGCGCGGCGCGAGACCGTCTTTGACAGCAGCACGAGGACGCCGACTACGCCAACGCCCACGCCGCCGGCGACTAGGCCTATCCGAACGTACGATTCGACCACCGCAGCAGCGGCCAGCAGGAAGGTCAACCAGGCAAACGTCCGGACGCGCGCGTCGAGCAGCCCAACGATCAACGCGAACACCCCCGCAGGAGCGAGGTAGCTGACCATGTCCTGCGGCGAGTTGAACGAGCCGATGTCCCTGAAGAGACCGGCGAGTTGGGCCTGCTGCGACTGGGACAGCGCGTAAACACGTTCCCAAGCCGCCGGTCCGATCACGGCCCGTAGCGCAGCGTAGCCGGCAATCACCGCAAACACCGCAAGCAGGCAATCCGTGAGCTGTTCGCGGTCGGTCGCGAGCGGAAACACGACGATCCCGGCGAGCACCAACGGGACATAGGCCTGGGTCAAGCGAAAGCCCTTCACCGCTTGCGTCAGATGGCCGCTCTCAGGAATCTGCAGCACCGAGATCACGAGCCAAGCGAACAGCAGTGTCCACACGACCTGCTCGGAGCGCCCGCCGGCGTGCCACAGCGCCCGCAGTGAGCGCCCGCGATCCGAGAACATTAGGCCGACGAAGCTGATCAGCAGGAGGATGTCGATGTAGGCCGCACCGAAGGTATCCGGCGAGGGCGCCTGCTCCGCACCCAGTCGCGCCTTGAGAACTCCGACCGTGGCGCTGACCAGGAGCGCGACCAGGAAGGCAAGAGAGGGGGCGCGCCAGGCCAGAGCGACCGTGACGATGAGCAGCGCCAGGGCGACGGCGACCGTTGGCCAAGCACTGGCACATATGACACCGACGACCGCCACAGCCGTTAGCGCTGCGCCGCGCAAAACTGTCGCGACGGGGCTCCCTGTCCCGCCCGCAGGCGCTGTGAGGGCAGCGTTTGTGGTCAAGTGCTCCTGGCGAACTGGGACCGACAAGGAAGGGAGGATAGTCAGGTCTGCTCGGCGCCACGAGCCGAGAAGTCCTCAAGTGCCGCCTGTGGCTAGAACCGCGTACGCTCCGGCGATCGATGATGATGAACCGGCGCAGTGCGGAAGGTGTCTCGATCGCGACTGACCGGTCGCCCGATCTGTCGGTCGTAATCGTCACTCGCGATGGTCAGCGGCTGTTGAACCCGTGTCTCGAGTCGATTGCCTCAGAAGTCGGTGACACCCACGCCGAGGTGATCGTGGTCGACAATGGCTCGCGCCACTCGTCTGGCCCGTGGATCCGTGCAACATGGCCAGACGCCGTCGTCATCGAACTCGAGGACAACCACGGCTTTCCCGCCGCGGCCAGCATCGGTGCCCGGAGAGCTCGTGGCGAAACGATCATCTTTCTCAACGACGACACAATCGTCACTCCAGGCTGGAGCAGCTCGCTGGTGACAGTTCTTCGCGAAAATGCCGATGTCGTCATCGCCGGTGGACTGACCGTCTTTCAGAGCCGGCCGCACATCGTGAACACAGCAGGAACACGGTTGGCCATCTCCGGAGCGAGCAAGGACATCGGCTTCGAACTTCCGCGAACTGCGGCCAATCTTCGCGCTCGCGACGTGCCCGGCGTATCCGGCGTGAGCATGGCTGTCAGGCGAAGTTGGTTCCTGGACTCCGGAGGTTTCGATGATGGCTTCTTCATGTACTTCGAAGACACTGACCTGTGCCTCCGCGCATGGCTCGAGGGTTACCGGGTGCGGTTTGTCCCGGGGTCTGTCGTGCTTCATGCCTTCGGAGCGACGACTGGAAGCCCGCTGGAGCAGTGGCGCTATCACTACGGCTCCCGTAACCGTTTGATCATCACCTTCAAGTCCTACGACTGGGGGAATCTCGTCTTTGCCTGGACGCTGTCGCTTGCGCAGGACGTCGCCGTGGTTCTGGTCTTCCTGGCCCGCGGTGAGCTTCGCCAGGCGCTGGTCAGCGCCCGCGGCAAGCTAAGCGGAACGGCGGCGGCACTGGGGGCGCTCCCTCGCTATCGGAAAACCCGGCGCTTCGTCCGAGGCAGGAGGCGTCGGTCGATCCGAGAGCTGCGCCGGATAGGCGTCATCGATCCGCTCAGCGTCTCGCTGCGCGAGTTCGTGCGACTGCGAAAGCCGCGGTGAGCCGCGCGCGGCCCGTCAACGCGGCTCCTCCGGGCATTGGTCGGTTGCTGCGCAGATGGCGTATCGCCGGGCTTCTGCGATTGGGGTTGATCATGGCCTTCGGCCAGGGAGCAATTCGGTCGGCGGTGGCCGTGTACGCGCTCGTCCTGATCCGTCAGCTCACGCCGAAGGGCTATGGAGACTTCGCGTTCACCGTCAGCCTCGTGAGCGTCCTTCTGTTCGTGGCTGACGGCGGATTCACGAGGCTGCTGATCCGCGACGTTGCGCGCGCGCCCGAGAGGGCCATGCAACTTATCGATCAGCTTCTGCTGGTGCGCGCGGTCATCGTGGTGGCGGTCGTAATACTGAGCGGCCTCGCGGCGCTGGTGGGACTGCTGCCGCTGAACGGCTGGCTGGCACCAGCCTTTGTCGCGGCACTGGGGCTGCAGGCGCTGGCACTCGGTTTTGAATCGGCGGCGATCGGCATGGAACGGGCCCCGCGAATGGCGGCAGGCCAGCAAATCGAGGCGGTCGTGCTGCTGACATGCCTCGGGCTGTTGCTGGTGATCGGGCCCACTCCGGCAGTCGCCGTGGCTGGGATGGCGGTCGCGGCAGCGGCCAAGCTCGCCTTCCACGTCGTCACTTGGACACGGCATCACAGTGGAACCTTCCATCGGCCGAGCGGCGTAGCAGCGAAGCAATGGATCCGACAAGCTGCTCCCTACCTGCTTCTCGGCGCACTGGGAACGATCTACTACAAGTTCGACATCGTGATCCTCCACACGCTGCGGGGTAGCGCCGCGACCGCGCCATACGCCGCGGCCTATCGCGTGGTCGATGCCAGCGCGGTCTTCGGGGCGATCCTGCTGGCGACGATCAGCCCTCACATAAGCCGGCTGCAGGTGCGGGGACGACACCTTCTATGGGATCCGTGGCGGCGGTACGTGCTGCGTACCGCTGCTGTCCTCACCCCGCCGGTCCTCGTGGTCGTAGTAGCAGCGAATCCGATCGCCGGCTTCGTCTTCGGACAGCGATACGCGACCAGCGCGGGTGACAACCTGCGGCTGCTCGCCCCCAGCATCGTGTTCCTGGTCATGCACCACATCAATGTCGCCGTGCTGTTCGCGGAAGACGATCAGCGACGGAACACGATCGTCTCGTCGTTGAGCGTCTTGGGTAACGTCTGTCTTACGTCTGTGCTGGTAACGCTCAACGGGGCCAATGGCGCCGCAGTGGCCAGCACGGTTTCGGAGATCGTGCTGTTTTCCGGTTATGCGCTGTGGATCCGGCAGCGTTGCCGGATCTCGCCGACCCTGCCTCAGTACGGCTGAGCACGCGCACGCTTGGCAGTCGCGCACTCCTGCGCGGGCTCGCCGACTGCGGGAGCCCTGCGTCTCGCACCGCAGCCCGCTCGCACTTGGTTATCCTGATTGGAACCTCGTGGTGGGCGCGGTAACTCACCTTAGCTTCGCCGCGACGAGCTGGATGGGGTAAGCGTCATTCTCGTAAGAGGATCCGCGTGAGCTCAACTCGGGAAGTCGAGCGGATGAGCTGGAGGGATTCAGGTTCTCGACATCAAAAGCAAGATCGGCAGGGTCAGCGCGCCTCATCTTGGCCGGGCGGACGGTCACCGCCCTGGCCGCCGCCTTCGAGGTAGGACGAAGGTCCTCGCGGCTGTGCGCGGGCTTTCCCGGCCCGAGCGCTTTGCGCTGCTCGGTGCGGTGACCGTTCTCACCGTGGTGCCGGCGCTCACGACCCTAGCTCCGCAGAGCACTGTTCAGGTTGATCTCCGGCTGGTACCCGGGGTCCGGCACGCTCCTGGTCAGCCAGCCGTGTTCGTCAAGAAGGCTCTGCCTGGGGTCGAGCCCCTCCTGGCCACCCTGCCGTCCAGTGCCGCGAACTTGGATTTGTATCGGTCGCTTTCGGTCAGCCCGGAGGCCGATCGTCCCGATGCGGGAGTTCGGATCAGCGCGAGGTCGTCAAAGCCCAAAGTCGACGCACGAATTTTTAACCTCATCGCCGCCAGGATCGTAATCGCTTCTGGTGTGTCAGCACGTTTCTGGCTCAGAGCGCACGACGTATTGCTTCCGCGCTATAGGCACGCCTTGACGCGCCCGCACTTATCCTCCTCGGCACGTCGCGCGATCCTTGCTGAGGAGTTGTTCGTGGGTGCTGCGCTCAGGGAACCGCCTCCGGCTGGTCCCATGGAAGCTGAGCATGTCGTCACGTCGCTCCACGGGCTCCGCGGAGAGATATTTTCTCACCTACCGGGGAACCCTGAGCCACCGAGTTTTCTATGGGCCGCGGTTGCAGGGTTCATTCTTGGTGTGGCGCTATGCGGCACCTGGATCTACACCGGCGACCGCGGAATCGCTTCGTGACCAGGGCCCGCCCATGAGGGCTTGAGGTTTGGCCGGTCCGCGTCAGCGCGAAGGGGAGCTTCGTTTGCCCAGCCGACCGGTGAGGGGCACGTTCTTCAACCTCAGGATCGGCCGCTCGAGGAGGTAGTAGCTCGCCGCGGCGAACATGCACGCAAGGATGAACGAGCCGACGAGGACCAGGGGGTAGCTGTGTGGCCAGTGGCGCACGATCAGCCGATGGGTCAACGCCGTGATGATGTCGGAGTGGTACAGGTAGAACCCGTAGGAGACGACCCCCAGCCACGAGAGCCAGCGCAGCCGCAGAATGTGCCGTGGAAGACCGCCCGCGTGCTCGCCGAACACTGCGGGCAGTAATACGAATAGGGCGACGATCCCGGCAATGAGGTGCTCGATGGTGCTGCCGGTACCGATCTTGATGGACTGGGAAATCGACATGTGCATGACGAAGAACAGGATGACGGCGGCGATCCAGAACAGACTCGGTCGATCGACCACGAACCGGACGAGCCGGGAGGTGTCCTTGCGTTCCTCGTGGAGAACGCTCGCGATCGCCAACCCCATGCCCAGCGCGAACCAGTAGAACGACCCTGGGAGCGTTCCCGCCCAGAAGAAGTGGTTGGTGGTGGTGTAGAAGTATTGATGAAACGCGATCGATGCAATCGTCAGTCCCACGAGAAGGTAGATATCCCCACGCAGCGATCGACGATCGGCGCCACAAAGCCTCGAGGCGGCGTAGGCGAGCAGCGGAAGCAGCGCATAGAAGGTCACCTCGACGCATAGGGTCCATGCGGCCCCGATGCCATAGCCGATCGTTGACTCCTGGTAGATCTGGCCGAAGCCATAAATCTCCCACCAGTTGTGTGCGGTCAGGCCGTTGGGGTGCTGGAGCACCAGATTGACCACGATGAGCGCGACCCAGAAGGCCGGCACGATGCGCAGCACTCTGCGGCGGGCATAGTCACGCGTCCGCAACGGGCGACCACTGCGGCGGGCCACGAGGAACGGCCGGTAGAGCAGAAAGCCCGAGATGAGGAAGAAGATCGTCACGCCTTCGAGTGACAGCTCGGGCATCCACTTGAAGAACGGATGCGCCTGCTCAGTGTTCGTCTCGAGGATCGAATGGGCGCCAAAGACGCTCAGCGCGGCGATCGCGCGCAGGGAGTCGAAAAGCGCAAACCGCGGATTGCCGGGAGGCGGCGCGACATTCGGCGCGTCGACATAGATGTCGCCAGGAGCACCAACGGGGCCGAGAGTCGGCGCAGACGAGGTCACGAGTCGGTCAGTCTACGGATCGCTCAAGCGATGGCCGGTGAGGCCTTGCCCACGGGCAAACGGTGCCTTGGGCAGGTCCTACGGCTAGTCCGGGGGCGGCCGAGGGCTGGGCCAGCTTCACGGCCAGTGATCGGTGCATCGTTTGGCTGCACCCTTAAGCGTCGAGCAACCGCATTCAAGTCGGTCAACGGATAGCGAGAATGGTTAAGGCTCCGCCGAGGCGGAGCGGCAGGTGAGCAGCGGCGGCGCTTGCGTATCATCGATCCAGTGACGGTGTCGCGGGGTGCAACTGCATGGATGCTCTTCGTCTCCCCGGCGGCGCTGGCTTTCTTCGCCGGAGGCTACTTCGATCGCCCTCGGCTCTGGGCGGGCATCGTCGTCTGGATTTGCGTCGCAACATTGGCGTGTATCGGTGAGCAACCCTGGCCTCGCGCTCGCGCAGCCCGGCTGGCAATTGGCGGACTCGCTGGACTAACGCTCTGGACGATCGTCTCGATCGCGTGGGCTCCCTTGCGCGACGCGGCCCAGGCCGACGCCCAGCGCGCGGTCCTATACCTCGGTGTGCTGATCGCTGGTACGGCGGCGCTCAGGCAGCGCGGTCTCGCGCGGGCTGCCGAGCCGGCGCTGGCCCTCGGAGCCCTGATCGTCGTCTGTGAGGGGGTGTCGGAGCGTGTCTTGCCGGGCGTCTTTACTCTGTCCCGCGACGTTGGAGCGGGAGGTCGCCTCAGCCAGCCGCTCACCTACTGGAATGCCATGGGGCTGTTTTCGGCGATTGGCTTCGTCCTCTTGGCGAGGCTTGCGGGGGACCACACACGGCCTCCTCGGCTCCGGGTCGCGGCGACCGTCGCAGGACCCCCGGTCGGCCTCGGCCTTTACCTGACCCTCTCCCGGGGAGGGCTATTGGCGGCCGCGATCGGGCTCGGTCTCCTGGCCCTGCTTGCGCCGACGCGCGAGCAGGCCAAGGCCCTCATCGTCATGCTCATGGCCGCGGTTCCGGCAGTCGTCGGTGCTCTCGTGCTGTCGAATGTGCGCACGCTCCAGGGCAGCCTCGGTACGCGGGAGGTCGACGGCGTCGTGGTGCTCTGCCTGCTGTTGGTGAGCATGGGCGCAGGCGCCATCGCGACGGTGGCATGTCTGCGAGGAGAAGCTCGAGCGTATGCCCTCGGCTTGTCGGATGCGAGAATCCGCGGGTTCGCGGTCGCTGGCTGCCTCGTCGTCGCTTTGGTGACCATCGGCGTGTTCGTGGCCGCGGCCACGAGCAGGGTCAGCATCGATCCGACCCAGTCGCCGACGGCGACCAGCGCCAGGCTCGGGAGCACGGAGACGATCCGCGGCAACTTCTGGAGAGTTGCCACGTCGGCGTTCGTGGACCATCCGATCCGCGGGGTCGGAGCGGGAGGGTTCGAAACCGAGTGGGGTCGGCGCCGCACGATTATCTACTACGCTCGGGATGCGCACTCGCTGTACCTGGAAACGTTGTGCGAGCTCGGGATCGTGGGTGGCCTCGCGCTGATGGCACTGCTCGCAGGCGTGGCCACGTGCGCGCGTCGGGCATACCGTCGCGACCCCGGGTTGAGCGCGGGCTGGCTGGCTGTCGCCAGCATGTGGGTTGTCCACGCCGGACTCGACTGGGATTGGGAGATGCCGGCCGTGTCTCTGCTGGCATTTCTGGTCTTCGCTGCGATTCTGGCTCTGGCCGACGATCGGCGTTCCCGGCCTCGAGCGTCCGCAGCGGTGGCGCCGGCGGCCGAGATGGCACCTTTATCAGCCGGCGTGAACTAGTGATCAGGCAGACCGCCGCTCGGGTGATCCTCGTCGTGCTTGCCGCGGTGAGCGTCGTGTGGCTCGCCTATGGTCTACGCGCCCTTTCGCTTGACGCGCAGGGGCGAGCCCAGGCCCGCATCGCCCGCAGTCCCCAGCAGGTCGACCGGGCGCTGTCGCTCTTCGCGCAGGCGGCGCATGGCGAGGCCGATCCCACACCCAGGATCGACGAGGCGAGATTCCTCCTCTCGCTCGGCCGCCCGACACGAGCTGCCGAGGCGTTGGAGAAGGTGGTGCGGGCAAATCCGGGAAACGTCCTCGCCTGGAGGCTGCTGGCGACCGCGACCGCCGCGAATGATCCTGGTCGCGAGGTCGAGGCGAACGAGCAGCTGTTCCGTCTGTTCGGGCACCCGATCGTCCTCTACCCTCAGGGGATACTCTACACGCCGTTGGTGGGGCTTCTGGGGGTCGAACCGGGAGTGGTGGTGGGCAGCGTCGATCAGGTGCAGATCATCGGGAAGGTGGCCCGATTCATCGGATGGTCGGCGATGGTGACACAGAGGTCCAGGACCAGCTTTTCGGTCATCCCGTCCGATGAAGTGATGATCCTGGCCGATGGGCGATTCGTCGCCGGTGGTACGCCCTACCTTGCCCGCTCTGACGTAGCGCGCACCTACCACGTGCACACTGCTCAGGTCGGCTTCACCACAGACGTTCCGGTGGCTGCGCTCGAGACGGCTCGAGGAAGGCGCGCGGTTGAAGTCTTTGCCAGCTCGGGACGCATTGCCTCGAGGCTCCCGGTCAATTGCGTCCGCCAGGTCCAATCCTTCGGCTGCGGCGGGTAAGAAACGATGCACTCGAGCTCCCTGGCCGCCGCTGGTCTTTCGTTCTTCACACGCAGGGGGCAAGGGGTCAGATACAGTCCCGGTTCAACCGGCGGGCACGTCCCGTCGCGGCCAGCCGCAGTCGAGGAGGACGTACCGGATCGCGG
Organism: uncultured Solirubrobacterales bacterium; assembly: GCA_963830435.1. GTDB lineage: Bacteria > Actinomycetota > Thermoleophilia > Solirubrobacterales > Solirubrobacteraceae > Palsa-465. The sequence goes on along the minus strand of CAWHMA010000007.1, from coordinate 721,693 downwards.
GCAACGGGGATGAAGAGCACGAAGGCTATGGCGGCAACAAAGTCGCTGGCGTTCCGGTACGCGAGGGGCTGGCTGAGGCGATCAGTCGAACGGCATCGCTCTCCGCTGGCCACTCAGAGCTGGATTACCATCTAGTCCCTGGTTTGTGCATGTGGCCTTTTGGCCTCTAAAGTGGAGTGATGAGCCTCAGGCCTGGCAACTCGTTAGTCTCTCCGACCTCCGATAGGTCGCCTGCGCGGCATCCTCGTGACCGGCGGATCGGAGACCGTGTCCTGGAGGCGTTTCTGAGGCATCGTTTTCCCTTCGACGTCGCCATGCTTGGGGCAGGCATCGCGCTCGCGCCACTGGCCGGGGCCACACACCTCGCCGTCCGTCCGGTGTTCGCCGGACGCGCCACGCCCACCGGCATCGGGTGGGGCCTGGTGTTCGTCGCGTCGACCCTGATCGCCATGCGGCTTCGCGGTCTCTACGAGTTCCAACTACGTATGAGTCCTCTGGAGGACGCCTCACGCATCCTTTCTGCAACCTCCACCGGCGCCATCCTGCTCATCGCTCTGCGCGTGATCGCCAACTCGGTCAACGGCGCCTCCAACCAAGCCTTCCGGCTGTGGGCAGGATCCACCGTGTGCCTGATCGTCGGACGGGTCACCCTGGCGGCACTGGTCCGTCGCCGACAGCGAGCCGGGCAGCTTCAGTCGGCCACCGTGATCATCGGGTTTGAAGGCGTGGGGGAACGAATCGCCAGTCGTCTTGCCACGCGCTCCGAGCTGGGCCTGCTGCCTGTTGGCTTCGTCGACGATCAGCGCTGGCAGGAGAGCAACGGCGACACCGCCACGCTTCCGATCCTGGGTCCGGTGGACGACATAGCGCGGATCGTTCAGACCCATCACATCCAGCACGCGATCGTCGGCTTTGGTGGGGCGCCACACGATCGACTGATCACCGCAATCCGAACCTTACGCCGGATGGGCGTGATGGTCTCAACGGTTCCCCGACTCCTCGAGGAGGTGGGCAGCAGGGTCGAGGTGGAGCACCTCGGAGGCATACCCTTGCTTCGGTTGCAGCAGAGCGACCCGCGCAGCTGGCAGTTCACGGCGAAGTATGCCTTGGATCGGGTGCTTGCCGCGCTGTTGGTCATCTTGCTCCTACCGCTCTTCGCTCTGATCGCGTTCGCTGTCGCTGTCTCCTCACGCGGTCCGATCTTCTACCGACAGAAGCGGGTGAGCCTCGCGGGACGAGAGTTCGAGATGCTCAAGTTCCGGACGATGTACGGCGACGAGCACAACGATGGGCACTGGGACGCCGAGTGGGCGGCCAACCCGCTGAACCCCAAAGTGCAGACCGCGGGTCCGGATCGCCGGACCAGGGTCGGACGCGTGCTCCGGCGGCTCTCCCTCGATGAGCTTCCCCAGCTCTTCAACGTGCTGCGTGGTGACATGTCCATCGTCGGCCCGCGCCCTGAGCGAACCATCTACGCCCATGATTTCACTGAGCGCGTCTATCGGTACGGCGACCGCCTGCGGGTCAAGCCGGGCCTGACCGGATGGGCGCAGGTGCATGGGCTGCGAGGCCAAACCTCGCTCGCCGACCGTGTCGAGTGGGACAACTTCTACATAGAGAACTGGAATCTGCTGCTGGACATCGAGATCATGTTGCTGACGATCCCGGCCATGTTCAGCCGAAACGATGCCTAGCCGGCCCGGGCAGCCGCACCCGGGAGGTCGTCGCTTACCAGGAGATCCAAACTGGCTCTGGTTTCCCGACGGTGGGTCTCCACGAGTGGATACCTGAGTGACGCACTCTGCCGGTCGAGCTCGATCATGACAATTGTCTCTGGCGGGGTTAACAGAATGGCCACGGGATGACTTCCGGTGGGCGGACCTCGGGACGGAGTCTGTGACAAACTGCTCTTTATGCGCTTCGAGAAGCTCAAGGTCGAGCTCGAGGGACCAATCCTGTTCAAGCCAAAGGTAATCGGCGATGAACGCGGCTTCTTCTGCGAGACATATCGCCGAAACGAGTTCATGGCCCTGGGCATCGAGGAGGAGATGGTCCAGGACAATCACTCGCGCTCGGGCTACGGCATCGTGCGCGGCATGCACTTCCAGATCGGTCGAGGCGCCGCCAAGCTCGTGCGGGTGGCACGAGGGCACATCTACGACGTCATCGTCGACATTCGCAAGGGTTCCCCCACGTTCGGCCGGTGGCAGGGCTTCGAACTCACTGATGACAATATGCACTCGCTGTACGTGCCCGTTGGCTTCGCCCACGGCTTCTGTGTCGTCAGTGATGTCGCGGACGTGATGTACAAGCAGGATCGTTACTTCGCCGACGCCACCGAACGGGGGATCACCTACGCCGATCCCGAGGTGGGAATCGAATGGCCGATTCCCGGCGAGGATCTCAAGCCGTCCCAGCGAGACGCCGCGGCGCCCAGGCTGAGTCAGATCGCCGACCAGCTGCCATTCGTCCATCTCGGTTCCTGAACCCATCCGACGTCACCGGTCGTTGCGATCTTGCCGTCATCGGCGGTGGGATCCTCGGGCTCGCCACCGCGAGAGAGTGGCAGGCGCGTTATCCCGACGCTGAGATCGCGGTGCTCGAGCGCGAAGGCGAGCTCGGCTCCCACCAAAGTGGTCACAACTCGGGAGTCGTGCATGCTGGGATCTACTACAAGCCTGGATCGCTGAAGGCAAGGCTTTGCGCCGAGGGACGTGACCAGCTGTACGCCTTCTGCGAGGAGCACGGAGTCCGTTACGAGAAGGTGGGAAAGCTCATCCTTGCCCTCGATAGCTCCGAGATCGATCGACTGAACGAGCTCGAGTCGCGGGGCCGAGAGAACTGTGTACCAGGCCTGCGGCGCGTCGGGCCCGAGGAAATTCGCGAGCATGAGCCCCATGCCAGGGCAGTCCAGGGGTTGCTCTCGCCTGAGACCGGGATCGTCGATTTTCACGCCGTTGTCGACGTGCTCGCCGCTCAGTTGCGCGCCTGCGGTGCCGTGGTGGCAACCGGCGTGGAGGTAATGGCACTGCAGCGTCGCCAAGGGCGGACGGTTGTAACACACCGTGCAGGCACGCTCGCGGCGAAGCAGGTAATCACCTGTACCGGGGCATGGTCCGATGTGTTGGCGGTGGCGTCCGGCGCTTCACCTGATCCACGCATCGTGCCCTTCCGCGGCGCCTACCTGAAGCTCGTCCCAGAGCGGCGGTTCCTCGTGCGCTCGCTCATTTATCCGGTGCCCGATCCGTCCCTGCCCTTCCTCGGCGTGCATCTCACCAAGCACATCGACGGCAACGTGCTGCTCGGCCCCACAGCGCTGATGGTCGGCGCGCGCGATGCCTACAGTTTGCGGACGGCACGGACTGCCGACCTACGCCTGACCCTGGGCTGGCCGGGAACGTGGCGAATGATGGGCCGCTGGTGGCGCACCGGACTGGAGGAGATGTACATGGCAGCCTCACGCCGTGCGTTCGTGCGCGCGTGCGCGAGATACGTGCCTGAGCTCTCGCCAGACGACATCGACCCGCAACCGGGTCCCGCAGGCATCCGCGCACAGGCGGTGGCGCGCGATGGCTCCCTCGTCGATGACTTCGTCCTCTCCGAGGCCGCGGGCGCGATTCACGTGCGGAACGCACCATCGCCAGCGGCGACATCTTCTCTCTCGATCGCGCGATTGATCGTGGATCGCGCGTCGAGACATGAGGACGTCCGACTAAATGTCTAGGAACCAGACGATCGAGTTGACTCGCGCCACGTCATGACCGCTCTGATCAGGGTCGCAGGTCAGCGGCCTGCATGTAGTCGGCGAGCGCCTCGTGCCAGTGACGCAGCTCCGGCAGCCCGAGCTTATCGGCACGGGGACGGGCAAGCACGCCATTGATGGGCCGGTCGGCGCCGCCGGCGGGAATCGAGGTCTGGATCGGCTCTACCGGAATCCGAAGGCCGGCGAGCTCCATGATCGCCGAGGTGAACTCGTGCCAGGAGCACTCGCCGCCAGCCGTCAGGTGGATCAAGCCCTCGGCATCGTGGTTCAGCGCATCGATGATTGCGCCCGCCAGGTCCGCCGTGTAGGTTGGTTGGAGCCTTTGGTCGGCGACCACGCGCAGCGCTCCGGTCTCCCGGGCGCGCTTGATCATTCGCTGAACGAAGTTACCCCCCTTGCTTGCGCTTCCATGGAGTCCGTAGAGACCGGATGAGCGCACCACCAGGGGCCGCTTTCCGTATGCCAGCGCGGCGTACTCGCCCGCGAGCTTCGTCAGCGCATAAACCGAACGCGGTGCCGGAACGTCGCTCTCAGCGTACGGTGCCTGGCGACGGCCATCGAAGACATAGTTGGTCGACAGGTGGATAAGCCGGACCCCGCGCTTAGCGAGCGAATGGACCGCTTCGACGTTGACCCGCCAAGCGGGCATGCGCTCGGTCTCGCACAGCTCGACGTTGTGGAACGCGGCACAGTTGAAGACGACGTCAGGATTCGCCTCCGCGAACGCTCGCTCGACGGCCCGTTCGTCGCAGATGTCAACTTCGGAATGCGAGTAGGACCGCGCATCGTCACCGAGCGCATCCTGTAGGTCGGATGCGAGCTGGCCTCCGCCACCGAGGATCAGCGCCCTCACAGAACCGTCGAGAAGGCGTCGAGCATCGGCTTGATTCCATGTAGCAGCTCGAGCCAGCGGATGTTGTAGCAACGCGGATCCGAGAGCGCGGCACGATCGTCGCCATCGATACGTTCGAGCAGGTCACTCACCGCCTCGAGTACCGACCGCCGGGGGCTGAACCCGAGCGTGGTCGATAGCTTTGCGTTTGCACACTCGTAGTTCCGGTTCAGAGAAAGCGCCGGCACCTCCTCGAGCGTCACTTGCCTGCCGGTCAGCTGAACCGATCCGGCCACGATCAGGGCAAGCTCGCGGATCTGGTAGTTGGAGTGAACGACGTTGAAGATCTCGCCCTTCACCTTCTCGTCGGGCGCCTCGTAAGCCGCGATCATCGCGTCGGCGCAGTCACTGATGTCGACGAGGGGACGCCACATCCAGCCGCCGCCGTGCAGCTTCAGTGATCCCGACAGAAGCGCATCCTTGACAAACGTGTTCACGACCAGGTCGAACCGCATCCGGGGGCTCCACCCGTACACCGTCCCATTTCTCAGTATCACCGGGCACAGGCCTTCGTGGGTGAGCTCCATCAGCCGTTCCTCGGCGTAGCGCTTTGACGTCGCGTAGGCGGCACGCGGGGTGATCTCCGCATCCTCGGCGTGCATTCCTGGCGGTAGCCCGTCATACAACGAGCACGAAGATGCGAAGACGTATCGCGCGATGCCATGCGTCAGGCAGTCCCGGGCGAGCGTTTCGGTGGCGATCGCGTTCATCTCCCAGTTCGCCTGGGGATTGAACTCGGCCGTCGGGTCATTGCTGAGACCCGACAGGTTGATGACCCCGTCGACCCCATCGAACGCTTCCGCGGGAACGTCGCGCACGTCAGCCACTACCAGATCGACGCGATCACGCACCCCCGCCAGTGAGTCCTCGCCGAAGTACACCCGGTCGAGCACTCGCACCCGGTAGCCCCTCGCCAGCAGCTTTGGGACCAACACCGAACCAATGTAGCCCGCACCTCCGGGAACCATCACCAGCTGCCCAGGCCGCGGCGCCTGCCGGGATAAACCGTTCCACCGCTCTGAGACGTCCACCGTCCGGTCGGAGCTGCCGTCGTTGACACTCACGAGAGGCTCCTGCGGGCGATGGCACTGCGGGTGGCGGAGACCATGAGCTTCGCCCCGATCGCGAAATAGATCATCGCATCGAGTGCCGGATTGGAACCCGCATAGAACCGACGGTAAAACCGACCCATGGAGCGGTGGAAAGCGACGTTGTGCTTGAGGCCACGATGCGCACGCATCTTAGTTGCTCCGCCCTTGACGTGCATCACGGTCACGGAGCCGTCGTACCAGACCTTCCAGCCTTTCCGCTTGAACCGGTAGCACCAATCCAGGTCGTCCATAAACAGCCAGTAACCCTCGTCGAGCAGACCAACATCATCCATCGCGATTTTGCGCACGAGCATGAACGCCCCATTGACCGCATCCACTTCGCCTGATTCATATTCCCCCAGGTCAGGGGCGCGGTACTGCCCAAGGCGGCCGCTCGAGCGCCTTCCGATGCCGAGGAAGTGCGCAAGTGCACCCATCGGCGTGGGAAAGGATCGCTTCGCGGCATGGTCGAATGTTCCGTCCAGTTGCTCGAGGCGGCAACTGGACATGCCGATGTCGGGACGCTGCTCCATCAGCTCGACCATGTGGTCCAGTGCACCCTCGTAGACCTCAGTATCCGGGTTGAGCACGAGGACGTATGGTGCATCGACATGCCGAAGCACCCGATTGTTGGCAACGCAGAATCCCGTGTTGCGATCCAGGGCATCCAGCTCGACCCAGCTGAACTCACTCTGCACCATCTCCGGGGTCCCGTCGGTGCTGGCATTGTCTACGACGTGGACGGTCGTCTCGCCCTCGCGGTAGGGGTTCTGCTGCAGAGAGGTCAATGCGCGTCGCACGTGGTCCACTGCGCCGGTTGAAGACACGATCACGACCTCGAGCTTCGGTCCGGACACGTCCCCTGGTTCAGGCGCGCGGGTCGAACGTTGGCTCATCTGCGTTTCGGTCATCATCAATTCCGCTCCCGCGCCGGAGGGAACATCAGATTAGCGGTCGACCGCGACTTCCTGCCTGGCGCGTCGTTCCGGCGTCAACGACGCTTCTTCAACCAAGGGGTACCCGCGCTTGCGCACAGTAAGACCTCGCTCAACCATCCAAGTCCAAGGGCGGATCCGAGCCCGACCACTGATGGTCGGGGTGGGCGCCAGGCGGTGATCATGTCGGCGCCGCGTACGATCTTCGTTGCTCATCCTTCCGCCATGCTGACCGATACGCAGCCGCATGGCGATGGCCTGATCGCCTGGGGTTACATTCGTGAGCTCGCCGCGCGGGGTCATGAACTGCACGTCGCCGTCGAGCACCTGGATGTGCGGGGTGAGGTTCCGGGCAATGTTCACCTCTACTCCCTCCATCTGAGCGGGAAGTCATCCCCGACCAGGCGGGTGGAATACATGTGGCGGATGCGCCGTCTGTTCAAGCAGCTGCAGCGGAGGATGGTTTTCGATCTCGTCCACCAGCTCAACCCGGTTGACGTGGGGATGACCCTGTCGCTGGTCGATGCGCGGGTGCCGGTGATCCTGGGGCCCTACTGGCCTGATTTCTGGCTCGGTCCGTGGCAGGAGCCGCGTCCTGCCGTGACGCGCTTGAAGCGGATGATCCGCTGGGCGCAACAGCGCCGGGCACAGGTGGTGCTGCTCTCGACCCCGGCCGCGGTCGACAAGCTCGAGGTGCGGCGGTGTGGGCGCGTTCGCATCCGTGAGCTTTCGCCTGGCATTGACCCGCAAATGTGGATCCCGGACGATGAGCTAGGGCAAGGCGAGGATGTGCTGTTCCTGGCCCGAATTCACCGGTACAAGGGAATCTTCGTGCTGCTGGACGCGTGGGAGCGGATATCGCCTGACGTCCCTGGTGCGCGGCTGCTGATCGCCGGCAACGGCCCAGAGGAAGAAGAGGTGCGCAGACGAATCACGACAACGCCCGCGCTCTCGAGGGTCCGCCTGCTTGGTCTGCTGGAGCGTGTGCAGGTCAAGCGGGCGATGCAGTCATGCGCCGTCTACTGTCTGCCCTCGTACGGCGAGCCGTTTGGGATGAGCGCGCTCGAGGCGATGGCCTGCGCCAAGCCCGTTGTGGCCACCGACGCCGGCGGCCTCCGGCACCTGGTCCGCGACGATGGTGGACGCAGAGTGAAGCCAGGGGACGCGCAAGCGCTCGCGGTGGCACTGCGCGAGCTGCTTACCGACCGCAGGATGCGGACCGACATGGGAAAGTACAACCGACACCTAATCGAGGAGCGCTACGCCTGGTCGCATGTCATCGATCACCTCGAGGCCATCTATGAGGAGGCCCTCCGCGGTGAGAAGTACGGCGCCTAGGACGCGCATGTTTCGCGCCCGGAGAGCGTGTTGAGGCAGTGGGCGAGGTAGCTTCCCACCGCCGCCTCCGAGCAACGATCACGCCACCAGGCGAGAGCGCGTCGATGCCGGTCCTCGAGCTCACTCGGGTTGTCCAGCACTGGGGTGAGCGCCTGGTGAAGGTCGGCCCAACGCTCCAGCTGGAGTATCGGCGCGTCTTCGTAGAACCAGCGTCGTGGCAGTCGCTCGCTGACTACGACGCAGCCATAGCGCAGCCCCTCCAGCACTCGAAAGGTCTCGAGCGAGGTGCCACGCGGCGCGAGGCACACCTTGGAGTCCATGAGAGCCTTCGAGTAGATCTGCGGCGATGCCTCGGCCGAGGCTTTGAAGCTCGGCGTCGATTGGATATCCAACTGGAGCTCCGGCCGCTGCTGGCCCAGCCGTGCTACCGCATCGAGCATCCCGCGACGGGCATGCTCCTTCGGCGAAGCCAGCCGGCGTGCGGAGCCGCGGTGCTCGATGCTCCCGGCGAAGAACAAGTCCGTGGGGCGGGTGCCTATCGGCTCGAGCGGTAGTTCCAGCTGGTTGTAGGTACCGGGCGGGATGGTGAACAGCCCCGGCTTCAGGCGCTGGCGCTGCAGCGCCCGTCCCAGTCGATGCGATCCGTGTGCGGCCGCGCCCGGCAGCCACCGCAGCCAGCGATAGCTCCATTGCAGGACGGCGAGGACTCCGGTTACGTCGAACTCGACCGGACCGAGGACGGGTCGGCTTCCGTAGCACTTGAAGACGGCTCGCACCCGATCGACGTATCGCGGGATACGCCCCGCCTCATCCCCCAGCAAGACGGCGACCGTGCGAGCGCCGTAGCTCGGAAGCTGATCCACGCTCCAGGTGAGATAGACCTCGAGGTCTGGATCGATCAGCGCCTTCTCCATGTGCGTGAAGACCTGGCCGAAGTAGCGGGTGTCAGGACGCTCCGGCCTCGGACCTTCGTGTGGACTCCACGCCCGCGGACTGCTGTCGTCTGGAAGGTCCAAGTAGTACGTCGGCATGGTAGGAGTATTGCCCACGCTGTAGGCACGGAAGAGCATTGGTGGGCCTTTGAGGCTTGCGGTTCGCGGAGGCTGCTCGCCGACGTTCAAATCGATCTATGGCCAGGCGTCCAGCCGGAGCTGGTCTGGCTTCAGCTGAGGCTGTCCCCGCCCGATGCTGAGCCGGTGATTGCCGCTGGCCGGCGCCTGCTCTGCTTACCGAGACGCCGCGATTCGCGTCGCGGCAACCGCTGGAAGAGGGGGAGGCTGAACGGGCTGTCGGCGGCAGCGATCGCCATCGTGCTTGCCGGATGCGCCGGAAACACGAATCCTGGCGCGACGCAGGTCTCGGCCACCAGCGCGACCTTGCAGGCGAGCGTGAGCTGCGACGCTGGGGAGACCTGCGACGGATACTTTCGCTGGCGACCCGATGCCGGCGGCAGCTGGGTAAACGGGGCCGATCTCGGTCCGATGACGGGACCGTCGACGCTGAACCCACTGATCTGGACCACGCCCGCGGGCTCGTTGGCCCCGAACACGACCTACGATTACCAGTGGTGCGGACGGGGATCCCCGACCGGGGGATACGCCTGCGTGGGGCCGACCGATCAGCCGCCGCCTCCTGGTCAGATCGCGGCTGGGGACCCAAACCTGTCGAGCACCTTCACCACCCTGCCTGCCCCCGTCACCACAGTCAGCGCTCAGCAGTTCCACGACAGCTTGGGCGTCAACGTCAAGGAGACCTACTGGACCACGATCTACGGAAACTGGTCCCAGACGCTCGCCGACGTCTTCAACATCGGCTTCACCCACCTCCGCGTGGCAATCTACGACTCGAGCAACGGAGGCTGGAACGCGCGGCACTGGGGAGATCTGCGCGCCGCTGCCGCCTTGGGGCTGAAGCTCGACGTTGGCATCAACCCTGACTGCAGCTACGAGGGGACGCTGTCAGACCCGCACTTCTCCGATTGCTTCGACGCGCTGCGAGACCAGGTCGGACTGGCCGGCGTGGAGAGCATCGAGTGGCCCAACGAGTACGACATCTCCGGCGATCCGAACTGGGCCACGAACCTCGCCGCCTGGGGAGCTCAGATCTACTTCTTGGCCAAGTCACTCGGGCCCTACCCGGTGTACGGACCCTCGATCGTCAACCCGAGCAGCATCGGCGTGCTGGGCGACCAGTCCACCAACCTCGACTACGGCAACTTCCACGACTACCGCGGCGCGACCTCACCGAGCCCGCTCGGGGTGGCTTACGAGCGGACGAGGATGGAGCCGGTTGCGGGGGCGAAGCCCGATATCTCGACCGAGTTCGGCTACCACAACCAGCTCTCACCCACAGATGCCGGAGCCCAGCCGGGTATCGATGAGTCGGGGGCGGCGATCTACATCCTGCGTCAGTACCTGGAGCACCTTTCGGACGGGTTGACTCGGAGCTACGTGAATCAGCTCTACGACCTGAATACGGGCAGCCCCGACAGCAACGACAACTTCGGGCTGATTCGCTCCGACGGCAGCTACAAGCCGGCGGCGTTCGCCTTGAAGAATCTGATCTCGATGCTGGGAACCGGCGCTCCGGCCACACTCACGCCCCTGTCGTGGGGCGTTGAACCCAGCGATCAGACCGCTGACGTGAGGTACCTGGACATCGAGGCCGCGGACGGTAGCCATGATCTGGTCCTGTGGCGGACTGCCTCTGTCTGGGACCGTGTCGCCAAGCAGGACCTGACGGTCACGCCGGTCACGGTCCACGTCGATGGCAGCTTCAGCTCCTGGCAGCAGGGAGATCCGATCCAGAGCTCCACGGTGGCCAACGGGTCAGGTCCGATCGTGCTCAGCCTGGGTGCTGATCCGATCGTCCTGCACATCGTGCCTTAGCCGACGATCGCGTCAAACGGCAGTGCTTAGGAGCCTCTCCCCGGGCGAACGTCCGCTGCGGTTACGAGCCGCATGCTCGAAGGCCAGCGCCTGGCCGCCGATGAACCAGAAGATGACTCCCAGGCTGCCGTAGAAGTTGTCGCCCGAGGCCAGGCTGACCAGCAGGAGCACGAACATCGCAAACAGCAACAGGCGGAGCTCCTGCCCGGGGGCCCGGGCGCGGGCTCCGTTCCACGCCGCGCGCAGCATCACCAGGACCGCCGCGATGACGAGGATGAAGCCGATCGGGCCAACCTGGTAGAGCAGCGACAGGTAGCCGTTGTCGGGGGCCCGGAGGGAGGTGTCGGCGGTGAGCTTCGTCGGTTCTCCGGCACTGCCGAGCCCATGGCCCAGCGGAGCCGCGACTGCGCTGGGCAGCGTCTCCCCGAGCGTGGCCGTGCGAGCGGTGGCCGAGGTGTCACTGCCCGGCTGGCCGATGGTGTTGAAGCGGTTGACCACGTCTCGTGCCGTGGGGCTGATCGGCGACAAGGCGACGGCAGCGGCGACGGCGATTGCCGTCACCCCGAAGACCGCGCGAGCACTAGCCCCTCGGGAGGCGATGACATGGGCGACGGCACCCGCGACCAGTGCGATCCAGGCCGAGCGCACGAAGGTCAGCGCCAGCGCGACACCGACTACGACGAAGCTGATCGTAGCGACCGACCGGTGCCCCCTCACCGTCAGGTAGCACAGGAGCGAGAGGGCGAGGAGGGGCGCCAATGCCCCGGGGGCGTTGAGCGTGGAGAACACGCGAACGGTGCCGGTGCTGGTGGTCCCGATGCTGATGACCCCGGTGGCGTCCAGCCAAGCCTGATCCCAGATCGGTAGCTGCAGGACATGCTGAACGATCCCGTAGAGCGCGATCGGCGCCATCCCGAATAGCAGGATGCGACGCAGGCCGCTGCGCTGGACCAAGCGCGGTTCGAAGAAGCCTAGTACCGCCCCTGAAACGCCGGCCAGGTAGGCGACGAATGCGTACACGGACGCCGAGGGATGAAGCACTCCCACGGGCAGTCCGAAGGCGAAACCGGCGCCGGCCAACATCAGGACGCGCCGGGCAGTCGACGGCAGCTTCGAGCGGGAGAGCTCGAGGGCGGCTACAGCCGCGGTGGCCAGGAACGGCGCCAGCGACAGTGGGTCGGTGTTCAGGTAACCGGTCAAGAGCTCGAGCAGCCGCCGAATCTCTGGCGCCAGGAACCAGAAGGCAAACACCGCGACGATGCCCCAGCTGCGATCGCGACAGTAGATCGCGAATACCAGCACGACCAGCACCACGGCGCAGGAGGCCTGGAAGGAATACTTGAGCGCAGCCGCCACGACGATCGCGCCCAAGGTTCCAATCAGCAGCACCCACGGCAGGTCGCTCCGACGCAGCCGTGAAGGCAGGCGGCCCCGGGAGATTCTCGCAGTCAGTTCGGCCATCGTGGCTGGGGGGCGCTCAGGAGCTGCTCATGACCCTGTGATCCGGCCGCTCATCATCGCGCAGGAAACCGGTATCGACGCAGTTTGACACTCCGCGATCATACGAACACGTGGGGCGAGAGCGCGTCGGGAGGGTTCCGCGCCGGGAGGATCACGACCCGCCTTGCCCGCTGAGCGGGTTGGTGGGCGGCAGTACGCTCTGGGACCGATGAATCCAGCACTAGTGCATGACTACCTGCTGGTGATGCGAGGAGCCGAGCGCACCTTCGCCGCGATCACCGATCTGTGGCCGGAGGCGCCGATCTTCACGCTCCTCTACGACGAGGAGGGAACCCAGGGCCGGTTTGCGGGCAGGACCGTGGTCACCTCTCCGCTCCAGCGCTTGGGGGCACGCCAGACTAATTTCCGCCGGCTGCTACCGCTGTTCCCGACCGCTGTCCGGAGACTGCCGCTCGAGGGTCACGACTGCATCGTTAGCAGCAGCAGCGCCTTCGCCCACGGTGTGCGGGTGCCAACGGGGGCTCGCCATGTCTGCTACTGCCACTCTCCGTTTCGCTACGCCTGGCTGGGAGCTCAGCCGATGGACGTCTCGGCCGTGCTGCGGGGGCCGCTGAAGCTCGCGCTGCGGCGTCATCGTGCCTTCGATCGCGCCGCGGCCACGACCGTCGACCAGTTCATCGCCAACTCGAGGCTGACCGCGGCGAGGATCGAGCGCTTCTGGGGCCCAACGGCACTCGTGGTTCACCCGCCCGTGGACGTCGACCGCTTCAAGCTCGCCCAGCCTGAGGACTACGTCCTCTATGTCGGCGAGCTGGTCAGACACAAACGAGTCGATGTCGCGGTAGGCGCGGCGGTCGCGGCTGGCAGGAAGATCCTGGTCGTCGGCGACGGTCCGGAGCGGGCCGAGCTGCGGTCGCGCTTTGGCGGTCAGGCAGAGTTCCTCGGACGCGTCACCGATGAGCAGCTGGCGGACCTGTACGCGCGCGCCGCAGCATTGATCGTCCCCAACGTCGAGGAATTCGGGATCGCCGCGGTCGAAGCCCAGGCGGCCGGCTGCCCGGTGGTGGCCATCGATGGCGGGGGAGTACGGGAGACAGTCGTCCCCGGGCGGACGGGGATCCTCGTCCCGGACGCGGATCCCCGGGGCCTAGAGCAGGCGTTGCAAACCGACCTCAGCCGATTCGATCCTCTCGAGATCCAGGCGCACGCGCAGCGGTTCTCGCGGCAGGTCTTCCAGGCCCGCATCCTCGAGATCGTGACTGGAACCTCGCCTGACCGAACACCTGCGGTCAGCGCTTGACGAACAGGCCGTCGAATTGCAGATACTGACCTGTTCTGCGATCCCTCAACACCGGATCGAGCTCAACCAACTGAAACTGGTGGACGTCGAGCAGGCAGACCAGCTCGGCCAGCAGTGCCTGCCCCACGTAGAGCGGGATCACCGAGAGCTCCGTCTCGACGATCGCCACTCGGTCGAGGATGCCTTTGGCGCCGGCGAGCGCCTGTCGCTCGAACCCCTGGACATCGAGCTTGAGCAACGTACGGACGCCCTCCGGCAAGTTGATACCGGCGCGATCAAGGCGGCACGATCGAACTCGCTCGCGGCGCTGCGGAGCCGCTTCCGGGAAGAGCTCCGACAGGCGAGTGGCGACGGGGAGGAGCGAGCTGAAGTTATCCGCGGCGCCGAGCTCGACGATCTCGGCTCGATCGGCGACCGCCAATTGACGAATGCTCCATCGGGGATCGTCAGCCGAGCGTTGCCTCAGGACCTCGTGAGCCTCCGAGGAGGGCTCGAAGGAGAGGATCTCGTACCGGTATCCATGTACTCGCAGCTCGTGCGCATATTGACCGCGGTTGGCCCCGACGTCGATGACCAACTCGATCCCGTGATCTCGCAGGAGATCCGCCCGACGGTGAGCGGGCGGGCGGTGGCGCTGGATTTCCAGACCGGCTCGCTCGCCGGCGCGCTTGACCGCGGCGCCAGCCCAGTTCCTGACGTTGGCGGGCACGGTGGCCAAGGTAGCGAAGCACCCAGCTCCGGTTTCACCTGCCGGTCCGGCCAACCGTGTGAAGACGGCAGCCTCCAGCGGTGACCGATGGTCGGGCGGGCCCTTCGGGCTTGGCACACGAGCTCTGATGCTCCGACTTGGCACAAGAGCTCTGATGCTCCGCGCGGCGGGGATCCTGGCCGCCGTGGCGCTGCTGCTCGTGCTCGTGTCCCGGGGCGGGGGCGGCGAACCTCGCGGGTCGACCCTCGGTTCCCTGTTCGGTCCCACCGGGGCGTCTCGCTCAACCTTGGCGTTGATCGATTCGATCGGTGTCGTCGTCCACTTCAACTATGCCGACACGACCTACGGCAACCAGGCGCAGGTCATCGCCATGCTGAGCTCGCTGGGGGTACATCACGTTCGGGACGCGATGGTCGCTCCAGGCATCCCGCTGGCCACCGGGCTTCAGGCTGCGGCGCGAGAGGGAATCACGGCAACGCTGGCCACCGGCGATATCGGGGTCGCGCCCAGCCTGGCCGTAGCCGACTCCCTGCAAGTGCTGCGGGGCAGCATCGAAGCCTTCGAAGGTCCTAACGAGGTCGATAACCGAGGCCTTCCGGACTGGCCGCAGATCGTCGGTGCCTACATGCCGGCACTGGCCGCTGCCGTCCGTCAGCAGGCTCCAGGCGTCCGGGTGATTCAGCCGAGCTTCCTCTACCCGGACAGTCGTCGGCTCGCACCCCGGATGCCCGGGATGCTGAACGAGCATCCCTATCCCCTCGGAGGACCACCCGAGCCGGCGTTGGAGAAGGCCCTCTCGGAGGTGCCCTCCGATGCGCTGAAGGACGGGTTGGTGTTCACCGAGACCGGCTACCACAACGCGCTCCATGCCACTGTGGGCCAACCACCTGTGTCCGAGCAGGCCGCCGCTATCTACCTGCCGCGACTGCTGTTGGCGGATTT
This sequence comes from uncultured Solirubrobacterales bacterium, assembly GCA_963830435.1. Taxonomy (GTDB): domain Bacteria; phylum Actinomycetota; class Thermoleophilia; order Solirubrobacterales; family Solirubrobacteraceae; genus Palsa-465. The sequence continues at coordinate 706,374 of CAWHMA010000007.1, read as the reverse complement.
CGCTGCCGGCGTCCGCTCCACCTTCATCTACGAGCTACTGGACGAGAAGTCGGACCCGGGCCTGGTCGACTCCGAGGAGCACTTCGGACTGGTCCGCAACGACTTCTCGCCTAAACCGGCATTCCAGGCGATTCGCACCCTGATCGCGGCGCTGCGGGCCTCGTCCGGACCGGGCCACGCCCCATGGCCGAACGTCGGGTTCGGGGCCGGCGCGACCGTCTGGCAGCTTCACCTGGTGCGGCCTGATGGATCACGGGTGCTGGCCCTCTGGCGGCCGGTTTCGGTGTGGGATCAGAACGCGCGTGTGCCTCTGGCACTGGCAAATCAACGGGTCGACCTGAACTTTGCCTCAAGCGCCCGAGACATCGTCGTGTGGCGCCCCAGCGTCGCCACTTCACCGATCGGGACCTTCGCGCAGATCCACCGCTTGGGACTCGAGCTCGCTGGGGATGTGGTCCTGGTCAGCTTTCGCTGAGCCAGCAGGACGGTTGCTCACCTATGGTGTAGCGGGTGCGCGGCGAGACTGCGACGGATCCGCAGCTGACTCCGGAGACAGCACCGATCAGGTCGGGGGATGGCTGGCGCCAGGTGCTCGCCTCTCCGGGCTTTGCGCGCACCAGCCTGGTCACCTATGTGTACTCAGCTCTGACGCTGGCGGCAAACCTGCTGAGCGGAGTCGTGAGCGCGCGGGCGCTGGGACCGAGTGGGCGGGGCGTCACGGTCGCCCTGGTCACGGTGACACAGCTCGTCGGCTTCCTGTTCGCCATGGGGGTCGCGCAGAGCCTGAGTTACTTCATCGCCCGCAGGCCGGACCAGGCACCGAGCCTGCTCGCCACCTGGATGCTGATGCTGATCCCGTGCACGGCGGCGGCGGTCGTCGTTGGAGAAGTGCTGCTCCCGATCGTCTTCTCGGCCCACAGCCCCGGGGCGGTGGCCACCGGACGCTGGTTTCTGCTCACCGTCGTGCTGGTGATCGGAGCCGAGCTCAACTACGGACTGCTGCTCGGCAAGCACGACTTCATCTTCTACAACAGCCTTCGCCTGGCGCAGCCGGCGATGATGGCGGTCAGCTTCCTCGTTCTCTGGCGCCTCGGAGCGCTGCACGTCACGAGCGCGCTGATCGCCCCCACCGTGGCCAGCGGCATCGTGCTCGCGGTGGGCATGGCACGATCGATCCGGAACGTAGGCTTTGGCCAGCCGAACCTTCGTCTCGGACTCTCCACGATGTGGTACGGGCTCCGCGGGCAGGGTACGCTCGTCGCCACCCACGTCAACGCGCGACTTGACGTCGCGATGCTGCCTGCCTACGTCGTGGCCTCGAACGTCGGGCTGTACTCGGTGGCCACCAACGTCTCGCTGATCATCTATCAGCTCTCTAACACGCTCAGCGCCCTGCTCGTACCAGCGGCCGCCCGCGATCCTGACCGCGGCTCGGCAAAGATCGTCGGTTCGCTGTTCGGGTCCCTGTTGATCGCCGGAGCGCTGGCGCTGGTCATCGGAGTCCTGGCGCGCCCCCTGCTCGGCCTCGTCTACGGCAGCGAATTCCGCCGGGCCGCGTCTGCGCTGCGCCTGCTTCTACCCGGGGCCGTGCTGTTCGCGGGATCGTCGATCGTCAGCGCCGGCGTCTATGCCGCTGGACGTCCGTTCATCGCCTCGATGTCCCAGGTGCTGGGCTTGGTGGTCACGGTGGTCGGATTGGTGGTTTTCCTGCGAAGCGGCGGAATAATCGCTGCCGCCTTGGTATCCACCGCCTCCTATGCCACAGTGTTCGCCACGACGTTGATCGCCTACAAGGTCGTGACGGGAATGCCGTGGCGGGGATTCCTGCCCACCCCGGGCCGACTTCGTGCCCTTTTGGGATGAATATAACTCCAATTATCTGGCTGGTCTGCCACCATAAAGCCCTTGTCTCTCGCTGAACAGGATCATTCGGAACCCAGAGCCAGCTCCGGTCAGTTCGCCGCCGGAGGCGGATCCGTGCTGGCCACACTGCGCCGGCGCGCGCTGGTCATCATCGTCACCACCCTGCTCGTCGGGGGAGCGGCCGCCGCCGCGGCATATCTGCTCGGCGGCACGTACCAGACGACCGCCGAACTGCTGTTCAGTCAGACCATCGGCACCGAGCTGAACGCGCTCGGTCTGATTCCTCCTACGCCCAACCCAGACAAACTGGCCGCTGACCACCAAGCTTTTGTCGCCTCGCGCCGGGTCGCGACGCTCGCAGTCCGGAAGCTCCACGACGGGACCTCGGTCGATTCGCTACAGAAGGACATCTCGGTTCCGCTGCCCAAGACCTCGGATGTCGTCGAGGTGGTGGCCACCGCCGGGTCAGCTCACCGCGTCGCCGTGCTGGCCAATGCTTACGCCTCGGCGGCGATTGAGCTCGCGCGGCGTGACCAGGCCGCCCAGACCAGCGCGATCGTCAGCCAACTGACCGCGGCGCTGAACCGGCTGAGGAAGGGCGATCCGACGAGGATCGGGATCCAGTCGCGAATCGCCACGGTGGCAGCGGCAGGTGCCACCGGTACCACCGTGCCGCAGTTGATCCAGGCGGGTTACGTCCCCACCACGAAGAGCGGGAAACCGCTGGCAACAGTCCTTCTGGGGACGTTGTTTGGCTTGCTTCTCGGCATCGGACTCGCCCTCCTGCGCGAGCAGACCGATCGTCGGCTGCGGCACGTTGAAGAGGTCTCGGCGGCGTTCGAGGCTCCTGTACTCGCGGCCATACCGCGCAACGCGATGCTCGGGCGGCGGGTTTCGTTCGGCGAACTGCCCCCCGCGGTGGCCGAGCCCTTCCTGATGTTGCAGGCCAACCTGCGCTACGGGCGACCCGACCCAGTGCGAAGCGTGCTCGTCACTTCGTCCCGAGCCAAGCAGGGGAAGTCCACCGTGGCCTGGAACCTGGCCGTTGCCGCTGCCTACTCCGGTGTCTCGGTAATCCTTGTCGACGCTGATCTGCGCCGTTCGAGCCTGGCCTCCCGTTATGACCTGCTGCCCTTCCCGGGGCTTGCGGAGGTGCTGCGGGGTGTCGTGGCCGCGGAAGCTGGAGCGATCCAGTCGGTCAAGCTGACTCCGGAACCGAGCGGCCAGAATGGTCACGCATCCTCGAATGGCCATGGCCCCAGGCTGAGCGTGTTGGTTGCTGGCGCAGCTCCGCCCGATCCCTCAGCGCTGCTTCAGTCTCCGCGGATGCCGGAGCTGCTCGGCTCGCTCAGGCAGCACTACGATCTCGTCGTCGTGGATACGCCACCCGTGGCGCAGGTAGCCGATGCGATCGCGCTCCTGCGCCTCGTCGATGGTGTGCTGGTGGTTGCCTCGATCAGCTCGACTTCTGGGCCCGAGGCCGAGCGTCTCCGCGATCAACTGCAGGCGCTGGATGCGCGGGTGCTCGGCGCGGTGGCCAACGGCGGCACGCAGGCAGCCGGGTACGTGTATGCGGCCAATCAGCCGCAGCGTGTGTGACCGCCCCGCCAGCAACCACGCTTCAAATTTCTGTGCAACAGGACGCGTGCTAGCCTGACCCGGGTGAGATGGTTATCTCGGCCGCCTCGGGTGGCGGGGAAGAACGATCGGCCGCAGGGGGAACGGCAAGCCGGAACTGTGTCTGAGCTTCCTGACCGAGACGTTGATTTGGAAGCTGCTCAGGCCGGGTCATCGTCCGACGCGGACACGGCCTCGGCGGAGTTGCCATGGCGCGATCCCGAAATGCCCATCGCCGCGGAGACGCCGAGGCAGAGGCGACAAGGTGAAGGGACGACATCCTCACGGCTTCGTGGCTTTCCGGACGAGCTCCGAGCACAGGCGACGGAGACTCCCGGTGGGTGGGTGTACGAAGTCGATCCGGCATACCACGGAAGCGGGCCGATTCCGCCCGAGCGCATCCGAGCCGCCTGGAAGGTCGATGACACCGGTTCGCCGACAGCGCACTTCGTGGCCAACCCTCACTATCGTCCCGCCCCACCGACGACCACGCGTGCGCGCGGGCGCCCCCGGCGTCGCCGGCTGGCCCTGGTGGCCGCTGCAGCCCTGGTCGCGGCAATCGCGGCCACGTTGATTGTGCTGCTGGCTGCAGGCAAACAGCACCACCAATCGAATGCATCGAGTTCCAACCACCAGTCCATCGGAGTTGATTCGCATAGGTCCTCGGGGTCCTCGGGTGCCGCCACGTCGATACGGACACCGCCCGGCAGCCACGCGCACCCGAGGTCGAAACCCCTCGCGCGGCCTCATCATGCGGTCGTGGTCAAGCCGAAGGGGGTGGGCTTGACGCTGACCGCCACCGACCCGGTATGGGTGTGCCTGGAGGACCAGACCGGCCGTCTGCTGATCAACGGACAGGTCATGAACCCGGGCCAGACAAGTGTCTACCACGGCCAATCGTTCCGCCTCTTCCTGGGCCACAGCGGCGTCAAGCTGCGGGTCGACGGACGACAGCGCACAGTCCCTACGACCTCCGATCCCGTGGGATTCCGAGTGGGTACGGGAGCCCTCGAGCGTCTCCCCGCGGGGATCCAGCCCCCCTGCGCCTGAGATCTAGCTGCCCGGCGACAGCATTCCGCTGTAGACGCTCAACATCTCGCGGCCGTAGGTCTGATCGTTGAAGCGTGCGACCGCCTGCTGGGCGACCTGTGACATCCGCGCCAACGCGGGACGGTCGGAGAGAAGCTCGCATGCCGCCCGGGCCCAGAGATCGGGTCGATCCGGGGGAAGCACACGACCTGACTCTCGGTCTCCGACGTATTCCGAGGGTCCGCCGTCGCTGCTGACCAGGACCGGGGTCCCGATCGCCATGCTCTCCGCCGCCGAAGTGCCGAACGGTTCATGCCGGGAGGGGAGCAGCGACAGGTCGAAAGCCCGCACGACCGCGGGAACATCTTCCCTCCAGCCAAGGAAGTGCACGTGCTCGCCCAGGCCGAGGCTCTGCACGAGTTCGTGCAGGCGGCGTAGGTATTCGTGGTTGTCGTAGCGGACGCCCCGACCGCTGAAGGAGATGTTGCCGACGAACACCAGATGCGCCGGCACGCCACGTCGCTGGATTTCCGCGAGCATGCGGATGGCGGTGTCCTGACCCTTCCACGGGGTGATCTGCGCCACCTGCCCCAGCACCGGGGTCTCAGCCGGCAGCCCCAGCTCCTGGCGCAGGGACGCGGGCTCGACCCGCTGGGGACAGAACCGGTGGTGGTCGATGCTGATGTAGACGCGCTTGGCCACCGGACGGGCCAGGCCCAGGTTGAAATCACTGACGGTGTGGTCACAGACGGCGACTACGGCGTCGGCGCTCCGCGACAAAACCTGGCGGACGCCGTTGCTGACCGGATCTGACTTGAGGTGCTCATGGGATTGCACGACCAATGGTGGACGGCCTCGCAACGCGGCGAGGGCAGTCATCAACCCCGCGCGGAGGGTGTTGGCATGCACGACGTCGGCCTGGAACCGCCGTGCCGCCTGGCGCACGCGGAGGCCGCCGAGCGTGAGCTGACTCAAGCCCAGCGTTGTCTCCACCGGATCCATCCGCAGGCTGAGATCGATGGGCGGCAACGCGTAGTGCGTCAGCCCCAGGCTTCGGGCCTCCCCGGCCATGCGACTTTCGCGTGGGCAGGCGATGGCCACCTGCTGCGTGTGCAGGAGCGTCGTGACGAGGCGCATCATGGCCACCTCAGCGCCGCTCCAACTCCGTGTGTGGCTGACGAACAGAATCCTCATCGCGTCCCTTTCCCGAGGACAAAGCCCGCTGCGGGTGGTTTGCATTCCGACTGGTGGCGGCAGGCAAGCGCCGCCCGGCAATGGCGGCTCTGCCCAAGCTCTCGCCAGCCGTTACCGTCCGGACGGGCCGGACACCTCGCCTACCTGGCACGCGCTCTCGCGAACCCCCGCCGGAGTGTAGCGCCGCTGGGAGCTCAGACGCTCGTGTTGGACATTTGCGCCACAGGATGGCTGTCCACGGCATTTGGTAGTTCGGCAGGCAAGAGGCGAATACACGACCTACTGGCTTTTTCCCTAGGCCTCCACTGGCCGCTAGTCTTCTTGGCAATGCGACGTTCACAACTCGAGATTCGGATGGAGCTTACCGCTCTCCTGTACTCGCTACCGAAAGGAGGCGCGGCACTAGGTACCGTACGCGGGATCGTTGGCGGCGCTTTTGAAATGGTTGATCGAGTCAGGGGTCGATCTCGGCCCGACCTTACACCTCCAAGGAGTCTTGGTTTTGTCGGCGGTGGCGACTTCCATGCCACCGGTCGTGAATTTCTCAGCTATTTTCGCGAGCTTGGGCACCTGTCGCCAGATGATGATGTGCTGGACGTCGGGTGTGGCAACGGCCGAATGGCGGTACCTCTCACCAGCTATTTGAGCAGCAACTCACGATACGAGGGCTTCGATGTAGTGTCAGCTGGCGTCACGTGGTGCGAGCGCCATATCACCACCCGCTTTCCAAACTTCCACTTCCAGACGATCAATGCGTTCAATGAGCGTTACCGTCCGGATGGTTCAGCGGATTCCCAGGCCTACCGCTTTCCCTATGACGACAAAAGCTTTGACTTCGTCTTTGCTACCTCGGTGTTCACGCATCTTCTGCCCGAGGTGACTATCGCGTACCTGCGTGAGGTAAGCCGGGTTCTCCGTCCCGGGGGTCGCATGTTCAGCACCTTCTTTCTCACCAACTCGCGAAAGATGATTGCTTCAGGAGCTAAGCCGATGCTCTCCTTCGGCCACGACGGCGCGGGCTATCGATCTGTGACCCGTCGAACCCCGGAAGTTGCGGTCGGCTACGACGAAGCCGATGTGCTCTCGATGATCAATGACGCCGCGATGAGCGTCGTTGATATCCACTACGGGACGTGGTCTGGTGACGGTGGACTCACGTTTCAAGACATCCTCATCGCGCAGCGCACCGGCTAGACGCGCTGTTCGGGGGACTGCTCGCGCGCAGTCCTGCGCACGCACCGCTGGCTAAGGTCTGGCGACGTTGACGCAGGCGTCGCCAGAGTCGTCCGGCGGGATATCGCACCCGGTGGAGATACTGGTTCCGCGGGCCCTCGAGAGGCAGCAGGTCGACGATGGGAACGACGACTGACTGCGGATCTTCACGGCGGGTGAACATGCCGCAACACCCGAAGATGCCGTTGAACTCGCACTCTCGGCTGACCCAGCTGTCTTCCACCGTAGGTCGTACCTTCGTGCCGGGGCAGTCCGGATCGTCGTTCAGGGGATCATCGAAGTCATGGAAGAGCAAGATGCCGCCCGCTGGTACGAGGGTTCGCAGAACAGCCAGATCGCTCTGCACCCCAACCCTGCTGTGATCGCCGTCGATGAATGTGATCGTCGGACGAAGATGAGGATAAGCACGCGCTAACCCTTCCGAGGTGCCTCGCACGAAGACGATCGCGTCGTCGACCCCACGCTCTCGTGCATGTGTCTCGGCTTCTCGCAGATAGGAGCGATCTACGTCGAGCGTGTAGATCCGAGCATCGTGGCCCCCATCCTTCGTCGCCAACGCCATCAGCACCACCGACTTTCCACGGTGGGTGCCGATCTCGAGGATCGGTCCTGACGTCGAGCCCGCCAGTTCGTACAGCTTCTGCGCATCTTCAGGTCGCAGCCAGCCTGGGATCGAATCGACGAGTGCGAGGGCTTCCATGGACGAAGCTATCCCCGGGTCAGACGAGCGAGCGCTGAGCAGCCGCCAATCGGGTCGGATCCTTCTCGGTACCGGCGATCAGCTCATCGGCGGCTTGCCCTGGAGCCTTTGGCAACGATCCGGATTTCATCCCAAAGTACACCGCTTGGGGGTGGTGGGCGACGATCGCCAGCGTCGACTGCTCGGGCTCGACCGCGTACCCGCCGGAGAGCCGCAAGCCGATCGCGGCGGCGTCGAGCAGCCGGAAGACCTTCTCGTGCTCAGACTGCTCCGGGCACGCCGGATAGCCCCAGGAATAACGCCGACCCTGGGTTGCGGGGAGACCGAGATCAGCTCGCACCCGCGCATGCAGCCATTCCGCCATGCCCTCGGCCGTCTGCACCCCGAGCCCGTGCAGGAACAGCTGCTCGGAGAACTCACCTTCGGCCTCGAGTCTGGCCATCAGCTCGGTGACCTCGTCGCCAACGGTGACCGCCTGCAGCGCGACGACGTCGAAGGCCTGCCCCGCGCCCTCGGCGTCGATGAGCGGACGATAGAAGTCGGCCAGGCAGATCCGGTCGTGCCCGGGCTGCCGAGGGAAGACGAGCCGCTCCAGCTCGCGCGCGCCGGGCGCCTCGGGGTCCCAGACGATCAGTTCGTTGCCCTCGGAGTTGCAGGGGAAGTAGCCCAGCCGCGCGCGGGGGTGCAGGCAGGTCTGCTCGCGCCACATCCGCTCCAGGCGCGGCTGGAAGTCCTCGCGCACCAGCTTCGTCCAGTCTTCGCCCTTCACCCCCCGTCCACCCCAGTGCAGCTTGAACAGCACGTGCGTGTCGAGATGGGGGTAGACCTCCTCCAGCGGAACCTCCAGCTCACGAGCGCCCCAGAACGGCGGTCGGGGCACCGGGTTATCGGTGACCGCAGCGCTGCGTACTGAGGCGTCGGTGACCGGAGGGCCGTCGTCGGGAGCGGCCGGCGGAGCGTCGCGCAGCTGCTGCGCCGCCTGTCGCGTCTTGGCGATCAGGGCCTCACGCGCCTGCCCGTCGATGAGCTGGTCCATCTTGGCCAGCCCCTCGAATGCATCCTTGCAGTAGAACACTCCGGGTTCGTAGATCTCGTCGGAGTCGGTGCCCTGGGGATAGAGGATCCGCAGGCTGAAGTTGCGGTTGATCGCGGCGCCACCGACCAGCACCGGGAACTCCAGGCCGCGCTGGTGGAGCTCCTGCACGCAAGCGGGCATCTGCTTGGAGGTCGAGACCAGCAACGCGCTGAGGCCGATGGCCGTGGCCTGGTGTTCGACCGCGGCTTCGAGGATCGTCGAGATCGGCACCTGCTTGCCCAGGTCGATGACCGTGTAGCCGTTGTTGGTGAGGATCGTGTTGACCAGCGACTTGCCGATGTCGTGGACGTCGCCGAATACGGTGGCGATCACCACCGTGCCTTTGGTGTAGCCCTCGATCTTGTCCAGGTAGCGCTCCAGCCGGGCGACGGCGCGCTTCATCACCTCCGCTGACTGCAGCACGAAGGGCAGGATCAGCTCGCCGGCTCCGAACTTGTCCCCGACCTCCTTCATCGCCGGCAGCAGCACCTGGTTGAGCGTCGGGACGGCGCCGATCTTCTCCACGCTGAGATCGATCCAATCCTCCACACCATCCTTCTTACGGCGCAGAATGTGGAAGTGGAGCGCTTCCTCGGGCTCCATGCCCACGGTCGGATCGCCCTTCTCCTGCGCCTCCTCTGGTCCCTTGGACTCAAAGTGGGCGATGAACCTCTCCAGCGCGTCCTCGCGCCGGTCGAACACCAGGTCGTCGGCGAGCTGACGCTCTTCCTCGGGGATCTCGCCGTACGGGGTGATGTGGTTGGGGTTGACCATGGCCAGATCGAGCCCGGCTTCCACGCAGTGATGAAGGAACACGCTGTTGAGCGCGCTCCGAGCGGGCACGCCGACACCGAAGGACACGTTGGAGACGCCCAGCGAGGTCTTGACTCCCGGCAGCTGCTGCTTGATCGCCCGGATGCCCTCGATCGTCGCCAGCGCGCTCGGTCGCCATTCCTCGTCGCCGGTGGTCAGCGTGAAGGTCAGACAGTCGAAGATCAGCGCTTCGGGGTCGAGCCCGTGCTCATCGCAGCACAGCTCGGTCAGCCGCCGCGCGATCTCCAGCTTGCGGTCGGCCGTCTTGGCCATCCCGACCTCGTCGATCGTCAAAGCGATCAGTGCCGCCCCGTGATCCTTGACGATCGGGACCACGCGATCGAGCTTGTCGCGGCCGGCTTCGAGGTTGATCGAGTTGACGATCGCCCGGCCCGGAATCTGCTGGAGCGCCGTGTCGATCACCTCCGGCTCGGTGGAGTCGACCTGGATCGGAGCGGGCTGGGTGAGGCTGATTTGCTTGACCACCTGGCGCATCTGCACGTCCTCGTCCTGGCGCTCGGTCAGCGCTACGCAGATGTCGAGCACGTGGGCGCCGCCGGTCACCTGATCCTCGGCCACGGTCACCAGGCCGTCGTAGTCGTCGGCCAGCAGCATCTCCTTGGCCTTGCGTGAGCCCTGCGAGTTGACGCGCTCGCCGACCAGCGTGGGACGCGGGTCCTGGACCAGGGGGGTGGCGGCGATCATGCTGCTCAGGTGCGGCGGACGGGCCTGCGGGCGCGCCCCCGGCGCACGTCCCGCGACTCGCTCGGCGATCGCTCTGATGTGCTCGGGCGTGGTGCCGCAGCAGCCGCCGACGATCGAGACCCCGTAGCGCTCCACGAACTCGCCCAGCGCCGCCGCCAGGGGCTCGGGGAGTTCGGGGAAGATCGTCTCCCCGCGCGGACCCTGGAGCGGCAGGCCGGCGTTGGGGATGCAGTGGACCGGCACCGAGCTCGTCTCGCCCAGGAAGCGGATCGCGTCGCGCATGTCCTCGGGTCCGGTCGAGCAGTTCAGGCCGATGATGTCGACCTTCAGCGCCTCGAGCGTGGTCAGCACAGCGCTGATGTCGGTGCCGAGCAGCATCTTGCCGCCGTTGGGCAGCAGCGACACCGAGCACTGGATCGGCAGCACGCGGTCCTCGAGCGCGAACGCCGCGCGCGCGCCGAAGATCGCCGCCTTGACCTCCAGGATGTCCTGGGCGGTCTCGATGATGATCAGGTCGACGCCACCCTTGACCAGCCCCTGGGCCTGCTCGGTGAACACCGTGACCAGCTCGCCGAAGGTGATCTGCCCCAGAGTCGGGTCATCACTGGCGGGCAGGAAGCCGGTGGGGCCGATCGAACCGGCGACGAACCGTTGCTCGCCGGCCGCGCGGCGAGCGATCTCGGCCGCCTTGACGTTGATCTCCAGCGTGTGCTCGCCGAGTCCCCACTCGGAAAGCTTCAGCCGGCTGGCCTGAAAGGTGTCGGTCTCGACCACGATCGCGCCGGCGTCGAGCATCGAAGCATGCACGTCCTCGATCACGTCGGGGCGGTTGAGTACCAGCGCCTCGTGGCACCGCCCGGGCAGGCGGTAGTCGTCCTCGAGGCTGAGGTCGAACTGCTCCAGTGTCGCGCCCATGCCGCCGTCGTAGACGACGACGCGATCGCGGGCGGTGGCGAGAAGATCACGCATCGTGGCCATGCTACCAGCGTCCCGACGAACCTTGACACGCCTGTGGCAAGGTTCGTCGCCCCGTCAGGAGGCCGCGCGTTCGATCTGCGGCATGCCGGCGCGCCGATCGCGCTCCTGCCAGTAGCGACGCACCCACCATGGACGACGATCAGGCGTGGGATGCAGCGTCGCGAGCCATGTTCGCGTCAGCGCATCGGCCTGGGAGAACGCCTCCGCCGGGGTGGGCGGGTCAGCCAGCCACCGTCGCTCGATCTCGTCGCGCTCGGCGGCAAACGAAGTGGCCGCGGGATCGCGCATCGTCGCGCGGTGAAGCAGCTCGTGCCGCCACCACAACGTCCGGGGATCGAAGCGGTCGATCGGGGCCGGCCCCAGATCGAGCGGCTCGTCGACGCTCACGGGCTTGAACAGCGAGGTGCAGGGCGCAGCCGTGGCGCTGACCCAATGCGAGCATCCGTCCGCGCTCAGCTCGCTCACCCACGATCCGGTGGTCTGAGCTGAGGCGAGCACGCCGCCGGCGTGCATGCAGGGACCGCTCATCGCTCCGTTGCCGAGCGCGTACCGGGGCCCGTTGACGGAGCCGTGTCCCCTCAGTGCCGCCATCATCCCGCCGATCGAGGCGTCCCGGGAGGCCGCCCGCTCGGTCTGGGGGCGGCGCACTGCGCAGGCGGACACGGTGCTCCGAAGCCGGTCGCTGTGCCGCTCGGCGAACTCGGGGATGGTGAGCCCGTTGGAGATGCTTCTCACGCCCGCGTGGACCTCCTCCACCGCCCAGTGGCGGCCCGCCGTCTCCAGCACGTAAGCCATCGAGGCGTCGGCGAGGAGGAAGCTGTTGTGGTAGCTGCTCGAGCGCCGCTCGTACCCGCAGCCACCACCCTGCCCGTGCCGGGACAGCAGCTCGGTGATCACCGTCACCGCCGCCGAGGCGCTCTCCGCCCGCTCCAGCGCCAGCCTCAGCAGGTCCATCCCGGTCAGCCCCGTGGCCGCATAGGGCTGGTCGGTGTACACGGCCTCGTTGCCGATCACCACCCCGTGTTCGTTGGCGCCCATCTCCGCGCCCCACATCCAGAATGGACGGCTGATCAGGATCGCCGCGGTCTCCGGCGCTTGCGGCAGCTCTATCCAGGTGCAGCGAACGGTTGATCCTGGAGCGTGCCGCGTGCACGGATGCCACTCGAGCAGCTGCGCTTCGTTGGCATCCCGATCTGAATTCTTGGCCCACACGACGCTGTCCTCGCCGACGGCCACGACGGTGTCGCACATGCCCCTCAGCGTAGCCCCAACTCCGCGCCGTAAGCTTCGTCCGTGGCCTTGAGCTCCAACACCTCGGTGGTCAACTCCGGCGCCAGCGACGGCGACCTTCCCGCTGGCCACCGCGTCGTGATCATCGGTGGTGGCTTCGGGGGCGTACGCGCCGCCCAGGCGCTATCCGGCGCCGGGGCACAGATCACGCTGATCGACCGCACCAACCACCATCTGTTCCAGCCGCTGCTCTACCAGGTGGCCACCGGCGTCCTGTCGCCGGGCCAGATCGCTCCCGCGCTGCGGAGCATGTTCCGTAATCGGCCCGACGTGGAGGTGATGTTGGCTGAGGCGCACGACGTCGACCTGGTCCGGAGGGTGGTGTGGGTCCACGGGGTGGAGCGCATGGAGATCCCCTACGACTCGCTGATCCTCGCCGCGGGCGCGACCCACTCGTACTTCGGCCACGATGAATGGGCCAAGATCGCGCCGGGAATGAAGACCCTCGATGATGCCGACCGGTTGCGCAGTCGCATCCTCGGCGCGTTCGAGATGGCAGAGCAGGAGACCGACCTCGCGGCTCAGCGTGCGTGGTTGACCTTTGCCATCGTCGGCGCCGGGCCCACCGGGGTGGAGTTGGCGGGACAGATCTCGCTGCTGGCGCGGCGAGTCCTGCGTGGGGAATATCGCCACATCGACACCGCCAGTGCGCGCGTGATCCTGCTCGATGCCACCTCGGAGGTACTGGGTCCATTCGCCCCCAGCCTGCGCGCTCGCGCCAAACGGGATCTGGAGCGCCTTGGAGTCCAGGTCCGGCTGGAGGCGCCGGTCACCGAGATCGACACTCACGGGGTGGTGATCGGCGGGGACCAGGCAGCGCAGCGGCTCGACGCCCGCACGGTGATCTGGGCCGCGGGAGTGAAGGCCTCAGGTCTGGGGTCGTTGCTGGCGCAGCGCTGCGGCGCGCCGGTGGATCCGTCCGGCCGCCTGCAGCTCGAGCCCAACCTGACCCTCCCCGGGCACCCGGAAGTGTTCGCGGTCGGCGACATGATCAGCCTTCCGAAGGTGCCGGGAACCGCGCAGCCGGCGATCCAGGAGGGCAAGTACGTCGCCAAGGTGATCCGGGCGCGGCTGTCCGGCGGCCAGCCGCCACCGCCGTTCCGCTACCGCGACCTCGGGATGATGGCCGTGATCGGTCGCTCTCAGGCCGTCGCCGACCTGTTCGGTCGGATCCGCGTCGGCGGCTTCCCGGCGTTCATGATCTGGGGCGTGGTGCACCTCGCCTACCTGGTCGGGTGGAGCAACCGCTTCGGCGCCGTAGCGCGGTGGATGTGGACGATCCTGGCCCGCAACCGCCGCGAGCGGCTGATCACCATGGGCAGCCTGACCGGCGATGAATCTGGGCTCGAGGAGCTGCATGACCCGCCGGCAGCGCCGGCCGTGAGCTGAGTGCCGGCCGAGCACGTCGCCGCGTTCGGCCCCGGTCGCGTCAACCTGATCGGCGAGCACACTGACTACAACGGTGGCCTCGCGCTCCCGTTCGCCATCAGCGAGGGGGTGACCGTGCGCATCTGGAGGCTGAGCGAGCCCCGGGTGCGGGCGCTGGCCCTCGACCTCGACGAGCGAGACGAGTTCGAGCTGATTGATCCGGCGCCGGCTGAAGGGTGGCGCGCGTTCATTCGGGGCGCGGTGGCCGAGCTGCAGCGAAGCGGGGTGGACCTGCCCGGCCTGCGGATCGAGTTCGCGGGCACAGTGGCCCGGGGAGGAGGTCTGTCCTCCTCAGCGGCACTTGAGGTCGCGCTCACGCTTGCGCTGCTTGGGCTGGCTGGGGCGCGCGAGCCCGATCCCGTGGAGCTTGCCCGGCTCTGCTCCAGGATCGAGAACCAATGGGTCGGCGCGCGCACGGGGCTGCTGGATCAGCTCGCGTCGCTGTGCGGGCGCCGGGATCGGGCGCTGCGGATCGACTTCCGCAGCCTCGAGGTAGATCTGGTGAGGCTCGATCTGGGTGGCGAGCACCGGCTGTTGACGCTCGACTCCGGCGAGCAGCACGCCCACGCCGGCTCGGGCTACAACCAGCGTCGCCAGGAGTGCGCGCAGGCGTGTGAGCAGCTGGGGATCGAGAGCCTCCGAGACGCGACGCTCGAGATGGCGCGCACCTTGGAGCCGGTGCTGGCGCGACGCGCCGAGCACGTAATCGGGGAGAACGAGCGCGTCGAGCGAACCGTGTCGGCGCTGGCCGCCGGCGACCTGCCCGCGGTCGGGGAGCTGCTGAACGCCTCCCACGCGAGCCTGCGCGACCTCTACGAGGTCTCGACCCCCGCGGTGGAGGCGGCGATTGCCCAGCTGCGCAGCTGCGGCGCTCTCGGCGCCCGGATCATGGGCGGGGGCTTTGGCGGCAACGTGCTCGGCCTGATGCCCGCGGACAAGCCCGCCCCCGCGGAGGCGATCGAGGTCCGTCCCGGCCCGGGCGCACATCTGCTCGAGACGTAGGTGCAGTGGCATCGGCATGACCGGCCGGCACCACGGGGGGATTGTGCAAGGGTGTGGTGATGAGTGACGGCGAGCTCAGCGCCCGCGAGTTGGAGGGTCTGACCGCGGCCGAGCAGAAGATGCGTCGGCACGGCCAGGCCGAAGCGGCGATTCGCAGCTTCAGCAGCGCCTACCGACGCCTGGTCACCGGCGACGCGGCCACGATCGCCTCCCGGGAGCTGGAGCCGGCCGAGGATGTCCCCGCGCTTGCCGACCTCCCGGGAGCGACCGATTCGCAGGTGCTCGACGGCTTCGCGCTGATCAAGCTCAACGGGGGACTGGCCACCTCGATGGGACTCGAGCAGCCAAAGACGCTGGTGGCGGCCAAGGACGGGCGCTCGTTCCTGGACATCATCATCGGCCAGACGCTGGCCCTGCGCCGGCGCCACGGCGTGCGCTTGCCGCTGGTGCTGATGGACAGCGAGGCCACGCGAAATCCGACGCTGGAAGTGCTGGCCAAGCACCCGGAGCTGGAGGTCGAGGGTCTCCCGCCCGATTTCCTGCAGAGCATGATCCCCAAGCTCGACGCCCAGGAGCTCACGCCGATCGAATGGCCCCGGGCGCCGGGCCTGGAATGGTGCCCGCCAGGCCACGGCGACGTCTTCGGCTCGCTGCGCAGCTCCGGGATGCTCGCCGCGCTGCTGGAGCGAGGCTTTCGCTACGCGATGATCTCCAATGCCGACAACCTGGGGGCTGCGTTCGATCCTCGCATCGCCCACCACGTCGCCCACGAGAGGATCCCGTTGCTGATGGAGGTGGTGGAGGGCACCGAGGCTGACCGCAAGGGCGGCCACATCGCCCGCCGGCGGCGGGATGGGCGGCTGATCCTGCGGGAGACGGCTCAGACGCCGCCCGAGGACGCAGAATCGTTCCGAGACTTCCGGCACTGGCGCTTCTACAACACCAACAGCCTGTGGGTCGACCTCCTCGTCCTGGACACGACTCTCGATCAGCACCAGGGAGGGCTGGAGTTGCCGCTGATCGTCAATCGCAAGACGGTGGATCCCCGTGATCCGGACTCGCCGGCGGTACTGCAGCTGGAGAGCGCTATGGGAGCGGCGGTGCAGAGCTTCTCCGGCGCCGGGCTGCTGTGCGTCCCGCGCACCCGCTTCGTCCCGGTGAAGACGACCGACGATCTGCTCGTGCTGCGCTCGGACGCCTACGCGCTCACTGTGGAGATGGAGGTGCAGCCGGTGCCCGAGCGCCGTGACCAGCCGCCCTTCGTCGCTCTCGACCCGCGTTTCTATCGCATGCTCGACCGTTTTGAGGCGCGCTTTCCCCACAGCCCCCCGTCGCTGCGCGAAGCGGAGCGGTTGGTGGTGAATGGTGACGTCACCTTTGAGGGCCAGGTCGTCGTCCGAGGCGCGGTCGAGCTTGACGCCTCCCAGCCGGACACGATCGAGGCGGGAACCGTGCTGGAGGGTTGATCGTGCCCTTGCCGGGGAGCCGTGCGCCCGGTCCCCAGCTGCCCCTGAACTGCCTCGAGACGACTACGGACGCTCGATCACGGCTGAGCCCGGCGTTGGCGGTCGCTCCGGGCGTTGCGCCGGCGTGATGCCACGACGCGTGGGACGCCGCACCCGAACCTGTTCGGCGAGCACGTAGGAGCCGATCACCGCCGCGGCTGCCAGTCCCTGTGCGATCAGCGTCTCCAGGGTGGGGAACAGCGCGAACCACGTCCCGACCCAGCCGGGGAACGAAACCCCCAGGTGGGTGGTGGGTAGCCAGCCAGCCTGCTGCATCTCCTGAGCACTCTCACCGACCATCACCACCAGCACGATGCCCAGCAGCGCTCCGGTCAGCACCAGCATCCGCTTGTACGGGAGCTTGTGGTGGGCGACGAAGGTCAGCACGCCGACGGCGGCGGTAAACGCGCCGCCCAGTGCGACTCCCTGCAGCACCACTCCCGCGCCGTACTTGAGTCGCAGTGCTTGTAGGAACAACACCACCTCGAAGCCCTCGCGATAGATCGAAGTGAACCCGAGCAGCATCAGACCGGCGGTCAGAGAGGTGCCTGCGCCGCCGGCGAGCAGGGCCCGACGCCGACGGTGGTGAGAGGCGATCCAGCCCGTCCAGTAGACGCGGTGGAAGAACCAGTTCATGACCACCAGCAGCACGATCACCGCCAGCAGTCCGGTAGCGGCTTGGACGTCGAGGGCGGGGGCGCCCAGCGATCCCAGCAGCCACACTGCGGCCAACCACGTCAGAACCGTCGCGGCCAGGGCCAGGCCGGAGCCGAACACGACCGGGCGGCGCTTGGTCCGGTTGGCACCCATGAAGCTGGCGGTGACGGCGGCGAGCACGAGGATCGCCTCGAGCCCCTCCCGCAGCACCAGGAGCGCGCTGTTGACGATCACCGCACCGTGGCTGAGGTGATCGGTCGTGGTGGGATCCGCAGGGCCACCGCGAGCGGTGACCGCCAGGTAGATGAGGAGCGCCGCGCCCCCCGCCACCAAGAGCAGCCACGTCCGACGGCCAAAGCCACCGGTGGAGGGAGTTGAAGCAGCGGGCTCCATTGGCGTTAGGGAACCCTAACACGAGAGCTCGATCTGCGTCGCACTCTCCCCGGGCGCAAACCGACTCGGGAGAGCCAGGGCCGCGGGCCGAAGCTAGCTGCTCTTCTGCGCGCGAGTGGTGGAGCTCGCGCCCGAGCTCCTGCTCCGGGCAGCGCTCCGGGCCTGGCGGGCGGCGCCTCCTCCCTTGCCGGCGGTGCGGTTGCGCTTGGCCGTGCTCCTGCCCTTGCCCACCCTCCTGCCGTCGCTCGCGCTCGTGCTCTGGGCGGTTGCGGTGGCGGCCTGGCTCAGCGCCTTGCGCAGCTTCTCCAGATCCCTGACCAGCGTACGGTTGGTGTTCCTGGCATCGCGTCGCAACGAGGTCAGAGCGGTGGCCACGTCCTTGTATGCCGCGCGGGTGTTCTTGCCCAGGTCCTTGCGCATCGTTTGCAGCAGCTGGGTGGCCTCCTCCAGGGCCCGGTCAAAGCGTGCGGCGGCCTCCTCCACTTCCTTGCGCGTGATGGTGGTGTCGGGAGACGCGGACTTGGCGCTGGTGCTCTTGCGACGGCGGGCAGGCTTCTTGGCGGAGGGCATCGGGGGAGCTCCTTGTCGGTCCTGGGAGGTGGCGAGCGCTCAGGTTCGCTGGGCGAGCGGCAAAAGATGCGGCACTAGCCTATGCGCGGCCGGTGGGCGGGCGCAACCCGTGACCTGAGCGAGCGGTTCAACCTCTGCCGAGCGAGCGGCCGATCTCGTAGCGCTTGGCCGGCAACGACGCCGACGGTGGTACCGGGATGGTGTCCCCGACCCCCGCTGCCGAGGCGGTGCGAGCGCCGCCGGCCGTCCAGCGAACCGCCACCGGCGGGTAGCGCAGCAGCGCCTGCCACGTCGCCGGCCCGATCAGCCCGACCGCCGGCAGCGCGTGCGCCCGCTGGAACTTCATCACGGCGGCGGTCGTCGCCGGCCCATAGGCGCCATCGATGTCGAGGCTCTGGCCGGCGCTGCGGAGGTGTTCCTGCGCCCAGACGACGAGATCCCCCTGGGCGCCCCGCCCCAGCGTGGCCAGCGTCGCGGTCCGCCCGTAGTCGGCGATCGTCCCGACCGGCTGTGCCAGCGCGCTCCAGGACTGCGGTGTTGCCTCCTGCCAATCCCACCAGCTCAGCCCAGAAGCGCCGTACACGCGTGAGAGCTGCCGGAAGCGTCGAATCTCAGCCGGCGGTGGGGAGCTGGAGACCTGCCCCAGGGGGAAGATCGGCCGCTGATAGATCTGATTGAACTCATAGGTGTGGGTGAACACGGTGTCGACGCTGACGCCGATATCGGCCCAGTACATCTGCGGCGCGTTGTACTGCGCTCCGCCGGGGCCCAGGAACACCGAGTACGGAAAGGCGGGGTGGTAATCGACGTAGGGGAGGCCGGCGAGGGCAAGCGGGAAGGCAGCGCCGATCGACGCTCTGAGCGTGCGCATGTAGGTTTGCGCCTGGACGTACTTGCCCTCGTACTCGCCCTCGGCGTCGATCATCAGGCAGTCCGCGCCGGCGCGAACCGTGGCCGCTCCCACCCTGGCCTCAGCCACCGGGGAATTGCCGTAGACGTACTGCCATCCGCATACCCGCAAGCCGTGTGCGTGCAGCGTCCCCACGAGTTGGGGGTTGAACTGCGACCAGGTGCTGGAGCCATCGCCGCTCTTGATCACCAACGTGCCGATGCCGTACCGATGGGCGGTGGCGAGGATCGCGGCGATGTTGCCGCCATCGGCCTGCGAGACGTACCAGATCCACATGCCGCGGCTGGCCAGGGGATTGGCGTTCGCGCCGCCCCTGGAGGCCCGCGGCGACTTGGTGTGAGGGCGCGCCGGAGCGCGGTGCTGGGCACTGGGTTGGCGCTTGCCACCGCTGGGCGGTCCCGTGCCGGCCCCGCCGGAAGCTGCAACCGCGCTCGGGGCCTCCGCGCAGGCGGCCAGCATCGCCACGACTGCGATCACGTACGCGCGCAGCCGACGCTCCCCTCGTGCCGCCGAGCCGCGCCTCGCGCGGGCATCGCTCATACGGTCAGTCACCGTAGCGAAGAACGCATCGCCCGCTCGTAAGTTTCGCCTCGCTCAGGACGAATTGCTCGATCGAGCGGCTGACGATCAGGTGCTGCGACACCGCCCGAACGACGCTCGCGGAGCAGCCGCGGCGTCGTGGCGGTGTTCAGCATCTGTCACTTTATGAACAGGATCTCCGCGTACTTGGGCAGCGGCCAGAGATCGTCGCCCACCACCCGCTCGAGCTGATCGGCGGCCACCCTGACGGCCTCCATCGCGGGGACCACGTGGTCGCGCATGTACTCCGCCTCGGTGAGCACTTCACCGTCTGGGTGGCTCTCGGCGAGGTTTGCCTTCTCCAGGGCGCGGATCGCCTCGACGAAGTCGGAGATCAGGCTCTCGGTCTCGGCCACCAGATCGGGCAGCTGGGCCTCGCGCAGCAGCGCCAGGTGCGTAGCCGCCGCCGGCAGCAGCATCGTCCGGGCCAGCGACGCGGCCGTCTCCGCCTCGATGTTGAGCTTGGTCACGTACTGCTCCAGGAACACTTCGTAGCGCGACTCCAGCTCCCGCCCGGATAGCACCCCGTAGGTCTCGAACATCGTCTCGGTGTCCTCGGTGACCAGGTACGGCAGCGCGTCGGGGGTGGCCCTCAGGTTGAGCAGGCCCCGCTTCTCGGCCTCGGCATGCCACTCCTCGGCGTAGTTGTCGCCGCCGAACACGATCTGCTTGTTGGCCGCGTAGGACCGCTGGAGGATCGGGCGCAGTGCCGCCTCCAGGTTCTTGCCGCCGCCCAGCTCGCTCTCCAGCTCCGAGGCCAGCTCGTCGATTGCCTGGGCGACGATCGTGTTCAGCACCGTGTTCGGCAGCGACAGCGACTGACTCGAGCCCAGCGCGCGGAACTCGAACTTGTTGCCGGTGAACGCGAACGGGCTGGTCCGGTTGCGGTCTCCGCCGTGCATCGGCAGCGGCGGCAGCACCGGCGTGCCCAGGCCCAGGAACGACTCCGGGGTCGACTCGCCGGCTTCGCCGCGCTCGATCGCCCCGAACACGTTCTCCAGCTGCGCGCCGAGGAAGATCGAGATGATCGCCGGCGGCGCCTCGTTGGCACCGAGGCGGTGATCCTGGCCCGGTGAGGCGATCGACGCCCGCAGCAGTCCCTGATGTTTATTGACCGCCTGCATCACCGCCGCGCAGAAGAACAGGAACTGCAGGTTCTCGTGCGGCGTGTCGCCCGGCTCGAGGAGGTTCTCGCCGGTGTCGGTGCCCATCGACCAGTTGTTGTGCTTGCCGCTGCCGTTGACCCCGGCGAACGGCTTCTCGTGCAGCAGGCAGACGAGGCCATACCGGCGGGCGACGTTCTGCATGACCTGCATGGTCAGCTGCTGATGGTCGGAGCCGACGTTGGAGTTCTCGAACACCGGGGCGAGCTCGTACTGGTTGGGTGCGACCTCGTTGTGGCGGGTCTTGACGGGAACGCCGAGCTTGCCCAGCTCGCGCTCGGTCTCGAGCATGTAGGCCAGGATCCGCTCCGGGATCGATCCGAAGTAGTGGTCGTCGAGCTCGTGGCCCTTCGGCGGCTTGGCACCGAACAGCGTGCGGCCGGTGGTGATCAGGTCGGGACGCTCGAAGTAGTACTGCTCGTCGATGAGGAAGTACTCCTGCTCGGGGCCGACGGTGGTGAACACGCGCTGGGCGCTCTCGTCGCCGAACAGCCGCAGAGCCCTGATCGCCGACCTTGAGAGGGCGTCCATCGAGCGCAGCAGCGGGATCTTGTGGTCCAACGCCTCCCCCGTCCAGGAGGCGAACGCCGTCGGGATGCACAGCAGCGCGCCGTTGGGGTTCTCGAGGATGAACGCCGGGCTGGTCGGATCCCACGCGGTGTAGCCGCGGGCCTCGAACGTCGCCCGGATGCCGCCGGTGGGAAAGCTCGAGGCGTCGGGCTCGCCCTGGATCAGCTCCTTGCCCGAGAACTCGGCCAGCGCCGCCCCCTCGCCCGTGGGGTTGTAGAAGCTGTCGTGCTTCTCCGCCGTGGACCCGGTCAGGGGCTGAAACCAATGGGTGTAGTGAGTGGCGCCCTTCTCCAGCGCCCACTCCTTCATCGCCAGCGCGACGGCGTCGGCGAGCGAGGTGTCAAGCGCCTCGCCGCGCGCGAGCGTCTGCTGCAGGCGGCGGAAGACGTCCTTGGGCAACCGCTGGCGCTGGACTGCAGGGCTGAACACGTTGGCGGCGAAGACCTGGTTGTCGGGGACCGTCAGGTCCGGAGCGCCGAGCACGCTTCCGTTCGGGGCCCACTGCGCGGCGATTACGTTCTGCTGGCGGATGCGAGGCATGCTGTCGTTCCTTCCTGTTAGCGCTTCGGCTTGAGCGCGATCGGCTGAGCGCCATCGGCGGCGGCCGGCGCAGACGGGAGCTGACCTCGGACTGCGAGGCTGCGGCGCAAGGGTAGGCGATAGACCCGTGGCGGTCACTATCCCGATGTCCAAACCGCGGACCGGAGGCTTCGCCGTCGGGCGAAGCCGGCTACTTGGAAGGGACGACCTGGCCCTGGTTGTTGACGTACGACTGCTGCGGCTGGTTGGAGATCGTGACCTGGAAGCTGCCGGTCGCCGAGGATCCGGTGGCGAGGACCGCCCGAGCCTTGCCGTTCAGCCCCGCCGCGACCTGATACGCGACCACGTGTCTTCCCGCCCTGACTGCGGTGACGCCCCAGTTGAAGATGGCGCTGGCGCCCGGCCTCAGCGCTCCGGCGGCCCAGGTGTTGGTGTAGGCGGTGACATAGGCGCCCGGTCCGCCGTTCGTGCAGCTGTACCCGCACAGTCCGGGCGGGCGGTCGATGATCCAGACCGGCCGCGAGGGATTGGCCACCCCTGGCTGGTCGACGTTGGTCGCGAACGCCTGCGCGCCCGATCCAGATCCTGGCTGCTCCAGTTGGCCGCAGCTGACGTTGCAGATCGTTACCGCCAGGTTGGGAATCGTCTTGCTGCCGGTGTTGCGCACCACGATCACCAGATGCGTGGACTCAGCCAGCTGCTGGGATCGCGGGAACGTCGCTTTGACCACGCTGACCGGGAAATTCCCCGAGGGTTCGTTGGCATCCTGTCGGGCACCGCTACCGCATCCGCTCAGCACCAGCGTTATCGCCGCGAAGGCGGCGATGCTCACCCTGGTGCTCGCTCTCCACCCCATCAGGCCGGGGCAACATACCACGCGCGCGGGGTAACTCATGGCAGTTGCCTCTGGGAGCGACGGTTCCTACTTGGTGCTGGGGTGCGGGTTGGCGTAGGCTTATGCACCTGAGTCGCGCCGGCGACTCGAGAATTTCCCGGGAGGAAGCCCACAAGTGATCCGAGCAGTCGCCGATCGAACGTTCCTACCGACCAAATCGGTGCTCGAGGAAGTCGGGAACATGATGATCCTGACGGGCAAGACGATTGTCTCCTCGGTGCGGCCCCCGTATCCGTACGGCAGCGAGTTCGTCGGCCAATTCCTGTTTGCGCTGAGGCTGTGCTGGTTCCCGCTGTTGGTCTCGACCGTCGCCTTCGGCTACGAGGCGCCCGGCCTGCAAGCGGCCAACTTCCTCGTCCTGTTCGGGGCGCTGGACCGGCTCGGCGGCTTCTTCGTGCTGGCTTCGATCCGCGAGTTCGCGCCGTTCGTGGACGCGATCGTGCTCGCCGGTGTGGCCGGCACCGCGATCACCGCCGACCTTGGCGCGCGCAAGATCCGCGAGGAGCTGGACGCGCTCCAGGTGCTGGGCGTGGATCCGATCAAGAACCTGGTCGTCCCGCGCTTTCTCGCGCTGATGCTGGTGACCGGACTGATGGACATTTACGCGCTGCTGTTCGGGATCGTCGGCGGCGTTGCCACCGAGCTCGTCTACCACCAGCCGCTGGGGCCGTTCTGGGCAACGTTCTTCAACAATGCCTCCACCACGGACCTGTGGGGGTCGGTCCTAAAGACTACGATCTTCGGGGCGATCATCGCCATCGTCTGCTGCTACAAGGGGATGACCGCCTCGGGCGGGGCCGAGGGCGTGGGCCGCGCCGTCAACCAGGCGGTGGTGATCGCGTTCCTGGGCGTATTCGCGTTCAACTACGCGTTCACGCAGACGCTGCTGGCCACCCACCCCGAGATCACGGCGATCCCCCGTTGATGGACTCGCTCGGGGAGGCGATGGGCTGATGGAAGGACTGCTTGACGTCCCGCGCGGCTGGATCGAAGCGTTCGGCGAGATGGCCAAGTTCGCGGGCCGCATGGTCAGCGAGGTGCTGCGCCTGCGCGTGCTGCGGTTCTTTGGCGAGGCGCTGCGGCAGTCCGGGATCCTGATCATCTCCTCCTCGCTGGTGATCTTTGGCCTGGTGTTCCTCATCGGCCTGGAGTGCGGAGTCGAGGGCGCGTACTCGACGCGGGGCCAAGGGGTACCCGCCTACGCCGGCGTGTTCGCGGCCTGGTGTGATCTTCGGGAGTTGGTTCCCTACGGCTTCGGTTACATGATGGCGGCCAAGGTGGGGACGGGGATCGTGGCCGAGTTGGGGTCGATGCGGATCTCAGACGAGATCGACGCGCTCGAGGTGATGGGCATCAGCGGCATGACGTTCTTGTGCGCGACCCGGCTGCTGGCGTCGTGGATGGTGCTGCCGTTCGTGTACCTGATCTCGATCGGGGCCGGCTTCTTTGCCAGCTTTCTGGTGGTGGTGCAGCAGATCGGGGATGTCTCCTCGGGCGGATTCTTCCTGATCTTCTGGCAATTCCAGAACCCGCCGGATCTGTTATTCAGCTTGATCAAGGCAATGGCGATGGCGACAGTGATCGTTCTTGTCGGCTGCTACTACGGCTATAACGCCAGCGGTGGCCCGGTCGGCGTTGGCACGGCCACCGCCAAGTCGATGGTCGTGAACATCGTCTCGGTACATCTCATCGGAATGCTCGGCACGCAGCTCTTCTGGGGTGCGAACCCGAGAGCCCCTATCGGAGGTTGACAATGCGGCGATTCGGCTCGGGCGGCGAGAACACAGACGACGAACCGGGTGCGGGTCAGCCTGAGCAGCCGCCGTTTGGCCGGGCAGGAGGGGAGGGCGAGGATCCGTTGTCGCGCACTCAAGCTCAGCACGATATGGACACCGGCGCCCTGGAGGGCGGAGCGGCTCCCGGCGACCGCTACGCGCCAGAGGCCGACGAACCGACCGAGCCCGACGAACCGACCGAGCCCGACGATCGCGGCTACTTCGCCGAGCCCGGGCGCGCGGGCCGGGTCAACGGCGAGGGGGAGCGCGAGGCCCAGGAGTCGGGCTCGCGCGTGTCGGTGGTGGACGAGCAGCTGCCGCGTCCCGCACCCCCAGATGGCGCCGACGAGGACGAGTACAAGTGGCACACCTACACGGTCTATCCCTCGGGCCGTCCTGACGCGGTCGAGTTCATCGACACCTACAAGGCGTTTGGACGGGCACGCATCCTGAGGGGCTTGAACATGGGTCTGCCCGAGGGGATGGTGTCGATGATCCTCGGACCTTCGGGAACCGGCAAGTCGGTATGCATCAAGCACATGGTCGGCCTGCTGTATCCAGATCGCGGCGACATCCTCGTGCACGGCCAGTCGGTACCGAGCATGGCCGATGACGACCTGTTCGACATGCGCAAGAAGTTCGGCCTGCTGTTCCAGGACGGAGCGCTGTTCGGATCCATGGACCTGTTTGACAACGTCGCCTTCCCGCTGCGCCAGCACACCGAGAAGGGCGAGGACGAGATCGAGGACGTCGTCATGCGCCGTCTGAACGAGGTCGGGTTGGGGAGCGCGCGTGAGAAGATGCCCAACGAGCTCTCCGGCGGGATGCGCAAGCGGGCCGGATTCGCCCGAGCGCTCGTGCTGGAGCCGGACATCTTGCTCTTCGACGAGCCGGACTCCGGACTCGACCCGGTGCGAACGGCGCTCCTGGGCGAGCTGATCCTGGAGATCCACCGCGACATGATGGACGAGGCCAAGGAGAAGGGGCGCGAGCACCTCCCCACCTTCGCGGTGATCACCCACGACATCATGAGCGCCCGGCGCGTGGCCGACTACATCAACGTGCTCTGGAAGGGACGGATCGTCGAGGCGGGTCCGGCCGAGGACATGCTCAACTCCGAGAACCCATTCATCCGTCAGTTCCTGGCCGGGGAGTCGCAAGGCCCGCTGACGATGGATTGAGGTCGCTCCCCAGTCTCCGCTGCCGCGCGCTGCACCAGCGCGTACAGGGGACAGCGGCGATAGCCTCGTCGTCATGAAGCAGAGGCTCGAGGGGTTGGCGAGCGCCGCTACGCGGCGCCCCGTACTCACGCTCGGGGTCACGCTCACGCTCGCGCTCGCCGGTGCGCTGCTGGCGTTGGGGCTCAAGCCCTCAGCCGGCAGTGACACGTTCGTTTCCCGCTCCTCGGGAAGCTTCCAGGCCACCGACCAGGACCATCGCCTGTTCGGAGGCGACGCCATCGTGATTCTGGTCAAGGAGCCGCTGACCGATCTGGTCGAGACCAAGGACCTGGCCCGGATCAGCTTCCTCGAGGCGTGCCTGGCCGGCCAGTACCTGGTTCCCAGCCAGCAGTTGGAATCCTTCGAACCCGCGCCCGCAGGGACTCATGCACCATACGGGGGTTGGAACAGCCCGTGCGGGAAGTTGATGCGCTCGAGGCCAGTCCAGGTCGTCTACGGCCCCGGCACGTTTCTCAATCGCGCCGTCGCCGCGGTCAACGAGCAGGTCAGCGCGATCCTGACTTCGTCCCAGCAGCAGATCGCCAGCGCCGGGCAGGCGGCGCTGAATCTGGCCCTGGCCCGCGGAATTGACCGCGCCAAAGCCGTGCAGTTCGCCAACGACGCGCGCACCCTTGCCTCCCAGCAGCAGCAGTCGCAGCTCGAGCAGCTCTACCTGGACTCCGGCATCCAGGGAACCCCCCGAATCGACGATCCGCAGTTCATTCCGCAGGTCGTGTTCGATCAGACGCGGGGGGTCAACCAGCCCAAGTCTCGCTTCGCCTATCTGTTTCCCACCGCCAACTCGGCGCTGGTCCAGGTGCGCTTGAAGGCATCGCTGAGCGACGAGCAGCAGTCGCAGGCGATCGGGTGGATACGCCAGGCCGTGAAGATGCCGATGTTCGCCAGCGCCTTTGGCGGCACGCTCACGGTGACCGGCGCGCCGGTGGTGGTCAACGATCTCGCCGCGCAGATCACCGACTCGATCGCCGGGCTGCTGGTCGCGGCGGTGCTGGTGATGGCGGCGACCCTGCTGCTCGTGTTCCGCCGGCGCTTGCGGCTGCTGCCGCTGACCATCGCCTTGGCCGCGGTAGGCATCACCTTCGGTGTCCTGTCGCTGGCCGGAGGGACGTTGACGATGGCCTCGATCGCGGTGCTGCCGATCCTGATCGGCCTCGCCGTCGACTACGCGATCCAGTTTCAGTCACGCGTGCAGGAGGTTCAAACAGGACCCGACGGCGCGCGGGAGGCGGTGGCACGAGCGGCGTCGGTGGGCGCGCCGACGATCGCGGTGGCGGCGCTGGCCACGGCCACCGGCTTCCTCGTGCTGCTGCTCTCGCCGGTCCCGATGGTCCGCAGCTTCGGCCTGCTGCTGGTGATCGGCATCGCGGTCGCGTTGGTGTGCGCCGTGAGCTCGGTGGCGGCGGCGATGGTGCTGGCCGAGCGGGAGGGAGGCGCCGTGGCCGCGTCGGTGCGCGGTGCCGCGGAGATCCTGCGCGGCGTCGGCGAGTACATCCGCCGGAGCCTCGGCCCCCGGCTTGCCCGGGGGCGGCGGCCCGATCGCTTCGAGACCGTGCGTCCCCGGGCCGAGCATGCTCTGGCACTGATGGTGCAGCGGCCCGTCCGCGTGCTCGCTCTCGGAGGGGTGCTCGCGGTCCTGGGCTGGATCGCCGACACGCAGAGCGCGGTCCAGTCCGATGTAACCAAGCTGGTGCCCTCGAGCATGCCGGCACTGCGCGATCTGCGCGCGCTGGAGCGGGTGACCGGCGTCTCCGGCGAGATCGATGTTCTCGTCCACGCCAAGAACGTCGCCACGCCGCAGGTCGTGGGCTGGATGCTGTCGCTCGACCAGAATCTTCAACGCCATTTCGGCTATCTGGAAACGAAGGGTTGTGCGGCCTCGACGCTGTGCCCGGCACTCTCGCTCCCCGACCTGTTCTCGGCCGGAGCCCAAGCCGGCCAGAGCGCGCAGGCACCCAGTCAGGCTCAGATCCAGTCCCTGCTGGCCTCGGTGCCGCCGTACTTCTCCCAGGCGGTGCTTTCCCCTGACCACCGCAGCGCCACCCTGGCCTTCGGCCTGCGCCTGATGCCCCTGTCAAAGCAGCAGAAGGTGATCGACTACATCACCTCTCAGCTTCACCCCCCGGCGGGGGTGAGCGCCCGGCTCGCTGGACTCCCCGTTCTGGCCGCGCAGGCCAATGCCGCCCTGTCCTCGTCCGCGCGCAGGCTGTTGACGCTGCTGGCGGGGCTGATCGCGGTGGGGCTGGTGCTGCTGGCCGTGTTCCGCGACCGCCGCCGTGCGCTGATCCCGCTGGTGCCGATCGCACTGGCCACCGGCTGGTCGGCCCTAATCCTGTTCGTGATCGGGATCCCGCTGAACCCGATGTCCGCCACCCTGGGAACCCTGGTGATCGCGATCTCCACTGAGTTCAGTGTGCTGCTGTCCGAGCGCTTCCGCCAGGAACGCGGTCATGGCGTTGAGCTCGACGAGGCGCTACGGCGAACCTACGGCTCCACCGGGGCTGCGGCGGCGGCCTCCGGAGTGACAGCGATCGTCGGCTTCGGGGTCCTGATCTTTTCCAGCATCACGATGCTCCGCGACTTCGG
Source organism: uncultured Solirubrobacterales bacterium (assembly GCA_963830435.1). Lineage (GTDB taxonomy): Bacteria > Actinomycetota > Thermoleophilia > Solirubrobacterales > Solirubrobacteraceae > Palsa-465. The sequence goes on along the minus strand of CAWHMA010000007.1, from coordinate 678,066 downwards.
CTTCGTCACCCTGATCGACATGTCGGTCTCGCTGGCTGGGGTACTGCTGGTGTTGCCGGCGGTGCTTGCGGCCTCCGAGAGCGAGGATCTGGCTGCGAGCTCACGGGCCGCTGCCAGCCGCGCAGCCGCGCTGCTGCCCCGGGCGCGGCGACGAGCCCCCGTGGCGTGACCGACGGGCAGCCGGATCCGGCTCGCCACCGGCTGGATCCTGATCGGGCGGCTGCCGCTGCGCGGCCGCCGTCGCCGGAGAAAGCTCCGGAGATCGACACCAGACGGTACCGCTGGGCGATCGGAATCTTCGGAACGATCCTGGTGATCGTCGGTTCGATCTACGGCTTTGCCCGCAATGGCGTCGGATCGCCGGGGGTGGCCCCGGGAAAGCCCCTGCACCGCTTCGTCGCCCCCCTGGCCACCGCCGGCGTCGACCTCGACGCCAACGCCAATCCCCGCTGTGACCCGCTGCACCCCAACCCGCACGGCTTGAACGTGTGCGGACGCACGCCGCTGGTGCTGGCCTTCTTCGTGACCGGTTCGTCCTCGTGCACGCGCGAGGTCGATGCCCTGCAGGTGCTCTCGCGCCAGCCCACGCTGCGCTCGATCCAATTTGCGGCACTGGCCGTCCACGCCGATCGCGGCGGCACGCTCGCTGCGGTTCGACGCCACGGCTGGACGATCCCCGTCGCCTACGATCGTGATGGTTCGGTGGCGGATCTGTACGGAATCCGGATCTGCCCGATCGTTGAGTTGGCCTACCGAGGGGGGACGGTAGCCAGGAGGCTCATCGGCGAGCACTGGAGTCGGCCGGCGGCGCTGGTCGGCCAGGTCCGGGTGTTGGTAGGGCGCGTGAACGGATGAGCGGCGAGGAAGCCGACCTCGCTCCCGTGCCGGGAACGATCGCTCCGGACGTGCGCGCCGAGTTCCCGGGGCTCAGGCTCGACTGGGTCACGGTGCGGGGACAGCGGCGCCCCAGCCCGCGCGCGGTCATCCAGCGCCTGCGGGACCTCTCCAGCCGCTACCGGGGCGCGAGCGTGATCGCGATGCGCACGCAGGCGATTCCCCATGCCTACCGCGCCTTCTTCCGCCAGATCGGTCTCGACCCCGACGTGGAGCGAATTCCCAGCGAGGACGCCGCGGTGACGCGCCTGCTTCGCGGCCAGTTTCGTTCCCAGGATCTGGTGCAGGATGCGCTGCTGATCGCGCTGATCGAGACGGGTGTCCCGGTGTGGGCCCTCGACGCCCGCGGCGTCAGCGCGGGCGGCCTAGGGATCCGCACCTCAACCGCTGCCGATCGTTTGGGCACCGAGGAGCTGGGCGGCTTCATCGCGCCGGGACGGCTGGTCGTGGCCGATGCCGACGGGGTCCATGCGCTGCTGTTTGGTCCGCTGGTCCCGCACGACGAGGTCACCCATCAGACCGAGAGGATGATGCTGTTCTCGGTCGGCGTCGACGGAGTTCCGGCGATCCACGTCGAGGAGGCGCTGTGGGTCTGCATGGAGGCCCTGGGGACTTGATAGAACCAGCGGCGGTTGGTACGCGGGCCTGCTAAGCTCGCGGGGCTTTTGGAAAGGAGGGAGCTATGGCGCTCCTCGGGCAGGTTGAGCAGGACATCAACGCTCTTGAGGCCTCGGTCCAGGTCCCGCGGACGGCTCCACGCGAAGCGGAGCGGGCAGCTCGCCGCACGCTGCGAGCCCAGATCGCTTCGCTCGAGCGTCAGCTCTCCGATGCATTCGTCACTGCGTTTTCGATGGGGAGGCTCGAGCTTCCTCACCCGGAGCACCGCGCGGAGCCGCGGCTGCTGGATATCGGCGAGCTGGAGCATGTTCGCGACGATCTCGCCGAGCGGTTGCTGGCGGCACGCGTGCGGATCACGCAGCGGGCCGACGAGCAGGCTGCCAACCGGCTGCAGCTGGAGCGGATGCTGCTGGAGCCGAGCGCACATCGCTTCATGCGGATCTCCCGGGCCGACGTGGGCGAGCCCGGCTGCGGCGTGTGGCAGGTCCGGCCTCGCCTGGGCGTGATCGGGATGCTGATGGGATGGTGGCAGGTCAAGCTCTCCTCGGGCTGTCCGTTAGCCGGGGGCCGCGGACGAGCGTCCGCGGCCCGGGACAGCATCCACCTCACCTGAGTCTCCTCCGATGCGCGAGCTGCTGAGAACCGGCGCCGGCGCGGTGCTGGTGGTGGCAATCATGTTCATCGGCAGCCTCGGGCTGTGGATCGGCACGCCGCTGTTGTGGCTTTGGGTCGGCTCGCAGATCCAAGGAGCCACGGAATCGCTGGGCGCGGCCCTGGGGGTGATGTTCGTCGGGGTGATCGCCACGATTGCGCTCGTGGCCTCACTTCTGGCCAAGCTGAGCAACGTGTACCGCTCCAACTGCCTGGCTCGGGGGATGAACGATCCCGGTCACTTCGTACTCGAGGGCGTGCTCGTGGTCAGCGCCGGATTGACGATCGTGGTATTCGTCGTCTGGTTCTTCTTTCTCGCCGGCACCAGCCCCATACCGGTGGGGATCCAGGTCTGAGGCCCCTCACGATGGTCCTGCGCCCCGCGCCGTGACGCAGGACCATCGCGGAGTTTTGCTCAGGCTCCGACCAGCGCCCACGCCCACGGCGCGGGTTCGGCAGCAGTGCCGCCTGGCGCCACGGGCACGCCCAGCTGCTCGGCCAGCATCCGTCGCTGACGCTCGGTCAAGGCGCCGATCCTCTTCATCTCGCCGATCTGGTTGCGGGCCAGGAACTTCCGGCACCGGGTGTTCCCCCAGCGATGCTGGCTCATCAGCAGGTCGCCCACGGTCCAGCTGCTCGCCTCCTCGGGGGAGGTGAGGATGACTTCCGCAGCGGAGATGTCACCTTCGGCGATCCGTCGCTTCAGCTCCGCACGGGCGAGCCGCACCTCGTTCGCTCGCTCAAGCGCACGCAGTCGTTGCGGCTCCGCGGTCATCGTGGCGGTTTGCATCATGTGTCTGTCTCTCTCCCTGCTTCCTTGCCCGCGGCTGCGGGCGCTTGATGGTTTTCCCCGGGCACGACGCTTCCTCCGCCATGACCCGGCTGGTGCTCTCCCTATTCCCTTCGCCTCCTCTGGAAGCTGCTTGCTTGCTCTCAGCTTCCTCTCTGGTGATCCGCACTGACCGGCCGTGACCACCACCGCGGTGGAGCAAAACTACGTCTTCGGCGGCTTCACAACAAGGTCACATCCAGCGCACCATGTGCTACTAGCGTATTTTTCTTCAATACGGTGTCCTTGTGCCGGAGTGGACAAGGGCTGGCCGCTGTGATGGCCGCCTAGGCGGCGGAGGGCAGCGGCCCGTGCTCGGCCTCGAAGGCCCGCTTGGCCGCTCCGAAGGCCTCCAGGGCATGATCGAGCGTCGGCCTATCGTGCGTGGCCATCACGCTCGTGCGCAGCAGCGCTCCCCCAGGCGGTACGGCGGGATGGAGCGCCGTGTTCACGAACACGCCGGCATCGAAAAGCGCCTTCCACAGGAACACCGCCTTCCAATCATCGCCTACCACCACCGGCACCACGGGAGTCACGACCTCGCTGCCGTCGGGCAGACGCGTAGGCTCGATCGCCTGGAAGCCGAGCTCACGCAGACCGTCGTACAGGTAGCGGGCGTTGTCGAGCACCCGCGCGAACAGCTCCTGTCCCTCCGGCGAGCGGCAGATGCGCACCGCGGCCAGGGCTGCGCCCACGGCAGCGGGCACCGCGGAGGCGGTGAACATGAACGGACGCGACTGGATCCGCAGGAACTCGATCACGTCTGCGGGTCCGGCGATCACCCCACCGCAGGAGGCGAGTGACTTCGAGAACGTGGCCATGCGCAGGTCGACGCGATCCTCTATTCCGAAGAGCTCGCAGCTGCCGGCCCCGCGTGCCCCCAGCACCCCGAGGCCGTGGGCCTCGTCGACCATCAGCCGGGCGCCGAAGCGGCGACACAGCTCGACGATATCCGGCAGCGGCGCAACGTCGCCCTCCATCGAGAACACCCCGTCGACGACCACGAGGATGCCGCCACCGTCGGCCTCGGCCTTCTCCAGCGTGCGCTCCAGGCGGTCGAGTCGGTTGTGGCGAAAGACGCGCAGCTTGGCCCGGGAGAGGATGCAGCCGTCCAGGATCGACGCGTGGTCGCCGGAGTCGGCGATCACCGTGTCGCCAGGGGCGAGGATCGTCCCCAATGCTCCCAGGTTGGCTTGATGGCCGGTGGTGAATACCAGGGCTGCGTCGGCATCCAACCACTCGGCCAGCTCCTGCTCGAGCTGGAGGTGCAGGTCGATCGTGCCGTTGAGGAAACGGCTTCCGGTCAGCCCCGTCCCGTAGCGGTTCAGGGCGTCGAGCGCGCCTTGCCGGACCCGCTCGTCGCCAGTCAGGCCGAGGTAGTTGTTGGAGCCCAGCATCACTCGCGCGGCGCCCTCCATCTCCACCACCGGCAGGGTTGGCCCCTCCAGCACGCGGAAGTAGGGAAGAGCGTCGAGCTCGCGCGCAAGCTTGAGCTGCTCCAAGCGCTCGTGATCCCGGGCTTTGGCGAACACGTCGGTCGAGGTCGGCATGGGCGGGGCCGCGCGCGGACGACCCCGCGGCAACGCCTATCGTACGACAGGTTGCGGCGCGGGATGGCGCGGGCTCGGCGGCGTGAGCGAAGATCGCGCCGGCTTTGAAGATGGCCGCCACCGCTGTCACCATGTCCGGACGATGAGCGAGGAAAGCCTTCCCAACGAGCCACGAGCCGGCGCCGAGCCGGTGGAGGTCGGCGCTGAGCCGGTGGAGGTCGTCGAGGGGGTCCCGGTGCTGGCCGAGGTGCGACCGCTGGCGCCCGCGTCCCCGGCGACGCTGCCCGCCGTTCAGGCGGCGGCTGCCGCCGCCACCGGATTCGTCGCCGGCGCGGCCACCCTGGCGCTGCTTCACCGTCGCAGCGGGCGCCGGCTGGCCCGCGTTCAGCGCTCGCTCCCGCAGCGCGCCGCCGACACGCTCCCGGTGCTCGCCACCCGTACGTTCCTGGTCGACGTCCACTTGATCGCCAAACCCGGCGAGTGAGCAGCGGCGATCGCCGGGTGGAGGTGCGCCTGGAGGTGCGCCCAAGGTGGTCGTTCCGCCTCCCCCGCCGAGCCGCTCCGGACGGCCTGACCCGGGTGCGGGGAGGGGTACTGGCCCGTCTCCTACATGCCGAGGAGTCGCCCGTGCTGGTGCGGGTGGCCCAGACTTGCCCTGACCGCGTGCTGTTCGGCGCCCAGGCCAGCGGACGCGAGGATGCGCTATGGGGGATCGAACGACTACGGCTAGCGCTCGGAGTCGACCAGGATCTGGAGCCCTTCCACCGGCGGTTTGCCAACGACCCGCTGATCGGGCCGGCGGTCCGGGCCGATCCGAGGCTACGCCTGTATGCGCGCCCGGAGCCTTTCGAGGCCCTGGCGTGGGCGATCTGCGAGCAGCTGATCGAGTTCGACCGCGCCACGGCGATCGAGCGACGCCTGGTGGCTCGTCTCGGTCGCCGCTGCTCGGAGTCGGGCCTACGAGACGCGCCCACTGCCGCCGTGATCGCCGCGCAGGCGCCGGCGCTGCTGGCCTCGTTGGACCTCTCGCCTGGCCGCGCTCTGACGCTCGTCCGCGCCGCCAATGAGGTCGCGGCCGGCCGGGTCGACCTGCATGATCCAGACCACGAACGCGGCTGGCGGCGCCTACGCACGATCCGCGGCATCGGCAGCTGGACGATCCAGATGCTGGCCACCAGCGGCCAGGGCCGGCTTGACCAGCTGCCGGCCGGGGACCTCAACTACCTGAAGCTCGTGGGTCGCCTGCTCACCGGCGACCCTCGCGCTCGGGTCGGAGAGGCGGAGGTGGAGAGCTTCTTCGCCTCATACGCGCCCTGGTGTGCGCTGGCCGGCGCCTACGCGTTGCGGAGCCGGGGCTCGGGGTTGACGGGGGTGCGGCTACGGCCCCTGGCCGGCTAGCAGCTCGTTGGTCGAGGCGTTGAGGATGGCGTTGGGGTTGGAGATCAGATGCTGAGCCGACATCCACTGGCCGTAGGCGTTCCAGCGCGTGCTGTCCTGCCAGCCCCACGGTCGACCCGTGGAGGGAAAGAACGCGGGCAGGGTCGCCTGCACGCTGGCCAGCTGGAGCCTCCGGTCGAGTCCGGGATTGGCGGTGACCAGGGCGTTCACGGCCGCCTGAGGATGGCTGCGCACCGCCTGGTAGCCGCGGCCCATGGCCTGGACGAAGCGGCGGATCAGGTCGCTGCGATTGGCGATCGTGCCCCGGCGAACCACCAGCACCAGTTCGTCGTAGGTGGGCACACCGAGCTGGTCCACTCGCAGGACGACCGGGTGCCGGCCTGTCTGCTGGAGCTGGATTGCCTCGTAGTTCCAGTAGCCACCGAGGGTGGCGTCGACCTGCCCGGAAACCATCGCCGGCACGAGGTTGCCGCCGACGTTGGTCTCGATGACCTTGTTCGCCGGCACGCCCGCGTGGGCCAGGAGCGTGGTCAGGTAGGCGTGCTGATAGCTGATCCCAGCGTCGCCCACGCGCTTGCCGCGCAAGTCGGCCACCGAGTTGATCCGCTTGGAGCGCAAGGCGATGATCGAGGTCAGCGGCCGCTGCACGATCGCTGCCACCGATACCAGCGGAAGTCCCCGGTTGCGGGCCAGCAGCAGCTCGGGTTCGTAGGAGATCGCGGCATCGACCTTGCCCGCGGCGAGGAGCTGCAGCGGCGTGGCGGGGTCGGTGGGGACCTGCAGGTGCAGGTCGATCCCGGCGCGGCTGAACTCCCCGTCCGCTAGCCCCTGATAGATCCCAACGTGGTCGGCATTCGGCACCCAGTCGAGCATCAGCGTCAGCGGCTGGGCCTTGCCTGACGGGGTGCTGAGCACGTCCTTCTTCTCTCCGCAGGCCGCCACGACGACGGTGACGGCCAGCGCCAGGCCCAGCATCGTGACGCGTTTCATGACGAGCGATCTCCTCTGGATTCGTAGGCCCAGGGCAGGGCCAGCCGCTCGCCCGCACTGAGCAGCGCAAACAGCACGATGGCAAACAGGGACAGGATCACCACGGTGGCGTAGGCGCGGGGGGTGAGGAGCTGGTTGATCGACAGCAGGAACAGGTAGCCGAGGCCGGCATTGGAGCCGCCGGTCATCTCGCCGATGACCGCCCCGATCACCGCTACCGCCACCGCAATCTTGGTGCCGGTGAACACCCCTGGAAGCGCGGCCGGGAGCTCGACCTCCCGCAGCGTGCGCAGCCGTGAGGCGTCGAAGGTATGCATCAGCTTCAGCAGCTGTGTGTCGACGGATGCCAGCGCATCGAGCGTCGTGACCACGATCGAGAAGAAGGAAACGAGCGCGATCACGATCACCTTGGGCAGGATCCCGAATCCGAACCACAGCATCAGCAGCGGCGCCAGCATCGCGATCGGGATCACCTGTGAGGCCACGACCAGCGGGTACACCCCGAGGCGAACCGGTCGGATCAGGTGGATGGCGACAGCGAGGGTCAGGCCGACCGCAGCCGCGGCGAGGATCCCGAAGCCCACCTCCTGGGCGGTGACCAGGAAGTTACTCCACAGCAGCCCGCGATCCTCGTAGATCGCCTGTCCGATCTGGTGCGGGGCGGCCAGGATCAGGCCGTCGACCCCGCCGAGGTCGACGTACAGCTCCCAAGCGCCCAGCAGGGCCACCAGCAGCAGCATCGGCGCCAGGATCCGCTTCACTCCCGCACCCCCAGCACGTCCAGCGCCTGCTCCCGAAGCGCGGCCACGGCCGGGTCAGTCCGCCGTCTCGGCCGGGGTAGCTCGACCTCGACCTCGCCGATCACCCGACCCGGCCGGGGTGCCATCACCGCCACCCGGTCACCCAGCACCACCGCCTCTTCCACATCGTGGGTGACGAGCACGACGGTGCGCGGCTCGTGGGCGAGGGCCTGCGCCAGCCAGCCCTGCATCTCCGCTCGCGTGATCGCGTCCAGTGAGGCGAAGGGCTCGTCCAGCGCCAGCACCGGCTTGCCCGCCAGCAAGGTCCGTAGGAACGACACCCGCTGGCGCATCCCTCCCGACAGAGCCGCCGGCCGCTTCTGCTCGAACCCGGCCAGGCCGAAGCGCTCCAGCCACGGCATCGCCTGCGCGCGGGCCGCGCGCCGGGTCAGACCCGCGGCCCGCAAAGCCAGCGCCGCGTTGTCGACCGCCCGCAGCCATGGGAGCAGCAGGTCGCGCTGGGGCATTAGCGCCGCCGGGGCCGACGTGATGGTTCCTCGGTCCGGCCGCTGCAGGCCGCATATCAGCTCCAGCAACGTTGTCTTGCCGCAGCCGCTCGGACCGACCACCGCCACAACCTCTCCGGGCGCCGCGCGCAGGGACACATCCTGGAGGGCCAGCACGGAAGCACGCTTGGAGGCGTAGGTCCGGCTCACCGCCTGCACCGTGACCCCGGCCGGTCGATCCAGGCCGGCTGCCTCCTTTGGAGGGGCCTCGATCACGCTCGATTCTGCTCCCTTCGCGGGCATTACCCCACAGGTTCGAAGGGTCAGCGCCGGGTGGTGCTCGAATGGCGCTATCTCAGCCGGCTTACCCGCCAGCCCCCCTGGTTGTCAATGGTGATGGCTGATCCTAGCGCCTGGAGCAGGATTGCCCGCTGCGCCCGCGATCCTTCCCCTACCCGCCGGGCTACCTCCCGGTCGTGCGCGATCAGCGCGTGAGCGGCTGGGCCAATGCGTTGACGAAGTCCTCCAGCTGGTCGGTGCGCCAGCACTCGAAGGCGACGCAATGCTGCTCGTAGGCGGAGATCACGCTGTCGCCGTAGTTCCAGTACAGCCGCGGTTCGGGGTTCAGCCAGAACGTTCGTCCGGCTCGAGCGGTGATCGCGGCGAATACGTCCTCGCGCGGAGGCCGTCCGTTGGTGCGCGCGTCTCCGAGCACGATCACCGTCGCCCGGGGATGGAGCTCGTCCTCGATCAGGGCCAGGAACTCGGTCCACACCCGGCCGTAGTCGGTGTAGCCGGAGATGTCGGCCACGCCGGCGTCGCGGGAGACCGCTTCGCTGGCGGCGCGGAAGTCGCGCTCACGCTCGAACACCTCGGTCACCTCGGAGATCCGCTCGATGAACACGAACGAACGCAGCTTGCGAAACGAGTCGTGCAGCGCATGCAGCACCGACAGGAAGAACGTCGAGGCGCTGGTGACGCTGGTGGAGACGTCGCAGAGCACGAAGATCTCCGGTCGGCGAGGGCGCTGGGGTCGGTACTTGAGCTCCACCGGGACGCCCCCGGTTTGCAACGAGGCGCGCATCGTCCGTCTCACGTCCACGTGGGCATGGCGCTTACGCCCCCGCAGCTCGTGCCCGTGGGTGGCTAGGCGTCGCTTGAGTTGGGCGACGACGCGGTGGACCGCAGCCAGGTCCTGAATCGGCCCGGTCGGAAGCGAACGGTCGAGCTCGTTCAGCGGTCGCTTGGGCGGCAGGCTCTGGGTCCGGGCGATCTGCTGGCGCTCCAGCTCCCGCCGCAGGTGCGCCTCGAACCGCCGCAGCTGCTCCCGTGGCACCCCGTCCCGGCGGGGATCTTCTCGCGGAAGGTCCGGCTGGGGCTCGGCTCGCAGCCCCAGTGCGCGCCGGATCCGCTGCACGTCGACACCGAGTACGCCGGATCCCTCGCCCCGTCCGAAGGCGGCGATCGCCAGCCGCGCGAGATCCCTCATCGCCGTCTCCGAGCCCTCCTGCAGCGCAGCCGCGATCTGCTCGCGCAGGGTCTCGACGTCGATGTCGCTGCCGCTCTGTGCGCCACTCCCCCCGGGCGGCTCGCTGAGATCCTGTCGCGCCGCCTCGGCCTCGGCGGCGCGGAAGAAGAAGCGCTCGAACACGAGCTCGAACACCCGGCGGTCCTCGGGTGACTTGGCGATCGTTGTGGCCAGAGCGGCCCTGAACGCGCTCTGGTCGGTCCAGGCGACGTGCTCCAGCGCCGCGAGGCCGTCGAGCATCTCCGAGGTGCCGACGGCCATGCCCTCCTCACGCAGATCCTCGACGAAAGCCAGCAGCTGGCCCTGCAGGCCCCCGGGCGGGCGATCGGGGACCCGGGCGTAGATCTTGCCGCCGGGCGCCTCCCCGCCGGCCGTCCTCTCGTGGCTAGGGCTGGAGGCTGTGCTCGGCCCGGAGGTAGGCCCCGGGCTCGATTTCTCACCCGGGCCGGAGCCGGGCCTAGGCGGCGGTGCGGCCATCAGCCGACTCGAGCTTCACGCCCACGCGCGAGGCAACGGTGTCCAGATCGGTGCGGTGCTTGACGATCACGCTCATCGTCTCCCGGAAGGTCGCCTGATCGATGTCGTCGGCGCCGAGCAGGATCAGCGCCCGGGCCCAGTCGACCGACTCCGCGATGCTCGGCGGCTTCTTGAGGTCCAACTCGCGAACCTGGTGGACGATCTCCACCAGCTTGCGGGCGACAGTCTCGTCGAGCTCGGGGGAGTGCAGGCGGACGATGGCCAGCTCGTGCTCCAGGTCGGGATAATCGAGCCACAGGTACAAGCAGCGGCGCTTGAGCGCCTCGGTCAACTCCCGGGTGTTGTTGGAGGTCAACAGCACCACCGGGTGCGAGCGGGACTCGATCCGGCCCAGTTCCGGGATCGAGATCTGGAAATCCGAGAGCAGCTCCAGCAGCATCGCCTCGAACTCCTGGTCGGTCTTGTCGATCTCGTCGATCAGCAGGACTACCGGTTGGTCGGAGACGATCGCGGTCATCAGTGGCCGCTGGAGCAGGAACTCCTCGCCAAAGATGTCCTCGTGCACGTCCTCCCAGTCAGCCTGCTCGGAGGCACCGCCTTCACCGCCGGTGCCGGTCTGGATCCGCAGCAGTTGCTTTCGGTAGTTCCACTCGTACAGCGCCTTGGCCTCGTCGAGCCCCTCGTAGCACTGCAGGCGAACCAGCCTGCGGTCCAGGTAGCGGGCCAGCGCTTTGGCCAGCTCGGTCTTGCCCACGCCCGCGGGACCCTCCACCAGCACCGGCTTGCCCAGCTTGCTGGCCAGGAAGGAGACCAGGGCGGTCGATCCGCCGGGCAGGTAACCGGCGGCGATCAGGCCGGCGGCGACATCCTGCACCGAAGTGGGGCTCTCGTCCATCGCTCAAATATAGGGTTCGCACGTGCTCATGCTCGTCCAAGCCGCCGGTTCGGCGCATGTGGGGGCGTTCGGGGCGGTGCTCGCCTTTGGCGTGATCGTGGCCACCTTCGGTCACATCATCAAGTCCCGCACCCTGATCGTCGCCGGCCTGCTGGTGATCGCCCTGGTTTGCGCGTACTTCTCGTTCGTGCTCCAGCCGACCAGCGGGTAGGTGAACCCCGGGTCGCCCTGCGGGAGCCGCAGCCCCTGGGGCCGCTGGACACGCGAACGCCAGGCGGGCAAGCGGGTCGCCGGCTAGCTGGACACCACGAACGCCGCCTGTACCGGCGGCTGGACCATGCGAAGGCCGGCAGGCCGTGCATTAGTCGACAACCCCGCCGATCCCGGAACTCATCTGTCGTGCTGCACGCCCCTGAGGTGGTTAGTGCGACAGGCGCCGCCGATGTGAGCACGCTTGTCGAGTTATGCCCGGCGTCCCTCCGGACGCCGGCGTTCCACGCCGGGTAGACGGCCTACGGTCCCGGCGCATGGGAGAAAGCCCGGCTCCCTTCGTCAGTCCTCGTGCTCGAGTGGGATCGTGAGTTCCTCCTCGCTCGCCTGGATCTTGGTCTCCTCGTCGAGGTGCTTTGGCCGTGCCGTCAGCCAGCCCGGCGTGCGGAACTCGCCCTCGTCTGCCCTGGCTCGCCGTGGCCGGGCGCTGGACCGCGTTGGCGGCGGTTCCTCAGGCAGTCGGGCCGGGGGCGGCTCGGATTCAGCCTCGGTCCCCACTGGCCCCGACGGTCGGGCTGGCGAGCGGATCTCCGCCTCGCCGGGCAGCGGCGGCTCGGGCCGGTGTGCCGCGCGGATGCGGGAGCCTGCGTAGGCGAGCAGAGCGGCCACGCCCAGGGCAACGAAGATTCCCCACTCAACCCCGGAGATCGCCGCGCCTGGACCGCGGATGCTCGTGCTCTCCTTGTCGAAGATCCGCCAGATGACGAGAACGCAGGTCCATGCCCCAGCGGCCATGATCACCAGGCCGTCACCACCTGGCAGGTGAAAGGCGCGTCCTTCGGCGCGGTGGAACAGTAGCGTCAACACCCCCGCGGCCACCAGCAGCACCGCTGCCTCGACAAACGAGAACGCTCCCCAACCAGTGATCGAGGTGCTGGCGGTGGCAGGCGCTCGGACTCCCGGCACGATCACCGTCTCCTGGTACCAGGGCAGGAACAGCGTCACGAACAGGCCCAACGCGCCCGCGGCCGCCAAACGGCGCTCGTAAGGGAGGTGGCGCCAGGCGCGCCTGATGCGGCCGCCGAGCCTGCGTGACCACCGGCCGAGGCTGGCGTGAGAGTGCTCAGCCGTCATGTTGATCGCTGGACGCGCTGAGCCGGTCAAAGCCTGCGCATCGAGCAGTGATCGGTCCGAGCCAGAGACGAAACCTGCCCCTGGATCGTGGCGTCGTGGGGACGGATCGGAGGGATCGAGGTCCAGCTGCCACGGTTCGATTGTAGGCGGCGACCGGCGCGTTACCGCGGGTCACGGAATGGCTGGCCTACCGCTCACCACCGGCCAAAATGATCACTTGTGTCGCCCTTTCGCCGCGAGTGATAAAGATCGCTTGGTGTCCTTCACCGCGGCGATATCGATCGCTTAGCCCGCCATCCACTGCGGCTACCGGGATCGCCCCGACCCACTTCGCGCACAGCCCAGGCCGGCTCCGGGCGGTTGGGTTTACTTCCTGAAGGGAGCTGCGGCCGATCGACCGCCACCGGCGCGGCCGGTGCGCTATGGCTCCGGGTCGGCGTCGAGTTCCTCGTCTTCACCCTCGTCCTCGTCCTCGCCGATGACAATCGGTTGGGCGTCGGTCTGAAACCGCTCCAGCAGCTCGTCACGACGGTGCTCATCGACCGGGACCTCATCGGAGATCAGGACCCACTCGGCCCCCTCGTACTCCTCCATGTTGAAGATCTCGGCGTCGAGCTCGGGTGAGTCGTCGACGATCATCAGCACCTCGGTCTGGGGGTTGAAGTACGTACCCGGTCGGTTGACCAGCTCGTCGAGCTCGAATTTGCGTCCGTCAGCCATCGCGCCGCAGCGTACCGGGTGACGAGCGCTTACAGGTCCTGTAGGTCGCGGATCTGGCGCTCGATCTCGGCTTCGACTGCCAGGGGCGGCTTGCCGGTACGGGCGCGCCGATGGTTGCGGGCGACCACGAGCTGACGGATCTCCTCCCTCAGCTCGGAGTCGATCTTCGGCTCGGTTAGCCGCTGCAGCTCCAGCTCGACATCGATCAGAGGCTCGCCTCGGCGCTGGCGCCTCAGGTTTCGAGCCTCCAGGAGCTGGCGGATCTCCTCATCACGTTCCACCAGCGCCGCGGATGACGCCGGCCGGGGATCATGGTCAGCGTCCATCAGCAGCCGGTCCTTGCCGAACTCCTCCCAGGTCTTGCCGGTCAGCGCCAGCGATGCGAAAGCGGCCACGATCCCGAGTCCGCAGACGATCCACAGCACGGTTCCGAAGGCAGCCTGCACGATGAGGAATAAGTGTTGCACCGCGCGCGCCGGTTCGCACGATTTCAGGCGCGAGTTCGTTCCCGCGGCGGCCGATCTAGGCTCGCTTTGTGCCCGCCACTGGCGGCCGGTGCGCCTCGCGTCGTGCCCGTCGTGGGGTTGCGGCTAAAGCGGCGGACCTCTTTGCGGACCAAAGCAAACCAGGCCCGGCAGAGGATCGGCTACGCTTAAGTCCTAGCCATTGACTGACTAGTCAATCTATCGCCGCGCCGGCGGCGCCTCGCAGCGGATCCAGGCGACGCGTCGGATCACCACGATCCGAGGTTGCCGGAAGCGCTAGCGGCTCCCCGGCGCCCGTCTCTCAAGGAGAACCCGTGGTTGATTTCACGCTCACCGACGAGCAGAAGAGCATGCGCGAGATGGCGCACGACTTCGCGGCCAAGGAGATTCGTCCGGTTGCATGGGAATATGACCGGGAAGGCACCTGGCCGCAGGAGATAATCGAGAAGGCCTGGGAGCTGGGGCTGATGAACAATCACCTTCCCGCCGACTACGGTGGTCCCGGCCTCGGCTACCTCGATGGAGCCCTCATCGAGGAGGAGATGGGCTGGGGCTGCTCGGGGATCGCCACCTCCTTGTCCTGCAACGGACTGGCCACCGCCCCGATCGTCCTCGCCGCCTCCGAGGAGCTCAAGAAGGAGTATCTGGGCCGCCTCGCCGAGGCGCCGCTGCTCGCGTCCTTCTGCCTCACCGAGCCCGACGCGGGCTCCGACGTGTCCGGGATGAAGACCACGGCCACCCGGAAGGACGACAAATGGATCATCAACGGCTCCAAGTGCTTCATCACCAACGGCGAGTACGCCAACTACTACACGGTCTACGCCAAGACGGACAAGCAGGCCGGTCACCGCGGCATCTCCTGCTTCATCGTTCCTCGTGACGCGGGAGTGGTCGTCGACAAGCACGAGGACAAGATGGGTCAGCGGGCGTCGAACACCGCCACGATCACGTTCCCCGACGTCGAGATCCCGCTCGACCACCTCGTGGGCGAGGAGAACAAGGGCTTCAAGATCGCGATGATGACCCTTGACCGGACGCGTCCCGGCGTCGCAGCGATGGCCGTAGGAGTGGCACGTGCAGCGATGGAGTTCGCGGCCGACTACTCCAAGGAGCGCGTCCAGTTCGGCGTGCCGATCGCGATGCACCAGGCGATCCAGTTCATCATCGCCGACATGGCGACGAAGGTGCACCTGGGACGGCTTGCGACCTGGAACTCCGCGGTCTTGCTCGACCAGGGGCAGCGCAACACGCTCGAGTCCTCGCACGCCAAGCGGTTCGCCGCGGACTCGGCGATGGAGATCACCACCGAGGCCGTGCAGGTCTACGGCGGCTACGGGTTCATCAAGGAGTATCCGGTGGAGAAGCTGATGCGCGACGCCAAGATCCTTCAGCTCTACGAGGGCACCGCTCAGATCCAGCGCCTGGTGATCGCGCGGGAGACGCTGCTTCCGCGCCGAGTCGAGGAGCCAGCCACAGCGGTTGCATAACACCGGTCGCCGTCACGAACCGGGAGGACCGCTGTCTCGCAGCCTGGCCCTTCCGGCAACCTCGCGAGCGCGCGACCTCAGTACCCGAGCACTCGAGCGAGCGACGGGATCGGTCTCGAGCTGCCAGGAAGTCCCAGCTGAACACGACTCGCGTGGGCTCGCAGCCGAGTACCCGCGCCGAGCGACCCTCGGGGGGTGGTCAAGGCGGGTTAGCCGACGGCGAGGAGGAGGGTGCGGTCACATCCCGCCCCGGTGCTTGACTACGAGGACCGATGCCGCCCACGACTCCGGTCATCATCATTACGCTCGCAGTGGCCGTGGCCGGGTGCGCCTCAGCCGTCAGTGAGCCGACAGCGGCCCCGGATTACGCGGTGGCGCCTCAGCCGCCCCCCGGTTCCTGTCACGCGCGCGGCGGCCGCCTGTTCACGCTACCCGATCCGCACTGCACGCCGGGCGCCGCCGATCCGCGGGTCACCCAGGCCGACATCCACCGGACGATCTGCCGCCGGGGCTACACGACCATCGTCCGGCCCCCTGAATCGGTGACCGAGCCGGAAAAGCGGGCGAGCCTGGCCGCGTATGGCGATAGTGGTCCGTTGCCAGGCTACGAGTACGATCACCTGATCTCACTGGGGCTCGGGGGCGCAGCCAACGACGCGCGCAACTTGTGGCCGGAGCCCGGAGCCAGCCCCAACCCCAAGGACGATCTGGAGGATCTCCTGCACCGCAAGGTGTGCGCGGGGACAATCCCGCTTGAAGTCGCTCAACGCCAGCTGGCCGGCGACTGGGTCAGCGCCTACCGGCGCCTGATCGGCTAGCCGCCACACCTGGTGCCATCGTGGGCGACCGCGTCCTGGAGCGACCGCGCCGCCGCGACGACCACGTGCCGCAGCCGCCGCTGCCGGGACGAGCTGACCTAGACCAGCCGCCGCCCTCCTCTACTCCGACGTGCTGAACTCCCAGATGGCGATCGCCAGCATCACCAAACCCATCAGCAAGACGATCGCCACCGACAGCAGCGCCGGCACGTGGAAGCTCCACCAGGTCACGCCCGGATCGAGCGCATGGCGCGCCGCCGCTGAGATGTGCAGGTGGTTGAACACCAGCCGGCGCATTGGGTCGACGGCATAGGTCATCGGATCAAGCCGGTTCAGCACCGTCAGCCAGGCAGGAAGACCGGCCACCGGGAACAGCGCTCCCGAGATGAAGAACATCGGCATCACCACCATCTGCATGACGCCGAAGAAGGCCTGCATCTGCTTGATCCGCGCAGCCACCATCACGCCGAAGGCGGTGATCGAGAAGGCGAGGATCAGCTGCAGCACGAGGATCCCGACGATCAGCGACAGGCTGTAGGGCACGTGCACGAGCGGGGCGAGGAGGATCATGATGATGCCCTGCGAGGAGGCCACGGTCGCGCCCCCGAGGCACTTGCCGATGACGATCGAGCTGCGTCGCACCGGCGCGACCAACATCTCGCGCATGAAGCCGAACTCTCGGTCCCAGACGATCGAGGCGGCCGAGAACATCGCCGTGAACATCACCGAGATGCAGAGGATGCCGGGATAGATGAACGTCTTCAGGTTCACCCCGTGGGTGCCCGCCTGTGAGAGCTGCTGAAGCCCCGAGCCCATCACGAACAGGAAGAGCAGCGGCTGCACCAGCGACGCGGCGATCCGGATGCGGTCGTTGGCGAACCGGATCAGGTCCCGCCGCCAGACGATGCGGATGGCCCGCAGCTCGGAGACCAGGCTGTGTGGGGGAACGGTGACGCGGACGATCTCCCGGTCGGGCGGTGCCGACGGGGGCTCGCCGAGGGGCTGCTGCACCGTCGTGCTCATCGGCGGGCTCCACCTCCCATCATCTGCATCATCATGCGGTTGCGGTGCTTGGACGCATCCTCCTCCGCGTCCCGGATGGTCGTTCCGGTGAACGACATGAACACGTCATCGAGCGTGGGCCGCGAGACGCTCACCGATCGGATTCCCACCCCCAGCTCGGCGAACAGGCGGGGCACAAACTCCTCGCCTCCGGGAACGCCGAACAGCAGTGTGTCCTCCGCCCGCCGAGCCTCGATGCCGAAGTGCTCGCCCAGCGCGGCCTGCGCCGCGTCGTCGTCCTCGGTCTGGATCGTGACCCGATCCTCGCCGATCCCCGCCTTGAGCGCCTCGGGATTGTCCAGGGCGACGATATGCCCGTGGTCCATGATCGCGATCCGATCGCACCACTCGGCCTCGTCCATGTAGTGCGTGGTCATGAAGATCGTGATCTCCTCACGCTCCTTGAGCTCCCGGATGTAGTCCCAGATCGAACGGCGGGTCTGCGGGTCCAGGCCGATCGTCGGCTCATCCAGGAACAGTACCCGCGGCGAGTGCATCAGTCCCCGGGCGATCTCCAGGCGGCGCCGCATCCCGCCGGAAAAGCTGGCCACCGGCGAGTCCTTGCGATCCCACAGCCCAACCATCTCCATGACCTGGCGCATCCGCGGCGCCACCAGGCGCGACTCGATCCCGTAGAGCTCGGCGTGCAACTTCAAATTCTGGGCCGCAGTCAGATAGCCGTCGAGCGTCGGATCCTGGAAGACCAGCCCGATGTTGCGGCGCACGTCGTCGCGCTCATGCACGACATCGTGACCGGCCACGGTGGCTTCGCCGCCGGTCGGCTTGGTCAGCGTGCACAGCATGTTGATCGTCGTCGTCTTCCCGGCGCCATTGGGACCGAGGAAGCCGAACACCTCGCCGGCGGCGACTTCGAACTCGACCCCGCGCACGGCCTCGATCTCGCCGTAGCGCTTGATCAGGCTGCGCACGGAGATCGCCGCCGGGTGTGATGGCGTTGGTGTCACTGCCGTTGGACCTTAGCGGCCCGCGGTCGGTGCTTCCGCGGTTCGCGCCCCGCGCGAGGACAGCGCCGTGGGCGAGCGATAATCGGCGTTGGCGGAGATGACGACGCTCACCGTGTCCCAAGACTTCCCCGGTACCGTTCACGAGGCTGAACGCTGCTGGTATGACACCGCGCGCTGGGAGGCGTGGGTAGACGGACTGAACCGGGTGGAGGAGGTCTCGCCGCAATGGCCGACGGTCGGTGCCCGTGTTCGCTGGCGCTCGGGCCCGGCCGGTCGGGGCCAGGTGGTGGAGCTGGTCACCGAGCACGAGCGACTCTCCGGCCAGACCGTCGAGGTCTGCGACGACTCGATCGACGGGCGCCAGAGCGTGCGCTTCATCCCCACAGGCGAGAACACGGTGACAATCGAGCTGACCCTGCGGTACCGCATTCGCCGGCGCTCGCCGCTGACACCGCTGATCGACGCGCTGTTCATCCGCCGCCCGATGAGAGCTTCGTTGGAGAGCACACTGACCCATTTCGGCGTCGCGCTCGCGGCCGCGCGGGCGCAGGCTCCCATCTAGACTCGGATCCATGTTCGTGTTCAAAGCCGCCGTCGTCGGCGCCGGCACGATGGGGGGCGAGATCGCGCAGGCGATCGCCGATGCTGACATCCCTGTCGTGCTCAAGGACGTCGAGCCGCGGTTCGTTGACAGTGGCATCGAGAAGGCCCGTTCGCTGTGGCGGGCCCGCGTCGATGCCGGCAAGCTCGATGCTGCCGAGTTCCAGCGCAGGCTCGGCCTGATCTCCGGCACCACCGTCTACGACGAATTCGGCGATGTCGATCTGGTGATCGAGGCGGTGCCCGAGCGGATGCAGATAAAGCGAGCCGTCTTGTCGGAGCTGGACGCGGTCACTCCGGGCCACGCGATCCTGGCCTCGAACACCTCGTCGCTGTCGATCACCGAGATGGGCGAGGCCACCAGCCGTCCCGACAGGGTCGTCGGCTTTCACTTCTTCTATCCGGCTTCGGTGATGCGCCTGATCGAGGTGATCGAGGGCGAGGACACCGCGCCGGAGACCGTACAGGTGGCCAGCAACTTCGCGCAGACGATTCGCAAGCTGCCGATCCGCTGCGCTGAGGTTCCGGGGTTCGTGGTCAACCGGATCCTCAACTCCAGTGTCTCAGAGCTGTGGCGAGTGCAAGAGGAGACCGATATCGAGATCGAAGTGCTCGACCGGGTCGTGGCTGAGTCCAAGGCCGCGCCCGTGGGGCCGTTCTACCTCACCGACGTGCTCGGGCTCGACACGGTGCTGCACGTCGCTGAGCACCTGCGGCAGTCATACGGCGACCGCTTCTACGTCCACGAGGGGATGCGCCGGCTGGTTGCTGCCGGAGATCTCGGCGCCAAGACCGGGAAGGGGTTCTATGAGCACGGGGGCTGAACTCGACCGGCAGGCGCTCGTCGATCGTTTCACGCTCAAGGCGCTGGTGGAGAGCTGCCTGGTGCTGGAGGAGGGCGTGGCTGAGCTCAAGGACATCGAGCTGGGGATGATGGCCGGGGCCGGAATTGTCCCTCCGCCGTTCGCGCGGGCTGACCAGCTCGGCCTCGACACGCTGCTGAGTCGACTTGAGCGTGCCGCCCAGGAGTGGGGGGAGGCCTTCGCGCCGCCGACGATCCTGCGCCGGCTGGTTGCCCAGGGCAGGCTGGGCGTCAAGAGCGGCCAGGGGTTCTTCCCCTACGCCCGCCCTGACCTCGGCTGGGAGGACCGACAGGTCAAGCTGGAGACACGTGGCCAGACTGCGATCGCCTGGCTCGACCGCCCCCCGGCGAACTCGATCTCGCCGGAGATGGTGAGGGCGCTGCGGGAGGTCTGGGACGCGGTCAGCACCGCCAGCGGAATCCGCGTGCTGGTGCTCGCTTCGGCCAATCCAATGCTGTTCTGCGCCGGCGCCGACCTCAAGGCATTCACGACGATGGATGTTCGCGCTGGCCGGGAGCTGGTCGATCAGGTGCATCGGCTGCTGCGGGAGATGGAGCGTTCGCCGATCGTCACCATCGCCGCCGTCAACGCGCTCGCGCTGGGCGGCGGATGCGAGCTGGCGATGGCCTGCGATCTGCGGATCGCCGCGCAGTCAGCGATGTTCGGTCAGCCGGAGATCAACCTGGGGATCATCCCGGGCTTCGGCGGCACCCAACGTCTGGCGCGGCTGATCGGTGAACCGCGGGCCCTGGAGCTGAACCTCACCGGCGACCCAATCGGGGCTTCGGAGGCCTACGAGATCGGCCTCGCCACCCGGGTGGTGGCCGATCACGAGCTGCTGGACACCGCGGTGACGTGGGCACGAAAGCTGGCTGCGCAGGCTCCGCTGGCGGTCGCGCAGATCAAGCAGGTCTCAGCGGCCGCGGATCTGGATGTCGGGATCGAGCGCGAGAAGCAGGCTTTTGCCCGCGCGTTCGCTTCCGCGGATGCCGCTGAGGGCATCTCAGCGTTTCTGCAGAAGCGCACGCCGCGCTTTGAAGGCAAATGAACGCCTCGGCGGCGACCGCCTCGCGGCTGAGTGAGCTGATCCGGGATGCGGACTCGGTGGTGGCGCTGACGGGTGCCGGCATCTCGGTGCCGTCGGGGATCCCTGACTTTCGCACTCCGGGAACCGGTCTGTGGGCCAACGTCGACCCGATGGCGGTGGCGCACATCGACGTGTTCCACCGCGATCCCGAGCGTTTCTGGCGCTTTTACGGCGAGCGCTTCCAGACTCTCGAGGACAAGCAGCCCAACCGGGCTCACCGGGCGCTGGCCGAGCTCGAGCAGGCGGGCCTGCTTGACGCCGTCATCACCCAGAACATCGATCGGCTACACGCGCGCGCCGGCTCGCGCCGATTGGTCGAAGTCCACGGCACGATCGACCACTCCTCCTGCCTGCACTGCGGGGCCCGCTACGGGCTGCCCCAAGTTCGCGACCGTCAATCCAGGGACGCCCACCGGATCCCTCGCTGTAACTGCGGCTGGCCGCTCAAGCCCGATGTGGTTCTGTTCGGCGAATATCTACCTCCGAGGGCGCTGGCCCAGGCGCAACGACTGGCCGGGGGGGCTGACCTGTTGCTGTGCATCGGATCCTCGCTGGAGGTCTACCCGGTGGCCCAGCTGCCCGAGTTGACCCTCGACGCCGGCGGGGACATCGGGATCCTCACCCAAGGGCCCACGCCGCTGGACGCGCGTGCCGCGGTGCGGGTCACCGGCGACGTGGTGGCCGAGCTGGACGCGGTGCTGGAGGCGCTCCGCCCACTCTGACCACCGCAGCGGTGACGTCGTCCTGCTGGTCCTGACCGGGCTCGAGCAGGCGTTCCCGCAGGTACTGACACAGGTCCGCAGGCGCGTCGGGCCCCGAGGCCACCGCGCGGGCCAGGCGGTCCAGGCCAACATCCAGCGACTCTCCGCGGCGCTCGACCAGGCCATCGGTGTAGAGCACCAGCGTCGTCGGTGGCGCCGCCTCCAGCCACAGATCTCGATAGGTGACCGGCCGAATGCCGATCAGCCCGTCACCGCCTTCCAGCACCTTGACCTCGCCGGCGCCCGAGCGCACCACCGGTGGCAGGTGGCCGGCATTGGCCCAGGTGATATCGCCCCGCTCGGGATCGACGATGGCGTAGATCACCGTGAACATCTCATCGGCACCAAGCGCCAGCTGATAGCTGTTCAGGCAGGTCAGCACCTCCCCGGGCGTTCGACGCGCATCACTCACCAGCGCAAACGCGCGGGTCACGCTGCGCAGCTGCCCCATCGCGGACGCGGCGGGAATCCCGCGACCGGCGACGTCACCGAGCACCACGCCGAGCTGGCCGCGGTCGAGGGCGAAGGCGTCGTACCAGTCGCCGCCGACCACGGCGCCTGCTCCGGCCGCGCGATAGTAGGTCGCGATCTCGATCCGTGGAAGGTCAGGCAGCCGCATGGGCACGAGCCCGCGTTGAAGCTCGGCGGCGATCCGGTGCTCCTGGGCGTGCAGGCGGGCTCGCCGGATCGCCAGCGCGGCACGCTCGGCGGCATCGTGGAGCAGAGAACGTTCCGCCGCAGTCAGCGACCGCTGCCTGTCCAGGCGCAGCCGCAGCAGCCCGGCCGGCTTGTGCTCGATCACCACCGGCAGCTCCTCCCAGCGCTCCTGAGTGGCCGCCTTGGGCTTCGGCGGCTCCGCCTCCGACCCCTCCGTTTCCGATGCCGGCACGAGCCGGCCATCCTGTGAGCGGACGACGATCACCCCCTGCTCGTCGTCGAGGGCACTCACTTCGGTGGCCCCGACATCGAACAGCTCGGCGAGCCGCAGCGCCAGCTCAGGAAGGATCTCCTCGAGTTGGAGCGACTCCAGGGCGGCGCTCAGCGTCTGCAGCTTCTTCAGCCGCTCGGCCAGGGCCTCCGCCTCGGTGCGAGCCGAATGCTCCCGCAGCAGGTCCGAGCGCGCCTGCTCGGCGCGACGCCGCGCCGTCAGGTCGACCCACTGGATCAGCAGCATCGACTGGGCATCCTCGGCGACGGTGATGCGGGAGATCACCGCTCCGGTCCAGACCTCAGCCTCCGTCTCGGTCAGCAGCCGCACGTCGGTCTCCGCGCGCGGCTGAGCCGGGTTGCCGGCCGAGGCGGTCGCTCGCTCGAGCTCCACGCCGAGCCGTACCCGGTCAAGGGGATGACACAGACCCAGCACATCGATGCCGCTGAGGGCCCTCGTCTCGCGCTCGAGCAGCCGGGCGAAGGCGGGGTTGGCGCGTAGGATCCGCCGCTCGGAGTCGAGCACGGTCTTGCCGATCGGCGCGGCTTCGAAGGCGGCACGCAGGAACGCCTCCGAGCGACCGAGGGCCCGCCGCCCCCGATCCAGCTCCAGGAACACGGACACCTTGGAGCGCAGCAGGTCCGGATCGAAGGGCCTGACGACGTAGTCGACGGCGCCGATCCCGTAGCCGCGGACGATCTCGCCCGGGTTCTGACCGGCGGCGGTCATCAACACGATCGGGATCTCGGCGCTGCGAGGCCGCCGCTTGATCAATTCTGCCGTCTGCAGACCGTCCATCCCCGGCATCCGCACGGCGAGCAGGATCAGCGCGAAATCCTGCTCGAGCAGCCGTCGCAGAGCCTCCTCGCCCGAGCCGGCATGCTCCAGGGAAACTCGCAGGGGAGCTAGCGCGGTTTCCAGGCCGCTGAGGCTCGCGCGGCGGTCATCGACGATCAGGATCGGCAGCGTCTGAGCCTCGGAGAACCCGATCAGCTCTCCCTCGGAGCCGATCGGCCGCGGACGGGCTACGCGTTCAGCCACAGGCGCATCATCGACGCGAGCTGATCACTGTCGATCGGCTCGGTGATGTAGTCCGTTGCCCCGGCGACGATCGCCTTCTCACCGTCGTGCCTTCATCGCCTGAGACTATGGCAAGGCACGGCAGCGAGCGGTAGTGGCTTGGGTGCTGCCGGTGGTAATCGGAGCGGTGACCGACGGGGGTGAGGCAGTCGGCGAACCGCCGCCCTCGGGTCCGAGCCGAGTCGAAGCCCGATCATGTGTTGGCCACCGCCCGCGCCCGTAGCGCCGCCTCGATCCTCCCCAGCGTGAACCCGACGGTCTCCCGGCTGGCCTCGTCCAAAGGCCCGGCAAGCGCCGCCTGCGCCGCCTCTGCCACTGGATCGCGTTGTCCGCGCAGCTCCTGCAGGCGCTCGCCGAGGTTGGGATCGACGGCCAGCTCGGCTAGGCTAGCGTCCAGCGCCACCAACAACTCCAGGGCCGCCTCACGGTCGCGGCCGCTGTCGAGGTCGAGCCGGGCACGAAGCGCCAGCTCCTCGCAGACCAGCGCCTGCTCACGACCTCCGAGCAGCGCCGCCAGGCGGGCCTGTGGATGCAGGACCTTGCGCCGTGAACCGCGCTCGACGCGGGGCAGCAGCTCACGAGCCTCGGTCCAGAGCCCGTCAGCGACCTCCTCGCCGCCGCCGTAGCCGATGCGTGCCACCAGCAGCTGCTGCCGGGAGACCGGATGCACGTGCGGGTCAGCGTTGGCCAGCCGGAACGAGCGCAGCGCCCGGTTGAGAAGCACCAGCCCGGCGGCGAGGTCGGGTTCGCCCGCCCCGCGAAGCCACGCCGCGGCGGCCGGTTGATCGGCAAACTGATGCTCGAGCTCGATGATCGTGGCTCGGCCGGTGGATACTTGGGCAGGCTCAGGCTCAGGTTCAGCGTTATGCGAGCGTCTGGTCGGCAGCCTCCTACGCTGTCGCGCTCCCAGCGCCGCGACCACCAGCACGTGCGACGGCGGTTCCCCGCCGCCACCCTCGGGCCGTACGAGATAGCGGCCGGGAGCGAGCCCCAGATCCCACGGAACCTCGATCTGGCTGAAGCGGAAGAAAGGAACCGGCGCGGTCAGGGCCCAGGAGTGCGAACCGCGTACTTGCTGGGCGTGATCGGAACGACCGGCTCAGGGATCTGGCTGATGCGATTGATCAGCTGAATCCACTGCCCGGGCTGCAAGATCGTCTTGATTTCGGCGGAGAGCTTCTTGTTGGTCCCGAACAGCGGGGTGAAGGTGACCTGGATGCGATTGTTGTGGTCAGGGAGCGCCAAGGTGTTGCTCTGGCCCTTGTAGCTCATCTGGCTGATGATCTGGTCTGGTTTCATCGCTCCCTGGAGGGTGAGCAGCCGGCGGATGGTGAGATCGGTGACCGAGCCCGTACTCTGGTGGCCGAGGATCGGGATGTTGTTGATCTTGTCGATGTCGACGCTCGATCCGCTGCTCGAACTGTTTCCGCAGATCAGGCCGGAGACGGTGGGCTGGAGCCCAGATGCCGACAGGAACTCGAGCGTCGCCAGCACTCGGCGGTCGATCAGGCCGGCCTGGATGTCACGCCGACCGCAGGCATAGATCTGCACATGCGGGTCCTGGAGGATCCGATTCTGCAGCTGCTCCTTGCTCATCAGCAGGATCTGACCGATGGTCGCGTTCTTCGCGCCGGGGCCGACGAATGGATCGATGCCCGAGGCACGATAGACGGCCGTAGCCTCCAGCAGCTTCCAGCCGTCGAGGATCGGCTTTGGATCGATCTGCGGCGCGTTCTTGCCCGCCGGCTGAACCAGGAACTGCACGTGCGATGGCTGCTTGGCATCGCCGGGAGCAAGTCGCCCCAGGATCGTGCCGGCGACGACGATCGCGCCCGCCTTCAGCGGCGCCAACGTGTACTGATCGCGCGCCAGATGGAGCACGTCGGAGAAGTAGTTGTGGAAGTTGCTGATCTGCGCCTCAGTGTTCTGCAGCTGCAGATTGCCGCCGGCGGCGTAGGAGGCTGGCCGCGAGGGGTAAGCGAACAGGCGCTCTTTGACCATCGACGCGACGGCGGAGGGGGCGCCAGCGCTAGTGGTGGAGGTCGTCTGCGGTAGACCGCCAGTGCTCTCGGCCTCCTTGGTCGCAGTCGCCGAGCTGACGGTAGCCGCACTCTGCTGCTGGCCTGCGCTCGCCGGCTGCCGGGGGGACGGGAGCGGGGCTGCCAGTTGCTGGGACAGTTGCGCCGGCGACAGCCTCACAGGCTTGGGGACGGGGTACTCCTGGGGCACCGAACCCAGATGGGCGAAGGTGTAGATGTTGCCGGTCTGGTCCTGCAGCTGGACGAACTTGCCCAGCTGCGAGCTGTCGCCCACGTTCACGATCCTGCCGTCGTTGACCGCGATCACCGGGGAGCCCTGTTTGGCGAAGATCGACACCGACTTGCTTTGCGTCGAGTCAATCGGAATCGACGCGTTGGCGCCATGAACCCGATGCGTAGCCAGCTGCTCGACGCTGTCGTCGGCGTACTTGGCTGGCGCCGCCACCGGGAAGTGACCCTCGACCAGGCCGGTCAGCGCGCCGATGAGCTGATCCGGCATACCACCAATCAACTTTGCGCGCAGCAGCACCGACTGCACGTACCAGCTGGCGTGGTTATAGGCATAGATCGCGTTCGGCACGCTCTTGGCGGCTCCTGCGGCCTGCAGATACCGCGCAGCGGAGAAGATCGCGTCGACGGGGTTGTACGGATCGGCGATCCCATCTCCATTGGCATCCACCCCCCACTGCTTCCAGGTGGAGGGGAGGAACTGCATCCAGCCAACCGCCCCCGCGCTGGAGACACTGAGGTTGCGCCCGTAGTCGGTCTCGATCTCGTTGATTGCCGCCAGGACCTGCCACGGCACGTCGTACTGGATGCCCGCAGCTTGATAGATCGGGAGCAGGAACGGCGGGATCCGGAAGGAGTCGATGAAGAAGTTCGGAACTCCGATCGGCGCCGGACCGGGAAACGCGAACGAGAACGCGGGGCTGGACGTCGTTGTCGCGCCTCCGGCGCTCGGCAGCACCGGCTTCGTCGCGGACGGGGTAGGAGTGGAACTGGCGTTGCCTTGGCCACTGCTCTGGCTGTTGCCACCGGAATGCTGGTGGGCATGCTTGTTCGGGCCCGTGTGGCTGGTGGGTTGCTGGGTCACGCGGGGCGCGGGAGGGACACCGCTGTGCTGCGTGGAGGAGGTCGTGGAGCTCGACGTGCTCGAGGTCGAGGAGCTGCTCGTCCCCGTGCTCGTGGACGAGCTCGATGAGGACTGGCAGGTCTGACTGACCGACTGCACCGGAAGGGACGTCAAGCTGCTGGGGTTGACGGAGCTGTTCGGCGGAAGGTCAACCGGGAAGGCCAACGTCTGGCCGCCGGCGACGGTGATCGTGACTACGCAAGGCTCAGCCGAGGCGACGGGGATCGAGCCCAGGCCCATCACCATAACTGCGGCGCCCGTCGCAGCGACGGCAATTCTCAGCTTCCTGCGCCCAGACACTGTGGCCTAGCTCCTCCCGCCGATCAACCTGCGTACATGGGGTAAATCCCGCTCAGGCGGGGTCACCGAGGAGACGCTACTGACTGCCTTCGAGCTTTGCAACGAAGAACCGTTTCCTGGTCGCGGATTTTCGTCTGAGCCGCCACTTCGAGGTCTGAGGCACGATGAAAGCGAGCCACCTGCTCGGGCGTGCGTCGATAACGGGGACTGTAGCGCCCGCCGCAGCCGCAACTGGCGTGTCGCGGCGGGCCGTTGAGCATCGAAATCAGTCAAGAAGGACCACCATAAGCCTCAACCTAAGGTTTAGAAGGCTCACTCGGTAGAGGTCGCCGAGGGGCCTCGGGGATGATGTCCCCAGTAACGCCGAAGGCGTACGCCACGGACGGGTGAGGCCGATTTCCGCAACCGCGTTGAGCCGTCGGAGGTAAGGTGCGACCACGGCAACGACTCGAGGAGCCCGGAGGGGAACTGCGGATGAGCGAAGACAAGGGCCTGCGCGAGCGGGTGACACGCCAGAGTGAGGAGGCGATTGGGCGTTTGGCCCAGGAGCTCCTGGAGAGCCCGGTGGTGAGCGGAGCCCTGACCCGGGCCTTCGAAACGCGTGAGCGGGCCGTCCGGGCTCAGGAGGTGGCCATGGGCGCGCTGAACTTGCCCTCGGCCAGCGACCTGGAGCGGCTGACCCGCCGCCTCCGCGGGGTTTCCCAACGGCTGGAAGGAATCGAGGATGGCCTCGATCGCCTGGAGCAACGGCTCTCCAGTCTCGGCGCCCAGACCGTAGTCGATGAGCGGCTGACGGCAATCGAGACGCGCCTGGCCACGATCGAGACAGCAATCCGGGCCGGCTCGGACCCAGCGCCGGCAAAGGGCTCCAGGCGCTCCGGATCGGCCAAAGCGCCGGCTACGGGCTCCAAGCGCTCCGGCTGACGCCTGCTACCTGTGGGCGATGGCGGGGTCAACGGCTTGCTGGCAGGGCCTGGACGGCGAGCTCGCCGAGCCGGTGCTCGGCGGCCGCCAGTTCGTCGGGCTCGATCCGGCGCCGGGCGGGCAGCAGCAGATCAGTGACGGCCAGTACCGAGGCAGCATGCACACCGTTGAGGGTCGACACGGTGAACAGCGCTGCGGTTTCCATCTCCACCGCTCTGGCGCCGGCGGCCTGCCATCCCGGCTCCGGGTGGGAGGGGTCGTAGAACAGGTCGGTGGAGACGATCGTGCCCGCGACGGCGGTTCCGTCAGCGGCAACCTCCAGGGCCCGGGTCAGCCGCACGTCCGGGCTTACCCGCTCGCCGGCACCGAGGGCACGGCTGGCGCCGTCGGCCGCCAGGGCCTCGTGGGCGATCAGCAGCTCACCGAGGACCAGATCCGGGTCCAGCGCACCGCAGGTGCCGACACGCACCAGCCGCCGCGCACCGAGCGCGACGAGCTCGGAGATCACGATCGCCGCGCTCGGTCCGCCCATTCCAGTGCTCTGGATCGTGAGCGGCTGGCCATCCGCAGCGGCACCGGTGTAGCCCCACAGTCCGCGGTTGTGGTTGAACATCTTCGGCTCCGCCAGCAGCCGCTGTGCCAGCCGTAGGGCGCGACCGGGATCCCCGGGCAGCAACACTCGTTCGGCCAAGGATGCCGTCGGCTGTAGGTGGATCGTCTGCTTCACGCGGGTGACGGTAACCGCATAGACTCCGCCGCCATGGCTTCCTTCCACTCTGAGCAGGAGTTCCGCGAGGTGATGGATCGAACCTTCGACATGATGTCCGAGGATCCGGAGATGGGCCCGAAGCTGCGCGCGGCCGACACGCCGCAGCGGTTCGAATTCACCGACCTCGACCTGGTCGTCAACATCCGCGCGGGTGCCCCAGAGGAGGCAAACCTGGTGTGGGAATGGTCAGACGAGGTTAGGTGGGACCCGAAGGTCAAGATGACGATGAGCTCCGAGACCGCAAATCGGTACTTCCAGGGCAAGGAGAACGTCGCCATCGCCATCGCCAGGCGCCGGATCAAGGCCGGGGGGGACGTCAAGGCGGCGCTGGCCATTATCCCGATCACCAAGCCACTGTTCGATCACTACCGCAAGATGGTCGAGAGCGACTATCCCCACCTTCAGGTCTGAGCTCCGCCTCGGTTGACATCTGCGCCGTAGGCGAGTAGACCTTTCAGCACGGCAATAGGCTGGATCGTGGCCGCGGCGCCGGACTCCGGACCGCGCTGCGAGGCGCCGCCGGAAACGTGACGAGCGCCAACGGCCGACGCAGCGGGCCGCCTCGCCCGCGGGCGACGGGGCCTCGTTCTCATCGAGGTCCCGCCGCCGACTCTCTGGTCCAGTTGACCAACCGCCGTGCGTGCCCGCGATTCAGCGAGGACACTATGGCGATGGGTGTCCGCAAGCCCACTCGGCAGGACGGCGGCGTGCCATTGCAGGAGGCCGCCCGCCGCGCCCGGGTGCGCCCGCAAACGCTCGGGCGCTGGGCTCGGGACGGGGTGATCCCACAGTTCGACGGCAGCTGGAGCGAGCCGGTGATCGCTCACGCCAGGGTGGTGGCGAGGCTTCGCGAGCGCGGTCATTCGCTTCAGAGCATCCGCCGGGCGACCTCGGAGGGTAGGCTGGCCTTTGGCCTCATCGAGGCGCTGTTTCCGCAGGACGACGTCGACTACAGCCTGGAGCAGGCGGCGGAGCAAACGGGGCTCGACGCGGCGCTCATCACCCGGATCGTCGGTGCCCTGGGCTGGAGCCCGGCCCAGGCGCAGTCGATCGGCGAGGAGGACCTGCAGCTGCTGCGCTACGTCACGGCTGTTCTGGCAGCTGGCTTGCCGCTGGTGGCGCTGCTGCAGCTGGTGCGCGTCTACGGCCAGGCGATGGCGCAGGTCGCCGATGCCGAGGTCCGTTTGTTTCACCTCTATGTCCACGAACCGCTGATGCGCTCCGGCGCGAACGGGCTGGAGATGGCTGAGGAGATGCTGGCGCTGTCACGCGAACTGCTGCCGCTCTCCTCGCCGATGATGGACCAGGTCCACCAGCGCTACCTGCAGCACTTCATCGAGCAGGATGTGGTCGGTCACATGGAGAGCGATCTGGCCGACGACACGATCGACCTGGGTCGCCTGAGGGTGGCGATCGCCTTTGCTGACCTGGCCGGCTACACCAGGTTGACCGAGGAGGAGGGAGAGCTGCAGGCGGTTGATGCGGTCGAGCGATTCGTCGAGGCGGTCGAGATCACCCTCCCCGACAGCGCGCGGGTGATCAAGACGATCGGGGACGAGGTGATGGTGGTCGGCTCTGACCCTGCGGCGCTGACCGACTGGGCCGTCGGCTTCCAGCGGCTGCAGACCGAGCGCCCGCTGCCCCGGATCGGCATCCACTTCGGCAACGCGCTCTACCGCGACGGGGACTACTTCGGTCGTGACGTGAATATCGCCGCCCGGGTGGCGGCGCGTTCAGCCGGCGGCGAGGTGCTCGTGACCCGGCCGGTGGTCGCGCAGGGGGAACCGCATCTGGAGTTCGAGCGGATCGGCGAGGTCAGGCTCAAGGGCTTCAACGAGTCGACCGAGATGTTCATCGCCCGCCAGAGCCAGGAGGGGGAATGACGGCGGCCGAGCTGGAGGCCGCGGTCGCCGCCGGTGGCCTGCTGCGCCCGGCCCAGCCGGTAGTGGTGATGCTCTCCGGCGGGCGCGACTCGACCGCGCTGCTCGACCTGTCCGTGCGGATCACGGGGCCCGATCGGGTCTGCGCGTTGCACGTCAACTACGGGCTGCGCGCCGGCGCGGACATGGACGAGCGCCACTGCATGGTGCTGTGCCAGCGGCTCGGAGTGCCGTTGCACGTACGTCGGCCCGAGGGTTATCAAGGCGGCAATCTTCAGGCGTGGGCGCGGACGGAGCGCTACCAGGCGGCGGTGCGGCTGGCCGGCACGGGCGCGGCCGACGTGGCCGCCGGTCACACCGCCACCGATCAGGTGGAGACGATCCTCTACCGGCTCGCCTCCTCGCCCAGTCGGCGGGCGCTGCTGGGGATGCGTGAGCGCGAGGGCGTTCTGATCCGGCCGCTGCTGGGCTTCACCCGCGAGCAGACCGCCGCCTACTGCGTCGCCCGCAATCTCGCCTGGCGCGAGGACGAGAGCAACGACTCCTCTCTCTTCGCTCGCGGGCGCACGCGTAACGGGCTGGTGCCAGCGCTGCGGGCGCTGCACCCGGGGGCGGAGCGCAACGTGCTGGCGCTGGCGGCAATCCTGCGGCAAGAGGCGGAGGTGCTGGACGACCTCGTCGACGAGGTCCTCGGCGGTGCTCGGCAGGTCGAACTGGAGCGCCTGCGGCAGCTGCCGGAAGCATTGCGGCGGCTTGTCGTGCAGCGCCTGGCCGATGATGCGGCCGGCGGCCCGGCCCCGGGCGCGGCACGCCGGGCGAATGAGATCGTGGCCCTTTCCAACGATGCCGCGCTCGACCTTCCGCACGGCGTGCGTGCCCTGGTGACGCGGGGGACGCTCCGGCTGGTGTCACGGGAAGCGCGGGTAGATCAGTGGCGCCCGGGCACCGGGGACCAGTCGCGGTCGAGATTCTTGAGCCGTTGATGGCTCCGGCCCGCACTGCAAGATCGCTTGCGATTTCGCAAGCTGCAAGATCGACTGCGGTTCGAGGCGCTGCAAGATCGGTTGCGCTTTTCCAAAGTGCAACAGCGCCTGCGCCTTCCCGCGCGAAGCTCGCAGCGGGGGCGCGGCCGGCTCCCTGGGCTCCCTAGGATCTCGCGCGTGCGCGACGAACGGATCGGGGAGACGCTCGTGCCGGCTGGGGCTCTGCAGGAGCGAGTGGGCGAGCTCGCGGCCGAGATCTCGCGCGACTACGCCGGTCGCGACCTGGTCCTGATCGGCGTGCTGAAGGGTGCGGTGTTCTTCCTCTCGGACCTGATGAGGCGCCTGGAGGTGCCGGTGGAAGTGGATTTCATGGCCGTCGCGTCGTACGGCTCGGCGACTAAGTCCAGTGGGGTGGTGCGGATCCTCAAGGATCTCGACGCGGTGATCGAGGGTCGCGATGTGCTGATCGTCGAGGACATCGTCGACTCCGGCCTGACGCTGCAGTACCTGCTGCGCAACCTCGCCGGTCGCAGCCCGCGCTCGCTGGAGGTCTGCGCCCTGCTGATCAAGCCCGAGCGGCGCAAGGTCGATCTGTATACGCGCTATGTCGGCTTCGAGATTCCAAATCGATTCGCGATCGGTTACGGGCTGGACTACGGCGAGCGCTACCGCAACCTGCCCTACGTGGCCGCGTTGGCGCAGTGACACCCCGCTGCCGACCCCGTCCTCGATGCCAAAGTCAGCTGCTACGCTTGGCGATTCCCGTCTCCCAGCCGTGGCGCCGGTAACGCGCCTTTTTCTATGAGCAGGTTTTTCAAGAGCGCTGCCTTCCCGATCTTGATCGTCGTCGTGCTGGCGTTCTTCGCCCAGAAGCTGATCGGCAGCTCCAACCATGCTCCGAAGCAGACCTTCGGAAACCTGATCACGCAGCTGGAAAGCAACCAGGTCAAGAGCCTGACGCTCAAGGAGAAGGACAACACCGCTGACGTGACGCTGCTGCCCCAGTACGGCGGTCAGAAATACACCGTCGGCTTTCCTGACCAGTACGCACCGAACCTGATCACGCTGGCCCACGATCACATCGCCGACCAGAGCGGCTTCGACATCCAGGGCCGCGCCTCCAACGGCTGGCTGTCGCTGCTGACCTACATCCTGCCGTTCGTCATCTTCATTGGCTTCTGGATCTTCCTGATGAACCAGGTCCAGGGCGGCGGCTCCAAGGTGATGTCGTTTGGCAAATCAAGAGCCAAGCGGATGTCGGTCGACTCGCCCAAGATCACCTTCCGAGACGTGGCCGGAGTCGACGAGGCGGTCGAGGAGCTGCACGAGATCAAGGAGTTCCTGGAGAACCCCAAGAAGTTCCAGGCTCTCGGCGCACGGATCCCCAAGGGCGTGCTCCTGTATGGGCCGCCGGGTACGGGTAAGACGCTGCTCGCGCGGGCGGTCGCCGGTGAGGCCGGCGTGCCGTTCTTCTCGATCTCCGGCTCTGACTTTGTCGAGATGTTCGTCGGCGTGGGTGCCTCCCGCGTGCGTGACCTGTTCGAGCAGGCCAAGCAGAACAGCCCCTGCATCATCTTCATGGACGAGATCGATGCCGTCGGACGTCACCGCGGCGCCGGCCTGGGTGGCGGCCACGATGAGCGCGAGCAGACGCTCAACCAGCTGCTGGTGGAGATGGATGGCTTCGAGATGAAGGACAACATCATCCTCATCGCCGCCACCAACCGTCCGGACATTCTCGACCCGGCGCTGTTGCGCCCGGGCCGCTTCGACCGCCAGATCGTCGTCGACCGTCCCGATCGCCTCGGTCGCAAGAAGATCCTCGAGGTCCACACCCGCGGTAAGCCGCTGGCCCGGGAGATCGACGTCGACGCGCTCGCCGGGCAGACCCCCGGTTTCACCGGCGCAGACCTGTCGAACCTGGTCAACGAGGCCGCGCTCCTGGCCGCGCGCAACGGCAAGCGCGAGATCACCCAGCTGGAGCTGGAAGAGGGGATCATGCGCGTGATCGCCGGCCCGGAGAAGAAGACCCGGGTGATGAGCGACAAGGAGCGCAAGATCACCGCCTACCACGAGATGGGCCACGCCATCGTCGGCCACTTTCTCCCCAACTCCGATCCGATCCACAAGATCTCGGTCATCTCCCGAGGTCAGGCCCTCGGCTACACGATCTCCCTCCCCGGCGAGGACAAGTTCCTGACCACCCGCGCCGAGCTGCAGGACACGCTGGCGATGACCCTCGGCGGGCGTGCCGCCGAAGAGATCAGCTTCGGCGAGATCACCACCGGCGCCTCCAACGATCTGGAGAAGGTCACGGCAACGGCCAAGCAGATGGTGATGCGCTTCGGTATGTCGGAGAAGCTCGGTCCGCGCGTGTTCGGCCATGATCACGGCCAGCCGTTCCTGGGTCGGGAGTTCTCGGCTGAGCCCGACTACTCCGACGAGATCGCCCGGGAGATCGACGACGAGATCCGCCGGGTCGTCGAAACGGCCCACATCCAGGCCAAGGAGATCCTGTCCGACCGCAAGGACTCGCTGCAGAAGCTCTCCGAGATCCTGATCAAGCGGGAGACGATCGAGCGTGAGCAGTTCGAGTCGCTCCTGCAGGGCCAGACTGAGCAGCAGGTGTTCGGTGCCGAGGCGCCGCCGCCGCCGCAGGTGCCGCTGCCTGGACCCCCCGAACGCGCGGGTCGTCCGTCGGAGGCACCGCGGCCGCTGCCGCGGCCTGGACTCGCCGGCGGAACCGCCGAGTAGCCTGCTTCGCCCTGGTCCTATCCGCGGGCCGCGGTGGCTTGTGGGGGCAGCGGCGGGTTCAAACCCGCCGCACGGCAATGGACCAGCCCTGGTGCCAGCGGTGGGGCTGGTGCCAAGCGGGGTGGAGTCGCGAAGGCGGGACGGCGGAAGTCGAAGTAGTCGGTCATCGGGTGGGCGTTGGCGTCACGAAAGGTCATCGCCGGTAGATTCCACTTACGCTCCACGAACGCTCCGATCGAGGTGTGGTCCTGGACGACGCTGGAGACGTAGTCGCGCCTGGCCCACGGGGAGACGACGATCAGCGGCACCCGGAAGCCGTAACGGTCGTAGCCACCTGGCTGGTCGCCGGGAGCGGTCTGCGGCGGGATCGAATCCGGCGCGATCGCGCGCGGTGGCGGCACGTGGTCGTAGTAGCCGCCATGCTCGTCGTAGGTCAGGAACAGCGCCGTCTTGCGCCAGGTGGGTGCCTGCATCACGGCCTGGACCACCTGGGCGATGAACTGCTCGCCAACCTGGATGTCCTGCGGGTTCTCCTCCGAGGTCGTGCTGTAGTTAGGATCGATGACGCTGAACTGTGGCAGCGCTCCGGCCGCGGCGTCGGTGAGGAACTGGGCGAAGGGGGCATTACGTGCCAGCTGAGCGGGGTTGTTGCGTACGTTCGGCAGGATCAGGTTGCTGGACACCTGTTGGGCGTACTCGCGCCAGCTGATGCCGTGGGCATCCAGGCGGTCGAAGATCGTGCCGTTGGCCGCCGGCGTGTTCAAGGCGTAGGCGCGGTCGTCGATCGAGCCCGACGCCGTGGCCGCGAAGAAGAAGCGACGATTAGGGTAGGTCTGGCACAGGGTCGAGCAGAAGTAGCGATTGCCAATTGGGAAATACCGGGCGAGCGAGTACGTGAAGGGAATGTCACGCCGGTCCCAGAACCACATCGCGGTCGGTCCGCTGGCGCGCACGAAGCCGTCGTTGCGCCCACCATCGAACGCCTCGTGGCTGGCGTTCCAGGCCTGGCTCGGGACTGCATCCAGCTGGCAAGGAGAGGTGGCATGGCCGGCGTGAACGGGTTTGCCCTGGGCGTCCGGGTTGGAGTTCAGGATCGCCCGTCGGCGACTGGTGAGTCCATCAACCGCGCGCCGCCTCGGAAGCTCGTAGGGCACCATCCCGAGCAGGTTGTCGAACGAGTGGTTCTCCATCATCAGCACGACGACGTGCTCGATCTCCGGGAGGCTCGGATGTCCGGCGGGCAAGTGTGGGAACGGCAGGCTGTCCGGCCGGCGCAATCGCGTGGCGTGCTCCACGGGCAGCCGGGCCCAGGCGGGAAGCGCACCCGCAGCTACCACCGCCCCGGCCCCAGCCGCGCCTCGCAGCAGCGAGCGTCGGGTCACTGTCGGCTGGTGTGATGAGGAGTCGATCACGAGTCAGTCTCCGGCCCCTGCAGCCTACAGCGAAGGCGCTGTCGCCGCGCCCGACCGCGATCGGACGCGACCACCGGGCCCCGCCGCCGGGCGAGCGGCGCGATGTAACGTCCCGGAAGCGAGCATGTTGCCTCGAGGTCCCGATCCGCGGGTGAATGAGGATGGAAGCCGTCTCTCCCCAGGCGCTGATCCGCGGGTGAACGAGGATGGAGGTCGGATCTCCCGAGTGCTGCTAGCGCTGACCCGCGTGTGGCTGCCGGTGCTGATCGCGCTGGCCGGAGTGGTGGCGATCGTGCTCGGCCACGGTCACACGATCCTGGCCAGTGCCGGAGTGGTGCTGCTCGGAACGGCGGTGATGGTGTGGATGATCAACTGGATGTTCCGCCTGAGCCTGGAGAGCAACCGGGAGCGCGAGCACGAGGAGGAGGCCCGCGAGTACTTCGACCGTCACGGACATTGGCCCGACGAAGGCCCTCAGTGAGCCAGCCACAGTCGGCGGACCGGTTCCGCGTGATGGGGGTGGTCAACGTCACCCCCGACTCGTTCTCTGACGGTGGCAGGTATCTGGACCCGGCGGCGGCAATTGAGCATGGGCTCGCGCTGGAGGCCCAGGGCGCGGCGATCCTCGACGTTGGGGGCGAGTCGACTCGTCCGGGAGCGAGACCCGTTCCAGCCGCGCAGGAGCGCGAGCGAGTGATCCCGGTGATCTGCGGGCTGATCGAGGCCGGCGCGCGGGCGTCGATCTCGATCGACACCTCCAAAGCCGAGGTGGCCGAGGTCGCTCTGGATGCCGGAGCGAGCATCGTCAACGACGTAACCGGGCTCCGCGGGGACCCAGCCATGGCCGCGCTGATCGCCTCCCGCGGGGTTCACGTGTGCCTGATGCACATGCTCGGCGATCCACGTACGATGCAGAACGATCCCCGCTACGACGACGTCGTGGGCGAGGTGCGGGCGTTCCTGCACGAGCGGATAGAGGTCGCCGCCGCCGCTGGCATCCCCCGGAAGCGGATCATGATCGATCCGGGGATCGGCTTTGGCAAGACCGCCCAGCACAACCTGGAGCTGCTGGCGCGGATCGACGAGAT
The DNA here is from genome assembly GCA_963830435.1 of uncultured Solirubrobacterales bacterium. Taxonomy (GTDB): domain Bacteria; phylum Actinomycetota; class Thermoleophilia; order Solirubrobacterales; family Solirubrobacteraceae; genus Palsa-465. The sequence goes on along the minus strand of CAWHMA010000007.1, from coordinate 641,509 downwards.
CGTCGCGCTCGGACCGCCGGTCGTGGTCGGCACCAGCCGCAAGTCGTTCCTGGGCAAGATCACCGGGCGTGACGTGGAGCGCCGCCTGGCCGGCACCATCACCACCAACGTGATCGCCTACGAGCGTGGCGCACGCGTATTCCGCGTCCACGACGTGGGTCCCGTGCATGACGCGCTGAAGATCGCTGCTGCTACGGTCAGCGCCCGATGGCCCCCGGCGATCCCGACGAATACGACGACGACGTAGACGGCGAGGGGGACGACGGTGAGCCGCCCGGTCCCGAGGTGGCGATCGAGGTCAGCGGGCTGTCGCTGTTCACCCATGTCGGGGTAACTCGCGCTGAGCGTGAGGTGGGCCAGCGGCTGCTGCTCGACCTCCGTCTGGAGCTCGGCGAGTGCGACGCGACAGTCACCGACCGGATCGAGGACACGATCGACTACGCCCGAGTCTGCGACGCTGTCAATCTCGTGGCCCAGCAGCGGTCCTACAACACGCTCGAGCGGCTATGTGCGGCGATCGCCGACCGGCTGCTAGGGCAGTACGAGGCCCATTCGGTGTGGATCAAGGCAGCCAAGCCTGAGCCGCCGCTGGCGCTGTCGGTGAGCGAGGTCTCGGTGGAGCTCTGGCGCGAGGCGGAATAGACGGGTGGCGCGCGGATACCTGGGGTTGGGGTCCAACATCGGGGAGCGACGCCGGCATCTGGAGGCAGCGGTGCGGCACCTGCGAGAGCATCCCGTGGACGTGCTGCGCAGCTCCTCGGTATACGACACCGAGCCGATCGGACTGGTGCTCGAGCAGCCTGACTTCCTCAATGCGTGCCTCGAGATCGAGACCGAGCTGGACCCCGAGTCCCTGCTCGAGGTGTGCAAGATGGTCGAGCGGGCAGTCGGGCGGCGGCCGGATAGCGTTCGTCACGCTGCCCGGGTGATCGATGTCGACCTGCTGCTGCTCGGCCAGCATCGGGTCGTCTCGCCCCGGCTGGCGCTCCCGCACCCCGAGATCACGTCCCGGCGCTTTGTGCTCGTGCCACTGCTGGAGCTCGATCCGGGGCTGACTCTGCCCGGAGGGAGGGCGCTGCGCGAGGCATTGCCGGCCCTCGGCGCCGGGCAGGAAGTGCGCCGGATCGGGTCGCCACTGATCTGAGGCGCGCGGCTCTGGCGATAATGGGCGCGATGCTGCTCGTCGTCGATGTCGGCAACACCCAGACCCACTTCGGCGTGCTCGCAGACGGGAGCGTGTCGATCGCCGAGCACTGGCGCTTTGCCACGGTAAGGGAGTCGACCAGCGACGAGCTCGGCGCAGCGCTCTCGAACCTGCTCGGCCTCCGCGGCCTGGGCTTCGCGGAGATCGAGTGCTCGATCGTGTCCTCGACCGTGCCCCAGCTATCCGAGCAGTGGACGGCGATGGCGGCCCGCTATCTCGGTCACGAGATGCTGGTGGTCGGGCCGCTGATCCGAACCGGAATGCCGATCCGCATCGACAATCCGCGTGAGGTGGGCGCCGACCGACTGGTCAACGCCGTGGCCGCCTACGATCGCGTCCGCGATGCCTGCGTGGTGGTCGACTTCGGCACCGCGATCACCTACGACGCCGTCTCGGCGGCCGGAGAGTATCTCGGCGGCATCATCACCCCCGGTGCCGAGATCTCGGTCGACGCGCTCTACGAACGTGCCGCGAAGCTGCCAAAGGTCGAGCTAGTGGAGCCGCGGGCCCTGATCGGCAAGTCGACCGTCGATGCGATCCGTAGCGGGATCGCCTACGGCTTCGCGGCTCAGGTGGAAGGGATCGTGCGCCGACTCCGGAGAGAGCTCGGCGCCGAGACCACGGTGATCGCTACCGGCGGCCTCGCCGGCGTCCTGGTCCCGTTCATCCGAGAGACGATCGATGAGGTTGACGAAATGCTGACGCTGATTGGGCTGCGGCTCATCTGGGAGCGCAACCAGTAATTCCTGTCACCCCGCCGGAAGCGGCACGTCCGGCGTCCGAGCCACGGTCAGCGCCAGGATCAGGAAGGACAGGCGCCGACGGTTGGTCGGCTCGGCTGCGGTCATCTGGTCATAGAGACCGATGAGCCCGCGGATCGCGTCAAACAACGGCGCGTCGTCGATCTCCGGGGGGACGTCGCAGGCCAGCCGCGCCAGCGCCAGCATTTCGGTGCCGTCGCCGCCGCGCATGGTCGCCACCGTGCCGAGCATCAGGAACTCCGCCACCCGATCCAGCAGCGTGTGGGGCGCGCGCTCGCGTTCGCCGATCGCCGGCCCGACCTCAATCAGCGGCTCGCCGGCAGCGATCCGCAGCGACTGCTCGGAGGCGATCGTGCGTATCTGCTCGGGGGTGAGTCCGACCTGGAGGGCGCTGCGGAGCATGAACGAGGCCGACAGGCCGGTGGCTCCGTAGGGGGCGTCGCTGGCGAACAGGATCTGCCCTGGTGGCACCAGCGAGAACAGCGCCGAGAGGTCGGCCGGCATCCACCAGGCGGTATCGAACAGCAGGTTGGGGTGATCGGCGGCGACTCGCCAGATCCAGGAGAGGTCGCAGATACCCGCGTGGGCGAGGATCAGACGCGCGTCGGGAAAATCACCGGCGAGATCGACGCTGTGCAGCCCGAGTGCGGGTATTCCGCGTCCGGCGTGGATCAGCACTGGAAGCCGGCGCTCGTGGGCCAGGGCGACGATGCTGCGCACCTGCGGGTGATCGAGCGTGAACCCCTCCGCGCGTGGGTGCAGCTTGATCCCCCGTGCGCCGGCCTCCAGGCAACGCTGGGCCTCGCCGACCGGCGAATCGTTTGGATCCAGGCGGCAGAACGGCACCAGCTTTCCCTCCGAGCGCCCGGCGACCTCGATGACCAAGTCATTAGCCGGCGGGTAGCCGTCAGGCTCGTGCATCGGGAACACGAACGCGCCGCGCGCCTGGGCCACTTCCAAAACCCTGAGCAGCTCCTGCGGGGTCTGCTTCATCCCGTCGGGGTCATTGGTGCCCAGATGGGTGTGGGCGTCGAACAGCTCCAGATCCGGGACCTGATCGCGCACCACATCCGCCCACGGAGTGAAGGCAGCGAGGAGGTCCATGCTCGGATTCGTACCATGAACGCGTGACTCGAGCATTGACCGATAGCTGGACCCTGGGCGCTGTGTCGATCTCCAATCGCGTAGTGCTGGCTCCGCTGGCCGGTATCGGTAACTGGTTCGTGCGCCTGCAGGCCAAGCGCTACGGAGCCGGGCTGACCGTCTCGGAGATGGTCTCGAGCTTCGCCATCCACCACGGGAACGAGCGCACCTGTCGCGAGCTGCTGCGCATCCATCCCGACGAGCACCCCGTTTCGGTTCAGCTGTTCGGTCACGATCCGCGGGTGATGGCTACCGCTGCGGAGGCCGTGGCCGCCGCCGGTGCCGATCTGATCGATCTCAACATGGGGTGTCCAGTTCCCAAGGTGTGCAAGACCGGTGCCGGCGCCGCGCTGCTGGACAATCCCGAGCGGGCGGTCACGCTGGTCCGCGCCGCCGCTGATGGCAGCGGCCTGCCGGTCACCGTGAAGTTGCGCAGCGGTCAGCGACCCGGCGATCTCAGCGGAGTCCGCTTGGCTCGACGGCTCGTGGAGGAGGCCGGGGTGGCAGGGCTGTGCATCCATCCGCGTCACGCCTCCCAGCGCCACACCGGTCGGCCCGACTACGGGCTGGCCGGCCAACTCGTGGCCGAGCTGCCGGTCCCAGTCGTCATCTCCGGCGGCCTGACAGGCGCCGAGGAGGCGAGGACCGCGTTCGAGCAGACGGGCGCGGCAGCCGTGATGCTGGCGCGCGGCTCGCTTGGCAACCCGTGGCTGTTCGCGGAGCTCCTGGGCCTGCGCGAGCAGCGTCGTCCGCCCGCCCCCGAGGAGGTTCTGGCCGAGCTCGACTGGGTGATCGAACGCGCATGCGAGCATCTGGGGCGCGAGCGTGCCAGCCGCTACCTGCGCAAGTTCTATCCGTGGTACGTACAGCGCCTGGGCGGGACGCGGACCCTTCAGGCCGCCGTCCAGCAGGCAGCCTCGCTCGAGGCCGCGCGCGAGCTGATGCGCGCCGGCGTGGCCGATTCGGACCCCTCACCTTCCCCGGGGCGGCGTAGTAGGGTCCCGGCCTAGAGAGGAGGGTCCTGAGAGTTCGTGATCGCTAGCCAGCTGAGCACCGCTGCTGCGCTCCTCAGCGCGCTGCTGACGCCGGCCGGCGGCTTCCACGGCCGCCTTGCCCACGGTCGAGCCGCGAGCTTCCGTGCCGGCGCGGCCGTGGCCAGCATCACGCCGCCGCGTCACGGTGACGTGCCCGGTGGAGATCCCAGCGACTGCGCGGGCAGTGGCAGCTACACCGGTGCCCGCCAGTTCGCGTTCGAGGAGCCGTACATCGACCTCAACCACAACGGTCACTTCGACGCGGGAGAGCCGTATCTCGACTGCAACCAGAACATGCGCTGGGACGGCAACCTCCTGGGTGGCGGTGCCTCCAATCCTCGGTTCTACGACCACGTCGCCGATCCCGTCACCGCACGGGCGCTGGTCGTGGCGGCCCGGGGGCGGACGATCGCCGTCGAAGTGCTCGACCAGGAGGGCCTGTTCAACGTCTACCAGCAGCGGATCCGAGCCAAGGTCGCCGCTGACGGCTACCACCTGGACGGGATCTTCATCTCCGCCACCCATGACGAGTCCGCTCCCGACAGCCTCGGCCTGGGTGGGATTGCCCAGACGACCTCCGGGGTCAACGCCTACTGGACGAGCTACATGGTCACTCAGAGCGCCTTGGCGATCGAGCGGGCCTATCGGGCAATGCGGCCGGCCCGGATCCGCTATACGGAACTGCTGGAGCCTCGGAACTTCCGCCAGTGCTGGTCCTCCTATCCCTACATCGACGACCAACATGTGCCCGTGCTCGAAGCCGTCACGCCGCGCGGGAGCGCGATCGCCACCTTGGCCAGCGTCAGCCAGCACGCCGAGACGCTTGGCTTCAATGGGGGCACCCCCGAGCTGGACGCTCAGCGCAACTGGATCTCCGCTGACTGGATCAACTTCTTCCGCTCCGGAATCCAACGAGGGCTGGGCGGAGTGGCGATCGAGATGGCGGGCACGGTGGGGTCGGTCGAGAGTCCCGAGGTCTACGGACGATCGATCTCCCGCGTTCCCCAGGTCTACCTGGACGCCAGCCACCCCGCCGGGTGCCGCACCCTGTTCAAGGTCGGAAACGGCAGCGACCTCGCTGGCAGCCAGCACGTGCCCCTCGGGTACGACGGGGAGACCCGGGCGTTCGGACAGCAGCTGGCCGGGGCAGTCGTGGCCACGCTGCGTTCCGGCGCCTACCAGCTCTCGCGCTCTGATGAGATCTGGGGCCGGCGTGCCGACATCTGCGTGCCGCTGCAGAACGGGCTGTTCTCGCTCGGCGCCGCCCTGGGCGTGTTCGGTGATCGCCCCGGTTACAACGCCAACTGCAGCGTTGCCTCGCCGGTGGCCGCCAACGGCTCCTCGGCCGGACAGGCGCTGCGCTCGGAGGTCGCGGCGTTCCAGATCGGAGACGGCGAGTTCATCTCGGTCCCGGGCGAGGCATTCCCATTCACCTACCTCCGCGGCTTCCTCGGCCCGCAGGACATGCCGGATCCGTCCAAGGCGCTGCCGCCGTGGCTGCTGCCCCACATGCACACGCCTTTTCGCTTCATCGACGGGCTTGCCGAGGACATGCTCGGCTACATCTTCCCCGCCGGTAACGCGGTCGGGATCCCGACGCTCAGCAACCTCAACCCCTCCGATCGTGACCGCTTCGGATGCGGACACTCCGACGACGGAGAGTCGGTCTCCGCCTCTGCGGCCAACATCATCGGTGAGGCGCTCGTGCGCGTGCTCGATGGCCACGGCGGCCGTCCAGAGCAGGTGGTGCGCGGCCGCTATGTGCTCCCGGGCGGCGTTGTCTCCCGCAGCCCCCTCGGGGCACCGTCGGCGCTGAAGTGCATCGGGCAGACGAGCTTCCACGCCGCGCGCCGGCCTGCGGTGGCGGTACAGCTAGCCCACGGGAGGCGGGTCTATCCGACGCTGTGGATGTCGCTGAGCGGGCTGCCCCAGCGGGCGCCTGACCGCGACACGCGCGGGTATTTCGACACCCGCGGGCGGCGCGTCTGGCTGGACGTCTACCCGGCGCTGGGTTGATCCCGGAGCTGGCACACGCACGAACGCGGCGCTGGTCCGCGCGACGACGACGGCGATCGCGATGATGCGGTGGTGGCGTTGCGCGGCTAGGTAGCCATCCGGGCGCTCGACAGCGCCGGCAACCTTGGCCGCCGATAGCAAAGCTCCCCCACTCAGGCCTCTATACTCCTGCGCCCACGCGGCCGGGATGCGTGGTCGCCCCGCTCCTTTCAGAGCGGGTTTTCTTTCGTCCAAACTGCCCTCATCCACAGGTCTTCACGCCATGCCCAAGGACGTCATCCTCACACCTGAAGGACTAACCAACCTCAAGTCCGAGCTGGAGCAGCTGTCAACCATCCGCCGCCGCGAGGTAGCCGCGCGGATCAAGGAGGCACGGGAGTTCGGGGACATCTCCGAGAACGCCGAGTACGACGACGCCAAGAACGAGCAGGCGATGTTGGAGGCGCGGATCGCCCAGCTGGAGGAGAAGCTGCGGTCGGCGACGGTGATCGACGCCTCCGACCTCGGCACCGACGTGGTGCGGGTCGGCTCGATCGTCCACGTCAAGGACGAGGCCGGCAAATCCACGAAATACACGATCGTCGGCTCGGCCGAAGCCGCTCCGGCGGAGTTGAAGCTCTCCAACGAGTCACCGGTGGGCAAGGCGCTGCTCGGGCACAAGCGTGGGGAGGAGGTCATGTTCAGCACCCCACGCGGCGAACGCAAGCTGAAGATCACCAAGATCGACGTGGAATCGAAGTAGGTCGGCGGCCATGGGCGAGGAGCCCGGCGAGGTCTTCGCTGCCCGTCGCCAGAAGCTGGAGGCGCTCCGGGAAGCAGGCATCGAGCCGTTTCCGCACGAGTTCGATGGGGTCGAGCCGGTGGCAGACGTGCGCGCGGCGCACGCCGACCTGCAGCCCGGAACCGAGACGCATGCCTCACATCGCGTCGCCGGCCGCCTGGCGGCGCGGCGCGGGCAGGGAAAGATGGCCTTCCTGGACCTCGTCGACCGCTCCGGCCGCCTCCAGCTGCAGGCGCGCGTCGACGAGCTCGGTCCCGAGGGCATGGAGCGGCTGCTGGGGCTCGATCTCGGCGACCTGGTGGGGGTCGACGGGACCGCCTTCTGCTCCCGGCGAGGAGAGCTCAGCCTGCGGCTGCAGGCATGGACGCTGCTGGCCAAGTCGCTGCGCCCACCGCCGGAGAAGCACCACGGGCTGACCGATGTCGAGACCCGCTTTCGCCACCGCGAGCTCGACCTGATCGCCAACGAGGAGACGCGCTCGCTGTTCATCACCCGCGCGCGCGTGGTGGCAGCGATCCGGCGGTTTCTGGACCGTGACGGCTTTCTCGAGGTGGAGACGCCGGTGCTGCAGCCGCTATACGGCGGCGCGGCGGCGCGTCCGTTCACCACCCACCACAACGCGCTGAACCGGGAGTTGTACCTGCGCATCGCCACCGAGCTTTACCTCAAGCGGCTGATCGTCGGCGGCCTGGAGCGCGTCTATGAGCTCGGCAAGGACTTCCGCAACGAGGGTCTCTCGCCCAAGCACAACCCCGAGTTCACGATGCTCGAGTGGTATGAGACCTACGCGGACTACCTGGACGTGGCTGAGCGGTGCGAGCGGCTGGTGGCTTTCGTCGCCGCCGAGATCGGCTACGCCGGCGAACTGGAGCTCGATCCGCCATGGCGCCGGGAGACGCTGGCGGGGGCGATCGCCAGTCGTACGGGGATCGACATCCTCGCCGCGCGGGATCGTCAGGCGCTGGCGGGGGCCATGCATGAGGCTGGCCTGGCGGTGCGGGCAGGGGACAGTTGGCCGCAGCTGGTCGACGAGCTGGTCTCAAAGCAGGTGGAGCCGACGCTGATCCAGCCGACGTTCCTGCTCGACTACCCGGTGGAGCTGTCGCCGTTTGCCAAGCGTCACCGGAAGGCCGAGGGACTGGTCGAGCGCTTCGAGGCGTTCATGGGCGGCGTGGAGTTCGCCAACGCCTTCTCCGAGCTCAACGACCCCGACGAGCAGCGACGACGCTTCGAGGAGCAGCGGACGCTGGCCGGAGCGGGGGATCTCGAAGCGCAGCCCTACGACGAGGCGTTCATCCAAGCTCTGGAGCTCGGGATGCCGCCCACCGGCGGGATCGGCATCGGCATCGACCGCCTGGTGATGATGCTGACCGGTCGGCGCTCGATCCGCGAGGTCGTGCTGTTTCCGGCGATGCGCGACTAGCCCTCACCGAGGGGCAGGGACCAACCTCGGCCCGGGCTGAGCCGAATCAGCGTCCGGGCCATCGCTATCACGGACGATCAGAGTCAGAGAAGAAATACCTGCGTGCGGTGGACCTTTGACCGCCCGGATGATCGGGCCGAGCTTCCCATGTTCTCAAGCCTGCAGCGAGAACGCTCCTGATTGCCGCGTGCCAGCGAACCTGTACCGACGAGGAGCCGCAGGGTCGGTTGGTAGACTGGGTCATGGCAGCCACGCGAGCCGACTCCATCGATCACCGTAGGCCCCCTGGGCCGGCGAAGGATCGGTAGGACGGCCGCATCGGCGTCCCCTCAGCCGGCAGCGCTAACCTGAACTCAGGGACTCTTGCCCACCAGGACCACAACTCGACCGACGACACCGCCCGCCGACCAAGAGAGAAGCAGCAAGAGATCATGTTCGAGCGATTTACAGAGCGAGCCCGCCAGGTGGTCGTCCTGGCGCAGGAAGAAGCGCGAACTCTCAAGCACAACTACATCGGCACCGAGCACATCCTGCTCGGCCTCCTGCGTGAAGAGGAAGGCTTGGCGGCACGTGTCCTTGAGTCGCTCGACATCACCGTCGAGCGAGTTCGGGCGCAGGTCGTGCGGATCGTCGGATCCGGCGAGGAGGTCACCTCCGGACAGATTCCCTTCACCCCGCGGGCCAAGAAGGTTCTGGAGCTGGCGCTGCGTGAGGCGCTGAGCCTCGGCCACAACTACATCGGCACAGAGCACATCCTGCTCGGCCTGGTGCGGGAGAACGAAGGCGTAGCCGCGCGGATCCTGCTCGACTTCGACGCCGACTCCGAAAAGATCCGCAACGAGGTGATCCGGATGCTCTCCGGCCCCGGCAGCCGCCAGCGCGGGACGGGCGCGGGCGCCGCCGGCGCGTCCGGCGCACAGGGGGAGGGCAAGAAGTCCTCCAAGCTGCTGGATCAGTTCGGTCGCAACTTGACCAAGCTCGCGTCCGAGGGAAAGCTGGATCCCGTGGTCGGGCGCGAGACTGAGATCGAGCGAATCATGCAGATCCTCTCCCGGCGGACCAAGAACAATCCCGTGCTCGTCGGCGAGCCCGGCGTGGGCAAGACTGCTGTGGTCGAGGGCCTGGCGCAGCGGATCACCAACGCTGATGTCCCGGAGCTGCTCAAGGGCAAGCAGATCTACACGCTCGACCTGGCGGCGCTGGTCGCGGGCTCCAAGTACCGGGGCGAGTTCGAGGAGCGGCTGAAGAAGGTGATGAAGGAGATCACCCAGCGCGGCGACATCATCCTGTTCATCGACGAGCTGCACAACCTCGTCGGAGCGGGTGCGGCCGAAGGCGCTATCGACGCCGCCTCGATCCTCAAGCCGGCGTTGGCCCGAGGGGAGCTGCAGACGGTCGGGGCGACCACGCTGGAGGAGTACCGCAAGTACCTCGAGCGCGACTCGGCGCTGGAGCGCCGCTTCCAGAAGATCACCGTCGATCAGCCCTCCACCGAGGAGACGGTGCAGATCCTCAAGGGCCTGCGCGACCGCTACGAGCAGCACCACAAGGTGAACATCACCGACGAGGCGCTGGAGGCGGCCGCTGATCTGGCCGATCGCTACATCTCCGACCGATTCCTGCCCGACAAGGCGATCGACCTGATCGACGAGGCGGCATCACGGATGCGGATCAAGTCGATGACCTCACCCCCGGTGTATCGCGAGCTGGAGGACGAGATCGAGGAGACGAGACGGGCCAAGGAGGCCGCGATCGAGGCACAGGAATTCGAGAAGGCCGCGAACCTGCGCGATCAGGAGCGCCGGTTGACGCAGCGCAAGCGCGAGCTGGCTGACCAGTGGGAAGCCGGCGAGTCCACCGAGCGGCCCTCGATCGGCGAGGAGGAGATCGCCGACATCGTCTCGATGTGGACTGGCATCCCCGTGTTCAAGCTGACCGAGGCCGAGACGGCGAAGCTGATGCGCATGGAGGAGGAGCTGCACAAGCGCGTGATTGGCCAGCACCCGGCAATCGAGGTCGTCTCCAAGGCGATTCGACGCTCACGCGCCGGGCTCAAGGACCCCAAGCGCCCCACCGGCTCGTTCATCTTCCTCGGCCCCTCGGGCGTGGGCAAGACCGAGCTGGCCCGGACCCTGGCCGAGTTCCTGTTCGGCGACGAGGACACGATGATCCGTATCGATATGTCCGAGTACATGGAGAAGCACGCGGTGAGTCGACTGGTCGGTTCGCCTCCCGGATACATCGGCTACGACGAAGGCGGTCAGCTCACCGAGGCGGTGCGGCGCAAGCCCTACAGCGTGCTGCTCCTCGACGAAATCGAGAAGGCTCACCCCGACGTGTTCAACATCCTCTTGCAGATTCTGGAGGATGGCCGGCTGACCGACGCTCAGGGTCGGACCGTCGACTTCCGTCACTGCATCGTGATCATGACCTCGAACATCGGCGCCTCCGAGATCGCTCGAAACACGCCGCTGGGATTCGCGGTCTCCGACGATGAGACCGGAATCACCTACGACGACATGAAGAACCGGATCATGGGCGAGCTCAAGAAGGTCTTCCGGCCCGAGTTCCTCAACCGGATCGATGACGTGATCGTCTTCCACAAGCTGGCCAAGGACGAGATCAAGGAGATCGTCGAGCTACTGCTGCGGCGGATCCGTCAGTCGATGGCCGAGCGTGAGCTCCAGCTCGAGCTCTCCGAGCCGGCCAAGGACCTGCTCGTCGACAAGGGCTGGGATCCGTCGATGGGCGCACGTCCCCTACGGAGAGCGATCCAGCGTTACATCGAGGATCCGCTGGCGGACTTCGTGCTGCGCTCCGAGGTTCCCTCGGGCTCAACCGTGCTGGTCGAGCCCGAAACGGACGGGAACGGCGAGGAGGGCGACGTCAAGCTGTCGGTGATCCAGCCTACGCCCAAGCCAACTCCGGTCGGCGTCGGTGCCTCCGACGGCGGCGAGGAGACCGAGACAGGGTCGCGCGACGACGACCCGCCCCCGGCGCCGGACGAGTAGGTCTATTCCCCCCACCAGAAGCTGAACGCCCGCCGGCCGCGCGCGCAGCGTACGACGCCTAGGCTCGGGGCCAGGCATCGAAAGCGCGGGGTCTGGAAGGATGAGTAGCACGGCCCGGCCCGCCCGGGACAACCGTGCACGGTCAGAGTTCCGCGCTTGATCGCCGTCCTCGCCGCTGCACACGACAAGTCCCGGACGCGCAGCCCGCCGCCCGGCTGAGGGCTGACCGGGTCTCCGGCACATCCTCGGCTGGAGGCAACGGCGGATCCTGGCGCTGAGGGCGGGGCCGCGGCGGCGACGTCCGTCGTCGCCGCCAGCACTGTGACGATGAGCGCCAGCACGCGCGAGCTCACCCGTCCTCCTCCATCAGCGAGAGAGCATACGCCACCTTTCCCGCGTGATCGAGGTGTGTCAACAGTGCAAGTTCCCGCGGCAGAGGGCCGTTTGCTGTCGGCGCCTGGGCGTAGCCTGAGTCCAGCTGTGGCCAGGTCCTCCACCATCCACGTTTGCTCCTCGTGCGGGCACGAGAGCCTGCGCTGGGCGGGGCAGTGCGCCGGTTGCGGCGAGTGGAACACGCTGGTGGAGGAGATCCGGGATCGGCCGGCACCAGCCCGCGGCGGGCCGGGGCGGAGCGGTCGCTCGGGGGCGAGTCCGCTGACTCCGATCCCGCTGGTCGAGGTCGCCCAGCAGGAGCACCAGCGGCTGAGCACGGGCATCAGCGAGCTGGATAGCGTGCTCGGGGGCGGGATCGTCCCCGGATCGCTGGTGCTTCTTGGTGGCTCGCCTGGGATTGGAAAGTCGACGCTGACGACGATGGCGCTGGCAAACCTGGTGGCATCGGGGCGACGGACGCTGTACGTGTCGGCCGAGGAGTCGGCGGCGCAGATCCGCCTGCGCGCCGAGCGCCTGACCGAGGGCGAGGCGCTGCGGATCCCGGTGGTCGCGGACACCGATCTGCAGGCGGTGCTGTCCACGCTGGAGCGAGAGCGCCCGCAGGTGTGCGTCATTGACTCGGTGCAGACGCTGCAGTCCGCCGAGTTGACCAGCGCGGCGGGCTCGGTCGCGCAGGTGCGCGAGGTTGCGGCCGAGATCACGCGGGTGGCCAAGGCCCACCGGATCGGGGTGCTGCTGGTCGGCCACGTGACCAAGGAGGGGGCGCTGGCGGGACCGCGGGTGCTCGAGCATCTGGTCGACTGCGTGCTCCAGTTCGAGGGCGAGCGCGAGCGCACCTACCGCACCGTCCGTGCGATCAAGAACCGCTTCGGCTCGACCGACCAGGTCGCCGTGTTCGAGATGCGAGACCACGGGCTGGTGCAGGTGCTCGACGCCTCGGCACGGTTCGTCGGGGAGGCGACGCGGGCGCCGGGCAGCGTCGTGCTGTGCGCGATGGAGGGGTCGCGCCCGCTCTTGGTCGAGGTGCAGGCGCTGGTTAGCGCCTCGGAACTGGTACCTCCCCGCCGGGTCGTGGCCGGGCTCGATCGCAACCGTCTGGCGCTCGTGCTGGCGGTGCTCGGCCGCCACGGCGGGATCGGCCTCGGTGGCGCCGATGTGTTCGTCAACGTTGTCGGCGGCGTGCGGGTGGAGGAGCCGGGCGCCGACCTGGCGGTTGCCCTGGCCGTAGCCAGCGCGGCACGAGGGGTGGCCTTGACCGTGGGGGGCGGTGAGCGGCCGCTGGCCTGCTTTGGCGAGCTCGGCCTGACTGGTGAGTTGCGCCCGGTCGCCCATCCCGATCGTCGGTCCGGGGAAGCGGAGCGCTTCGGGCTCAGCCCTGTGGTCGCGCCGGAGGAACACCGGACGCTGCGCGCGGCGCTGGCCAGCACCTTGCGCGGAGGCCGCCCGGCGGCGAGGGCTGCGTGATCAATACCGGCTAAAATCGCCCTCGATGCCGTCTCGCTCCGGGGAAGAGCTCAAAGAAGAGCTCGAATCTCGACAGGAATCGTGGATGGTGAGGGCGCTGGAGATGGTCGCGCCCGGGACGGCACTGCGGGAGGGGATCGACAACATTCTGCACGCCCGCACCGGCGGTCTGATCGTGATCGGTGAGGTGGAGGAGTTGGCATTCCTGCTCTCCGGGGGCATCAAGGTCGAGCTCGACTACTCGCCGGCGCTCCTCTACCAGCTGGCAAAGATGGACGGCGCGATCGTCCTGGGTGCCAATGCGACGAAGATCGTTTACGCCAACGTCCAGCTGACCCCGGATCCCACGATCCTGACGCTCGAGACCGGCACCCGGCACCGGACGGCCGAGCGGACCTCCAAGCAGACCACCGCGCTGGTCGTCGCCATCTCGGAGCGCCGCGAGGTCGTCTCGCTGTATGTCGACGGGATCAAGTACATACTGGAGGAGATCCCGGTCGTGCTGGCCAAGGCCAACCAAGCCCTGGCCACCCTCGACAAGTACCGCAGCCGCCTCGACCAGGTCTCCACGCGCCTGACCGCGCTGGAGTTCGAGGGCGGTGCGACCCTGCACGACGTGCTCACGGTGCTCCAACGAGCGGAGCTGGTGACCCGGATGGCGGTCGAGATCGAGCGGTACATCGTCGAGCTGGGCACTGAGGGCAGGCTGATCGAAATGCAGCTCGACGAGACGATGGTCGGAGTCTCGGGCGACAAGACCGCGCTCGTGAACGACTACCTGGCCGATGACTCCGATGAGAGCTTCGCCACCGCCTTCGAGCAGCTGGTGCGCCTGCCCCACCAGGACATCCTGGATTTCGGGCGGCTCGCCGAGCTGCTCGGATATGACCGCAAGCTGAACACCCTCGACTATCCCGTGTCACCACGCGGGGTCCGGATTCTCGGCCGCATACCGCGGCTGCCCAAGCTCGTCGTTCAGCGCATCGTCGCCGAGTTCGGCGGCCTCGAGGAGCTGCTGGCCGCCAATGACGGTGAGCTGGAGACGGTCGATGGAGTCGGAGAGATTCGGGCGAAGGACATTCGTGAGGGCCTTCGCCGCCAGCAGGAGATCAACCTCGTTGATCGGTACCTGCAGACCTAGTGCAAACGAGCGGGCCCTCGCACCGCCTGTCCAGGACAGAGGAGGACACCATCACAGAGCTAATCGAAGAGCCCCTCGATGAGGACTTCGAAGCAGTCGAGCCACTGCCTCATATCGAGTTCGAGATCGGGGACAACGTCGTGTATCCCCACCACGGTGCAGGTCAGGTTATCCGCAAGGAGGTCAAGGACATCCTCGGCGAGAAGCGGGAGTACTTGACCATCAAGATCCTGCACAACGACATGACGGTGATGGTTCCGTCCGAGAATGCCGCGCTGGCCGGGTTGCGCCGGGTGATCGACGAACAGACGGTCAAGAAGGTGCTCGCGGTGCTCCAGGACGAGTGCTCGGAGATGCCCAAGAACTGGAATCGGCGTTTCAAGCACAACCGGGACAAGATCAAGACGGGTGACATCTACGAGCTCGCCGAGGTCGTCCGCAACCTCGCCATCCGGGAGGCCGAGAAGGGGCTCTCCACCGGCGAAAAGCAGATGTTCACCCGGGCCAAGAAGATCCTCGCCTCCGAGCTGATGTACGCGCTCGAGATGAACGAGGAGCAGGTCGAAGTCCATCTCTACGAGCTGCTCGGGTACTCCAGCAACGGCAACGGCAACGGCAACGGCAAGGTCGCCGTCGCCGCCAAGTAAGAGCAGTCCCCCACGATGGCGGTCGCGTTGCTCGTGGCCGCGGGACGTGGCGAGCGCCTTGGGTTCGGCCGGCCCAAGGCGCTCGTCACCCTGGGCGGCCGGCCGATGCTTCAGTGGTCGGTGGACGCGCTGCGGGCAGTTCCCGAGGTGACTCGAGTCGTTGTCGCGCTGCCGACGGACGAGACGGCGGCGGCGCCTGCAGGGACCGTCGTGGTCGCTGGAGGTGCGGAGCGCTCGGAGTCGGTACGACGAGCTCTGGCCGCCGCCGGAGCCGGAGATCCGGTTATCGTCCACGACGGCGCGCGGCCGCTGGCCGAGCCGGAGCTGTTCCAGCGCGCGCTCGAGGAGCTGGAAAACTCGGGCGCCGATGGCGTGATCGCCGCGATTCCGGTCGCCGACACGATCAAGGAGGTGGGAGAGGATGGGCGGACGATCTCGCGGACGCTCCAGCGGAGACGGCTGTGGGCGGTGCAGACGCCCCAGGTGTTCCGACGTGCTGCACTGGAGCAGGCGCTGTCAGCTCCTGAGGCCGAGCTCACAGCGGCGACCGACGATGCGTGGTTGGTCGAGCGAGCCGGAGGGACGATCCGGCTGGTGGTCAGCGCGGCCAGCAACCTCAAGGTGACCACGCCGGTGGACCTGCAGGTGGCCGAGCTGCTGGTGGCGGAGCGTGGCCCATGAGCGTCAGCTGCGGGATCGGCTACGACTGCCACCGGTTTGCCTCCGGCCGTCGACTCGTTCTGGGCGGGATCGAGCTTGCCCACGAGCGGGGCCTGACCGGTCACTCCGATGCCGACGTGCTCACCCATGCCGTGATCGATGCGCTGCTCGGCGCCGCCGGACTCGGTGATATCGGCGAGCACTTTCCCGACACCGACGAGCGCTTTCGGGACGCCGACTCGATGGCGCTGCTGGTGCAGACGATGGCGTTGCTGGACGGGCACGGCTTCACCGTGCGCCACGTCGACGTCACCGTGCTGATCGAGCGTCCGAAGCTGGCTCCGATCCGCGACGCGATCAGACGCTCACTCGGCCAAGCACTGGGGCTGGCGGCCGAGCACATCAGCGTCAAGGCCACCCGCGGCGAGGGGATGGGCTTTGTCGGACGCGAGGAGGGAGCGGCGGCGATGGCGGTGGCAACAGTGGAGCGGGGATAGAGCGCTCAGTCGATGCTCACCCGCGCCGCCCGCCGAGCCGCCGCGCGCTCACGCATCTGCTCGTACTCCACCAGCCGCTTGAGCCCACGGAGGGAGTGACGCAGGTGTGTCCTCACGGTTCGCGCCGCGAGCTTTTCGGCCAGCCATCCCGCCAATCCCCCGCCGGCGACGCCGTAGGCCAGTCGCAGCTCGACACGGGTCCGGCCGGGCTCGGTGCAACGCAGCCGAAAGCGACCGCGCTGATCGATGCCGGTTACGGAGTTCCAGGCGAAGTCGCCGGGCTCGCTCCATTCCACCACCTCGATCAGCCCGCCCACCTCAGCCGAGCCGACCCGGAGCAGCATCCGGTAGCGAGCGCCGAGCCCCGTGGGGCGGTCGCTGACCACCTCCCACCGAGTGATCCCGGACATGAAGCTGAGGGCCCGATCGGGATCGGTGGCGGTGGCGAACACGGCCTCAATCGGAGCGGCTATCTGAGTGCTGGCGCTGACCCTCATCCGAGCACGGGCAGCCGCCGCTCGGCGGCCAGGGCGTCCAGGGTCTCCTGCATCAGGCGCAGGATGTGGTCGTAGACATCGTCTATGTCCGGCTCCGGGCCGAACTCGCGGCGCAGATCGATCGGTGGCAGGGTCTCGATGGTGATCTTCGCCGGCACGGGGATGTGGCCGAGCATGTCGCCGATGTTGAGCCCCCAGGGCAGCGCGAGCGAGATCGGCAGGACCTTCAAGCGGAACATTCGATCCAGCCGCAGCGCCTGGGCCAAGCCCTCACCCCGGCTGAGGAACAGGGCCGTCTCCTGACCGCCGACTGAGACCACGGGGACGATCGGGACCGCTTGCTCCAGCGCCAGCTTGATGAAGCCGCTGCGGCCGCCGAAGTCGATCCGGTGGCGATGCCAGCTGGGTCGGTGAACCTCGTAGTCGCCACCGGGGTAGACCAGCAGCGCCGCGCCACTGGCCAGCGCCTTGCGCGCGTTGTCAGGTGAGGCGGCGACGGTGCCGAATTTTCGCAGCTGTCCGAGTCCGGGCATCGACAGCATGAGGTTGTGGGCGAGCTGGAAGAACGCGCGCTCGACGCCGAAGTACGTGTTGAAGGCCAGCGTGAAGACGATCGTGTCCGGCGTCACGTTTCCGCCCGAGTGGTTGCCGACCAGCAGCACCGGTCCGGTCTCGGGAACGTTTCCCAGTCCCCGGACCTCGCCGCGGAACCAGATGCTCGCCAGCAGCCATTGCAGTGGCAGGCGTTCGCGGATGAAGTCCGGATCGCGCTCGTCGAGGTCGGCGCGCGGGATCCGCCTCTGCACCTGAGCGGCGATCTCGCGCAGGCCTCGTCCGATCAGCGAGCCATGTGCTGGGGCCGTTCCGGGCGTTCCCTCCCCCGCGTCGACATGACCATTTCGCCGCTGGTCGGACGCTATCCCGATACCGGCCATGGCAGGGACCTTCAGCGCCCGTCAGGCAGCTCGTACATCTGGTGCAGCGTATCCGACCCGGGCGTGGGTTTCCCGCTGCGCCTTGGCGAAGAAGCGCATCAGCAGCTGGTTGGTCTCATCGGCGCGCTCGACCTGAGGCAGGTGGCCGCAACCCTGGATCGTCACCTGCTCGGCCTGGGGGAGCCAGTCGCGAACGTAACGCCCGAACCCGGAGGGGATCAGCGGATCGTGGGTTCCCCAGACGAACAGCGCTGGCGGCTGGAGATCGGCAAGACGCGGATAGAACCCGCTGCCCCCGAACGGCGCCTCCAGATAGATGTTCCGAGCCGAGGCCAGGAACGCGTAGCGCGCCCCCGCCGAGTGGTAGATCCGCCGGAACTCGTCGACCATCAGGTCGGCCACCGCGGGGTCGATCGCATCCCGGTCTTCGAACATGCTCCAGAACTGTCCCGCGACCATGTTGCGGTGAAAGCCGTGGGGAAGCAGCCCGAATTCTGGCCGCAGCAGACGCACAATCGGGTGAAAGCCGCGCCGCAGCCACGCCACCGCCGGGCACAGTAGGCCAAGAGCACCGACGCGCTCGGGGGCGCTCAGGCCGACCTCGATGGCGATCCTGCCGCCCAGTGAGTTGCCGACGATGTGGGCTTTGGTCACGCCCAATCCGTCCATCAGCCCGAGGATGTACTCGGCGTACCAGTGGGCGTTATAAGCCCCGCGCGCCGGCTTGGTGGAAGATCCAAATCCGGGAAGGTCCGGGGCGTGAACCCGGTAGCGCCGGCTCAGTGCCGCGGCGGTCTCAAACAGCGAGGCACGGGTCCCGCCCAGCCCGTGTAGTAGCAGCACGTCGGGGCCGTTGCCCATCGTCAGCGTCGAGATCCGTTGGCGTCCCACCGGGACGTCGTAGATCTGCAGCAGCGAGGGCCGCCCACCGGCCAGGCGGAACATGCCCTCGAAGGCGACGGCATGGTCGAGGTTGCCGCGGACGGCGAGCAGCCGCTGCTGGAAGGCGTGGACGCCCGAGAGCTCCCCCGCGCGCAACTGCATCCACGTCTGCGAGTCGGTCGACAGGGTGACGTCGGGCTGCCGGCGGGTGGCTCCCTTGCGCACCCTGGCGCCGTGAGTCGTGCAGCGGACCTCCCACATATGGCCGATGTCGCACAGGCACACGTGGTAGGTGGCGTCGAATCCGGCGCCGGCACCGAGGTAACGATCGGGGAGCGAGCGAAAGGCTTCCTCGACGGTAGCCAGCCGCTGTGCTCGAGCGGGCTGCTCAGTCACCGCGGGCACCCTATCGGTGACCCCGGGCGGACACGGTGCCGGACGCTAGGGTTGCCGCACCTTGCGCAAGATCTCGCTTCACGACACCCGCACCGGCGAGCTGCGCGAGCTCCACCCCGCGGACGGGCGCCAGGTGGGCATATACGCCTGTGGGCCGACCGTCTACGGTCGCATCCACGTAGGCAACGCCCGACCCTACGTGGTGTTCTCGTTGCTGAAGCGATTTCTCGATCATCAGGGATACATCGTAACATTTGTCGCGAACGTCACTGACGTCAACGACAAGATCTACGCCGCCGCCCGCGGCTCTGGCATCCCTAGCGGACAGCTGGCCGAGGAGATGGCCGCCGCCTACCGTGCGGATACCGATGCTCTGGAGCTCGGTCGTCCTGACCACGAGCCCCTGGCCAGCCACACGGTCCCGGAGATCGTGACGTTGATCGAGAGGCTGATCGAGCTCGAGCATGCGTACGCGGTGGCCGGCGACGTGTACTTCTCCGTCCGCTCCTACCCGGGCTACGGCGAGATATCCCACCGGAACGTGGACGAGATGGACCAGGGGGAAGGCCTCGCAGGCGCCGAGCACAAGCGGGATCCGCTGGACTTCGCGCTCTGGAAGGCCCAAAAGCCCGGTGAAGACACCGCCTGGGAGGCCCCCTGGGGTCGCGGACGGCCGGGGTGGCACATCGAGTGCTCGGCGATGGCCGAGTCCCTGCTGGGGGTGGACTTCGAGATCCACGGCGGTGGCTCGGACCTCGTCTTCCCGCACCACGAGAACGAGGCCGCGCAGACGATGGCGGCCCGAGGTCGTCCACTGGCCAAGCTGTGGGTGCACAACGGGATGGTCCGCCTGCAGCAGGAGAAGATGGCCAAGTCGCAGGGCAACATCTTCGTCTTGCACGACGCGCTGGCGGCCTACGGCCGTGATGCCCTGATCATGTACTTCTGCTCCGGTCACTACCGCCAGCCGATCGAGTTCGATCAGGACCGGCTCGCGGAGGCGGTGGCCCGCGTGCAGCGGATCTCCGAGGCGGCAACACGGCTCGCGCCCCACCCCTCGCCGCCATGGTCGACAGCGCTGCGCGAGCGCTTCTTCGCCGCGCTGGCCGAGGACTTCAACACTCCCGCTGCGCTCGCCGCCGCTTTCCAATGGGTCAGGGAAGCCAATCGAGCCTCGCGGCCGGTGGGTGACGTGGACCTGCGAGAGATGCTGTCAGTGCTGGGCCTCGACAACCTGCTCAGGCCGATGCGCGCGCAGGTGCCGCCCGAGGTGCAGGAGCTCAGCGACGCTCGCCAGCGCGCACGCGCCGCCCGGGACTTCGCCCACGCCGATCGACTGCGCGAGCAGCTGCGCGAACTCGGCTGGGAACTGCGCGACGGCCCGGATGGACCGGAGCTGCGCTTGCTCAGGTGATCGTCTACGGTCGCAATTCCGTACGGGAGGCGCTGCGCGGGCCGCGTGCGGTGCAGCAGATCTGGGCCACCGCGGGGGCAATGCGCGAGCCGTGGCTGGGGGAAATCCGGGCGCGGGCGACCTTGGTCTCGGCAGATGAGGTGGAGAGAATCTGCAGCGCCCCCGGCCACCAGGGGGTGTGCGCGCAGGTGGAGGCCTACCGCTACGCCCCGATCGAGGAGGTGCTGGGGGAGCCCACGCCGTTGATCGTGGCTCTTGACCAGGTGCAGGACCCGCAGAACCTGGGCTCGATCTGCCGTACCGCGGAGTGCGCGGGCGCCAGCGCACTGGTCATCCCGGAGCGGCGGGCAGCCGAGGTCACTCCCGCGGTGTGCAAGGCTTCCGCTGGTGCGGTGGAGCACCTGAGGGTGGCGCGAGCGCGCAACCTCGCCGACTTCCTCGCCACCGCGAAGATGGCTGGCGCGTGGTGCTACGGAGCCGCGCCGGGCGCTCGTACTCGGTATGACCAGGTCGATCTCAGCGGAGCCGTGATCCTCGTGCTCGGTTCGGAGGGGAAGGGTCTGCGCCCGCGGGTGGCGCAGGCCTGTGACGAGTTGCTGACGCTGCCGGTTCGTGGCCAGATCGAATCGCTGAACGTCAGCGCTGCGGCCGCGGTGCTGATCTACGCCTCGGTCCAGGCCCGGGAGCGGGCTTGACAGCCGTGCAGAGGTATGTCAAGCTCGCCCCGGGAGAATAAGGATAAACTCGAGCTTGAGGTTTCGAGGTGCGGGGAGGGTGAGGTCGTCGTGGCCGTGCTCTCATCAGCTGAATAACGTGCGGCGCCAGGGGAGGTGACGCGCCACGAACTCCGATACCGCCGGCAGCAGCCGGCGGCAAGAAGGGAACGTGTCGTGGCTCGACTTTCTGCAAGTCCTCAGGGTCAACCTCAGGTTGAAGATGGCTACCTGATCGCCCTGGCCAAGCAAGGGAACAGCGATGCCTTGGACCGGATCGTCCGGCGGTACTACGGCTTCGTCCGGTTGAAGGCCTCTTCCTACTTCCTCGCCGGGGGGGACGGCGATGATCTCATCCAGGAAGGGCTCGTCGGGCTCTACAAGGCGGTCCGCGACTACCGCACCGATCGCGAGTCAAGCTTTCGCAACTTCGCCGAGCTGTGCATCACCCGCCAGATCATCACCGCGGTCAAGACGGCGACCCGCAACAAGCACAGCCCGCTCAATCAGTACATCTCGTTCTCCAGCACACCGGCGGGAACGGGTTCAGACGGCGACCCGACGCTCGACGAGATGCTGCCGGGATCATCGGTCCACGACCCGGTCAACCAGGTGATCTCCTCCGAAGAGCTGCGGGCGCTGGTCACCTGCATCTCGACCGCTCTCTCAGAGCTGGAGTCCCGCGTACTGGGTCTGTACCTGGACGGCCACTCCTACGAGGAGGTGGGCCGGCGCCTGGACTGCGACTGCAAGACGGTGGATAACGCGCTCCAGCGAGTCAAGCGCAAGGTCGGGACTCATCTGGCCGAGCGGAGCGTGCCCGCGTAATGGCGGCGTAGATCCTCCACCGAGGCCTCCATCACCCGGCGGTTGAGCATCTTCACCACGGGAGCGGGAATGACCCGGCCGGGATCGATCCGAAGGCGAAAGCATGCTTCGGTGCTCGCCTCACCGCGCTCATCGAAGCTCCACTGGCCGTCGCAGTCGCGAAAGTCGCCTTCGACGTACACGCTGCTGATCCGGACCGGCGGCTCGTAGTGGTGACGCAACGTGTAGCGCACGACGGCGATCCGGACGTCGATCTCATAGGCCACCTCCCGACCGCGCCCAAGCTCGTCACGCGAGAGGACCTTGGCCTGCCGCACTGATCGCTGCCATTCCGGCAGCCGGGCGTAGTCGAGCATCAGCTCGAAGATCGCGTCCGCGGAGGCGTCGACGAGCGCCGATGCGCTGCCGAGGTAATTGGCCATGAGCCCGCACTACCCGTCAGCGGATGCGCCACCCACGAGTCCATCGGAGATCGGCCCCAACCGGGGCTCGCATCCGTGCAGCCGGTAGGCCAGGAACCGGGAGAAGATCGCGTGATCGGGCCCGTGGAAGTCGGATGAGCCGGTGCTGAGCAGGTCCAGTCGTCGGCCGGCGTCGTCGAGTAACCGCGTCTGGGTCTCGTCGTGGGTGACGTAGAACGTCTCGACCCCGTCGATCCCCCAACCCGCGAACCGTTCGAGTGTGGCCACCGCCTTCCCCGGATCCTCGACGTCCCAGAATGGGTGAGCCCAGACGGCCACGCCGGCGGCGTCGTGGAGCACGGCGATCGCATCCTCTACCGAGGGGATCGTGCGACCGCGGTAGGCGGGACGACCTGGAAGCAGATACGCCTCAAGCACCTGCTCGGGCCGCTCGAGCCCCTCGTTTCGCAGCCGGGCGGCGTTTCCGCGCTCCTCGAACACCGCCCGAGCCAGGTGTGGACGCCCGATCGAGCGCCCGGCTTCACGCTGGGCCGCCAGCACTCCTCCGGCGAGACCGAGTCCCTCCTGCTCGAGCGCATCAGCCATTCGATCGGCTCGGGCGCTTCGATCGGCGCGGAACCGAGCCAGGGCCTCGAGCAGCTTCGGGTTGTGGTGATCGATGCCGTAGCCGAGGATGTGCAGGTCATCGTGGTCGTGGTGGAGGGCGGACAGCTCGACTGCGGGAACCACGGTCATCCCGGCCTCGCGCCCGGCGAGGATTGCCTCGTCTACGCCCGCGACGGTGTCGTGATCGGTCAGCGCCAGCAGCTCCACCCCGGCCCGCGCGGCGGCCCTCACCACCTCCGCGGGGGTCAGGGCACCGTCGGAGTGGCGGGAGTGGGACTGCAGGTCAAAGCGGGCGTATGAGCTCATCGGATGCCCAGCGTCTCACGCGGCGCCCTGATCGAGCGATCCCATGATCTGGGCTACCGCCTGCTCGACCGCGATCTCGCAGGTGCGTACGTGGACCTCGGGGTCCGCGGGCGCCTCGTAGGGTGCGTCAATACCGGTGAAGCCCTTGATCTCGCCCGCACGGGCCCGGGCGTAGAGGCCCTTTGGATCCCGCCGCTCGCATTCCCCGAGTGGGGTGTCGACGAACACCTCCACGAACTGCAGGCCGGCCTCTTTGTGGGCTCGACGCAGCTGCAGGCGGTCGGCGGTCAGCGGTGAGATCAACGACACGACGGCGATCACGCCCGCGTCGGCAAACAGCCTGGCCACCTGTCCGACGCGGCGGATGTGCTCGGCGCGATCCCCGGGGGCGAAGCCGAGGTCGTCGGATAGCCCTTGGCGGATGTTGTCCCCATCGAGCAGGTATGCGGCCTGGCCGTTGTCGACCAATCGGCGCTCGAGCGCGACTGCGATCGTCGACTTGCCCGAAGCCGGCAGACCGGTCAGCAGCACCGTCGCACCGTGCTGAGAGAGCGCCGCCCAGCGCTCGGCGCGATCAAGCGTTGACGGCTGCCAGGTCACGTCTCGCCGATCCACGCCCGCCGACACGACCTCCCGAGCTGCGCACACGCGCCTGGACGTGGTCATGCCGCCACCCCCCGCTCCTGGCGGTAGCGCTTGATCCAGGCGCTCGAGCGCTGGTCGCGCTGGCGGGCCAGCGGCGGTGCCGGGGGCTCGAGGCCACCCAGGCCGAGCTGGTCCAGAACGGCGGCGACGCTCCCCCCAGGATTGGCGTCGAGCTGCTCATAGGACACCTCGATCGGAGTCATCGCGGTGCGAGAAAACCAGGCTCGCCATGCCCGCTCGTGCTCGCGCAGCTGCGTGACCAAATGGTCGATCCCGGCGAAGTCATAGACCAGCTCCTGCTCCTGCCCTTCGGTGTTCGCCCGCCAGCGTTGAGTCTGCAGCGCGCGCCACAGCGAGACCGCTTGGGCCACCTTGTCGGCACGGGTGACCAACACCATCCGGGGCTCGTGCAGGAGCTCCGCCAGCACCGTTTGCAGGTCGGCCCCGGCCAGGGCCGGAAGCTCGCGCGCCCGAGAGAGGAAGTCGGCGATGTGGCCCCACATCAGCTTGCCCCCCCAGACACCGTTGTCGGTGCGACCCTGCTCGAGGATCCTCGCCCACCACTGCTCGGGGGCCTCGGAGCTCGGCCTGCCGGGTTGCCGCGGCGGGAGCCGTTCCAGCACGGGGTCCGATCCGCTGGCGCTGAAGTATTCCCGCGGCTGACGTGGCAGGCTTGAGTGGCGCAGCACCTCGAAGTGCTCCAGCGGCCGTCCCGCCTGCCCGGTTGATCGCAGCATCTCGCACAGCAACGTGCTCCCGCTGCGGGGCGTGGCGCAGACCACGTAGGCGTTGATGATCCCGGCCGCCATCGGCGAGAAGAGGGTAAACCCCACAAACCCGCTTGACAATAAGAAAGACACGCTCATGCCCCTGCCCAACATCGTCTACCTCCACTCCCACGACACCGGCCGTTACGTGCAGCCCTACGGCCACCAGATCCCGACCCCGAACATCCAGCGGCTGGCCGATCAAGGGCTGCTGTTCCGCCAAGCATTCTGCGCCGCGCCAACCTGCTCGGGAAGTCGCGCGTGCCTGCTCACCGGTCAGTGGGCGCATGTCAACGGCATGACGGGGCTGGCGCACCGGGGTTGGGAGCTAGTCGACTATGGCCGCCATATCATCCATCCGCTCCGGGCGGCGGGATATTGGTCGGCGCTGATCGGTGAGCAGCACATCTCCAGTGACCCGGCGGTGCTGGGCTATGACCACGTCGTCGACATGGGCACCAACCGAGCTCATTCCATTGCCCCCGCCGCGCTGCAGCTGCTCCGCAGCCGCCCGCCGCAACCGTTCTTCCTGTCGATTGGATTCTTCGAGACCCACCGTGAGTTCTTCGAGCCCAGCTCGGTGCGGGATGCCCTCTATGGAACGCCCCCGGCACAGCTTCCCGACACCGCGCTCACCCGCACCGACATGGCTGCCTTCAAGGCCAGCGCGCGCTCACTCGACCAGGGCGTTGGCGCGGTGCTGCACGGCCTCGACGAGGCCGGCGTGGCCGACGACACGCTTGTGGTCCTGACCACCGACCACGGGCTGCCGTTCCCTGGTGCCAAGGGAACCCTGAGCGATCGTGGCCTGGGGGTGATGCTGATCGTGCGCGGTCCTGGGGGCTTTCATGGCGGCCATGTGACCGACGCGTTGACCTCCCACGTCGATCTCTATCCGACCCTGCTCCAGCTCGCGGGCGCGGAGGTGCCGGACGGAGGACATGGACACTCGCTGTTGCCTCTCGTACGAAAGCAGGCCGACTCCGTGCGCCACGAGCTCTTTGCCGAGCTGACCTATCACGCCGCCTACGATCCGCAACGCGCGATCCGCACCGATCGACACAAGCTCATCCGCCACTTTGGGGATCGACTCGAGCCGGTGCTCCCGAACGTCGACGACTCGCCCTCGAAGTCGCTGCTGATCGAGGCCGGTTGGGGAGCTCAGCCTCGTCCTCGGTTGGAGTTCTACGACCTGGTGATGGATCCGGTGGAGATGCGCAACCTCGCCGATGATCCCGAGTTCCACGAGCTGCGTGAGGACCTGGAGGGCCGTCTGCGGGCCTGGATGCGTGAGACCGATGATCCGCTGCTGGAAGGCTCGATCCCGGTCCCTGCGGGCGGGTTCGTCAACGATCCGGCCGGGATCTCCGCACGCGAGCCGTACCTGCACGCGGTCGACTGACGATCCGCGAGCCGTACCGGCCGCGGGCGAATCCCGTTTCTGCGGGATTTGGTACGCCGGTGTACCATTGATGCCCAGTAGCGGTACGTGCAAGTATCACCCTGAGCAGCGAGGACCCTGACATGCCCGAACATCTCGATGTCCTGATCGTTGGCGCCGGCCTCTCGGGCGTTGGCGCCGCCTGCCACGTGCAGCGGGAGTGCCCGGACAAGTCCTACGCCATCCTCGAGGCGCGGCAGACGATGGGGGGGACATGGGACCTGTTCCGGTATCCGGGGATCCGATCGGACTCGGACATGTTCACGCTCGGGTACTCGTTCAAGCCGTGGACGGCGGACAAGGCAATCGCCGACGGCGAAACGATCCGCGAGTACATCCATGAGACCGCGCGGGAGAACGGCATCGAGGACCACATCCGCTACGGGCACCGGGTGCTCGGCGCCGCCTGGTCCTCCGCCCGCTCGCGGTGGATGGTTGAGGTGGAGCTGCCGAGTGGAGAACGGATCGAGCTCGAGTGCGGGTTCGTCTTCTGGTGCAGCGGCTATTTCCGCTACGACGAGGGGTTCTCGCCGCCGTTCCCGGGCTTGGAGCGCTTTCAGGGGCAGGTCATCCACCCACAGCACTGGCCCCAAAAGCTCGACTACGCGGACAAGCGTGTGGTCGTTATCGGCAGCGGCGCCACGGCGATGACGCTGGTCCCGGCGCTGGCCGCCGAGGCTGCTCATGTGACGATGGTCCAGCGCTCCCCGACCTACGTAGTCTCGCTGCCGGCCCGCGACTCGTTGGCCGACGCCCTCCGCGGACGTCTTCCCGAGGCTGCCGCCTACTCCGCCGTGCGTTGGAAGAACGTGCTGCGGACGCTGCTGAGCTTCCAGCTCAGCCGCCGCCGGCCGGAGCTGATGCGCAAGCTGCTGCGGCACGCGCTGGAGCGGCAACTACCCGCCGGCTACGACATCGACACTCACTTCAGTCCCAGCTACGACCCATGGGATCAGCGTCTGTGCCTGGTGCCGGACGGCGACCTGTTCACGGCGATCAGGTCTGAGCGCGCGTCGGTCCTCACCGAGCGGATCAGCGCTTTCACCGAGGGTGGGCTGCTGCTCGAGTCGGGTCAGGAGCTGCTCGCCGACATCATCATCACCGCCACCGGTTTGAACATGCAGCTCTTCGGTGGCGCGAGCATGAGCGTCGATGGCGAGCAGGTCGATCCGGCACAGGCCGTCGCCTACAAGGGGATGATGCTGAGCGGCGTCCCGAACATGGCCATGGCGCTCGGCTACACGAACGCCTCGTGGACGCTGAAGTGCGACCTTGTGTGCGAGTACGTCTGCCGGCTACTGCGCCACATGGACGAGCGCGGCTACGACAGCTGCACTCCTGTGGCCCCCGAACCCTCGCAGCCGCGCACGCCGATCATCGATCTTCAGTCGGGCTACGTGCTGCGTGCCATCGATCGGCTTCCCAAGCAGGGATCGCGACTGCCGTGGCGCCTACACCAGAATTACTTCAAGGACATCCGCCTGTTCCGCCGCTCGCCGGTGGCCGACGAGGGCATCAGGTTCAGTCGCGCCGCCAGCGATTCCGCGGCCCCCGCCGAGCTGGTGGCCGCGTAGCGGCCTTTGAGCCGTCGTAGTTATTCGCGGTAGATCGGTGCTCTCACGTCGAAGACGGCCGCCGCATCTGATTTCGGCCCCCTCCGGCTGAACCGCACTATCCTGGATGTGGAAACCTCCGTTTCTCGCTCCACTATCACGCAATTGCTGGAACAAGGAGAGATCAAGATGGCGCTGACGATCGGCGACACTGCCCCGGACTTCGAGGCTCAGACCACTGAGGGCCCGATTCGCTTCCACGACTGGATTGGCGACAATTGGGCCGTGCTGTTCTCCCACCCGCGAGACTTCACGCCCGTGTGCACGACCGAGCTCGGGTACATGGCGCAGATCAAGCCGGACTTCGACCGCCGCGGAGTGAAGATCATCGGCCTGTCGGTCGATCCAGTCGACAATCACGAGAAGTGGGCCGCTGACATCGCCGAGATCCAGGGCAATGCGCCCAACTACCCGATGATCGCTGATACCGACTTCAGGATCGCCAAGAGCTACGGGATGTTGCCGGCCGACGTCGGCGGCGACCCCACGCAGCGCACGCCGGCCCAGAACGCCACCCTACGCAACGTGTTCGTGATCGGGCCGGACAAGAAGATCAAGCTGATCCTCGTCTACCCGATGAGCACCGGGCGCAACTTCGACGAGATCCTGCGGGTGATCGACTCGCTGCAGCTGACCGCCCGGCACCAGGTGTCGACCCCGGCGCAGTGGCAGCCCGGCGAGAAGGTGATCCTCGCCGGGACGGTCAGCAACGACGAGGCCAAGGAGCGCTATCCGGAGGGTTGGGAGGAGCCTCGACCCTGGATGCGGATCGTTCCGGCACCGTAGGTCTTGGCCGAGCGCACGCTGGGTGCGCTCCGGCATCCTCGCCGAGCCTAACCGGCAGTCGACGTCGGCGCCGGCTCCACCCGGGTTCGGTCCCGGTCAGGCTGGCGTCGATGACGACTCTGGTTGGTGAACGCCCGAGATGGTGACGGAGGAGGTGGCTCAGGTGGTCGTCGGTTGGAAGGCCAATATCTCCCTGGCCAGGCGGGCTGGCTCGTCGTGAGGGATGAACGTGCGGCCACCATCGATCTCCGCCAAACGTGCGTCGGCGAAGGAATTGCAGAGCCGGCGGGCGAAGTCGAGCTTGAAGAAGCGATCCCCCGTACCCCAGACCAGCAGCGCAGGCCCGGTGAAGGCGCCGAGCCGGTTTGACGCCGCGTTGAGGTCACTGGGGTCAACTGCTCGAGCGAACTTGGCGACGTCGTGTCGAATCGCCGGATCGGACAAGCACGGCACAATCCATTGCCGCGTCTGGTCAGGGTCAAGGGGTTGGTTTACGAGCAGTCCAAATCCAGCGGGCGAGTGTCGGATGGCGGTCGCGCGCATCGGAGCCAGTAGGGCGCGGATCGTGCTGGGGTTGCGAAAGGACTTGAACAGCAGCGAAAACGGGGCTGGTGGGAAGTTGTCGAACGCGTCGCAGTTAGTCAGGACCACGCGGCCCACACGCGAGGTATCGGTATCTAGGAGGAATTGGCAGATGGCGCCGCCGGTGTCGTTGCCAACGAGCGTGATGTCATCGAGCTCCAGCGCTTGGATGAAGGCTGAGATCTGGCGGGCAATCCCGCGAGGCGACTGGTCGGCGGTGGACTTCAAGGCGATGGAGTGCGAGCCAAGGGGCCAGTCGGGCGCGTAGGAGCGCGTACCCGCGGCGCCGAGCGCGTCTGCTGTCTTCGTCCAGAGCGTGCCGTTGACGAGGAAGCCGTGCACGAACACGACTGGCGGTACAGCGGCGTTCTCGGGCCCGGCAACGCGGTAGTTCACGGTGCCATGGGGAAGGTCAATGGTGGGCATTTCAGCTCCCAGGTTAGATTTACGGGCGCGCTGCCTAGAACATACGTGCTGTCTGTATGAAGGTCAACCCCCGATCTCAGCCCACCCGCTCCGCGGCCACCAGGGCGGCCCTCGTAAGGGCCGCCCGTCCGTTGTTCGCTGCCCGTGGGTTCGGCGGGGTGGGCACCGAAACCATCGTCCGCTCGGCCGGAGTCAGTCGAGGCGCGCTCTACCATCAGTTCGCCGACAAGACGGAGCTGTTCGCGGCCGTGTATGAGGCGATCGAGGAGGACATCGTCCGGCGGCTCGAGCACAGGATCGCAGCGGCGAGAGCGACCGATCCGATCGCGGTCATGAGCCTGGGCGCGGATGCCTGGCTGGAGGCTTGCGCCGAGCCGGAGGTTCAGCGGGTCGTCCTTCTCGACGGACCCGCGGTACTGGGCTGGGAGCGCTGGCGGGAGATTGGCATGCGCTACGGGCTGGGGCTGGTCGAGAGCCTCCTTACGCACGCAATCGAGATGGGGCGGATCCCGCCACAGCCGGTGGCGGCACTTGCCCACGTGCTCGTGGGAGCACTCGACGAGGCTGCACTCTACGTGGCCCGCGCCGACGATCAGGCTGCCGCTGGCGATGAAGTGCGCATTGTCATGGCCCGGCTGATCGGCGGGCTCGCGGACTAACGGTCGCTACGGGTCGACAAGCCGACCGTCTAGAGCTGCACGCTCTCGTCTTTGGACGCTGGATGGTTCACGCCCTTCAATGCTTTGCCCTTCGATCGGAGTCACATCCATGATCGATCATCGCAGCTGCGAGGACCCGAAGGGATGAGGCGCAAACACCACTTCGGCTGACGTTAGACTGCCGTCCTGGAGCAGTCATCAGGCATGGCTCGTATCCGTCCTCACATCCAGCTGATTGGTGCGTTGTTGATCGCCCTCATCGCTGGAGGCGCAGTCGGCGCCGCGGTGCTCGGCTCCTCTGGCCGCGTCCGCACCATCACCGCCACCAGCTTGCGCGTGACTACGACGGTGCACACGGTCTACCAGACGCGCGTCAAGATCGTTCCGGCTCGCGTCCCCCAAATCGCGAGCGCCCAATCGCGGGACTCACGCACCGCGTCCCCGCATGCTGGCAGCGGCCCGTCAGCCGGCTCTCCCGCAGGGTCCTCTCCGGTCGTTCCCGGTCCCGCGCCGGGACCGCCTCAGCATTTCGCGGGGGTCGGCCCGACCACGCTGGGAAACATCATCGTCACGGGCGCGGCAACTCTGCGTTGGACCAACACCAGCGGGCGCTTTCGCATCCTCTTCGACGGCAACGCCGTGGGCGTGGACTCCACCGCCGCTGCCGGAAGCACAACCGCTCCCGCACAGACCTACCACCAGGTCAAGGTCGATACCCCCGGCCGCTGGACCATCAACATCACCTAGAACGCCCTCCCTTCCGCCTGGCAGGGCGAAGTGGGACCGCACCCCCAGGAGGATTCGCCCTCGCGGAGCCCCTAGCTCGGCGGGGGGGTCGCGTTGAGGAGCACCGCGGCGGCGGCCGCGCCTGAGTTGCTGCCTTGCGTGCACGCGATGTCCGGCTTGTCGTCGCCGTTGAAGTCGCCGAGCGTGCCGGCAGGACCGAAGTTGGAAGCGGCGCCAACTACGCAGCTGCCACTGACGTTGATCGGATTTTGCAGGGTGCCATCACCGTTGCCGAGCCATACGTCGGTGCCGCTTCCGGTCGCGGCAACGAGGTCGAGCTTGCCATCGCCGTTGATGTCCGCCACCTGGGCCGTGAGATCAAAGGACGGATAGCTGGCGCCGACCTGGAAGCTGCCATCGCCCTGGCCGTTCAGCACGGTCAGGCCGGCGGCGGTGCTGGTCAGGAGATCGAGATTGCCGGTGCTGTGGAAGGCGCCTGCGACGAGACCGATGGCACTGGCGCCGCCATCGTAGAGCTGCGGGCTGGCGAACGTCCCGTTGCCGTTACCAAGGAGCGCCGAGACCCCGCAATCATCGGGGCCGCTGGTGCAGTTCTGCTCAGAGAGGGCGAGATCGAGGTTGCCATCGTGGTTGAAGTCACCCACCACGAGGCCACTCCACCCGAAGCCCGGAGCGGCGTCGGTAATCGGTGGGCCGCCGGGGGCGACAAACGTTTGGTCGGCGGGCTGGAAGGTCCCGTTGCCGTTGCCGAGCATCACCTGGGCCGCCGAGTGAACCCCGCGGGCAACGTTGTTGAGAAGCAATGCGACATCGAGTCTGCCGTCGCGGTTGAAGTCCCCGACGACGATCCGGCTGACCAGCGGAGGACCGCTGACCGAGGTGAGTAGCGGCGTCCCGAAGGTGCCGTCACCCTGGCCGGGAAAGACCGCTAGTTGGAAGGCCGAGCCCACCACCAGGTCCTGCTTGCCGTCGCGATTGAAATCTCCTACCGCCACGCTGGACGGCTGAGAACCTACGTTCACCGCGCTCGCCGCCCGGAAGGTCCCATCCCCGTTCCCTAGCAGGACGTCTAACTTCGTACCGGACGCATCTGCCACTACTAGGTCGGGGATGCCGTCACCGTTGAAGTCGCCGGTGGCCAACACCGAGGGCGACGTGCTTCCGGTTCCCGCGGCCGTCAGTGGCGGCGCAAACGCCGCCCGCGCCCCGGTAGACGTGGTGGTGAACTCCAGATTGGAGTTGCAGGCCGGCGTCTGACCGACATCGTTGCCGCATACCCTGAAGAAGTAGTTGGTCGCCGGCGACAGCCCGGACACGTCCGCGGCGAACGGACCCGACACGTTCGGCCCGAAGGTCAGCGTCGGCGTCTGTTGGCCGAAGCCAGTGCCCAGCGCCTGCTTGGCCGGGGAGTACTGAAAGAACGCGTTTGCCGAGTTGCTGTCGGTAAAACCGTGCGCGTTGAGCGTGGCCGAAGTCGAGCCGACATGGCTCGCCGGCTCGGTTTGTGCGTAGCAACCGGCCAGCCCGAGTCCCGCCACGCCTACAAATACTGTCGCCAGCGCATGACGCATCCCGGATCACCCTCCCCGACCAATCATTCGGTCCGAGTCCTGTGGCTACGGTACTCCGTACCGGTGGACTCTGCAACCCAATCGCCCAGGGCACGACCTGCTCGCCAAAGTGCCTGCCAGTGTTCGTTTCCGCGGGTGGCGCGGGCCATGTCACTTCAGCTCACGGCGTGCGCGGCGCACCCGGGTGAGGTAGCGCAGCGTGACTTGCTCCCGTCCCCGCAGCTCGGTCTCCTCGTCCCAGAGCGTCCCGATCTGGCCGAGGAGTGCCTGGCGCTCTTCGGGGCCGAGCATGGCTACGCTGCTGCGCGAACCGGCGAGGTCCAGCAGCCGCTGGCGGTCGACCCAATGATCGAGCTCGAACCGCTGCTCGTCGATCTCGTCAAACCAGACGAGTAGCTCCTCCTCGCTTGGCCAGTGTCCCCGTCGGCCAAGCCGCGGCCCACCGAGGATCTCCTGCAGGCGGCGCACCCAGGAGGCCGATGTATCAAAGCCGTTGCCCAGCAATCCCAATACTCCGCGTGAGCGTAGGATCCGTGCGACTTCGGGAAAGGTGCGTGCTCGGTCAAACCAGTGAAAGGCTGCGCCGGCAACCACCGCGTCAGCGCTCGCCGGGGCTAGACCTGTGCTCTCCGCGCTGGCAGCGGTCACCTGGGCCTCGGGCACCCGCTCTGACAGGATCGCCCGCATCTCATCCAGTGGCTCCACTGCAACCACCCGGTGCCCCGCAGCCACCAGCGCCGAGGTTAGCTTGCCGGTGCCGGCGCCAAGATCCACGACGTCGAGCGGCTCATCGCCCAGCAGCCAGCGGATGGCCGACGACGGGTAGCTCGGACGCCCCCGTTCGTACTCCTCGGCGACCAAGGCAAATGACTGCGCACGCTGCACTTCTAGAGGATGACACGCAAAGAAACGCGGCTCGCCTCAGCATCCCGCCGCGGCAAGTTGGCTGCGTGCTCGATGAACCGTGGTTGGACGGCATCGAGGCGATGCGGCGTTGCGTACGCCTGCGCCCGAAATGGCCGCGCGGAAAGCGCCAACCCGAGCCCATGATTGGGGCTGGTAACCGCCTACTTGCCGTTCTCGACGAAGCTCACGCAGTCCCCTTGGTTCTTGAACTGCGGGAAGTTCCGCCAGCCACCGTTCTTGCACTGCTCCTTTGAGGTCGGCAGCACCGGCGCGTCAAACACGATGGCGCGTCCGTTCGTCAGGCTCGTTGGAGGGAGCGTCTGGCCGGTGGGAGGGGAGCAATCGGTTGGAGCTCGAGGTGGTGACACACCGAAGAGGAGGATGGTGTCCGCGCCGTTGCCTCCGTTGTCGACTAACTCCAAGCTTTCGATTTGGTGCAAAAACGTCGTGTCCTCGTAGTTCAGGATGGCCGTCGTCGGCGCGGTGGGAGTGCCGCCGCCCCGGTCAGGCCCGGTGACGCTCAAGCACGTCACCGGTCCAGAAACAGGGATCTGGCCGGCGAACAGGAAGGAGACACTTCCGCTTGGGTTTTGGCCCGAGGTTCCGCTTTGTGCGCTGATGTTGATGTTGGAAAACGAGCCACCGCTACCCGTTGCCGTCACCATGTCCAGTGGTGGCGCGGCTGACGCGCTCGGCGTAAACGCCAAACCCATCAACGCCACCCCGAGCGCCACCTGTGGCCGTCGCGGTGACCCACACCAACGCAACGTAGACATTGCGATCCTCCTTCTCCCCTCGCAAGTCGAGGCGAGGCTCCTTGGTTAAATAGAGCGGATGCCGGGCGCGATGCTGGCCTGCTGGCGGCTCGTCAGCGAGAACGGTACCCGCTCCAAGCCCCACACTACGCTTTCTGACCAGGCTGGTGGGACGCCGCGCGTTGCGGTCGCTTGGCGGATACTTGTTGGTCGAGACGCCCGTAGACGATCGGCGATGGTGGTCGGTGACAACCAGGCCTGATGCTGAGGTCCGTTCACGATCGTCTGGACGGCGTGCTGGAGCGCCAGCGGCACGTCTGCCGCCACAACTTTGCTGTGTCTGCGATGAGTCTCGGCGCCCCATTGGGTCGTAGGATCAGATCATGCCGCTCGTCTGTGTCCACGGTCCGCTTCGACAACTGGCCGGCGGTGTTGGGGAGCACCAGCTAAAAGCCGGCACGGTGCTCGAACTGCTGCGCGAGCTCGAGTGCGTGTACCCCGCGCTG
Organism: uncultured Solirubrobacterales bacterium; assembly: GCA_963830435.1. Lineage (GTDB taxonomy): Bacteria > Actinomycetota > Thermoleophilia > Solirubrobacterales > Solirubrobacteraceae > Palsa-465. Next base: position 606,931 of record CAWHMA010000007.1, on the reverse strand, counting down.
AGAGGCTGGATCGTTGACGAGCGCGGCCTGATCAGGCGCCACATCAACCTGTTCGTCAATGGCGAGCCTGGCCGCGAGCATACGGCTGTTGCCGCCGACGCCCGCGTCGAAATCCTGCAAGCGATCACAGGAGGCTGAGGAGATGACCGAGCTGTTGGTCTCCACGAAGAAGGGGCTGTTCGCGCTGTCGGGCGAGCCTGGGAGCAAGTGGGAGATCGTCGCGCGCGCGTTCGCGGGTGAGCCAATCGACTACGCGGTACGTGACCCGCGCACGAAGCGGGTGCTGGCGACGATGACCTCACCGTTCTACGGTCCGAAGGTGTTCTATACCGAACGTCACGCGAGCGATTGGGGCGCCGGCGCGCCTCACGAGGGATGGGAACAGGCCGAGGGCGTCGCGCTGCCGGAAGGGGGCGAGCAGGCGCTCGAGCGGATTTGGGTGATCGCGCCCGGGGAGGCCGAGGGGCTTATGTACGCTGGCGGGGATCCTGGAGTCCTGTTCGAGTCTGCTGACGGCGGATCGATGTGGGAGATCAACGCCGGGTTGTGGGAGCACGAGACGCGCCCGAAGTGGCAGCCGGGCGGCGGCGGGCTGTGCGTACACTCGATCGCCCCGTGGCCCGGTGACCCCGGCAAGCTGTCAGTTGCGATCTCGGCGGCGGGCGTTTGGCACACCGATGACGGCGGGCGTTCGTGGCGGCGGGGCAACCAGGGGCTGACACCGCGCTACCTACCCGACGAGGTGATCGCCGAGCTGAACCTGCCCGAGCCGCCGCCCGACGCTGACACGGCGCTGTGCGTGCACCACTTGGAGCGCGCGCCGGCGCGCCCAGAGCGGATGTTCATGCAGTTCCACGGGGGCGTGTATCGCTCCGACGACGCCGGTTCCAGTTGGAGCGAGGTCGGCGCGGGGCTCCCATCGGACTTTGGCTTCCCGCTGGCGGTCGACCCAGTCGACCCCGACAGCGCGTACGTGATCCCGCTCGTGGCCGACATGGACCGAGTGATGCCCGGTGGTCGCCTGCGCGTGTACGAGACCCGCGACGGCGGTCAGACGTGGGCGCCGCGCGGCGACGGGTTGCCGCAGCAGCACGCGTACCTGACCGTCCTGCGCCAGGCATTCCAGCGCAAGGGCTCCGGACCCTCGCTTGAGCTCTACTTCGGCTCGACGACCGGCGAGGTGTTCGGCTCGCGCGACGCCGGGGCGACGTGGTTTGAAGTCGCGACCCGGCTCCCGCCGGTGTACGCGGTGTCAGCCACCTAAAACCTAAAGCGTCAAACAGGCCCCCTTGAACCTCGTGGCCGGAACCACCTGTCGTAGGAGGCACACCTCGGCGCGCGATCGCATCATCCGCCACCGGGTGGGAGATCGCCACCGTTGGCTTAGGATGGCGTGCGTGGACCGTGACGAGCTTCGGGCGTTGCAGCAGCCATTGAAGGATCACTACCCACTAGGCGGGCGGCGCAGCCGCGAGCGGATCCACGCGATAGGGACGGATGGCCGCTCCGGCCAGCACCCAAGTCTTGCGCGTCATTGGCCCCGCAGTCCCAGCTCGCCCGAGTAGATAGCGCGGCACTTGCCCGCCGCGGCCTGGAGCCCCGGAATGGTATGAGCACCCCTCCCTGCGGCGGAGGGGATTCGACTCGTGTCGATGAGGGGCCCGTCTGGGGTGGGATCAGGAAAGTCCGGCACACCGTTGGCGCGGATGCACTCTGCAAACTTGAGGGCGGCTTCCTGCTCCTGCGGGCTCCGCTTGCTGCCCATGAACCTCGCTGGCTCCAGGTCCTTGCATGCGCTGATGGCTTGCTTGAACGCCGGAGCGCTCGGGTTCAGCGACGAGCCGTTGACGATCTCATCGATGGTGAAGTTGCCGGACGCGCTCGGGTCCGGGAACGCGCTGACCCCGTTGCTGCGCATGCACTTGGCGAACTTCACCGCCGTCAGAGCATTGCTGGCGGCGTTATTGCCGCCGCCGGTGCCGGTGCCGGTGGGTGCGCTCGTACCGCAGGCGCTAATCATGGCGGCCATGGCGATCAGAGCAACGGCGGCCATTGGCCTTGTTTTTCTACTCATGTTTTCCCTCTGCGGGTAGTGGTTAGGTTGAGATCAGTTCTGTGCCGAGGGGCCATCGGGGGCGAATAGCCACGGGAGAGGCAGCGTCCGTGAGCGCGGGGTCGCCTTGGTGGGGAGTCGACGAGCTGCTCGGCGGTCTCGTCCGCCGGCAGCGAGGATCACCGACGTGTCGCTGCCCTCTCCCTGCGCCAGCACCACGCCGGCCGCGATCAGCTGGCGCCCGCCGGCCGTCACGTGGGTGAAGATGGCCAGGCACCCCCAGCGGCGGAGTCCGATCCGATCTTGCCGGCGTAGCCCTCGGCGATCAGTGCGTTGTAGTTGGTGAGTGTGCCGGCGGCGGGCAACGTCACGCTGGGCATCAAGACAATCTGGTGGAAGACGCCGAAGCGCATCGCCCGCTGGAAGACGCGCAGCTGGTCGGCGGCGGTGGAGACCGTGCGCGGATCGAGCCCGCTTGGATCGGTGTAGATCGTGTGGGCCATCCCGAGCGCGCGGGCCTCGGCGTTCATCTCGGGGATAAAGCGGCTCTGGCTGCCCGCTACTCGGGCGGCGAGCATCTGGGCGATGTTGTTGCCGGAGGGGATCAGCAGCGCCTTCCAGCAACTGGCGCTCGGTCAGCTCCTCACCGGCACGCACCGCCACGACCGACTCTCGACCTGCCCCCGGGCCTCGGTGACGGTGATCGTGAACCCGTCCTGCGCGCCGCTCAGCGGGTAGCGCTCTAGGGTTCGGTAGGCGGTCATCACCTTTGCCAGGCTGGCGATCGGGACCGGCTGCTCGTCCGGGCTCGCCGCCGGCCGGCCGCTGCCGAGCACCAACGCCGCCTGTCCCTGCGGCGGCCACCTGGCCGACGACAAGTAGGTGCGACCCTTGCCGTTGAGCGAGTGGCCGACTGCCGCGAACGCCGCGTAAGAAGTAGAGCGAGTACCGCCCCCGCAGGCGGCGTCGTCGCCCGTACACGGTCGATCGGGTACGACGGGCTCCGGTTCGTGCTGGCTCGCTGTAGATCGTGCCCGCCAGTCAAGGCAGCATCGTGTTGCCAGCACGTATGCGTTTTTCGATACGCCGACGATAGGTTCCGGCTGGCAGCATCGAGGGCATGCGCGTGCTGATCGTCGAGGACGAGCCCTACCTGGCGGACGCCATCCGCCATGGCCTGCGCCTGGAAGCGATCGCGGCGGACATCGCCGGTGACGGAGACGCCGCTCTGGAGCTGCTGAGCGTCAACGCCTATGACATCGCCGTGCTGGACCGCGACATCCCCGGGCCCTCCGGCGACGAGATCGCTAAACGCATCGTCGCCTCCGGCGGCGGCGTGCCGATCCTCATGCTCACAGCCGCCGACCGGATAGACGATAAGGCCACCGGGTTCGGCCTCGGCGCCGACGACTACCTCACCAAGCCGTTCGAGCTCCAAGAGCTCGTGCTCCGTCTCAGAGCGCTCGACCGCAGGCGCGCCCACAGCAGGCCGCCGGTGCGAGAGATGGCGGGTCTACGTCTGGATCCGTTCCGCCGCGAGGTCCACCGCGACGGCCGCTACGTCGCGCTTACCCGCAAGCAGTTCGCCGTGCTCGAAGTGCTAATCGCTGCCGAAGGCGGAGTCGTGAGCGCCGAGGAGCTACTGAAACGGGCGTGGGATGAGAACGCAGACCCGTTTACCAACGCCGTGCGCATCACCGTCTCGGCACTGCGCAAACGCCTCGGCGAACCGTCGATCATCGCCACCGTAGCCGGCGCCGGCTACCGCATCAGCACCCGACCAGACGCCGAGGGCGAGGGAGGAGACCGTGGATAGGCCGCCTGGTTTGAGCGTTCGCCTCAAACTCACCCTCAGCTACGCCGGCTTCCTCATGCTCGCGGGCGGATTGCTGCTCGCCGCCGTGTGGGTGTTCCTCCTGCGCTATGTCCCCGACAAGGCACTCATCGTCCCCGGCTCAACAGGCTCCACCAGCATTCACGGTGTCTTTCCAGTCCGGTCCAACCTCCTACACGTTTTCGCGCCGCGGGCAGCCGCAGTATTGGCGTTCCTGCTGGTGCTCGGTCTCGTGGGAGGATGGATCCTCGCCGGCCGCATGCTCGTCCCCCTGGCTCGGATCAGCGACGCCGCACGCACGGCCGCGACCGGATCGCTCTCCCACCGAATCCGGCTACCGGGCCGCAAAGACGAGTTCCGCGAACTCGCTGACAGCTTCGACGCCATGCTCGCGCAGCTCGAAGCGCACGTCGCCGAGCAGCAGAGGTTCGCAGCCAACGCCTCCCACGAACTGCGCACCCCGCTGGCGATCACGCAGACCCTTCTCGACGTCGCCCGCAACGACCCGAACCGCGACACCGGCGAACTCGACGAACGCCTCCGCGCCGTCAACGCCCGAGCGATCCACCTCACCGAGGCACTGCTCCTACTCAGCCGCGCCGACCAGCGATCCTTCGCTCCAGAACCTGTCGACCTCTCCCTCATAGCCGAAGAAGCCAGCGAAACGCTTCTCCCCCTCGCGGAAAGCTCCGGCGTAACCATCGAGACCTCGGGCGACATGACCCCCACCATCGGCTCACACGCGCTCCTGCTGCAACTGAGCACGAACCTTGTGCACAACGCGATCGTCCACAACCTGCCCGAACAGGGCGCTGTGTGGGTCACAACCAGCGCTCACCCCAACAGCGTGGAGCTCACGGTCGAGAACACCGGCGAGAAGCTCACCCCAGAGTCGGTCGCTACGCTTCAGGAGCCGTTTCAGCGCGGGGCCGAACGCATACGCACCGACCACGCAGGCGTGGGCCTCGGCCTGGCCATCGTCAAACGCATCACCCAAGCGCACGACGGAGCGCTAACCCTCGCCCCCCGGGCCGCCGGCGGGCTCTGCGTCAGTGTGCGGCTACCCACCGCGCCACGGCATACAGGCAGATAATGCAGCTGAACTGCCGCGCCCATAGAGGCGAGGACATTGAAACAGCCGCTACGCCGCGGCGCAATCCTCAGCGGGCAAACCACTCAGCAGGACGTCAGCACGAATGCATGTCTCATGCGCCTTTGTGGCCGTCGACCCGCTCCTAGGACGGGCGTCTACACGGCCGAGGGCAGCGCCGTCGTTGCATATGCAGACGCGACGCTGAGTACATCGCACGTTCGCGATGCCGGTGACCGCTACGCGCGTCGAGCGCTCGTCCGCGTCGCCTTGTCCCTCACAGCTCCTGGTCGCCAATCCGCTCGCCCGCCCGCTCGGCGACGTTGCGATGGTGCCGTGGAGTAGCGGTTGGGTCACGCCTGCTTTTGAGGATGAACACCAGGGACGACAGGTTGGGAGCGCGAGCGCCGCGCCCGGACGTCCTGCCCGGTGCTCCCATCGGCACAGCTTACGCCAATCCCGGGACATATTGGGGACGTATTTCCGGAGCGGTCGCGGCAGCGTTCCCCAGAAATACCTTGTACCAGGGCCCTTCCGGAAGCCCGCCGGGGGACTCGAACCCCCAACCCCTTCATTACAAGTGAAGTGCTCTACCAGTTGAGCTAGGCGGGCACGCGGGTCAGTTTGACAGGCACCGCCGGCCGCTCACCAGCCGCTCAGCGCTTGACCAGCTGACTCTCCCACCACTCGAGCGTCTGCTCCATCGTGGCGCTGAAGGGAATCTCCGGTCGCCAGCCGGTGGCCGCGCGGATTCGCTCGGGAGAGCCGACGAGCTCCATCACCTCGTGAGCGCGTACGCGGGCCGGATCGACGACGTGCTCGATCTCGATCGGCGCGATCAGCTCGGCCAGAAGCGTGACCTGGTCGGCAGCCGAGACCGAGCGGCCGGAGCTGACGTTGTAGACCTCGGGTTCGGCGCGTTCTGCGAGCAGCCGGTAAGCATGGGCGACGTCCCGCACATCGGTGAAGTCGCGGCGGGTGTCCGGGTTGCCTGTAACCACGCGAAGCATCGACGCTCCGGCCAGGCGGGCCTCGGCAGCCTGGCGGGCGAGCGAGGAGAGGATGAACGCCGAACGCTGGCCGGGCCCGGCGTGGTTGAACGGCCGGGCGCGAATGATGCGCAGTCCGTAGGCCTGGGCGTAGACGGCGGTCAGCTGCTCGCCGGCAGCCTTGGAGACCGCGTACGGGTTGGCCGGCTGCAGCGGCGCGTCCTCGGTCACCGGTAGCCGTTCGGGGCTGCCGTAGACCTCGCATGAGCTCACCCACAGCACCCTCGCATCTGGCGCCTCCAGGCGCAGCGCCTCGAGCAGGCTGACCGCGCTGCCAACATTCGCCTGCACCGCCTCCGCCGGCTCCTTCCAGGAGCGACCGACGGACGATAGGGCGGCTAGGTGGTAGACGACGTCTGGGCTCAGCGCGCGGAGGGCTCGACGGACTGCGTCGCCGTCACGAAGGTCGACTGCGTATCCGTCACCGGCATCGTTGGGCATCGTGCCGCTGCGCGACAGTCCCGTCACCTCATCTCCGGCGGCTGCGCACCCCCGCGCCAGATAGCCGCCCGCGAAGCCGGAAGCTCCGGTGACGACAACGCGCATTGCGCGTCCTCAGGCTGGCTCGTCGGTGCTCGTCCCGGCGCTGGCCTCCGAGACGGTGAGGGCGTGCTCGAGCGAGCCATGACCGTTGCTGGAGTAGGTCGCCTCGGGCTCCGGGGGCGCTGCCTCGGGGGCCACGTTTACCCGGCGCTCCAGCTCACCGAGGACCAGGCCGAAGAGGAGATGTCGCCACGCCGACTGGGCAAACGCGGCTCGATTGCCGGTCAGGCGTGGCAGCTGCTTGCGAGCCGGATGGACGAGATCCGAGAGTGCGCCCAGCGGCCAGGTGGTCAGGTGCTCTGCCAGCGCCGCGAGCGGCCCCCGCACGGGGCTCGGCACCGGCAGCGCCGGGGCAACGTTCGCGTAGATCGCGCCGAAGGCGGCTCCGTTGCCCATGTGCAGCGCGAGCCCGGCTGGATACCAACCTTCGCCCCTGGTCAGCGCCTTGCCGAGGAGCTCCACATCGTCGTAGCGGCTGGCAAACACGAGCTTGTCGAGCGGCTGCTGGACCGCCCACACCGCGGCGGCGACGGCGCCGCAAACAGCCCCGCGGAGGGTGCGAGTGCGATCTATTCTCGGACTCACGGCCAGAAACTGTAACGGGCGGCGCCGGAACGGGTACGCCAAAGTGCAATGGATCACGAAGCGCTGCACAGGCGCGCACGCGAGCAGGGCACGAACCTTCTCGCCTATTGGCTGGTACGCGTGTTGCTGGAGCCGTTCTTCCTGATCTATTTCCGCATGAGCCGGATCGGACGCGAGCACATACCGGATCAAGGTCCGGTGATCGTCGCCGCGAATCACCGGAGCTTCCTGGACCCATTCGTGATCGCGACGATGGCGCGACGCCCGATGCACTACGTCGCCAAGCAGGAGCTGTTCGCTCACCGTTGGCAGGCGTGGATCCTGGCTGCCCTCGGCGCGTTCCCCGTTGACCGCGGCGCCAGCGACGAGCAGATGATCGGCACTGCCAAGGCGATTCTCGCCCGCGGCGACATCGTGCTGATCTTCCCCGAGGGCACACGCATCCGTCCTGGGGCGCTCGGGCGACCCAGGCGCGGGGTGGGTCGGCTTGCTCTGGAGAGCGGCGCTCCGGTTGTGCCAGTCGCGGTGATCGGAACCGAGGCCATCCGCCGCGGCTGGAGGATCCGGCCGCACAAGGTGCGGATTCGCGCTGGGCGCCCACTGCGCTTTCCCGTGGTGCCCAACGCCTCTCCGGCCTTGGCGGGCGCGGTGACCGGCCGGATCTGGCCGTGCGTGATGCTGCAGTGGGAGTGGCTCGGCGGCCTGCCGCCAATCAGGCGAGCTGCCGTGATCGGGGCCGGAAGTTGGGGGACCAGCCTGGCCGTCTGTCTCGCCCGGGCTGGACTGGAGGTTGATCTGGGTTGCCGTACGCGGGAGCAGTCGGCGTGGCTGGACGAACACCGGGAGAACCAGGCATACCTTCCCGGCGTGCCGCTGCCGGAGAACGTCCGCGTTTGCCGCGCCGCCGAACTGGAGCTGGGCGCCCACGATCTCGTGTGCCTGGCGGTACCGGCGCGCGCGCTGCCGAACGTGCTCGCCGCGCACGGGGAGCGGATTCCCCACCGTGCCGGAGTCGTCGTGGTGTCCAAGGGCCTGGTGCCACCGCTCGGCACCCTCCCGGCCGCGTTCGCGTCCGAGCGCTGCCGCGCTCGCGCGGTGGCTGTCCTAGGCGGTCCTGCACATGCCGCCGACGTGCTGGAGCATGGCGCCTCGATCGTCGTCGCCTCTCTGGACCGCGGCTTTGCCAAGCAGCTCGCCGACGCCCTTGGCGGCGCCTCCCTGGATGCGTCCATCAGCAACGATGTGACCGGCGTCGAGCTTGCCGGCTGCGCCAAGAACGTCGCTGTGTTAGCAGCGGCGGCCGCGTCCACGGCGGGTCCCAACGTCGCGGGCGCCGCCGCCGGCAAGGTGTTCGCCGAGGTGGATGCGATCGCCCGTCGGCGCGGGGGGCGCCCGGAGACGTTCGCGGGTCTGGCCGGGGCTGGTGACCTGATCGCCACCGCGCTGGCGGAGGGCTCGCGCAACCGGCGCGCTGGGGAGTTGCTCGCGCAGGGGGTGCCTCCCCAGCAGATCGCCTCCATGCTGGGGCAGGTTCCCGAAGCCGTGGACCTGGTCCCGCTGCTCGCGGGGCTGGCCCGCGACGAGCGCCTGGAGACACCGGCGCTGGAGAGTCTGACCGAGCTGGTGGAAGGCCGGATCGAGCCGGACCGGTGGACCGCCACCGTGACCCGACCCTCACGACGCCGCCGCTCGCGTTCCATGCGCGCGGCGTGAAGCGGAGATAGGCTCCATGCGGTGGACGACGCGAGAGCAAAGAGCAAGGCGGACCTGGATCGGCGCTTCACGGAGCTCTACCGCGCCCATCTGCGCGACGTCTACTCCTACAGCTACTACCGCGTCGGTAACCACCATGACGCCGAGGACCTCACCGAGCAGACCTTCCTGCAGGCCTACCGCCACTTCGAGCGGGCGCTGCGCGAATCCAACGGCCGGCCGCTGCGGCCGTGGCTCATCCGGATCGCGCACAACCTGGCCGCGAACTTCTACCGTGATCGCTCGCGCCGACCGGAGTCGGCGATCGAGGACGCCGGGATGATCTCCGCTCCGCACACGACCGAATCGCTGGTCGAGGGCCGGGAGGAGCTGAAGTCGATCCTCACCGGCGTCCAGCAGCTGCCGGAGGACCGTCGCGAGGCGCTGATCATGCGCTTTGCTCTGGGGATGGACAATCGCGAGATCGCTCGGGCGCTCGGCCGCACCGACGGCGCCACCAAGGTCTTGCTGCACCGCGCGATCCGGCAGCTGGAGGGCATGGTGGCCGACCAGACCGTGCCTGCTGGCGCGGTCACCGCGGTGGCCGCGGGCGGTGCGCCCGCGGGGGAGGCGGGGGGATGAGCACCGGCACCGCAGACTTCGAAGCCCTGCTGCGGGAGGCGCTCTCGCCGGTCGACCCGCCGGCCGACCTGGCGCAGCGGCTGGAGCTGACACTGGTAAACCTGACCGAGCTGGCACAGGAGGAGCTCGAGTCCTGGGAGCTCTCGTCGATGCGTGACCCTCGCAATTGGGCGCGGCCCGCTGCCGCCGCCGTGGTCGGCGCCAGCGCTGGGACGGGCCTGGTGCTGCTGCGGGTCAGAGGCCGCCATCGGGCCCGCCGCCAGCAGTCCTCGAACCTGCTCGAGCTGGCCGAGAGGACGCTGCGCGACCTCGCCGAGGAAGCACGGCGGGTCGTTCCCGGCCGCTGACGGTCAGCCCCTCGGCACCGAGAGGGGCCATCAACGCCAGTGCGTCTTGCCGACGTCGGCGCGCGCCGCTGAAAGCGGCCGTCAACGCTCGCCAGGCTCGGCACCCGCCGCTGATAGCTTCATCTTCGTGGCCGTTTGCTATCGCCATCCCTCCCGCGAGACCGGTGTCTCATGCTCTTCCTGCGGACGCCCGATCTGCCCTGATTGCATGACCCCTACGCCGGTGGGGATGCGCTGTCCCGAGTGCTCGCGCGAGCGCACCAAGGTCAAGACTCTGCGTTCGCTGCCGTCCACTCCAATCGTCACCCAGGCCTTGATCGCGATCAACGTCGCCGTGTTCGTCGCCGAGGTGGCGACCTCGGGATCGCTCGGGACCGCGGGCGGGGGCACGGTGATCGAGAAGGGGGGTCTGTTTGGGCCGGCGATCGTCCACAACCACGAGTACTGGCGGATCTTCACTGCCGGCTTCCTGCACGAAGGGATCGCCCACATCTTCATCAACATGCTCTCGCTGTGGTTCGTCGGGCAGGCGCTGGAGCCCGCGATCGGGCGCGTGAACTTCGCCGCGGTGTACCTAGTGTCTCTGTTCGCCGGGTCGTTCGGGGCGCTGCTGTTTCAACCCACCGCCCTCACCGTCGGCGCCTCCGGAGCGATCTTCGGCATCTTTGGCGCGCTCATCGTCGTCGCCCGAACACGCGGGATCCCGCTGTGGCAGAGCGGTCTGGCGCCGGTGCTGGTGCTGAACCTGCTGTTCTCGGTCAGCATCCGTGGGATCTCGATCGGCGGCCACCTCGGCGGCCTGGCCGGCGGGCTCATCACCGGGTGGCTGGTGGTGGAGCTGGCCGAACGTCGTCGGGTCCCGGCGCTAGCGCTGGGCGGCTGCGCCATCCTGGCGGCGGCCAGCGTCGCGGGCGCAATCGCGGTTGCCGGCAGCCACGGACTGGCTCCGAACGGCATCGGCTTCGGCGCCTGAGCAGAGGCCACGGTCAGGACGGAGAGGCCCGACGCGGCGGGCTGGGACTGCTCAGGCCGACACGTGTCATCTGCAGCCCGGTGAGCGCTCCTGAGCTGCTCATGAGCGCCCACGGGATCGTGCGTCAGAGCTCTACCGTCAGCGCTTGAGCCGGCGCGTGCGGGAAGAGCTCGGGGTGCAGGATGTGCCCCAGCAGCTCGAGCCCGTCGACGATCCTCGGTCCGGGGCGGGAGAAGTACGAGGCGGCATCGACCGCCACCACCTCGCCAGCGCCCAGTGCGGCCAGCTGGTCACGGTGCATCTCCGCCTCACGATGCGCGATCTCCGCGTCATAACCGCACGGCATCACGATCACCAGGTCCGGTTGGGTAGCGGCGAGCTCATCCCACGATCGCTGCTCCGAGCGCTCGCCGACAAAGCCGGCCACGTCCTCACCGCCGGCGTACTCGATCAGCTGCGGAGTCCAATGGCCGGCGACGAAAGGGGGATCCAGCCACTCCAGGGCCACTACCCGGGGGCGCCGCGCCTCACGGACAGCCAGCCGCACCCGGTCGATCCGTGTCGAGGCCGCTCGCACCAGCTCCACCGCGGCGTCCTTGGCGTCAGCGGCCTGGGCGATCGTGCGGGCGTCGCCCAGCACCTCGCCGACCGTGTGCGGGTCCAGCGAGATCACCTGCGGCTGGCTGTGGAGCTCCTCCGCGAGCGCCCGGACATCTTCAAACGAGACCGCGCACACCGTGCACAGCGCCTGGGTGACGATGAGGTCGGGCTGAAGCTCGTGGAGCGCCTCGTCGTCGAGCTCGTAGATCGACTCTCCGGCCACTGTGCGCTCCCTCACCGCGGCGTCGATCTCGGCGGCGCTGAGGCCAGGCGGCAGCACGTCACGGGTGACCTTCGGCAGCTCCGCCGCGGCCGCCGGGTAGTCGCACTCGTGGGTGACGGCGATAAGGTCGCTGCCAAGGCCGAGCGCGAACAGCATCTCGGTCGCGGAAGGGACGAGGCTGACGATTCGCATGAACAGGGGAACGATATGGCAGAGCTGCTCGGCGAGCAGGAGATCAAGGCACGTCTGCAGGAGAGCTCCTGGCAGCGTCAGGGGGATGAGATCGTCCGTGAGCTGAAGTTCGAGGACTTCGTGGGCGCGATCGCGTTCGTCAACCGCGTGGCCGACGCCGCCGAGCGGGCCAACCACCATCCCGACATTCTCGTACACGGGTGGAGCAAGGTCAGACTGTCGTTGACCAACCACGCCGCCGGTGGGCTCACGATCGCGGACTTCGAGCTCGCCCGGGAGCTGGACGCGCTGGTCTAGGCACGCAGAGTCCCCACCTGCGGCTGCTACCGTTCCGCGCGTCGCCCAGATGAACGACGACCCTCCCCGAAGTCGCAGCGCGCGGAATGAAGACTCCGCGCCGGGCAGGATCCCACCCGGAGCCACCGGAGGGCTGGAGGCCGGGTGAAGGCGCTACTGATCATCCTCACGGCGCTGCTGGTGTTGGTCAACGCGTTCTTCGTGATCGCCGAATACGCCCTGGTGCGCTCGCGGCGACCGCGGCTGGCGACGCTGGCCGAGGAGGGCGCGCGGGGTGCGAGGCTGGCTCTGCAGCAGAGCGAGCAGATCGGCGACTACATCTCCGCCTGCCAGGTCGGGATCACGATGGCCTCGATCGGGATCGGCGCGCTCGGCGAGCCGGCCATCGCCCACGTGCTCGAGCCGCTGCTCGGCAAGGCGCTCGGCCGCGCCGCCTCGGTGGTGATCGCCGTGATCCTGAGCTACATGCTGATCACGGTCGCCCAGGTGACGGTCGGAGAGATGGTGCCGAAGCTGTACGTGATCCAGCATCCGGAGGGGGTAGCCAGGCGGATCGCCCGCCCGCTGCAGTTCTTCCGGGTCGTATTCCACCCGTTCATCATCGCGCTCAACGCCTCCTCGCGGCGGATGCTGCGGATGATCGGCACTGACCCCGACGCGGAGCCCGAGGGGGGCACGCCCGACGAGCTCAAGCGGATCATCGTCGAGTCCCAGAGCGATGGTCAGCTGGACGCCGGTGAGGCGGACATGCTCACGGGCGTGTTCCACCTGCACGAGCAGGAGGCCAGGCAGGTGATGACCCCGATCCCGGCGGTGGTCACCGTGGACCTGACCGAGACCGTGCACGAGGCCCTGCGTCGCTGTGTCTCCACCGGTCACTCTCGCCTGGTGGTCACCGAGGACGAGAACCAGGACCGGGTGAAGGGCATCGTCCACGTCAACCAGCTGGTCAAGCTGCTGATGGCCCAAGGGGAGGAGGCCAATTTCGCGGGCCTCGTACGGGAGGCTCCGCTGGTGCCGGAGACCAAGCCACTGGACGATCTGCTCGCCGACTTGCAGCGCGAACGCACCGAGCTGGCGATCGTGATCGACGAGTACGGCCGCACCGCCGGGATCGTGACGACCGAGGACATCATCGAAGAGGTGGTGGGGGAGATCGCCGACGAGACCGACCCGGCCGGCGGCGCCGTCAGGCGCCTGGCCAACGGCGACTGGTTCGTGCGCGGTCATGTCGCCGTCTCCGACCTCGACGACTACGGATTAGAGCTGCCGGTCGATACGGATGCCTACAACTCCGTGGGCGGGTTCGTGTTCGCCGAGCTGGGCCGACTCCCCAAGCGCGGCGACACAATCGCTGCCAACGGCTACTCGATTAGGGTCGAGTCGGTGCGTCAGAACCGAGTCGAGGCGGTGCGGATCAGGCATCGCCGGAGCGCTCCAGCGCAGCCCCAGCCGCAGTGAGGCTCGCATCCGCTCGCGACATTCATTACATTTTCCATCCGGGCAACATCGGGTGAGCAGCATCCCCGGTGGTTGAGAGGAGAGAGAAGCCGGTCCGTGGCTGGGCCGGCTTCATTACGCCCAAGAGAAGAGGCCGGCCCGCGGGGAACGGACCGGCCTCTTGCTCATGGGGGAGGAGGTGCTGCTATGAGGTACGTCGTGACGCGTAGTCTGCTCCGCCTATCTCAAAGGGCGCTAAAAGCTCAGTCATAGTTGTAGAAGCCGCGCCCGACCTTGCGCCCGAGGGCCCCGTCGGCGGCCAGGCTCAGGAGCTTCGCCGGCACGGCCACACCGATCGTCTCGCCAATCGCCTGGGCAACGTCCAGACCAACGAAATCCAGCAGGGCGATCGGACCCATGGGCATCCCCGCGCCTAGGTTCATGCACCGGTCGACGTCGGCAGGGTCCATCCCCGTCGCGTCCATCAGCTCGACGGCGCTGAACAAATACGGGAACAGCAGCCGGTTGACGACGAAGCCCGGAATGTCCGGCACCTCGACCGCGGTCTTGTCCAGCGCTTGGCACAGCGCGCGGGCCCGGGCGCGGGTGCCCTCGCTGGCCTGGTGCGGGAACGCCAGCTCCACCAGCTTCATCCTCGGCACCGGGTTGAAAACGTGGAGTCCCACGAACCGCTCCGGATGGCCGCTCTCCCGCGCCAGCTCGGCGATCGACAACGACGAGGTGGTCGTGGCCAAAATCGCATCCTCGCGCTGCTCGCGGGCCAGCTGGCCGAGATCTGAGAGCACCTCGGCCTTGCTGCCGTGATGCTCGACGACGGCCTCAACCAGGAACGTCGCCTGAGCCAAGTCGTCGAGGTCGGTGACGACGGTCACCCGCTCGGGATCGACCCCACCGAGCTTCCCGCATCCCTTGTCGATCAGTGCTCGCGCCCGGTTGGCCGACTCCTCCGAGCGAGCCCACAGCATCACCTCAACGGCGCTGGCGGCTGCGACGGCCAGCCCAGTGGCGATCGTTCCCGCGCCAGCGATACCCAGTCGTTCGTCCAAGACCCGCTCTCCCACCGTTGATTGACGCGTCAGTCGCCGGCGTACAGTACGACACCCTCGAGACCAGCAGCCATGTGGTGTCTCTGCGGCGGTCGTGGTTCAGGCCGCGGGTTCCCGGCGGGGAGCGCGAACCTCGGGGCGGCCGAGTGCGCTATCCCTCCTGCTCGGTCGGGCGGATCAGCACCTCGTTGATGGCCACGCGCCGCGGCCGGGTGACGACGTAGCCGATCGCGTCGGCGATGTCCTGCGCATCCAAGCGCTCGATCTTGCCGAAGCGGCGAACCAGCCCTTCCAGGACCTCAGGACGGTTGTGCGAGGACAGCTCGGTCTCGACTGCGCCTGGCTCGATCAGGCAGACGCGGACATGGCGCCCGGTGATTTCCTGTCGCAGCGACTCACTGAACGCGCCGACGCCGTGCTTGGTCAGGTTGTAGACACCGCTGCCGCTACGTGGGACCCGGCCAGCGACCGAGCTGATGTTGATCATGTCGGAGACCTCTCGTGGTCCGTCCTGGGCCGCCGCCAGCAGGTGCGGTAGGGCGGCGTGGGCGCAGTACAGGAGGCCGGCCACGTTGACGGCGAGCATCCGCTCCCACTCCTCCAACGGCGCGTCGACGGCAGGACCGAGCAGCATCACGCCGGCGTTGTTGACCAGCGTGTCGAGGCGACCGAGTTCGGAGACGGTCTGCTGCACCGCCTGCTCGGCCTGCTCCTTGAGGGTGACGTCAGCCTCGATCACCAGTGCCCGCCCGCCGCTCTGACCGATGCTGCCCGCGAGCTCCTCCAGTCGCTCCCGGCGGCGAGCGACGATCGCCACCGCGGCGCCTCGCTGGGCCAGGGCCCGGGCTGTCGCCTCGCCGATCCCGCTGGAGGCGCCGGTCACAAGGGCCACAGTTCCGCTCAGCTCTGCTGTCGATGCCATCTCAGGTCTCCTGTCCGCGGGCTTGAAGTTATTTCCCGTTGTAGCGGGTAGTGGTCCCAGCGTGTCCGGAAGCAGTGCTTCGGTGAAGGCGGCTCGGCTATCCGAGCCCGGCCGCCGACTTGAGGTGGAGACGATCGAGCTGCCACCGCCCGGCGATGGCGAGGTACGCGTGCAGCTGCGCTACGGCGGCGTGAACCCGATCGATCGCTATCTGGCCCAGGGGCTCGTCGGCGCCGAGGCTCCGCTGCCGCGGACGCTCGGGGGCGAGGCGGCGGGGACACTTGAGGATGGCACCGCTGTGCTGGTGGCCGGGGAGGGGCTGGGCTCGAGCCGGGACGGCGTCTGGGCGGGCGCGGCGATCGTGCCAGGGGCCGCGGTGCACGAGCTGCCCGAGGGTGTGCAGGTGCGGGAGGCGGCGGCGATGGGGGTCGCCGGGCTGACCGCGTGGCAGGTGGTGCATGAGCTGGCCGCCGTGCAGGCGCAGGATCGCGTGCTGGTGCTCGGGGCCTCGGGCGGGGTTGGCAGCATCGTCGTTTCAGTTGCCGCGGCGGTGGGGGCCACGGTGTGGGGGCAGACCGGATCGGCTGAGAAGGCGGCGCTGATCGAGCGGCAGGGGGCGGCACGGACGGTGATCGGCGGCGACCGCGAGTTGCGCTCGGCGCTGACCGACCTGGAGCCGACAGTGGTGTTCGACCCGCTGGGCGGCGATTTCGTCGGGGTTTCGGTTGAGGCGCTCGTGCCGCGCGGACGGCTGGTCTCGTTCGGCACCTCGGCCGGGGCTGAGGTCACCTTCAACATGCAGACGCTCTACCGCAAGATGCTGTCCGTGCTTGGCTACGGCGGCATTCAGCTGGATACCGAGGAGCGGCGGCAGGGACTGGCGGCGGCGCTGGTAGCGCTGCGGGATCGGCAGCTGCGGGTGTCGATCGGAGAGGTGCTGGCGCTGGAGGAGGTAAACGAGGCCTTCGCCCGGCTGGAGCAGCGTCGAGTGCAGGGAAAGCTGCTGCTCGAGCTGTAGCTGATGGCTCGGAGGCCCGGCTCAGCCTCCCCAGCGAAAGCCGAGCGGCTCGGCGGCGACCGGCAGCGGGCTGGTGAGCAGACCCGCCGGAGGATCGTCGAAGTTGAAGCCGCTGGGGGCCAGGTCGTTGGGCGTGTCGGGATGAAACAGCGAAGCCAGGTACTGCGCCTGCCCGCGTCCGGGCCCGAGCTCGAACTGGCCGCCGCCATAAGCGCCGATCCCACGCTCGGCGCAGTAGTCGTAGGTGTCGCAGAGCTTCTGCAGGCCACCGATCCGCGACGGCTTGATGTTCACCATCCGGGGCGGGAAGGGCAACGACTCGATGTCGGTGATCGAGTGGATCAGGGCATCCCAGGTGATGCGGTCGTGATGCTCGGCGAGCACCGCCGCGGTCTCTGGCGTCTCCACATCCGGGTCTTCGATCCACGCGTGCGGGAATGCGTTCACCACGCGCTCGTAGAGCAGGGGGTCTGGCGGCTGGTCGACCACGGTCCCGCGATAGAGGCTCTTGAAGTCGACCGAGTCGACGGCCTCGGTGGCCCTGAGCGCCTCGACCAGCTCCGGGGTCCAGGAGCTGGTGGGATCGAGCTTGAAGCGAAGCGCCGGATAGCGCCGCAGCCGCCGGGTGATCGGGTCGAGGCTCGGTGGCTCGCCCAGGCGCAGCGAGACGACGAAGTTCACCGCACCGGGCTGGCGCCCCAGAGCCTCGTGCAGAGGCTTACCCACCTGGCGCAGCGCCAGATCAAGGCCTGCGCTGTGGAAGGTCCAGCGCCGGTAGAGCTTTGAGACCTCCCGCTGGGGGGCCACCGGGAACAGGTCCAAGGCGTCGACCCGAGTGCAGAACTCAGCCAGCGTATGGCGACCTGCGAGGTCGTGCACCGGACCAGCCTGCTGGAGCGCGACGTGATCGACCGCGTCATAGACGACGTCCTCGCCCACGCCCTCGAGCCCGCCGCCGTGCAGGTGCACGACGGTGGAGAGTCGCTCGAACCCACTGGAGACGTTGGCGCTCAGACCCTCCAGCGTGTAGCGCTCCACCTCCAGGGGCAGGTCGGCGAGCCGTTCGAAGGTGCTCATGCCTCGGTTCTTGGCGGCCACGGCCTGGGGATCATCATCAAGCGAGGCTACATGGCGCGCCCGCCGGCAACCGGACCCGAGCTGCTGGCCCGGCGCTGGCTGGACGCGACGGGCGTCTTGCCCCGGAGCGCTGCGTCGAGCCTGACGAGATGTTCGCCGGGCTGGAGACCCCCGGGTGTCAGTTCAGCGTGGCTCGCTCGGGTTGATCGAGGGCGCCGACGCGGTGACGTCGGCGGGCACCCCTCGCCGCGAGATCTCCTGCCGAAGCAGCTCCACGTCGGAGTCGACCATCATCCGGATCAGAGCCTCGAAGCTCACCTCCGGCTCCCATCCGAGGACCCGTCGGGCCTTGGTGGCGTCCCCGATCAGGTGCTCCACTTCGGCGGGACGAATCAGCCCGGGGTCGAGAACCAGGTGGTCCTCGATAGACAGCCCGGCATGGTCGAAGGCGACCTCCAGGCACTCACGCACCGAATGTGACTCTCCGGTGGCAATCACGAAGTCCTGGGGCTCGTCCTGCTGGAGCATCAGCCACATCGCGCGAACGTAGTCCCCCGCGAAGCCCCAGTCGCGCTCGGAGTCGAGGTTCCCCAGCCGGAGCTTGACATCGAGACCCAGCTTGATTGCGGCCGCGTGCCAGGTGATCTTGCGGGTGACGAACTCCAGCCCGCGACGGGGCGACTCGTGGTTGAAGAGGATCCCGCTGGTGGCGTGGAGCGCGTAGGACTCGCGGTAGTTGACCGTGATGAAGTGCCCGTAGACCTTGGCCACGCCGTAAGGAGAGCGAGGATAGAACGGAGTGCGCTCGGTCTGCGGGACCTCGAGCACCTTGCCGAACATCTCGCTTGAGGAGGCTTGGTAGAAGCGTGCTCGCGGGGCGGTCTCGCGCATTGCCTCCAGCAGCCGGGTGACGCCAATCCCGCTGAACTCGGCGGTTAAGGTTGGCTGTGCCCACGAAGCCGCGACGTAGGACATCGCCGCCAGGTTGTAGATCTCCTCAGGGTCGCAGTCGCGCAGCGTGTCGACCAGTGAACGCTGGTCGAGAAGGTCCCCCTGATGAAGCACGACGCGGTCACGGATGTGCTCGATCCGGTCGAATTTCTCGGTCGAGGAGCGGCGGACCATCCCGTGCACCTCGTATCCCTGGTCGAGCAGGAAGTCGGCCAGATACGAGCCGTCCTGGCCGGTGATGCCGGTGATCAAAGCGCGGCGAGCGCTCATCTGTGCGCCTCCTGTAGGTTCGCGTCCTGTTCACGCAGCCACTGGACGGTTTCGGTGATCCCGTCAGCCAGGTCGACATGGGCCTTCCAGCCAAGCAGCTGCCATGCCTTCTCGACCGACGGGCAGCGACGCTTGACATCGACTGCGAACGTCTGACGGTGCGCCAGCTCGAAGTCGTGGGGATCCGCGCCGCAGGCCTCCCAGATCAGCCGGGCGATCTGCGCCACCGTCAGCTCCTGCGAGGCTGAGATGTTGAAGTCCTCGTTCTCGCCTGCGGGGGAGATCATCGCCGTGACGATCCCGTCGGCGATGTCCTCGACATGGGTGAGTGTCCGCGTCTGCTCACCGGAGCCGAAAATCTGCAGCGGCCGCTGGCCTGAGAGCACCTTGGCGATCAGGTCCGGAACGGCGTGCGCAATCCCCGGCTCGTCACGGTCGGGGAACTCGCCTGGTCCGTAGGCGTTGAACGGGCGGCAGATCGTGTATGGCAGCCCGTGTTGGTCGTGGGCGGCGCGGGTGTAGATCTCGCCGGCAAGCTTGGAGAAGCCATAGGCCGACAACGGCGGGGGCAAGTCGGTCAAGTGCTCCTCGGCGGTGGGAAAAACCTGTGCGCGCTCGAACACCATCGAGGAGGAGACGTAGACGTATCGCTGTACGCGGGCCTCCACGGCGGCATGAGCGACTGTGCCGCTGAGCGTGTTGTTGACCTCGGTCAGCGTGAATGGGAGCCTGTGGAAGTTGGCGATGCCGCCGACGATGGCGGCGAGGTGGATCACATGCGTGCAGCCGATAACTGCCTCGCGCGCCACCTCCCGGTCTCGCAGATCGCCCTGATGGATCTCGCACCGTCTGTGCATCCAGTCAGGCGCGGGACGGTGGTCGCACACCCGGACCTCCACGGGCTCAGTCAGCAGCCGCTTGACCACCGCCGCGCCGATCATGCCGGCGCCACCAGTCACCAGGACACGGCTCATCGCAGCTCGTGCAGATCCTGAGCGCCGTGGTGCTCGCTGCGCAGCATCGTGATCTCACCGGCATAGGCGAAGACCTGCTTGGTCCCGAGCGAGTTCCAGGGATCTACGAGCAGGCAGTCGTCGGCGCTGCGAGTGACGATCTCGTCGATCGCCGCCGGCTGCTCGAACTCAGAGTGGTTGGTGGCCACGATGACCACGTCGGCATCGGCCACCGTCTCGATCAGCGGCTGGGTAGGCGTCCGCGCGTAGGAATCGCAGACGGCGACATCGGCCAGTTCGCGCTCCAGCAGCCGGATCAGCTTGGGGGAGAGTGAGTCCCTCTCGTCATCGGTGTCGCGTTTGAAGGTTAGACCCAGCACCGCCACCTTGCGGTTGGCGAGGCTGCCGATGCGGCGCTTGATCCCCTCCACCAGGAACAGCGGCACCGCCTCGTTGACCCGGGACACCGCCAGCAGCATTCCCGGGGCGGCCGAGCGCTCCTCCGAGAAAGCGAAGTCCTTGCGCAGACAGGTGCCCGCGGTCATCCCGGGCCTGGCCATCCCGCCTCGGGGATAGTCACGGTTGACCAGGTCGATCACCTCGAACACGTTGGCGCCGTAGCGGTCGCAATCCATCATCAGCAGGTTGGGCAGCGCGAAGTGCGCGTAGCGGAGGATGTTGGTCCAGATCTTCGCCAGCTCGGCCTGCACCGGCGTGGTCTTGACGATCGGCGCACCGAAGACCGCGAACAGTGACGCCGCGCGATCGGTCGAGCTCTCGCCGACCCCCCCGATGATGCACGGCAGCGAGACGATCTCGGCCAGGAACCTGCCGGCGGCGATCCGCTCCGGAGCGTGCGCGACGAACACGTCCTCGCCGACCCGCAGGTCACGACGCTTCTCGATGTACCCGGCGACGAACTCGGTCGTTCCCGGAGCGATCGTCGAGCGGAGGATCAGGGCGTGCCCGTCACGCAGCAGCGGCATCAGGTCGTCCACGGCCGCCCGAACCTCGCGCAGATCGCTCTCCACGTGCGAGAACGACGGGGTGCCGATGGTGATGACGATGTCGTCCGCCTGCGCGGCGTCCACGGCCCGTTCGGACAGCTCCAGGCGGTGGCTGCGGAGTACCTGCTCCAGCAGCTCCTGGGTTCCCGCCTCCTGGAAGGGCATCCGCCCGGCCCGCAGGCTTTCCAGCACCCCCGGGTCGTGGTCGATCCCGAGCACCCTCAGCCCGTGATCGGCGAAGGACAGCGCCAGGGGAAGACCGACCCTGCCGAGCCCGATGACGGATACGAAGCGATTGTGGCTCACAAGGGCTTAAACGTACTTGGCCGCCCGGAGTTCTTGGCTTCGCCGCGCCGGGAATCCCGCAAGCTCAGCTTCTCGCGCCTGGGGAAACGCTCGGCAGCGGCGAGAGACCCGGCTCGGCCTCGTGACCGCGCACCTCACCAGTGAAGGCGATGCGGTTCAGTCGCGCGATCTCTCGCTCGCCCTCGATTCGGGCGGGGTGATCGGCCGGAAGGGTTCCGATCAGCGCCCGGATCCGCTCGCGCAGCTGGAGGGCGAAATGCGGCGTGGAGGCGCCCATCAGCTGTCGTACGTCCTCGATCGTGACCTCGCGGCCCTGGCGGAGCCGGCTGGGATGCTCAGCCTGGCTCATCGCTGGGGAACGGCCTCCAGCAGGTTGTCCATCTGCGCTTGCACCGAGACCGCGATCGCGCTCGCGTCGCCGATCACCCAACCGTGGTTGTAGACAGCCGCGGTCGGTCCTTCCTGGGTGTAGCCCGGAGTGGCGTAGTTGAGAAAGTAGTTCAACACCGAGGAGGGAAGCGTAGAAGGATTGTCCACCAGCAGCTGCGGCCCGTAGTCGCCACTGGAGGAGAGCGCCGCCGAAGCGGCGGCGTCGAGCGGGCGGTGGGAGTTCACCAGCACGTAGCCGTGACCGGGGCTTCGCATCGCCCAGCCAAAGCTTCCGGGTACGTGCGCACACGGCTGGCCATAGGCGCAAGCAGGATCCCGGTAGCTGGCGAAGGCGACCGAGTTGGCGGCGGGGTCCTGCCCGCCCACCCGCTTGACCTTGCCGTACTTGGCCAGCTGGGACAGGACGCTGTCCGGGAGCACGCTCGTGGGGCCCAGGACGTAGATGTTGGGATGCTGATGAGAAAGCAGTGCCTGGCGGGTTGGCTGCGGGATCCCGGAGGCGGTGACGTAGAGCACCGGGTCGCCGCTCTCCGCCGCCCATCCCGCCGCGGGCATCGCGTAGCCAGGATCGTCTCCTGAGGCGACCACCACGTTGGCGCTGGTACGTCCGTTGACGGCCGCGGCGAAGCGGTCGATCGCCGCGGCCAGCGTGTAGGGATCCTGTCCGGCGATCGCGGTCGAGCGCAGACCGCTGGGCGTGGGCACGTTCCCGACGCGGATGACCTGTGCCCCAGCAGCCTGGTCGGAGCCGGTGGGGGCCAGCGCGCGCAGCGCGTCGGCACTGGCCGACGGCAACGAGGTGGGACCGGACAGCAGCAGCGGCGCTCTGATCGGCGGCGCCATCAGCACCGAGGCGGCGATCGCCGCCTGCCAATCTCCGCTCGGCGCCAGCACGATCGCCGGTGGGTGAGTGCCGGCTCCCGAGGACGGATACACCGCCAGCGCCACGCCGGCGGCGTCGGCGACTGGATCGGCTCCGGCTACGCGCGTTGTGTTCTTGGTCGCGACGGTCGGAAACCCCAGCTTCTGGCTGGCCTGGTGGGTCTGGGACTGCACGCCCGCCACCGACCCCGGCTCGGTGATCAGCTGCGTGCCCCCCCCGCAGGCGCTGAGGCTCGCGCTCAGCAGCGTCAGAGCGAGGACCGGCCGCGCCCGACCGACTACGTTGCCTGGCGAAGCGACCAAGCGCCGCGCCGAAGCGACTACTTGTCGCTGCGAACCGACCACCCGCCGCGCCGCCGTCACCCAATCGCTGGGCGGATGTAACGACTTCCGCATGTCCCTGTATATTGCCGCAACGCCGAATCCGCGGATGGCCAAGCCGCGGAGCGGGGGACCCAAATCCCCAGGGGCTAATTCCGCGGTGAATCCGCGGGAGGCGCAGGCTCTTTTAGCGCCAGCCCGACAGCTAACCCCGCAGGCCGACGAAAGAGAGCAGATTTGCGGGTTACAAAGCTGGCCGTTGCCTATCTTGTCGTAGCCGCACTCCCCGGCGCTGCGGCTGCGTCCGCCTCAGGATCAACCGGCCATCCCTCGACGCAGGCGATCGGTGCCTCGGGGGGCGCGGGCTTTGGTGCGCCGGCGCCTGCGGTCAGCACTCCCTCGCATCCGACGGTGCCCGGATCCGTGGGCCAGATCATCCGCGGCCAGGCCTATGCGCCCTCGGATGCTCCGCTGGCGGTCAAACAGGCGATCTGGGCGGGCAACCAGATCCGCCACAAGCCCTACATCTACGGCGGCGGTCACGGC
This sequence comes from uncultured Solirubrobacterales bacterium, assembly GCA_963830435.1. Lineage (GTDB taxonomy): Bacteria > Actinomycetota > Thermoleophilia > Solirubrobacterales > Solirubrobacteraceae > Palsa-465. Next base: position 583,661 of record CAWHMA010000007.1, on the reverse strand, counting down.
AGCTTCAACGATGCCGGCTATGACTGCTCGGGCTCGGTCTCATACGTCCTTCACGCCGCGGGCCTGATCCAGACTCCGATGGACTCGAGCGACTTCATGGGCTGGGGAGTCAGCGGGCTTGGTCGCTGGATCACCGTCTATACCAATCCCGGTCACGCGTTCGTGGAGATCGCTGGGATTCGGTTTGACACCTCGGCCGAGGCCGACCCCAACCCACCGCCGGGAACTGGTCCCCGCTGGCGGCCGTTGTACGAGCACCCTTCGGGGTTCATGGCTCGACACCCCAGCGGGCTGTAGGGCAGCCGCCACTCATATTGGCGGATCGCTCTCCACGGCCTCACGATGGCGGACGATCTCCGAGCGCTCGGCCAGCCGATTGGCCCGCCGCAGCTCAGCCTCGCGCATCCTCCGCACCTCGTCTGGGGTCTGCGCTAGTACCGGCGGCACCGCTGCCGGGTTGCCCTCCTCGTCGAGCGCGACCATCGTCAGGTAGGCGGTGTTGGTGTGACGCACCTGGCCCGTGCGAGGATTCTCGGCCTGGACGCGGACGCCTACCTCCATCGATGTCCGCCATGCGGCGTTGACCGAGGCCGAGAAGCTGACCAGCTCCCCGACGTGAATCGGCACCAGGAAGGTCATCCGGTCCATGCCCGCGGTGACCACGCGGCGGCGGGAGTGCTTGATCGCGGTGGCCCCGGCGGCTTCGTCGACCAGCTTCATCACCGTCCCGCCGTGGATGTTGCCGGCGCTGTTAGCGTCGGCCACGCCCATCCAGTGGACGATCTGCGTGCTGGACTCTGAGGCGGGCTTTGCCTCCACAGCCAAACCCTAGCCTCTGCGGGGCAGTACGCTAGGAAGGCACGTCCAGCCACCCGCCAAGGAGGATGCGATGCCGGGCCTTTCCGGGCGCATGTCGACCGTCGTCAAAGCCAAGATCTCCAAGCTCCTCGACCGGGCGGAGGATCCAGGGGAGACGCTCGAATACAGCTATCAGAAGCAGATTGAGCTGCTGCAGAACGTCAAGAAGGGAATCGCCGACGTCGTCACGTCGAAGAAGCGCCTGCAGTTGCAGGAGGAGAAGCTCAGACAGCAGGTGGTGAAGCTGGACACGCAGGCTCGCCAGGCGCTGTCGGCGGGCAACGAGGAGCTGGCGCGCATGGCGCTCGAGCGCAAGAATGTTGCTCAGACCGAGCTTCAGTCCCTGGACAGCCAGATTGGCCAGCTCGAGCAGCAGCAGGAGCAGATGACCGCCTCCGAGCAGAAGCTGCGGACGAAGATCGAGCAGTTCCGCTCCAAGAAGGAGGTCATCAAGGCCCAGTACTCGGCCGCCGAGGCGCAGGTCCGGATCTCCGAAGCGGCGACCGGCGTCGGTGAGGAGATGGCCGACGTCGGCTTGGCCATGCAGCGGGCGCTGGACAAGACCGAGAACATGAAGGCGCGCGCGGACGCAGTGCAGGAGCTGGAGGCTGCGGGTACGTTCGAGGATCTGACCCAACTCGGCTCCGGCGAGGACGACATCGATCGTCAGCTCAAGCAGCTCTCCAGCACCAGCGAAGTCGACTCCGAACTGGAGAAGATGAAGGCCGAGCTCGGCAGCGGTTCGCCGGCCGGCCAGCTCGAGTCAGGAGGCAGCGCGGGCACTGGGCAGAGCACGAGCACCGGAGCCCAGGAACCGGCACCGTGATCGTTCGGATCGCCACCGAGGGGCAGTATCAGCTTCAAGACGAGGACGTCCCCATCCTCGACGAGCTCGACAATGAAGCCGTGGCCGCGTGCGCCGCGGCCGACGAGCAGCGGTTCCGGACGGCGTTCGACAAGCTGCTTGATTTCGTGCGCACGCACGGGCGCCCCCTGGACGCGGAGGAGCTGTCGGGATCGGCGCTGATCCTCCCGCCGCCGGATGTCTCGCTCGAGGAGGCAAAGGCCGAATTCAGCGGTGAGGGCCTGATCCCGGGCTGACGCTCGTACTGGCCGCCGCTCACCGGGTTTGGCCCGTCCTGGCTCCTGGCAAAGTGCACCAGCCCGACAGCAGCGGTAGCTTGGCCTCATGGTGAGCCAATCTCGGCATCGGCCGTGGAGATCTGAGCGCGGAGCCCCGAAGCTTGAGCGATAGAGACCGGGTCAGCGACCGAAGCGCTTCATCGGCGGGGTGGAAAGCCGTCGTACCGGCATGGCTGGGGCGCCAACCGAAGTCCGCGCTGAGGGGGCGCGGCTCGCAGCCCCTCCCATCCTCGGGAGCTGAGGTTGTCACGGGGCAGCCGTTGCCGACGCTGCGGGACGCAATCTTCCGGCGACTGCTGATCACGGCTGATGTCCTTGCCGTGCTCGTGTCGCTGCTGCTGCTTGGCGCGCTGAGTGCCGCGGGCTTTTCCGCCCGCAGCCTGGTGCTGCTACCAGCGACCGTGCTCCTGGCCAAAGTGGCGGGCCGCTACGACCACGACGAAGTCGTGCTGAGGAAGTCCACACTCGATGAGACTCCGGCATTGCTCGCGCTGGCGGCGGCGATCGCCGTCACCTGGTCGGTGCTGGCGGCGGCCGGCGCCGTGCGTCGAGGACATGACGACGTTGCCTTGTTGTGGGTGATCACAGCGCTGTGTCTGGTCCTCGGCCGGGCCGGTGCGCGAGCGATCGCGCGACGCTCGGCCCCCCGGGAGCGCGTCCTCGTGATTGGCACCGCGGCTGGTCGCACACGGCTGGCGCGGCGGCTGTCGCTGGACCCATCCGCGCACACCGAGGTGGTGGGCTTCCTACCTCTCGAGGATGAGCGCCAGGCCCGGTATGAGCCCGGGAGGACGCATCGCCGTCAGGAACAGTTCTCGATCGAGCAGCTGGAACCGCTCGTTCGAGAGCTCCGGGTTCACCGGATCTTCGTGATCGGCGCCGGGGCGGGTTCCGACCTCGCCTTCGAGGCACTGGCCAAGGCGAGCTCGGTCGGGGTCAAGGTCTCGATCGTGCCTAATGAGCTGGAGGTGGTCGGCTCCGCGGTTGAGTTCGACGAAGTGGGGGGGTTGGCGGTGCTGAGCATCAGGCGCCCCGGGCTCGGGCGCTCCTCTAGGGTGGTCAAGCGAGCCTTTGACATCGTCGGTGCGCTGTTCGGTCTGGTGATCCTGTCGCCGCTGTTCGCGCTGATCGCGCTGGCGGTCAGGCTCGACTCGCCAGGTCCGGTGTTCTTCCGTCAGCGACGCGTCGGTCGCAATGGCGAGGAATTCGAGATGGTCAAGTTCCGGAGCATGGTGGACGGTGCCGAGGACCGTCGGGAGGCGCTGGCCGCCGCAAACGAGACCGAGGGGGTGTTCAAGCTCCACGCCGACCCACGCGTGACCCGGGTCGGTCGCCAGCTGCGCAGAGCGTCGCTCGATGAGCTGCCCCAGCTGGTGAACGTGCTCAAGGGCGAGATGAGCCTGGTGGGGCCCCGTCCGCTGATCAGCGACGAGGACCGCTTGGTGGAGGGTCCACACCGCCGGCGCCTCCAGCTCGCTCCCGGGATGACCGGTCCCTGGCAGGTGCTGGGTCCGGTCCGTCCCCCGTTGGGTGAGATGGTCAAGATCGACTTCCTCTATGCCGCCAACTGGTCGCTGTGGAGTGACATCAAGATCCTGGTCCGGACGGGCCTGCACGTCGCTGGGATGCGCGGCGTATAGGTGGTGAGCTCAGATCGGGATCCCCCACAGCGGAAACCATCGTTCCAGCTCTGGCTCCACCGGAAGCTCGGCACCGATCTGCGCCTGGAGCACCAACTCCCGCTCGCGATCCCGCTGCTGAGGCCCGGGAGCGGGCACGAAGGGATAGAACGAGCCCCGCTTGTAGTTGTAGATCCAGTACAGCGGTCGCTTCTGCGAGTCGGAGAAGGCGAACACCGCGCACAGGACTCGCTCCCCGTACCCTCCGGCTTCCAGGGCGCTGCTGACCGCGTTGATGCCCACGACCAGGTCATCGAAGCTCTCTCCGCGCAGCACCAGCCAGCGAAAGCCGTAGGCGTCGTCGGAGTCCTCGACCCGCGTGCCACTGTCACCGGCGGTGGCCCGCACCACCTCCTCCATGTCGCGGACGATCGAGGCGAAATCGCTGGTCGAGAGCGGCTGGAACACGATCGCCGCCGTCGCGCGAGAGGTGATCCCGAGCGAGGTCTCGAGGGTCACGTAGGCCGTGCTGATCGCGAACAGCCGGTCCGCGGCGGGTGGAGCCAGCTTACGTCGCCCGGTGATCACGTCCAGGAAACCCACTGGTCCGTGATGGTCGCAGACGGATCGCCTAAGCGGTTCCCTGCAGCTGGGCCTCCAGCCGCTGCAGCGCCGCGATCCTGGCCTCCAGCGTCGGGTGGGTGGCAAACAGCGTGGCCGCCGTCTGCTTGGCCCGGGGCGGGAAGATGTAGAACGCGGCCATCTCGCCGCGAGCCGCGCGCAGATCCTGCTGGGGGATCCGCTCCATGCCCCCGCTGATCTTCAGCAGCGCGCTGATCAGGGCGCTGGGGCGGCCGGTGATGATCGCCGAGCCGCGGTCGGCGGCGAACTCCCGGTAGCGGGAGAGGGCCTGCAGGAGCACGAACGAGATCGCGTAGACCACGGCCGAGACCAGGATCACGACAATCACTCCGGGACCGTCTTCGTTGTCGTCGCCCGCGAAGGCCCCGCCGAACCAGAAGCCCATCTGGACGATGAACGAGGCGATGGAGGCGAAGAAGCTGGCAATCGTCATCACCATCACGTCGCGGTTTTGGACGTGGGTGAGCTCGTGCGCCAGCACTCCGTCGAGCTCTGAGGGCGAGAGCAGCTCCAGGATCCCGGTGGTGGCGCACACGGTCGCGGTTGCCGGTGAGCGGCCGATCGCGAATGCGTTCGGCATCGCCGTCTGCGCGATGGCCACCCGAGGCTTGGGGAGGTCCGCCTGGACGCACAGCCGCTCAACCGCTCCATGCAGCAGCGGCGCCTCCTCCGGGCTCACCTCCCGGGCGCCCATCGAAATCAGCGCGATCTTGTCCGAAGTGAAGTACTGGAGCAGGAACAGCGCTCCCGCCACCACGGCGATCGTGACCGCGCCGGCGCCGGAGGCGAACAGCACTGCGACCAGCACCGCGTAGACGAGCCCGAGCAGGAACAGCGTCACCAGCATCCGTGCTTGCAGCCCTGGATCGCGTCCGAATGAGGTTGAACCTGCCATCCCATCCAATCTTGGCAGACCGACTAAGCGACCTGTGAAGCTCAGTGAAGCGGGCCTGAAGCGGCGCCCAGCGCGGGTTCACGATGCCACTGAATCGTGCGCCGTAATCCCTCTTCCAGCTCGATCTGGGGCCTCCAGCCGGTCAGCTCGGTGAGCTTGGAAGCGTCGACCCATTGACGGTCGATCTCACCCGCCGGAGTACCGGCGCCACGTACGTCGGGCGAGACCCCGGTGCCCGCCAGCTGGCACACGAGTTGCACGACGTCGAGCACTCGGCGGGGCCGGCCGCAGCCGGCGTTGAAAGCCTCACCTTGACCCTCGCCGCGCCTGAGCGCCTCCCAGATCGCCAGGTACGCTGCCACCGCGTCCTCCACGTAGAGGAAGTCACGTTCCGGGGAGCCGTCCGAGCGGACGATCGGGGCCCGACCAGCCAGCGCCGCGGCCACCGCCTCGGGTACGAGCCGCGAGCGGTTCGTATCGCCGCCGCCGTACAGGTTGGCAAACCGGGTGACTGCCACCGGCAGTCCCCAAGTGTGCCAGTAGGAACGAGTCAGCAGGTCGGTGGCAGCCTTTGACACGTCGTAGGGAAAGCGAGGCTGCAGGGCAAAGTCCTCCCGATAGGGAAGCCGCTCATGCCGGCCGTAGGCCTTGTCTGAGGAAGCGACGATCACGCTGTCGGTACCCTGCTGTCGGCAGGCCTCGAGCAGCAGCCAGGTGCCGCGCATGTTGGTCTCAAAAGTGGACAGCGGGGACCGGTTCGCAGTCGGCACGATCGTCTGCGCGGCCAGGTGAAAAACGGTCTCGACCTCGTATTCGGACAACGCGCGGGCGACGAGGCCATCGGTGCATATGTCGCCGTGGACGACGTTCAGCCGAGGCGTCAGGCCCATCTGGATGAGCGCCGACCGCGGGTTCTCGTCGCGACGGATAACCGTCACCGACGCACCTCGCTCGACCAGAGCTTTGACCAACCAGGTACCGAGCAGGCCGTAGGCACCGGTGACCAGCGCCGACCGCCCGCTCAGTTCCAGAGCTTCCACGGGGCCTTCCCACCGCTCCACAGGTCGTTGAGCAGAACCGCGTCCTTGTAGGTGTCCATGCACTCCCAAAAACCGTCGTGACGGAAGGCCCGGAGCTCTCCGGCAGCAGCCAGCTCAGCCAGCGGCTCGCGCTCGAGCACGGACTCCTCGTGCAGGGACTCGAGAAAGGCGGGCTCAAAGCAGAAGAATCCGCCGTTGATCCAGTGGTCGCTGCGCGGCTTCTCGATGAAGCCCTTGACGATCCCCTCGCCGTTCAACTCCGCCACCCCGAACTGCAGCTCCGGGCGTACCACGGTCATGGTCCCCGTCTGGGCGTGCCGATGATGCTCATCCAGCAAGGCATGCAGGTCGATATCGGCCACGCCGTCCGCATAGGTGGCACAGAAGCGCTCCGCCGAGCTCACCTCGGCGACCTTCTGCAGCCGCCCACCGGTGGGTGTGTCCAGTCCCGTGTACAGGCACCCGACCTCGACCCCCGTCGGCCAGTCCGTCCGGTGCACGAAGTCCTCGATCATCTCCGCCTTGTAACCGGTGAGCAAGACGAAGCGCTGGAACCCCTGCGCGATGTAGATCTGCATGACGTGCCAGAGGATCGGCTGACCCCCGATCTCCACCAGCGGCTTGGGGATCGACTGAGTGTGCTCCTGCAACCGCGTCCCGCGACCGCCGCACAGAATGGCAACCATTGGCAGCACCGCGGCGGGATTATTGCTGATGGCCCTCGGTTGGGCAGTGCGCTGGGCGGGCGGCCCGCTCTAATCTGTGGGGCCGATGCGGCCGGAGATCCACTTGCTTGGCATCTCTCTGAAGAGCTTTGGGATCGTCTTCGCCTGCGGCTTCGTGGCTGCCGGCCTGATCCTGGCCCGCCGGCTGCGAGAGCTTGGCCAGCCGCCGGACTACGCCTACGAGATGGCGTTCGCGGCGATGATCGGGGGATTGGTGGGAGCGCGGGCATACTTCCTGGCCCAGAACTACGGCCAGGTCAAGCACGACCTGATCGGCAGCCTGTTCTCCGGCTCGGGACTAGTCTGGTATGGGGGCGTCATCGGAGGGGCATTGGCGGTGGTCGGGTGGGCGGCATGGCGAGGCCTGCTCAACCTCGGCCTGCTGGACCTGGCCGCGGTGCCGCTGGCGTTGGGCTACGCGATCGGCCGGATCGGCTGCCAGGTCTCGGGCGACGGTGACTATGGCAAGGTCTCGACGCTGCCCTGGGCGATGGGCTATCCCCACGGCACCGTGCCGACCCCACCCGGGGTTAGGGTGCAGCCGACGCCGATCTACGAGACGCTGGCCATGGGCCTGATCGCTTGGTGGCTGTGGCGGATGCGGGACCGCTTTCGGGTTGGGGTGCTGTTCGCCTTCTACCTGCTGCTATCCGGCACCGAACGTCTGCTGGTGGAGTTCGTGCGCCGCAACCACCGCGTGCTGATCGGGCTGACGGCCCCGCAGCTCGAAAGCATCGCGCTGATGATCGTCGGTCTCGCGTGGCTGGCCGTGCACGCCCGAAACGGGGGGCTGCACACTCCCGCTCGCCGGCCCGGCGGGCTCTCAGTGGCCTGAGCTAAGGCGTGGTCCCTTCACGCCACCCGCGGCCGACGAGCGCACGCCGCAGGAATCGCAGGCTCACCGCCTGCAGTTCCTCGTCATGCTGGATCGAGCGGTGATGGCCTCCCGGCACGACGATCAACCGGCTGCCCGGATGCTGCAGATGCCGAGCCAGCTCCCGCGATTGCTCCACCGGGACCTGCTCGTCGCCTTCGGCGTGCAGTAGCAGCACCGGCACCGGCAGCGCGGCCAGCGCGGCCTCGAGATCGTGCTCGGCCAGCAGGCGGTCAAGCGACGGTCCGTCGACGGGAAAGGTGAAACGCCCGCCGGACAATCCTCGGCGCAGCCCTTCGGCGCCGGCCGGGCAGATCGCCACCACCGCGTTCGCGCGCACCGCTGAGGCGGCCACCAGCGCGAGATATCCGCCCATGCTCGAGCCGCGCAGCGCGAGCGGGACCTCGCTGCCACAGCGCCTTCGCAGCAGCTCGGCGACCGTGAGGATGTCGTCGATGATCCGGCCGTCCAGCGCCCCGCCGCTCGCCCCATGGCCGCGGGCGTCGAAGACGATGGCTGCAAACCCAGCCGCGAGCAGCGCCCGCGCATAGTCGTGATGGCTTTCCTTGCACGACCCGGCGCCGTGGAGGATCACCACCCCGCCGTGAATCAGTTGCTGTGCCGCCGGCAACCACAGCGAGTACGCCAGCCCGTCCTCGACCGCGAGCTCGGTGGGGGCGACGGGGGTGATCGTCCGGAGCCGACGCACCGGCCGATCATGCCACGGAGGGGGACGGGCGGGGCACTGGCCAAGCACATGCATGGCATGATCGACGGCCGTGAGCGCCATCACCTCCGAACTTTCCCACGTGTATCCGATCGGCACCTCGATCAACGAGCGCGGCCACCTGGAGATCGGCGGCTGCGACATGGTGGAGCTCGCGCACGAATTCGGCACGCCGGCCTTCGTCGTCGCCGAGGACGACCTGCGGGGGCGGGCACGGGCGTTCGTGGGGCACATGCGCTCGCGCCACCAGGACTTCGATGTGCTGTTCGCCTCCAAGGCCTTTTCCTGTACCGCCGTCTACCGGTTGCTGGCGCAGGAGGGCCTCGGCTGCGACGTGGCCTCCGGGGGCGAGCTGGCGCTGGCTCTCCGCGCCGGCTTCGATCCCGCCCGCATCTACTTCCACGGCAACGCCAAGTCGACCAGCGAGCTGCACGAGGCGCTCGTGGCCGGTGTCGGCTATGTCGTGCTCGACTCCTTTGACGACCTGGAACGACTACGAACCGTCGCCACTGCGGCCGGAGTCCGCCCCAACGTGCTGCTTCGGGTCACGCCTGGCGTCGCCGGGGACACCCACGCCTCGGTCTCCACCGGCCAGGCCGACTCCAAGTTCGGCTTCTCGCTCGCTGATGCCCGCTCGGCCATCGAGCTGCTGTCGCTCAGCTCGGAGCTGTCGCTGGTGGGACTCCACTTCCACATCGGCTCCCAGCTTCTCGACCTGGAGCCGTTCCGGGCCGCGGTCCGGATGATTGCGCAGCTCGGCGACTTCCCCATCTACAACCTCGGTGGCGGCCTGGGTGTGGCCTACACCGCCTCGCAGCGACCGCCGACGATCGCCGACTACGTCGATGCGCTCGTGGACGCCGCCCAGCGCGAGCTCGGACCGGCCAAGCGGCTGGTGCTGGAGCCCGGGCGAGCGCTGGTGGCCAACTCGACCGCGACGCTCTACACCGTGCAGACGGTCAAGCGCAACGTATCTACCTGGGTGGCGGTAGACGGCGGCATGTCGGACAACCTGCGGCCGATGCTCTACGAGGCTCCATACGAGGTCGTCGTTGCTGACCGTCCGCTGGCCTCCGGCGGCCTCCGCTGTCACGTCGCCGGTAAGCATTGCGAATCCGGCGACGTCCTGATCCGGGACGCGCTGCTCCCCGATCCCGCCGCGGGCGACATCCTGCTCACTCCGGCCACCGGCGCCTATGGGTACTCGATGGCCAACAACTACAACGCCATCCCGCGGCCAGCGGTGATCTTCTGTCGCGAGGGGAACGCACGGGTGGTGGTTCGCCGGGAGAACTACGAGGATCTGATGGCGCGAGACGTCGAGGGGTGAGTGTGGGCGGGGCCGAGTCGGGGATCTTCCGCGTCGGGCTGCTCGGGCGCGGAACCGTCGGCATGGCGTTCGAGCGGCTGCTGCCTCAGCACGCCGACCGAGTAGCGCACGTGACTGGGCTGCGGCCCGAGCTGTCAGGCACCCTCACCCGGTCCCACGGATCCTTCGACGAGCTGCTGGAGGACTCGGATCTGATCGTCGAGCTTATCGGCGGGATCGACCCAGCCTACGACTATGTCCGTCGAGCGATGCGGGCGGGGCGTCACGTGGTCACCGCCAACAAGCAGCTGCTCTCGCAGTACGGGGAGGAGCTGTGGGACCTAGCGCGCTCAGAGCACGTACAGCTGCGCTTCGAGGGCGCGGTGGCCGGTGTCGTCCCGGTGATCCGGGTGCTGCAGGAGTCGCTGGCGGGAGCGGTCATCGATCGCGTGCACGGCATCGTCAACGGCACAACAAACTTCATCCTCACCGAGATGGCGCGCACCGGCCTGAGCTATGAGCAGGCGCTGGCCGAGGCTCAGCGGCTCGGATACGCCGAGGCCGACCCGGCCGAGGATGTTGACGGGCGCGATGCCGCAGCGAAGATGGCGATCCTCGCCCGGCTCGCGTTCGATACCCCCGTGCACCTCAACCAGGTCCGGTACGAGGGGATCGCGCAGATCAAGCCGGACGATCTGGAGTACGCCCGGGAACTGGGTCTGGGACTGAAGCTGATCGGCACCGCCGAGCGGATCAACGGCGGCCTGTCGGTGCGAGTACATCCGGCGTTCCTGTATCCGGGTCACCCGTTGGCCTCGATCAGCGGACCGTTCAACGCCGTCACCGTCGAATCGGAGACGATCACCGAGATCACCATGTCGGGCCCGGGCGCGGGCGGACCGCAGACCGCCAGTGCGGTTCTGGGCGACGTCATCAGCGCGATGATCCCGCCGGCCTCGACACCGTCCACGACGAGGACACTGGAGATCGTCCAGGACGTCGTCTCGGCCTTCTATCTGCATCTGGAGGTGGCCGACGAGCCCGGCGTGCTGGCAGGCGTGGCCCAGGTGCTGGCTGCCAGCGGCGTCTCGGTCAAGTCCGTGGTGCAAAAGGGCTTGGGCGAGCAGGCGCGGCTGGTGATGGTCGTGCACCCGGTGCTGGAGTCTCGATTCGCCGCGGCGATGAGGGAGATCGCGCGGTTGGCGGTGCTGCGGGCACCCCCCCGAGCGATCAGGGTGCTGGAGGAGGAATTCGGCTAGTCGACGTGCCGCTTAGGGCGCCCGAGGGCCGGCCAGCGCCCGGGTACGCTCAGCAATCGCACGCACGAGCGCCTCGATCGCGGCGATGAGTTCCTGCTTCAGGTCCTGATCGCTGAGCTGGCCGTCCTCGCCGAACTGCTCGTGGACGGTGGGCACGGGAAGCTCCCCATCCAATGCGCGGGCACCAATCGCCCCGAGCACCTTTCGCGTCTCGGCTTGGGCCCATACGGCTCCAAACATGCCCGTCGATGCGCCGATGACGGCCGCGGGCTTGTTGCGTAGGGGGCTCTCCAACAGCGGCCGGCTGAGCCAGTCCAGGGCGTTCTTGAGCACGCCGGGAATCGAGCTGTTGTACTCCGGGGTGGAGATCAGGACCCCGTCGGCGGCGGCGACCGCCTCGCGCAGGCTCTCCACCGCGACGGACGGATGCGCGAGCCGGTCCTCGTTGAACGGCGGGATCTGCTCGAGCTCGTCGTAGAGCGTGAGCGCGACCCCGGGCGGCAGCAGGTCTGCCGCCGCCCGCAGCAGCGCGGTGTTGTGTGAGTCCCGGCGCAGCGACCCCGAGATGGCCAGGATCCGCACCGATCAGACCTTGGTGAACTCGAGCTCGACGATCAGCGTGACCTCGTCAGACAGGGCCTTGCCGCCCTTGGGCAACTCGGCATTCCAATTCAGGCCGAACTCGGTGCGATCGATCTTCGTCTCCAGTGTGAACCCCAGGCGGGTGTTGCCCATGAAGTCCTCAGTGGGGCCATCGATGGTGCCGGTGGCGTGCACCGGCCGAGTAATTCCCTTGATCGTCAGCTCGCCATCAAGGGTCAGATTGTCGCCCTCAGCCTCGAGAGTCGTGGATGTGAAGCTGAGCTCAGCGTGCTGCTCGGCGTCGAAGAAGTCGGGCGACTGCAGGTGGCCGATCAGGTTGGAATCCTTGACGTTGACCGAAGCAACCTTGGCCGATCCGGTCAGGACGCCGTCGCGCAAGCTGGCGTCCACTTCCTCAAAGCGGCCCCGGAACTTGGCCACGAGGTACTGGAGCGAGAAGTCCACCGAGGAATGAATGGCGTTGAAGCGCCACTCCCCGGTCAGGCGGTCAGGGAGGGTGTCTACGGACATGCGCAACTCCTGTTCGTTGGGAAAACGGTGGTTTCCGTTGTGCCCTCAACTATATCAATTGTCGGCACTTGACCCGCGAGGGGCAGGCGGAACATGCCGACGGGTTCGGTTAGGGTGTCGGCTTCAGTGCGCGCGATCCAGATCACCGAGCTGACGGGCCCGGAGCACGCCCTTGAACTCGTTGATGTCCCCGAGCCCGAGGCTTCGCACATGCTCACGCCCGGCCGAGGCGTGGTGGTGGATGTGCATGCGGCCGGGGTCTCGTTCCCCGAGGTCCTCCAGACCCGCGGTGAGTACCAGTTCAAGCCGCCGCTGCCGTTCGTGCCCGGCAGCGAGGTCGGCGGCGTGGTGCGCTCGGCTCCCGAGGGGACCCAGCTGAAGCCCGGAGACCGCGTTGCCGGGTTCTGCATGCTGGGCGCCTTCGCCGAGGTCGCGGTGGCACCCGAGTTCCTCTGCTTCAGGCTGCCGGAGCAGTTCGACTTCGCGCACGGGGCGAGCCTCGTGCTCAACTACCACACCGCTTACTTTGCGCTCAAGCTCCGCGGTCGCCTGCGCGAGGGAGAGACCGTTCTGGTCCACGGTGCCGCCGGAGGCGTCGGTACCGCCTCGCTGCAGGTGGCGAAGGGCCTCGGTGCGCGCACGATCGCGGTCGTCTCCACCGACGACAAGGCCCGGGTGGCCCGGGAGGCTGGCGCTGACGAGGTGGTCCGCTCCGGCGATGCTTGGAAGGATCAGGCCAAGGAGTTATCTGGAGGCGGCGTGGACGTGGTGATCGATCCCGTAGGGGGCGATCGTTTCACCGACAGCATCCGCTCGCTGCGCGAAGGCGGGCGGGTGATCGTGGTCGGCTTCACCGGCGGCTCCATCCCCGAGGTCCGGGTCAATCGGCTGCTGTTGGCCAACACCGAGGTCATCGGCGCCGGGTGGGGTGCCTACGTGATGAGCAAGCCGAAGCTCAACCAGGAGATCGGGGCGGCGATTGACGAGCTGATCGAGAGCGGACTCGTGCGGCCGATCGTTGGCGCCCGCTTCCCGTTGCAGCAGACAGCGCAGGCGCTGACGCTGATCGACGGCCGCGGGGCCACCGGCAAGGTGGTGCTCGACGTGCGGCAGTAGCACCGCCGCCGCGCGACGCCCCCGGCTCCAGCAGCTGCTCTGGCATGCTGCCACCGATGCCTGGACTGATCGAGCGCTACCGCCAGCGGCTGCCGTTCGCCGCCGGAGACCCGGTCGTGACCTTGCATGAGGGCTCGACGCCGCTGATGCTTGCTCCCCGGCTCTCCGAGCGGGCCGGCACCGAGGTGTGGCTGAAGCTGGAGGGAGCCAACCCCACGGGATCGTTCAAGGACCGGGGGATGACCTGCGCGGTTTCCGCCGCGGTGCGGGAGGGGGCGCGGGCGGTCGTCTGCGCCTCGACCGGCAACACCGCCGCCTCCGCTGCCGCCTACGCGGCTCGGGCGGGGCTGCGCGGCGTGGTAATCGTGCCTGAAGGCAAGATCGCCACCGGCAAGCTGGCCCAGGCGCTGATGCACGGGGCACGGGTGATCGCGCTGCAGGGGAACTTCGACGAGGCGCTCGAGCTTGTGCGCGATCTAGCCCGCCGTCACCCGATCTCGCTCGTCAACTCGATCAACGAGTTCCGCATCGAAGGTCAGAAGACGGCCTCGTTCGAAATCATGGACGCGCTCGACGGCGAGCTCGACGCGCTCTGCATCCCGGTCGGCAACGCCGGCAACATCACCGCTTACTGGAAGGGGTTCAAGGAGGCCGGGGCGGCGCTGCCCCGGATGCTCGGCTTCCAGGCTGCCGGCGCGGCGCCGCTGGTGCATGGCGCTCCGGTGAAGCGCCCGGAGACGGTGGCCAGCGCGATCAGGATCGGCAACCCGGCTCGCTGGGAGGAGGCAATGGATGCGATGACCTCCTCCGGCGGCGCGGTCAAGGCCGTCACCGACGAGCAGATCCTCGATGCCTACCGGTTCCTGGCCGCCCGTGAGGGCATCTTCTGCGAGCCGGCTTCGGCCGCCAGCGTGGCCGGGCTGCTGACACACGGCCACCAAGGGGCGCGGAGGGTCGTGTGCGTTCTCACCGGGCACGGGCTCAAGGATCCGCAAACCGCGCTGGTGCAGGCGGGAGCGGTGATTCCCTGTCCGGCGCAGCTGGAGGCGGTCGAGCGGGCGGTGCTGCGGTGACCGCCTCTCCGAGCGACGGCGCGATGATGCCGGCGGCCCGGCGGTGACGCTCGCGCGCCGGCGCCTCGTGCGCGTGCCCGCGTCTTCGGCCAACCTCGGCCCCGGATTCGACGTGCTGGCGGCGGCGCTGGCACTGCACCTGGAGGTGGACGTGGTGGAGACCGGCCGCTTCGAGGTGCAAACCGGGCTTGATGTCCCGCGGGACCGCGAGAATCTAGTCGTCCGCGCGTTCGAGCGGCTGCACCCGTGCGACGGCTTCCAGTTCCGGATCGAATCCAGGATCCCGCTGATCGGTGGGCTCGGTTCGAGCGCGGCCGCGATCGTGGCCGGGCTCTTGGCCGCCGACCACATGTTCGAGCTCGACGCCGACATACTGACGCTGGCGGTAGAGCTAGAGGGCCATCCTGACAACATCGGCGCGGCCCTGGAAGGTGGGCTGGTGATCTGTGACGGGAGCCGGGTGCACCGATTTGAGGCGCCGCTGGGGCTCGAGGCGGTGCTGGTGGTGCCTGCTGATCCGGTGGGGACGGGACCGGCGCGCTCGGCCCTTCCGGCCTGCGTGCCGATGGCCGACGCGACGTTCAACCTCGCTGCTGTGGCCAAGCTGATGCTCGGGCTGACGCGTGCTGACTGGGACCTGATCGCAGAAGGGCTGCAGGATCGCCTGCACCAGGCTCACCGCGCGCACCTGTACCCTCGCTCGGCGGAGCTGCTCGATCGCGCCCGCTCCTGGGGTGCCCTTGCGGCGACGATCTCCGGGGCCGGTCCCTCGGTGCTGTTCTGGTGTCACTACGAGCAGACCGGTCGCGTGCTCAGCGCGCTGACCCGGCACACGGAGGGGTGGGCGCGCGTGATTCGCGCTCCGTTCGAGACCCAGGGCGCGGACGTGCGCGAGCTCTAGCGTTGGTTCAGGCCGCGGACTGCGAGCTGCGAACGAGCCTGGCCAGCCGTTGACGAACCGGCTCGTCGCCAAGTCGACGCAGGAGCTCGTCGGTCACATTCAGGTAGTCGGCGGCCAGATCGGGGCGATAGTCGAGGATCGAAACGGCCCGCTCGGCCGACTCGGCGTAGGCGATCGAGGAGCGGATGGTGGTGTCGAACAGCTTCTCGCCGAAGTGCTCGCGCAGCGAGTCGAACGCGTCTCGGGAGTGGCGAGTGCGCATGTCGGCGATGTTCAGCACCACGCCTAGCCACTCCAGGTCGGGGTTGAGGCTGTCCCGCGCCAGCTCGATTACCTCCAGCGCCTGCTCGACTCCCTGCAGCGCGAAGTATTGGGCCTCAGCCGACAGCAGCGCGTAGTCAGCCGCCACGAGCGCGTTGACGGTCAGCAGTCCAAGGGCTGGCGGGCAGTCGATCAGGACCACGTCGTAGCTGTCCTTGACCGTTCGCAAAGCCTTCTTCAGCGTCAGCTCGCGTCCCATCTTGCCCCCCAACATCAGCTCTGCTTCGGCCAAGCCGAGGTTGGCCGGCATGATCCCATCGTGAATCGCCTCGCCCGCCCGGGCCCGGCCGGCGAGCACGTCACCGACGGTGGGGGAGGCATCCGGGTCGACGTCGAGATAGTCGGACAAGTTGCCCTGAGGGTCGAGGTCGACCGCCAGGACTCGCAGGTCCAAACGACGCAGAACGTCGGTCAGCGTCCGTACCGCGGTCGTCTTGCCGGTGCCACCCTTCTGGCTGAGAACCGCGATCGTGGCCATCGCGGCGCCACTATAGAGGGCTGATCGGGGCAAGCATCGGGCTGCCCGGCGGCCGTCCGGTTCTCAGCCCGTCAGCTGCTCCGTGCCTCGCTCGCCGCTGTCGCCGAGCCGCATTCCGGTCACCGCCGGCACATCGACGAAGTGCAGGTGGTGGCGCCCGATGACCACCTCGTCGGCGTCGGTGAGCGTGCTCCATTCGACCCGCTCACCGTTGACGAACACGCCATTGAGGCTGCGGTCGTCGAGCACCCGAAGACCATCCGGCTGGCGAACGATCAGCGCGTGACGGCGGGAGACGGTGGGATCGTCGAAACGGACGTCGGCGGCCAGGCTGCGCCCGATCCGAGTCCACTCCCGCTCGAGCGGAAACGTCACCACCTGACCCTCAGGTGTGCGGTAAGCGAGGTACTGGCCCGGTTGGCTCAGCTCCTCACGCAGCTCCTCGAGCCAGAGCTCGTCCTCGGCTTGGGGTGCCATGTCGACCACCGTCGCCTGGGCGGTCGTGAACAGCGACGCCCGCACGAACTCAGTGCCGCCGCAATTGGGGCAGGACGGCAACTCGTCGGCGGCGTCGAGCGAAACGGCATACTCACACTCGGTGCAGCGGAACGTCCCCGTCCCCGCAACATTGCCCGTGGTCCACGCTTTCATGAGGGCACAATCTCCTTAAGTACGGGGCCTGGCCTCTGGCCGATGCGTCTAATCCGGCCCGACGATAATAGCCTGCTCGTCAAAGCCGAGAGTAAACAATTACTCAAGCTTTTTGGTGCGCCTGCGCTCCATTTGGTGGAGCTTCAAGGCGGTTTTCTGCCCTCGCCTGGATCGGCGGGATCGTGTCGTCCGGTAACCGTACAAGCGCGAGGAAGGAGGCCGGGGGCCTGACCCGAACTCCAGGGCATGGATGTGTTCGTACGCAACATGCCAGATCTGGAGCTGGCTCTCCTCAGGCGCGGGGTAGGCGAACTCTCCGCCGAGTGCGAGCGTTGCCGGCGCTGTCATCGCACTCCGTTGGTCGGCGAGCGCGTCTACGTCTGTGGCCCGAACTCGATCCTGTGTGAGCTGTGTCGCGACGTCGAGCGGGATGAGCCCGTCGAGTCGCGGATCGTCCATGGTCCGGAATTCGGACATACGATGAGACTCAGCGACCACCGGGCCGCGGCTTAAGCGCGGACGGTCCCTCGCCGCTTCTGACTGCGCGTCGCGGCCCCTCCACGCGTTCGGAGGCGCCGCCGCGACCATAGAATCACCGCCGTGGACCCGATCACCGTCTCCGCCACGATCGCCAAGCCTCGCGAGCAGGTGTTCGCTTACCTGGCAGACATCGCCAACCACCCGGAATTCACCGATCATTACCTGGTCGACTGGCGACTGACCCGCGAGGACTCCTACGGTCCTGGCGCGGGCGCGCGCTTCAAGATCAAGGCGCCGCTCAGCCGCTTCGCGTGGGCAGACATGACCTTCGCCGAGGTGCAGGCTCCCTACCGCATCATCGAACGCGGACGCGGCGGCAAGTACAACCGGGTGAGGATGATCGGCACCTACACCCTCTCGCCGGGTCCCAGTGGCACCACCCGGGTGGAGTACACCTTCGAGACCGAGCCGCCGCTGCTGTCCGATCGCCTGCTGGAAGCGCTCGGTGGGCGGATCTGGAACCGCCGTCAGGCGGGGCGGGCGATGCGGCGGCTGCGGACGATTCTCGAGGAGGACCGTGGGCGCGGCCAGCGCGCCTCGGTGGCGGGCCGCTGAACCCCGGTGGAGATAGACTTCCCGGCCGTCGTGAGACCGCTTGCCCCCGCCCGCCGGCTGTTCCTGATCGGGATGCTGCTGCTCGCTGCGATCACGCTGGGCGCGTGTGGGCACAAGCAAGGCGACCCGACTACCGCCGACACCGAGGGACCCTACGTCCGGGCCGGCCAGGTCACCTATCAGGTTCAGCTGTCCCGCCAGCTGAACCAGTACAGCACCGAGGACAAGGGCTACCTCGCCGGCTTCAGTGGACCGCCGCCGACGGCCGCCCAGGAGTGGTTTGCCGTGTTCCTGTGGGCCAAGAACGAGACCCACACCAACCAGACCACGACCGACTCGTTCGACATCGTCGACACCCAGGGCAACCGTTATCACCCGGTGGCTCTGAATCCGAGCCTCAACCCGTATGCCTGGACCTCGCAGACCCTGCGACCGCTGGGAATTGAGCCTCCGCCCGACAGTACGGCGTCCTTCGGACCCACCCAGGGAGGCCTCGTCCTGTTCAAGCTCGGCGACGCGATCTACTCCAATCGGCCTCTGACGCTGGAGATCTTCGCGCCCGGTCAGGCCAAGCCGAGCACGATCTCCCTCGACCTCTGAGGCGACTGTCCTCGCGCTGGCGTGACTGCGCCTCGGCGGCGAGGCCGCTGTGGCGCGGCCGCCTCTGGCCGGCGAGCGTGACGATTGTCCTGGCCGGCGCATTCGCTGGTGGAGCGGCCGGTCCGGCGCCGGCGGCAGTGGGTTGGACGCGCCCGTTCCGGATCTCATCCCCGGTGTCGCTGGACCTGGAGCCGGCGCAGGTGGCGATTTCGGCCGCGGGCGCGGCGGCGATCGGATACGGGGCCGAGGACGTCGACGACACGGCCTTCGCCCAGGCGCTGCTCAGCTCGGGCTCTGTACACGGCGGCTTCGGTCCCTCCTATCCGATCTTCGGAGCGCAGCAGACGCTCGGGCTGGCCTACCGCGGCCACGACCTGTCGCTGCTGGTGGGCGCCAGCGAGGCCGGGCAGTCATGCTGCAGCTCGGTCCTGGTGGTGGGACCCTCGCGCGGAGCCTCGCCGGGCCCTGCCCGGACTCTGCTCTCCGGGCTGGCGGGAGCCACGGCGGGAGATCTGCTGCCGATTCCCCGCCGGCTGCTGGCGGTGATCGCCACCGAGCGCGGCGTCTGGGCCTCCCAATCGGGGCCGAGCAGTGACAGGTTTCCCATCCCCCACCGCCTCAGCGGGCCCCGCCAGCTGCCGCAGTCAATCGACGCTATAACCCTTGCCGGTGGCCACACCGCGATCGCCTGGACGGCGCGGACCGACGCGGTCACGGCACCAGGGCCGCGCACGCTGTTCCTCGCGCGCGGATCGCTGCGGAGGGCACCGGCCCCGGGTCGGGGCCTGCTCACCGTCGCGCCCGGCCACGAGATTGACGAGCTGGCATTGGCCGACCGAGGCGCCCGGGGCACGGTGGCTTGGGTGGAGAGCTGGTATGACCGCGTGGGCCGCTACCACTCACAGGTCCGAGTCAGCGACCTCGGGGCCAGGCTCCGGCCACAGACCGTCTCCTCCTCACGCGAGCTGGCGGCCGGGATCGGGTTCGCAGGACTCGACGGAGGCACCCAGATCCTGGCCTGGAAGGGCTGTACCAGCGCGGGCACCTGCTCGGTGCGGGCCGTGCTGCGGCCGTCACCAGGCCGCTTTGGGGTGGTGCGAGGCCCGGGGCCGATCGACGCCGCGCAGACGCCGGCGGTGACGTTGACCGCTCGAGGGCAGGCGGTGATCGGCTGGGTCAGCCATGGTCACGTCGTTGCCGCCACCGGGAGGGGGACCCGGCTGTCGTCGCCGCGGGTCGTGGCCACCACCACCTTCGCCACCGATCTGGCGCTGGCCGGGGCGCCCAGTGACGATGTCCTCGCGGTCTGGGTCCAGGGGACGCTCAACCAGAGCTTGATCGGCGCGAGCTTCGTGGCCACCGGCGCGGATGTTGGTCGCGGGGGCTGACCGGCTCAGTGGGCCGCCAGCCCCGCCTCCAACACTCCCTGCACCGCGGGCGCCGCTGTGGCGCCTCCGGCGCCCTGCTCGGGAAACAGCGCGCCGACCACGATCCGGGCGGCTCCCACGGGCGCGTAGCCAACGAACCAGGCATCGGTGTCCTGCGGCGAGCCGCCTCCGGCAGCGGTATCGCGCAGCTCCGCGGTCCCGGTCTTGCCCGCCACCGTGACCCCAGGGATCTGCGCGGCGGTCCCGGTCCCGTACTCCACGACCGCGACCATCATCCGCTGCACCAAGGCCGCAACTCGCCGGTTGACCACGAGCACGGACTGCGGCGCTGAGCCGGCCAGCAGCGTCGGGATCGGGCGGCGGCCGCCCATCGCGATGGTCGCCCCCACGTCCGTCATCTCCAGCGCTGTGCTCTGTACCATTCCCTGCCCGATCGCCGAGGAGCCCACCGCCAGCGCGTCGCCGATCGTTTGCGCCGAGGGAATTGTCGACTCCGCGGCCCCTGGGATCGAGGGCGGCTGATTGAAGCCGAAGCGCTCGGCGATGTCGACCAGGCGCCGGGCGCCGAGCTTGGCTCCCAGCGGGGCGAACACCGAGTTGCAGGAGACCGCGAACGCGTTGAGCAGCGTGCCTCCGCATGCTTCGCCGTTGGCGTTTTGCAGGTTGAACCCCTCGAGCGTCGCCGAGGTCTGGATCGGAAACGTGTCCGAGAGCTTGACGATGCCAGCCTCGAGTGCCCCGGTGGTGGTGATGATCTTCATCGTCGAGCCTGGCGGCTGCAGCGCGGAGAAGGCCACCCCCGCCAGCCCCAGAAGCTCACCGGTGCGGGGGTCCATCGCCGCGATGCCGGCGTAGCGTCCCGCGATAGCCGCCACCGCCGCCCGCTCGATCGGGGGGCTGATCGTCGTCTTCACCGGCGCCCCTGGCACCGGCGTCGCCCGAGCCAACACGCGGTTGCCGGCCAGCAGGGTCCCCCCCGGCGTCCCCGCCAGCCGCGTCTGGAAGATCCGCTCCAAGCCGTCCAGGCCCACCTTGGCATCGGCGGGGTAGCCCGCAGCCAGGTAGCCCGTGGCTTCGGGGGCCGGGATCGGTCCCAGCGTGCCCACGATCTGGCTGGCCACATCGGGGATCGACGAGGTCCGCGTCGACCCGTGGGCCAGCAGCGCTCCGTCACGAGCCAGAAGGTCGGCCCGGGCCGGCAGTCGCGCGTGCCGCCGCAGCGGCTCGCCCGGACGGAGGCCCGGGAACAGCAGCGAGCTCGAATAATGCACCCTGGCCCCCGAGCCGCTGCCGCTGAGCGGGACCAGCAGGACCTGACGCAGGACCCCGAACACGCGCGTGCGCACCCTCATCCGCACCGGGATCGCCGTGCCGGCGCGCGCTTGGACGGACAGGGGCGTCAGCGACTGCAGCGTCGCGGTGGCCGCGGCAGTTTGCAGCACAGCCGCGAACTGCGCCTCGGCAATGCGGTGGCGCGAGCCGGGGTCGAGCAGGGCGTACATCGCTGGGATGTCTCCGCGTTGCCACGCTCTGACGTACTCCCTGACCAGCTGGCGCTCGGCGCGGCCGGGCGCGGTTGCGCTCACCACGCCGGCCACGAACGCCAGCACCGCGATCAGGCCGAGTGGGACCGCCCGGGTCAGCAGTCTGCGGCGCCGACCTTCGTGCCGGACCGGCGGCCGTCGCCCGACTGCGGTTGCGCCTACGGAGACCACCACAGCGCGGAACGTTAGAAGATGCAGGGATCTTCTGGCGCGGGGATAACCTCAAGCAGTGACCTCGATCGACTGGGTGATCGTCGCCTTCAGCGGCCTACTGGCCATTTACGGCTACGCCCAGGGGTTCATTGTCGGAGCGCTGTCGTTGCTGGGCTTCGCCCTCGGCGCGGTCGTCGGCACCAGGATCGGGCCGCTGCTGCTGCCCGGGGGGTCCCGCTCTCCCGATGCCCCGCTGTTCGGGCTGGTCGGTGCGCTGCTGGCCGGGGGGGTGCTCGCCACCGGGTTCGAGGGCCTGGGCGTGCACGCGCGCGCGGCCCTCCGTCTGCCGGGGCTGCGCACCGTCGACGGGCTCGCCGGCGCAGCGCTGACCGCGTGCGTCGGTCTCGGGATCGCGTGGATCGTCGGCGCAATCGCGGTGCAGTCCTCGGGCTCGGAGCCGCTGCGCAGAGACTTTCAGCGCAGCGCGATCCTGCGCAGCCTCAACGGCCTGCTGCCACCCTCCGGCCCGATCCTGAACGCGCTCGCCCGGTTTGATCCGCTGCCCTCCGTCCATGGCCCGGCCGCTGACGTACGTCCCCCGGCGCGCGGCATCCTCGCCGTCCGCGGCGTCCGCGCCGCGCGCGCGAGCGTGGTGCGCGTGCTGGGCTCCGCGTGTGGGCTCGGCGTCGAGGGGAGCGGCTGGGTGGCGGCCGCGCAGGTCGTGGTCACCAACGCGCACGTGGTCGCGGGCGAGACCGATACCGTCGTTCAGGTCGCTGGTGATCCGCGCCAGCTGCCAGCCCACGCGATCGGCTTCGATCCCCACGACGACATCGCGGTGCTGGACGTCCCTGGGCTGAAGGCGCGTCCGCTCGCTCTCGGCCCGGAGGCCGCACCGGGCACCGCGGCGGCGATTCTCGGCTATCCGCTCGACGGACCATTCGATGCCGAGCCCGGAAGGGTTGGACGCACGCAGCCGGTCAGCACCCAGGACGCCTATGGCAACGGACCGGTGGTCCGGAGCATCCTCTCCTTGCGGGGACGGGTCAGGCCTGGCAACTCCGGTGGTCCACTGGTCGGCGCCTCGGGACAGGTGCTGGGAACCGTGTTCGCCGCGGTCACCGGCGACGTCGCCGCCGGCGGCTTTGCCGTGCCCGATGGGCTGATCGGGGCCCAGCTGGCGCGAGCTCAGGCACGCGGGGCTCCGGTCGAGACTGGCGCCTGCACGAGCTGAGAGCAATATATTGCCGGCGCAGTGCGCCCGGTGCTCACCCGACATGCGGTCTGGCTGGCTCTGACTGCAGTGCTTGCTTTCTGCTTGCTGCCAGGTGCGGGGGCGGCGGGCGCAGCCACAGCCGTCCCAGGACCGCTCGCCGCCGTACCGGGCGTCGCCTCCGCCTCGCTCTCGCCCGAGCAGCGGGCTCGAACCATCGCCGCCCAGGCCTACATCTACGGCCTCGCGCCGCTCGACGAGCAGCGGGTGATCGCCCATTTCCCGACCAACCATCTGATCAGCGTGACCGAGCTCTCGACCCCGGCAGAGCGCCTGGTGCCTCTGCCCAACGTCGACACCCTCTACACAACCGCGCGTTTGGATCTGAGCGGGGGACCGCTGGTCGTGCATGTGCCCGAGGAACACGGCCGCTACTACACGCTGCAGCTGCTCGACGCCTACACCAACACCTTTGGCTACATCGGACGCCGGGTCACCGGCACCCATCCGGGGACCTACGCGATCATCGGACCCGGATGGCACGGCGTGCTTTCCCCGGGGGTCAAGGCGATCCATTCGCCCACGCCGATCGTTTGGCTGCTCGGGCGGACCCTGCTCGACGGCGTCGCTGATCTTCCCAGCGTCCACGCGATCCAGCGCGGGTACACCCTGAGCACCCTGGGCGGGGCAACGTTGACCTCGATCTTCCTACCTCGCTCGACCCTGATGCCCGGATCGCTGCCGTCCAGCCTCGGGTTCCTCGACGCGCTCGGCACGCTGCTGGCTCAGAGTCCGCCGCCGGCCTCGGAGCGCGCCCTGCTGGCTCGGTTCGCGAGCGTCGGAATCGGCCCCGCCCGCTCGCCGTCCACGGAGCCCCTCAGCGCCACGGTCCGCCGCGGCCTGCTGGAGGGGTTGGCCGACGGGCGGCGACAGCTGGATCGCTACTCCAGCAGCCTGGCGCTTTCCACCGAGCGGCGGACGGGAGGCTGGCTGGTCCCACCGACGGGGATCGGCGCCTACGGCCACGACTACCTGCTGCGGGCCTACGTCGCCGAGAACGCGCTTGGGGCCAACGTTCCCCGCGAGGCGGTGTATCCCCTCACCGCGGTCGACCACACGTTCGCCCCGCTCAGCGGTCGTCGCCGCTACCTGCTGCGCTTCGCCCCTGGGCAGCTGCCGCCCGTCAACGCCTTCTGGTCGCTGACGATGTACACCCAGAACCTGTTCCTGTACGCCAACCCCCTGCAGCGCTACGCCATCGGAGACCGCACCCGGGGGTTGCACTTCGGCCGCGACGGCTCGCTGACGATCCTGCTGGCTCACTCCGTTCCGGGGCGGCTGCGGTCCAACTGGTTGCCTGCCCCGGCGGGACGCTTCACCGTGGTGCTGCGGCTGTATCAGCCCCGAGTCTCGGTGCTGCGCGGGCGCTGGCCGCTGCCGATCATCAGCCGCGCGGGCTGAGCCGCGCGACTCAGCGACGGCGGGGGTTGCGGTGGGCGCTACCCTCGGCGGACTCATGGGCAAGACTTTGGTCATCGCCGAGAAGCCCTCCGTGGGTCGCGACCTCGCGGGCGTGCTGCCGGGGGCGTTCACCAAGCACGAGGGGTACCTGGACGGTCCCGAGCACATCGTCACCTGGGCGGTAGGCCACCTGGTCCAGCTGGCCGACCCCGACGAATACGAGGATCGCTTCAAGAAGTGGCGCATGGCCGACCTTCCGATCGTCCCGGACGCGTTCAAGCTGGTCGTGCGCGACGAGCGCTCCAAGAAGCAGATGAACGTGGTCAAGCGCCTGCTCGGGAGCACCGAGGTGGTGGATGTCGTCAACGCCTGCGACGCCGGGCGCGAGGGCGAGTTGATCTTCGCTTACCTGTACGAGAAGTCCGGATCCAAGAAACCGGTGCAGCGACTGTGGCTGAACTCGATGACCACACAGGCGATCAAGGACGCGTTCTCAGCGCTGCGTCCGGCGGCCGAGCTGGCCACGCTGGAGGCGGCGGCTCGGTCACGCTCGGAGGCGGACTGGATCGTCGGCATGAACGCCACCCGCGCGGCGACCATCCGGCTGCGCTCGTCGTTTGACGGAGCGGTCTCGCTCGGGCGGGTGCAGACTCCGACCCTGGCCATCCTGGCTCGGCGCGAGCAGGAAATCCGCGACTTCAAGCCGGAGGCCTACTGGACCGTCGACGCCACCTTCGACACGATCGAGCATTCGCCGCGGATCTACGAGGGGCGCTATCACGCTGTCGGCACCGCCGGCTCGGGCGGATCCCGGGGGCCGCGGTTGGCCACCGCCCAGGAGGCGGCCGAGGTCGTAGCTGCGTGCGAGCGGCAGACCGGCGAGATCACCAAGCTGGAGAAGTCAGAGCGCAGGGAGCGGGCGCCGCTGCTCTACGACCTCACGTCGCTGCAGCGGGACGCCAACGGCCGCTTCGGCTTCTCCGCCCGGCGCACGCTGGCCGCAGCTCAACGCCTCTACGAGGAGCACAAGGCGCTCACCTACCCGCGCACCAACTCGCGCTTCATCACCCGTGACATGGTCGGGGAGATCAAGCCGATCGCCAGCCTCGTCGGTCAGCAGCGGGAGTACGCACAGGCATCCGATTACGTGCTCGGCCTCGACGTGCTGCCGCTGGCCAGGGTGGTCAACGACGCCAAGGTCACCGACCACCACGCGATCATTCCCACACGCGCTGAGCGCCATCCGGTGGACAAGTTCAGCGATGACGACCGGAGGATCTACGACCTTGTCGTCCGCCGCTTCCTGGCCATCTTCCATCCCGAAGCCGTGTTCGAGAACACGCGCGTGGAGACGACGGTGGCCGGCCACATGTTCCGCACCCGCGGCAAGGTCATGCTCGTTCCCGGCTGGCGCGGGGTCTATGGCGAGCTCCCAGACTCCGAGCGTGGCGAGGATGACGACGAGCGCGAGCAGCAGCTGCCCCGGCTGGCGCAGGGCGAGATGGCCGCGGTGCAGCGGATCACGGCCGAGGAGAAGGAGACCAAGCCGCCGCGACGCTTCAGCGAGGGCGCGCTGCTGGCGGCGATGGAGACGGCGGGAAAGCTAGTCGAAGAGGAGGAGCTGCGGGAGGCGATGAAGGAATCGGGGATTGGCACCCCGGCGACGCGTGCGGCGATCATCGAGCGGCTGCTCCAGGTCGGCTACATCGAGCGTGACGGCCGCGCGCTGATCGTGACCGAGAAGGGGCAGGGGGTGATCCGCCTGCTCGGAGAGCACGCCCTCACCTCCCCGAGCATGACTGGCGACTGGGAGCACCGGCTATCGAAGATCGAGATCGGGTCGGACTCCCGGCAGGCGTTCATGGACGACATCGTCAGGTTCACCCAGGCCACGGTCTCCGAGTTGGACACGAAGCTCAAGGACGTTCGCATCCCGCGGGCGAATCTGGGGCCGTGCCCGATCTGTGGGCACGACATCGTCGAGAACCGCAAGGGGTACTCATGCTGGTCACGGAACGACCCTGGCTGCGGCTTCGTGATCTGGAAGGCCAAGGCGGGCAAGCAGCTACCGCTAGCGGTGGCGCGGGAGCTGATCAAGACCGGTCGCACGGACAAGCCCGTGACCGGCTTCAAGGGCCGCTCGGGCAAGAGCTTCCGCGCCCGCCTGGCGCTGCAGCAGTCCGAGGAGGGCAAGTGGCGCGTCGAGTTCGACGAGCCCTGGGCCAAGGAGGGGGCAAAGCCCCCGGACGCCGAGGAGGTTTCGGCCACTCCGGATGCCGAACCGGCGCGCCAGCCCGCCGCCGCGTAGCCGCTCGCCGGCTCGGTAGCCGTCGGCGCCGAGCGCCACCATAGGGCGATGCCGCTGACGCTCGTCCTCGGTCCTGCCAACTCCGCCAAGGCCGGCCATGTGCTGGGCGCCTACGCGGCGGCGGCCCGCCGTGATGCGCTGCTGGTCGTTCCGACTGCACAGGATGCCCTGCATTACTCGCGCGAGCTCGCCGAGCAGCACGCGGTTGTCGGCTCGGTGATGACGTTCGCTTCGCTTGCGCGCGAGATCGCCCGGCGCGCCGGCTACCACGGTCGCGTCGTGTCATCGATCGGGCGCCGGCGGCTGCTGCGCCGCGCCGTCCCCGGCCTGGAGCTGAGGCTGCTGCAACGGTCGGCTACCGGGCGAGGGTTCGCGGCCGCCGCGGCCGAGCTGATCGCGGAGCTGGAACGCTCGATGGTCACCCCCCAGCGGTTTGTCCAGGCGCTCGCTGCCTGGGGCGCCGAGGATCACCGCCGTCGTGAGTATGCCCGTGAGGTCGGCCAGCTGTACCTCTCCTACGTGCGCGAGCTCGATCGGCTCGAGCGCGTGGACGGCGAGCTGTTTGCCTGGCGCGCGCTCGACGCCCTGCGTTTGCAGCCCGGCCGCTGGGGCTCCACGGCGGTGTTCTTCTATGGCTTCGACGACCTGCTGACGATCGAGCGTGACGCCGTCGAGACCCTTGCTCGGATCGCCGAGGCCCACGTCACCGTCTCCCTGACCTACGAGGCCAATCGCGCCGCGTTCAGCGCCCGCGCGGAGGTGGTGCAGGAGCTGCGCGCGCTGGCGGCGATGGTTACAGAGCTGCCGGCGCTCGATGAGTTCTACGCGCCGCAGGCCCGCAGAACCCTTCATCATCTCGAGCGCTCACTGTTCGAGCCGGCGGCGGCTCGGCTCGATCCGGGCCCAGCCGTCGGCTTGCTCGAGGCGGGGGGGAGCTGGCGCAGGCCGAGATTGTCGGCGCGGAGGTGCTGTCACTGCTGGCCGCTGGTTTCGCGCCGGCCGAGATCGTCGTTGTCTGCCGCTCGCTGCGGCACAGCGCCGGGCTGATCTCGAGCGTGTTCGGCGGCTACGGGATCGCCGTCGCCAGCGAGCACCAGGTCCGGTTCACGCATACGGCGCTGGGGCGCGCGGTGGGGGCACTGGCGCGCTGCGCCTACCTCACCGATCCGCCGGCCAGCGCTGGCGACCTGCTGGACCTGCTGCGTTATCCCGGCTTGGTCAGGCGCGTCGAGCTGGTCGACGAGCTGGAGGCCGAGATCCGTCGTCGCGGCTTGAGGAGCCTGACCGAGGCGCGAGAGCGGTGGGGGAGCGAGCTGGCGGAGATCGACTCGCTGCGGGACGCCGAGGACTCGACCACCGAGCTGGCTGCTCAGGCTCGCCGTCTGTTCGCAGCCCTTCACCGCGGGGCGGCACCGGCCCTCTCGGCGGGCGAGGCGCTCGACGCGCGCGCGCTGGCGGCGCTGCTAGATGCGCTGCAAGAGGCCCGGGAGCTCGGTTATCGGCTGACTCCGGGCGAGTTGTTGGAGCTGCTGGAGGATCTCGAGCTTCCAGCCGGCGACCCGCTGCGCTCGGACTCGGTGCTGTTGGCGGAGCCGCTGGCGATCCGCGCCCGGCGCTTCCGCGCGGTGATCGTGTGCGGCTTGAACGAGGGTGAGTTTCCGGTCTTGGCTGCCGGTGAGCCGTTTCTCTCCGACCAGTACCGACGTGAGCTGGCGCTTGCCTCGGGACTGCGGCTCCCGGCCCGCGAGGAGGCGCTGGCGCGAGAGCGGTACCTGCTCTATGCCTGCCTCTCGCGGGCAACTGAACGGGTCGTGCTGAGCTATCGCAGCTCCGACGAGGAGGGCAATCTGGCGCTGGCCTCGCCGTTCGTGGCCGACGTCGCCGACCTGCTGGATCCGGGTTGGGTGAACGGGCGCCGGCGCCGGTTGCTGGGGGACATCGTCTGGGATCCGGCGAATGCCCCCACCGAGCGCGAGCTCTCGCGCACCGAGGCGGCCGCCAGCGCGGGCACACCAGCGGGGGCGGACGGTTGCCCCTGGCGTTTGGGACCGAACGCGCTCAGCCACCTGCGTCACCGGCACGTCGTCTCCGCGGGCGCGCTGGAGAAGTTCGCCGAGTGTCCGATCAAGTGGCTGGTGGAGAGTCAGCTCGAGCCCCAGCGCTTCGCCACCGAGCCGGAGGCGATCGTCCGCGGCAACTACATGCACAAGGCGCTCGAGAAGGTGTTCGGGCAGATGCGGGAGCCGCTCACGCCCCAGACGCTGCCGGAGGCGATGCGGATCCTGGAGGGAGTGGTGGCGCAGAGGCCGGCCAGCGTTGTCCCCGGCCCCAGCGAAGCCGTGGCCGCCGCCGTGGCCCGCGGCTACGAAGCGGACCTACGCCGGTACCTGGAGGCCGAGGCAGGCGACGGATGTGGATGGCGCCCCGAGGCCATCGAGCTCCGGTTCGGCTTTGACGACGAGCGGCCCTCTCTGCCGCCCGTACGCCTCCAGGACGGATCCGAACAGATCCTGCTGCGGGGCATGATCGACCGCGTGGACGTTGATCCGAGGTCCGGTACCCGGGCAGTCGTCCGTGACTACAAGAGCGGCCGCAGCCGCCCCGAGCAGGCTGCCGCCCGGTGGAGCAGCGACCGCAGGCTGCAGGTGGCGCTGTACATGATCGGCGTGCGCCAGCTGCTGGGGCTCGACGCGATCGCCGGCTTCTATCAGCCGCTGCGAGGAGTCGACCTCCGTCCCCGGGGGGTGTTTCTGCAGGGCGAGCCGGTGGGGACCCGAGTGATCGCCACCGACGGCCGGGAGCGGCAGCCGCTGGAGGACCTGCTCGCCGAAGCCGAGTCACGCGCTGTCGCGCTGGCCAGCGACATCCGTGGTGGCATCTTGATTCCCACTCCTCAGACCTGCTCTCGTGATGGCTGCAGCTATCCCGGCATCTGTCGCTGCACCTGATCGTGGCCACGTTCACCTCCGAGCAGCTGGCGGCGATCGAGCGGCGCAACGGCGACCTTCTGCTGGACGCCAGCGCGGGCAGCGGCAAGACCTCGGTGTTGGTGGAGCGCTTCGTGCGCGCAGTGCTGCAGGACGGGGTCGACGTGCGATCGATTCTCACGATCACCTTCACCGAGAAGGCGGCGGCAGAGCTGCGTGACCGGATTCGCCGCCGCCTGCGGGAGGCCGGCGCCGACGATGCCGCGCGAGCCACCGAGGGGGCCTTCATCTCGACGATTCACGGCTTCTGCTCCCGGGTGCTGCGCGGGCACGCCCTCGCCGCCGGTATCGATCCCGGCTTCTCGGTGCTCGATCAGCCGCAAGCGCGCAGGCTGGCGGACCTCGCCTTCGAGCGCGCGCTGGACGACCTGGCCCGCGACCACGCCGGCGCGGTCGAGCTGATTGCCGCTTATACCCCAGGCGGCCTCCGCGAGGGGATCTGCGCGGTGCACGATGAGCTGCGCGCCCGCGGCGAGCGCCATCCGCGCCTACCGGCGCTGGCGCCGCCGCCAGAGCCTGAACCGCTGCGGGAGGCGCTGCGCCAAGCCGCGGCCGCGGCCGCGGCTGAGCTGGGGGCGGTCGAGAACCCGCCCGTGCGGGTGCGCGGGGCGCTCGAGCGCCTGGAGCAGTGTCATGAGATCCTGGCTGCGGCGGATCCCTCGCCGGCACGGCTGGGGGACGCCGCGCTCCCCGGAGGCAACGGATCCAAGCTGGCGAGCCCGGTCTGCCTGGCGTACTGCGAGGCGCTGGAGCGTTTCCGGCAGACCTGCCGGCACCGCCGCGCCCAGGCCGCGCACGGTGTGCTGGACGCGCTGCTGGTGCGCTTCGGCGCGCTCTACGAGCAGTTCAAGCACGCGGCCTCCGGGATCGACTTCGAGGATCTGGAGCTGCTGGCGCGGGCACTGCTGCGCGAGGATTCCGAGCTCGGCGAGCGCTTCCGGGAGCGCTTCAGGTACGTGATGGTCGACGAGCTGCAGGACACCAATCGGGTGCAGCTGGAGCTGATCGAGGCGGTCGCCATCGGCAACCTGTTCACGGTCGGCGACGCCCAGCAGTCGATCTATGGCTTTCGCCATGCCGACCTCGAGCTCTTCGAGCGGCTCGGTGAGCAGCGAGCGGCCGCGGGCGAACGGGCCACGTTGACCGTCAACTTCCGAACCCGGCCGGACCTGATCGCCGTCCTCAACCGCGCCTTCGCCGCGGCGCTCGGACCGTGCTTCCGGCCGCTCCAGCCGGGACGAAACGACCCTCCCGCCGCCGAGCCGGTGGTCGAGCTGCTGGTGGCCGACAAGATTGGGTCACGCACCAGCGATGGTCTCGCCGCGCCGTGGCGTCTGGCCGAAGCCGGCGCGTTGGCGCGCCGCGTGCGCGAGCTGGTCGACACGGGGACCGCGCCCAGGGACGTCGTCGTGCTCACGCGGGCCACCACCGACCTGCGCGCCTACGAGCGCGCGCTCGAGGACCTCGGGGTGCCGACCTACGTGATCGGCGGTCGCGGTTACTGGTCCCACCCCCAGGTCGTCGACCTGATCGGCTACCTGCGTGGGCTGGCCAATCCCCGTGACGAGGAGGCGCTCTACACGCTGTTGGCCTCGCCGTTGGTCGGGCTGTCGCTCGACGGGCTGGTGGAGCTGGCCGCGGCCGCCCACGCAGCCGAGCTGGATCCGTGGTGGCTGCTGCGCAAGCCCGAGGGACGGCTGGAGCGCCTCGGGGAAGCCGACACCGAGCGACTGCAGCGGTTCCTCGGCTGGTTCGTGGCTGAGCGCGATCGGGTTGCTCGCACCGCGATCCAGGAGCTGATCGACCGCGCGCTCGTTCTCAGCGGCTACGACCTGACGATCCTCGCCCTGCCCGGAGGTCAACGACGGCTGGCCAACGTGCGCAAGCTGATGCGGCTCGGGCGTGAGCACGAGGCGGCGGTGGGTCCCGACCTGCGCGGCTTCCTCGACCTGGTGTACCCCCGGGACGGCGCCGCCGACGCCGGTGGCGCAGCCTTGGACCCACGGGAGAGCGAGGCGCCGGTCGAGGGCGAGGCGCTGGATGCGGTGCGCATGATGACGATCCACCGGGCCAAGGGATTGGAGTTCAAGATCGTGTGCGTTGCCGATCTCGGTCGCGTTCCGGTCAACGGCAGCGAGCTGCTGCGCGTTGGCCGCGACGGCCGGTTCGGCCTGCGCCTGTCCGACCCCGGGACCGGCCACCGCGAGCCGGCGCTGGACTACGAGGAGCTCGGCGCCGAGCAGCAGCGGCTCGACCGCGAGGAGGAGCGGCGTCTGTTCTACGTCGCCATGACCCGGGCCCAGGAACGGCTGATCCTCAGCGGGGCGGCGAAGCTCGAGCCATGGTCTGGCGGCAGCGCTCCGATCGGGTGGATCGGGCCGGCGTTCGTCCCTGACATCGCCGAGCGCGCGGGGGAGGGAGTGTCCATCACCGAGAACGGGATCCGCTTCTCCGTCTTCCGCGCGGAGAACGACGGGGGAGGTGCCGACGCTCCGGTGCCGTCCCCGGTCCGGTCTGCTCCGGTGCCGTCGTCTGCGGTCCCGTCTGCCCCGGTGCCGCCGTCCGCGGTCCCGTCTGCCTCGATGCCGCCGTCCGCGGTCCCATCTGCCCCGGTGCCGCCGCCTGTCCCCACCAGCCTGAGCTACTCGGCCCTCAGTGCCTACCGCCGCTGCGGCTACCGCTTCTACGTCGAGCGCGTCCTGGGCGTTCCCGCGATCTCGACTCAATCACCGGCTAGCTCATCGCGCGCAGGCTCGGGGCCGGTCCAGGCCTCGATCGACGTCGGGGAGGCCGAGCCGGGCGGCCTCGGCGCCAGCGACCGTGGGCTTCTGGCTCACGCCGCCCTGGAGCGGCTCGACTTCCGCCGGCCGGCGGTGGTCTCGGTGGAGACGCTCATCGCTGCCGTAGGCCCGGCGCCAGGATCTCGGGAGACGGCCGAGATCGAGCGGATGATCAGGCGCTTCGCCCAGACGGAGCTGTGCGCACGGCTGGCTCGAGCCGGCCGCGTCCGTCGTGAGGAGCGGTTCGCCTTCCTGCTGGCGTCTGGGGTGCTGATGAATGGCACCTTCGACGTCCTGGCCGAAGAGGAGCCGGGTGGGATGCTGGTGGTCGACTACAAGACCGATCGGCTGCACGGAGGTGACCCGGAGGCCGCCGTCCAGCGGGCATATACCGACCAGCAGCAGATCTACGCGCTGGCGGCGTTGCGAGCCGGTGCGCGGACGGTTGAGGTGGCGCACGTGTTCCTGGAGGCCCCGGAGCAGCCGGTGAGCGTCAGCTTCGTTCCCGCCGACGCTCAACTCTTGGAGGGCGAGCTGGAACGACTGGTCGCCGGGGTTCTGCAGCGGCGCTTTCCCGTCAGTCAGGAACCGCAGCGCTCGCTCTGCGCCGGCTGCCCAGCGGAGGGTGGGCTGTGCTCGTGGTCGCTGGAGCTGACGCGGCGTGAGTCGCCCGAGCGGCTGTTCTGACTCGAGCGCCGGTTCGAGCATCGCGAACGAACATCCGACGATCAGGCCGGAGGGTTGAACTGGACCTCCACCTGCTCGTCGTCGTGGCGCTCCTCGACCTTCGCCAACGCGGTCAGCGCCTCCTTGTCGGCAGAGCTCTCGGGAGGTCCGAGCAGGCTCCGCGGCCACAGGTTGCGGGCGACGACGACGTTCACCTCAGCGGCGTAGATCGTGATCTGCGCCCCCAGATGCAGCCACACCAGCAGCGCGATCACGATCCCGAAGAAGCCGTAGGTGCTGGTCGAGTGCCTGAACACGTGGGCGATGTAGTAGCCGCCGACGACCTGCAGGATCTCCCAGAAGATGCCGGCGACGATCACGCCGACCCACAGGCAACGCGTGGCGATCGTGTTCGCGGTCATGAACCGGAACGCGGCCAGGAACAGGGCGAAGTTCAGCACCAGGGCGATGAGGATTCCCCCCACGCCCCCCGCCACTCCGCCGAGTCCGCTGGTGACCAGGCCCGACGCGACGGTGGCGACGATGAACATCAGCCCCAGGGAAACCAGCAGTCCGATCCCGCGCAGGCGTCGGTGGATGAAGTCCGGGCGATGTTTGAACGGCACCGCCCACACTCGGTCAAAGGCGTTCTGCGCCGCGTTGGTGACTCCAAGGCCGGCAAGCAGCGAAGTTGCGAGGCCGATCACCAGCGCGGTAGCGTGGCCGTGCAGGCTGTGGATGTTCTTGCTCAGCTGCGTGCCGATGATCGGGAACTGAGTGAGCACGGAATTGCTGATCGAGTGCTGCAGGCGGGTGTCCCCCTGGAGTACGTAGGCCAAAATCGTGGTCAGCACCAGCAGCAACGGGAACAGCGAGAAGAACGCGTAGTAGGCGACCAGGGCGGCGAGGCTGCCGGCCTGATCGTCAGTGAACTTCTTGATCACCGCCATCGGGATCGCCAGCCACCGGTGGCGCTGCTGGTAGCGATCGAACGCACGCACCGGGCGCAGGACGTCCATGCCCGACAGATACCCCGCGCCGAAACCTTTTAGGCGGAGCTCCCCGAGACAGGTTCGGATCGGGCGATGGCCTACGCCAAGACGCTCGCGGGCGAGCGCTGGTGCGCCGGCTGCGCCCCCGCCTCGCTCCGCTCGCGCAGGACCACTGTGGCGCTGCCCCGGGGGCTGAAGGTGATGCTTCTCCGGCCGGTGCGCTCGGGCTCGGAAGATCCCGGCTCCACGGTGTAGTGGCCAAGGACCGCGCGGATCACGATCCTCATTTCTTCCATGGCAAAGCTCGCGCCCAGGCAGCGCCGCCGGCCGCCGCCGAAGGGGATCCAGGTGTAGGTACCCGGCGCGTCCTCGAGAAAGCGCTCCGGGCGCAGCGCGTACGGCTGTTCATAGATCCCGGGGTCGTGGTGGACGAGGTATGCGCTGGCCAGCAGCGCGACGCCCGCCGGGTACTCGTAGGCGCCTATCCGCACGCGCTGCTTGGTCAACCGTGGCTCGGCGTTGGGCAGCACCGGCCTGAGCCGGAGGATCTCGTGGATCGTCGCCGTCAGGTACTCCTCGCCGTCATCCTGAGCAAGCTCGCTGACCAGTCGTGCGCAGACATCGTCCTCCCGAGCCAGTCGCTCGAACGCCCACGCCAGCTGGGAGGCAGTCGTCTCGTGCCCGGCGAGCAGGGCGGTCAGGAGCTCGTCGCGGATCTCCTGCGGGGACATCTGGCTGCCATCCTCGTGGCGCGCCTGCAGGAGCATCGCCAGCACGTCCTCGCCATCGCTCGGGTTCTGCCGGCGCCGCTCGTCAATGAGCGCGAAGATCAGCGCGTCGACACCGCGGGCGACCCGATGAAATTGTCTCAGCGGCGGAAGCCAGCGCTCCAAGAGCGGTGCCGACGGCAGCGCCGAGAGCAGGTTCTCACCGAACGCGAGCACGTCCTTCAGCGCGTCCCGCAACGCGTCCAGCCGCGGTCCCTGCTCCAAACCGAAGACGGCTCGCAGGATGATCTCCAGGGTCAGCCGCTGCAGACGTGGATGCAGGGCCACCGGCGTTCCCCGCGGCCAGCTCCTCACCTCACGCTCGGTGAGCTCGACCATCAGTCCCGTCAAGCGCTTCATCTTCTCGCCGTGGAAGGCCGGGAGCAACAGGCGACGCTGTTGCAGATGGGCGTCCTCGTCCAGCAGGATCACCGAGTTGCGCCCCACGATCCGCTCGAGGATGCGTGCACCCTCGCCGGGATGGAGGACCTCGGGCGAGGCAGTGAACAGCTCCCTGATGTCATCGGGATCCGAGAGGATCACGAATGGCGGCTGCAGCGGCAGCTGTACCGTGATCCGCTTGCCGTAGCGTTGACGCAGCCGCTCCAGCGATGCCGCCGGACGGGTCCAGGCGGCCAGCATCTGCAGCGCGCCCGGTAGCCGAGGCCCCGGTGGCAGCTGCTGTCTCAGCTCGCGTTTGCGCATGACCTCTTTAGTCGGCGTTTGCGCCTGGGCTCTTTAGCCGGGGGTCGGGCGTGGCCGCTCGGCACGATTCCCCGTTCACGGTCGCAGCCTACTGATATGGGCAAGGAGAGCCGGCGCGAGACCGGCTAGAGCTGCTGACCCTCGACCGCCAGCAGCGCCAGCTTGCGCTCGATCCCGCCGGTGTAGCCGCCGGGCCCGCCGCCGGTCGTAAGCACTCGGTGGCAGGGAACCACGATCGGCACGGGGTTGGAGCCAAGCGCATTGCCCGCGGCCCGGAAGCCGCGTGGGCTTCCGGCCTCTGCCGCCACCGACTTGTACGTCGAAACGCGTCCGTAGGGGATCGCGGCCGTGACCTCGAGCACGCGGCGAGCAAAGCCGTGGGTCAGCCGCCAGTCGAGCGGGATCTGAAAGCGAGTGAGCCGCCCCGCGAAGTACGCCTCCAGCTCACGCCGCGCCAGATCGAGCCGGCGCGGGGCGGCGAGCAGGCGCGGGGAGACGCGGCCGGCGAGATCCTCCAGCAGACGCTCCGGATCGTCATCCACGTACGCCAGCCGGACCAGGCCAGCCGACGTGGCCGCCAGCAGCAGCGTCCCCACGGGTGAGTCGTGTGTGGCGTAGGCGACATCGAGTAGGCCCGCCGACTGCGCCGCCGGCGCCAGATCGGGCAACGAGTACCCGTCGTTGCCGGGTCCAGCGCGCAGTTGGCGCGCCAGCTCTCGCTCATCGATCATCTTCCATCTCCATTCGTAGTCGCTTGAGTGCCTCGTGCACGTTGCGTCGCGCCGCTGCCTCGCTCGTCCCCATCACCGCCGAGATCTCCGCGTAAGGAGCGTCGGCGATGTACCGCAGCGCCACAGCCATCCGCTGCTTGGGCGGGAGCTCACGCACTCGCGCCCACAGGTCGCCATCGTGAGAAGCGGGAGCCGCCTCGGACTCCTGCGGCGACACCTCCTCGACGGGCAGCGGTCCCCGCGCCACCGACCGAGCATGGTCGATCGCCTTACGATGGGCGATCGTCAGCAGCCATCCTCGCAGGTTGGAGGCGTCCCGCAGCCGCGGGTAGGCCCGCAGCGCCGCCAGCCACGTCTCCTGGTAGCAGTCGTCGGCGGCGGCGCGACCGGCTGTGGCCACCAGGAAGCGGTAGACGTCGATGCCGTGCGCATCGAGCAGACCTTGAAACGGGGGCAGGCTCACTGGGGATGAAACGAAGTCGTGGGGCATGATGTGAGATCTTGTCGGCCGCTACTCTGAGCGACCGATGCAGCAGCGCGCGCTCGGCCGTCAGGGTCTCACCGTCTCCGCCCAGGGCCTTGGTTGCATGGGGATGTCGGAGTTCTACGGCAGCGCCGACGAGACCGAAGCGCTGGCCACGATCCGCGTGGCGCTGGACCTGGGGGTGACGATGCTCGATACCGCCGACATGTACGGGTTCGGCGACAACGAGCAGCTGGTCGGCCGGGCGATCGCCGATCGTCGTGACGAGGTCGTGGTTGCGACCAAGTTCGGATTCGTACGCGATCGTGAGGATCCCAGTCGTCGCGGAATCAACGGGCGCCCGGACTACGTGGTCGCCGCCTGCGAGGCTTCGCTGCGGCGCCTCGGCGTAGACCACATCGATCTGTACTACCAGCACCGGGTGGACAGCGACGTTCCGATCGAGGAGACCGTCGGCGCGATGAGCGAGCTCGTGCACGAGGGCAAGGTTCGCTACCTGGGGCTATCGGAGGCTTCCGCGGAGACGATCGCCCGCGCCCACGCGGTGGCTCCAATCTCGTCACTGCAGAGTGAGTACTCGCTGTGGAGCCGGGACATCGAGGATGAGGTGCTGCCGGCCGCGCGGAAGCTCGGCATCGGGGTGGTGGCCTACAGCCCGCTGGGGCGTGGCTTCCTGACGGGGCAGTTCAAGAGTCCTGACGATTTCCCTCCCGATGACTTCCGCGCTCACAATCCGCGGTTCCAGGGTGAGAACTTCACCCGCAACCTGAAGCTCGTCGACACCGTCGCGGAGATCGCCCGCCAGCGCGATTGCACGCCTGGACAACTGGCGCTGGCCTGGGTGCTCCATCGGGGCCAGGACGTGGTCCCGATACCGGGCACCAAGCGGCGCGCCTACCTGGAGGAGAACGTGGCCGCCGGCGAGGTCAGCCTCGACAGCGAGGACCTCCGCCGACTTGACCAGCTGGCCGAGGGTGGAGCGGTGGCCGGCGATCGCTACCCGGACATGTCGTTCGTCAACCGCTAACCGGGCAAGAAGGCGCTCAGCGCTTGCAGCGGGCGAGCGTGCGCTATACAAAGACCGAATGGCTCGCGCAATCTGGTCAGGCGCAATCAGCTTCGGCTTGGTCAACGTCCCGGTCAAGCTCTACAGCGCGACCTCTCCCAAGACGGTCCGCTTCCACCAGCTCTCGGGCAAGACCGGGGCTCGGATCAAGCAGAAGCGGGTTGATCCCTCCACTGGAGAGGAGGTGCCGTTCGACGACATCGTCAAGGGCTACGAGATCACCCCTGACCATTACGTCACCATCGCCCCTGAGGAGCTGGACGCGCTGGACCCCAAGGCCACCCGGACGATCGACATCGAGGAGTTCGTCGAGATCTCCGATATCGACCCGATCTTCTACGACCACAACTATTACCTGGCTCCGACCGCGAGTGGCGTCAAGCCCTACCGGCTGCTGCTGGATGCGATGGCCAAGGCGGGCAAGGTGGGGATCGGGCGGGTCGTGCTGCGCTCCAAGCAGCAGCTGTGCGCGCTCCGACCGTCCGGCGAGGTGCTGACGCTGACCACGATGCTGTTCGGCGACGAAGTGCTATCGCCTGATCGCCTCGACGAGCTCGAGGGGCTCGACGAGGCGCAGGCCAGCCAGCGGGAACTGACGATGGCCCAGCAGCTGATCGACTCGCTCTCGGCGGAGTTTGAGCCCAGCCGCTATCGCGACGAGTATCGCGAGCGGGTGCTGGAGCTGATCGAGCGCAAGGCCGCTGGGGAGGAGATCGCGGTACAGCCCCAGGCCGAGGAGCCAGCCGCAGCGCCCGACCTGATGGCGGCGCTCGAGGCGAGCCTGGCGGCGATGAATGGCGAGGAGGAGCCGGCCGCAGAGCCATCCAAGCCCAAATCCAAGCCACCGCCCAAGAGCGGCGGCAAGAGCACGAAGAGCGCCGTCGACGGAGCCAAGAGCGCAAAGAGGTCAGGCACTGGGACGAAAAGCGCGAAGAGCACCGGCAGCCGCCGCCGGGAGCCGGTGGCGGAACAGAAGTAGGCGCGGCGGCGGCTGCCGGGAGGGGCGTCAGACCTTCTTCAGCCGCCCGTCGACGCACTTCAAGTGGTCGGCCTTGTAGGCGCTCTCCTTCTTGACCGAGCAGAACTCGCCCGCCTTGTAGGTGACCGCCGCGGCCGCCGCTTTGCGCTCCCGGTGCTTCTTGATCTCGTGGTGAGCGATCGCCGCTCCGGCAACGCCAGCCGCGATTTTCGCATTGCGATGGCTGTGCGCGCTGCTGGTGCTGCTGCTGCTCGACCCGCACCCGGCGGCAACCAGCGAAAGCACGAGCAGGACGGCGAGCAGCACTGAACGGATCCTCATACAGCCCTCCTTTGAGTTGGTCCCGCGACTACCCGTGCGTTATCTCGCCCCGGAGGGCCGCTGGCAAGGGTCTCGGACCCCGGCTAACACGATCCTTACCCGTCGCTCATCGAGGCTCCCAGAAGCTTTACCCACTGCCGCTGGTAGCATTTGTCGCTCACGCGAGACCGCCCGCGATCACTAGGGCGCCCCGCACTCCTCCTTCCATGAAACAGCGTCTCGCTCCCCCTGGGGCCACGGGCCTCTACCACCCTCACCACGAGCACGATGCCTGCGGCATCGCCCTGGTCGCAAAGCTGCGAGGTCAGGCGAGCCACGCGGTCGTGGAGAAGGCGCTCGATGCACTGGAGAACCTCGAGCATCGTGGCGCCGAGGGCGCCGATGCCAACACCGGCGACGGCGCCGGAATCCTGCTGCAGCTGCCGGACGGGTTCTTCCGGGCCGCGGTCGGGGTCGAGCTGCCCGCTCCCGGCCGCTACGGCGTGGGCATGTGCTACCTGCCGCAGGATCGCGACCGGCGGCAGGAGCTGGAGGAGCTGATCGAGCAGATAGTCACCGACGAGGGCCAGCAGGTGCTGTGGTGGCGTGATGTTCCCGTGAACCAACGTCACGTGGGCGAGATCGCTCTCCGGTCGGCGCCGGTGATCCGTCAGGTGGTGATCGGGGCCGCCGACGGGGTCGCAGACCAGGAGATCTTCGAACGCAAGCTGTACGTAATCCGCCGCGTGATCGAGCGTGCCAGCGGTCGTGAGCTGGCGCTGCCGAGCTTCTCCAGCCGCACGATCGTCTACAAGGGCATGTTGACCGCACCGCAGCTGCCGCGCTACTTCACCGACCTGCGCGATGTCGCCATGACCTGCCGGCTGGCGCTCGTGCACTCTCGGTTCTCCACCAACACGTTCCCCAGCTGGGAGCTGGCCCACCCATACCGGATGATCGCCCACAACGGCGAGGTCAACACGCTGCGGGGCAACGTCAACTGGATGCGGGCGCGGGAATCTCAGCTCGCCTCGGACCTGTTCGGTGAGGATCTCGAGAAGGTGATTCCGGTCATCCAGGGGGGTGCGTCGGACTCGGCGACCTTCGACAACGTCCTCGAGCTGCTGGTGCTCGGCGGTCGCTCGATACCCCATGCCGTGATGATGATGGTCCCTGAGGCCTACCGCACGCGCACCGATCTCGATATGGACGTCAAGGGCTTCTATGACTTCCACTCCTGCCTGATGGAGCCGTGGGACGGTCCGGCTGCGGTGGTGTTCACCGACGGGCGCCTGGCCGGCGCGGTGCTGGACCGCAACGGCCTGCGGCCAGGACGCTGGATCCAGGACGCCGAGGGCTACGTGGTGCTGGCCTCGGAGACCGGCGTGCTGAGCGTTCCGCCCGAGCGCATCCAGCGTAAGGGCCGCCTGGCCCCGGGCAAGCTGTTCCTGGTCGACCTGGAAGCGGGGCGGATCGTCGACGACGAGGAGGTTAAACGAGGGATCGCACGGCGCCGGCCGTACGGCGAGTGGTACCAGCGCTCTGTCGTTCACATCTCCGACCTGCCCGCGCGGGACCCACGGACGCCGCGGATCGAGCCGCTGCGATCAAAGCAGCTGGCCTTCGGCTACTCGCAAGAGGACCTGCGGCTGATCATCGCGCCGATGGCGGCCAAGGGGGAAGAGCCGGTGGCGAGCATGGGCAACGACGCCGCCCTGGCCGTGCTCTCGGACCGCCAGCCGCCGCTGTTCGCATACTTCAAACAGCTGTTCGCGCAGGTGACCAACCCGCCGATCGACCCGATTCGCGAGTCGCTGGTGATGAGCCTTCAGGCCGGCGTCGGGGGGGAGGTCAACCTGCTCGCCGAGGCGCCCGAGCAGGCCCATCAGCTGGTGATGGATCAACCCATCCTCCGCAACGCCGAGCTGGAGAAGCTCAGACAGGTCTCCCACGACGTGTTCGATGCGGCCACGCTGGACATCACCTGGCCCATCGAGGGGGGGCCCGACGGGATGGAGATCCGCCTCCACGACCTGTGCGCGGAGGCTGCCCGCTACGTTGACCACGGCGCCAACATCCTGATCCTGTCCGATCGCAATCTTGGCCCCGAGCGGGTGGCAATGCCCTCGCTGCTGGCCGTTGCCGCTGTCCACCACCATCTCGTCCGGCGGGGCACGCGTCTGCGAACGGGCCTGGTGATCGAGTCTGGAGAGCCCCGCGACATCCACCACATGGCGACGCTGATTGGCTACGGCGCCGCGGCGATCAACCCCTACGTGATGTTCGAGTCGCTGGACGAGCTCGCGGATCGCTCGTTGCTTCCGGAGGATCTCGATCGCGACCAGGCGGAGCAGCGCATCGTCAAGGCGATCGGCAAGGGCTTGCTGAAGACCATCTCCAAGATGGGGATCTCCACGATCCAGTCATACTGCGGCGCGCAGATCTTCGAAGCCGTCGGGTTGGAGCGCGAGCTGATCGACACCCACTTCACCGGCACCGCTTCCCAGATCGGGGGAATCGGCCTGGAGCAGCTCTCGACCGAGGCCATGGAGCGTCACTTCCGGGCCTACCCCCGGACCGGCCGAGATCTGCTGCCCGTAGGCGGCGTGCTTCAGTGGCGGCGCAACGGAGAGGTCCACGTGTGGAATCCCGATACCGTGGCCAAGCTCCAGCACGCCGTGCGGAGCCCAGCACCGACCAGTTCCACCGACGGAGACTCGCTGGTGGGAGATGCGTATGAGACTTACGAGGAGTTCTCACGTCTGGCCAACGACGAGTCCACCCGCAAGGCAGCGCTGCGAGGGCTGATGAAGTTCCGGCCGGCCGGCGCGCCGGTGGCGCTGGAGGAGGTTCAGCCGGCAACCGAGATCGTCAAGCGCTTCACCACCGGCGCCATGAGCCTCGGGGCACTCAGCCGGGAGGCCCACGAGACGTTGGCGATCGCCATGAACCGGCTCGGCGCCAAGTCCAACACCGGCGAGGGCGGCGAGGATCCTGCCCGCTATGTGCCCGACGAGAACGGCGACTCGCGGCGCTCGGCCATCAAGCAGATCGCCTCCGGGCGCTTCGGCGTAACCGTCCACTACCTGGTCAATGCCGATCAGCTGCAGATCAAGATGGCCC
This sequence comes from uncultured Solirubrobacterales bacterium, assembly GCA_963830435.1. Lineage (GTDB taxonomy): Bacteria > Actinomycetota > Thermoleophilia > Solirubrobacterales > Solirubrobacteraceae > Palsa-465. The sequence continues at coordinate 541,575 of CAWHMA010000007.1, read as the reverse complement.
AGGGGGCCAAGCCCGGCGAGGGAGGTCAGCTTCCCGGCCACAAGGTCGACGACTACATCGCGAAGATCCGCAGCTCAACTCCGGGCGTGGGGCTGATCTCCCCCCCGCCCCACCACGACATCTACTCGATCGAGGACCTCAAGCAGCTGATCTACGACCTACGCTGCGCCAATCCCACCGCGTCGGTGTCGGTCAAGCTCGTCTCCGAGGTGGGCGTCGGCACCGTCGCCTCCGGCGTGGCCAAGGCCAACGCCGATCACGTCACCATCGCCGGCCACGACGGCGGCACCGGCGCCTCGCCCCAATCCTCGGTCCACAGCGCGGGCGTGCCGTGGGAGATCGGGCTGGCCGAAACTCAGCAGACGCTGCTGCTCAACGACCTGCGCAGTCGGATAACCGTCGAGGTGGATGGCCAGATGAAGACCGGTCGTGACGTCGTCGTCGCCGCGCTGCTGGGCGCAGATGAGTTCGGCTTCTCCACCGCACCGCTGATCGCGATGGGCTGCATCATGATGCGCGTCTGCCACCTCAACACGTGCCCGGTGGGGGTGGCTACACAGGATCCTGAGCTCCGGCGGCGCTTCCGCGGCACTCCTGATCAAGTCGTCAACTTCCTGATGCTGGTAGCCGAGGAGACGCGTCAGATCATGGCCTCGCTCGGGGTCCGCACCGTGCAGGAGATGATCGGTCGCACCGACCTGCTCAACACCGACGACGCGATCGAGCACTGGAAGGCCAAGCACGTCGACCTGTCGAGAATCCTGAAGATGCCACTGTTGCCCGAGGGCACACCCCGATCCCGCACCCGGCCGCAGGTCCCGGTGCTCGACGACGCGCTGGATTGGGAGCTGGTGCGCGGCTGCGCGGCGGCGCTGGATGCCGGTGAGCAGGTGCACCTGGGGCCGGTTCCGATCCGCAACGTCAACCGGACCGTGGGCGGGATCCTGTCCGGTGAGATCGCTCGTCGCTACGGTCTCCGTGGGCTTCCGGAGGGCACGATCGAGATCTCCTTCTCCGGCTCCGCGGGCCAAAGCTTCGGCGGGTGGCTGGCGCCGGGGGCGACGTTCTCGCTGCGGGGCGAGACCAACGACTATGCGGGTAAGGGCATGTCCGGGGGAATCCTCGTGGTACGTCCTCCCGAGAAGGCGCTGTTCCGGGCCGAGGAGAACATGATCGTCGGGAACACGGTGCTCTACGGCGCCACCGCCGGGCGGGCGTTCTTCCGCGGCCTCGCCGGGGAGCGCTTCGCCGTTCGCAACTCCGGCGTGAATGCCGTGGTCGAGGGGGTCGGCGACCACGGCTGTGAGTACATGACCGGTGGCCGCGTCGTCGTGCTCGGGCCGACCGGACGCAACTTCGCCGCTGGGATGAGTGGCGGGATCGCCTACGTCTACGACGTGGACCGCGGCTTTGCCGGCCGCGCCAACACCGAGCTGGTTGACCTGGAGGAGCTCGACGAAGGGGATGCCGAGGAGGTCAAGGCGCTGATCTCTGAGCACGTGCAGCGAACCGGTTCGCTGGTGGCCCGCAACCTGCTGGCCTCGTGGGAGCGTGCGCAGGATCGCTTCGTGAAGGTGATGCCGCGCGACTACCGGCGAGCGTTGGCTGAGCACGCCGAGGAGGCCGAGGTCGTCGGCGCCTAGCCAGCTCAGGCGGCCTGACGGCGGTTGCCATCCACGCGGATCAGCACCATTGCCCAGGTCCGAAACGGACGCCAGGCGTCGGCCAGCTCGTTGAAGCGCTCCAGCGTGAGTGGCTCCTGGAGCCCGTACATACGCGCGGCGTGGGTCAACACTTTGGGCTCTGGGGCCATCAGCGGCGCGTCGGCAAAGCCGCTGGCGCGCTGGACCACGAGACCGGCGTAGAACGGACCAAGCCCCTTTAGGCGCTGGACCTCGGCGTACGCCCGTTCGGGTCCAAGCTCGTGCAGTGTCGTCACGTCGAGTGCGCCTTCCAGTGCCGCCCGGGCGACGCCATGAAGTCTCCTGACCTTCTCCGCGGAGAGACCGTCGGTGTCCTCGGGCAGCTCCGCCAGCCGGTCCGGTTGCGGAAATGCGTGGAACCCGGCCAGCTCCAGCCGCTCGCCCAGCCGCTCGCTCACTGCCGTCCGCACCTTCGCCGCCTGCGCCGCAGGTCGTCGGGCGGAGATGATCGACCAGCACGCGCCTTCGTAGGGAGAGTGAAACAGCACCGGTCGCTGCCCCGCGTGTGCGGCCTGCAGCGAGCCGATGACGCGGTCACGCTCACCGACCTGCATGAATTCTGTGCCGTCGTGATCGAGCGAGACGATGCGTGCCACCTGGGCCAGCGCTCGCTCGGGGTTGCCGCCGCCGACAACCTCCAGCTGCACTGCGACGGGCCCGTGCGGCGGCTGGGACTGGCGGAGCACCGCGCCCGCGTACCCGCTCCCGCCATCGACCGCGAACGCCAGCCGCATCGCGCCGTCGAAGGCCGGCGGGCGCCCCTCGTTGGGTCCGAACCCGAACTCGGCTGCCGCCCTCAGCGAGAAAGGCCCCCGGGATGGGAGCTCGTAGCTGATGGTCATCGAGCGACCGTGATCAGTTTTCATGTGATCAGCCCGTCCATGTGCGCACTTTAGGAAGCTGGGGCGAAGGCCGTGGTCAGGGTGAGGGACGGGCCGCGCTCGTCAGAGAAATGGGCGCCGCGAATGCGGGCCGGAAACTGACCCGGTCGTTGCTAGGCTCCGCTGCCCCATGGGCGAGCTCGGCGCATTCCTCAAGGTTCACCGGGTCGGCTTTGACAAGCGCGACCCGCGTGACCGCGTGCACGACTACCGTCAGTACTTCGCCCTGCAGCCCGAGGAGGAGCTCCGCCAGCAGGGAGCGAGGTGCATGGACTGCGGGATCCCGTTCTGCCACGAGGGCTGCCCGCTCGGAAACCTGATTCCGGACTGGAACGATCTCGTCTATCGCGGGAAGTGGCGCGATGCCATCGATCAACTGCACCTGACCAACAACTTCCCCGAGTTCACCGGGCGGATCTGCCCCGCGCCGTGCGAGTCGGCGTGCGTGCTGGCGATCAACGATGACCCGGTGACGATCGAGCAGATCGAGATGGCGATCGCCGAGCGGGCGTTCGAGGAGGGGTGGGTCGAGCCCGAGCCTCCGGTGCGCCGGAGCGAGAAGACCGTGGCCATCGTCGGAGCCGGACCCGCGGGGCTGGCTGCAGCAGCAGAGCTCAACAAGGCCGGTCACAACGTCACCGTGTTCGAGCGTGATGAGGGGCCTGGGGGACTGATGCGCTTCGGCGTTCCCGACGCCAAGCTGGAGAAGTGGATCATCGACCGGCGGGTGGACGTGCTGGCCCAGGAGGGAATCGAGTTCGTCTACGACACCGACGTAGGCCGGGACGTATCCGCCGCGCAGCTGCGTGACCGCTTCGACGCGGTGGTAGTCACGATCGGCTCTCGCGTCTCCCGGGACATCGGCGTCTCCGGACGCGAGCTGACCGGGATTCACTTCGCCATGGACTACCTGTACCAGCGCAACCGTTGGGTCGCCGAGCAGGAGGGCCGGCCGTCGCGAGCGACGACACCCGGAACCGAGATCTCGGCGCAGGGCAAGCGCGTGATCGTGATCGGCGGCGGTGACACCGGGATGGACTGCATCTCCAACTCGCATCGTGAGGGTGCGCGCAGCGTGGTGATGCTTGACGTCTACGCGCAGCTGCCCTCCGAGGGTGAAGATCCCCGCTATCCGTGGCCACTTCCACCCAAGCGCACCCAGACGACCTATGCGCTGGAGGAGGGGGGAAAGCGCCGCTGGGGTACCGAGGTGATCGGCTTCGACGGCGAGGATGATGCGGTGTCCCGCGTCTACGCGCGCCAGGTCACCGGCACCTCCTCTCGAGACTTGACACCGGTTCCAGGCACAGAGTTCGCGCTCCCCGCCGATCTGGTGCTGATCGCGATCGGCTTCGAGCATCCAGAGCACGCGGGTCTGGTTGACCAACTCGGCGTCGAGCTCGACCGGCGCGGGAACATCCGCACCCGGCAGACCTATCGAACATCGATCGAGGGCATCTACGCCGCCGGTGATGCCCGCATCGGGCAGTCGCTGGTGGTGACGGCGATCGCCGAGGGACGCAAGTGTGCACGGATCGTCAACCGCGACCTGGGGGGCAGCCCGATGGACGCCGACCGGGAGATGCTCGCCGTCGGTGCATGGAGCGGCGAGGCCGACCGAACCCTTCGCCACGAGGCCGAGGCGGCGGGCACGGTGCGCCCCGGCGAGGAGTTCTTCAGCGGTCCGGGCACGCGTTGAGCTTGCCGATGCCCCGAGACCTCCCTGGTGCTACGGTAGGTCACGTGCCGGCGTTGTAGAAGCTGGACAATCGGGCGCGAGCAGTAATCCGGGTTTGTGCGAGGCTTGGGACGGGGAAACTCGCCCCTGTCGGTCAGGGAACTGCGCCCCCACTTCCCTGACTCTCCGGGGGGCCCAGATGGATCTGGGCCCCCCGGGCTTTTCACCGGCCACAAGCCTGTCCCGCCAATCGCTGACCGCGGCGCCGCGAGCGCCCGCATCCCCCTCAGCGCCCGCAGCCCGCGTGTGCGACCGTTTGCCAATGGCTTTGTTTGCCGCCGCCGCACTTCCACAGCACAGCCACCATCACACGTCGATCGGAGACACGGTCAGCCACCTGCTGAGCTCGGCGGGGACGTTCTTCTCGCAGCTGGCGAATCTCGATTGGATCGCGCTGCTGATCGCGCTCGCGGGCTATGGGCTCTACCTGCTGCTGCGTTCACGCGCGTTGTTCAACGCAATCCGGGCGGCGTATCCGCAGGAGCAGATCCGCTGGCGCGATGTATGGGGTGCCTACATGGTCGGCTACGCCGTCAACAACGTGTTTCCCCTGGGCGGGGGCAACATCGCGCAGCTGTTCCTGACCAGGATGGCGATCACGCGCAGCAGCTACCCGACGATTGCCTCCGCGCTATCCACCGGGGTGATCTTCGACTGGTTCATGGGATTGCTGGTGATGGGCTTCTCGTTCACTCAAGGGGTGTTCCCCAAGCCCCCGGACTTCTCCAAGCTGCCGGCTTTCGACATCAGTTTCTTTGCCTCGAACATGCGCTTCACGTTGTTCTTCCTGACCACCCTCGGAGTTCTGTTCTGCATCGCGTTCGCGCTGCTCTCGGCGCGCGTGCGCGCCTTCTGGCAGCGCGTGCGCCAGGGGTTCACGATCCTGCGGGATCGCCGGCGCTTCCTCCGTGAGATGGCTAGCTGGCAGCTCGCCAGCTGGATCGCCCGCTTCGCTTCCTACTGGGCGCTCCTGGACGCGTTCCACATCGGAGGCTCGGTTCGTAACGCGCTCCTGGTGCTGGGTGTGCAGGTAGTGGCCTCGGTGTTCCCGTTCACGCCGGGCGGCGCTGGGGTCCAGCAGGCGCTGCTGCTGACGATCTTCGCCCACAATCCTCATGTGGCTTCGTTCTCGGTGGGACAGCAGATCGCCACCGGGGTGCTGAGCGGCGTGCTCGGGTTCGCATCGCTGGTGCTGATCTTCCGCTTCCGCAGCTTCCGGGAGGTGATGCGGCGCGGACGCGCACACCGCCAGGAGGAGGCGGCGCGGGCCGCGGAGCGTGACCAGAAGCCGACCGCGGTCACCGGCTGACGCGGCTGGGTCGCGGGAGCTCCTGAAACCAACTCGACGCTTTCATCGTCTTTGGCTACGGTGAACGGATGACACCGTTGCCCTCCACCTGCGTGATCGGCGCAGGCTCCTCCGGAATCGCCGCCGCCAAGGCTCTGCACGACTGCGCCATCCCCTTCGACTGCTTCGAGAAGTCAGACCGCGTCGGCGGCAACTGGGTGTTCGGCAATCGCAACGGCATGTCCTCGGCCTACCGCTCGCTGCACATCAACACCTCCCGCGAGCGGATGGAGTACTCGGACTTCCCGATGCCCCGCGATTATCCCGACTTCCCCCACCACACCCAGATCGCCAAGTACTTCGACGCCTACGTCGACCGCTTCGGCTTCCGGGACCGGATCACGTTCGAGACCGGCGTCGAGCACGCGGCTCGCAGCGAAGATGGCACGTGGACGGTGACGCTGGATACGGGCCAGGTTCGTCGCTACGACATGCTGTTGGTCGCCAACGGCCACCACTGGGACCCGCGCTGGCCCGACCCGCATTACCCGGGCGAGTTCGCAGGGGTGCAGAGCCACTCCCACCACTACCTCGACAACAACGACTTCCGGGACAAGAACGTGCTCGTGGTGGGAATCGGCAACAGCGCCATGGATATTGCCGTGGAGGCCAGCTTTGTCGCTCGGAAGACGATCATCTCCTCCCGCCGAGGCGCGTACATCCTGCCCAAGTACCTGTTCGGGCGACCGCTGGATCAGATCGGGGTGAACCCGCTGACGCCGCGGCTGCCCTTCGCCTTCCGCCGGGCGATCCTGATGGGGATGTTTCGGATCGGCGTGGGCAGGATGACCGACTACGGCCTGCCCGAGCCCGACCACAAGATCGGAGAGGCGCATCCGACGATCTCCGCCGACTTCCTCAACCGGATCGCGCATGGGGAGATCACATGGAAGCCGAACTTGGCCGCGCTGGAGGGAGACCAGGTCCGCTTCCACGATGGTAGTTGCGAGCCCGTGGATGTGATCGTCTGGTGCACCGGCTACAAGGTGTCGTTTCCGTTCTTCGACGACGGCTTCATCTCCGCCCCCGAGAACGACCTGCCGTTGTTCAAGCGCGTGTTCGAGCCCGGGATCCCGAACCTGGCCTTCATCGCGCTGCTCCAGCCGCTGGGTGCGACGATGCCGCTGGCCGCGGCACAGGGCAAGTGGCTCGCGTCCTATCTGCGCGGCGAATACCACCTCCCGAACGTGAAGGCCATGGAGACCGACATGCGACTCGAACGCGAACGGATGTTCAAGCGCTACGTCGCCTCCAAGCGCCACACCATGCAGGTCGACTTCGACAACTACCTGTATGGCCTCGCCAAGGAGCGCAAGGCGGGCTCGGCGCGGGCCCGGGCTGGCGGGTTCACGCTGCCGGTGCCGCCCCGCGCCCAGGCCGGGTCGGCGAGCGTCGCGCCGGCATAGGATGCCGACCTTCTGCCGTCACAACCGAATGATCCAGAACTGCCCGATCTGCAGTCGCGAGCAGGCGATCGAGCTCCGCCCCCTCGTCAGCTCGGGAGCTCCGCGCGTGAGTGCGGAGCCTGCCGCCTCCGCGCGCACTTCGGAGCGTCCCGTGACTCACCGGCCGGGAACGAACCCCGGCCGCCGCGCAGCGGCCGGGGTCCGAGTCCGGCGACTGGCACGCGGCAGCGACGACGGCTACCGCAACGAATTGGTGGCGGGCTTGCGGTCGAGCCAGGATGCGGATCGCTTGGCCCATGAGCTGGCCTTTGCCGGAGATCGCCTGGAGCGACTGTCCGACGATCCTCCGGGGCTGTACGCGGAAGTAGCCGATTCCGGCGGCGAAGTCGAGGAGCGCACCTGGCTGGCGTTCCTGATCGCCTACATCTGTCCGCTCGAGCGGCCGGACCCGTTCGCGGCAATCGCCACGGCCAGAACGGCTTGGCACTCGGGCCAGCAACCAGACGTAAACGAAATTGAGCTCGGGCCGCGCAGCCCGCACCGCCCCGAGCGCGACACCCAGACACTGGATGCCTATCGAGCGTGGGCACAACGCGCGGGTTCTCAGCAGAGCGCGTTCGGCGGAGAGTCCTCGTGGACTCCCGAGCGGCGCTTCGCACGCGTGTACGAGCGCCTGGCGCTGCCGGGACTTAGCCGCGACGCGCGTTACGACCTGCTGGTGGTGCTCGGACGGGTCGGCTTCTACGAGCTGTCGCCCGCAACGCTGGCTCTTGGCGGTGACAACGAGGTTACGGTCGCCGCCAAGCGGGCGCTTGGAATCGGCGATCCGCTGCTGCTGGAGCGGCGGGCGCAGGCGGTGGCTCAGGCGAGCGGTCTGCCGCTCGGCGCGCTCGACCTCGGCCTCTACAACTGGGAGCGGGGCACCAGAGTCGGACTCGGTCTGGAGTCCGACCGCCAGCCGGAGCCGAGCCGTCTGGCCATGACACGCGGGGCGCTTGGCCTGCAGTGACGCGTTGAAGCTGGGGGCGGTCGGGCTCGGCAAGAAAAGCCGCGCAACTCTGGTCTTGATCGATGGTTTAAGCAGGCAACCCGTCCTGATGCGAGCAAGCTGGAGGTATGCCGTGCGTCGTTCGTTCCTCCTGTCGTTGTCGATTGCGTCGCTGCTGATTGGCGCTGGCGCCTTTGCCATCTCTAGCTCCTCCGCCTCGCCGCGCAGCTCGCGCACGATCGTCTGCCCGCTGAGCGCGGCCAAACCCAGGAACTGCTGTGCCCCGCCGATCGCGCTCGCCGGCGCGGGCCGATTCTGCTGCCCCGGTACCGCACGGTGCGCGACCCGACTGACCATCGATGGCGATCCCAATCCCTCGACGGCAGGACAGAGCGTTGTCATCTCAGGGCGGCTGCTCGGCGCCAGCGCGACCAGCTCCACGCGTGTGGTCCTCTGGCACCAACTCCCGGGACAACGACAATTCCATCGCGTGGCCAGCACGACCGTCAACCCGCTCGGCCTCTATGAGATCGTTCGTCCGGGGGGCACCGTCGACACGAACCGGCGCTGGTACGTGACCGCGAACGACCTCCGGAGCCCCACGATCACCCAACGCGTTCAGGCGCTGGTCACGCTCTCGGAAGCGGCCACGACGGTCAACTCTGGGGATGTCGTGAGGGTCAGCGGTCACGTGACCCCGAGCCACGCCGGGCAGCGCGTACTCCTGCAGCAGCTGATCGCTGGCGCGTGGACGACGGTGGCCTCGCTGCGCCTGGACAGCACCTCTAGCTACGCGACTCAGCGGAAGCTCCGCGGCGACGGGCCGATCGAGCTGCGCACGGTTCTCCCCGCCGACAGGCAGAACATCCGCTCCTACTCCACGTCGGTGCCGATCAACATCCTTGGCGGGGTTCACAAGATCCGCCACGTGGTGATCATCATGCAGGAGAACCGCTCCTTTGACCACTACTTCGGCACGTTCCCGGGCGCCGACGGGATCCCAGCCGGAGTCTGCGTCCCGGATCCGCAGAGCGGCGGCTGCGTGAAGCCCTACCACGACGCGGCCGACCTCAACTACGGCGGTCCCCACAGCGCCAACAACGCCACCGCGGACATCGACGGGGGCAAGATGGACGGCTTCATCGGACAGGCCGAGAAGGCCCGGAAGTGCACGGGCAACAACCCCAACTGCAACCAATGCATCCAGGGCCAGCAGAGCCGGTGCGTCGACGTGATGGGCTACCACGACGCGCGGGAGATACCCAACTACTGGACCTACGCGCACGACTTCGTCCTCCAGGACCACCTGTTCGAGCCCAACGCCTCATGGAGCCTCCCCGAGCACCTCTACCAGGTCTCGGAGTGGTCGGCCTACTGCACTGATCCCTACGACGCGAGCTCGTGCACGAACGCGCTGCAGAGTCCGAACTCGCCGGGGGGTCCGTTGAGCCAGACGCCGCTCTACGCCTGGACCGACATGACCTGGCTGCTGCACAAGCAGGGCGTCAGCTGGGGCTACTACGTGTTCAAGGGCACCGAGCCCGACTGCGAGAATCCCGCCGCGGTGACCTGTGCGCCGGTGGCCCAGGGCGCGAAGACACCCGGGATCTGGAATCCGCTGCCGCACTTCACCGACGTCCACCAGGACGATCAGGTCGGCAACGTGCAGACGATCACCAACTTCTACGCGGCGGCGAAGAACGGCACCCTGCCCGCGGTGTCCTGGATCGACCCCAACGGCAAGGTCTCCGAGCATCCGACTGCGCTGGTGAGCACCGGCCAAAGCTACGTCACGGGCCTGGTCAACGCGATCATGCAGAGCCCTGACTGGAGCAGCACCGCGATCTTCCTCTCCTGGGATGACTGGGGAGGCTTCTACGACCACGTCGTGCCACCGGCCGTGGATCAAAACGGCTACGGGCTACGCGTGCCCGGGATCGTGATCAGCCCCTACGCCAAGCAGGGCTACATCGACCACCAGACGCTCAGCCACGACGCCTACAACAAGTTCATCGAGGACGACTTCCTGGGCGGCCAGCGGCTGGACCCGACGACTGACGGGCGGCCCGATCCCCGTCCGGACGTTCGCGAGGCCAACCCGCTGCTCGGCGATCTCGCCTCGGACTTCAACTTCGACCAGTCACCGCGAGCGCCGGTGCTCCTGCCGGTCAATCCGGCGCCCGGTCCGGCGTCCGCGCCTCCGGGCTGATCCGCGGCGCGCAAGGTGAAGCTCAGGGTCGCTAGGGCCACCATACGACCCGCGCTGGGACGTGGCGTGTCCCCGTGTCGATATACGGAACTGAGACACGCCACGTCAGACGGCTGAGCCGCCGCGGGCGTCCTCCTTGGCGCCAAGAAACCCTGCCCCGGTCCGTCCGACCCACCACTTAGCTTCTGCGACGACCGCACCAACCAGCGGGAGTCGCAATGTCACTCTGCTTCATAGAACCGCAGAACGCCATCCGCGTCATCGCCGACTCGGTCGGGCGGGAGGCGCGTCGGCAGATCCTGGGCGAGGTCGTGCGTGCCTGGGTCGACGAGATCCCCGAGTCCGAGCTGGAGTCCCACTATGCCAAGGCAATCGCCGATCTCGACGAGCATGACCTGTCTCTGCTGGCGGCCTGGCACGCCTCGCTGGAGGTTGGACATCCCCTCCCCAACAAGGAGTTCCTCGTCAATGTGTTCCCGTCGCTGGGGGAGAACCGGCGGGAGGCGCTGAAGATAGCGGCCGGCTTCCGGGGCGAGGAGGCGTTCGAGGCGGGCGTGGGGGAGGAGCAGGCGTTCGACACCGTGCTGCCCTGGCTCTCGCAGGAGCGATGCGTGCAGCTCGCCAGAGAGTGCCTGGAGCTGTATTGCTGGGACCGGCTGGGCGTCGAGAACTGAGGCTCAGCCGCCGTTGGCGAGGGCCCGCTCCACCGCGGCGATCGCCTGCTCGGTCTCGCGGAACCACACCGCTTCCATCCCCAGCGCGCGAGCTGCCTCGCAGTTGATCTCCATATCGTCGATCAGCAGCGCTGCCCCGGGAGCGATCCCCAGACGCTCGAGTGTCACCTCGTAGATTCTCGGATCAGGCTTGCGCACGCCGATGAACGCCGAATCCACCACGACATCGAAGATCTCGTCCACCGGTAGCTTCGCCCGCCACAGCGGCTCCCACTCACGGACGTTGTTGGTGCAGATGGCGAGCTTCAGGCCTCGGTCTCGCAGCTCGCGCATGTAGCCGATCAGCTGCTGATTCGGATGCAGATGCTCGAAGTAGCGCTCACCGAAGCCGTCGAGCGTGACCTCACGCCCGAGCTGGGTGGTGAGCGCCTGGCCCAGGAGCCGCAGGAACTCGGCCTCACTGAGATGACCGCGCTCCAGCTCGTGCAGCGGGTTCTCGCCCAACGCCTGGCCGGCCGCGAACATCGCGCGGCCCAGCTCTTGCAGGGAGATCCCAGATGACTGCTGGAAAGCGGCAAACGAGCCCATCAGCGGTGAGGTGAGCACGCCGCCGAAGTCGCTGACGATGGCCTGGATCGTCCTGGGCCCGTCGTCGGGCGAGCTCATGGCGCGCGAACCAGCGCCGTCGCCGGGCGAGCTCATTGGGCGCGGACCAGCAAGTAGACGCCGTCCCCGACCTGCCCGCGACTTTGCCAACGCATTGCGTGGGCGGCTACGTGAAGACCGTCGAGCCCGACCTGAACCGCACCCCCGAGGGCCTCGGCGGCAGCACGACGCGGGTACTCGCCCGTGCCCTCCTCGCCTTCCAGCCATAGTTCCACTCCCGCGCGCAGCGGCGCTCCGTCCTCGCCGTAGGTGGTCGACAGTCGCGGATCCGCCACGGCGACCGCTGCCCCGTTCTCGAAGACCATCGCCGTCAGGGCGTCGTGATCATGACCCTTGGCCCCGCCAGGGCGCCGCGCGCTCAGCGCTACCGCGTCCTCGGCCGAGAACCAGGCATAGACTGCGCGAAGCGAATCCGCGGCGCCGTCCAGCCGGTGGTAAGGCGCGCGCATGCCCAGACCGCTGATCGGACGCTCGTCCCCCTCGCCCAGGACTTGGCCCTCGACGCGGCACAACTGCGCGAAGTCCTCGGCTGCCGCAAGCGGCGCCCGGGACCCAAGTGGAAGAACCGACAACTGGGCCCTCGGGCCCGACACCCGCCACGGTCCATCCGGCGATGCCTGTTCGATCGTGCCCGTGTCGACGTGCCCCGTTCCCGTCGATGGTCCCACGGCGAGTAGGCCGTCCAGCGCGATTCCCCACAGCTCAGCGTCGCGGTCGGCGAACGCCACCAACGGGATCGAGGTGGGCAAGGTCGAGCCAGGCATCGTCGGCAGGCTACCGGCCGACCCTGAACCCGCGTCTGAAGATGAGCGGAGGTCGTTCGGACGCGAGAACCTCAGGCCAACGCGGCCGAGGTGCCGTCGAGCCTCACGCCTGGCAGCCGGTGAAGGCCCACCATCTCGATCAGCGTGCGGATCTGGGGCTGCGCGCCGCGGAGGAGGATCGTCCGGCCCCGCTTGCGAAGCCGCCGCGAGAGCATGGCCAGATCCAGCATCAGCGACGTGTCCGCGAACACCAGCTCGGTGAGGTCGACGACGACATCCGCGTCGGCGGCGATCGCTCGAGCCAGGGCTCGCCGGCGGACCCCCTGGGTTACCCGGTCCTCGTCTCCGGCGCAACGAAGGATCGGCGGATGTTCATCGAAGTAGACGATTTGTCCAACCTAGCGAATCGGGACGCCGCGGCGCAAGGTTGGCTCCCGGCTCTCATACACTGGAGTCATGGTTACAGCTGAAGAGGTCACCGAGGCGCTGCGAGACGTGATCGATCCTGAGCTAGGTCTCGACTTCGTCGAGCTCGGCCTGATCTACGACGTCACTGTCGAGGACGCGGGAGTCGTCAACGTCACCTACACCCTCACCAGTCCAGGCTGCCCGATCGGTCCACAGGTGTCCGAGCAGATCGAGGAGTTTGTGGGCGAGCTGGAAGGCGTCGAGGATGTCCACCCGACGATGACCTTCTCGCCGCCGTGGACGCCGGAGCGGATGAGCGAGGACGCCAAGTTCGCCCTTGGCTTCTAGGGCATGCGGAGTCTCGGCGTTCGGCGCTGAGGCTGATCAGCCGTCGGAGCGCTTGCGCGAGGGTCGTGCGCCGCGGGCGCGCTTGGCCCGCATGTCTGCGGCTGGACCCCGACTCGGCCGCGAGCGCACCCCCGGGATGGCCGGCGAGGGCCGGTTCGCCCCCGGGCGCTGCGGAGAGCGCTTGCCTGGCGGCTGAGCGCGCTTCTTTCCCGCGGCCACCAGCAGCTGCTCCAGCGACTCCTCGATCCCCTCGGCCAGCGAGTCGATGTCGGGCAGCGCGTCGTAGTCCCCGAGCAGGCCGTAGTTGATCGCCCCGTTGTACGACATGATCGCGATCGCCAGCGCGTGGTGCTCAGGCAGGAACGCCACGGGGAACAGATCCTGCAACTTACGACCCAGCACGTAAAGCGGCAGCTGCGGCCCGGGAATGTTGGTGACGATCAGGTTGAACAACCTGGTCGAGAAGTTCAGGCGACTGGCCTGCGCGAGGATCGTCGGCGGGGCGAGGTCGTTGACCGCGGCCAGGGTTGCAGCTCCAACCGCCTGTTTTGACTCCTTGAGGCCATCCATCGCCTGGCGCACGAACCGCAGCCGCGCGACCGGATCCGCGATGTACACCGGCAGCGGACCGCGCATGACCGTCAGCTGGTTGCCGAGCGTCCCACGCTGATCATGAGTGCGGACCGACACCGGCACGAGCGCTCGGAGCTCCAGCCCCTCGGTGCGGACTCCCCGTCCGCGCAGCCACCGCGCCAGCGACCCGGCGACGACCGTCAGCACGACATCATTGACCGTACCTCCGAACACGTCCTTGACCTGCTTGTAGTCCTCCAGGCGACCGCGCATCACGGCGTAGCGCCGGTGCGGCCCGATTTCGACGTTCAGCGGCGTGTCGGGCGCTGGGTTGAGCGTCGCCCACACGATCTCGCCCACGCCCTCGAGTGCGTCCCGGAGCACCGACGTGGTCGTCGCCGGGCGGGTAGCTGCGCTCAACGCCCGGCTGACGATGTCGGTGGTGACGTTGACCGCGCTGCGGACTCCGGCCAGGACCAAACCGACTGGTGAGGGCTCAGGATGGGGTTGCCAAAGCTCGAGCGCGGCCGAGGGCTGAGTCGTCTCGGGGCTGAGATCAAACAGCACCGTCGCCAGGTCGACTCCCGAGACGCCGTCGACGAGAGCGTGATGGGTCTTGAACACCAGCGCGAAGCGCTCTTGGCCGCCGCCGGGAGCCGGACCGAGTCCCTCCACCAGCCAGTTCTCCCACAGCGGCTTGGACCGATCCAGCTGTTGGGAGGCCACCCGTGCGGCCAGGCGGAACAGCTGCTCCTCGCTGCCCGGTGAGGGCAGCGCGGTGTGGCGAACGTGGAACTCGAGGTTGAAGTCCGGGTCATCGACCCACACCGGCCGCCCGCTGTCCAGCGGCGGCGTCGCCAGCTTGTGGCGGTAGCGTGGAACCAGGTGCAGCCGGCCACGCACGTGGTCCAGGTAATCCTGGAAGGCGGGAGGCGGCCCCTCGAAGATGAGCACGGCGCCAATGTGCATGTGCGACGAGTAACCCTCCTGATGGAGGAACGAGGCGTCGGTTGAGCTGAGGCGGTCGAGGTGCTGCTGCGGCATCGTTACTCCGGGCCGGGGGTTCCCTTAAGCTACTCGACGCGGTGGCGGGCCGGGGAGCAGATCGAGTGCCCTCTAGACTCCCGACCATGGCTGGCGTACCCGAGAAGCTGCTGCTCGCTGCCCCACGCGGATACTGCGCCGGCGTCGACCGGGCCGTGCAGACCGTCGAGCGCGCCCTGGAGTTGCACGGCGCGCCCGTGTACGTGCGCAAGGAGATCGTCCATAACAAGCACGTGGTGGAGCAGCTGCGCGAGCGTGGTGCGGTGTTCGTCGACGCCGAGACCGAGGTGCCGGACGGAGCCACCGTGGTGTTCTCGGCTCATGGCGTGGCGCCGAGCGTCCACGCCAACGCGGCGCAGCGCAACCTGAAGACAATCGACGCCACCTGCCCGCTGGTGACCAAGGTGCACGTGGAGGCCAAGAAGTTCGCGGCCGAGGGCTACACGATCGTGCTCGTCGGTCATGCTGGCCACGAGGAGGTCGAGGGCACGATGGGGGAGGCCCCCGACAGCATCGTGCTGATCGAGACCGAGGCAGACGTCGAGACACTGCAGGTAATGGACCCGAGCAAGGTGGCGTTCATCTCGCAGACGACCCTGTCGGTGGACGAGACCCAGGCGATCATCGACCGGTTGCGGGAGCGCTTCCCGTCGATCATTGGACCGCGGACCGACGACATCTGCTACGCGACCACCAACCGCCAGGCTGCCGTCAAGCGGCTGGCTCGGGAGTGCGATCTGGTGCTGGTGATCGGCTCTCGCAACTCCTCCAACTCCAATCGCTTGGTCGAGGTCGCCGGCGAGCACGGCGCCGAGTCGCATCTGATCGACAACGAGAGCGAGGTCCGCGAGGAGTGGCTAGCGGGCAAGCGGGTGGTCGGCATCACCTCCGGGGCCAGCGCCCCCGAGGAGCTGGTGCAGCGACTGGTCGCCTTCTTTCGTGCTCGCGGCACCGAGGACGTGCGCGAACTCGAGGTCGTCCAGGAGGACGTTCGCTTCATGCTCCCCAAGCGGATCCGCCAGGCGATGGCCGCGGCATCAGCCTGACCGGAATCCTGCGCTGCGCACGCTGGTCGCCTCCGACCTGCATCTAGGGACGCGCGGTCAGCGCGAGGCCCTTGGGCGGCAGGATCACCGGGACGCCCTCGTGGCGGCCCTGGACGGAGTCGACCGCCTGGTACTGCTGGGAGATGTGATCGAGTTGCGCCGCGGCCCGCTGCACGCCGCGATCGACGCTGCGCGTCCAGTGCTGGGAGAGCTTGGCCAGGGGCTTGGGCGCGGGGCGGAGGTGGTGCTGGTGCCCGGCAACCACGACCACCACCTGCTCAACCGGTGGTTCGAGCGCCGTGGTGAGCCCGAGCGACCAGGATCGCTGGGCTTGGAGAGGATTGTTGGTTGGCAGCCCGGGGATCCGCTTGCAGCGGTGGCGGATGCGCTGGCGCCGGCGGCGGTCCGCGTCGCCTATCCTGGGGTGTGGCTGCGCGCTGACGTCTACGCCCTGCACGGTCACTACCTCGACGTGCACACCACCGTGCCGATGCTCGAGCGTCTGGCCGCCGGCACGATGGCTCGTGCGGTGCGGCGCCTGCCGGAGGGGCCGCGGAGCAGCGAGGACTACGAAGCGCTGCTGGCCCCCGTGTACGCGTGGATCGATGCCGTAGCCCAGACCGGGGGTCCACCGCTGGCTCGCAGCTCGCACGGTGCCTCCGCCGGTGCATGGCGCTCGCTCCAGCGCCGCGGCTCGCGCCTGCGACCGCGCCAGCGAGCGACCGCAGCGGGATTCGCGATCCTGATCGCCGTGCTCAACCGAGCCGGTATCGGACCGCTGCGTCGCGACCTATCAGCCGAAGAGCTCCGCCAGGCTGCTCTGCGGGCGCTGGCCGAGGTGCTGCAACGGCTGGAGATCGACGCTGAGCACGTGATCTTCGGCCACACCCACCGCGCCGGGCCGCTGCCCGGCGATGAGCCATCGGCGTGGCGGGGAGCGGGGGGACAGCGGCTGCTCAACACCGGCAGCTGGGTCTACGAGCCGGCGTTCCTGGGTACGAGTCCTCAGAGCAGTCCCTACCGTCCCGGGTTCGCCGTGCGTCTGGACGACGGGGCCGCCCCGCCGAAGCTCACGAACCTGCTCGACCGACAGACGCCGGCGCGAGGCCGGGCGTAAAGCACACCGCGTGGCAATGCACCCCCGCGTCGAGACCCAGCTCCAGCGTTCCCGGCGTGCTCACCGGATGGGAGATCAGGCGGTAGCAGCCGGGACCGTCGACCTCCACTTGCCGGCCGGCCGCGGTCACGCGCCCGCGGCCATCCAGGACCGCCCACACCTCACCGGCCTCATAGGGCCCTGAGTACGGGCCCAGCACATCCTCGCTCTGGGCCACCAGCTCTGCGCCGAGAGCGTCCTCTGCCCGCACCGGCTCCAGCACCGGTCGCTCGACTCCCAGCAGCTCCTGGATCGCCAGCTCGGTGTCCTCGTAGCCACCCTCGCCGTAGTGGTATTCGAACAGCCGTCCCTCCTGGTCGAACAGGTAGCGGGCGGGCCAACCGAGGTTCCCGTACAGCTGCCAGATCTCGTACTCCACGTCGATCACGACCGGGTAGGGGATCTCCAGCCGCGCGACCGCCGCGCGCACCGCCGCGGGGTCGGCGGAGGGCTCGAATCCGGAAGCATGCACGCCGATCACCCGCAGACCGGCCCGCGCGTAGCGCTCGTGCCAGGTCTTCAGGTAGGGCAGCGTGCGGATCGAGTTCGCGCGGCAGAAGTCCCAGAACTCGATCAGCACCGGCCGCCCAAGCTGCTGGTCCATCCGCAGCGTCGAGACGCCGATCCACGGCAGTCGCGGGGGGAACGGCGGAGCGGTGATGTGATCGACGGGGGCTCGCACCCCGGGCCATGGTAATCCCCGGCGGTGTGGGCGCCTGCGGGGCCACGAGCGCAGATCGTGGCTGCACCGTGGTGAAGAGGGTGCAGTTTGTCGGTGCAGGCGCGGATGTCGATGCGGTTTCGTGGCTGACCGGCCGGCCGCCGATTCTCGGCTGCGTAGCCAATCTGCCCTGACCTGTTTGCCATTTCCCACGGCTATACTCTTTGAAGCATTGATTCCAGACCGCCTTTGAGGAGTTTTGCCATGAGTCCGTCCGGAGCCGAGGTCCTCCGCCAGATCAAGAGCAGGATCGAAGAGATCGATCCGGGGGACGTGCCCGAGCAGCTCACCGAGGGTGCGATCCTGGTCGACGTCCGCGAGGTCGAGGAATGGTCGAGCGGCCACATCCCCGGGGCCAAGCATGTGCCCAAGAGCTACTTGGAGTCTCGCATCGAGGGGGCTGCTCCGGATCGCTCCCAGCCCGTGATCCTCTATTGCCAGTCCGGCAACCGGTCAGCCTGGGCTGCGCGGACGCTGCTGGAAGACCTTGGCTATGAGCACGTGGACTCGATGACTGGCGGGTTTACGCTGTGGAAGGACCGCGGTTACGACGTTGAGGTGCCGCGGACGCTGAGCGTCGAGCAGCGTGAGCGCTATTCACGCCATCTGCTGCTGCCCGAAGTCGGGATGGAGGGACAGCAGAAGCTGCTCGACGCCAAGGTGCTGCTGCTCGGCGCCGGAGGACTCGGCTCCCCGGCGGCGCTGTACCTGGCCGCGGCGGGCGTCGGCACCCTGGGAATCGTCGACGACGACGACGTCGACGTGTCGAACCTGCAGCGTCAGGTAATCCACTCTACGGATCGAGTCGGGGTGGCCAAGGTCGACTCCGCCGAGCAGACGATCCACGCGCTGAACCCTGACGTCAACGTGCGGAAGTACCCGGTGCGGCTGGGCGCGGAGAACATCATGGACATCCTCCCCGGCTATGACGTCGTCGTCGACGGCCTTGACAACTTTCCCACCCGGTACCTGCTCAACGACGCCACGGTGCGGCTGCAGATTCCGGTCGTGTCAGCGGCAATCCTCGGCTTCGAGGGCCAGTTGTCGGTGTTCAAGCCCTACGACGGGCCGTGCTATCGCTGCCTGTTCCCCGTTCCACCGCCCGCTGAGCTCGCGCCCTCGTGCGGTGCCAACGGCGTCCTCGGCGTACTCCCCGGGACGATGGGTCTGCTGCAGGCGACCGAGGTGATCAAGCTGATCCTCGGCGAGGGGGAGCCGCTGATCGGTCGGCTGCTGATGTACGATGCGCTGGCCGCGACGGTAGGCGAGGTCAAGGTTCGTCGCGACCCGCACTGCCCGATCTGCTCGCGCCATCCGGAAGCCATCTCCGATGAGGAGATGGGCGTGTTCCCGGACTACGAAGCTTTTTGCGTCGGCGCTCACTAGGGTTAGGCGACATGGCCCTGGTTCGCATCCCGCCCGTGCTGCGCCCCGCGGTCGGCGGAGAGAAGGAGCTGTCGGCCGAGGGCGCCTCGGTCGGCGAGATCCTCCACTCCCTGGCGCAGACGCACCCTGACACGCAGTCGCAGCTGTTCGCCTCCGACGGAGGCCTCAACCGGTACGTGAACGTGTACCTCAACGACGAGGACGTGCGCGTGCTCGAGGGTCTCGACACCGTGGTAGGTGAGAGCGACACGCTGGTGATCTTGCCGGCGATGGCCGGCGGCCGGCGCTGACGGCCTTCTGGCTGTGACTCGGCACTGACGGCCTCTCCGGTCGGTCACGCGCCATCCCTATACTTCCTGAAGCGATAGCGATGCAGCGCCTTGAGAACAAGCCGTGCGGCGGCCGGTACGGCGACATCGTCCAGGCCATCGGGCACACGCCCCTGATCGAGCTCAAACGGTTGAGCCCCAAGTCCGGGGTCAGGGTCTGGGCCAAGCTGGAATCCCACAACCCCACCGGCTCGGTCAAGGATCGGGTTGCGCGAGCGCTGATCGAGGATGCCGAGGAGAAGGGGCTGATCAGGCCCGGTCAGACAATCCTGGAGCCAACCTCCGGCAACACCGGGATCTCCCTGGCGATGATCTGCGGGCGCAAGGGCTACCCGCTGCAGGTGGTGATGCCACGGAACGTCACGCCTGAGCGCACTGAGCTGCTGCGCATGTACGGCGCCGAGATCGTCTATTCAGAGGGCTCCAAGGGCTCCAATGGGGCCGTCGAGAAGGCGCTCGACATGGCCGGCAGCGACGCTTCCTACTACATGCCCTACCAGTACGGCAACGTGGCCAATCCGCAGGCCCACTACGACGGCACTGCGCTGGAGATTCTCGAGGAGCTCGACGAGGTCGCGGCCTTCGTCGCCGGCCTCGGAACCGGGGGGACGTTGATGGGCAACGGGCGCCGGCTAAAGGAGGAGCTCGGCGAGACGGTCAAGATCGTGGCCGCGGAGCCGATGCAGGGCGAACCAGTCCAGGGGCTGCGCTCGCTCGACGACGGCTTCATCCCGCCGATCATCGACCTGTCGTTGCTGGATCGCAAGATCTTCGTCACCAATTCGGATGCGATCACCTTCACGCGCAAGCTCCTGGACGAAGAGCGGTTGTTCGCGGGCGTCTCCTCGGGAGCGATCGCCCGCGTGGCGGTCCGGATCGCCGGTGAGCTGGACGAGGGCAACGTTGTCTTCATCGTCGCTGATGACGGCTGGAGGTACCTCTCTTCCGGGATCTACACGCGTCCCCTCGAGGAGATCGAGAACCTGGACTCAACCGTCTGGTGGTGAGTCAAGCTCCCGGCGTCCGGCGCTGGACTCGGCGAGCATTAGTGGGAAGGTCAGCTGTCATTGCCGGGGCGGGCACGGTCCTGCTCAGTGGGTGCGGCAACAGCCGGCGCCAGGTAACTCACTCGAGCCCGTCGAGGATTGGCGATCTCGATGTGCAGCTGCTGAATCGCTCCCTCGACCTGGAGTACGAGGCGATTGCGGCCTATACCGCGGGGATCCCGCTGCTGGGCGGACGTCCCCGTGAAGCCGCCAAGCGCTTCCTGGATCAGGAACTCTCTCACTCGGGCGAGCTGGCAGGTCTGGTCAAGCAGGCGGGGGGCAAGCCGCACCGGCCACAGCCCACCTACGACCTCGGCCGTCCGCGCAGCGGCCGGGACGTACTCGAGCTCTTGCACGACCTGGAGGATCGCGAGGTGGCGCTGTATCTGGACGCGGTCCCGCGGCTGGGCTCGGGGTCGACTCGCGCGGCGATCACCGCGGTTCTCGGCAACGACGCCCAGCACCTGGCGCTCGTACGCGGCACGCTGGGACTGGACCCGATCCCCGCGGCGCTGGTCACCGGCGGGAGCTAGGGTGAAGTCGACAGCGATGACGCGGCGGCGGCTGCTCGCCCGGTGGCTGTCGGGCGCCGTCGCCGCTGGCGCGGGGACCGCGCTCGGCACGATTGCCGGCGCATCGTCAGCGCTAGGTCAGCCAGCGAACACCGACGCCGAGATGACATCCGAGCTGCTCGCTGTAGAGCTGCTCAGCATCGTCGTCTACGAACGCGTGTTGGCCAGCAACATCCTGTCCGATCAGTCGGCGCGGCTAGCCCGCAGGCTGCTCTCTCACGAGCGCGCCCACGCCGCTGCGCTGCTGCCAGAGCTTCATCAGCTAGGGGCCAATGCTCCGCCCGCCCCGATCGGGCCCCACGAGGTCGACCAGGCCCTTGTCGCCCACCACGTGGAACGCAGGGTGGAGGACCTGCACAGCGGGCGGGACGGTCTGGACCTGCTGCTGGATGTCGAAGGTGTTGCCGAAGGCGCTTACTACACGGCGATGTCCAGGCTGCAGCTGCCGCACTTGCAGCTGCTGGCTGCGAGGTTGCTGGCCAGTGAGGCCCAGCACGAGACGATGCTCGGGCTGGTGCGTGCCCCTAAGAACTTCGATCGCGCCGCGCCATATCCATTTGTGGAGGGAAGCCACTGATGAACCTCTCCGGCCGGCCGTGGAGTGGCCCCAAGCGGTTGCCGATCAGCCGGCCCGAGCGCGCGTGGGGTGGCGATGCAGTGAGCGTCGCTCCAGCGGGCGTTGCCGCGTGCTGATCTCCGACTCGGCGACGGTGGCTCGCACAGCGGCGCGCGCCAGCATCGCGTCCGCCACCGCGCGCTCGTCAACGACGTAGAGCGACTCGCTGATCAGCTGCGCCAGCAGCCGCACGCGTGGAGTCATGCTGACTTAATCGGCACTGGGCCGTGGGCCCTTAACCATCTCGCCGCGCAGAGCACGGATTGACCAAGGGGACATGCTCGCGGGCAGGCGGTCGGGGTCACGATCCTGCATCGGGCTGCTGGTAGCCTCGGCGGCCGATGCGGATCACCGGAGAGCTGCTCCAGGAGATGATCCTCCACAGCCGTGAGGAGGCCCCGGATGAATGCTGCGGCATGGTCGCGAGTCGCGACGGTGAGGCAGTCGAGGTCCATCGGGCTAGCAACGCTGAGGCCAGCCCCTTCCGGTTTGTGATCGACGCCCGCGAGCAGCTGCAGATCCTCGACGAGATCGAGTCCGCCGGGCTCGACCTGGGGGCGATCTACCACTCCCACACCCGCACCGAGCCGGCACCTTCCCAGACTGACATCAACTTCGCCACGGCGTGGCCCGGGGTGCTGTGGATCATCGTCGGCCTCTCCGCCGACCAGGCCGAGGTTCGCTGCTGGCGGATCGACGACGGCCACGTGAACGAGGTCGAGCTGGTCGTGGAATGATGGCCGGGCGAGTGGCCGACGACGCTCTGCTGTGTCCCGCCTGCGCGGACGTGCATCCGGCGCATGAGCGCTTCTGTGGACAGTGCGGTATGCCGCTGGTGGCGCAAGGCGACGCCGTGCCTCCGGGCGATCCCCGCCACGAACGCGCGCGCAAGGTCAAGCCGCAGTTCGCCGAGGGGAAACTGGTGCGCGTCGCCGGGGCGCGCAACCAGGCCGAGGCAGAGTTCATCCAGGGGCTGCTGCTGGAGGAGGGGGTACCCAGCCTGCTGCGGCGAACCGCGGGCTTCGACGTGCCCGACTTCCTGGCCGCCGGTCCACGGGACGTGCTCGTGCCGCAGTCGGGGGAGCCGGCCGCCCGCGAGGTTCTCCTCCAGGCGGAGCTGATCACCGCCGGACGTCGCGGCGCCGCGATCGCCCCCGCGCGACTGCTGGCCGGCATCCTGGTGTCGCTGGCCGTGGGGTTGCTCGTCGTCTGGCTCGTTGTGGCGCTGATCGGGCACTGAGCGACGATCGATGTCGCCGGGTCGATCCTAGGCTCAAAGATGATGCTTGCCGCCGATCAGCGGCTGCTCGCCACTCGGCTCCAGTCCCAGCTGCTGAGCGGCGAGCCGGCCGCCGATCCGCTCATCGCCTGCCGGCGGCTGCTAGCGGTGCAGGCGCAGGATCCACGGGGGTTTAGGCTGGCCATCAGGGCCCGGACGATAAGCCGGACCGTGGCCGCGCTGGAGCGCGAGCTGAGCGAGCACCGCTCGCTGGTGGTGAGCTGGTGCAACCGTGGCACGCTGCACCTGGTCGCGAGCGAGGACTACCCCTGGCTGCACGCGCTGACCACGCCACCGCTGGCCACCGCCAGCGCTCGCAGGCTCGCCCAGGAGGGGCTGCCTCCGAATTCAGTCGAGCGCGCGGTAGGTCTGATCGAGCGCTGGCTGGCCGCCGACGGCCCGCTGACGCGCCCGCAGCTGCGGGCGCGGCTGAACGCGGTCGGGATTCCCACCGCAGGCCAGGCGCTCGTGCACATCCTGTTCGCGGCCGCGCTACGCGGCGTGATCGTCAGGGGCCCGCTGCTGGGCCGCGAACACGCCTACGTCTTGGTGGCAGATTGGCTCGGAGCCCCGCCCCCCGTCGACCGCGAGCAGGCACTGGCTGAGCTGGCCCGTCGGTACCTCGCCGGACACGGGCCGGCGGACGAGCGCGACCTGGCCCGGTGGGCGGGGCTGCCGCTGCGAGAGGCGCGCGCAGGGCTGCGTGCTATCGCGTCCGAGATCGTGGACTGGGGGATGGGGCTCCTGGTCCTGGCTTCGTCTCGCCGCGCGTCGGCTCCGGAGCTGCCGCCGCCGCGGCTGCTCGGAGCCTTTGAGCCCGTGCTCCTGGGCTGGGGCTCACGCGAGTTCGTCACCGGCGTCCATCAGGTGGTTCTGGTCCGCAACGGGATCTTTCGCCCGTTTGCACTCGCACGTGGCCGTGCCGTCGCGCGGTGGCGGCTTGACGGCGCGCGCGCGGAGATCGAACCGCTCGAGCAACTTGCCACCGAGGAGCTGGCGGCGCTGGAGCGAGACGGGCGACGCGTGCAGCGTTACCTGGACTGATTTGAGCGTTGGGTCCAGGGAACCAGGTGGGGCTCCGGCTTCAGGATGTTCCCACTGGGGTGGTGCCGAAGAGAAGCGTGCGCCGGCCTACGTCGAAGTAGACCGTAGCCGAGCTCGAAAGCAGATCTTGGAGATTGTCGGCGTCATCGGCGTCGATCGTGACTACCTCCTCCCAGGCCCCCTCGTCGAGCACCAGCTGTAGCGTCCAGGTCCCGGGCTTGCCTGCGTCTGCGGCGATCCAGGTGAACTGGTAGTGGTTGACCTGCCGGACCTTGATGCTGTCGTCGGTGACGGGCTGTGAGACTCTGGGCATCGATTCCTCCTGAACGCAGCGTGGGCTCTGTGGGCTTACGGGCCGTCGTTACCCCTGTCCGCGATGACCCAACCAGGATTGCTCATCCATTGTCGGTCTCGCTGGGGCGCTGGCCAGGCGCGCCAGATGCGAGCGCCACGCGCCCTCGCTGTGAACCAACGCCCGCCCTCCAAATGCCGTGGTCAGGGCGGCACGGACGCCCTTGGGATGCAGCCGGGTCGCCAGGCGAGCCACGGCAAGCTCTCCCTCCTCGCGAGCTAGCAGGTCGAGCACGGTTCCACCGAGCAACGTCGCGTCGCGCAGACCCGGGGGAAAGGACGGGACCTTGCCCTCGCGCAGCCGTCGCGAGATCGCTGGCCGAGCGTGATCGGTTTGTCCACACAACCAGCGCGCCGCGCCTTCCAGCAGCCACGCCCAACGCAGCTCGGCCGACACGCGTGCCGGCGCCGGGGACCGGGCGAGCTCGTGGTTGTTCGCGACCACCACGCGCCGGGCGTAGAGCGCCGGGGCGGTCAGCCGCAGCATCTCGCGCGAACCGGGCACGCCCGACGCACGCTCGTCGAGCGCCGCCGGCGCGAGTACATGCAACTCCTGGGTACCTGCCCACCCGGCGACGTAGCGCCGAGCCGCCGGAGCGGTCAGCAGCCACGTGGCGGGGACCAGTGGGTTGGACAGGGATAGCGACCACGTGCTGCCATGGAGCACAACCGTCAGCTCGCCGACGGTGCGAGGGAACAGGTCCTCGAGTCGCTCGCGCGTGCGCTCCAGCGCGTCGAGGATCCGGTCGGCGTCGTCCGCGTCGGCGGAATCGTGACGAGCCCGGAACGATGCCGACAGCGACTCTACCCAGGCCATGGCCGGGCTCTTATCCGGGACGGCCGAGCATCGGCCGCTCAGCCTCCAGCTAGACCAACACCGGCTGGCGGTCCGAGGCGATCGCGGCGATCTCCTCGAAAGCGCGCTCGAACTCATCGTCGGAGAGGACTGGAGTCCCCTCGAACGGAAGCTCCCGAGTCAGCTCGAGCCAAGAGCGGCATCCACCGTACTCGTCGCGGACCTTGACCGTCACTGGGCGCGGGATCCGGTAGGTGCGCAGCAGGATCACGTGGAGCGGATGGCGCCGTTTCCAGGCCAGTCGCTTCTCGGCGTAGTCCGCCGTCCAGACGTAGAACGGCGACAGCGCATCGACCGCCCGGCGGTCGGTGACGGTGAAATGCGCCGCCACCTCGGCCCAGGCGCGGATCCGGACTCGGTCGGGCTGTGCGATGTCGCCATCGCGCAGCAGCGCGTTCGGCGGCGGCTCGCCGTCGCTCCACACGCCCTCTTCCAGGGCCCGCGAGAGCTCGGGGCGATGCGACTCCCGCACCAGGTCCGCGCGTTGATGGTCGAACGTGGGATAGAGGAAGAAACGGTCGTAATCCAGCTTAAAGTGCTTCTCGGGCTCGCGGATACCGCCTTTGCGCAGAGTGAGCAGCTGCTCACCCTCGGCAAGGGCTCGTACGGTCACGGCCCATTCTTTGAAAGCAATCGGCATAGTCAGTGGGGGGGAGAGATGGGGGGCTTTACGGTTTCCCGTGCGCGCATAGACTCAGGCGGCGTCAGCGGGAGCGCTGATTCTACGGGAGATCGCTGAAATCCCCAAATGTCGCTGCAAAGAGGACGGTTTTTCGGGGCTACAGCACCATAGCTTTGGACCGGGCGACCGTCTGCGGGACGTGACCCACCCATGACGCCTTGACCTGTCGCCAAACCTGACGTATATGAGCGGAATTGGCGACAGCCGACCGGCGGCTCCCCAGAGCGGCCTAGGTCGGCGAGCGCCTCAGAGCCGAACGTCGGCGGCGTCCTCGACCACTTCCAGCAGGGCGGCAAAGTCTTGATCGCCGAGCCCGCGCCCGCTGGCCGCGCCGAGGATGTCCCGGGTCAGGGCGGCCAGGGGGAACGTCACTCCGGCGGCGGCGCCCTCCTGCAAGCACAGGGCCACGTCCTTGAGCATGTGGTCGAGCTTGAACAGGGTGCTGTAGTCATGCTCGCGCATCGGGCCGGCCTTCAGCTCGAGCATCGCCGATGCTCCCGAGCCGGCGCTGATGACCTCAGTCAGCGCATCCAGGTCAACCCCGGCGCGGGCGCCCAGCACGAGCGCCTGAGCGACGGTGGCTGCGTTGATCGCGGCCACAGAGTTGTTGAGGAGCTTCACCATCTGACCATCACCGAGCGGACCGGCGTGGACGACCAGGGCACCCATGGCCTGCAGCAGCGGCCGCGCCTGCTCCAGGTCTTCGGTATTGCCGCCGACCATGATCGTCAGCGTCCCGTCCTGCGCCTTGGGGGATGAGCCGGTCACCGGGGCGTCGATCATCCGCACGCCGTGCCCGCGCAGCTCGGTGGCGATCGACCGCGCCCACGAGGGCCCGATCGTCGAGCAGTCCACGCATAGAGCACCGGCACGAGCTCCGGCTGCGACGCCCTCGGGACCAAGCAGCACCCGCTGTACCTGCGGCCCGTCGACGACCATCGTCACGATCATGTCGGCCTCATCGGCGGCGTCGGCAGGGGTGGCGGCGATACGGGCGCGGTGGTGCTCACAGAACCGCTGCGCCTTCTCCTCGGTGCGGTTCCAGACCGTCAGCTCAAAGCCGGCGTTGGCGAGGTTGGCGGCCATGCGGGATCCCATGATCCCCAGGCCGAGGAAGGCCACCCGGGAGCGAGCCAGGGGAGCGTCGGAGGTGAGTGGATCGGGAGCGGCCACTGGCTAGGAGCGCGATGATGACGGCTTGCCGTGGCCGCCGCCGCCCGGCGTCTCGATGCGCAGCCGCTGACCCGGTCGTAAGTCCCCGGTGCACTTGGCCTCCAGCTCGACGCCGTCGAGCAGGTTGCGACCGGGCGCTCCGGGCTCACCGCCTCCGGCGCCGGCGGGGGCGTGCCGACGGCGCTCGGTGATCAGCGAGTAGGTCAGCGGCGTCAACGCCTCCAGCTCTCGGTTCACGCCGTCGCCGCCGCGATGATCGCCGCCGCCGCCAGACTCACGGCGCAGGCTGTATTCCGTCATCCGCAGCGGGAACTCCAGCTCCAGCGCCTCGACGGGGGTGTTCAGCGTGTTGCTCATTGCCACGTGCACGCCGCTCGGCCCGTCCGCGTCGGGACACGCGCCCTGGCCGCCGCCGATCGTCTCGTAGTAGACGAACTCCTCGCTGCCGAGGGTGAGGTTGTTCATCGTCCCCTGTCCCAGGGCGCGCCCGAAGGCCGCCAATACCAGGTCAGCCACGCGTGAGGACGTCTCGACGTTGCCCCCGACCACCGCGGCGGGTGCCCGAGCGTTCAGCAGGCAGCCCTCGGGCGCGATTACCTCCACCGGCCGGTAGGCGCCGGCGCTTGGCGGGATGTCCGGGTCGGTTAGGACCCTGATCGCGAAGTAGCAGGCCGACCGCGTAACCGCCAGCGGACAGTTGAGGTTGCCGTCGTGCTGGGAGGCGGTGCCAGTGAAGTCGAGCCTCAGCGCGTCGCCGTCCACGGTCGCTCGCAGGCTGATCGGCAGGTCGCCTTCACGCGCCTCGAGCACATCCTGTGCGCTGCGTTGGCCGTCGGGCAGATCGGCCAGGCACGCCCGGGTTCGGCGCTCGGCGTAGTTCAGGACCTCCTCGAAGGCCCCCGCCAGCTGCTCTGAACCCAGGCGTTCGTGCAGCTCCTGCAAGCGCAGAACGCCGGCGCGTCCGGCGGCCAGCTGCGCCCGCAGGTCGGCTCGCCGCTGCTCGGGCTGGCGCATCTGCGCGCTCAGATGCTCGAGCGCCGACTCGTCCAGCACCTGCGGCTCGATCACGACTCCCTCTTCGGCCAGCGTGCGGCTGTCCGCGGGCATCGAGCCGGGCGTCGGGCCGCCGACGTCGGCATGGTGAGCACGGCTGGCGGCAAACCCCAACAGCTGATCGGCGCTCTCGCTGCCGTCGACCTCGGCGAAGATCGGCGTGATCACCGTGATGTCGGGCAAGTGGGTACCACCGCGGTAGGGATCGTTGAGGATCCACGACCGTCCGGGCTCGTGTCGCTCGCCCAGCACGGCGCCGATGGCCGCTGGCATCGCCCCGAGATGCACCGGGATGTGTTCGGCCTGCATCACCATCTGCCCGTCGGCGTCGAACAGTGCCGTGGAGGCGTCCCGGCGCTCCTTGATGTTGGCCGAGTGGGCGGATTGGATCAGCACGGCGCCCATCTCCTCGCAGATCGCGCGCAGCGCGCCCGTCACCACCTGCAGCGTGACCGGATCGATCATCCCGTTCGCTCCAGTCGAATCGTCCCGGCGTCGTCGACGTTCCCGTTCCAGCCACCGGGCACGAGCAGCGTCGACTCGGCCAGCTCGACGATTGCCGGTCCGGCGATCCGCTGGCCAGGCCGAGGCACCCCCCGCAGGACTGTGAGCTCCACCTCTGAACCATCGAGAACCGCCCGCCGCCGATCCCCGCTCTCCGCCTGGTCGGGCTGCTGGGCCAGCGACACCTCGGCCCCGGGGATCGTCGCGGTGAGTCGGATCGTGACCAGCTCGAGCGTACCGTCGGGGTCGCTGTAGCCGTAGCGGTCCTCGTGCGCGACCTCGAACGCCGAGCGCAGCTCGCTTGGCTCCGGCGTCGTCCCGGCCTCGATCGCCAGCTCGAACGACTGCCCCTGATAGCGGAGCTCGTAGGTCACCCCCAGCGAGGGCTCGTCCTCTTCGCCCAGCGCACTGCGCGCCTGGATGGCGAGCTGCTCGGTGGCACGGGCGATTGCGGGTCCGGTCAGCCCCTCGCCGGCCAGGAACACGCTGCGCTGGAAGTCACGCCGGCGGGGCGAGACGACCAGGCCAAGGGCGGCCAGCACACCCGAGGCGCGAGGGCAGACGATCGTGTCGATCCCCAGCTCCTGTGCGATCCCGGCGGCATGAAGGGGCCCAGCGCCGCCGAATGCCAGCAGCGCGTGGGTCCGGGGATCGACCCCTCGCTGCACCGTCACCACCCGCAACGCGCGCACCATCTCGGCGTTGGCGATCCGGACGATGCCCTCCGCGCACTCCAGCGGGTCCAGCTCGAGCTGATCGGCAAGCCCGCCGATCGCCTGTGCGGCCGCGTCCGGGTCGAGTCGCACCTCGCCCGCCAGGGGAGCCTCCGGCGAGAGGTACCCGAGCATGAGGTTCGCGTCGGTGACGGTCGGCTCGCGACCACCACGGCCGTAGCAGGCCGGTCCGGGATCGGCCCCGGCCGAGCGAGGACCGACTCGCAGCGCGCCGCCCCCGTCGCGCCAGGCAATCGATCCGCCGCCGGCGCCGACGGTGTGAATCGCCAGCATCGGCAGGGCAACCGAGCGGCCGGCGATCTCACCACCGCCGCGCTCCTGCACCCGGCCCCCCTCGATCACGCAGACGTCGCATGAGGTCCCGCCCATGTCCAGGCAGACGGCGTCAGCCACGCCGGCGCTCCGAGCCACGAACGCCGCGCCGGCGGCACCCGCGGCCGGTCCTGAGAGCACGGTCAGGGCCGCATGGTCGGCGGCGGTATCGAGCTCGACCAGGCCACCGGCCGACTGCATGATCGCCGGCGTGGGAATCTCGTCGCTGCGGCAGCGCTCGCTCAGGCGCCGCAGGTACCGGGCCAGCAGCGGCGAGAGCGCGGCGTCGATCTCGGTGGTGGCGGCGCGCTCGTACTCGCGGAAGGTGCCGACGAGCTCGTGCGAGAGCGAGACGTGGACGTCGGGAAGGACTCGCTCCAGGACGTGCCCCAGGCGCTGCTCGTGCTCGGGATGGCGGTAGGAGTGCAGCAGCACCACCGCCACCGCCTCCGGCTCCGCCTCTGCCACCTGCTCGGCCAGGCGATCCGAGGCTTGATCGTCGAGCGGTCGCAGCGGTCCCTCGGGGGTCATGCGTTCCGGCGCGCCGAAGCGCAGCTCGGGCGGGACCAGCGGCGGCGGGTGGGCGGCGCACAGGCGATAGAGCTCCGGGCGGGCTTGGCGGCCGAGCTCGATCAGATCGGTGAAGCCATCGGTAGCGATCAGCGCCGTGCGCGCGCCCGCTCCCTCCAGCAGCGCGTTGGTGGCCACCGTCATCCCGTGGGCGAAGGACCGCAGCTGCCCGGGGGTGCGGTCGGCGCGCTCCAGCACCGCAGCCACGGCGGCCATCACCCCCAGTGACTGATCCTGTGGCGTGCTTGGAGCCTTGGCGCTGAACAGCCGATCGTCTGCGACCAGCATGGCGTCGGTGAACGTGCCGCCGACATCGACTCCCAGGAGCATCGGGCGACGGTATACAAAACCAAGGTGCCGCGGACGCGGCACCCGATAAAGACTCAGCGGCTAGGCCGCCAGCGGCGTCCGGAGTTCCTCGGTCTCGGCCAGATGCTGATGGGAGGGGCAGTAACCGTTGTGGGGCAGCGGCATTCGCTGGCACGGCGTTCCCTTGCGGGTGCTGGCCCGGCACTGCAGCGGGTTGCCGTAGACGTCGAAGCCGTTCTGGGGCTGGCGCTGCAGGAACTCGTCGGCGAAGCTCAGGTAGCGCTCGATGACGCGCAGCACGCGCACCTGGTCGCGCATCGGGAAGTACGCGCGGATGTCGTTGAACAGCGTCCGCGCCGGCCGCGCGAAGTAGTGACGGTCGGTGGCCAGTCGCTCGACCGCGGCCTCGCACGCCCGCAGCACGCGCTCGTGGTTGGCGTGCTTACAGAGGCTGTGTGGATCCTCGATGATCCCGGTCGCGAGCTCTCGATAGATCGCGCGACTGAACCGATACATGCAGTGCCTCTCCTTTCAGGTACATCCCCGGCCGCGTTCGGGAGTATCTCCGCAGTGTGTGAAGAGCAGCACGCGGTTCGTATTAAGCAGACGTTAAGCGGAAACCAGGTGCGCTAGGACCAGCGTTCAAGGTCCGGCTCCCGATCGCCGGTGATCGTCACATGGACGTTGTCGAAGCGGCGTTCGGTGGCCGGGAAGTCATGCCGCTGGTGAGCGCCTCGACTCTCCCGGCGCGCAAGCGCTGCGCCGGCGATCAGCCTGACCAGCGGATGCGGGTCGTGCGCCAGTTCGCTCAGCCCGGCGTGCTCTCGCTCCAGGCCGCCGTGACGCCACAGCGCCTGACGAGACTCCAGGGCGAGCTCCGGCGGGCGTCCAGCCAGCTTGGCCTGTCCGGCTTGGTCTACCTCGTGGTGCGTGGCGCCTGTGGCGCTGGCGGCTCGAGGGCGCTCCTCGGCCAGGGCTGCGCGGGCCGCACGGACCCCGAACACGAAGCACTCGGTCAGCGAGTTCGATGCCAGACGGTTAGCGCCATGCAGTCCGGTGCAGGAGCATTCTCCGACCGCGTACAGGCCCGCCAGCGATGAACGCCCATGCAGGTCAGTGGCAATCCCGCCCATCATGTAGTGCGCGGCCGGGGCGACGGGTACGAGCTGGCGCTCGGGGTCGATGCCGGCTCGGCGCAGCGCGGCGACGACGTTGGGAAACAGCGCCGGGTTGACTCCGCGCATGTCGAGGTCCACACTGGGCGCGTTCGTCCGGCGCATCAGCCGTTGAATCGCCCGCGCGACCTCGTCCCGCGGCGCCAGTTCGTCGACGAACCGCTCACCACGGCCGTCGAGCAGCAGTGCCCCCTCGCCGCGCACGGCCTCGGTCACGAGCAGACCGTCACCCTCGCCCGCCGCCACCACCGCCGTGGGGTGAAACTGCATCAGCTCCAGGTCGGCGAGCTTCACCCCTGCGCCGTGGGCGAGCAGGAGGCCGCCGCCGGTCGCGCCGGACGGATTCGTCGTTCGAGACCACAACGCGGCAGCGCCGCCGGTGGCGAGCACCGTCGCAGGGGCATGTAGCCGCCGGCCGTCGGCGAGTCCGATCCCGACGCAACGCGCGTCGGCCGCCAGCAGGGACACGGCCCGGCGATCTTCCCAAACCTCGATCTTCGGGTCCTCGGCCACCAGCGCACTCAGCTGCCGAATCAGACGGCGCCCGGTCGCCGCGCCACCGGCGTGGACGATCCGCCGGACACCGTGGCCTCCCTCTAGTCCGAGGGCCAGCCGGCCATGGCGGTCGGCATCGAAGCGCACCCCGAGGTCTGCGAGATCCTCGACGGCTCGCGGCGCCTCCTGGCAGAGCACGCGCGCCGCGGATTCCCGCACAGATCCTCGGCCCGCGGCGATCGTGTCGGCGAGGTGCAGCTGCGGCGTGTCCTCATCGGAGACCGCGGCGGCCAGACCGCCTTGAGCCCAATAGCTGGAGGAGCCGGCCAGCGGCGTTGCGGAGACGAGCGTGACTCCGGCGCCCTCGCGGGCCGCGCAGAGCGCGGTGTACAGCCCGGCGCCGCCAGCGCCGACGACGATCACCTCGGAGGCTCCGGACCAAGGCAAGGCCGGTACGGTACCGGCGATGGCCGGAGCGCCCGTGTTCCTCGCGCATCCCTCATCGCTCGATCACGATCCGGGTCCGCATCCCGAGCAGGCGGCACGAATGATCGCGATCGAGGACGCGCTGGCGGCCCACGGCGGCCTGGATGCGCTGGGTTTCCGAGCGATTCGCTCCCCGGCGGTTGATCGCGCGGTGCTGGAGGCGGTCCACCCGCACGAGTACGTGGAGGCGCTGGAGCAGCTATCCAGGCGCGGGGGCGGTCAGCTCGACCTCGATACTGCGATGAGCGAGGGCTCGTTTGCCGCCGCCGTGCACGGGGTCGGCGGGGCGGTGGCGCTGGCGGAGCTGCTCGTCCGCGGTGAGGCCGCAATTGGTTTCAGCGCCCATCGTCCTCCTGGGCACCATGCGCTCGCCGACCGCGCGATGGGGTTCTGCCTGTTCAACCACGTTGCTGTCGCCGCCCAGCACGCGCTGGATGAACTGGGGCTGGAGCGAGTGATGGTCTTCGACTGGGACGTTCATCACGGCAACGGCACGAACGACATCTTTCACGCCAGCGACCGCTTGCTGTTCGTCTCGATCCATCAGTTCCCGCTGTACCCGGGAACCGGTGCCGCTGCCGATGCCGGCTCGGGTGCGGGCGAGGGGTTCACCGTCAACCTCCCGGTGTCCGCGGGCTCTGGTGACAGCGTCTACCTGTCGCTCGTCGAGCACGTCGTGGCGCCGCTGGCGCGAGCGTTCGCTCCGCAGCTGGTGCTGATCTCCGCCGGCTACGACGCCCACCTCGAGGATCCACTGGCGGATTGCCGGGTGAGCGACGAGGGATTTGCGGCCATGGTCGCCGTGGTGCTCGACGTATGCCAGGAGCTGGACACGCCGCTGGGCGCGGTGCTGGAGGGGGGTTACGCGCTTCCGGCACTGGGGAGGTCGGTGGCGGCGACGTTGGCCGCGATGGCCGTGAGCGTGGATCGGCGGCCGGTGGCGAACGGATTGGCGGGGTTCGGCAAACCGGTGGGGGACGATTCGGCGTGTGAGGGCGAACCGATGGGGCACGGGTCGGCGCGGGAGGCGCGGGAGACGGCTCTCGCGCATGCGGCGCGGGAGCGGCTGGCGCGTTGGTGGCAGCTGTAGCTGGGGAGTCCGTCAGCTGTAGCGGTCAGGCGACGCCGAGATCTTGCCAAGCCGTGACCACGCGCTTCGCCATCCGCTCGGCGGAGTGACGCTCGGCCCGTGCGCGTCCGGGCACACGGGGATCCGGTGCCTGGAGGTGCGGCTCCAGTTGCTGGCGCCATTGCTGCAGCTGAAAGGGACCGCACCAGGTTCCGGGCAGTCCCGCCAGGGCCTCGGCCGCGATCCCGGTCGGGGTCGAGAGCACCGGAACCTCGCAGGCGAGTGCCTCCAGCACCGCCAGCCCGAAGCTTTCCCGGTCCGAAGTGACGATCACGGCGTTGGCGGCGTTGACCCACAGCGGGACCCTCGACGGGTCGACGTTGCCCAGGGTGAGCAACGGGACCTCGCCGGCGAGCGCGAGGGCCAGGTCGTGACGCTTCTCGGGCCGCCGCGGATCAGCCGGGAACAGCAGGTAGCGACCCGCCGGGTCCAGTCCCAGTTCTCGTCGTGCCTGCTCGCGGGCGATTGGGTGGAAACGCTGCACATCCACACCGCACGGAAGCACCGCAACCTCTCGTCGAACGGCCCACCGCGGAACCAGGGCCGCCAGCGACGCGGAAACGGTCGCGGGAAGGTCGACCAGCGCCAGCCCGGCCAGCGTCAGCCGCCGCGAACGCGGATGCACGAGATCGGTGCCGTGCAGCGTGACCACGTGGGCAGCCGCGCTCACCGCCAGCGACGGCCACAGTGTCAACCCGAAATGGGCATGGACGACGTCGAAGCGGGTCCGGCGGTAGCGTCGCCGCAGCTCGCGAGTGGCGCGGACGTAGGCGCGGCCTCCGCCGGGGGCGAAGGCGAACAGCTCCAACTCGACGCCGGCCAGACGCCGCAGGGCTTGGACCTGATCGGCAACGAAGCTTCCCAGCGCTGGACGCCCCGGGCTCGGGTACATGTTCGTGACGATCAGCGCGCGCATGGCGGCCCGAGCGTATCCGCCCTTTGACCATGGCTTCGGATCGGTGATCTGCTTGGCGCTCTGGCACCATCGGCAAGGTGGACCTCTCCCCAGCGCAACCCGTGGGTGTGTTCGACTCGGGCGTCGGTGGGCTCACCGTGCTCCACGAGCTGCTGGTCTCGCTGCCCACGGAGGACTACTTGTACCTCGGCGACACCGCCCGGTTTCCCTACGGTGACCGCTCGCCCGGTGAGCTCCAGGCCTTCGCCGTGCAGATCGCCGAGCACCTGCTCGACGCCGGCGCCAAGCTGCTTGTGGTCGCCTGCAACGCCGCCAGCTCGGTCGCCCTGGAGGTGCTGGAGCGCCACATTGCCCTGGCCGCGCCCGGGATCGACGTGATCGGAGTGATTGCCCCGGCCACCCAGCTGGCGGTCGCCGGTAGCCGTAGCGGGCGAATCGGGTTGCTGGCGACCCCGGCGACAGTGCATTCGGGGGCCTATGAGGACGCCGTGCGCGTCGCCGATCCACACGTCCATCTCGAGAGCGTCGCCTGTCCTGACTTGGCGCCGATCATCCAGAGTGGATTTCCCTTCGATGCCCACGTTGTCCAGACCGTGCGCGGCTACTGCGCGCCGCTGATCACCGCCTGCGTGGACACGGTGATCCTGGGTTGCACCCACTATCCGCTGGTGGCGCCGATGCTCCAGCGTACGCTCGGTCGGGGCGTGAGCCTGGTCACCTCGGGAACCGGAGTGGCGCGGAGCGTCGAGCGTGCCCTGGCCTCCCGGGGGCTGTTGAACCCACAGCCCGACGAGGGCAGCTACCGATTCAGGTGCACCGGGGAGGTCGAGATGTTTCGCGCTCTCGGCACCAGGTTCCTGCAGATGCCGATGGATCAGGTGCAGCGAGTCGAGCTCGAGACGCTGGTGAGCCGGTGAATGGTTCACGCAGCTACGGCCGGTCGGCTGACGCGTTGCGTCCGGTGACGATCGAGCCGAGCTTCGTCCGCACCGCCACGGGGTCGGCGCTGATCTCGATGGGGGAGACGCGGGTTATCTGCACCGCCTCGGTGCAGGAGAGCGTCCCGCGCTGGATGAGCGGATCGGGCAGAGGCTGGGCGACAGCCGAGTACGGGATGCTTCCCGCCTCCACCGGAGAGCGCAAGCAGCGGGACGTGAGCAAGGGCCGCCCCGACGGCAGGACGGTCGAGATCCAGCGCCTGATCGGCCGCGCGCTGCGCGGAGCGATCGACTTCCAAGCGCTCGGGGAGCGAACCGTGTACATCGACTGCGACGTGCTCCAAGCCGACGGGGGAACGCGATGTGCTTCGATCACCGGTGGCATGGTCGCCCTGCGCCTGGCCTGCGAACGACTGATCCGGGAGGGCAAGCTCGAGCGATCACCTCTGGCCGGAACGGTGGCCGCCGTCTCGTGTGGGATCGTCGACGGGATCCCGCTGCTCGATCTCGACTACCCCGAAGACTCCGCCGCCGAGGTCGATGCCAATGTGGTCATGACCGGAGACGGGGGCCTGATCGAGGTCCAGGCGACGGCCGAGCGGACACCGCTCTCACGCGCCCACCTGGACCAGCTGCTGGCGCTCGCCGCGAGCGGGATCGACTTGCTGCGGGCCGCTCAGGACGAGGCGGTCATCGCCGCAGCCGGTTGATCCGTGGTTACGCCATCCGCTCAGAGCCTGGTTCTAGCCACGCGCAACCCCCACAAGATGCGGGAGGTGGGCAGGATCCTGGAACCGCTGGGGATCACCGTGGACGAGTTGCCAAACCACGTCGTCCTGCCGCCCGAAGATGGTGAGACGTTCGCCGAGAACGCGATCGGAAAGGCCCGAGCCGCCGCCACCGGGACTGGACGAACGGCAATCGCCGACGACTCGGGGATCGAGGCCGAAGCGCTGGGTGGGGCACCGGGCGTCCGCTCTGCCCGGTACGCGGGGCCCGATGCCAGCGATGGCGAGAACCTGCACAAGCTGATCCGCGAGGTACCCGCTGGCACGGCGCTCCGCTACGTCTGTGTCCTCGCCTGCGTGAGCCCGGCCACCGGCCAGGAGCAGGTGTTCTTCGGTGAATGCCGCGGACACATGGCCGCTCGCCCGTGCGGCAGCGGGGGCTTCGGCTATGACCCGGTGTTCGTCCCCGAGGAGCTCGATGCCAGTGGCACCATGGCCCAGCTGACCGAGACCGAAAAGGACGCGATCAGCCATCGCGGCCGCGCTGTACGGGCGTTTGCCGCCGCTTGGCGGGGATAGGCTCATCGTGTCCGGTTCAACCCCCGCGGCGCCGCGCGTGGACAGGGAAGGGCTAAAGCAGCGCACAGCGATCATCTCTGTGCTCTCGAACTCCACGCTGATCCTGCTCAAGGTGATTGCGGGCACGGTCACCGGATCGGTGGCGATCCTCACCGATGCCGTGCATTCGAGCATCGATCTGATCGCGTCGATCGTCGCCTACTTCTCGGTACGCAAGGCCGGTGAGCCAGCCGACGACACCCACCGCTATGGCCACGAGAAGGTCGAGAACCTGGCCGCGTCAATCGAGGGGATCCTGATCCTGATCGGTTCGGCGGCGATCGCATTCGCCGCGATTCGACGGCTGCTCGGACATGGCCGCGTCCACACCGTCTGGCTCGGTATCGGCGTGGTCGGGTTCTCGATGGCGGTCAACATTGCCGTCTCCACGGTGGTGGCTCGCAACGCCCGACTGACGGAGTCCGCGGCGCTGGAAGGGGACGCCGCCCATCTGCGCACCGATGCCCTGGCCTCGGGGGCCGTGCTCGTGGCCCTCGTGCTGGTGCAGCTGACCGGGGCCCAATGGCTCGACCCGGCGATCGCCTTGGCCGTGGCCGGCGTGATCGTGGTCACGGGAGTTAGGCTGCTGATGCGCTCCTCCCGAGTACTCGTCGACCATGCCCTGCCAACGGCAGAGGTGGACGTGGTCCGGGACGCGATCTCCGGGTTCGCCCCTCAGGGGGTGGTTGGCTACCACGAGCTGCGCACGAGGCGCGCCGGGGCACGCCGTTACGTCGACGTCCACGTCCAGTTCCAGTCCGGGACCTCGTTGGAGAACGCGCACCGGACCGCGCACGAGCTGCAGGACCTGATCGCCGCGCGCCTGCGCGAGGCCGACGTACTGATCCATCTCGAGCCGGAGGATCGGGTGCGCCCCGGGGAGGAGCTGCTGAGCCCGCGGGACCGTCTCAACGCAGGTTGATCGCCGCCGATAGAGCGACCGCGAACGTCACCCCGGCATAGCCGTAGTAGCCCTGGACGATCAGGATCACGACCGCGATCAGGCAGGCGAGAACGGTCGTCAACCAGCCGAGGCGAGCGAGGTTCACGCGCCTATTCTCGCTGCCGTCGCGCCGCGATGACCGCGGGCTCAACCTGACGCTGGCGCGGCGCCGGGGGCAAAGGCCATCACCTCGATCAGGTTCCCGGCCGGATCCCGGACGTACGCGCGTGGCGAGCCCCAGTGCTCGCGCCGAGGCTGCACATCGTGCCCAGCGAATTCCAGAGCCCGGAGCGTTAGCTCGTAGTCCTCGGCCACGACGCCGATATGGCCCGACCCGGGTTGTGCGTCTGTGGCCGGCATCAGGTGGATCTGGCCTGATCCGCGCTGCAGCCAGACGGCTCGCCCGGCAATGCCCTCCGGCGCTCGCGTGCGTTTGAATCCGAGCCGCTCGTAGAAGGTGATGCAGGCGTCGAGCTGAGACGGACGGACCTGCTGGGTGACGTGCTGGAGCATCTTGCAGGGCAGAGGATGATGGCTGATCGACCTCTCAGCAGCGCGGCGCGAGGCCGATGCGGGCCTCCAAGCAGTTCCGGGGGGAGCCGTCCGGTCCGCAGAAGTATGCAAATTGCGGGCATCAGCGAGCGAACGTCTCGATCCGCTCCGGACAACCCGAGAGAATGGCCACCGCCTACCGCCGCGGGCTGTCGCATCGTCCGCGGACCGTGTTAGCGTCGAATATTCCTACCACCTTGAAGGAGGGAGCACGTGACGAAGTCGGAATTCGTCGACCAGGTCGCTGACCGCGCCGGATTGAGCAAGAAGGACGCCACCGGAGCGGTGGACGCGGTCCTGGAGACCATCGAGGAGACGCTCAAGCGAGGCAGCGAGATCGCCTTCTCGGGCTTTGGCAAGTTCAGCGTCTCCGAGCGCAGCGCACGTGAGGGTCGCAACCCTGCGACGGGCGAGAGGATCAACATCGCGGCATCCCGCGTACCGAAGTTCACTGCCGGGGCGGCGCTCAAGAAGGCGATCAAGTAGCACCGTCGCATCGACGGATCCTTGCGCTCACGAGCGCCACGGCAGGCATCGCGTGAGCGACGTCGGCGGTGAGAACGTATCGAAGGTGGCTGGGCTCGAGGGCGCGCACACCCGTACGGCGGCGACGTCCACAGTGGGAGTGGCGAGCTTCGGTGAACGCCTCGCGCACGCTGTGGCTACGCGGAGCTCACAGTTGGTTCTGGGCCTGGATCCAGATCCAAGCCGGCTGTGGCCTCGCGCCATAGAGCTGGCGGGCGGGGGCGGCGATGCATCGGCCGCTCCCGCCCAGCGGGCTGCCCTGGCGATGGCGATCCACTGCACGCTGGCGCTCGACGCGGTCGCGGACGAGTGCGTTGCCGTCAAGCCGCAGGTGGCATGCTTCGAGCGCCTGGGGGCCCCGGGCTGGGCCGCGCTGGCAGAGGTCGTGCAGCGCGCCCAGGAGCAGGGATTGCTGGTCATCGCTGATGCCAAGCGCGGCGACATCGACGTGTCGGCGGCCGCCTACGCGCAGGCCTTCTTCGGGGCGACGGCCACCCCCTACGGGTCGGTGCCAGGGCTGGGGGTCGACGCCATCACCGCCAGCCCGCTGCTCGGCGCTGATTCGCTGCTGCCCCTGGTCGACTCGGCGCGGGCCCATGGGGCGGGAGTGTTCGTGCTCGTTCGCACCACCAACCCCGGTGCCGCCGACATCCAGGGGCTCGAGCTGGCCGGAGGTGGAACGCTCAGCGAGCGCCTGGCCGAGATGGTCAACCGCCTCGGCGCCCCCGCGACCCGGGAGGCCGGCCTCGCCGACGTCGGTGCG
The DNA here is from genome assembly GCA_963830435.1 of uncultured Solirubrobacterales bacterium. Classification (GTDB taxonomy): domain Bacteria; phylum Actinomycetota; class Thermoleophilia; order Solirubrobacterales; family Solirubrobacteraceae; genus Palsa-465. The sequence goes on along the minus strand of CAWHMA010000007.1, from coordinate 501,818 downwards.
GTCGTCGGAGCGACTGCGCCCGAATGGATCGGGCGGCTGCGGCAGCTGATGCCCGCCTCGGTATTCCTGCTGCCGGGAGTCGGTGCGCAGGGTGGGCGCGTGGAGGACCTGGCGGGCGCGTTCTCACCCGGTCGGGCTGCGGGACTGGTGACGGCATCACGCGGAATCGTGCGCGCTCACGAGCGGACCCGCGGCAACCCAGCGGCGGCCGCGCGCGCGGAGGCCCGCCGGTTGCGGGAGCTGGCCTGGCGGCTCTCCGGCTGACGGCCAGGCCGATCCCTCCGCCTGTGGCTCGCGACGCGCTTGTATGATCGAGCCCGCCATGCCGCCTCGGAGTCGAGCGCGCTACCTGGCGCCGGTAGCGCTGGCTGCGGTCCTCGCAGGTACCTATCTGGTCGTGCATGCGGGGCTCTCGCAAAACCACCCTCGGATCCAGCACGTCCGGCGCGAAAGCGGGATTCGCCGCCGCTACGCCCGCACCAGGTACTACTTCGTGCAGCCCGGGGACAACCTGACCAGCATCTCGACCAAGACCGGGCTGGCGATCGGGCAGCTAGAGACGCTGAACCCGAACATCGACCCCAACACCCTCCAGGCCGGCCAGCGCCTGCGGCTACGAAGATGATCGTCGCGCGCTGGCGTTCCGCGGCGGCCCTTGCCGGTGTCACCCTCAGCTTGTCGCTGGTGCTCAGCCTGGCGCTGTCGCTGGGGCCGGTTGTGTCGAGCGCGCCAGCGGCGACGTCGCCGGCACCGGGCGCGCGGGCGGCGATCCTGGTGGAGGAGAGCACCGGCCGACGGCTCTACGGTCGAGCGGCGGACGAGCGCGTGCCGATCGCCAGCGCAACCAAGCTCATGACTGCGCTGGTCACGCTCGAGCACGTGAGGCACCTGAGCGCGATCTTCACCCAGAACCTCTACTACCCGGCGGCGGTCGACTCGCAGATCGGGCTCGTCCCAGGGGAGCGGATGAGCGTCCACGACCTGCTGCTGGCGTTGATGCTGCCCAGCGCCGACGATGCCGCGGAAGATCTCGCCTGGGGGGTCGGGCATGGCTCCGTGGGGAGGTTCATCGGCATGATGAACGCGTCCGCGCGTCGGCTCGGGCTCACCCACACGCACTACTCGACGCCGAGCGGGTTGGACACGCCCGGCAACTACTCAAGCGCCGCCGATCTGGTCACGCTCGCGTCCTACCTGCTCACGCACTCGCGCTTCTTTGCCCGGATCGTCGCCCTCCCCCAAGCGGTTCTGCGCACCGGCAACCAGGTCAGGAGGGTCGTCAACCGCAACGACCTGGTCGCGCGCTTTCCCTGGATCAACGGCGTCAAGACCGGTCACACGCTCGCCGCCGGCTACGTGTTGGTGGGATCGGGAACCCGCGGCTCGATGACGCTGGTCAGCGCCGTGCTGGGGACCGACAGCGAGGCTGCCCGCGATCAGAGCACGCTGGCGCTGCTTGGATATGGATTCAGTCACTTCAAGCTGGTGCGCCCGATCACCGCCGGCGCGGTGCTGGCGCTGCCCACCGTGCGTGACCAGCCCGGTGTCAGGGCGCAGCTGATCGCCGAGCGCGACTTCACCCGGGCGATCCCTCGGTCCGCACACGTATCGCTGAGCGTGGAGGCGCCGGCGCAGCTCGCGGGGCCGGTGAAGCGACACGCGGTGGAGGGATACGTGCGGGTGCTGATCGATGGTCGGCCCGCGGGGCGGGTCCGGCTGCTCCTCGTCCGGGCGCTGCCTGCGGTCAGTCCGGCTACGATTGCGGTTAGGTTCCTGACCCGGGCTTCGACACTGCTGCTCGCCGCGCTGGTGGGCGCGGGGGCAGCGTTGCTCACGGTCTGGCGTAGGAAGGAGCGGGAAAGGCAGAAAGCCGGTCCGCTGCAGGCATGATCATCACCGTCACGCTCAACGCCGCCCTCGACAAGACGCTCGAGGTCCCCAGCTTCACCCCGGGCCGCAGGCACCGCACCGTTGAACAGACGACGATGGCCGGGGGCAAGGGCGTGAACATCGCTCGAGCGATCAAGCGGCTGGGCCAACCAGTCATTGCCACTGGTCTCGCCGGTGGCGCCACGGGCAACCGGATCCTGGAGGCGCTCGGGGACGAGGCCATCCTCAACGGGTTCGTTCGGATCCGTGAGGAGTCGCGCACCAACACTGCCGTGCTCGATCCCACCAACGGGATGCACACCGAGATAAACGAGCGCGGCCCTGCGGTGTCCACGATGGAGCTGGAGCTGTTCCGGGAGAAGCTGCTCTACCTGGCCAAGGGAGCGACCATCTGCGTGTTCGCCGGGTCTCTTCCTCGGGCGATGGACCCGGATATCTACGCCGGACTGATCCGCGAGGTGCGCAGGCTCGGCGTGAAGACGATCATCGACACCGAGGGTGAGCCCCTGAGGCTGGCGATGAGGGCGGAGCCGGACCTCGTCTCGCCCAACGAGCTCGAGGCCGAGGAACTGGTCGGGCAGGAGTTCCACGACGTCGACGACCGCGCTCAGGCTGTGGTCGAGATGATGCGGCTGGGGGCGGCGGAGGCGATCATGACCGTTCCCGACGGCTGCTACGCGAACGTTCTGGAGGACGGGGTCACTCGTCTGTATCGGGTCCAGGTCGAGGAGCAGGACGCGAGGTCGACGATCGGTTCCGGGGACGCGTTCCTGGCTGGCTATGTCGCCGCTCGTTACGCGGGTCAAGCCGCGCTCGAGTGCTTGCGTTTCGGGGTTGCCTGCGGCGCCGAGTCGACTCAACACTTCGGCGCGGGCCTGATCGATCCCGCGCGGGTGGAGCGGCTGCTGAGCGAGGTCCAGTTCGAGCCACTGGAGATCCCCGCTAAGACCAGGTGAGAAGGTCCCGCGAGCTTGCGCTGACCGTGTGTCCGTGGCCGGCATCCGGGGGCCACTGCTAGCATCGTCTCGGCGATGTTTGCCGCCTCCTCGCGCCCCTGCGCGTCGCCCGTCCTCACCTTCTCGATCCCGTCCGCGAGCGGGACTAGGCTGTTGCGATGGAAGTAGAAATCGGTCGAGGAAAGAAGGCTCGCCGGGCCTACGGGTTCGATGACATCGCCATCGTTCCGTCTCGTCGGACACGCGATCCCGATGACGTCGACATCTCGTGGACGCTCGGGCCCTACCGCTTCGAGCTGCCGCTGCTGGCGGCGGCGCTCGACGGCGTCGTATCGCCGCAGACCGCGGGACTGATCGGGAAGCTGGGCGGCCTTGCCGTCCTGAACCTCGAAGGCATCTTCTGCCGCTACGAGGACGCCGAGGGTCAGCTCGAACGAATTGCCACCTTCTCCCGGGACATCGCCACCCGCGAGATGCAGGACATCTACCGCGAGCCGGTCAAGCCAGAGCTGATCGCCCAGCGAATCCAGGAGATCAAGGACCAGGGGGTGGTGGCGGCGGCGTCTCTGACGCCGCAGAAGGTGCGCACGCATTACGAGGTCGCGCTCGAGGCGGGGCTGGACATCCTCGTGATCCAGGGGACTGTTGTCTCGGCCGAGCACGTTTCGATGGATGAGACCCGGCCACCGCTCAACCTCAAGGAGTTCATCCGCGAGCTGGCCCCGACGCCGGTCGTGGTCGGCGGCTGTGCCTCCTACCACACCGGTCTGCATCTGATGCGCACCGGCGCCGCCGGCGTGCTCGTCGGGGTTGGTCCCGGGGCGATCTGCACTACGCGCGGGGTTCTCGGAATCGGCGTTCCCCAGGCGACCGCAATCGCCGACGTCGCCGCTGCGCGCTCGCAGCACATGCTCGAAACCGGCGACTACGTCAAGGTCATTGCCGACGGCGGGATGCGCAACGGGGGCGACATCGCCAAGGCCATCGCCTGCGGCGCCGACGCCGCGATGCTCGGCTCGGCGCTGGCCCGAGCCTACGAGGCTCCCGGGCACGGCTACAACTGGGGCATGGCGACCTTCCATCCGACGCTGCCGCGCGGCGCGCGCGTGGCGACGACGCCCAACGGGTCGCTCGAAGAGATCATCAAGGGGCCGGCAAGGGAGAACGACGGAACCTTCAACCTGATGGGCGGCTTGCGGACGTCGATGGCCACGTGCGGCTACCGGGACATCGCCGAGTTCAACCGGGCGGAGCTGATGGTCGCGCCGGCGCTGCAGACCGAGGGCAAGCAGCTCCAGCGCGAGCAGGGTGTCGGGATGGGCGCCGCTGGCAAGCCCGCAGCCATCGGTGTCGCCGACTAGTCCGTCGGTCCCGCCGCAGACGGCGGACATCGCCCTGAGTCGGCCGGGGCTCGAGGCTGGCACGGACGCAGGCGCCGACCTGCGCTCCGCACACGAGCGACCGAGGACACCGTCAGCCGAAGATCACCCGGACGAGTCGGTGATCGTGCTGGACTATGGGGGCCAGTACTCCCAGCTGATTGCGCGCCGGGTCCGAGAGTGCGGCGTGTTCTCGGAGCTGCTGCCCCATTACGTCGGTCCGCAGGAGGTGGCCCGACGCCGACCCAAGGGCGTGATTCTCTCCGGAGGGCCGGCATCGGTCTATGCCGACGAGGCGCCGGCGCTGAACCATGATCTGCTCGAGCTAGGCGTTCCCGTGCTCGGCATCTGCTACGGGATGCAACTGCTGGCGCGTGAGTTGGGGGGCGAGGTGCAAGCGGCGGAGGTGGGCGAGTTCGGTCGCTCTCAGCTGGAGGTGACCGAGACCGGTCGCCTGCTCGCCGGGACTCCTCACGAGCAGACCTGCTGGATGTCTCACCGGGACACAGTGTTCGCGCCGCCCCTCGGGTTCACAGCACTGGCCTCCTCGACCTCCTCCCCCGTGGCCGCATTCGAGTCACAGCAGCAGGGAATCTACGGCATCCAGTTCCACCCCGAAGTCGTTCACACCCCCTACGGTCAGCAGGTGCTGACGAACTTCCTCCAGGACGTGTGCGCATGCGAGCGCAGCTGGAGCGCGGCCTCGGTGATCGAGGAGCAGATCGAGCGGATCCAGGCGCTGGTGGGGGACGGACGCGCAATCTGCGGGCTCTCCGGCGGAGTCGATTCAAGCGTCGCCGCGTTACTGGTCCACCGGGCGATTGGTGACCGCCTGACCTGCGTGTTCGTAGATCACGGGCTGATGCGCAAGAACGAGGGCGAGCAGGTGATCGCTGCGTTTCGGGACCACTTCCGGGTTCCGCTGGTGGCGGTCGACGCCGCCGATCGCTTCCTCGCGCGCCTGCGCGGCGTCAGCGACCCCGAGGAGAAGCGCAAACGCATCGGCGCCGAGTTCATCCGCGTGTTCGAGGAGGAGGCCGGTCGCCTCGAGGACGTGCGGTTCCTGGTCCAGGGCACGCTCTACTCCGACGTGATCGAATCCGGTGGCGGCACGGGCGCGGCGACGATCAAATCCCACCACAACGTCGGCGGGCTCCCCCAGGACCTGGAGTTCGACCTGGTCGAGCCGCTGCGAACGTTGTTCAAGGATGAGGTGCGGGCGGTAGGGGAGGAGCTCGGACTGCCCGAACGTCTCGTCTGGCGCCAGCCCTTCCCGGGCCCGGGGCTGGCCATTCGGATCGTCGGCGGCGAGGCCACCCGGGAGCGGCTGGACACGCTGCGCGAGGCGGATGCCATCCTGCAGGACGAGATCCGGCGAGCCGGGCTCTACCGCGAGCTGTGGCAGTCATTCTGCGTGCTCCCGGACATCCGCACGGTGGGCGTCCAGGGCGACACTCGCACTTACGGCAACGTGATCGTGATCCGCGCCGTCACCAGCGACGATGCCATGACCGCCGATTGGGCTCGGTTGCCCTACGACCTCCTGGAGCAGATCGCCAGCCGGATGATCAACGAGATCCGGCCGGTCGGCCGGGTGGTGCTGGACATCACCAGCAAGCCGCCCGGGACGATCGAGTGGGAGTAGCCCCGGGCACCATCCCACAACCGGGCGGACTGGGCGCCGAGCTCTGGCCGGCCGAGAGGATGTGGCGTCTACTACTATCTCCGGACGACGGCCGCGCGTCCGCGTGCGGCCGCATGCATGCCATGAAGACCTACGTCGCCAAACCTTCGGATAGAGAACGCAACTGGCTCCTCGTCGACGCCTCCGGGCTGACGTTGGGCCGACTGGCGACGCAGATTGCCGAGACCCTGCGCGGCAAGCGCAAGCCAACCTATACGCCGCACATCGACACCGGCGACTTCGTCGTCGTCATCAACGCCGAAAAGATCTCGGTGACCGGGAACAAGCTCGCGGACAAGCGCTACTACCGCCACTCCGGCTACCCCGGGGGGCTGAAGTCGCGCAGCCTTCAGGAGATGCTCGACCGGCGTCCGGAAGAAGTGATCCGTCGTGCCGTCAAGGGCATGCTCCCCCGCAACCGCCTGGGCCGCAAGCAGCTGACCAAGCTGAAGGTCTACGCGGGACCGGAGCACCCTCACGCTGCCCAACAGCCGCAACCAATGGAGATCCAGTCTTGAGCGAAGTCGAGCATCCCGAGGACGAGCAGCGTCGCGAGGACGAGGCGCCGCCGGCTGAGACCAGTGCTGCGGATGCGCCTCCTGTGCCCGAGGCCGCACCCACCGCTGAGCCGCCAGCGACGGCTGAGGAGCCGCCCATACCCGCCGAGGCTGCCACCGCACCGGCTGAGCCTGGCCCCGCGGCCGCCGAGGTCCCCTCCGAGGGAGGGGACGCCCTCGGGAACCAGGAATCATCAGCGACCCAGGAGCCCCCTGCCGCCCAGGAGCCACCGGCTGGTCAGGAGCCCTCCGCTGCCCCGCCCTCGCCTCCACTGGCAGCCGAGCCCGTGGAGGACGGGGAGGAGGTCGTACCTCGCCCCAAGCCGGCGATCCCGGGCGCTGACCTGGAGCCCGACATCGTTCCCGAGGGCGAGCAGTTCCTGGACGCGGAGGCCATGGCAGCGGCCGAGGCCGAGGCCGAGGCTGCCGCCGCGCGTGACCAGGAGCCCGAGGACGAGGCGCAGCCGATCGCTGACGCCGCGATCGATCTCGCCGCGGGCGCTCGCTACACGGCCACCGGCAAGCGCAAGACTGCGGTGGCCCGTGTGATCCTCAAGCCCGGCGCCGGCACGTATTCGATCAACGGCAAGCTGCTCGACGACTTCTTCCCGCGGCCAACGCTTCAGCGGATGATTCGCCAGCCGCTGGAGACGGTCGGTTATGAGGAGCGCATGGACGTCGTGGCGCGGATGCACGGGGGCGGTGTCGCTGCACAGGCGGGGGCGCTCCGACACGGCATCTCGCGTGCGTTGCTGGTCGCCGATCCGAACCTACGCGGGGAGCTCAAGCGACGGGGCTTCCTCACGCGTGACCCGCGGGTCAAGGAGCGCAAGAAGGCGGGACTGAAGAAGGCCCGCAAGCGGCCGCAGTTCTCCAAGCGCTGACCCTCGCCTGATGGCGCGTCAGCTCTTTGGCACGGACGGTGTCCGGGGCCGTGCCGGGCAGTTCCTGAGCTGCGATCTCGCGCTCGCGCTGGCGCGGGCCGCGGTCGCCCACCAGCCCCGGGCACGTCCTCAGGTGGTGATCGTGCGTGACACCCGCGAGTCAGGAGAGATGCTCGAGGCCGCGATGGCCGCCGGGATCGCAGCTGCCGGCGGCGATGCGCTGCTGGCAGGGGTCCTACCCACCCCGGCGGCCGCGTTGCTGGTTCGCCGCCACGGCTTGGACCTGGCGGCGGTGATCTCGGCTTCCCACAACCCCTACGAGGACAACGGGATCAAGCTGTTCGCTGGCGACGGATTCAAGCTGAACGACGACATTGAGCATCAGATCGAGGCCGAGCTGGAGAAGCCAGCGGAGGCTCCGGAGGCGATTGGCCGCGTTCGCGCATTCCACGGTGCGCTGGAGGACTACCTACGTGAGCTGCATACTCGGTTTGCTGCTCTGGACCTGACCGGCAAGCGGATCCTGCTCGACTGCGCCAATGGCGCCACCTACCGAGCTGCGCCAGAGATCTTCCGGCGGCTCGGTGCCGAAGTGACGGTGTTGGCCGATCAGCCCGACGGTCGCAACATCAATGCTGGCTGTGGCTCGACTGACCTCCGGGGGCTCCACGATGGCGCCCTTGGCGGCTCTCACGATGCCGGCTTCGCCTTTGACGGGGACGGGGACCGTGTGCTGGCCGTCGACCGCAACGGGACGATCGTCGATGGTGACGAGCTGGTCGCGCTGGCGGCGCTGCACCTGCGCCGGCAGGGACGTCTCCCAGGGGATGGCGTGGCCGTGACGGTGATGACCAACTTCGGCTTTCACACGGCAATGGCGCAAGCCGGGGTAAAGGTCGCGACCACCGCCGTCGGCGACCGCTACGTGCTCGACGAGCTCCGCCGTCGTCAGTGGGCGCTCGGCGGCGAGCAGTCAGGTCACATCATCGACCTCGGCTTTGGCCCCTCGGGCGACGGGATCGCCAGCGCGCTGCTGACGCTGGAGGCGCTTCAGGGCGGCGATCTGGCCGAGCGTCACGCGATGGACAAGCTCCCGCAGCGGCTGGTCAACATCCGCGCGGCCGACCGGGGGGCGCTGTCCGTGGCCATGGACGACACCGAGGTGAAGGACGCGATCGAGCGTGAGCACGAGTCGCTGTCGGGACGCGGCCGGGTACTCGTTCGTGCCTCCGGAACCGAGCCGCTGATCCGAGTGATGGTCGAAGCTCCGAGTAACGAGGAGACCGACGAGGTGTGCGGGCGACTGGCCGGCGTGGTCGAACGGGCGCTGACTCTCGCTACGCGGTGAGCGCTGCAGGCAGGAATACGTGCTCAATCCGCCGGTCAAGCTGTTGTTCAATCTTGACGTGGTGCCGCCCGGGTATGCGCTGCTGGAGACGGTCGGGCGCCGCAGCGGTCGCCCGCGTCAGACACCCGGGGGTGATGGCTTGATCGGCGACACGTTCTGGATCGTCGCCGAGCACGGCCGCCGCGCCGGCTACGTGCGCAACCTCCAGGCGCAGCCTCGGGTGCGGGTCCGGGTGCGCCGCGGGCGTCGGGCGCAGTGGCGTACTGGTACGGCTGAAGTTCTCCTTGATGACGATCCACGTGAGCGTCAGCGCCAGCTGGCCCGCACCAGCCTGAACCGTCGCCTCAACGCCTTCGTTGTCCGGACCATGGGGACCGAGCTGGTCACCGTGAGGATCGACCTCGATCATTCCGCGGCGCGCTGAGTGGCGTCGACCCGCGGCGCGCTGGATGCGTCGATCGCCCGGGCGCGCCAAGTGGCGTCGGTCGCGCCACGGCGAGCCGGGAGGCATAGCTCGACAACGCTCACGAAACCGCCGAGTCGATGTCGCGTTGACCACCTCCAGGGTGGTCAACGCGCCAATCAAATGCGACACCGGGGCGATTGTCGAGCTGTACACCACCGGGATGTCCGCCGCGACCGGGTTCGGCTGGGCTCACGCGCCTTCCGCTCCGATTCCGGCCTGGGCGCCTGCTCAGCCACTAACATCCCGCGCTCGCTCTCCGGTCACGTTCAGGAGAGCGCGAGCCGCCGGTGCGGCTCGACCCGCCCAAGTTTTCCACCCAGGAGCATCATCAGCAATGTGCGGCATCGTCGGCTACGTCGGACAGCGGGAGGCCAGACCGCTGCTGCTCGCCGGCCTGGAGAAGCTCGAGTATCGCGGCTACGACAGCGCCGGGATCTCCGTCCTGCGCGGCGACCGGATCGACGCCGTGCGGGCTGTGGGGAACCTCAGCGCCCTGCGCGACGTGCTGGCCGAGCGGGCGCCGCAGGCCAGCCTCGCGGTCGTCGAACCGCCACAGCCGGGCACCGGAATCGGCCACACGCGGTGGGCGACCCACGGTCGGGTGACCGAGGAGAATGCGCACCCCCACTTCGACACTACCGACCGGGTCCACATCGTCGTCAACGGGATTGTGGAGAACTATGTCGCGCTGAAGGACCAACTGCGCGAGGAGGGAGCGGTGTTCACCTCCGAGACCGACGCTGAGGTGATCGCCCATCTCGTCGCTCGTCACGGCGAAAACGGGCTGATCGAAGCGGTCCGTCGGGCCTACGCGCAGCTGCGCGGACACTACGCATTCGTGGCTATGAGCGCCGACGAGCCTGGACTGTTGGTCGGCGCGCGCAAAGAGTGTCCGCTGATCATCGGTCGCGGCGAGGGGGAGCAGTTCATCGCCTCGGCGATCCCGGCGTTCTTGGCCCACACGCGGCAGGTCCAGTACATCGGGGATGACGAGATCGTCGTGCTGCGTCCTGACATCGTCGAGTTTTTTACCGCCGACGGGATCCCGCTGCAGCGAGAGGTGACGGAGATCGATTGGGACAGCGACACCGCGGAGAAGCAGGGCTACGAGACGTTCATGCTCAAGGAGATCCACGAGCAGGCCGACGCTGTGGCCGAGACGATTGGAGAACGGGCCGCAAGACCGGATGGAATCGACCTGGGCGAAATCGGCGCGATTGATGACGAGCTGCTGAGTCGGGTCCGCCGGGTGGTGATCGTTGCCTGCGGAACCTCTTATCACGCCGGTCTCATCGGTCGCTACGCGATCGAGGAGTGGGCGCGCGTGCCGGTGGAGGTGGATATCGCCTCGGAGTACCGGTACCGCAACCCGGTCGTCGGACCCGGCGACCTGGTGATCGGGATCTCGCAGTCCGGCGAGACCGCCGACACGCTGGCGGCGATGCGCACCGCCCGCGGGCGCGGCGCGACCGTGATGGCGGTCAGCAACATCATGGGCTCGCAGGCGACGCGAGAGGCCGACGGCGTCCTGTTCACGCGCGCCGGCCTGGAGATCGGGGTCGCCGCCACGAAGACCTTCGTCAGCCAGGTCGTGGCCATGTACCTGATCGGATTGCGCTTGGCCGAGCTGCGCGGAACCCTGCCGTCGTCGGCGCTGATCGACGCGGTGGCGGGACTCAAGCGCCTGCCGCACCTGATCGCGGCACTGCTCGAGCACGGCGACGCTGACCTGGAGCGGATCGCCGAGCAGGTCCATGGCGCTGACTTCTTCCTCTACCTGGGGCGCCACGTGGGTCTGCCGGTGGCGCTGGAGGGGGCGCTGAAGCTCAAGGAGATCTCCTACATCGCAACTGACGCCTACGCGGCCGGGGAGATGAAGCACGGACCGATTGCGCTGCTGGACGAGAGCACGCCGGTGGTGGTCGTCGCCACTGACTCCCCGGTACTGGAGAAGGTGATCTCCAACATCCAGGAGGTGCGTGCCCGCGGCGCTCGAGTGATCGCAGTGGCCTCAGAAGGCGACGAGCAGATCGTCGAGCACGCCGACGAGGTGATCCGGGTCCCGTGCACGCAGTGGATGCTGGCGCCATTGCTGGCGGTGATCCCGCTCCAGCTGCTGGCGTACAAGATCGCGCGCCACCGCGGGTTGAACGTCGACCAGCCGCGGAACCTGGCCAAGACGGTGACGGTGGAGTGAGGATCGGGATCGACCTGCTGGAGATCGAGCGGCTGGAACGGGCGCTCGAACGCCGCCCGCGATTGGCAAATCGGTTGTTCACTGAGCGTGAGCAGCGTTACGCTGCCGGCCGCGGTCGTCCCGGTCAACACCTCGCGGCCCGCTTCTGCGCCAAGGAGGCGGTGGCCAAGGCGCTGGAGCTGCAGGGCTGGAGCTTCACGGATGTTGAGGTACTGGGGGGAGACGGGCCGCCGCAGCTGCGCCTGCACGGGGCGGTCGCGGCCCGAGCCCAGGAACTGGGCGTGCAGGTGGCAATCTCGCTCACCCACACCGGGCAGGATGCCGCGGCGGTAGCGGTCGCGGCGTGACTCTGCCCGGCTGGCTGGCGCCGCTGTTCGACGCCGCTGGGCAGCGCGCTCTCGACGAGTGGGCAATCGGCGAGTGCGGGATCCCAGGGATCGAGCTGATGGAGCGGGCGGGGATCGGGCTTGCCGAATCCGTGGCCGAGCTGGTGCCGGCGGGGCGGATCGTGATCGTCTGCGGCAAGGGCAACAACGGCGGGGACGGCCTGGTCGTGGCCCGGGCGCTGCGCGAGCGCGGCCGGCACGTGGACGTCCTGCTGCTGGCCGCACCCGCGGAGCTGCGCGGGGACGCCGGCTCGAACCTGCAGCGTCTGCCCGGGCCGCCCCCCGCGCCCTTCGACTCCGCCCGGCTGCGTGGAGCGGCCGGGATCGTCGACGCGATCTTCGGTACCGGCTTCGCGGGCACGCCGCGCGAGCCGGCGGCCGGGGCGATCGACGCCATTGCTGCCGCGGCCGATGGCGCCACGGTGATCGCCTGCGATGTCCCCAGCGGGATCGACGCCTCCACCGGCGAGATCCAAGGGGCGGCGGTGCCGGCAGCGGCGACGGTTACCTTCCACGCCGCCAAGCCGGGGCTGTGGATCGCGCCCGGCAAGACCTACGCCGGCGAGGTGAGGGTGGTCGATATCGGCATCCCGGCGGGGGCGCCGGGGGACCCGGTGGTGGGATTGATCGAGGACCGGGTCACCGACGCGATCCCCCGCCGTGGTCACGAGTCGACGAAGTTCGCCGCCGGCAGCCTGCTGCTGTGCGGCGGCTCCATCGGGCTGACCGGGGCTCCTTCGCTGGCGGCGGAGGCGGCGATGCGGGCGGGGGCGGGATACGTGACCGCGTGCGTGGCTGAATCGCTCAGCCCGATCTTCGAGTCCCGCCTGCTGGAGGTGATGACCGCGCCTCTGCCGGATCGGAACGGGGTGATCGCGAAGGCGGCGGTAGCTGTTGTCCTCGAGCGCAGTGGACGCGCGGATGCCCTGGTGCTGGGCCCCGGCCTTGGTCGTGACCGCGAGAGCGTCGACTTCGCCCGCGATCTGGCGGCCGGAGCGGAGCTGCCGCTGCTGCTCGATGCTGACGGCTTGAATGCCCACGCGGGCAAGTTGCCCACGTTGGCGCAGCGCTCCGCGCCGACGGTGCTGACCCCACACGCAGGCGAGCTTGGACGGCTCCTCGGTGTCGAGAGCGCCGAAGTTCAGGCCCGCCGGCTGCACCGGGTGCTGGAAGCGGCCGCGCGCGCCGGCGCGATCGTCGTGCTCAAGGGCGACGACACGCTGGTTGCCGATCCAGCGGGGCGGGTGGCGGTCAATCGCGGCGGCGCGTCGGCTCTGGCTACGGCCGGGACCGGCGACGTGCTCTCCGGCGTGATCGGCGCCTATCTGGCCAAGGGGATGGATCCGTTTCACGCCGCCTGCGCAGGCGTGTTCGTGCACGCGGCGGCGGGACGGTTGGCCGCCCGGGAGATCGGCACCGAGGGCGTGATCGCCTCCGACGTGATCCGGCTGCTGCCGCGGGTGCTGCCGCCGGCGGGCGAGCCACGAGCCGATCGCGGAGCATCGTCGGCGGGTCAGCCACTACGCTGACCCGATCGAGACGGTGGCCGACATCATGACCCGGGACGTCGTCGCCGTGCGTCCGGAGGACGAGATCGAGACGCTGCTGCGGCGGCTGCGCGAGCACGAGCTTCCCGGAGTGCCGGTAATCGACAGTTCCGATCGCGTAATTGGGATCGTCACCGAGGCTGACCTGGTGATCCGCGACCAGGACGCCGACCTGCGTCTACCCCACCACATCGACCTGTTCGGTGGGGTGATCTTCCTGGAGCCGATCAAGCACTACGAGGAGCGGCTGCGCCATGCGTTCGCATCTACCGTCTCGGAGATGATGACCCGCGACCCGGTAACCGTCGGCCCGGATGACTCGATCGGCCACGCTGCGCGCCTGATCTCCCAGCACCGCCACAATCGTCTGCCAGTCATCGACGGCGACTGCAAGCTCCTGGGCGTCGTCACCCGCGTCGACGTGCTCGAGGCGCTCACGCGCTGACGGACGCTGGCGCGAATGGCCCTGCGCGCGCTCGCCAGCGTCAACCTCGCGGCGGTGGAGCGCAATGTCGTGCGGCTGGGCTCCGAGCTGGACGGCAGCGTGCTGTGCGCGGTCGTCAAGGCCGACGGCTACGGTCATGGGGCGGTTCCGATCGCGCGGGCGGCGCTGGCGTCTGGGGCCCGATGGCTGGCCGTCGCCACCGCGCAGGAGGCGATGGAGCTTCGCGCTGCCGGCCTGGACGCGCCGGTGCTGGTGATGGGGGCGCTCAGTCACGAGGAGCTGCCGGTGGCGCTGCGGGCCGGCGCCGACGTCGTCGCCTGGTCAGAGCGGTTCGTGGACGAGGTGATCGCCCTGGCTAGCGCGGGCGTGGGGCCAGCGGCGGCTGGGTATGAGCCGGCGCGGGTTCACGTCAAGCTCGACAGCGGCATGGGTCGGCTCGGTACCAGAGACGTCCGGCAGGCACTGGCGGTAGCCGAGCAGGTGACGCAGGCAACCTCGCCGGTGATGCTTGTCGGGGCAATGACCCACTTCGCCACCGCCGACGAGGACCCGGAGTTCATGGTCGCGCAGCTGGAGACCTTCCGTGACTTTGTCGCTCCACTGCGCGCGGCCCATCCGGAATTGATCGTGCACGCCGCCAACAGCGCCGCGACCCTGCGCGAGCCCTCGACCCATCTGAACATGGTGCGGTGCGGGATCGCCATCTACGGTGGCGATCCGATGAACAAGAACCCGGACACATGGCGGCTCGAGCCGGCGTTGGCGCTGACCTCCTACTTGGCCGCGGTGAAGGCCGCGCGGCGGGGTGAGAGCGCCGGCTACGGTCGGCGGTTCATCGCGCAGCGACCAACGGTGCTCGGAACGGCGCCGATCGGCTATGCCGACGGGATTCGTCGGGCGCTGACCAACAACTGCGACGTGCTGATCAGGGGCCACCGCTACCCGCTGGCCGGCGCGGTGAGCATGGACAACATCACGATCGAGCTGGGTCCAGAGTCCGGGGCCGAAGTGGGCGACGCGGTCACGATCATCGGACGTGACGGCTCCCTGCGTCAGACGGCCGAGGAGCTGGCCGGGAGGCTCGGGACGATCAACTACGAGGTCCTGTGTGGAATCTCGGGGCGGGTCCCGCGCCGCTACCACCGGGACGGTGAGCCGGCGTGAGCGCTCCTCTGACTGTGCTGAGCGAACTGGTGCCTGCAGACGCGTGGCTGGTGGGCGGCGCGGTCCGCGACGAGCTGCTGGGGCGAGCCACGGTCGATTTCGACGTAGCCGTGCGCGTCGATCCAGGTCAGCTCGCCCGCGTCCTGGCGCGGCGGCTGCGGGCGCACCCGTTCGAGCTCTCAGAGGGCTTCGGGGGGTGGAGGGTGATGGCTCCGGATCGCACCTGGCAGCTCGATTTGCTGCCGCTGATGGGCGGCTCGATCGAGCAGGATCTGGCCGCGCGCGATCTCACCGTCAATGCCATCGCCCGGCCGCTGGATGGCGGCGACCTCGTCGATCCCCTGGGCGGGGTGCGCGACCTCCGGGCGCGGATCCTGCGGATGGTTTCGCCGACGGCGTTCGCTACCGATCCGCTGCGCGCGTTACGGCTGGTCCGGCTGGGGTGCGAGCTGGAGTTTGCGATCGACCCTGGGACCGCTGACGTTGCCCGCTCGGTCGCGCCGGCGCTGAGAGAGGTGGCGGCGGAGCGCGTGTTCGGGGAGCTCAAGCAGATCGTTGTGGGAGAACGGGCGTTGTCCGGGTTGGAGGCGATGGACCAGTTGGGTCTCACCGGCTCGGTCCTGCCCGAGTTCTCGCGACTACACGGCGTGGAGCAGAGTCGCTACCACCACCTGGACGTTCACGACCACACGCGGGCCGTCCTGGCCGAAACCATCATCGTGACTGCTGCGCCCGACCGGTTCTTTCCCGGCCACGGCGTCGCGCTGCAGGAGCTGCTGAGAGAGCCGCTGGGCAACGACCTCAACCGCGGGCAGGCGCTGCGCTTCGGTGCGCTGCTGCATGACATCGCCAAGCCGCAGACCCAGGGTATGAGCGAGGCTGGACGGGTCACCTTCAGGGGTCATGACGAGGCTGGCGCCAAGGTAGCGGCCTCACTGCTGCGTCGGCTGCGTGCCGGTGGGCGGCTGTCGCAGTACGTGGCCGACCTGGTGCGACACCATCTGCGGCTGGGCTTCCTCGTGCACCAGATGCCGCTCAGCCGCCACGCCGTCTACCGGTACATGCGGACGTGCGAACCGGTTCAGGTCGATGTGACGCTGCTCAGCGTCGCCGATCGGCTGGCTACCCGTGGCCGTGGCGCGGAGCCGGCGATCGCGCGCCACCTGGAATTGGCGCAGCAGCTGCTGGCCGAGGCGCTCTGCTGGCGTCGGCAGCCGCCCCGACCGCCGGTGCGCGGAGACGAGCTCGTCCGCGAGCTCGGGGTGCGGCCGGGACCGCAACTGGGTCGTGTCCTCGCCGAGCTGGAGGAGGCGGCGTTCGCTGGCGAGCTCTCTGGGCGTCAGCAGGCGATCGAGCGGGCGCGGGCGCTGCTCGAACGCTCGAGCACGCCCGACCGGTAGGCTCACCCGCGGTGAGCGACGCGGACTGCATCTTCTGCCAGATCGTCGCCGATGAACTGCCGGCGCAGATCGTCGACGAGGACGAACGCACGATCGCATTCATGGACATCAACCCGGCCACCCGCGGACATGCGCTGGTGATTCCGCGCCGGCACGCCCGGGACCTGCTGGAGATCGAGCCCGACGAGCTGAGCGCGACGATGATGGCGGTCCAGCGTCTCGCCCGCCGGGTCAAGGAGCGCCTGCGCCCGGACGGGCTCAACCTGATCAACTCGTGTGGCGCCCCCGCGTGGCAGACGGTGTTCCACTTCCACGTGCACGTGATTCCCCGTTACGAGGGCGACCCGCTCCGGCTTCCGTGGACGCCGGCGCCGGGTGATGCCGGTGAAATCGCCGCCGTGGCCGAGCAGCTGCGATGAGCATGGTTGGAGTGCAGCCAGAGGGCGGGGTTACCGTCGTGACTTTCGACTCGCCACCGCTGAACCTGTACACCGAGCAGCTCCACGAGGAGCTGAAGCAGGCCATCGGGGAGCTCGAGCGCTCACGTCCGCGCGCGGTGCTGTTCCGCGCGCAGGGCCGTGTCGTCAGCGGCGGCGTGGACGTGGAGCTGTTCGCCGCCCAGGCCGACACCGACGCCGCGGCCGCACTGTTCGACGAGCTGGTCGACCTGGCCCGGCGGGTCGATCGGCTGCCGTGTCCGACGGTGTTCGCCGCCCACGCCCTGTGCCTGACCTGGGCCTTCGAGCTGGCACTCAGCTGCGACCTGATCCTTGCCGCCGAGTCGGCCAGCTTCGGCCTGGTGGAGATCGTCGTCGGCCTGACCCCAGCGATGGGCGGGACGCAGCGGCTGGCCGAACGTGCCGGCACCGGCCGAGCCCGAGAGTTGGTGATGACCGGCGAGCCCTACAGCGCGGCGACGCTCGAGCGCTGGAACGTGGTCAATCGGGTGCTCCCCGACGACGGCTTCGATGATGCCGCGCGGGCGTTCGCGGCCCGGCTGGCGGCCGGACCAACCATTGCTCACGCTGCCACCAAGCAGGTGATCCGAGACTACCGGGAGGGAGGCGTCGAACTCGCCAACGCGCGAGTCGGCGCGGTCGCCGGGGAGCTCTTCGCTACCGAGGACCTGCGCGGGGCGGTACGTACTTTCCTCGATCAGGGGCCGGGTCGGGCGACATTCTCGGGCCATTGAGCGCGCGCCGTGACAGGCGTGCAGATCGGCATCCCTGCTAGTTTTTTCCGCCGTCTGGCCGGGTGCCTTATCTGCCCGGCATGTGCGAGTGGCATGAGGGGAGCACCATGGCAACGGGGACGGTTAAGTGGTTCAGCGACGAGAAGGGCTTTGGCTTCATCACGCCCGATGACGGAGACCGGGATCTGTTCGTCCACTTCAGCGGCATCGGGGGCGACGGCTACCGCTCCCTGGCCGAGGGGGCGAAGGTCTCCTACGAGGAGGAGGCCGGGCCCAAGGGGCCGAAGGCAGTCAACGTCACCAAGCTCTAGCGCCTGGCTCGCCACGAGGCGTCTGGCTTGTGGCCGAGCCGCCACCCCCGGCTGGTCAGGGTCCGCGCTCATCGTGATACCGCGAGCTTCGGTGTCCGGGTCCAACCGGAACAGGGGGACGCAACTGTCGGAGCCGGTTCGTGTTCAATGCAGGACATGAAACGGTCCTCTCTGGCCATCTTGGTCGCTGCCGGCGTGACCCCTGCGCTCGCCGCGGCTCCGGCCACTGCGGGCATCATCGAGCTCGGGGCGACGAAGACGCCGCTGGTAGTGCCGAACTGCCCACCTGGCGTTAGCTCGTCGGCGTGCACGATCATCCTCACCCAGGTCACGGCCCTGGAAACGATCCGTGACGGCGTCGCCTATCCCACGACGGTCACCAAGGCGGGCAATCTGGTCGCCTTTACCCTCGGCCTGTCGCGGCTGGACGCGAACGCGTCCAAGGCCAGAACCGACGTGCACTACCTCAACTCCGCCTACGGCGGAACCACTCGAGCCGCCATCACCGTGCTCAAGCGCGTAGGCAAGGCCCAACAGCGGAACTGGGCCGTTGTCGCTCAGAGCCCCATCTACCACCTACAGCCGTACCTCGGCCAGGTTGTCCAGTTCCCGTTGCCGACGACGATCCCCGTGGTTCCCCACGAAGTCGTTGCCCTCACCGTCCCGACCTGGGCTCCGGTGCTGTCCTTCGACCTGCCGATGACCCGGTTCGCCTATCGCCAGAGCCGATCTGCAAACTGCAAGAATCCGGCCAGCTTCAACCAGGCTCAGCTGACGCTTGGGGCTCGCGCCCGCTACGTGTGCAACTACCCAGGCACCCGTGTCGAATACAGCGTCACCGAGGTCACGACGCCGGTGCCGCCCAAGTCCCAGATCCACTAGCTCGGGTCGGATCAGGGATCGGTCGCCGAGACGGCTGGTTGACGTCGAGGTCAGCACTGCGATCTAATCTGCCGATGGAGCGGAGATTCCCCACCCGTCGTCGAGCCTGGTTGGCGCTGGCCGGTGTGCTGGTCCTGGCGGTATGTACGCTCGCAGAGGTCTCGAGCGACGGACGCGCGGAGGCGGCGTCATCGGTGTCGGCGGCGCAGGCATCGGCGCTGGGTCAGCAGGCGTATCTGTACGGATTTCCGTTGCTCGAGTTCTTGCGCGTGCGAAGTACTCAAACCAGCGTTCGCTGCCCGGACCATCAGGGCGATGCGCCGGTGAACTCGTTCAGCAACGCGAACCAGTTTGCCAACCCGTCCGAGCGCACGATCGTCGCCCCGAACGTCGAC
Organism: uncultured Solirubrobacterales bacterium; assembly: GCA_963830435.1. Lineage (GTDB taxonomy): Bacteria > Actinomycetota > Thermoleophilia > Solirubrobacterales > Solirubrobacteraceae > Palsa-465. Next base: position 482,735 of record CAWHMA010000007.1, on the reverse strand, counting down.
ACGCTGTACTCGATCGCCCACCTCGATCTCGGATCCGGACCGGTGGTGCTCAGCCACCCGACCATGGGTCACCGGTATTTCGTCTTTCAGCTGCTCGACCCGTATACCAACGTGATCGGCTACGTCGGGTCCCGCACCACCGGGTCGCGCGCGGGGCGGTTCGCCATCACCTGGGTCAAGCATCAGGGTCCGCGAGTTCCCGGTGTTCGGGTGATCCACTCCGCATACCGGCGGGTGTGGGTAATCGGGCGCACGCTGGCCGGTGGTCGGGCCGATCAGCGCCGCGCGTTCGAGCTCATGCGCCAGTACACGCTCACCCCGCCGGGCGGACCCCGCCGCTTCGCCGCCGGCTGTAGGCCCGGGGCTCCCAGAGCGGCGGCGACGCCATCAGGCCTGGCCTTTCTCGACCTCCTCGGGCAAGCCCTCCGGGAAAATCCTCCTCCCGGACGCGACCGGCCGCTGCTCACCCAGCTGGCCAGAGTCGGCGTCGGTCCCGGCCTGCGGCCGCAGGCGGCTGGACTGCCCGCCGCCACGCTCGACGCTTTGGTGGCCTCCGTAACCGCGACCGCGAAAACGCTCCCCAGCATCGTTCGCACGACCGTCATTCGTCAGGCCGCCACCCACGGGGGCTGGAACATCCCGGCAGCCAACATCGGCAACTACGGCACTGATTACCTCTATCGCGCGGGCGTGGCCGAAGCCGGCTTGGGTGCCAACACTCCGGCCGAGGCGGTCTACCCGACCGCGTATACCGATTCGAGCGGCCAGACGCTGGACGGCCACCTCGCCTACAGGTTGGTGTTTGCCCCGGGTCAGCTCCCTCCCGCGCGCGCGTTCTGGTCCTTAACCCTTTATGACGGGAACGGATACCTCGTGGCCAACCCGGCTCACCGTTACGCGATCGGGGATACCCACCCGCCGCTGATCAAGCGGGCCGACGGCAGCGTCGTCGTGCTCGTGCAGCGCGAGCGACCGACGACGACGGGGGTCAACTGGCTGCCGACCCCTGCCGGGCCATTCCGCTTGAACCTCAGGCTGTACTGGCCGCGTCGTTCGGTCCTCACCGGAGCGTGGAAGCCGCCGGCGATCAGCCGTATCTCACCCTAGCTCTGCTACTGCGTGTGCGCACCATCGTGCGCCCCGGCACTGTCTGAGCTCCCCTTGCGGGCCCGCCGTCTCAGCAGGCGCCCGGGTTCTGCTGGCAGAACGCCGAGCCGAGCCCGGCCCCGCCGCTACTGGAGCTGCCAGACCCAGCTCCCGATCCGGGGCTGCTGCCGCTGCTGGTTCCGCCGGGACTGGCGCCACCCGAGCCGCTGCCGCCGGAGGCAGCGCCAGTGTCCGCGTTCGAGCCCGAAGAGCCCGCCGAGCTGCCCGAGGAACCAGCATCCCCGCCGGAGGATCCCGAGGATCCTGAGGACGATGGGGAGCTGGCGGCGCTCGTGGACGCGGTCGAGCTGGTGCTTGGCGTCGTCGAAGTCGTGGTCGTGGTCGTCGCGGAGGCGAGGTTGGCAGCCCCGCCGGGCACGGTCAGCGTCGGAGCGCCGGAGGTGTTGGTCGCGGCCGATCCGCCGCCGCAGGCAGCGAGAGCGATTGAGACCACGAGGCCCGCGACGAGCAGCCGGAAGCTAGCCACAGCCCCTCGCTCCTCAATCGCCGAGCGGGCTCATCCGCCGAGCGCAGTGTGGACAATCGTTGAGGTCCTTCTGCGTGAGCTGATCGCACCAGTTGCAGAAGCGGAGGTTCTCTACCGCCCAGGGCAGCTCAGACACCGTCGGCGCCAAGGGCAGCAGCTGAGCGACGACCTCGAGTGGCTCACCCGTGTCACGGTCTACGTACTCGACACCCGGCTCGGCCTCGATCACCACCTCTCGGCCGCTGGAGGGGGTCCGCATGCGGTATCGCTGACGGATTCTCATCGGGCGGCATCGTACCAGCGGGTCCCGACGCGCCGGCCGTGTCCCGGGGCGCCGCGGCACCCTTCGCTCGGATAGAGTGCCGCCCCCACCGTATGAGGAAAGCACCTGCAGGCATGTCCCGGAACCTCGGCGCGCTGGGTGCAGCGGCGCTCACGCTGCTGTCCCTGACCGCCTGCAACGTCAAGCATCCCACCGCCAACGTAGTGAGCGGAAAGCAGCTGTTCGTGCAGAAATGCGGCTCCTGCCATACCCTCAGCCATGCGGGCACGAATGGCCAGGTCGGGCCGAACCTCGACGATGCGTTCCGTGAGGATCGGTCCGACCAGCTCCGCAGCTCTGACATCCGTGGATTGGTCTCCTACTGGATCCAGTACCCGAACGTCGGCGGGGTGATGCCGGCCAAGCTGTTCACCGGTCAGGAGGCCGAGGACGTGGCCGGGTACGTGGCGCAGGTGGCGGCCCAGCCGGGCCAGGACACCGGAGCCCTGGCCACCGCGGTGCAGTCCGTCGCCCAGAAGCCGGTCAGCGAGCAGAATGGGGTGCTGGAGATCGACGCCGACCCCACCGGGCAGCTGAAGTTCCTGGCCGCCAGCGCCAGCGCCAAGGCAGGCAAGGTGACGCTGAGGATGAAGAATGCATCCTCGGTGCCCCACGACATCGCGATCCGGGGCGCGGGCGCCAACCAGGTCGGTCCGATCGTTTCCGGCGGAGGGATCTCGACGGTCTCGGCGACTCTGGCGCCCGGCACCTACACGTTCTACTGCTCGGTTGACGGCCACGAAGCGGCCGGCATGAAGGGCACAATCACCGTCAAGTAGCGGCGATCCGGGCGCGAAGACGCTCTCGCAGCTCCTCGCCCCGTCCGGCGGCCACGGCCCGGGCGGCCCGGCGCTCGTCGAGCTCGACCCCGTTGGCGGCGGCGTAGTCGAGCAGGAGCTGGCGCTCCTCGCCTTCGCGCGCGACCTTCAGGAACAGCCAGCAGAAGAGCCCAATCGTCAGCAGGCTTTCCTCCACCATCATCACTCCGGCGGCGGCGATCTGGTCGGCCATGGGGCTGATGTGCCAGTGTGCGTCGCCGGGGCGGTAGTAGGGGTAGAAGACGGTTCCCGAGAAGATCATCGCGTTGGCGAGCACGGTTCCGGTCAGCCGTACCGCGACGATGTAGACGAGCCGGGCACCGTTGCCGAACCATGATGGCTTGGGCAGTGGCCCCAGCAGGCCCATCCACATCGCGATCCCGAAGCCGAGAAAGGTGGCGTGCTGGAGTGCATGCACCGTGTCATGACGCAGCGCAGCCTGGTAAAGCGCGGGGAGGTGCCAGACGTAGAAGTTCACCCCCCAGATCGACACCGCCAACACCGGGTGGGTGAGCACGCGCAGGCGGGTGATGATCGGATTTCGCAGCAGCGGCGCCAGCAGCGGCCCGGTCAGACCGAGGACGATCAGCAGCGCGGCCAGATCCCCGATCAGCAGATGCTCGGCCATGTGCGCCACCAGCAGCTGGTCGGCGAGGTGATCGACCGGTGGGCTCAGCGCCAACGCCAGCACGATCAGGCCGGCGCCATAGCAGCCCTGGCGCCAGCCGGGCACCGCTCGTCCCTCGATCTTCAGGTGCGAGACCCGCGCTCGGTAGGGCAGCCAGTAGAGCAGCGCCAGCAGCGGCAGAAACACCGTGCCCGCCGGGCCGCCGGCCGCGAACGGAAGTGAGATGGCAACCACGTACCACAATGGTGACGGGTGAAGGGCCGATGCGCACGTGCCGACCTCCTCGGGGTGGCTGTCGCCGGCCGCGCGCGGCTAGACCAGGGCCTGGATCACCAGCACCACGACCACGATCACCGCGACTACGGCCACGAACCACAACAGCGCCCTGAACGCCTCGGCTTCGGATCGGAGTGGATTCAGCATCGGGCGGCGAGTGCCATGGAGGTGCCGAGAACCGCTGCGCAACCCGCTCTCACCGGCATCACCAGACCGAGAGCGGCGCGGCGGCGACCGATGCGCTCAGAGCACGTACACGGTCGTGTAGACAACGACCCACATGATGTCGACGAAGTGCCAGTAGATGCCCGGCACCTCCATCCCGCGGTGCTCCTCGGCCGTGTAGTGACCGCGGAAGGCGCGGATGTTGACCACTGCGAGCAGGCACAAACCGATGAACACGTGTACCCCGTGGAGACCAGTCAGCGAGTAGAAGACCGTGCCCTGAGCCGAGTCGTGGGGAGCGAAGCCGATGTGGATGTACTCGTTGATCTGGACCGTCAGGAAGGTGAGGCCGAGCAGGAAGGTCGAGAGCATCCCCGCCTTCAGCCCCCAACGATTGCCGTTCTTGATCGACACCAGCGCCCAGTGGAGCGTCAGCGAGGAGGACAGCAGGATCGCCGTGTTGATCCCCGCCACCGCCTCCGGCAGGGCGGTTCCGTGCGCCGGCCAGGGATCGTGGCTAACGACCCGGATGAAGAAGTACGCGGTGAAGAATGCGCCGAAGATCATCACCTCGGAGATGATGAACAGCAGCATTCCCAGGGTCGCCGGCTCGGCGCGCGAGGAGCGATGGGCCGGCGGCGGCCCGTGGTGCTCGGCGTGAGCCTGTGCGATTGCGGCGGCTTCCATGGCGTCTAGGCCGTTGTGGCGGCCGTCTCTTCGTGCACGATGTGCTCCACCGGCTTGCCGGTCGCCTTACGCACCCGGTCGATCAAGTCCGCTCGCAGCCAGCCCGATTTGGTGGCGGCGAAGGTGGAGATGACGATGTCGTCGACCCGGAAGTACTGGATGGCGTTCATCGCCGCGGTGTAAGGGTCGGGGTCGCCGATCATTCCCGCCGCGAACAGGCCGGCGTCGGCCATCCGATCCAGCACCAGCTTGAGCCGAGTTCGAGCGCGCCGAACCGCCGATCCGTCGCCTCCCTCCTGAGGCACGACGACGATGAACAGATCCTGGGTCTCGCCCGCCGCCTGCGCCTTGGCCTTCAGGGCCGCCAGCAGCTCGTCGCCGCTGGCGGTGCGGTTGGCGATCGCCAGCGTCACCCGGAAAGGCAGGCCTTCGCTGTCGGGATCGGCCACCAGATGCTCGACCGGCTTGCCGGAGGCATGCTCGACTCGCTCGATCAGGTCGCGCCGCAGCCATCCGGATCGAGTCTCCGGATATGTGGAGATGATGATCTCGTCGGGGCGGTACTCATGGAACGCGTCCATCGTCGCCGTGTATGGATCGGGATCACCGACCTCGCCAACCGCTTTGATTCCTTCGTGGTGAACGAAGCGCAGGGCCAGGTCGACTCGGGCCTGGGCAGCCTCGAAGACGGCGTCGTCGTAGACGACCAGGCCGGCGCGCGGGCGGTTCTGGGGAACGACGAGGACGAAGCGGACGTCGCCCTCGGCGACGCGTTGGCGCACGGCTTCGATCAGCGACCGACCGCCGAGTGTTTCGTTGGCGACGACGAGGACGGTCTTCATGCGTGCTAGTGGCTCTCCTGGCTGGGCGGCAGCGAGACGCTACCGGCGGCGACGGTCTGCGCTGCTTCGGTCGGCGACTTGAAGATCCCATGCACCGCGCCGGGAACACCGTACTCGTAGGGACCGCCGACGACGGTGGGAACGGCCTCGAAGTTAAAGATCGGCGGGGGAGATGAAACCTGCCATTCCAGCGTCAATGCGCGCCATGGGTTTCCCACCGCCCGCGGCCCGCCCCGCCAGCTGGCGGCGATGTTGTAGAGGAAGATCAGGATGCTGAGCCCGAGCCCGAAGCTTGCGAACGAGATGATCAGGTTCCAGGTGGCGAACTGGGCGGAGTAGTCGGCCACCCGCCGCGGCATACCCTGAATCCCGATCAGGTGCATCGGGGCGAAGGTCAGGTTGAAGAAGATGAACGTGGTCCAGAAGTGCCACTTGCCGAGGCGGTCGTCGAACATCCGGCCGGTCATCTTCGGGAACCAGTAGTAGACGCCGGCGAAGATGGTGAACATCGAGCCGCCGAAGAGCACATAGTGGATGTGAGCGACGATGAAGTAGGTCTGCGAGACGTGGATGTCGAACGGGATCATCGCCAGCATCACGCCACTGATCCCGCCCAGCGTGAACATGGTCAGGAAGCCCAGGGCGAACAGCATCGGCGTGTCCAGGTGCAGCACGCCTCGCCATAGCGTGGCCAGCCACGAGAAGATCTTGATTCCCGTAGGAATCGCGATGATCGCCGTCGTGATCATCATCGGGATCCGAATCCACGGCTGCATGCCGGAGACGAACATGTGGTGAGCCCACACGGTGAAGCCGAGCACGACGATGGCCAGCAGTGAGAAGGCCATCATGCGGTAGCCGAAGATCGGTTTGCGCGCCTTCACGGCCAGGACTTCGGAGATGATCCCGAATCCAGGCAGCATCATGATGTAGACGGCCGGGTGCGAGTAGAACCAGAAGATGTGCTGGTACATGATCACGTTGCCGTTCTTGCCGGCGCCGACGAAGGCGTCGAAGAAGTGGAAGCCGAGCGCGCGGTCAAGCAGCGTCAGAAACTGCGAGGCGGCAATGAACGGGGTCGCGATCACCACCAGCAGCGAGGTGGAGAAATTCGCCCACACCAGCAGCGGCATGCGGAAGAAGCTCATGCCCGGCGCCCGCATGGTGATGATCGTGACCAGGAAGTTCAGCGCCGTGGCGATGGAGGAGAAGCCGGCGAACTGCACGGCGATCGTGAAGAACAGCTGGCCGACCGGCATTGATGTCGATAGCGGTGCGTATGCGGTCCACCCGGCGGCAAACGAGCCTCCCGGGGCGAGGAAGCTCATCAGCATCATCAGCCCAGCCAGCGGCAGCATCCAGTAGGACAGCGCGTTCAAGCGCGGGAAGGCCATGTCCGGGGCTCCGATCATCAGCGGCAGCACGAAGTTGGCCAAGCCGGCGAACACCGGGATCACGAACAGGAAGATGAGCAGCGTGGCATGCATCGAGAACAGCCCGTTGAACTCCTCCGGGGTCACGAACTGCATCCCCGGCTGGGCCAGCTCCGCTCGCATCAGCATGGCCAGCAAGCCACCCACCAGCAAGAAGAAGAACGAGGTGACGGTGTACTGGATCCCGATCACCTTGTGATCGGTGTTGACACGGAAGTAGTCGCGCCAGTTGTGGGCGCCGTGGGAGGAATGGTCCTCAGGGCGCGTGGGTCGGCCTGCGGCCCAGTGGAACCAGTAGTCGCAGGTGCCGATCCCGACCAAGAAGGAGAGGGGGACGGTGAACAGGGCCACCAGCGTGATCGCATGGCCGTCAAGCACCGGGTGGTAATGCATGAGCCACCGGATCAACACCGTCAGCCCGAAGGCGAGGGCGAGGCCGATCACGTCGAACAGCGCGGCTCGATACCACCCCGGGGCGCGCAGCCTCATCGGAATGGCCATGGACGGATCTCCTTCCGCTGGTTGCGACGGTCCGCGAACATCTCAGGCACCCCGGACATTATCGCTCCAAGGACCCTCACTTGGTCGCACCGGAGATGAACGCCACCAGCTCCTGGATCTGGGTTGGGGTCAAGGTCTGGGCGAAGTTCGGAGGCATGATGTTGGCGGGGAAGCCGGGCGAGATGTAGGCGTTCGGCTTGGTGATCGATTCGAGGATGAACGGCTTGAGCGCCAGGCCTCGGCGTTTGGCGTCAGCGACCACGGCGGTTCCCAGGTTCGGGCCGGTGGTGCCGGTGGTTCCCGCCGCCGCCAGTGTGTGGCAGGAGCCGCAGCCGGTCGAACCGGTGAAGATCGCCTTGCCGGCCGCGGCGCCGGCCCCGGCGGCCGCTCCCGGGGAGCGAGAGCTGCCCGAGGAAGCCCCGGGCCCGCTGTTGGAGGACCCCGCCCCTTCGGAGTGGCCGCCGACCGGGGCCGATGAGGGCGCCCCCGGCTCTCCGGCGATCGCCGCGTTGGCGGGAAGCGTTCCCAGGGGTGGCGCCGCGCTTGCCGGCTGGGACGCGAGCCAGGTCTGGAAGGCCTGCGGGGTCACGACATGCACCGGAGCGCGCATCAAGGCATGGCCGGCCCCGCACAGCTCGGTGCATTCAGCCGGATAGTTGCCTAGGCGGGTGGGCGTGACCCTGAGCGTCGTCGTGATCCCGGGAACGGCGTCGAGCTTCTGGGAGAACTCCGGGACGAAGAAGCTGTGGATCACGTCCAGGGAACGCAGCTTGAACACGTACGGCTGACCTTTGGCCAGATACAGCTGCGGTGAGACGATGGTCCTGCCACCCGGGCCGGGGTAGGAGAACTCGAACGCGAACTGCCGCTCGGTCACGTTGACGGTGGTCTCGCCCTTCTGCGAGTCCTCGTTGGCTCGCAGCACCGTGTAGGCATAGGTGCACAGCGACACGATCAGGACCGTCGGCACCGCCGTCCAGATCACCTCCAGCCGTGTGTTGCCGTGGATTGGGGGCCCGTCCCGGTTCTCGTCGCCTGGACGCATTCGGAACTTGACCACCGAATAGACGACGACCGTCGCCACGAGCACGAACATCGGCACGGACACGATCAGCAGCACGTCGTAGAGCGTGCGCACGTTCCCCGCCTGCCGAGCCCCGTTGGCCGGGAACCACGGGATCAGCAGGGCGATCACGATCCCGATGACGACGGCGATGACGCCGATCACCAGCAGCTGCGTCAGGGGGTTCTTACGCACGCTCGGATCCTCCGTGCAGTCGCATCATTCGGCCGGCATCCTATGACTTCTGCTCGACAAAGGGCGCGGTGGCGCCGGCATCAATCACGGCCTGGCTGACGCCCGGGTGATTGGACTATGATCGAGCCGATCGTTGCAAGCGACCGGGAGGTCGGGATGCAGGTGCAAGAAGGTATGTCGGAGGTGGTCCTCACCGTGGGACCCGGGCACACGCTGCGTGAAGCCGCGGAGGCGATGTGCCGGCGCAACGTCGGCGCCGCCGTGGTGATCGACCCCGACGAGCAGGGTCCGGGGGTGCTGACGGAGCGCGACATCCTGCGGGCGATCGGTCACGGGCGAGATCCCGACCGGGAGCGGGTGTGCGATCACCTCACCTCCGAGCTGAAGTTCGCCGCGCCCGACTGGTCGCTAGAGCGGGCCGCGGAGGTGATGGTCGATGCGGGCTTTCGTCATCTCGTCGTGGTCGAAGGCTCAGAGCTGATCGGCGTGCTCTCGATGCGGGACATCGTCCGCTGCTGGACCCGGGACGGCTCCACCTCGGAGATCCCAGCCGCCAGCAGCACCTGACCGACCTCGAGCCAGCCGCGCGCCTCAGTGCTGGTGCTCGGCGGGCAACTCGGCCATGTCCCGGCGCGTCTCCCGGATCCAGCGCACCACGGAGACGATGAAGATCACGCCGCCGATGATCGACAGCAGCCAGGTGATCGTGGTGCCGATGATGGTCAGCGTGATTCCAATCGCGCAGGCAAACGGGATGAGCGAAGGGTTGGGGAGGTGAAGCTCCTCTCCGACCGGTGGCGCCTGCTGCTGTATCTCGCTCACGCGTGGACGTAGATCGCGGCGGCCAGGAACGTGATCCCGAAGATGAAGGCGCAGACGGCGCCCGCGATCAGGCCCGAGCGGATGTTCTTACGTGCGAGCTTGCGGTCCATGGCGGCGAATCGTACTCCTTGGACTCGAGCCAGACCCCGGCTAGAGCTTCGCGTCGGCCACCATCGCGCCGAACAGCAGCGCGAGGTAGGCCAGTGAGAACAGGTACAGCCGCAGGGCCGCGGTGCGGTTGGCGCGACGCACCAGCTCGACCGCGCCGGCGATGAAGGCCAGGCCGAGGGCCATCGAGCCAACCAGGTAGATCCCGCCGAAGCCGCCAGCGCAGAACGGAAGCTGTGAGATCGCGTACAGCAGCAGGGTGTAGAGCAGGATCTGCCGCCGGGTTTCCCGCTCACCGCGCACCACCGGCATCATCGGGATACCGACCTTGGCGTACTCGTCCTTCATCAGCAGGCTGAGGGCCCAGAAGTGCGGCGGCGTCCAGTAGAAGACGATCGCGAACAGATAGACCGCGGTCCAGGAGAGCGAGCCCCGCGTGGCCGCCCAACCGACGAGCGGCGGCATCGCTCCAGCGGCCCCGCCGATCACGATGTTGTGCGGCGTCCGTCGCTTGAGCCAGATCGTGTACACGCCGACGTAGCCGAGGAAGCCAGCCAGCGCCAGCGAGGCGGCGAGCACGTTCACACACGTCGTGAGCAGCAGGAAGGACAGCGCCGCCAGGCTGACCCCGAAGATCAGCCCGGCCCGGGCCGAGACCCGCCCAGCGGGGATCGGGCGGGAGGCGGTGCGTTGCATCCGGGCGTCGATGTCCCGGTCGTAGACGTGGTTGATCGCGCCCGCACCACCGGCCGACAGGTAGCCCCCCGCGCACGTGAGGGCGATCTTCATCGGCGAGGGGTCACCCGCGACCTCCATTGAGGTGATGGTGGTGAGCAGCAGCAGCGACTGGACCTTCGGCTTGGTCAGCTCCAGGTAATCGGATACGACCTGCCTGGCGGGCCAGGCGGAGGTGGCGCCGCGGGCCCCGCTGAGCGAAGTGCTCATGTCCGCACGAAGCGCTCGCTGCCGCCAGTTTTCTGGGTCACGCCGGTCTGGCGCTCGACCTGGCGCCGGATGTCGCGCAGCGGCTCCACCGAGCGCACCCGCGGGATGGCGTCGAAGTTGTTGACCGGCGGCGGTGAGGTCGTGAACCACTCCAGGGTGTTCCCCTTCCACGGGTCGGGACCGGCGAGCCTGCCCCGCTTCAGGCTGATCACCACGTTGATGATCGTGAGCAGGATCCCGACGCCGAGGATGAAGGACCCAATGGTGGAGATCAGGTTGTAGGTCGACCAGCCGAGGCCGGGCTGATAGGTGTAGATCCGCCTCGGCATTCCGGATAGCCCCAGCGCATGCTGGACGAAGAACGTGGCGTTGAAGCCGATGAACATCACCCAGAAGCTGGTCTTGCCCAGCGGCTCGTTCATCATTCGTCCGGTGATCTTGGGGTACCAGTAGTACAGCCCGGCGAAGATCGAGAACACCGCGCCGCCCATCAGCACGTAGTGGAAGTGGGCGACGACGAAGTAAGTGTCGTTGAGCTGCCAATCGACCGGGAAGGTGGCCAGGAAGATGCCGGTGATGCCACCGAGGATGAAGATGCCGATGAAGCCGACCGCGAAGTACAGCGATGTGGTCATCACGATCGAACCTCGCCACAGGGTGGCGATCCAGTTGAAGATCTTCACGCCCGTGGGGATCCCGATCAGGAACGAGCTGAGCATGAAGAACCCGAGCACGACGATCGGTATCGGGGAGGCGAACATGTGGTGAGCCCACACCAGCGTGGCCAGAAAGGCGATCACCGCGGTGGAGGCCGCGATCGCCTTGTAGCCGAATATCGGCTTGCGGGAGAACACCGGGATCACCTCGGAGATCATGCCGAAGCCCGGCAGGATCATGATGTAGACCTCGGGATGGCCGAAGAACCAGAACAGGTGCTGCCACAGCACCGGTGAGCCATGCTGAGTGGGATCGAAGAAGTGAGTACCGAAGTGACGATCGGTCAGCAGCATCGTCACTGCCGCGGCCACCGCCGGCAGCGCGATGATCAGCAGGATGGCGTAGACCAAGATCGTCCATACAAACAGCGGCAATCGGCCCCAGCTCATGCCCGGCGCCCGCATGTTGACGATCGTCGCGTAGAAGTTGATCGCGCCCACCAGCGATGAGATGCCGGTGATGTGGATCAGGAAGATCCAGGCATCCTGGCCGCCGCTGGGCGAGAACTGGATGCTGCTCAGCGGCGGATAGCTCCACCAACCGGCCTCGGGCGGATGGAAGAACAGCGTCGCGTAGAAGACGATGCCGCCCATCAGCAGCAGCCAGTAGGACAGGGCGTTGAGGCGCGGGAAGGCCATGTCGCGAGCGCCGATCATCAGCGGCACGAAGTAGTTGGCAAATCCCGCCATCACCGGGACCACGAACAGGAACACCATCGTCGTCCCGTGCAGGGTTAGGAGCTCGTTGTAGTGCTCGGAACTCAACAGGGTGTTGTTGGGAACTCCGAGCTGCGTCCGCATCAGCAGCGCCTCGACCCCGCCGAGGATGAAGAACACGAACGTCGTGACCAGGTACATGATTCCGATCTTCTTGTGATCGGTGGTGGTCAGCCAGTCGATCCAACGCTTCGTCTGACGAGGCTTGACGACCTCATCGGAGATCACCTGCGGAACCGGGGCGAGGGCGTAGTCGGTGGTGGCCATGTGGGCTGCGGCTCCTCTAGAGGTTTCCGTTGGCGGTCAAAACCTGGCGCAGCTGCGTCACCTGCGCGTTGGCTGCAGCGATCAAGGTTCGACTGGCGCGAGATCCATTGCTGGTAGTCGGCCGGCGAGACGACCTTGACCCGGGCAAGCATGGCCGCGTGCTGGCGGCCGCACAGCTGCGCGCAATGGCCGGTGTAGATCGCGCCTGCGTGCGGCGCCTTGAACCATGTGTAGGTCGTGTAGCCCGGCACCGCGTCGACCTTGCCGCCGAGCGAGGGCACCCACCACGAGTGGATCACGTCAGTTGGCCTGGATCACCAGCACGACAGTCGTGTCCGCCGGCGCCACCATGTCCGTGTAGGAGTAGGGCAGCTTGCCGCTGAAGGCATTGTTGCTGCAGCCGGCTCCGTAGGTGTAGCGGAAGATGTACTGCCGTGCCTGCACGCAGATGGTCAGCTTGTTTCCGTTGGGCGGGGTCGGCTGTCCGAGCGAGGCGGACAGCACCAACCCGCCCGGCCCGGAGTTGGGCGGGTTGATGATCTTCGGCAGCTTGATGAAGGTGATCACCGTGATCACCACCAGGATCATCGCTGCTCCCACGGTCCAGCCGATCTCCAGGCGGGTGTTGCCGTGGATCTGGGCGGCGACCCTGCTCTTCTTGGCCCGGAAACGGAACACCGAGTAGACCAGCGCGCCCTCGACGACCACGAACACGATCGCGGCCAGGTACAGGATCAGCTTGTAGAGGCTGGCGATTTCGTTGGCGTTGGGCGAGCCGCCCGCCTTCGGCGTGAGAAAGTTCGCCATGGCACTCGGCGCCAGCAGCAGTGATCCCGTGAGGACGACGACCAGGACGCCGAACGTCATGCGGGGGCGCTTGCGGTGCAGCTGGGCGGCAGAAACGACAGATCGCAAGGCGGCGGCATTCTACTCAAGGCGAGGGCGCTGCCGCTCCACTGTGCGATCGGAAGGCCGTTCATATACTGGCGCCCCTTGCGCCTGCGGACGGGGATCCGAGCGACGGCATGGGCCCTGGTCGCGGCGGGGATTGCCGCGCCTGCAGCGCGGCGGCGGATCAAGCTGCCGCCACCGGTGATTCTCGGCAGCGGCGCACTAGCGCCGGCGGCCCTGTGCGTGGCCACGCCTCGGACCCGGCGCCGCGACGCCGCGGTATGCGCGTTGAACATGTGGGCTTATCTGGCCGCCTATGAGATGCCCCACGACGACCCAGATCGGCTGGCGGAGCGCGTGCTCATTCGCTACCCGCTGGTCATCGATCGGGCGCTGGGGCTAGGCACCACGCCGACGCTGCGGTTGCAGACGCGCTTCGCGCGACCGGGCGCGGTCGATCGCCTGGAGCGCGTGCTGGTGTGGTGTCACTGGATGTGGTTCATGGTGCCGCATGCCAGCGTCGGGTACGTGTGGTTACGAGACCGTCCCGGCTTTCCCGCCGCGGCCACGCAGATGTACGCCGTGTTCGACCTCGGGGCCGTGTTCTACTGGGCGATCCCCACCGCGCCTCCCTGGTGGGCAGCTTCCCAGGGCGAGCTCGACGATGGCCGCGCGATCCGCGTCCGCAGGATGATGATCGAGTACGGCGAGCAGTTCTGGGGCGATCGCTGGACCCGTCTCTACGATGTTCTAGGAGGGAATCCCCTGGCCGCCATGCCGTCGCTTCACTTCGCCACGTCGTTGATGGGCGCGCACCTGCTCGGCGCGGTCGACCCGGTCGCCGGCGCCCTTGGCTGGAGCTACGCCACGGTGCTCGGGCTGGCGCTGGTCTACCTCGGGGAGCACTATGTGATCGATCTGCTGGCGGGGGCCGCGCTCACCGAGGCGATCCATCGGCAGGCACCCCACGCCGCCCCGCTGGCACGGGCGCTGGTGCGGCGGGTCAGCGCGCTGCAGGCTTGGGCGACGGCGAGGTAGAAAGTCGTGGCCGGCGATCTTCCCCTCGACGAGCGCTTGCCGCCCGCCCTCGAGGACGGCGGCCATCCCGCAGGGGACGAGCATGATCAGATGCCGCGGGTGCGCTTCACGCGCGGGAGGCTGCTGGCTTCGCTGTTGTTCGTGGTCTCCACCGTGGCGTTCCTGTACTTCGTGCTGCCGCGACTGCTGGGTCTTCAGGAAACCTGGAACCGGATCCAGCACGGCAACGCTTGGTGGCTGGCCTTCGGCCTGGTGCTGGAGGTCTGCTCATTCCTCGGCTACGTGGCCTTGTTCCGGGCGGTGTTCATCCGAGGCAACTCGCCGATCGGCTGGCGGGAGAGCTACGAGATCACGATGGCGGGGCTGGCGGCGACGCGGCTGTTCGCCTCCGCGGGTGCCGGCGGAATCGCCCTCACCGCCTGGGCGCTGCGCCGCTCGGGCTTGCCGCCGCGGGTCGTCGCCTGCCGGATGATCGCGTTCACGGCGCTGCTCTACGGCGTCTACATGGCGACGCTGGTGATCGTGGGGCTCGGCCTGAACACCGGCTTGTTCCCCGGCCAGGCTCCGTTTGCTATCACCGTGATCCCGGCGATCTTCGCCGCGTTCGTGATCGTGGTGTTCCTGGCGGTTTCGTTGCTGCCGGGCGACTTCGAGCGGCTGGTGGCACGCTACACCGACGGCGATCATCGCCGAGGACGGATCGCGCGCCGGATAGCGACCGCTCCGGCTACCGCCGCGACCGGCGTGCGCACCGCGATCTCGCTGGTTCGGGCACGTGACCCCTACCTGCTTGGCGCCATCGCCTGGTGGGGATTTGACATTGCCGTTCTGTGGGCCTGCTTTCACGCCTTCGGAGCGGCGCCCCCGCAAGCGGTGATCGTGATGTCCTATTTCGTCGGGATGGTCGGTAACACGCTGCCGTTGCCCGGCGGAATCGGCGGGGTAGACGGGGGCATGATCGGCGCTTTCTCGGCCTTCGGTGTCCCCGTCGAGGTGTCGGTCGTCTCCGTGCTCGCGTATCGTGGGATCGCGTTCTGGCTGCCGACCGTGCCCGGCGCGGTCGCTTACCTGCAGCTCCGGCGCACCGTCCAGCGTTGGCGGACCAGTCAGGCGCCAAGCTATACTTAATGAAGTGACTGATCGAATCGAGAACGTGATCATCGTTGGCAGCGGGCCTGCCGGGTACACCGCCGCCCTCTACACCGCGCGGGCGAACCTGGAGCCGCTGGTAATCGAGGGATTCGCCTGGGGTGGTCTGCTGCAGCAGACGACCGACGTCGAGAACTTCCCCGGCTTCCCGGAGGGGATCATGGGACCGGAGCTGATGCAGCACTTCCGGGACCAGGCGGAGCGATTCGGCGCGCGCCTGGAAACGGATGACGTCACTCGGGTCGAGCTGTCGCCCGGCGGCGGCCTGCACAAGGTGTTCGCGGGCGAGCAGCGCTACCTCGCTCGCTCGGTGATCCTGGCCATGGGAGCCGAGCACCGCAAGCTCGACGTGCCCGGCGAGGCCGAGCTCTCCGGACGCGGGGTGAGCTACTGCGCGACCTGCGACGCCGCCTTCTTCCGGGATGCGCCGACGCTGATCGTCGGCGGGGGTGACTCCGCCATGGAGGAGGCGATGTTCTTGTCGAAGTTCGCTCGCAAGGTGGCCATCGTGCACCGCCGCGATGAGTTCCGCGCCTCCAAGATCATGCTCCAGCGCGCGCGCGAGATCCCGAACATCGAATGGGTCACGCCTTACGCCGTGGAGGAGTTCCTGCCCGGCGCGGGCGGATCGCTGACCAGCGCCCGGCTGCGGAACACCGTCGATGGATCAATCCGTGAGCTGGAGATCGCAGGTGCGTTCATCGCCGTCGGTCACGACCCCCAGTCTCAGCTGATCGCCGGTCAGATAGAGACCGACCCGGCCGGTTATGTCCTCACCCGCGGCCGTTCCACTCTGACCAACCTCCCTGGGGTGTTCGCCGCCGGCGATCTCGTCGATCACACCTACCGGCAAGCGATCACCGCGGCTGGCTCGGGCTGTCAAGCTGCTCTGGATGCCGAGTGGTATCTGCGGGATACGCCGTTCCCGTTGTCCGAGGCTGAAGGCGTGGTCGAGGGCGCGGCTAGCGCCTCGGCTTGATCGAGGGCCAGGGCGGCTCCTGGCCGTAGATCACATCCGGTAGGGGCATCCGCGCGCGGGATCGAGGTTGTGCGACGGCGGTCGATGGCCGATCCAGAGGCCGAAGTCCTGCGTCCACGTCGCCGGCGGGTAGCGTCCGAGCGGGTGCGGATCGACGCCTGTGCCGACATCCGTATAGCTCGGACTGAGGATGTTCTGGCAATGGCCCGTGCTTGCCATCCACGACCTCACCACCTCTCGCGGGGCGGCGAACCCGCTGGCGATGTTCTCCCCCACGTATGACCACATGTAGCCAACGGCGCTGATCCGGGCTGAGAAGTCGAGGCCGTGGGAGAACTGGCCACTGCGAACCATCGCCTCAGTCCATCGTTGTGCGGAGCGATCGAGGCGCGAGCTCTCGTGCAGCGGCGGTAGATCACGCTGCGCACGCTGCTGGTTGATCAGGCAGCTGACGGCGCGACGCATCATTTCGGCCGGAGCGGAGGTGGCGCTGGCGTCGGCTCCCGCGCAACCGGTGGCGGCGTCGGCGTCTGGCAGTGCCCGAAGCGCTAGCGCCATGGCCAGCGACAGCATCACCGTGGTGAGGAGCGTTAGCCAGCTCGCACGGCGGCGCCCACGCGCGGTTGAGTTACATCGGGTGTACCGACTCTGAGCTCCGATCATCATCACGGCCACCTGGAGGAATGTCAGGCGTTGACGATGGGGACATGACTAACCGGGCCCGCTCAGTCCGCCTCGCTGAGGAACCCTGCGCCGCTCGAGCTCCCCAACTGGCCCGAGAGCACCAACTGCATCAGCACTGGCGCTGGCCGGTAGCGCTCCTCCCGACGCTCGTCGTAGAGCGCCTCCAGCACCGCCAGCACGTGATCAAGTCCGATCGCGTCCGCCCAGCCGAGGATACCCCGAGGGTAGTTGAGACCGTGCACCATCCCGGCGTCGATGTCCTGCGCGCTGCCGACCCCCTCGCCGAGCGCGAACGCCGCCTCGTTGACGACCTGGCAGATGATGCGCCCCAGCACGAGACCCGGTGCGTCACCCACCCACTCCACCTGCTTGCCCAACGAGGCAAAGAATCGCTCAGCCGCCTGCGCTGCGGACGGGGCGCTGTCGCGTCCGCGAGTCAGCTCCACGCATCGACTGGCCGCGAGCGGTGGCAGTGCGTGGAAGCCGACGGCGCCCCCACCCGGATCAAGCACGCCGAGCGAGCCGGAGGCACAGCAAATCGCCTGGGGCGCGCCCTGCAGTGGAATCTCTTCCGCCTCTCCGCTGGAGAGGTCGAGGATCAGAAACGGCACTTCGCCTTGAGCGTGCTCGGGCGCGGCGACCTCCCAGCCGGAAGCCTGCGCCGCCTGTTCCAGCTCCAGCGCCAGCGCCGACTCGCCGGCGATCACCACGATGCCGTGCCCGCCACCGCCCGGGGGTGGTTCGGGGTCGTCCGGTCGGTGCGGCGCGCCACGGTAGTCGTAATACCCGCGGCCGGCTTTCCGACCCAAGCGTCCGGCGGCGACGGTCCGGGCGGCGATTGGCGACGGACGCCAGCGTGGTTCGCCGAAGCTCTGCTCGTAGAACGAGCGAGCTACGTCGAGCCCGACGTCGACGCCCACTAGGTCCATCACCTCGAACGGGCCCATCCGGAAGCCACCGCCCAGCCGGCAGATGCGGTCGATCTGCTCCACCGGCGCCACCCGCTCGGCCAGCAGCTTCAGCGCCTCGAGGCCGAAGGGCCGGTTGCAGCGGTTCACGAGAAAACCAGGACCGTCGCCGGCGAGGATCACGTGCTTGCCCATCGCCTCGCCCGCCGCTCGCGCCCGCGCCAGCGCGGACGCTTCCGACTGCTCGCCCGCCACCACCTCCAGCAGGCGCATCACCGGCGCGGGGTTGAAGAAGTGCATCCCCACCACTCGCTCCGGATGCTCCGCGGCGGCGGCGATGGCCGTCACCAGCAGCGAGGAGGTGTTGGTGGCCAACACGCAGTCGCCGCTCACCACCCGGCTGGATAGCTCGGCGAACAGAGAGGCCTTGAGCTCGAGTGACTCGGGGACGGCCTCGATCACCAGCTCGGACGATGCCATCTCGTCCAGCGACCCGGCCCCGACCAGGCGCTCACAGGCGGCTCCCGCCTGCGCCTTCTGCAGGCGCCCCCGCTGCACCCCCCGCTGCAACTGGGACCGGATCCGCCCGAGGCCAGCCTCCAGGGCGTCGGCAAAGGGATCGTGGAGCAGCGTGCGAGCGCCCGAGAGGCAGGCCAATTGGGCAATGCCGGCGCCCATGGTCCCGGCGCCGACGACGCCGATCACCTTCGGCGGACCCGCTGCAGCAGCTGCACTCACTGCGGCAGCAGCGCGTTGATCCCGGTGAGCGAGCGGCCGATGATCAGGCTCTGGATCTGAGACGTCCCCTCGTAGAGGGTGGTCACCCGGACGTCGCGGAAGTAGCGCTCGACCGGATGGTCGTCGACGTAGCCAGAGCCCCCATGGACCTGGATCGCAGTGTTGGCGCAGTGCACCGCGGCCTCGGTGGCGAACACCTTGGCGATCGAGGTCTCGGTAGTGTTCGGCTGGCCGGTGTCCTTGAGGTGGCCGGCCCGCCAGACGAGCATCCGGGCCGCATCGGTGCGGACCTTCATGTCGGCGAGCATCGCCTGCACCAGCTGGAAGCTGGCGATCGGCCGGCCGAACTGGACGCGCTCCTTGGCATAGCTAACCGAGGCCTCCACGCAGCCTTGGCAGATGCCGACGCAGCCGGCGGCGACGCTGAATCGCCCGGAGTCAAGCGAGCTCATCGCGACCTTGAAGCCGTCCCCGACCTCGCCCAGCATCGCGTTCTCGGGCACGTGCACATCGTCGAGCGAAATCGATGCCGTGTCGGAGCCGCGCAACCCCATCTTGTGGTGGATCGGCTGTGGTTGGAATCCCGGCTGATCGGTATCGACCAGGAAGCAGCCCAGTCCTCGATGACCCTTCTCGGGATCGGTCTGGGCGAAGATCAGCGCCACCTTGGCGTGGTTGCCCATCGAAATCCACATCTTGGCGCCGTTGATCGTCCAGCCGCCGTCGGTCCGCCGCGCGCGCGTGCGTTGATTGGCGGCATCCGAGCCGGTGTCAGGCTCGGTCAGGCCGAAGCATCCCAGCCACTCCCCGGAGCACAGCTTCGGCAGGTAGTGATGCTTCTGCTCCTCGCTGCCCCAGCGCAGGATCGCCGAGCAGACGAGCGAGGTCTGTACCGAGATCACCGTCCGCATGGCTGAGTCGCCGCGGCCGACCTCCTCGACGATCAGCCCGTAGGTGATGTAGTCGAGGCCGGCCCCCCCGTAGTCGCGAGGGACGATCGCCCCGAGATACCCTTGTTCGGCGATCTTGGCCACGAGGTCGAGGTCGAAGTGCTCATGGCGATCGTTCTCTCTCGCGCGCTCGACGATCTCGTTGTCGGTGAATGCACGGGCCGTTTCCCGGATCAGGTGCTGCTCGTCGCTGAGGTCGAAGTTCATGGCTGGGCACGGTAGCTAAGGTGAGTAGCCTCCGCGATGCCGATGGCTCCGCAGACCCGGTATGCGCGTAGCGGCGAGTTTCACATCGCCTATCAGGTGGTGGGCCAGGGCCCGATCGATCTCGTCTACGTTCCCAGCTGGATCTCCCAGGTGGAGCACTACTGGGAGGAGCCGCTGGTGGCACGGTACTTCCACCGCCTGGCGTCGTTCAGTCGGTTGATCATGTTCGACCGCCGCGGCTCGGGGCTGTCGGATCCGATTTTCCGTGCACCCACGCTGGAGGAGCAGATGGACGACGTGGTGGCGGTGATGAACGCCGCCGGCTCCGAACACGCGGCGGTGTTCGCGCTGCTGGAGGGGGGAGCGATGGCGGCGCTGTTCGCCGCTACCCACCCGGAACGCACCGATGCCCTGGTGCTGTACGAGGCGCAGCCGCGGATGTCCTGGGCGCCGGACTACGACTGGGCGATGCCGCGGGGCGAGCGCGAGGCCTACATCCAAGATGGCGGCATGCACTCGTGGGGCGACGGTTCGCGGATGCTCACGCTGTCTCCCAGCTCGGGGACGCAGCCGCGGCTGCGCGACTGGTGGGCGCGGCTGGAGCGGCTGGCGGCAAGCCCAGGAACGGCGGCGAAGTTCATGCTGATGAACGGGGAGGTCGACGTACGCGCAGTATTGGGGAGCATCCAGGCGCCAACGCTCGTCCTGCACCGGGTCGAGGACCAGTTCATCGACATCCGCCACTCCCGCTATCTCGCTGCCCACATCCCCGGCGCCCGGCTGGTCGAGCTGCCCGGCAGCGAGGCGCTGTCGTTCGAGAGGGAGGCCTCGGAGCTCGACGACATCGAGGAGTTCCTCACCGGCATGCGCCGCGCGCCTGACGCCGAGCGGATTCTCGCCACCGTGATGTTCTCCGACATCGTCGATTCCACCCAGCGGGCCGCGGAGCTTGGGGACCGCCGCTGGCGCGATCTCCTCGAGACGATCGAGGTCAGGGTCGGACGTGAGCTCGAGCGCTTCCGGGGGCGAGCGGTGAAGACGATGGGTGACGGCTTTCTCGCCACCTTCGATGGGCCCGCCCGGGCGATCCGCTGCGCGCGAGCGATCCACGAGTATGCCGGCACGGAGTTCGGCCTACAGGTGCGAAGTGGCCTGCACACCGGAGAGATCGAGCTCATCGGCAGCGACGTCGGCGGCATCGGCGTGCACATCGGTGCTCGGGTGGGCGCGCTGGCAGCCCCCGGCGAGGTGCTCGTCTCCGGTACCGTCAGGGACTTGGTGGTCGGCTCCGGGATCGCCTTCGAGGATCGCGGTGAGCACCAGCTCAAGGGCGTTCCCGACCGCTGGCGGCTGTGGGCGGTAGCCCCGCTCGCGGACTGAAGGCGACGGCCCCCGCCGCGGCTGCGGCAGGGGCCGGCGCTTGATACTGCTGCCCGCTCAGGATGCGGGGGGAAGGACCGCCGGCGAGCTCGGCAGCGAGACGGTCAGCGTGACCGGCTGCGAGACGGCGCCGAGGTTGGCTGCGTCCGGGAGGATCCGGGTGCGGAACACCTTCGTCCCGGCGGTACCGAACCCGCGACTGATGGTGTAGGAGCCATCGCCCTGGACGAGGGTCGTTCCCACGGTGTGGAAGTCGCCATCCGCACCCTTGCGCTGGAGGTAGACGACGTCGCCTGCCTTGTTCGGCGTCACCGTGCCCGAGAACGTGTCGGCCTGGCCAACGGTTCCGGTGGATGATGCCGACAAGGTGATGATGTCCTTGACGCCAATGAACAGGTCCGATGTCCGCTCGGCCGGCTTCAACGTCACGCGCACGAAGTACCAGGCATTGCGGGTCGGGCTGACGGAGAAGCTGTAGTTGCCGCTGCCGTCCGTGCTGCCGGCCACATCGCAGATCGCCGACTCGGCGAACAGGTTGCGATGGCATAGCGTGATCGCCGTGGTGGCCTGCGGAGTGGTCGTCCCCGGCGCGTCCAGCGTGCCCGTGATCACGGCCGACTGGCCGTAGCTGATCGCCGGCGTAGTGGTGGTGGTGGTGAAGCTGGGGTTCTGGGTCTGCTGGATCGTGACCGTCACCGAGTCAGAGACACCGCGGACGTTGCGTCCATCGCCCGGGAATACGACGCGCACGTTGTGCTCGCCAGGAACCCGCCACGCATACGAGATCGAATAGCTGGAGTCGGGACCGAGCCGCCCCACCTTCAGCGTCCGCCAATCATCGCCGTTGCCCTGCTGCTGCAGGAGCACGCGCTGGCCACCGTGATCGGGATAAACGTGGCCCGAGAAGGTGATCGCGTGACGCGTGTCACCACTGCTGCTGCTGGCCGCCAGGCTGACCAATGCCGCCACCCTTTCGCTCACGGTCCGGCTATGGACGCCGGGCTCTGCAGCGAGGCGGACGAACCACTGGCGGTTGGTATTGACGACGCCCTCCTCGCGGGTGAACTCGTAGAACCCGAACGAGTCGGTGGTCTTTTCGCCAATCACCGTATAACCCTGATGGCTGCCGTTGACGTGGTGGTAGAGGACCACCGTCTTACCTGAGATATCAGTGCCCTTCAGCTGACCGTAGATCAGGACACCCTCGCCGGCTTGGATCGGATTGGGGGTGGCATTGATCGTCAGGCCATGGTTGTGCCTGGGTGCGGCACCCGCGAGCCCTGGCCCGGCAACGAGCGCGAGAGCGCTCAGTGCGGCGCAGAGCATGGCAAAACGTAGGCGCATGTGATGCTCCTTTCCCTACGGTTTGTTTAGATGCGCCTCCGGTGGATCCGGCTCCCTACCTCCGGTGGCGTGGACATCAGCAAAAACACTTGAGAACGGGCCGGAGTTGCGCCACTAGGGGTCGTCAGCGAGCGAGGCTGGCGTTAGACTCGCGTCGTGGATCCGTTCGCGATCGTGCTGCTGGGCGGCCTGGTGGCCATGCTCCTATGGGTGTGGCTGCTCGGAAAGCACTACCCCGGCTCCGGCCTGGAGCAGCTGGGGTTGAAGAGCGCGCGGGAGATCACCGAGACTCGTGAGGCGCTGGAGGCGGACGATCTGCAGCAGATGCTCGAGGCTCACAACGCTCGTCGCCGCAGGCGGGGTGAGGCGGAGATCACGGTCGGCGATCTGGAGCTGCAGGTAATGGAGGATCTCGACGACCAGCGCCGCCGGCGCGACGAGCTGGTCGCCGAGCGTGAGCTCGGCGAGCTGCTGGATGCGACCAACGCCCGCCGCCGCGCCCGCGGGCTGCCCGAGCGCAGCCGTGATCAGGCGCGCCAGGAATTCGGCGGCAGCCCCCCGCCGAGGGCCTGAACCCGCCGGCGCCGGAGGGCCGCGTGGCACGCTGCCTGATTATCGGGTGTGGTTGCCGCGGGCGCGCCCTGGGACTTGACCTCCAGGCTCAGGGTCATGCCGTGCGCGGTAGCACCCGCCGACCAAGCGAGCTGGCGGCGATCGAGGCGGCGGGGATCGAGGCGCATCTAGGTGACCCCGATCGAGTGGCGACGCTGGCGCCGGCATTCGAGCACGTGACCATCGCCTGCGTGCTGCTCGGATCGGCCCGTGGAGATCCGGAGCAGCTCCGTGCCCTGCACGGCATGCGGCTGGAGATGCTGCTCACGCGGATGCTCGACACGACGATTCGCGGCGTTGTCTATGAGGCTGCGGGCGGCGTCAATCCCGATGTGCTCTCGCGCGGTGCCGGGATCGTCCGGCGCCTGTGCGGGGTCTCGCTGATTCCGTACGCAGTGCTGAGCCGCGATCCGGAGGAGCATCCAGCGTGGCGCCGCGACGCGCTCAGCGCTGTGCACCAGCTGCTGGCGCCGGGGGTGTAGCCGCCGGCAGGTGACCGATCCGGTCAAACAGATCAGCGAGGATGCGGGCGGTGGCGCCCCAGATCAGGCTTTCGCCGATGAGGTAGGTGTCGGTGCGGATCGGGACCCCGCGGCGAATCAAGCGCCGGCGCGCGTACCCCGCCAGCAGCGACGGAAGCGGGAACTCCAGGACCTCGGCGACCTCGCGGGCGCTGAGCGTCCAGGCTCGGCCGGCGTCGATCAGACCCACGAAGGGGTAGACGGCGTAGCCGGTGGCGATCGTCGGGGTCGGCTGCAAGGCACCGACGATCTCGACCGCGCTCGGGGGGAGCCCAATCTCCTCTTGGGCCTCCCGGAGCGCGGTGGCGCGGAGGTCCCGCTCGCCCTCGTCGTAGCGACCGCCGGGGAACGAGATCTCGCCGGGATGGCGGCGTAGGTCCTCACGCCGCTTGGTGAAGACCGCGTGTAGCCGTTCCCCCTCGAGGTAGAGCGCGACCAGCACAGCCGCCCGAGTTCGCCCCTGGACCTCCAGCTTCATCGCCTCCTCGGGAGCGAGCAAGACACGCGTCAGCTCGGTATGAACCCACTCCTTGCGCGGGGGCGCGTGCCGCACATCGCTGACCCCACCGTGCGGGACCGCGGACGTGCGATCAGGTGGTGGCAGGCTCGACCAGCTCGACGCGGTCATCGAACATGACCTCGCCCTCGAGCGTGCGATGCACGGGGCACTTGGCCGCGATCACCTGCAGGCGCTCAGCCTGCTGGGGACTGCAGTCGCTGGGCAGCCGCAGTGCGAGCTTGAACCGGGTCGGCCAGCCGCCGCTCCGCAGGCGTGTACTCGACCTGCACCTCGACCGGACCGAGCTCCCAGCCCTTGCGCTTGGCGTACATCTCCATCGTGATCGCGGTGCACGAGGCGAGGCTGGCGGCGAGCAGCTCCTGCGGGCTGGGACCCTCGTCGTCACCACCGTGCTCGGCCGGCTCGTCGGCCAGCAGCTGGTGTTTGCGGATGTCGATCCGGTGTGTGAACGCGGTGGTCGTAGTACGACGGGCGACGGCCTTCATGTCCTAGTCCTGGTCCTGTTCGTGGGCGGATGCCTGCGTATTGATCGTAGCGCCGAGACAGATTCACTCTCGACAGTGGGTTGAACAGCAACCCGGTCGGCACCTTGGGGAAGAAGTACGTCGACTTGGGGGGCATGCTCTCCCCGGCGGCGGCGACCTCCTGCACCTGCTCGATCGGAGTCGGGGCCATGAAGAAGGCCGCGTCGTAGGAGCCATTGCGGACGAGCTCCAATGCCTGCGCGTCGTCACGGGCGTAGCCGAGTCCCCTGAGGTGATCGACGTCTTCGTCGCTGTGCTCCAACGCCCCCTTGAGGATCAGTGCCTCCAGCACGGCGGTGTCCAGGCGTCGGTAGGGCTCGGCGTGCCGGGGAAGGGCCCGGTCGGCAATCGCGCTCTCCTTGAGGGTCAGCATGAACGGGCGCTGGAAGTGCGCGTCGATGTAGCCAACCCGGACCGGCTGGCCCGGGCGCGGGGTCAACTGTGAGGCATCGTCGAGCTCGCTGATCTCGAAGTCCCGCCTGATCGCCTGCGCGAGGCGCTCCTGCTGCCGGGCATCGAGGTCTTTGACCAGCCGGTGGGTGGGGAACACGGTCAGCCCCGGATCCTCGAGCGCGACCAGGCACATCAGCACGTAGCGGTGCGGACCCTCGCCCCCGATCTCCTCGGCGTACACCCGTGCCGTCTCGTAGCGGTGATGGCCATCGGCGATCAGTAGCTCTGTCCCCGCCAGCGCGCTCGCCGCGGCCTCTGTCGCCTCCGCATCCTCCACGCGCCAGAGACGGTTGATGGTGCCATCGTGATCCTCGATCTGGGCCCAGGCTCGGCCTCGGTCGCCGGCGCGAGCGCCTGCCAGGCCATCCCCCGCGGGTCGGAGTAAAGCGAGAAGATCGGGGACAGGTTCGCTCGTGTGGCCCGGGTCAGGCGCAGCCGATCCTCGCGGGGCCCAGGGTGCGTACGCTCGTGGGGTCGGATCCGCCCTGCGCCGTACTCCTCCACGCGCACACGCGCGAGAAAGCCGCGGCGGGTCCGGGCCTGACCATCGGGGCCCGTGTAGTCCTGCTCCAGCGGCCACAGCGTCGGAACCGCATCCTGCACCACCACCCGTTCCTGGCGCCAGTGCGCCAGCAGCTCCGCGGCTACGGCATACCGGTCCCCGTTGCCCTGGGGCAGGTCGATGTGCACCACGTTGTAGGGCGAGCACGCTTCCAGCCCGGCCCGCAGCTGGTCGTCGATCACGTCATAGGGAGGCGAAACCACGGGCTGCAGGCCCCCGGTTCGCTTCAGGTCGTAGTGCAGCGCGCGCAGCGGCTTGATCTCGGCCATCGCGGGGCGGGAGGCTATCCGAACCGCGGGCGGGCACGTTCGTCCGAGCTCCTGGGGGCTCGACTAGACTCGCCGTGTTCGGGGCGTGGCGCAGCCTGGTAGCGCGCCGCCTTTGGGTGGCGGAGGTCCCCGGTTCGAATCCGGGCGCCCCGATTGCGAAAACCCCCAGTGGCGCCCAGGTTTTCGCGCCTCTCGGGATGGATCGAGGTTCCAATGAGGTTCCATTTGCGACGACCGTTCGCGATCTGGCTGCGCCCGCCGCCCCTTTGGAGCCTTGATGTAAGCCGCCTCCTGGCCCGACGCACGCCGTGTCTCGGGACGCGCGCTAGCGACGTCAGTGGCGGTTTGCACCGCTTCGACCAGTCGCTCCATCTTCTTGACTTTCGTATCGGGCGGGGTTAGGTTCCGGCCGCAATGAGCCAGGTTCGGAGTCGCCCGGACTTGGAACAACCAAATCAGGGGAGAGAACTTGAGCCGCTTCTGCCTGCTTGTAACAGGTGCGATGGTCAACTTGGCGATCGCGATGAGCGCCATGCTGACCGATGTTGCTGCGGCCGCCCTCCCGGCGGGGTGCGGCCAAACCGGGTCGACGGTGACGTGCACGTACACGTCGGGCTCAAATCCGTTCACGGTGCCTGTTGGCGTCTCCTCGATTCACGTGTTGGCCGTCGGCGGTATCGGCGGCGGCGGCAGCGGCGGACATGGGGCCGCGGTCGACGGCGATCTGAACGTGACGGCTGGGAGCACGCTTTACGCCGTGGTGGCGGGAACGGCGCGATAGGAACGGGGGGGACAAATGGCGGTGCGAGTGGCGGCGCGTTCTCTTCTCCTGGGCTCCGTGCCCAGACACTAATTGCACCGCGGAACGCGGCGCTGGCGGCGGCGGCGCTTCCGACCTGCGCACAGCGCAGAATGATCTCACGAGTAGGCTCTTGGTGGCTGCAGGAGGCGCGGCGACGGCGGGGCCGGGTTTGAGCCTGGGCTACGTCAGGTAGAAATGCGAGGCGGACATGGTGGTGCGGGTGGCGGTGGCGCGGGAGATCGGACATCGGTCAAGGTGGCGGTGGTGCCAGCGACACCGCGGGCGGCGCCGGAGGGGCGGGGTTCTCCTGTCCTCCGCCGCCCTTTTTGACCCGTTGTGGCGCGGGAGGTGATGGAGCCGCGGGAGCCACCGGGGCTGGCGGTGATGGGGGTCACAACACCTCGGAGTACCCATCCCAAAGCCTTTTCGTCGCCGGTTCGGGTGGTGGTGGTGGAGGGGGCCTGTTCGGTGGTGGTGGTGGCGGCGGTGGTGGTGGTGACATGGCGTTCACCGGCGGCGGCGGCGGCGGCGGCGGCTCGAACCTCGTGCCGCCTGGCGGGTCGCAGTCAGTCGACACCACAGGGATCCCGATAGTGCAGATTTCCTACCAGCTGCTGCCGACCTCCAAGGCTCAGTGCCAGCATGGTGGTTGGCGGAACTATCCGCAGTTCAAGAACCAGGGCCAGTGCATCAGCTTCGTTGAGCACGACACCGTCAAGATTTCGCGTGTGAGCTTCCGGGATGGGCCCGTTGATCCGGAGATCATCATTGACGGCAAGAACTTTGGTCGGCGGCCAAGTCCGGATCCTGCGGGGGGAACGTCGAATCTCGGTCTGTGCGGACCTATCAGCGGCAACACCGGCAGCAACTACGGAACCAATCTGTGGCTCGATGACCACAGTCAGCTGTGGTCGGCGGGATACCTGCCGTACGTCGATTGCATGGGGCTGATTGTCGAGCGCTATAGCGATGAGCGGATCGTGTATCGCCTGGTTCGTTCTACAAGCTCTACTACAAGCGGCGCACGATCTTCTCCCACGGCATCTACAAGCTCGCCGAAGGCGACCAGGTCACGATCACGGTCAACGGCGCCGCCTTCACGACCCAGGTGCACTACAACGCCCAGTAGCTACCGTAGGTGTCCTGAGCGATTCTGAGCTGACTTCAGAGAAATCTCAAAGCATCGAAATAGCAGGTCCGTTTTCGGCAATCCGTTCGCGAATTTGGGCCCTCGACCGTAAGAGCCGCCTCTCGGCCTCGACGCACGCTGCCGAGCAGAATTGGTGGTTATGGCGCGTCGTGAAGAACCAAACGGCGCAATCCGCGGCCTGACAAGCGCGTAGCTCAGGACGATGACGCTTCTTTACGCACGGGTCGCACCATTGCCTGACCTGGCCGGGTAACCGATACCGACGCCGGTCCGTGCAACCGACTCCGCACGAGACGCACCACGCCACTGGAGACACGTGCGGTGCCATCCACCGTGCCATCGAACGCACCTCAAACAGCCATAGCGCGGCGAACGGATCGACGCGCTCGCCGGCGTCAGCACGTATTGATCAAGGGCGTCGGTCCGCAGCCCAAATCGCGGCTGCCAAATCTGATCTGTCAAGTGCCGCAGCTCTTGCGGTGCTGGTCGGGCGACCTCGGGTAGCTGCGCCACGAATTGACGATCCAGCCACGGTCGGATGGCCTCCGGAAACCAGGTGCCGAGCGTCCACGCGTCGAGAGTCTTACCGGTGCGGGTGAGCTCAAGGATGCGCGCGTAGCACGGTCTGGACACGCGCCTGCCCAACGCGCGCACGTCTCCGTGGGCGAAGTGCAGAATAGGCCCCGGGCTCGCGCCGGCGCGTGTCAGTCTGTGATCCGTGGCCGTGATTCAGACATTCTCGCCGCTGCGGCGGATGCGTCTCGCGTCTGGCGTGTCTCAGCGCACCTTGGCGCGCATTTCCGGTGTCAGCCGCGCTCAGATCGCCGCGCTGGAGCGCGGCAAGCACCACCCGCGCCGTTCGACGGCGCTCGTCCTAGCGGCTGCCCTCGACTGTGAAGCCCGAGCCATCTTTCCCCCGAGTGAGCTTGAGCCCCCGCACTCAGACGGAGGCTCAAGCGGAAAGGCCGTTGGCGATGAGCCCGCCAGCAAGCCAGACCGGGGACCGTAGCGGCCGCCGGCGACGCGACCTGCGTCCGATCGAGGCCGTGCTGACCGATTACCTCGACGAGCTACGAGCTGAGCAGCGATCGGCCGTGACGCAGACGCGTATGAGCCGACACGTCCGGTATGACGGCCTGTGGAAGATAGGCACTCCCGGCGAGCAGCTCGAACTGGACATCCGCGAGGCGGCATGAGCGCCGCGACGGGGCGACTGATCGCAAAGCTCACGGCTGCTCTCGGCGCGCCCGTCAGCACGCCTGAGCGAGTCTGCGCCGCTGACGGCCGGCTTGAACGTGCCCGCTACCGGGTGTTCCGTTGGCGCTGTCCGGCGTGCGGTGGCAGCTCGCGGGATCCGCAATTGATCTGGCGCCCGTTCGCAGTCGATTCAGACGGACACGTCTGCTGTGACGCCTCAGGCTGCTCAGCCGACGCAATCGCCACGGCGGTCCGCGAACTGCTCGCCGAGCGAGAGGCAGCGGCGTGACCCCTTCGGCGGATCAGGTGCTCGCCGCGATCGACGGTCCGTACGCCGCAAGCAACGGCAACGGGCGTGGGTCCCGCGTCAAGTTGACGGCAGCGCGGGAGATCAGCTCGGAGCGTGTCCGCTGGCTCTGGAGCCCGAGGCTGCCGCTGAGAAGCCTGACTGTCGTCGCTGGTGAGAAAGGCCTAGGAAAGTCGCTGCTGACGAATGCCTGGCTCGTCGCCGAGGCGTCACGCAGTCGCCTTCCCGGCGAGCTTGACGGACGGCCGCTGGACGTGCTCGTCTGCAGCGCCGAGGATGACTGGCGCTCGGTCGTCAAGCCGCGTCTGATCGTGCACGGGGCCGACCTGGACCGGTGCACCGCGTTTCTGTCACCGATGCCGGCGCCGAGTCGATGCTCACGCTGCCCGATCACGTTCCCCTGCTTGAGGCTGAGATCGAGCGGCTGCGGGTTTCGGAACACACGGTTGGGCTGCTCGTGATTGACCCGATCGCCGCGTTCCTTTCACCGGAGATCGACACGCACCGCGACGCGAGCGTCCGTCGCGCGCTGGCTTCACTCGCGTCGCTAGCGGACCGGCTTGACCTGGTGGTCCTTGTCGTCGCGCATCTGACCAAGGACGAGTCCAGCAGGCTAATCGCGCGTGTCAGTGGGTCCGGCGCGTTCGTTAACCGCCGCCCGGTCGGTGCTGGTGCTCGCGCGCAGTCCGGATGACCCCGGCGGCGAGCAGGGCAGCGACCGGGTGCTCGTCCACGTGGCGTCGAATTGGGGACGCTACGCGCCGACGCTCGCGGCGAGCGTGCAGGCGCGCGAAGTGGACCTCGACGACGGCTCCCGCACCGAGGTTGGCTACCTGCAGATCACCGGCGAGTGCGACATCGGCGTTGAGGACTTGCAGCGCGGCGCGGACGAGAACGGCGGCGCTGACGTTGACGAGGCGATCTTCGAACTGCTCGCGGACGGTTCCAAGCCGAGCCGTGAAGTCAAGGCGCGCGTTGTTGCTGAGCTGGGATGCGGCAAGCGGACCGTCGAGCGTGCGGCCGAGCGGATGGCCGCCCGTGGCGAGCTCGCGATCGAGTCGGGCGGCTTCCCGAGGACCACCACGTGGCGCTCCACAGTCGCGCCAACCCAGCATCGACAGTTGCGCCATCTACGAACACCCTGGTGGCGTGACTGACAGTTACGCCGTCGCTACTGAGGATTCGTCTCTCAGTTGCGCCAGTCACGCGGCCTCCAAACTGATGGCGCAACAGGGCCAACCCGGGCAGTATCTGAGCTGTCCGATGCGGAGCTCCTCGCCGCGTTTCCCGGCTCGTCGATCAAGGAGTCAGAGTGATCGCTCTCGCCTCAGCGCTGCTCTCCGAACTTGACGACCACGCCCTCAATCGCTGGCCGAGCGCCTGGGGCGAAAAAGCCGGAAGCGCCGACGATGAGGTCGCCGCACGCCGTTCGGCTGAGCCGGGGCAAGCCAATACACCCTGGGGTAGCCACCCGCAAGCTAAAACCGCGGGCGACGACCGATCTAGGTATTCGCGGAAAAAACCGCGCGCCGATTCGGCCAAGATTTTTGTCGCCGGCCTGTGCCGGAGCGGGGGTGATTGCCGATGATCGCTTGTAAGCCCTCGGCCGCGCCGTCGCATTTGGCCGCGGGCACTCGGCGCTGGTGGGATCAGACGCTCCATGAGTTCGAGCTCGAGCCGCATCAGTTGCGGCTGCTAGAGATGGCGCTTGAGCATTCGGATCGAGCGGAGACGGCACGGCGCGCCCTGGCTGAGCATGGTCTGGTGTATGAGGACCGCTTTGGTCAGCCGCGGCCGAGGCCGGAGGCGGCGATCGCTCGGGATTCGTCGATTGCCTGCGCGAGGTTGCTGCGCGAGATTGGTCTGGACGGTGAGCTGCCGGGCGAGAAGCGGCCGCCGAGGCGGGGGCGGTGATGGCCCGACGTCGATCCTTCCGGCGGCGCATGTCAGAGGACGAGGCGCGGAGGTTCGACTTTGAGCTCCACGTCGGCCCGCTTCTGCACGTCGGCGTGAGCGACGCCGAGCTCGACGCGCTGCTGCGCGCCGCGTGGGAGCACCGCCGGGGGGAGCTGCTGGCTGATTGGCGGCGGCCGGGTGAACGGCCTTGGGCCTGGTGGGCCTTTGACCCCGAGCTTCCGCAGCCGTCACCGGGGGCGGATGAGGTCCTTGCGCTCCTTGATCTCGGTGAGCTGCCCGACGCGGAGGTCGAGTCAGTGTTTTCTGAGGCGATCCAAACCCTGGTGAAACGCCCGCCGCCTTACATCGACCCTCCGTCTTGTGTTGCTGCTGCGCTCGCGCTTGACGAGCGGCTGGAGCGCGCCCTATTTACAGTGACCGAGGCTCCGTACCACCACGTGAACGTAGCTGTCAACTTACCGGAAACGGAGACGTAGAGAAATGCCATTTTCAGGCTCGCAAATGAACCGCCTTTACGGTTACCCAATCGCCCCGGGGCCGGCCGGGGACATTCCCGACAAGAGGGCCGCGGCCACGGTGTTGGCGTACATCCAGGCAGCCGATGAGTGGGGGACCGCGAACCGGCGCCTCGAAGAGCTGCGCCGCCAAGGGCTTGACGAGGCCAAGCGTGCCGACTCGGAGAAGCTGGCCGACGCGCTGCGGCGGGGCAAGCCCGACCCTGGACCCGCTCAGCGGGCCGCGGTCGAACGGGAGATGCTCGAGCTCGAGCGCCTCGTCCCGGCACTGCTGGAGGTTGCAAGGACTCGGGAGGCTGAGATGTTCGGGGCGGTGGGCGCTCCGGACTTGCACGCTGAGGTAAACACGCGGATCGAGGCCAAGCGAAAGCAGGCGGTGGATCTACTGGCGGGTGTCAGCGCGGCCGTCAGTGACGCGGAGAGGCTGCTGGCCCTTTCGCGGTGGCTCAAGGAGCCTTCGCGTAACTATCAACGGCAGCAGGGCAGCCCCACACTGGAGCTCGTGTCGCAGGTGGCGCTCACGATCCAGCCGCCGCCGCCGGTGCCGCCGGTGAAGCTCGGCGGTCCGGACCAGCCGCCGCTACAGCCGTTTCGCAACGACGCGGTCAACGCCCCCGCCGGCCGTCGCTTCCCGGTGGAGGCGACAGGATGAACGGCGCCGAGGAACAACCGCGCGATGAGCACGGACGCTTTCGTCGACCTGCGAACTTCAACGACGTGATCCGCGAGAAGCTCGGCTACAGCCGTCAGCCGGCCAGCATCAATGATCAGTTGAGACGTGCAGCGGGCTTCCGGATCGAGGGCGACCTAGCGCCTGTCTCGCTGGCTGGCGCCCTAGCTGACGACGATCCTGCTCAAGCCGACCCGCCCGAACTGGCGCCGCCGACTGGCGAGTTCGGCGGCGGCGTCGGCGGGATCGTCGGCACCGTACCGCCGCGGTCGGAGCCCGACATGACGGAACGCCTCCGAAACGCCGTTCGGCAAAAGCTGTACGGCCTGAACGACGACTGAGGAAACCCGTTGGTCGAGCCGCCACCCGCGAGTGGGCTCGCCGCGCCGCTGCTCGACGCGGACGGCGCAGCGGGGCTACTGAGCGTGCCCGCGTCGTGGGTGCTGTCAGAGGCTCGCGCCGAGCGCATTCCGCACGTACGCCTCGGCCGCTACGTCCGGTTCGATTCTGACGAGCTGCTCGAGCTGGTGCCGGACCCGGCATCGAGGCCCACGGCGAGCCGCCCGTGAGCTGGTAAATCGCCCCGCGGGGGTGTAGGGTGCGCGCGACCAACAAAGTGGGGCCGCGACGCGCGAACGTCCGGCCCCGTGGCACCGAACGCGGACACGTTCGGCGCGCCAGGCACGCTACCCGTTCGAGGCGTCGCCTTTCTCGCCGGCAGGACCGCACTCTCGGAGCCGCAACCGAGAGGAACACTGATGGCAAGTCTTGAGGGACTCGAACGTCGTGCCAGAGCGATTTGGGCCGCCAACTTTGCGGTCGGGCTTCGCAGACCAGATCTCTGTGATCTGGGCGATGCCTGATGGCCGCGCGACGCTCCTACGGAACAGGACGGCTGTTCACGCGGACTGACAGCCGGGGCCGTGACACGTGGTACGGCAGCTTCTACGCCGGCAAACGTAGGGTGAACCGCCGGCTCGGCGTGAAGCGGCCTTCCGGCTCGCGAGAGGGACTTACGCGCCCGCAGGCCGAGGAGGCGCTCAGGCGAGCGATGAGCGAAATGGTCCCGACCACGCACACGGCAGGGGAGAGGCTGACGATCGGGGACGTGGCGGCGCGGTACATAGCTCACGCTGAGCGACGCGGCCGCAAGCGGGCGACGTTGCAGAACATCGAGAGCGAAGTGCGGATGCATCTTGGCCCGTTCTTCGCCCGACGGACACTGGATGCGATCACGCACTGCGACGTCCTCGACCTACTCGCGGTTCTAGAGAGCAAAGGGCTGGCAGTGAAATCCATTCGCAACGTGATCGGCACGCTGTCAGCGTTGTTCAACTTCGCCCGTGCACCTCAGCGCCGCTGGACAACAGGAAACCCTTGCGAAGGATTGGAGTTGCCGGCGGTGCCACAACGAACGGAGATTCGGTTCCTAACGCTCTCAGAGGCCCGTGCGGTGATCGAGAACGTCCCAGCCGGGATCTACGCCGACCTCGATCGGGCGATGTTCATGGCGGCGGCGATGACCGGGCTTCGCAAGGGGGAGCTCGTCGCGCTGCGGTGGCGGGATATTGACTGGCCGGCGCAGCGCGTCCGCGTTCGTCAGAACTACACGCGGGGCGAGTTCGGCACTCCGAAGTCCAGGCGCTCGACGCGGAGCTTGCCGCTCGCCGATGAGCTGGCGGGCGAGCTTGAGCGGCTGTATCAACGCTCACGCTGGCAGGCGGACTCCGACCTCGTGTTCGGCCACCCTGCGAGCGGGACGGTGCAGCCGAAGGCGAACATCACCCGGCGTTTCAGGGTGGCGCTACGGGCGGCAGGGTTGGATGACTCGCACCGCTTCCACGACCTGCGGCATACGTTCGGGACGCGGATGGCGGCTTCCGGCGTTCCGTTGCGGACGTTGCAGGAATGGCTGGGCCACCGCGACCTCGCCACGACGCAGATCTATGCGGACTACTCCCCGGGCAATCGAGAAGCGGAGATGGTTGCGGCAGCTTTTGCCGAGGCGCGGAGCTTGCCAGGCACCGCAGTGCTCGGTTAGGCTCGCCGCGGAATGTGGCATCGGTTTCTGATCCTGCTGGCGCCAACAGCTGCTTTCGCCTTAAGCGCATGTGGCTCTTCGACTTCGACTTCGACTGTCACCACAGCGGTTCAAGCCTCCTCATCAGGAACGTCGTCGGGCACGACCACGGCCCAAGGCTCCTCAGATCAGGCGAAGGCTTTCATCCACAGCGCGGACAGCATCTGCGCATCAGCCAGCAGCGTGCTCGCCCCGCTCAAGACGATCAACAGCTCAACATCCGACAACGACCGCGCAGCAGCTACTCCAGAACGCTTCCGGGGCTTTCAACGTGGCGGTAAAGCAACTGTCTGCTCTAAATCCGCCTGCGTCGCTCGCAGCCTCGTGGAGCGCTTACGTCTCGGATGCTAAGCAGGAGGAATCTGTCATTACTGGATGGCCGACGCGATCGGTGCGGGTGATACGGCCAGTCTCAAGAGCGACGCAGCTCAAGCCCAGCAGCTCGGGCGGCAGGGGCAACAGGCCATTGCCGGCAAAGGGTTTGCTCACTGCGGGCGCGGGCGATAGCCGGGCTTCTCGGCTATTCCCTGACGGTCCAACCACACGAAGGTTCTATTCGAGGTTCCAATTTGAGGGAATCTGACGTGATCTCAGAGAACCTCAAAGGAACGAATAGCAGGGAAAACGCCCTGGCACCATCTCGCTGTCCCGGTTCGAATCCGGGCGCCCCGATTGTCGGCTGCGCTGGACTCGCCATCGAGATCCTCAGCCACGGTGCTCCGCGCCCGAACCTCTCTACAGTCTCCTCGTTACGGCCCCCGTAGCTCAGCCGGATAGAGCGACGGCCTTCTAAGCCGTGGGTCGCAGGTTCGAGTCCTGCCGGGGGCGCTGCTCTAATGCCTGTAAATGGGCATGTTTGAGGCATCTTCGCACGGTCAGTTCATCTTCATCTGCCTGCGGTCAACGGGTGCGGTCAACAGTTGGAGTCGTTGGAGACCGTCGGCGCGGTGTTCAGAAGCCGTGGGTTTCCGGGTTCGTCATAGCGGGCCTGTCGCCGCCAACGCGCAGAGCGCGGACTGGCGGCATCAATCGATGCATTCCCTCGATCGAGCAGTGTCCAGCAGCGAGCTCCGGGTCCTGGCCGGTCAGGGCCACTTGGCGAACCCGACTGCGCCTGGCCGGCTCGCCACGAGATCGCCAGGTTCTTGGCTGGCTGAAAGGACCGAGGCGCTCAGCCCCGCCGTGGAGCTTCCCTCGGGCGCGGTTGTTCTGGGCGATTGCGTACGGGAGGATGTTGGGATGCCGGGCGTTGCAGTGGTCGTTTTCTGCGATTTGGTCGAATCGACAGCGTTGCTGGCGCGACTCGGTGATGACGCGATGGAGGACGTCCGTCGCAGGCATCTCGTTGATGTGGAGGCGGCGGTGGTGTCAGGCGGCGGACGGGTGGTGAAGACGCTCGGCGACGGAGCGATGGCTACGTTCGGGAGCGCCCTGGGTGCGTTGCGTGCGGCTGCCGGGATCCAGCGCTCTGTGCAGCGGCTCGACCCACTGCTGGACGGCTGTGGCGTCGCGGCGCGAGTGGGGGTGGCGGCGGGCGAGCCGATCTCCGACGACGAGGATCTGCACGGAATGGCGGTGGTGCTGGCCAGTCGCCTGTGTGGGGTGGCGGGGGGCGGCGAGGTGCTGGTCCAGGATCTGGTCGTGGCCTTGGTCGCGTCGCGCTCGGGGGTGGCGTTCGAGCCGGGGCGGAGCTTTCACCTGAAGGGGGTCCCGGGCTCGGTGAGCGCGGCGCCGCTGTGTTGGGACGAGCTGGGCGATGATGGGGTTGGTCACGGCGAGGCCAGCCCGTCGCCGATCGCGGTTGACGGCACCGAGCGTGTGGTTGAGGCACCTCCGCTGCCACGGTTTCTGGCCGGTTACGTTCGCGAGCCGATCGTGGCGCGCGAGCGGGAGGTCGAGCTGCTGCGTGGTTCGCTCGCGCCAGGGTCCGGGAAGCGTGTGACCTTGGTGCTGGGTGAGCCGGGGATCGGCAAGACGCATCTTGCGGCAGTGGCGGCGGCGGGGGCGCATGCGGAGGGCGCCGTGGTCGTTCTCGCTCGCTGCCCGCCCGAGCCGGTGGTCGCGTTCGAGCCGTGGGTGCGTGGGATCGGCGAGCTGGCGCTGGCAGGGGATGGCGGATGGCGAGAGCGGATATCGACGGCGGCCGGCGGCGAGCTGACCGCTTTGGTTCCCGAGCTCGGGGGTGCGGCGAACGGGCTGACGTCCGCCCCTAAGCCCGATGTGGTCTCGGCCGAGGCCGGGCGCTATCGGCTGTTGCGGGGAGTCGGTGCGGCGCTGGCGTGCGCTTCGGGGGATGCGTCCCTGTTGGTCGTGCTTGACGATGCGCATTGGTGTGATCGGGCCTCGGCGCAGGTGCTCGAGCACCTGCTCGACGGTGTTGTGGCCGATCGGCTGACCCTTGTGGTGACGGCCCGGGAGCGTGAACTGGGCCGCGGCCATCCGGTGTCACGGGTTCTGGCCGGTGTGCGCCGCACGCGTGAGCTCTCCGAGCTGCGGCTGGTCGGGCTTGACGAGCGGGGGCTGGCGGCGCTGGTGGCGGCGCGCGTCGGGCGGGCGATCACGCCTCGCCTGGCCTCCCGGCTACTAAAGCGCACCGCTGGGAACCCGTTCTTCGCCGGTGAGCTCGCGCGCGATCTGGAGGACCGCGGAGCGCTGCGTGACGCCGAGGCGCTGGACAGCGCACCCGTGCCCGAGGCGGTGCAGGAATTGCTCGATGAGCGCCTCGCTCGGCTGTCGAACGAGGCGGAGCGCCTGCTCGTTGCCGCCGCCGCGATCGGACCGTCGGCGCCGATCGCGCTTGCGGCGGAGGCGGCCGGCATCAGCACGACCCAGGCCCGGGAAGCGGTCTCAGATGCGATTGGCGAGCGGCTCGTCGACGACGTGGCTACTGCCCGGCCGAGCATCAGGTTCCCGCATGCGCTTGTGCGGGAGGCCTTCCTGTCCCTTCCCGATGAAGCCGCGAGCGCGCGGCTTCATCTTGCGATCGCCACGGCGCTCGAGCGGGAATCGCAGCCCGAGCCGGCAGAGCTGGCGCGCCATTATGGTCTGGCGGCGCCGGTGGCGGGGCCCGAGGCCGCGGTCGGCGCCTACCGAGCCGCCGCGCAGGCAGCGGCGGCCGCACACGACCACGAGGGGGCGGCGGGCTACCTGAGCAGCGCGATCGCGCTGATCCCGTCGAGTGACGCGACTGCGCCAGGGCCGTTGCAGCTGGCCCTCGGTGAGCAACGACTGCTCGCGGCGGACCTGAGAGGTGCCCGCGAGGCGTACCTGGCCGCCGCCGGATCAGCTCGCATGACCGGACATGCTGTCGCTCTGGCCCAGGCCGCACTTGGCTTTGCCGGAGGTGACATCGGCTTCGGCTACCAGACCAACAGCGACGAGACAGCGACAGTGCAGCTGCTGCGTGAGGCGCTCGAGCAGCTTGGCTCGGAGCATCCAGGGCTCTCGGTACGCCTCATCTTCCGCCTGCTGTGGGCGATGATCTTCGAGGATCAGCATGTGCCCCGGGCAGGGCTCGTCGCGCAAGCCGAGTCGCTCGCGCAACTCGCCGGCGATCCAGAAGCTGGCTATTTCGCCACCGGAGCCTCGCTGGTCTCCAGGTTCGCCTGCAACAGCGATCCGATCCGGAGCCTGGAGCTCGTTGACCATGCCGGCCAGCTGATTGAAGGCGCCGAGCGAGTCGGCCGCGACGACGTGCTGTTCCGCGCGCTCCACCAGGCATCGTTCGCGCACTACAGTCGCGGACGCGCCGCGGAGTGCGACCAGGCGATCGAACGAATGGCTGAGATCGCCGAGCGACTGGGCACGCCGCGATTCTCCTGGGAGGTCGACTGGGCTCGGGGCCAGCGCCTGCTGGACCGAGGCAACGTGGCGCCGGGCATCGAGCTGATCAGACGCGGGGGCGAGACCCTGCGACGCCTGCGCCCCGATCTCCACATAGCGACAGGACTCACCGTCTTGGCCATTACGAATCTCTTCTACGAGGACGATCCCGCCACCGCCGCGGCCGTCTGCGACTCGGTCGTTGCCCTTGCCCCGTGGGGCCTGATGTCCGCGCTTGGGACCTGGGCGCACGCGCTCAACGACGAGGCCGAGATCGCCCAGCGGCGGCTGCGAGCATTGGTCACCGACGACCTCGAGCCCCTGCGCCGCCCCGACATACACGTCCCGCCCGCGCTCACTGTGCTCGCTCAGGCCGCCGTCCTCGTGGGCGATCACGAGGTCGGGTCACGGCTGCGGCCACTGCTCGAGCCAATGCGCCCGCATCTGATGGTCGCAGTCCCAGTCCTGGTCAACGCCTGGGTGCCCCAACACGTGATCGGGCAGCTGGAGCTGCTGGCCGGGCGTCCCGACGCGGCCGTCGACGAGCTGGTGATGGCGATCGAGCGGGCGGATGCCGCCGGCATCGTCGTCATGTCAAGTTGGGCACGGATCGATCTGGCCGCTGCCCTCCACCGCGCACGAGGCCGAGCGGCGCGCGCGCAGGCGCTC
Source organism: uncultured Solirubrobacterales bacterium (assembly GCA_963830435.1). Classification (GTDB taxonomy): domain Bacteria; phylum Actinomycetota; class Thermoleophilia; order Solirubrobacterales; family Solirubrobacteraceae; genus Palsa-465. The sequence continues at coordinate 443,739 of CAWHMA010000007.1, read as the reverse complement.
GAAACCCTGTCCGCCGCGCACGCGATCGCCGAACACCACGGGGTAAAGCTGCTGTCACGCCTGGCCCGAGACGCGCGCTGCGAATTCGATGACCAACCACGGGCGCCGAGGGTGCGAGCTGTCCCGCGAGACAGGCCGCTGCGCGGCCTAGCCGCGCGCACAGGTCGCCGCGCACTCGCCGCGCTCGTCCGTGATCAGGACGACGTCTCCCTGGAGCAGCGCTTCGCGGCCCCGCGCCGACAGCGGGCGCTGCTGCGCGCCATGACCCGCTCGTTCCAGCCCGCCGCCGCACCAGGCTTCAATGGCGTCATCGCCTACGAGCTCGAGCCCTATGCGATCGAGCTGCCCCCAGACGCCCCGTGGCGCTGGGCGATCGAGGTGTCCGGGGAAGCGGCTCAGCTCCTCGAGCCGGCGCCGCTTGACGCCGCCGTGACCGTCCACTTCGGTCTGGCCGACTGGATCCGCGTGATGGCCGGTACGCAGGACCCCGTCACCGCGATGGCCTCGGGCCGCTGCAGCATCGAGGGAGACCTGCTTCTGGCCGCCCGGCTCGACGCCATGTTCGGTGGCGCTTGAACGCAGCTGCAACCGCTTCCTCCGGGTCCGGCAAGGTCAGCACTCGCCCCTCGAGCCGCGTCCGGTGAGGCTCAGGGCATCCCTACCGTCCATCGCTCAATCGCGCAAAGCACTCGAGCATCGCGTCACGATCGTCGGAGTCGAAGCGCTCGAGGCGGGCGATCCGCCCATCTTCGATTGTGGTCACGGTTCCGTACCGAATCTCGAACGTGCTGCCTCCGATCCGCTCGGAGGAGCCACGCCAGATCGACTGCAGGGCAATCACGCGATCGTCGCAAGCCAGCACCTCACCGATCTCGCAGCGTATGTCGAGCGTGCCGTCCAAGACCGAACGGACGTGCTCGCGGGCGGCGCCCCACCCCTGCATCTCCTCCCAGCCCAGCTTGCGGTGTTCGATCGCGATCCAGTCCTCTCCGTAGAGCTCCGTGATCGCGCCGGCATCGAGCGTTGCCCAGCGCCGGCAGAACTCGACCCAAAAACGCTCGGGCGGCCGGTTGCCGAGGGGCGCCTGGCCCCCGCCCAGCTCGGCGTAGCGGGCGATCAGCCCGCGGCGGTCATCGGTGTCGTAGAAGTCGGTCGCGATGATCAGGTCGCCGGCGAACTTCGTCACGTACCCGAACGGGTACTCGAACTCGCCGCTGCCGTCAGCGCTCGCCGTGCCGCGCACCATCAGGCTGATCGCAATCGTTTCCTCGTCGGCCGCCAGGACCTCTTTGACCTCCCAACGGATGTCGTCGGAGCTCTCCAGCGATGAGCCGAAGAACGGACTGACCTGGTCGCTCCCGTGCAACTCGACCCAGGCCAGCCTGCGGTGGTCGACGAAGGTCACGTCCGACGCGTAGTGCGCCATCAGCCCGGGAAGGTCGTGGGCGTTATAGCGCTCCACCGCCGCGGCGTGGAGCACCTCGGCCCGGGGGCGGTCGGTCGCCGTAGACAGCTCCGCAAACCGGCTCAGCATCGCCTCGCGCTGGTCAGCGGCGTACAGCTCATGACTCGCTACGCGGCCTTCTTCCACGACGGTCACGCCTCCCGCATCCACCTCGGCCATGCCACCTCCGTCAGCCGCCGACCCGCAGACCCGGAAGCGCAGCGCGATCACACGCTCATCGGCGGCGATCACCTCGTCGACCTCGATGCGCGCGTCCGCGAGCAGCTCGAGGATCGAGCGGTACACATCGAGCAAGGCGTCAGCGCCGCGAGCGGGGTCCCACGCCAGGTTGCGGTGGTCGATGAGCAAGGTGTCCTCGTGGTACAGCTCCCGCAGACCAGCGAGGTCGCGCGCGGCGAACCGTCGCGCGAAGTCCCTCCACAGGCACTCCGGCGGGCGGGCACCGAGGGAGCCCTGTCCACCGCCCAGCTCCGCGTAGCGGGCGATCATCCCCTGACGATCGTGGGGCTCGTAGACGTCGGTGGAGATGATCAGTGCGCCGTCGTTGGCCGTCACGATGCCGACCGCCAGCTCTGCCGCCCCGCCGCCATCGGCCGCCGTGCCTCGCCAAGCCGCGCGAAAGGCGATCACACGCTCGTCGCTGGCGACGATCTCGTCGACTTCATACGTGATGTCATCTGACATCGCCAGCCCGGCGCCGAGGGCCTCTCGGTAGTCGCCGAGACCCGAGACCTTTGCCCAGCCCACGCTCCGGTGGTCGGTCAACTTGAAGTCCTGGCGATACAGCTGCAGGATCGCATCGAGGTTACGGGCGTTGTAGCGGCGGACGAACTCGGCGGTCAGTTGCTCTGAACGTGGCTGTCCGCCCGGAGGCGCGGATTCACTCAGCTCGGTGAACCGCGCGAGCATCGCCTCCCGCTCCGCCGGGTCGTACTGATCGACTCGAACCAGGCGCCCGCGCTCGAGGACACCAACCATGCCGACCTGCAGGTCCGTCGCGCCACCGCTTTCGAGCGCATGCCCCCGCCAGGCGATCCGCAGCGCGATGATCCGCTCATCGCAGGCCAGGACCTCGTCGACCTCGAACCGCAGGTCCCGCAAGCTGTCCCAACCCGAGCGGGTCAGCGTGCGCAAGCCGTCGCGGTCGGTGACCTCACCCCAGCCCAGCTGGCGATGGTCGACGAGCACGAACTCATCGGCGTACAGGGCCAGCATGCCGTCGAGGTCGCGCCGGGGATACCTGCGCGCAAACTCGGCAAAGAGCTGCTCCGGCGGCTTGTCGCCGAGCGGGCCCTGCCCGCCTCCCAACTCCGCGTAGCGGGCGATCATGGCCGCGTGGTCATCGGCCTCGTACTGGTCCACGCTCCGCTCGCGGCCGTTCTCGACCAAGGTCACGAACCCCGCGGCCGCCTCGAAGTTGCCGCCTCCGTCGGCAGCGGTGCCTCGCCACGCGTGCCGGTAGGCGATCAGGCGATCATCGCAGGCCAGCACCTCGTCGATCTCCAGGCGAACGTCAGGAGAGAGCGCACGCAGCGACTCGAACAGGCGGCGGGCGTCGTCGCGCCCCCGTTGCTCTTCCATCGTCCTGATCGCGCGGTGGTCGCGGAGCAGCCAGTCATCCGCGTGCAGCTCGAGCACATCGTCCAGATCGCCCGCCTCCCACCGGCGCGTCCACTCGGCGATGTGGCGCTCCGGGATCGAGCGTCCATCGCGGCCGTCGTGGCCTGAGAGCTCGGCGAAGCGCGTCAGCGCGGCATCACGGTCCTCGGGCTCGTATTGGTCCCAGCTGATGGCCTCTTCGCCGTCGAGCTGCACCACCGCGTGGAGGGGAAAGGTGAAACGTCCGCCTCCATCGTCGGCTGCCGCGCCCCCGACCCAGGTGATGCGAACCGCGATCGCGCGCTCGTCGCAGGCCAGCACCTCGTTGACCTCCATATGTACGTCGGTGCTCCAGTGCCAGGTCGATTTGACCCGCTCGGCCGCCTCCAGGCGCGTCGTCGTGGTCTCCCAGCTGAGGTGCCGATGATCGGTGAACCGGTAGTCCTCGGCGTACAGCTGCGGCAGCCGTTCGCCGTCTTGCGTAGCGACGATGCCGGCCAGCCGCCTGAACCAGCGCTCGGGCGGGCGGCCGCCGAGCGGACCGAGTCCGCCGCCCAGCTCGACATAGCAGGCGATCACGGATGCGCGGTCGTCGGGCTCGTAGTGGTGCCAGTCGCCGCCGCGACCGTTCTCGACCAGCGTGACGTATCCGGTCGGTCCTTCGAATCGGCCGCCTCCGTCATGTAATGCGCCGCGCCACGTCACGCGGAACGCAATCGCGCGGTCGTCGCACGCCAGGATCTCATCGATCTCGAGATGCAGGTAGTCCGTCACCTCCCAACCCGCGCGCACCGATCCAGCCCCGCCACCATCCGGACCGGTGATCGGGCGGTGATCGACGACGGTCGCACCGGGAGCCCTCAGCTGCTTCAGTCGCTCCATGTGCCGCGCCGCGTGAGCGGCGATCCACTCCCGCAGGTAGCGCTCCGGCGGACGATCGCCGAGCTCCGCCTGGCCCCCGCCCAACTCGGCGTAGCGGGCCATCATCGGCTGAAAATCGTCGGGCTCGTACACATCGGCGCTCACCCACCGCTCGCCGTCGAGCACGACGACCATGCCGAACGGGATCTCCAATGGGCCGCCGTCGGGCGACGAGCCGCGCCACGCTCCGCGCGCCGCGAGCACGCGGCCGTCGCCGGCCAGCTCCTCCTCGATCTCGAGCCGCAGGTCAGGTAGCAACTCGAACGCGGCAGCGAGCTGCTCCCGCGCGCCGTCGATGCCACGCCACTCCTCCCACCCGAGGCTGCGGTGATCGACCAGCACCCAGTCTTCGCCGATCATCCCGAGGAGCCCCTCGAGATCGTGTGCGTCATACAGGGCCTTGTACCGCGTCCAGAAGCCCAGCCGTTGTTGCTCGCTCAGCTTCGCGAAGCGGGCGAGCATCTGCTCACGGTCATCCGGCTCGAACTGCTCCCAGCTCAGCGCTCGTCCCTCGTGTGTCAGGATCACCAGGCCGACGGGCAGTTCGAGTGGGCCGCCGCCGTCCGGCACGATTCCGCGCCAGGCCGTCCGAGCGGCGATCACCCGGTCATCGCACGCGAGCACCTCGTCGACCTCTAGATGGAAGTTCTCGAAGGTCTCCCAGGCAGCCAGGATCGGTCGCCGCGCATCGGCGAATTCGTATGCCTCCCAGCCGAGCTGTCGGTGGTCCACGAGAGAGAAGTCCTCGGCCGTGATCGCCGTCAGCAGTTTCATGTCCTGGGCCGCGTGGCCACGGATGCACGTGGCCAGATAGCGCTCCGGCGGCCGATCACCGAGCTCCGCCTGGCCGCCGCCCAGCTCGGCGTAGCGGGCAATCATCGGCTGGAGATCCTCGGGCTCGTACACCTCCTCACGGATCCGCCGCCCGTCTTCGATCACCGACACCGCGCCGAAGGGGATCTCAAATAGCCCGCCGCCATCTGCGGCCGTGCCGACCCACGCGCTGCGCTCGACGATCACCTGGTCATCGCAGGCCATGACATCTCCCTCGAGGACGTGTAGGTCAGGCGAGTCGATGAAAACCGTCTCGAGCAGCTCGCGCGCCCGCTCCCGCCCCCGCGCCGCTCCCCAGCCGATCTTCCTGTGGTCGACCTGGACCCAGTCCTCGTGGGTCAGCGCGATGCAGCCGTCGATGTCCCGGGCGTTGAAGCGGCGTTGGAACTCCGTCCGGAAGCGCTCCGGTGGCCGATCGCCGAGGGCGGCGCGCGCGACGGGCGGGGGGGAGTGCGCCGCCAGTGCGGGAGTGACTGCCGGTGCGCTGACGCGGGGTGCCGCAATGTCCGCCAGCCGCCTAGCCCGCTCCATTCCGACCCTGTGGCCCTTGGCTTCATACCACTCTCCCGCGGACGTCGCGACTTCCCGTGCCTCGTCGGGCGACCCGGCGGCAACCAGGACCTCAGACAGCGCGATGGCGGCGTCGGCCTTGTCGGCGAGCGCGTCGGTCGGCTCGGCGAGCGCCATCGCCCGTCGGGCCAGCGGGAGCGCGGTGTCCACGTCACCTGTCCGGGCCAGAGCCTGACCCCGCGCGCTGGTCCAGATGATCACCGTCTTCAGGTCCTCGCCGCTATGGGCTTCCGCGAACTCGCTCTGGTCGATCGCTTCGGTCACGGCGTCCGGGTTCCCGACGCCGACCAGCGCGCGAGCCAGCAGGGCCGCGGCCTGGGCGGCGCCCGCGGCTGCCCCCAGCGCCTCGAATCCGGCCCGCGCCGCCCGCAGGTGCTCGCACGCCGCCGCGGGGTCCTCGGCGAGCAGCTCCACGATCCCGGCGTGAACGGCCGTCTCGTTCAGCTCGAACGCCAGGCCGAGCTCCTGCAGCGTGGTCCGGCCCGCGGCCAGAATGTCCCGTGCCGCCTGGTCGCGTCCGCGCATCGCCTCCAGCACGGCCTGGCAGCGCAGGGCGATCGCCTCCACATGGCGGTTCCCCGGTGTCATCCGCAGGATCCGCACCACGTCAAGGCAGCGGCCGCTGGCCCGCACCACCGGCGAGGGGCCCCACAGCGCCGCCCGCGGAGCGGCGGCGAGCACGGCGGTCGTGCGCCGGCGGTCCCCCGCCGCCCGCGCCCCGGCCAGCGCCCGGTCAAGCGCCTCCTCAACCGCCCCGACCTGCCCGAGCCGGGCGTAGGCGCCCGCGGCCACTTGGTGGGCGCGCGCCTCGCCCTCCCGATCACTCCGCTCGGCGAGTACGGCCGCGGCGTCGGTCAGAGCGAGAGCGGTGGTTCTCACATCGGGGGCGCCGGTGAGGTTCGCCAGCTGGCCACGCAGCACCTGCGCCCGGGCGACATCCGCTCGGCCATCGCCGGCCCCATCCGCATAGCGCTCCACCAGGCGCGCAGCCACAGCCGTGTCGCCGGCCGACAGCACGGCGTCGCATAGGTCCCAGAGCAGCTCGGCCTGGTCGCCGGCGTCGCGAGCCAGCGCGCGGGACAAGAGGTTCGCCGCAGCGGCGAGATCCTCGCGCGCCAGCGCCCGCCGGCCGGCGGACCACAACCGCTCCTCGGCGAGGAGCCCCAGCTCTCGGCCGTGATCATCGAGCGGCCCCAGCTCGCGGCGGTACTCGTGCGCCTGCTCCAGATGAAAGGCGATCACCTCCTCGTGCTCGCCGACCAGCTCACCCGCCTTCTCCTGCAGCCACTCGGCGAACCGTTCGTGGAGCTCCGAGCGCGCCTCCTTGAGCAGCGATCGGTAGGCCGCGTCCCGGATCAGCACGTGATGGAAGCGGTACACGGGCTCGTCGATCCAGTAGGTGCCCTCAGGCTCGACCATGTCCTTGCGCCGCAGCGCCTCGAGATGGCCGTCGATGCCGGCTGCGACCGGCGGCGCCAGGAGCTCGGCGACCGCGCCGCGGTAGAACTGCTTGCCGATCACCGATGCCCGCTCCACCACGGAGCGCTCGTCGGTCCGCAAGCGCTCGATCCGTGCCGCCAGCAGCGCCTGGATCGTCGGCGGCACCTCGATCGCGTCAAGGCCCTCAGCGGGAACCCAGACGTTCCCCTCGCGCTGCAGCGCGCCCTCGTCGACCAACATTCGCAATGTCTCGCCCAGAAACAGCGGGTTGCCCTCGGTGACTTCGAGGATGCGCGTCCGCAGGCCTACCGGCACCCGAACCTCCCCCAGCAGCCCGTCGACGAGCTGCAGGCTCTCCTGCTCGTCCAGCGGCTCGAGCTCGATCACGTCGACCGCCCGGCGGCCTGACACCAACGCGTCGCGCGCATCACGCAGCTCCGGGCGGGCCAGCGCCACGAGCAGCACCGGCGCGTCGCGCACCCATTCGACGAGATGCTCGACCAGGTCGAGCAGCATCGGCTGCCCCCAGTGCAGGTCGTCGAGCACCAGCACCAGTGGACGCTCGCGGGCCAGGAACTCGACGCCGCGCCGCAGCGCCCAGAACGTCTCCTGCGCCGACGCGGGCTCGACGACCCCCAGCACACCGGCCGAGCGCTCCACCAGCCGCTCGCGGTCGGGATCGTCCTCAGGCACGAGCGCGGCCAGCTTCTCCCGCACCTGGTCGGACGGATCGGTCTCGCCGATCCCGGCGACGGATCGCAGGATCTCGGCCACCGGCAGGAAGGTGATCCCCTCGCCCGTCGGCTCGCAGTGCCCCTCCACGACCAGGGCCTCCTCCGCAATGCCGTCGCCGAACTCCCGCACCAGCCGGCTCTTGCCCACGCCCGGAGAGCCGACCACGCTGACCAGCCGGCACGCCCGCGCGACGAGCACCGCGTCAAACGCGCTTCGCAGCCGCGTCAGCTGTCCCCGGCGGCCGACGAGCGGGGCCTCCGCCGCCGCGGTGCGCCGCGAGTCGGCCGCGGGGACCGAGACGACCCTCCACGCGCGCACCGCACCGGACTTGCCCTTCGCCCTCAGCGGCTGCACCTCGTCCAGCTCGACGCTGTGGCGGACCAACCGCCAGGTCGCCTCGCCGATCAGCACCTCGCCCTCGGGCGCCGCCTGCTCCAGCCGCGCGGCCGTGTTCATCGCGTCACCGACCACCGCGCCGGTGTCGCTGACCACCAGCTCCCCGGTGTTGACTGCAGTGCGCATCCGCAGCCGCACGCCCCACACCCGTTCGAGCTCCTCGTTGAGCAACTCCAACCCCTCGACCATCGCCGCCGCCGCGCGCACCGCCCGCACCGCATCGTCCTCCTGTACGACCAGGCGGCCGAACAGCGCGATCACCGCGTCGCCGATGAACTTCTCCACCACGCCGCCGTGCTCCTCCAGCACCGCCCGCATCTGCTCGTAGAAGCGGGTCATCACGCGACGGACCGACTCGGCGTCGAGCTGCTCCTGCAACGCAGTCGAGTCGGCCAGGTCCGCGAACACGACGGTGAGAACCCTGCGGGCCTCCCTCGCGGGCGCGGCAGCGGGTACGGCCGCGCCCGCGGCTGCGGCGCCACAGGCCTCGCAGAAACGGGCGCCCGGAGTCAGCGTAGCCCCGCACGAATCGCACATTCGAGCTAGCGCGGCGCCGCACTCGGCGCAGAACCGAGCGTCATCGCGGCTCACGTGCCCACACTCGGCGCAAGGGATAGTCATGGGAAGCTCCTCACGAAGATGATCTCGTTGCGTGCCCCTCGGCGTCAAACGCGAAATCTGAGCCGTCACTGGCGGAGGCGCAGCGTAAGCTTCGCGGCCATGGGCTTGCCGGGTCGACGTCCTCGTTGTCCGCGCTTTCTCAGAAGACGCGTGCTCTGGCTCCCGGCGCTGCTCGCCTCCGGCTTGCTCGTCGCTTCGCCCGCCCCGGGCGCCTCGGCGCCCCAGATGCACTTTGATCGTCACCTGCGCGTCAGCTCGGTGTGCTTCCCCGCTCGGGATCCGGCGGGCGCGGCGGTGGAGCTCTACGGCCGGCGCTACAGCGACCGTCCGGCCAACGTGAAGACGCCGGCGATCGTGCTGATCCACGGGGCGGCCTCCTCGGACGCGACCTGGGACCTGTCTCCGAAGTGGTCCGCGGCGAGGGCGCTGGCGGCCGCGGGGTACGTGGTGTTCGCCTACGACCGGCTCGGGTTTGCCGCGAGCGGCATCAGCTCAGCGAGGCTGAGCGGCAACTCCATCACCACCGCCGTCCAGCGGGGTCTGCTCCACGAGGTCGTGGCCGAGATACACGCGGGAAGCTACCGTCCGGCCACCGCGGGAGGCTGCGCCCGCCCCGACCGGCGAGCAACGCTTGGCAGCCGCTCGGTGGTCGTCATCGGTCACAGCTCCGGCGCGTGGGTCGTGGCCGGCTATCCCGGCGAGTATCACGACGTAGCGGCGATGGTGCAGGCGGACATAAGCGCCACCGCGGCGGCGCCGGTGGCGCCCGGTGGCTCGTTCACCCCGGCTCCGGGGCGACCTGACTACTACCAGTTCTTCCAGACTCGGCAGCAGTGCCAGACCTTCAACGCCTACCCGCCCGGTGAAGTCGCATACGTCCTCCGTACGGCATGCACACCACCGTTCCTGCTCACCCCATTTGGCGAGGTCACGGACCTGGGGCACACACTGACCGACGACGCGCGCTACATCGCCCGGATCGGCCCGAGGATTCCCATCCTGCTGACCTCCGGAGATCACGACACGACAGAGTCGGAAGCGGCAGCGCGCATGGATCTGGCCTATTACCGCGCACATTGTCGCTGCTCGGTCTCCCAGTTCTTCGTTCCGAGCTCTGGCCACCTGTTCATGGCCCACCGGTCGCTCCCTACCTGGATCGCCCATGTCGTCAGCTGGCTGAGCGGGCACGGGATCCGTCCGGCCGCGGGTTAGCGCACGATCGCTGCCGCTGGGCGACGGACAGTCCTGCGCCACGCCCTGGGATACAGAGTCTTCGCAAGAGCGGAGCAAAACGAAACGACCGAACAGTCGAGGCGGCGATTCCGCTAGGCGTTAGGTGGCGCATCGCGCAACACTCCGTACAGGTGTCTCACGCTCAGCCGGATCACGAGGCGTTTCTCAGCGATCATTCGTTCGAACGCGGCGTAATCGTCCACTTCGCCGCGTATCGCCTTCGACATTGCCAGCAGCTCCAGGCAAACGTCGTCGCCGGGGATCGCCGCCACTGCGGATGTCCAAGTGGGCCGTGAGGTGGTAAGCATCAGCAGAGCGGTCGTTTTGTCAAGCGGCGGGCCTCCTGGTGCTGCGTGGATGCTCGGGGTCCTCGATGGGTTGCGTGGCGCCGGTGTCGATCTTTCCGAAGCGGACCTGATCGTCGGTACCTCAGCGGGCGCGCTGGCTGGGGCTCCGCTCGCGGGCGCCGCGCTCGATCGCGCGCTCGAGATCCACGGCCGCTCCGAGATTCCCCCGTTTCAGGCTCCAGCCACTTTCAACGAGTTCATGGCGGCTGCAGCGCGCGTTGCCGCCGACGCTTCGGAACCCAAGGAGGCGGTCAAGCGGACCGCGAACCTCGATCCGCTCGGGTCAAGCTTCGTGCCGGACGAGGAGGCCGCGAACTTGTTTGACGCGTTGCTCCCGCTCGCCGCATGGCCGCAGAAGCGCCTCGTGATCACCGCGACCGATGCCGAATCGGGTCTTCGCGTCGCGTTCGATGCCGACTCGGATGTGCGGCTCTTGGATGCGGTGCAGGCAAGCTGTGCGGTACCCGGCGTGTTCTCAGCGATCCCAATCGACGCTGCCTGCTACGCCGACGGCGGGCTGCGTTCCCCATACAACGCGGATCTCGCAGCAGGTCACGGAGTCGTGATCGTACTCAGCCCACTGCGCGCGAATCCCTACCTTAAACGGCTACTCGATACCGAGATCGCGTCCCTGCGCGACGCGGCCGTGCGCGTGATCACGGCGGACGAGGCGTCGCTGTCGGCCATGGGTCCCGACCTCCTATCTGTCCAAACGACCCAGGTGGCTCTGGGCGCTGGCAAAGCCCAAGCGGCGCGGGAGAGCGAGACGGTCAGAGCAATCTGGCACGCCGAGTGAGCTCTTCGACGTCGCTCCTGCGTAGCCGCGCCTTGACCAACGCCTGCTCGCTCCAGGTGACGTGGGTGGGTGCTGGCTCAGCCACCAGGTGCGACGCCGCGGCGCGGGATGGGCAGCGAGGAAGAGCAGTCGAGAACCGACGGGACTGGTCGCGCGCGGAGAGCGACCACGCATCCGTGCGTGGCTACCACCTCGCGCGCTCCAACCGCTGTGCCAGCTCGAACAACGGCAAGGTTGACGCGCACGGATCTCGACGCCGCGATCTCGTGTCCGTGCTCGATTGATCACTCGCGCGCGCTGATGGGATCGCGCGCTGAAGCGCTCCCAGCGAACCAAGCGGTTGGCCCCGCGAAGTCCCGTTCACCCTACCCCGACCGCAGTCACAGACATACACTCCACGCACTTACATGCTGTCCAAGTTGTCCCGACGGTCAAAGCCCTGCAAATCGTCGCGTTTCGCCAGTCGCGGCGCCTGCCGAGCGGTCGGTGGCCGGACATCTTCGGACATCTTCACGTCTTGCCTGCAAATCGACGGTTTTTCTCGCTCGCAGATGAGCCTCCCTGGACGACAGCGTTCTGCCTTCGGAAGGCCCGGTTGAGGCGATCGAGGTCCTCGGGGCGCGCCTTGGCGTGCAGGTAGCGCTCGGTCGTTGTGATCTTCGAGTGGCCGAGGAAGCCCTGAACCCATCGCGCATCGCTTTCTCGCGCGATGAGCGATCCGGCGCCGTGCCGGAGCGCGTGGAAGCGCAGGACACGGAGGCCGGCCGCCGCGGTAGCGCGCTTGAACCGACGCCGAAGCGCTGACCCGTCCAGCGGTCGCCCAAACCGGCTGCAGAACACGAAATCGGTGGGGGAGGTGAAGTCGATCCGACCCGCCAGTCGGACGAAGGCGTCGGCAGCGGGATCGGCGATGGGAAGGAAGCGCGCCTGCCAGCTCTTGGTCGGCCCCTCGGTGCGGTCGCTGAGCGCCCGGTGGACGACGAGCCGCCGGTCATCGACAGAACTGGACAGCTTGACCTGGTGGTGACCGGGAGCTACACCGCCCGCGTGTTGCAGCCGTGCTGCAACACGGTGCCGGGACCGTTCGTGGCGGTGCTGCTGAACGACGGCAGCGGGGGCTTCACGGTGGACCAGCTGTCCCCCGGATACCAGGGTACTTACGAGGGAGACTCCGGCGGCGCGGTCACGGCCGGTCTGCTCAGCACCAGCTCCGCCTTCGACGACCTCTATTACGCGGAGAGCCAGCCCACCCCGAGCAGCAGCCCGGAGCAGGGCTGGGTGTACCGCCAGACGAGCGGCGGCAACGGCACCTTCGGCGGCGCACAAACGATCGCTGGGTACCCACGGCCGCCTGGAGCGATTGCGCTCGCCCACCTGTCCTCGCACGTGAGCAACGACCTCGTCACCAGCGATCCCACCGATGGATTGTCCGTGATCCCCGGCAACGGCGACGGGACGTTTAAATCGCCGGTCGCGATCGATTCGGTGAGCTCCAGCCATGGTCTCGACGCCGGTGATCTCAACGGCGACGGCAAGACCGACCTGGCCGTGGGGGCTCCCGGTGGCGCTGCACAGGTGGCCGTACTGATGAACGCAAGTCCGGGCTATTGACACGCGCGACCGCGCGTCCTCCCGGCTGGAGACGATATCAGCGACGGCCTCCCGCCCGCTAGTATCGAGTCACGCTCGTGCCTCAGCTTCTCGACGTGAGCGTGTTCGCCGCGAGGAGCAGACAGGTGGCAGCTGTGTCCACGGAAGAGCCGCAGGTCCAGCCGAGCGACGGGGAGTCTCGTCCGAGCATCCTCATGGAGATCTCTAACACGATGGTCAGGATCTACAAGGAGCAGTTCGGGCGGGGCCCAACCAAAGCCCGAACCCACTGGACTGGACCCGACGCGCTGACCACCATCTTGGAGGACACGCTCGCCCCGGCGGAGCGCAATCTGGTTGCGATGGGCGAGCATCAGCGCCTGCGCGACATGCGGATGTTCTTCCAATACGCCACGGTCAGAGAGTTCTGCGAGCCGGTGGAGCGTATTACCGGGCGAACGATTCGCTCGTTCATCAGCGGCATCGACACCGAGGTCAACGGGCTGTCGGTTGAGACTTTCATCTTTTATCCGCACGCTGAGGAAGGACCATCGCGCGCCGGCGACGCCGAGGTGTAGAGCCGCTAGTGGTTCCGCTGCCCGACACGGTAGTTCGGGGCACGACGCGCTTCAGGTACCGGAGGGCGCTGTGCCTTAATCTGGAAACACGGGGCGCCGCAACCTAAACCGGGGCGGCGCCCACCTAGCCCATCATTCGGACAGTTCACCTCCCTGGTTAGGAGAGGGTGGACTGGACGGGAGGAAATCTATGCTCAACCCATTGAATGTCGTCTTTGAAGTGCTCGGACGCTTCATCGAATGGACGACCCCCAAGCCCCGGCCGCTCCCCCTCCCCGAAGGCCGGCAAGGCCTACAGCGAGATTCGACCGCGCGTTAGCCGCTCGAGAAACGGCGACGGCGATGCTGGGTCCGGCGGAGCGCCTTGCGAGCAATGGCGAGCACTACTGGGGCAACCCGCCGAGAGGGTTAGCGGCGCCGGCCGCAGGTACGTGCGACCGGCGCCGCCGGTGGCGGGGAGAGAGAGCCGCCAGATCCCGCAGCCCGGAGGCGGATGCTGCGGGGTCTCGCGGCTCTGATCACTCCAGGTTGCGGGATCACTCCTGGGTTGCGGGAAGGAACGGGAGCTCTTGAGTTAGCTTGCAGATCTCGAACGGGCGCTGCACCGCCCGGGGGCCAGGAACGATCACCAGGCGCGTGTTCTGACGTGCCGCACGCTTGTGGAGCTCGAGCGTGATGTGCAGACCGCTTGAGTCAATGAAGCTCAGACGATGAAGATCGAGCACCACACTCTCGGGGTGGCGATCCAGCGCCTGGCGGATCGCCTGCCGAGTTGTTGGCACCGCGGCTAGGTCCCATTCGCCTTTCAGGGCGATGGTGGTGGTGCTCCCCTGTTCGGTGACCGCGATCCCAATCCCATGAGGAAGGGCAACAGGCAGCTCATTCGGCATGATCGCGCTCAACGGTGACCTCCACGGAAGCTTAATGTCGTGGAGGAGTTGATCGCTCTGACCGAAGCGTCTACCGCCGTCCTCTGTTCTTGCACCGGCCCGTGCAAGCTCCGCTCACCGAACCAGCACGCAGCATATCAGCCTGGTCCGCCCAGAAGCTCGCCTGAAGCGGTCGGCGCCCTCCCATAGTGGTGGGCTTCTCGAACTGACTCGACGCCTCGCGAGCATCCTGGCGCTCTAAACAGTGGGGTGCCTTCCTCCCTGGCCTGGCTACTGAAGAAGGGCGAGAAGCGGAGTGGCATGGGCAGATCAACCGAGCCTCACCGAACGTACGTTTGCTGACCGGGCAACCGGGTAGCGTAAGCATCGAGCGTGAGGCGTAAACCCGCCAACGTCTCAGGCGGCATCAGTAGGGACTGCTCCGGCGCTCGAACGAGGGCCACGAGGTGGACCTGGTGTGGTCAAACCAACCCCCAACAGGAAGCGTCCCTATGACTCCCACCAGTATTTACCTGAGCCTGTGCCGAAGCGCCGGTCGCCTCGCGTCGTCTGCGACGGTGACGACCGTAGTCAGGACCGTCATCATCCCGGCCTCGTCCTTCGCTGATAACAGCCTCAAGCTGGCACGACTGCCGCTGGAGGCCATCTCACGACCCGCGGCCAGCACAGGCCTCGGCTGCTGTGTGCAATGCGGCGCCCCCGTCCACGACGGCGACCCGTTTCTTCGCTACCACGGCGAGTACTACCACGCCGACAAATGCCTCGAGTCCAACCCGCCCGCCCTGGCGCAGGTCGATACCCGGGTCAGACCAATGAGCTCCTAGCTCGGATGCTCCTCTCGAATCGCGATCGACGGGTTACGGCGAGACGACCTTACGGTGGCGCTGGTAGATTGATGGCCACCGCGGTGGGCGTAGCTCAGCTGGTAGAGCTCCTGGTTGTGGTCCAGGCGGTCGGGGGTTCGAGTCCCCTCGCTCACCCCTCTGTGATGAGTCGGGACATATGTCTCTGATGAGTCGCGTCATAGGTCTCGCTTTGGCCAGCGGCCGGGCGCTTGTTGGGTGTTGCGCCAGTAGGTCTTGTTTGGCTGGATGAGGTGGGTGGAGAGGACCTCGCCGGTGGTGAGCTCGGTGACGGTGATCTGGTGGTCGTCGGCGAGGGCGAGGACGCGTTTGCGGGCGTGGGGGGTGCCGACGCCGAGGTGGTGCATCCGTCCGGCGCGGCGGATCGTCATCTTGCCTTTGGTGTCCAGGTGGTCGTAGCGCAGGCGGTAGTGGCCTTGGGGGTGGCCGTTGGTCGCGGGGGCGGCTTTGGGGGTGGCGCGGTAGGCGTCGCCTGGGGTTCTGCGGTGGAGCGCGCGGTGGGGGCGTTGCTCGTTGTAGTGCTCGCGGAACTGATCGAGCTGGTGCTGCAGCTGCGTGATGTTGGGGGCCGGTGGGCGAGCTCTGAGCCAGCGTTGCAGGGTCTGGTGGAACCGTTCGGTCTTGCCTTGGGTTTGGGGGTGGCCGGGGGACCCGTTCTTCTGGTGGACCCCGAGCAGCGGCAGCACGTATTCGAACGCGTTGCGACCGCCGGTAAACCGGGAGGTGTAGACGCTGCCGTTATCAGTCAGCGTGCTCGCTGGCGGCCCGTGATCGTCGATGACCGCTAGGAAAACGGCGACCACGTCATCGCCCCGGACGGGGCGATGGGCGGTGCAGGACAGCAGGTAGCGGGAGTGGTCATCGAGCCAGTTCAGGATCTCCACGTCGGTCCCGTCAGCGAGCCGCCAGTGGATGAAGTCCGACTGCCACATCTCGTTCGGCTGAGCCATCTCAAAGCGCGTGTAGGACGATCTCGGACGTTTGCGCGGCTCCGGCGTGATCAGCCCGGCCTGGTGCAAGATCCGACGGATCGTCGAGGTTGACGGCGCCCTGAGACCTGCTCGCTCGAGATGCCAGCCGATCGTCACCGGCCCCGCGTCCAGGCCATCACCGCTCAGCCGCGATCGGAGCTCAACCACCCGCCGACGGACGTGCTCGGGCGTCGCGATCGGGGTTGACCTGGGTCGGCGAGAGCGTGGCTCCAACGCGTCAAGACCACCCTCCCGGTAGCGCGCCAGCAGACGCTGTAAATGCCGGCGGGAGAACCCGTACTCGACAGCAGCAGCGGTGACCGACAACTGCTTAGAAACGACTTGCAGGACAGCAACGCGAGCATGAGACATGCCCGCGACTGTCAGCCCACCCCCGGACACCCACGCACCGGCGATCGCCGCTCCAGCACTCGCTCCGCTCGCGCCTCCGCGACGACCGCCGGCCTAGCTGTGACCTATGTCCCGACTCATGAGAGACCTATCACCTGAGACATATGTCGTGAACCCACACACCCTCGCTCACCCCTCAGAAACAGCTGCAAGAGAGCGGATTCTCTCGTCATCGCCCCTCTCTGAACCGGCTGCGCTCCATCATTTATCCATCAAATGCGGCCAGCCGACCAGCGGCTGCTCGTTGGTGCGGCTCCTACGAGCCCTTCCACGCCGAAGCGACGCTTACGAGGCTGGTTGGATTGGTGGCAGGGACCAGTTGCCGTGCTGCGCGTCGGGCCCTGGGCCGTACATTCGATAGATGACGGTGAACGGGCCCTCGGTCGGGGTTGGGAGCCAGTTCGCGCGTTTGGTGGCGTCCGCTGGCTCGTCTGTCTGGAGTGTGATGTCCAGTGAGCCGTCGTCGGCGTAGCTGATCCCGGGCGTGCGATCGCCGATCGAGTAGCGGTCGATGGGGTTCTCGGCCAGGAGGCGGCTTGGGAGCTTGTAGAGGGTGATCGACCAGAAGAACCTCGCGTCTGGCAGTGCGGTCTTGTCGAAGTGGAGCCTGTAGCTCTTGCCTCCAACGAGTTGTCCGCCGTTTGTGTCGAGGCGGCTGCCGCCGTAGACGGCTTCTTCTGCGACCTGGCCGTAGATGCCCATGTTTGCGGCGACGGCGCGGGCTAGATAGTTGTCCCCGAGCTGCTCACGGGAGCCGAACAATCCGAGGGAGGAGGTGGTGTGCGAGGCTTTCTCGGCGATCTCCGCGAGGCCCTGCTTGACGCCGGCTTCGATCGCGGCGAGCACCTTTGGAGGCGTGTCTTCTGGGCGCCAGGGCCGACCGGCGCCGATCCCGATCGCGGCGAAGCGCTCGTACAGCGGGGCCTCTGACGGGTGGGGTTCGATGAACGTGAGGAGGAAGTTGAAGTAGCCGATGAACCCGGTGGACATGGCGCGCTCCTCATCCCACGCCGGGAATGCCGGCGCGGCCACGGGCGGGGGCGGGCGCAGCCCGGCGTACTCGGACAGGGGCTGGATCGCGTACCCGTGCTGAATCGCGCGCACATTCGGCATGTCCTCCGGGCCGAACAGGGCGGTGCGGGTGAGCGTTCCAGCCAGCAGGGTCTCGGTGCGTAGTACGTCGCTGATCCCGTCTGCCGGCTCGCCGCCCCAGCCGCTGTTCGCGATCAGGTAGTCGCCGGCGGCAAAGCCGGTTTTGCGGACCCCGACGTACGCGAAGTTGAACGTGAACAGGTCGAACATCTGGACCACGTAGTAGCGATCCTCAGCGACCGCGGGCACACGGAGCACCACGGGCTCCCGTCGCAGATCGAACCACGCCCAGGAGTACGGGCTGTCGTTGTTCGGAGTGACGATGTCCGTGTCGCGGGAGGTATAGGAGTGCGTGTAGTGGCGGTAATGGTTGAAGCCGCCGATGAACGCGCTTGACGAGTAGTCCTGGGTCTGCTCCCAGATCGTCTTGTAGTTGAACAGCATCGGGTAGGCGAAGACCATTGCTTCCCGGGCCACCGCCTCCGCCTCCTGCGGCGTCGGGAGCGCGGATCGCGACGGGGACGTTTCGGGGACTGAGACCTGGCTCATATGCGATCTCCTTACTGGCTTTGAGGTCGTGTGCAGGGGCATCCGCGTCTGGGTGTCAGGAGGCCAGTGCGGAGATTGCGTCGCCGATCAGCTTCGCGCCGATGATCAGACACAGCACCGCCATGATCGTCGCGTTCTCCCGGGCCATCCAGCCACGCAGGCCCTCGAGAATCGTCGCGGCCCGATCCCGCATCAGAAAGAAGATGCCGACCGGGGCAGCCGGACCGAGCGTCCCCAGTATCACGAATACCGCGAGCGCGCCCGCCTGGCTTCCGGTGCTCGTGCCGGTCTGCGCGATTGCCGCGGCGGCGCCGAAGACCAGCAGCAGGTTCTTTGGGTTCACCGCGGAGAGCAGTACCGCCATCCCGGCCGCCTTCGGCGGTGTGAACGTGTCGATCCTCTTCATCCAGCCCGGCAGCTGCGGTTCGCCGTCGCCGCGGGGACGACCATGCCACTGCCGGAAGGCGAGCAGCAGCAACAGCACGCCGAGCACGATCTTCACGATGCTCACCCAGTCGGCCGGCGCGCCCTGCTCGCTCGCACTTCCACCGCTCGCGGCCAACAAGAGAATCGTTCCAGCGGCTCCGAGCCCGAAGATCCAGCCCGCCAGGAACGCCGGCCCGTTCACGCGTCCCTTCGGTGTCGCGAGCATCAGCACGATCGCGATGATCGGCACCGGGCTGAGCGCGACCCCCACGCCAAACGACAAGATCTGACCGATCGCCTTACCCATTCAGTCGACCGGCCCTCCGGCGGCTCGGAATTGGCTGCAGCTGGCACTACTCACGACCGCGACATTCGCAGCCCACGGCTGATCTTCATCATCTTAACGGGGTGAACCGTTAGGGTCGCTTGCCGCCGCCGCCGCTCTTCCCTCACGAGCCGGCGACGACGGGTCACTCTCTGCACTGACCTCGCTTGGGGCAGCGGTGGCTTCGTCGACGTGGGGTGTGGGACACCGACGCCGGCTTCGTCTTGCTGGTCGCGGGCCTGGGCATGAGGTCATGGGACGACTCATGCGCGCAGTAGGCGTTCTTAGGGCCGCGCATCAGCTAGTCACCAACCCGGCGGGCTGCGCGGCCGTACTCTCGGATGCCTGATCGGCTCCCTCGCGGCTCTCGAGCGCCTCGCCAGTTGCCTCGCTCGGGTGCTGGGGCTCGAAGTCGCGTTGGCGGATGAGCGCAAGCGAGAGCGCGCCCGCTGTGAGCGCCACGCACGCGGTGATGAGCAGCAGCTCGTTGAGGCTTGAGGCGTAGTGAGCGGTGAGGGTCGCGGGTGTGGCGTGGCTCATGTGCGCGGTGAAGACCGCTCCAAGAGCGGCGACGGCGGTAGCGATCCCGATCTGGCGAAACGTGGTGTTGATGCCTGAGGCCATGCCGGCGTCTTTGGGGGCGACGACGCCGACGGCCGTGGAGGCGAGCGGTGGGTTGACGAGGCCGCTGCCGGCGCCCGCGATCGCGAAGCCGAGGATCAGGTGCGTCCAGGAGGAGTCCGCGCTGATCCCTCGCATGAGCAGCAGCCCGACTCCGATGAGGATGAGTCCGGGGGCGATCAGCCAGCGCACCGGGAGCCGCTGGGAGAGCCGTCCGGCGGGGACTGCCGTGATCATCGCGCCGGCGGTGATGACGACGAGCCGCAGGCCCGCTCCGAGCGCGGACTCGTGGAGGCCGTTCTGGAGGTAGATGACGAGGTAGAGCAGCATCGCGTAGAGCGAGCTGTTGATCCCGAAGGCGGCGATCAGGCCGCCGACGAACGTCGGCTTGCGCATGAGCGCGAGGTCGAACATCGGCTCGCGTCGGGTCCGCTCGAGGATCGGGAAGGCAGCGAGGGCAACGGCGGCGAGCGCAAGCGCCGCGAGGACGCGCGTTGACCCCCAGCCGGCGCGGCCGGACTCGATGAGCCCGTAGACGAGCGCGACGAGCCCGAAGGTGAAGATCGACGCGCCGGCGATGTCGAGACGGCGCGAGTGCGGCGGGCGAAACTCCTGGACCCCGATCAGCGTGATGAGGATGGCGAGCGCGCCGAGCGGGAGGTTGACGAAGAAGATCCAACGCCACGAGAGCTCGGTGGTGAGCAGACCGCCAAGCACCGGCCCGAGCGCCCCGGCGAGGGTGATCACCGCGCCCCAGATGCCGAACGCCATGCCGCGCTCGCGCCCGTGGAAGGTCTGGGCAAGCAAGGCCAGCGAGGTGGCGAAGATCGTCGCGCCGCCGATGCCCTGCAGCGCGCGGAAGGCAACGAGCTCGGTCCCGGAGCCGGCGAGACCGCAGAGCAGGGAGCCGACGGTGAACACGGCCAGGCCGGCCGCGAACACCCGCCGGCGGCCGAGGATGTCGGCGAGCGACCCGCTCGGCAACAGGAGCGCGGCGAGCGACAGCGAGTAGGCATCGATCGTCCACTGGACGTCGGAGAAGCTGGTGTGGAACGCGCCGCGGATCGCGGGCAGCGCGACGACGACGATCGTGAGATCGATGAGCAGCATGAAGGTGCCCAGGCAGACCGCGAGCAGCGTGAGCATCTTGTGGGGGTGCGTCGGGGGAGAGAGCATGAACTCACCTTAGCACAAGATCTTGTTATAACAAGGCCTTATTGAAACAAGTCCATGCGCGGCGGCGCTAAGCTTGAGTCATGACCCCCCAGCGCGCAGCGGCCGTCCCAGCGCCCGACCCCGCAACCCTTCCCGGCAAGGATCAGCTCAACGACCTGCTCTGGGAGGTGACGACCTACGCCGAACTGCTCGGGGAGGGCGCGTTAGCCGACACGCCGCTCACGCTCGCCTCGAGCGGGATGCTCCTGACGGTGCTCGCCGAACCGGGGGTCACCGTCGCCGAGGTGGCACGGCGGATTCCCAAGTCGCCGCAAGCAATCAGCCAGGTCGTCGCGCGGCTGGAGAAGCTCGGCCTCATCGAGCGCCGGCTGCGCGCTGGCCGGGGAGTCGGCCTGTTCGTCACCCCGGCCGGGCACGACATGGCCCAGACATGCCTGGCGCGCGAGCGTGAGCACGAGGCGACCCTGCGCCGCCTGCTCGGAGACGAACGCTACGAAACGCTGCAAGCGCTGCTCACCGAGTGCCGCGCGGCGCTGCGCGAAGCACGCGGCACGCCGGTCACCGACGCCGCGCAGCACGAACACAGCTAGAGCTGCATATAGACCTAGGCGCTCACGCCCGCCCGTCGCAATTGGCGAGACTGCTGCTCTCACAGGAAGCGGCAGTCGCTCCCTCGTCCAGCCGGCGCCTCATTCGGGCTACAAGCAGCACTCCTGCCGCCGCCCCCAGCCCCAATCTTGAGCGGCCCCGCCCAGCAACTGCTCGGACGATCGCTTAGCTCATCGCGGCGCGGTCGAATTCACAATAAGGCCGCGCCCCCTTTCCATTCCCGTGACACCCCCGGCGTGCTCTTTTTCGTCAGGGGAGTGAGGTCGGGGGCGGCCCCGGGCCGTATTGAAAGGGCCGGAACGAGACAAGTAGGTCCAGGGCTGTCTCCCTTGGCCCGCCGATCCAGCCGCCGCCGCCGGGCGACCTCGCTATGCGGCCGGCGTCGCGAGCAGGTCGTGGACGGTCTGCGGTTCGCGGCCGAGGAGATCACCGAGCAGCGGGTCGACGCCGGCGAAGAAGCCGTTGTGGGCGGCTTGGTACATGCCGAGCATGAAGCGTGCCATGAACTCCTGTTGACCGGCGGCGACCTGCGCGGCGACCCATGAGTCTGCGCCGATCGCCTCGAACTCGATCTTCTGGCCGGTCAGCCCGGACGCAATCCCGGCGATCTCGCCGAAGGTCGGGGCGGCGTTGGCGGTGAGCGTCGTGGGACCGTCGTAGGCCCCGTTTGAGGCCAGGACGATGGCGGCGGCCTCGGCGGCATCCTCACGGGCAGTCCACGACACGGGTCCGTCGGCGGGCACGGTGATGCGACCGGTCTCGCGCCAGGGGCCTAGCAGCCAGTTGAGGCTGTGGGCGTAGAAGCCGTTGCGCAGCGAGGTCCACGCGGTGCCGGATTCGCTGAGCAGCTTCTCCGTCGCGGCGTGGTCGCGGCCCGGACCGAACGGGGTGTCGGCCGCGGCTCCCTGGTGACTGGTGTAGAGGATGCGCCCGACGCCGGCGGCGACGGCCGCGTCGATCGCGGTGCAGTGAAGGCTCACGGCGTCGGCCTTGGGATCGCTCGAGGACACCAGCAGCAGCTGCTCGGCTCCGTCAAAGGCGGCGGGTAACGAGCTCGGGTCGGCGTAGTCCCCGCGGCGCACTTCGACGCCACGGTCGGCGAAGCGCTGAGCCTTCGCTGGGTCACGTACGGCAACAGCGACCTCTTCGGCGGGGACGCGTTCCAAGAGGTGGTCGACGGTCGCGCCGTTGAGGGCGCCGGTCGCGCCGGTAGCGATGATCATTGGACAGTCCTTTGGTAGCGGTGGAACCGCGAGTGGCTGATCGTTGGAACGAACGACGGTAGCATTTACCCGGTATCGTTGGAAACATGGATGATTCAATTGGCAGGCGGACCACAACGCAGTCGAGGATCATCGATGCCGCGGCGCGGCTGCTTCGCGAGCACGGCCGGGGAGCTGTCACGACGCGCCGGGTCGCGGAGGAGGCCGGGGTGCAGCCGCCCGCGATTTACCGGTTGTTCGGCGATAAGGACGGTCTGCTCGAAGCCGTTGCCGAGCACGTCATGGCCGGTTTTGCGGCGTCGAAGGCCGCGATCGTGGAGGCGGCATCAGCCGACAACATCGATCCGCTGCACGACCTGCGCGCCGGCTGGCATTCACAGATCGAATTTGGCGTCACCAACCCCGCCCTGTTTCGCCTCCTCAGCGATCCGACCAGGGTGGCGCGCTCCCCCGCAGCGCAATCAGGCAAGCGTGTCCTCGAAGCGAGAGTGCATCGAGTCGCAGCCGCCGGGCGGCTGCGCGTGAGCGAGCCGCGCGCGGTCGGCATGATCCAAGCGGCAGGCATCGGCGTCATCCAGACGCTCCTGGCAACGCCGGCCGAGCACCATGATCCTGGTCTGGCCGAGGCAATGTACGACGCGATCCTCGCGCAGATCCTCACCGACCCGCCCGACCTCCCGGAAGGCGGGTCGAAGGCCACGGCCGTCACCTTTCGAGCGATCGCCCCCGAACTCACCATGCTCAGTGATGCAGAGCGCAAGCTCCTCGACGACTGGCTCGCCCGCGTAGTCAGCGCCCCCTAAACGTCCGCCTCCCCGTTCCCGCTCTCCAAGCCCGAGTGAGTGCGCGATGTGCAGCGTCGCCTGCCGGGCGAGCCGGATCAGGTGGTGGTGGCAGCCTGGCTCACGTGATGCTTGAGGTAGGCGGCGGCTCGTGTGAGGGCGGTTTCGCCCTCCTCGAGCATCGCGGCGAAGGCTTGGAAGCCGTGCGGCACGCCGGGTGTCACGTCGAGCGTGATGGTGACGTCGTGGATCGCGGCGCGGCGGGCGAGGCGGATCGAGTCGTCGAGCAGGATCTCGTGTGATCCGGCTTGGATGAGGATTGGCGGTAGGCCGTGGAGGTCGGCGAAGATCGGGCTGATCCCGGGGTCGGCGGGGTCGGCGGAGCCGGCGTAGTCGGCCGCTCGGACGCTCACCTTCTCGCGGGTGAACGCGGGGTCGATGCCGATCATTGAGGTCATGGTCTCGCCGCTGAGCGTGAGGTCGGTCCATGGTGAGAGCAGGACGGCGGCGGCTGGCTGCGCAAGTCCGTCCGCGGCAAGCGACGCGAGCAGCGCAACGGCCAGTCCGCCGCCGGCCGATTCACCGACGATCGCGATTGATTGAGGATCCACGCCAGAGTCCAGCAGCGCCCGATATGCGGCGCGTGCGTCGTGCACTGCCGCTGGGTAGGGATGCTCGGGCGCGAGCCGGTAATCGACGGAGATGACCTTCGCGCCGGTTCGGCGCGCGAGGTCGCTGCTGATCGCGGCAGATGTCCGTGGCGAGCCGATCATGTACCAGCCTCCGTGAAACCACAGCACCACTGCATTGCTTGGCGCGTCGGTCTCGATAGTCAGGACGGGTACGCCCCCGAGCTCGCCGGGGGTAGTGGTCACGTCGTCGGGAAGCGCGCGCGCGCTCAGCATTTGTTCGAAGTTCACGCGCTGCTGGATCGCGTCGCCGCCGATGTCGAGCGGGGCGTTGCGGATCATCTCTTCAAGCGCATCTTTTTGCTGCTGGCTCATGGCCGCCTCCTTTGGTTGATGTGACCTAGCTTGCGCCCGAAACCGACGCCAGGCGCGCGATCGACAGTCCGCTTACACAGTTCCTCGGACACCTTCCGCTGGTCACCAACGCCCGCGTCAGCTCACTCGCCGAGGCCCGGCGAGATCGGCCGCACACCCGGTAGCCGTCATAGTCCGATGATCAGATCGCGTACGGCGGCGGGCTGGGAGAGGAACGGGTGGTGGCCGGTGTCGAGTTCCACGACGTTGTCCGCCTTCTGGGCGAAGTCGCGTTGGCGGTCGGCGGGGGTGCCTCTGTCTTCGACGCAGACGAGGTACGTCGAGGACACGTGTTGCCAGGCTGCTGACTGCACCGGCTGCTCGAGAACCGCCAGGCTCTGCCGAGCGGTCTTGTCCGTGGCCTCTCGCTGGATCTCCGGGTCGCAGTCCTGCAGGAACGTTTCGGCCAGCGCCTCCGGCCGGACGGTGAACGTGCCGGCCTCGGGAGCGATGTCGAGAAACGGGGCGGGCTCCTCCCCACCGAATGAGGACAGGCTCTGCCCGACCTCCGGTAGGTAGCTGGACACGAGCAGTAGATGGTGCACGGTGCTGATGCCCGCCGCTGCCTCCGCGATGACGATTCCTCCGTAGCTGTGGGCGACCACGACGGTTGGCTCGTCACTCGCAGTCAGGACTTGCCGGACCGCGGCGACATCCTGAGCCAACCCAGGTCCTCTCGCGCCCGCCGGCTCACCAGCCTCGCCGCAGCTCGGCAGGGCAGGCGCCTCGCTGGCGACGTGTCGCTCGGCGAGCAGCTCAGCGGTTCGGTGCCACCACCACGCCCCGTGCTGGACGCATGCCCCATGTACGAAAACAACCCTCATCAACAATCTCCTCGTCTGGGTTCAGTCATCACGCAAAACGATAGACGTACCAAGCGTTACGTGAAAAGATGGCGCAGTGGGCAGGCGCCGGCAACCGCAGATCAGGCAGCGACTTCTTGAGGCATGCACCGACTACGCGCTGGAGCAGGGCCTCCCCGATCGGCTCGAGCCCCTGGCAAGCGCCGCAGGCACCTCGAACCGGATGCTGATCTACCACTTCGGGACGCGCAACGGACTGCTCCTCGAGATCCTGAGACAGGCGCGGCAGCGTCAAGTGGAGGCCTTCACTGACCTCCTACGCCTGCGAGAAGCCGAGCCGTATCTGGTGACTTTGGCTCGCGCGTGGTCCGCGATCTCCGGAGCCCCGGGCGAGCCCTACCTCCGTATGTTCACCCGGCTGCACGACACCGCGGGCGAGCCCCTTTGGCCCGGCTTCCGACGCACCGCGACCACCGACTGGCTCGCCCCGCTCGAGCACGGCCTGCGCAGCCTCGGGCGACCCGAGCTCGCCACCGTCGTACTCGCCGTCATCCGTGGCCTCCTGATGGACCTCGACGCAACCGGCGACAGTGCACGCACCAACCAGGCCTTCGACGACTTCCTCACCACGATCGACAGCCCGTCCGGCTCCCGGTGACCTCTGCTCGGGCTCGCGATACCCCGGTTCTGCTTCTCGACAGAGAAGAACGTCGTTCGGCGACATGGTCCGAGCCTTGCCGCCCCCCGGTCGGCGGGACCCCGGCCGCGACAGGCGCCCGCGGGGCAGTCGCCAGTCGCGCTCGTGGCGATTTGCAGGCGCCCGATGGGTCCGACGCGGAGCTCCGCCTTCATCCATGCCCGCTGTCAGCGCCGACGGGCACGATGGCTCGAGTTCGTTCCGTGGCGAGCGCGCTAAGGCCGTCGGGGCAGTAGCAGGTACGCCATCCGCTCCGCCTACCGCACATCCGACGACTCTGTCATCCATCAGATCACCGAATCGTGGCGCCCCTTCCGGGCCTGGGTGGCGCTCCTCCTGCGAGCATGGCGCGAGGCCGAGACGGGCGAGATCGCCCGCGGCCGGCGCAGCACAACGCGCTTGCCACCCCCCGACGCAACATGAGCGGAGCGCCCAGCCCGACCTTTGCTCGCACGAACATGCAGAACTCTCAGCAACCGTGCAACTGCGTTAGCGATCTCTCCTCTCAACCGGATCCAGCAGCGCCGCGCGGTCCTGCTTTTTGGTTTCGGCGGGCATTCGTTGTGGTCCAGGCGGTCGTGGGTTCGAGTCCCATCGCTCACCCTTCGTGGGAAGCCACGGTTAGCAGGCGTTTCCCTCTTTGACCGAGTTAGACCTTCTGATCGTGGTGTCGTTGTACCACTCGAGCCGCCAGATCCTGATCGGCTCGATGATGGCGACTACGGTCGCGCGGCGGGGGCACGAGCGAGTCGTGCTTGCCGCGCTTTGTGGGGCTCCGGCGTGAACGCCGGCCAGGGACCCGTCGCGCAAACGAAGCGGTTCTAAGCGCGGACTGAGTGGCTACACAGGCTGGAAGTCGTAGTGCGAGGCCACGCGGCCGAGCACGTCGGGGGTGAGCGGCCCCGCCCGGGCGGCCTGGGCGAGGTCGCGCATGTAGTTCTCCCAGCCAGCCGGTGTGTTGAAGTTCAGGAATCTGACCGGGCTCTCGCTTGGATTGCTGAACGTGTGGACAACGCCAGCGGGGACGCACACGAACGTCCCGGCCTCGAGCTGGTGCGTCTCCTCGCCGAGACACACGGTCAGTACTCCCTCGAGTACGTAAAACATGTCGACCAGCCGCTCGTGGCGGTGCGGAGGAGGTCCTGGGAAGCCTGGAGCGATCGTCGACTCCGACAGGAAGAACGCCCCGCCTGTGTCCTCGCCCGTCGCCTTGAGCAGGATCTCTGAGCTGCCGGCGGTGTGACGCTCTCCCTCCCCGGGCCGATGCACGACGGCTTCCATTGCACGAAGTCTCTCACCTTCAGCCGGGAGAGGCCGAGGAAACGACAGCGTCGCGCGAACCGCCGTCCTTCGCCCCCGGGCGTGCTCCAGGCTGCCACCGGGAACATCCGGCAGCTGGGCTGAAAGCGTTTGCGGCCGCCACGAGGCTTGTTACCTGCGCCGGCCCCGCTGGATCCGCGGCGACGCCGTCACCCGTCGAGTCGGTAGCCCAGCCGCCTTCCGACGACCGCCAGCATGCTCAACACGCCCTGCGGCGGCCTGACAGCGTTCTGGGTCAGTTTCGGTGGAATGTTCGTTTCACGTCGCCATCATCCGCGCGGTCCTCCCTGAGGTCGGGGACGCGACGGCGTGGAGTTGGGGACCCGGGCGCTGCCGGGAGCGGCTCGAGCTGGACTGCGCGCCGGCGCCGCGCCAGGCACCTGGGGCAGTAGTGCGGCACCAGCCCCGAGAGGCGCGGCGGCGTCAGCTCGAGCTGGCAATGCGGGCACCAGACCGTCGGTTGACTCAGCGTTCGAGCCTCAACGCCCATCGCAACGTGCTCCCGTGGCGTGCTGCGCAGCGAACCTCGGATGTGTGTGAGGTTGGGTTGTCAGTTCGCGGGTGGCGCGCTCAAGGCTGGGCGCGCCACCCGCGAAACTGCCTCCTCGACTGCGCCTGCCCCCGTGGCGCGCGCCCCCACGGCCCGCTGCCGCCGCCCCCCGGCGGATGCGGTGGCCTGAGGAGAGTGTTTGCGAGCGACCGTCAGGTTCACGTCCGCAGAGAAGTTGGCCCGGACGCCCAAATCGCCGAGACCGTGAGCTTCCTGCGACCGGTCGCGGGAATTGGCGGCGGGATCGTGACGAGGTGACCCGACTGGACAGAGCGAAGCTCCATTTCGTTCGTCGAAGCGATAACGCCGCGATCCGCGAAATGACGGCCACCCTGTGACCGCCAGCGCGTCCAGCCAGCCAAGACAGTCATCCGACCGCCACAGGACAGCCGGAGCACCGCCACCCGCAGATTAGCTCGCCGCCTGTGGTCAGGTCAAGGCCCGAGGAGTTCTTGCAACCGGCTCCCGCGGTGATACTTTGATCTGAGTAGCGGCTGGGTTGTGACGAGACCAGCGTCTCGAAACACCAAGCCAGATGCACCATCGATGGATGGCCTGGGGTCCATGGAGGCCCGAGACAGACCTCGGAGGTCGTAAATGACAAGCAGCGCGCAGCAAGAACTCGATCCGCCTCAGCCACGCTCGGGAGACGCATCTGCTCAGCCGCTGCGGGGCGGCCAACTCCTCTCCGAGATCTCGACCAGCATCGTCAAGCTGATGCGTGAGCACTACGGCCGCGGCCCGCTCAAGGCCAAGACCTACGCCCTGGACGACATCATCGTCTGCGTGCTGCGTGGCTCCGGCTTCACCCCGCTCGAGCAAACGATCATGGACAGCGGCGACAACGACCGGGTCGTGGCGATGCGCGAGAACTTCCAAGGCATGATGGCCACGCGCTACAAGTCCATGATCGAGCAGCTCACCGGCCGCCATGTGCTCGCCTTCCTCTCTCAAGCTCATGTCGAGCCCGACATCACCCTCGAGATGTTCTTCATCGACCGTCCCCTCGACGGCTTCGGCGCCGCCGAGATCATCGACGGCGGCAAATCCTCGCACTCGGACGAGTAGCGGCCTGCACCGACATGATCGACCCTAAGAATCAGGCTGAGGGGAGCAACAAAGCCAACTGCTGACTCTCCGCCAGTAGACTTCCATCGGCAGACCACAGCTCGCCGTGCTCCACGATCTGGCCCTCCTGCGCGTGGCGGCTCTCAAAGCGAGCCAGGACCGGGCCGTGAACGTTCGGCGCCGAGCTTCGCAGATAGACGGTGAGCTGAAGGGTTGGCACCGCCGCCGGCGAGGTCAGGGTGCCGAAGATCGCCGGCCACCACAGATCGCACAGGGCGCAGAGCCGGGCCGCATCGAGCGGCGCGTGGTCATCGCGCAGCGACAACCACCCTCCGGTCACCGCGTCTGCGGCACCCGAGAACATCGGGGACCCGAAGACGGGTCGGACGTCGACCTGCCTGAACAGCGGCGGCGTCCCAGGAAGGTTCCCGATATCCACCGTTTCGGCCGACCAGGGGCGCGGAGCCCGCGGAGGTTCAGCGGCCAGGCTGGTTTGCTGCGCTCTCGGTGCTGAGCACAACAGCGTCATCTGCGCGACGAGCGCGCCGGCCTCTCGCATCCGGACATCGCAGACCGCCACGCGTTTGCCCGCACGGAGGATCTCGACGTCGACCTCCACCGGTCCGTGACCCGGAGCCTCGAGGAACTGGACCGAGATCGTGCGCGCGACCGGTGCTTCGGGGCCGAGCTCCACCTGGGCGGCCCGGACCATGATCGCGGCCAGGATGCCGCCATTGGGCGCGGCGGGGCCATCCCAACCACGGTCGACCACGGCTTGATAGCACCCACGGCCAACCAGATCGACGGCCACGGCGCTCTCGAACGGTGTCTGAATCTCGGCTTCAGCGGCCATGACAGGTCAGGCTAGATGTTCGCCTGTGCGCTGTCGGGCAAACTACAGGCATGACATCAAGTGAGCGCGTGACCGCACGCGAGCTCAAAGCCACCGCCTCCGGCGAGCTCACCGCGCGCGTAGGCAGGCTGAAGCTTTGCTATGAGACCTTTGGCAAGCCCGAGTCGCCACCGCTGCTACTGGTGATGGGCCTGGCCTCGCAGATGATCCTGTGGGACGAGGAGTTCTGTGAACTGCTCGCAGCCCAGGGCTTCTGGGTGATCCGGTTCGACAACCGTGACGTCGGCAGGTCGACGACCTTGCGGGAGGCGCCCGTCCCCACGCGGTGGCAGCTGCTGATCCGCGACGTACGTGCCGCCGCCTACTCACTCGACGAGATGGCCGCCGACGCGGTTGGTCTGCTCGATCACCTGGAGATCGGCGCCGCGCACGTCGTCGGCGTCTCGATGGGCGGAATGATCGCCCAGCTGATGGCCATCAATCATCCTGATCGAGTGCTGTCGCTGGTCTCGATCATGTCCACGACGGGCAACCGGCGGGTCGGCCGGCCCCACCCACGGATGGCGCTGCGGGTGCTGCGTCCGACTCAACGCACCCGCGAGGGCTACATCAACGATCACCTCGCTACCTATCGTGCGATCGGATCATCGGGGTTCGACTTCGAAGAGGAGCGCAAGCGTGAGCGAGCCGCACGCTGCTTCGATCGCGGCATCCATCCCGCGGGCAGCGCCCGCCAGATAGCAGCGATCATGGCCGCGCCCGATCGCACGCAGGCGCTGGGACAGGTACGGGTTCCCACGACCGTGATCCACGGCAGCGCCGATCAATTGGTCAATGCCTCCGGTGGACGCGCCACCGCCGAGGCGATCCCCGGCGCCAAGCTGATGATCATCCCGGGGATGGGACACGACTTGCCGCGGGAGCTGTGGCCGCGGATCATCGATGCGATCGTGGACAAGGTTGCCGCCGCAAAGGAGCTAGCTGATCGCCGCGCGTGACTCTGCGCAGTCGCCGAGAACGAGCGTGCGGTCGTCTGTGCTCGCTGGGTCCCAGCAGCGGCTTAGCTCACGGCTTGGCCTGACGCTCGCACTGCTCGCGCTTGGCGGATTGCTCCTCGGTCATGCGGTTTCGGCCAGGCCGCACACGCAGACCCGGCCCGTGCTGCTGATTGCCAACAGCTACGACGGCACGGTCGACCTGCTGGATGCCCGCACGTTCCGTCGGCTGGGCCGGCCACTGAACGTGATCCCAGACGGCCGAGACCCCGTCGACCGCGGGCAGCGTGCGGTCTATCCGGCGCTGATCCAGGACCGGGGGGAGGTCAACTACGCTCAGGAGGTGCAGGCGTCGCCTGACGGCAGCACGGTATACGTCTCCCGCGGCTACCTGGGTGACGTGGCGGCGTTCTCGCTGGCCACACGAAAGGAGCTGTGGCGCACGCAGATGCCGGCGCTCCGGGCCGATCACCTCGCGGTCAGTCCCGACGGCAGGCGATTGTTCGTCTCCGCCCTGCCGGGGACCAAGGTCTACGCGCTCGATGCGGCGAGCGGTCACATCCAGGGCACTTACGAGGCCGGTGATTGGCCGCACGTGCTGGAGATCTCACCCGACGGCAAGTACGTGTACTCCGGCAGCCTCGGCGACCAGCTGCTGCCCTATGGCCACGACACCAGCACCCACCAGCTGACGATTGCCGACCTCCACACCCTGCACGTGGTTCACGCCTACCGCTTTGCCGCAGGCGTGCGACCGTTCGCGTTCGTTTCCCACACTCATGAACTGGTGCTGCAGCTCTCCTACCTCAACGGTTTCATCACCTTCGATCTCAGCACCGGGCGCACGACGCGGACGGTAAAGCTGCCGCTGACGGCGGCGGCTAAGAGGCTGCTGCCCCAGGACTACCCCAACCAGGCAGCTCACCACGGCATCGCCGTATCCGACGACGGTCGGACCGTATGTGATGCAGGGACGATCTCGAACTACGTGGCGCTGGTCCCGCTGAGCAGCCGCCGGGCGAGCAAGATCATTCCCGTCGGCGCTGCTCCCGCGGAAGCGCTCACCAGCCTCGATGGCCGGTACTGCTTCGTGATCTCCCGCGGCCCTACCGGTGTCAACCGCGCGCACGTGAAGGGACTGGACGGGGACACTCTGTCGGTCATCTCCTACGCGCGCAGGCGCGAGATCGCTCGCGTCCGCGTCGGCATCCATCCCCAGGCCGAGACGGAGGTGCGGGTCACGGATGCGGTGTTGCGAGCGGGCGGCTTCCTCGGCTAGACCCACGATCGCGACCGACCCGCAGCTGCGGAGAGATCAAGCTGACCGTCGTGAGCGGTTTGAGCCCGACCTGCCGCCTGGCCCAGCTGCCGCTCACGCCACGCCGCGGGCGGCACACAGCCGCTGCAGCCGCTCCATTGCCTCCGCCGGCCGCGCCGGCAGCGTGTCCAGCGCCTCCGCGGCGCGGCGCAGGTCGTCGATCGTGGCGCTGGCCGCCTCGAGCGCAAAGCGTCCGAGCCATCGCACCGCAGCCCGTTCGTAGCGGCGGGGATCACCGTCGCGCAGGACCAGGCAGATCCGCAGCGCATCCTCGAGGGCGATCCGCGGGAGCTCGAGTGCCGCTGCCGTGACCAGCGCCTCGTTTCCGGTCTCCAACGCTCGCCGAAAGCGCGCATAGGGGTTGCCTTCGCTGGTCACGAACGTATGTTCGCATGAGATGCTGACGGATGCTGACAGGCTGGTGCGTTAGCGCCGCCGCCTGGATCCTGCGCCGGGATCCCATCGGGCCAGAAGGGTGGACAGGCCGAAGGCGGCGACATCCACCAGCCCCGCGAATAGAAAAGCCGCGGGAGAGGTGAGCAGCCGGCCGGTGAGCCTCGCGAACATGGCTGGAAGCTATCGTCTGCGGCGATGGGCACCGCCGAGTCCGTGAAGACGAGCGTCACCGAGCTTCCCGAGTCGCGCGTGCGCGTCCAGGCCGAGGTGCCCGCAGAGGAGGTCGAGCGCCGCCTCCAACACGCCGCCCGCGAGCTTGGCCGCCAGATGAGGATCCCCGGCTTTCGCAAGGGCAAGGTCCCGCCAATGGTGGTGATCCGCCGTCTCGGTCGCGAGGCGGTGCTCGATGAGGCGCTCCGCAGCTCGCTCGGGGGCTGGTACGTACAGGCAATCGATCGGTCGGGCATCGCTCCGGTCGGCGAGCCGGAGCTGGACGTGGGAGACCTGCCCGCCGAAGGGCAGCCACTGGAGTTCTCGATCGAGATCGGAGTCCGCCCCGGGGCCAAGCTCGGCCCGTACAAGGGCCTAGAGGTCGGCCGCCGTGAACCGCAAGTTGAGGAGTCGGCAGTCGACGCCGAGCTCGAGCAGCTGCGCGAGCGCTCGGCGACGCTGGAGAACGTGGAGCGCCCGGCGCAGAGCGGCGATCATCTCGTGATCGACTACGTGGGCAGCATCGATGGTGAGCCGTTCGACGGGGGCCAGGGTCGCGACCAGCTGCTTGAGCTCGGATCTGGCCGGTTGATCCCCGGCTTTGAGGAGCAGCTTGTCGGCGCGGTGGCCGGCGAGGCCCGTACGGTGCAGGTTCGGTTCCCGGACGACTACGCCAGCGAGCTCGCCGGCCGCGAGGCGACCTTCGACGTCACGGTCAAGGAGGTCAAGGACAAGCGCCTGCCAGAGGTGACTGATGACTTTGCCTCCGAGGCCGCGGGCCTGGACACGCTCTCGGAGCTGCGCGAGGACATCGCCTCGCGGCTGCGTGAAGGTGACGAGCGCGCAGTCGAGCGGGAGTTCGAGGAGGCGGTGATGGAGGCCGCCGTAGCCGAGGCGGAGGTCGACGTTCCCGAGCAGCTGGTTCACGCCCGCGCGCACGAGCTGCTCGAGCAGACGCTCTCCGCGCTGCACCGCCAGGGGATCGCCAAGGAGACCTACCTGCAGATCACGGGCAAGGACGAGGAGACCCTGGCTCACGAGGCGGAGCCCGAGGCGGCGAGCGCACTCAGGCGAGAGGCCGTGCTGGCCGCGATCGTCCAGGCAGAGGGCATCGAGCCCACTGAGGAGGACATCGCGCAGGCGCTCGCGTCCTCGGCTCAGCGCAGTGGCGTGGCGGTCGAGAAGCTGATCGACCAGCTGCGCTCGGCGGGGCGTCTGGAGGGGGTGCGGGAGGACGTCGCCGCTCGTCAGGCGCTGGAGCTGCTGGTGGCCGAGGCCAAGCCCATCACCGTCGAGCAGGCGAAGGCCAGGCAGAAGCTGTGGACCCCGGGCAGGGGGGAGGAGGCGCAGCCGGCCGGCTCCCTGTGGACGCCTGATTCCTAGGCTCCAGCGCCGGGCACGCCGGGCGTCAAGCCTTACTGGCGACACGAGGGCGGTTGCTACATTCGGCAGGAATCCGTGATCGCAAGCAAAAGAACTGAGGAACATGAGCCCACTCGTGCCAATGGTGGTGGAGCAGACCTCCCGCGGGGAGCGCGCGTTTGACATCTACAGCCGGCTGCTCAACGAGCGGATCATCTTCCTGGGCACACCGGTCGACGACCAGATTGCCAACCTGATCGTCGCCCAGTTGCTGCATCTGGAATCCGAGGATCCTGACAAGGACATCTCGATCTACATCAACTCGCCCGGTGGCTCGGTGTACGCCGGGCTGGCGATCTACGACACCATGCAGTTCATCAAGCCCGACGTGCAGACGATCTGCGTCG
Source organism: uncultured Solirubrobacterales bacterium (assembly GCA_963830435.1). Taxonomy (GTDB): domain Bacteria; phylum Actinomycetota; class Thermoleophilia; order Solirubrobacterales; family Solirubrobacteraceae; genus Palsa-465. The sequence continues at coordinate 409,654 of CAWHMA010000007.1, read as the reverse complement.
GGATCGCGATGTCAATGGGAGCGCTGCTGCTGGCCGGCGGCGCCCACGAGAAGCGGATGGCCCTACCCAACGCCAAGATCCTGATCCATCAGGTGTCCTCCAGCTTCCAGGGCCAGGCGAGCGATATCGAGATCCACGCCAACGAGATCATCGACGTCCGGCGCCGTCTGGACGAGATCATCGCCCACCACACCGGGCAGGATCTGGAGAAGGTTCGCCACGATACTGAGCGCGATTACTTCATGAGCTCAGAGCAGGCCCAGGAGTACGGAATCATCGATCGGGTGATCTCGCAGCATTGAGGGGCTAACCTAGGGCTTCGAGCTTCGCGGCGCTCCCAGCCCGCACGGCCACGCAGGAGAGAGGAAACCAATGGCACGTCCCACGGACTCCAACGAGCAGCTTCTCTGCAGCTTCTGCGGCAAGTCTCAGCGGCAGGTCAAGAAGCTGATCGCCGGTCCGGGCGTCTACATCTGCGACGAGTGCATCGATCTCTGCAACGAGATCATCGACGAGGAGCTGACTGCACCACCCAGCTTCGACATCGAGAACCTGCCCAAGCCACGCGAGATCTATGACGTGTTGGGGGAGTACGTCGTCGGTCAGGAGCAGGCCAAGCGCTCGCTGTCGGTGGCCGTCTACAACCACTACAAGCGCGTGCAGATGATGCAGTCAGATGACAACGACATCGAGCTGCAGAAGTCCAACATCCTGCTGCTCGGGCCGACCGGATGCGGTAAGACGCTGCTTGCCCAGACACTGGCGAAGATCCTCAACGTGCCCTTTGCCATCGCCGACGCCACCGCGCTGACCGAAGCCGGCTACGTGGGCGAGGACGTCGAGAACATCCTGCTGAAGCTGATCCAGGCTGCCGACTACGACGTCAAGAAGGCCGAGACGGGGATCATCTACATCGACGAGGTCGACAAGATCGCGCGCAAGGCCGACAACCCGTCGATCACCCGCGATGTCTCCGGCGAGGGGGTCCAGCAGGCGCTGCTGAAGATCCTGGAGGGCACGACCGCCTCGGTGCCCCCTCAGGGCGGCCGCAAGCACCCCCATCAGGAGTTCCTGTCGATCGACACGACCAACGTACTGTTCATCTGCGGCGGCGCGTTCGCGAACCTCGACCGGGTGATCGAGCGCCGCATCGGTCATCAGGGGGTTGGTTTCGGCGCTTCGATCCAGACCAAGGAGCAGCGCGATACCGGGCAGATCTTCGAGCACTGCCTGCCGGAGGATCTAATCGAGTACGGACTGATCCCCGAGTTCATCGGCCGCCTGCCGGTGATGTCGGCGATCCATCAGCTTTCCCGGGACGAGCTCATGCAGATCCTGACCGAGCCGCGCAACGCCCTGGTCAAGCAGTTCCAGCGGTTCTTCCAGTTCGACGGCATCGAGCTGGTGTTCGCCGACGAGGCGTTGACCTCGGTTGCCGACAAGGCGCTGGAGCGCGAGACCGGAGCCCGTGGGCTGCGCTCGATCATCGAGGAGGTGCTGCTCGAGGTCCAGTTCGAGCTCCCATCCCGGCGCGACGTGCGCAAGTGCGTGGTCACGCGCGAGACGATCGAGAAGGCCACGCCGCCGACGCTGGTCACCGTCGCCGCGCCCGCGGAGGAGGGCGAGGCGGCGGCGTAGGACCTCGGGGGCGGCCCCTAGACTCTCCGCCCCTGATGTCGGACCTTCAGGACCGCACCCGCTACGACCCCACCGAGGTGGAGCCGCGCATCGTCGAGCGCTGGCTCCGCTCCGGGCTGTTTCACCCACCGGCGGAGGGCACCGCGCACGAGAACTACTCGATCGCCATCCCGCCCCCGAACGTCACCGGGTCGCTGCACATGGGGCACGCGTTTCAGGATTCGATCATGGACACCCTGATCCGCTATCACCGCATGCGCGGACGGAGAACGAAGTGGATCCTCGGCTCAGACCACGCCGGTATCGCAACCCAGACGCAGGTCGAGCACGCGGTCGCCGCCGAGGGCACCAGCCGCCATGAGCTCGGGCGTGAGGCCTTCGAGCAGCGAGTTTGGCAATGGCGAGACGACTACGGCGGCCAGATCGTCTCGCAGCTCAAGCGCCTGGGTGCGTCCTGCGACTTTGAGGACGAGCGATTCACTCTCGATCAGGCCTATGCCGACGCCGTCTTGCGCGTGTTCGTGGCCCTCTACGAGAAGGGCTTCATCTACCGCGACCGGTACATGGTCAATTGGGATCCCGGTAGCCGCTCGGCCATCTCCGACTTGGAGGTCGAGGACCGTGAGGCCACCGACACGCTCTACTACATCGACTACCCCCTGGCCTCGGGTTCGGGTGCGATCACCGTCGCCACCGTCCGCCCGGAGACGATGCTTGCCGACACCGCGATCGCGGTGCACCCCGCCGACGAGCGGTACGCGCGGCTCGTCGGTGAGAAGGCCATCCTTCCCCTCGTCGGGCGGAGGTTGAGGATCATCGCCGACGAGTACGTCAAGCCGGAGTTCGGTACCGGTGCGCTCAAGATCACCCCCGGCCACGATCCCAACGACTTCGAGATTGGCCGGCGGCACGGGCTGGCGCTGATCAGCGTGATCGGCGAGGACGGGCGTCTCACCTCCGAGGCCCCGGAGCGCTTCGTCGGGCTGTCCGCGGCCGCGGCGCAGGAAGCCGTCATCCATGAGCTCGGAGAGCAGGGACTGATCGCCCGGAGCGAGCAGTACACCCACACCGTCCCGTGTTCACATCGCTCAGGGGAGCGGATCGAGCCGCTGGTGTCGCTGCAGTGGTTCATGCGGATGGACGAGCTCGCGAAGCCGGCGATCGAGGTCGTGAGGACTGGTCGCGTCCGCTTTCACCCCGAGCGCTGGACGCGCGTGTATCGCGAGTGGATGGAGAACATCCGCCCGTGGACGATCTCCCGCCAGCTGTGGTGGGGCCACCGCCTCCCGGTCTGGTACCGCGGCGATGACACCTACGTCGGCCTCAGCGCGCCCGAGGGCGAAGGATGGGAGCGCGACCCCGACGTCCTCGACACCTGGTTCTCCAGCGCCCTGTGGCCGTTTGTGACCCTGGGTTGGCCCGAGCAGACGCCGGCGCTGCGGGCCTTCTATCCGACCGACGTGCTCGTCACCGCCCGCGACATCATCTTCCTCTGGGTCGCGCGGATGATCATGATGGGACTCGAGTTCACCGGCACGGTCCCGTTCGACGACGTCCACATCCACGCGGTGATCCAGGCTCCCGACGGCCGGCGCATGTCGAAGTCGCTGGGTACCGGGATCGACCCACTCGACCTGATCGCCGGCGGGCCGCGCCCACCGGTGTTCCCGCAGGGAGGTCGGTTTCCCGCCTACGGTGCGGACGCCCTGCGCTGGGGGCTGCTGGCCATGTCCTCAGCCCAGGACGTGCGCTTCAGCGAGGACAAGGTCGCGCAGGGCCAGCAGCTCACCAACAAGCTCTGGAACGCCTCGCGCCTGATCCTGCTCGGAGTCGGCCCGGAAGCCCGCCCGGCGAGTCGGCCCAGGGAGATCGAGGACCGCTGGATCCTCAGTCGCCTGGCCCGTGCCCGCGCCGAGCTCGACGCACGGATCGATCGGTATGAGTTCTCGCGCGCCGCGCTCGGGCTCTACGACTTCGTCTACGGGGAGCTCTGCGACTGGTATCTGGAGCTGGTCAAGCCGCGGCTGCGAGCCGGCGATCCAGATCTGGATGCGACGCTGCTGTACGTGCTGACGGGCACCCTGATCCTCGCTCATCCCCTGATCCCGTTCGTGACCGAGGAGATCTACGCTTTCGTGCCCGGCGCTGAGGGGCTGCTCGCGGCCGGACCGCAGCTGCCGGGGCTCGGACCCCAGCCCGACGAGGCGGCAGACCGGTCAATCGGGCGGGTGATCGAGACCGTGCAGGCGCTTCGCGCCTGGCGTGACTCCGCCGCCGTGCCCGCGGCAGCCAAGCTGCCGGCGCGGATCAGGGCGCCCGAGCTTGGAGCGGCGGCAGCTCAGATCGCCGCCCTGGCGCGGCTGACGGTCCTCGACGGGCACCAGGACGGCGAGCCGGTGGCCACTGTCGCGGTGCCCGGCGGGGCGGTCGAGATCCTTCCCAGCGCCGGCTTGGATCCGCGGGCCGTCGCCATTCGGCGGGAGGCGGAGCTGGCACGCCTGGCCGACGAGATCGACCGGGCCAACCGCAAGCTGGGCAACGAGGCCTTCGTGGCCAAGGCGCCCGCGCCGGTGGTGCAGGCCGAGCGGGACAAGCTCGCGCGGCTACAGTCCGAGCTTCGGAAGCTGTGAGTCCAGACGAGGCCGAGAGCTACCTGTTGTCGTTGGAGCTGTTCGGCATGCGCTTCGGCCTCGACCGGATGCGCCGTCTGATGACCGCGCTTGGCCACCCCGAGCGCGCCTACGACTCGATCCACGTCGTCGGCACCAACGGCAAGTCCTCGACCGTACGCATGATCGCGGCGATCCTGGCCGGACACGGACTGCGCACGGGGGCATACCTCTCACCGCACCTGGTCTCGTTCGTCGAGCGGATCAGGATCTCAGACGCCGACGTGAAGCCTCAGCAATTTGCCGCCGCGATCGGGCGGGCAGCCCGGGCCGCGGACCGGGTCGATCGCTCGCTGCCGGCCGGGGACCGGGTGACGCAGTTCGAGGCGCTGACCGCAGCCGCGTACTCGGAATTGGCCCGTCACCACGTGCAGGTGGCCGTGATCGAAGCCGGTCTCGGCGGGCGCTACGACGCCACCAACGTGCTCCCGTCCAAGGTTCAGGTGCTCACCACTGTCGGACTGGAGCACACGCGCTGGTTGGGACCGACGATCGACGACATCGCCACCGAGAAGCTGGATGTGGTCCAGCCCCAGGGGACGCTGGTTCTCGGCCCCGGGCTGCACCCCGATGCGGCCGCTCGGGCTGAGCAGGTCGCGGCCGGGCGTGGTGCCGCGATCGTGCATGCCGGCAGCGACCCGGGAGTGACAGTGGGTGCGCTCGGCACCTTCCAGCGGCGCAACTTTGCCACCGCACTGGCCGCCGCCCGCGCCTACCTCGGGGAGCTCGACGAAGCGGCAGTCGCTGCCGCCGCCCGAGAGGTGCGGGTTCCGGGACGCCTACAGGTGATCGACGATGATCCGGTGACGCTGCTCGACGGCGCGCACAACCCTGACGGAATTGGAGCTTTGGTCGAATCCGTCATCGAGCTGACGCAGAGACGCGGGCGCGTGATCGCGGTGGTCTCGATCCTGGAGGACAAGGACGCTGCCGGGATGCTGGAGCGGCTGATCCCGATCTGCGATGCGCTGATCCTGACCAGCAGTCAGAATCCGCGGGCGTTGCCACCGCCGACGCTGCAATCTCTTGCCCGGCAGCTGCACGGTCCACCGGCCGAGGTCGTGCCCGCGCCCGCCCACGCGCTCGCGCGCGCGCGTGAGCTCGCCGATGTCGACGGCGTCGTGGTGGCTACCGGCTCGATCTACCTGGTGGCCGACCTGCTCGCGCCAGCGGGCCGTAGACGCGCCTCGATGCTGTGAACGATCAGGACCAACAGCCGAGCTTTCTCACCATGATCGGCCTGGTGGCGGTGATGGTCGCCGTGGTGATCCTGGTGTTCTTCGGCATCGGCTATCTGTTCGGCCGCCTGTTCCTGTAGGCCGGTTCTAGAGCGGTCCAACCCCACCGCCCACTACACTCGCGGGGCTCATGTTCTTGCTCTTCGGCGTCTTCGGGATCAAGAACAGCACGATCAATCTGGTGGTATCGCTGGTCGTGCTGTTCCTGGTCGTGATCTGGCTGGCCCTCGTGTACTGGACCTACGCCGATGCGCGGCGCCGGGTCGCCGACCCGATGCTCGTCGGCTGTGCCACCGCGGCGTCGCTGTTTCCATTCGTCGGCACGATCGTCTACATGATCGTGCGCCCGCCGGAGTTCCTCGACGACGTACGCGAGCGCGAGCTCGAGATGCAGGCAGCCGAAGCGCGTCTGGCGGAGGTCGGGTATCACCTGTGCCCGCATTGCGATGCCGAGGTGGAGAGAGACTTCCTGCGCTGTCCGAGCTGCATGCGCAAGCTCAAGGATCCGTGCCGCACCTGCGGGCGCCCGCTCGACCCGAGCTGGAAGATCTGCCCGTACTGCGAAGCGGAGGTTGGCGGCACTCCACCGCCGCGGCGGCCTCGGAGGCGGCGTGACACCACCGCGGAGCAGTCGGTGGCTGGGACAGCTGGTGAGGCCGGCACCCCGGCGGCGCCGTAACCGCGCTTCCCGCCAACCCCCGAACAGGAGATCAGCTTCACATGGAGCGAACGCTCATCCTCGTCAAGCCTGACGCCTTTGCCCGCAACCTCACCGGGGACATCATCGCCCGCTTCGAGCGCAAGGGGCTCCGCCTAGCCGCGCTCCAGCGGCTGACGATGACCCGGGAGCTGGCCCAGCAGCACTACGCCGAGCACGAGGGCAAGCCGTTCTTCGAGGAGCTGGTCAGCTTCATCATCTCGGGACCCCTGGTGGCGATGGTCCTGGAGGGGGAGTCGGCAATCGAGGCGGCCCGTCAGGTGATCGGCGCCACCAACCCGCTGCAGGCGAGTCCGGGTTCGATCCGCGGCGACTATGCCGTGGCCGTGGGGCAGAACATGGTCCACGGCTCGGACTCGCCTGAGTCCGCGGGGCGCGAGGTCAGGCTGTTCTTCCCGGACCTTTGATCCTCGCCTCTCGCTCTCCGCAGCGGCGGGCCATCCTGGAGCAGGTCGGAATCCGCTTCTCGGCAGTGGCGGCGGAGGTGGAGGAGCTGACCGAGGGCGAACCCGAGCAGGTGCCGGTGGAGAATGCTCACCGCAAGGCCGCGGCGGTGGCCGGTCGTCACCCCGAAGCGCTGGTGCTGGGCGTGGACACGATCGTCTGGGCCGACGGACGGATCTACGGCAAGCCACGGGACCCAGACCAGGCGCGACAGACCCTTCGGGCCCTGTCGGGCCTGCGCCACACGGTGATCAGCGGCTTGTGCCTGATCCAGGCTGGACTGGTTCGAAGCGCCGTCGCCCGAACCAGGGTCAGGTTCCGTCGCCTCAATCCCACGCTGCTGGAGTGGTACCTGCAAAGCGGTGAATGGCGCGAGCGCGCGGGCGGGTACGCGATCCAGGGCCGAGGTGCTGCGTTGGTCGCGGCCATCGATGGCGACTACCTGAATGTCGTCGGGCTGCCGCTGACCGCGTTGCTGGAGCTGGAGCCCGAATTGATGGTGCGCTGAAGCGACCTCTCCCGGTCGGGCCGATGACCCGCCGGCGAGCCTCGCTTTAGCTCGGCCTTACCGATTTTCCAGGTTTTTTCGCGGCTGGCGGAGGTCCTGCGGGAACCGTGGTCGCACGGGGGTCGGTTACACTGGGCCACGGACGGAGCCGGCAGCTCGGCGTGCCACGCGCTTCTTCGCCGCGCCGTCCATTCGCTTCCGCCTGACATGAGTTTCTTCACGTACCTAACCGGCTTCGGTGGCCGCGACATGGCGGTCGATCTCGGCACCGCCAACACCCTCGTCTACGTCCGCGGTCGGGGGATCGTGCTGTCGGAGCCTAGCGTTGTGGCGGTTGATGCTCGCTCCGGGGAGGTGCATGCCGTCGGCATCGAAGCCAAGCGGATGCTCGGGCGCACGCCGGGCACGATCTCCGCCATCCGTCCCCTCAAGGACGGCGTGATCGCCGATTTCGAGGTTACCGAGGAGATGCTCCGGCACTTCATCCAGAAGGTTCACCAGAACCGCTGGGCGCATCCCCGCGTGGTCGTGTGCGTGCCCAGCGGGGTCACCGGGGTCGAGAAGCGCGCCGTGGAGGAAGCCTGCCTGTCCGCGGGCGCCCGACAGGCCTATCTGATCGAGGAGCCGATGGCGGCGGCAATCGGGGCGGGACTGCCGGTGGGGGAGCCTACCGGCTCGATGGTCGTGGACATCGGCGGCGGCACCAGCGAGGTGGCGGTGATCTCGCTCGGCGGGATCGTCGTGTCGCAGTCGATCCGGGTCGGGGGCGATGAGCTCGACGAGGGGATCATCAACTACGTCAAGCGTGAGTACAAGCTGCTGATCGGCCAGCAGACAGCAGAGGAGCTCAAGCTCGAGATCGGCTCGGCGTTTCCGCTCGGTGAGGAGGTTCAGGCTGAGATCCGGGGGCGCGACATGGTCTCGGGACTGCCGAAGACGGTGGTGCTGACCAGCGAGGAGATCCGCACCGCGCTCGAGGAGCCGGTGTCGCAGATCATCGACGCGGTCAAAGAGACGCTCGACCGGACTCCGCCCGAACTCGCCTCCGACATCATGGATCGTGGCATCATGCTGGCTGGAGGCGGGTCGCTGCTACAGGGGATCGAAGAGCGTCTGCGTCATGAGACCCAGATGCCGGCGCACCTCGCCGAATCGCCGCTCACCTGTGTGGCGGTGGGATCGGGAAGGTCGCTGGAGGAGTTCGAAGCGATCCACCGTTCGAGCAAGAATTCACGCAATCGCCGCCATCGCTACTAGGTTCCTCCTGAGGCGACGCGGCTCGGAGCTGAGACCTTGGAGACAGGTCACCCATGCATGACAAGCAAGTTCGGCGACGACGAGCGGTCCTGGGGCTGCTCGTCGTCGTTTCGCTGATTCTGCTCACGGCCTATTTCGGCGAGTCGCCGAGCAGTCCCCTGCACAGCGTGCAGCGCGGGATCGTGGAGGCACTCTCGCCGGTCCAGGAGGGCGCCAGCAAGGCGCTCAAGCCCGTCCGCGACGTCGCCGGCTGGTTCTCGGACACCTTCCGCGCCAAGTCCCAGCGCGATCAGCTGCTCAAGGAGAACCAGAAGCTGCGGGTCGAGCTCGCGCAGGCCCAGCAGCAGGCGATCAACGACGCCCAGCTGAACAAGCAGGTCGGCTTGGACAACAGCATCGGCGTCAGCCGCTACCAGCCGGTCGCTGGGCACGTGATCTCCCGTGACCCGACGCTGTGGTACGCCACCATCGAGATCGACAAGGGCCGCGATGACGGCGTCCAAGTCAACGACCCGGTGACCGGCGACGGTGCTCTCGTCGGCAGGGTCTCGAACGTGGCCGCCACGGTCTCGGTGGTGACCCTGATCACCGACCACTCCTCTGCGGTGACGGCCCAGGTTCAGGACCAGTACGGCGATACCGGAGTGCTGGTGCCGGCGGTGGGCAATCCCAACCAGCTTCTGCTCCAGTACCTGCCGCGGCAGGCTCCGATCCAGACCGGCCAGCAAGTGGTGACCGCCGGCTTCAAATCCGGCCCGCTGGATTCTCTGTTCCCGCCGGGGGTCCCAATCGGCCAGGTCTCCAGCGCCAGTCAGGCGGGCCTGCTGGACAACGGCCAGGTGCAGGTGAACGTCGCCGCCGATCTGCGCCACCTCGACGCCGTGCAGATCCTGACCCGTCCCCACCCTGACGACCAGCGGGCGCAACTGCCGTGAACGAAATGCTGCGGCTGCCGGTCCGACTCGCGCTGCTCGGATTCGTCACGGTGGTGATCCAGGTCGCCGGGGTCTCGCAGATCTCGGTGTTTGGTGTCAGCGCCGACGTGACGCCACTGGTGGTGATGTCGGTCGGGCTGCTCACCGGATCGCTGCTCGGGGCGGTCACCGGTTTTGCCGTCGGCCTGCTCGTCGACATGGTGCTCGTGCAGACGCTCGGCGTCACCTCGCTGCTGTACATCGCCATCGGCTACTGGTGCGGACGCCTACGCGAGCTACGGGATCCTTCCCACGGATTGGTGCCGCTGGCCCTCGGCGCCGCGGCTACCGCATTCGCCGGGGTGGGTATGGCGATGATCCAGTTCCTGCTCGGCGTCGACGCGCCGGTCAGCCTCCTGCTGGTGCAACAGATCTTCATCACCGTGCTGGTCAACACGCTGCTCGCGCTGCCGGTCTATGCCTTGGTGCGTCGCATCATCCGGCCGGCGCTGCCCGACGATCCGCGCCGCCGCCGGCGCCGCGCCTACACCACCGGGGGACTCAGCCCGCTGCAGCGTCCTTCCGAGCGGCTCGGCCCGATCCCACGCTCGGCCCAGCGATGATCCAGCTGCCCGAGGACCGCCGCCCACCGCTGACGCCGCAGCTGGCGCTGCGCGTAGCCATCATCGGCAGCTTGGCCCTGGCCATGTTCGCCATCATCTTCTTCCGCCTGTGGTTTCTACAGGTGCTGTCCGGTGACCAGTATCTGGCCCGGGCGAGCGTCAACCGCGTGCGTGACATCGCGATTCCGGCCGCGCGTGGTCAGATCGTCGACCGCGCCGGCAACATCCTGGTCGACTCGAGGCCGACGATTGCGGTGCAGGTGACTCCACCCGACGTGCCCAAGAACCCACTCAGGCAGCGACGCGTCTACGCGCGGCTGGCGACCGTACTGGGCATGCCCAGCAGTCCGGCACCATGCCGAGTCGCTGCGCCTCCGTACCTGAGGCGGCTGGCGGCGATTCCCTGCCGCGTGGCCCAGCAGCAGGCGCTCCTGCCCTACGCCAACGTAACCATCAAGACCGATGTGCCCCCACAGGTTCTCTACTACCTCTCCGAGCGCCAGGACGAGTTCCCGGGGGTCAACGTCGAGCAGGTTTGGCTGCGGTCCTATCCGCTGCATGACCTCGCCGCGCAGCTGTTCGGAACCGTGGGTCCCATCAACGCACCCGAGCTCCACCAGGCCCACTATCGCGGCGTATCGCAGAACACGATCGTCGGCCAGTCCGGGCTCGAGTGGTACTACGACCGGTATCTGCGTGGTGTCGACGGCGCCGAGCGGGTCCAGGTCGATGCCCTGGGGCGACCGAGCCCCGGGTACCTTTCCGAACACAAGCCTGTGGCCGGGCACACGTTGAAGCTGTCGCTGGACCTCGGCGTGCAGAAGGCCGGCCAGCAGGCGCTGGCTCAGGCAATCGCCAGCAATCCGCCCGCACCCGCCGGCGCGTTCGTAGCCCTCAACCCGGTCAGTGGCGAAGTGTTGGGGATGGGCTCGCTACCGACCTTCGATCCCAACGTCTTCACCAAGCCGATCAGCCAGCGTCGTTACGACCAGCTGTTCGGACCCGGCGCCGGCTTCCCGCAGCTCAACCGGGCGATCGGCAGCGGCTATCCCACCGGCTCGACCTTCAAGGGGATCACCGCGACCGCGGCCCTGCAGAGCGGCGCCTGGAGCCTGGGGGAGTACTACGACGACAGCGGCGTCTATCAGAACGGCCCCGGGGATGTGCGCCACAACGCGGGGCACGCGGCCTACGGATCGGTGGACATCGTCAATGCAATCCGAGTGTCCTCCGACGACTTCTTCTACAACCTCGGGCGCCTGATGAACTCCGATCAGCCCCGGGGCGGGCCCCTGCAGCAGTGGGCACGAGCCTACGGGATCGGGCGTCCGACCGGGATCGACATCGGCGGCGAGCTCTCACCCGCCGGGATCCTCCCCACCCCCGCGTGGCGAGCTAGGCGGGACCGGCTGGAGGTGGAGTGCGAGCAGGGGATGGGTCCGTTCACGGGCCATGGCCGCCACAGCTCCTGTGGCATCGCCGACGGACGGCAGTGGTCGGTGGGCGACAACGAGAACCTGGCCGTGGGCCAGGGCGATCTTGAGGCCACGCCGCTGCAGCTGGCCGTCGCCTACTCCACGATCGCCAATGGGGGCACCGTGGTGCGGCCTCACGTCGGCCTGGAAGTCGATGCCCCCGACGGCACGGTGCTACAACGCATCGACCCCGCACCAGCCCGCCACGTCGACATCGCTCCGCAGAACCTCGACGCGATCCGCACCGGTCTGCACGCTGCCGCCTCGCAGCCGGGCGGCACGTCCGCCGACGTTTTCGCCGGCTGGCCACAGGACCGCTACCCCGTATACGGCAAGACCGGGACCGCCGAGCATTCCGGACAAGCCGATCAGTCCTGGTATGTCTGCTACGTGCCCGACCCGCAGCGGCCGATCCTGGTCGTGGTGACGGTCGAACAGGGCGGTTTCGGCGCGATGGCGGCGGCGCCGGCGGCCCGCCAGATCCTCTCGCAATGGTTCTTCGGCAAGCGCGGCCAGTTCGTGGTCGGAACCTCGAAGACGCTGTGATCGGCCGGATGATCAACGCCGGGGCCGCTGCTGGAGAGGCCGGATGACGAGCGTAGCCCGCCTGAACCCGATCCAGATGCCCGAGGAGCCGGCGCCCGCGCCGAGCCGAGCCTTGCTGCGGTTCGATCCGCTGCTGATGCTGGCGGCGCTGGGGTTGCTGGCCTGCTCGCTGATCACGCTGCGCGGCGCCACGCGACACGCCAAGCCAAACCAGCCGCTTTATTACGTGGAGCGGCAGGCGATCTACGCGGCCATCGGGATTGGGTTGGCATTGCTGCTCGCCCGGATCGACTATTCCCGGCTGCGTGAGTACAGATATGGGTTCTACGGGCTGGTCATCGCGCTCAACGTCGTCGTCTTCGGGATGCCGTCGACTCTGGGGGCACATCGCTGGATCCCGCTGCCGTTCTTCGAGGTCCAGTGCTCGGAGTTCGGCAAGATCATGTTGATCGCAGCCCTGGCGGCGTTCGCCGTGGACCGCACACGCCGCCTGCACGAACGCCGCACGACGTTTCGGATCATGCTGCTGGCCCTGCTACCGGCGCTGATCGTGATCGCGCAGCCGGACCTCGGGACCGGCATGGTCTACGTTGTCGTCGCGTTCTCGGTTCTGTTCTTCGCTGGGACCTCGTGGAAGCAGCTGACGGCGCTGGCGGCATTGTTCGCGATCGCGATCGCGATCGTGCTCGCGGGCGCGCCGGCGGCTGGGGTGCACCTGCTCAAGCCCTATCAGGTCCAGCGCCTGACCGGGTTTCTCAACCCCTCTCACGACCCAAGGGCCAGTACGTACAACATCCTCGAGTCGGAGATCGCCATCGGCTCCGGGCAGAAGACCGGACGCGGGGTGGCGCACGCCACCCAAACCAGCCTGAACTATCTTCCCGAGCATCAGACCGACTTCATCTTCGCGGTCGTCGGCGAGACCTACGGGTTCGCCGGAGCCGCGCTCGTATTATCGCTGTACGCCCTGCTGATCTGGCGAACCCTGCGCATCCTGACCATGGCCAAGAACCTCTACGGCACGCTGATTGCCGCCGGCATCCTTGCCATGCTGATGTTCCAGGTGTTCGTAAACGTTGGTATGACGATCGGCATCATGCCGATCACCGGAGTTCCGTTGCCGCTGATGAGCTACGGCGGCTCCTCGGTCCTGGTCACTTTCCTGGCCCTGGGGCTGCTGCAGTCGATCCACATCCAGGCACGACTCCTCTCCGCCGGAAAAGGCCGAGCGGTCCTCGCATGAGGAGTCTGCCCGGGCACGCGCACCCCGCGTGCACTGACTTTGCCCGCCGTGCGCGCCAATGCCACTGCGGGAACCGCAATTACTTCGCTCGCGCCGCGCCAGATGCGCCGCCGGGGCATGCCACATCGCCCCCGCGGCCGCCGCGCGTCGTGGCGCCAACCTGCAAAGGACTGAAGAACATTGAAGAAGCAAGTGCTGGTCAGCGTAGATCGCGGCGAGACGCGAGTTGCGCTACTGGAAGCGACAGGCACCGTCGCCGCGCGCAAGCCGGGAGCAGCCGGACGACGCCGACGTAGGAGCGTCAAGCCGGCCGCCGGCTACAACGTCGCCGAGCTCTACCTGGAGCGGCGTGGCGCCCGCTCGATCGTTGGCAACATCTACAAGGGACGCATTGACAACGTCCTCGGGGGCCTGGAGGCGGCGTTCGTCGACATCGGCCTGGAGAAGAACGGCTTCCTGCACGTCGACGAGATCGTCCTTCCTGGCGTGGAGGCGCCCAGGCGGGGGCGAGGAGGAGCCCGGGAGAGTCGACAGATCGGGGATCTGCTCCGGCCCGGGCAGGAGATCGTCGTTCAGGTGGTCAAGGATCCGCTGAAGACCAAGGGGGCCCGCCTATCCATGGACCTGACGATCGCCGGGCGCTACATGGTGCTGGCGCCGTTCGGCGAGGGAGTGGGGGTCTCGCGTCGCCTCGACGACAGAGAACGTGAGCGGCTGCGCAAGGAGGCGGCCAAGCTCGACCTCAAAGGCGCCGGCGCGATCATCCGCACCGCCGCCCAGGGCGCCAAGCGGGCGGATCTGGAGCGCGAGCTGCTGTACCTGTTCAAGCTGAACGAGGTGCTCCAGAAGCGGGTCGCCGAGACGCCGGCCCCAGCGCTGGTGTTTCAGGAGGCGGACCTCTCGGTGCGGGTCGTGCGCGACATCTACTCCTCGGAGTTCGAGCGTGCCGTGGTCGACGATCCCAAGCAGCATCATCGGCTGGTCTCGTTCTTCTCCCGAACCGCTCCCGAGCTGGTGGAGCACGTGGAGCTGTGGGAGGAGAAGGAGCCGCTGCTCCAGGCCTTCGGCGTCGAGCAAGCGCTGGAGTCGACGCTTCAACGCCGGGTCGATCTGCCCAGTGGTGGCTACCTGATGATCGACTACGCCGAGGCGCTGACGGTCATCGACGTCAACTCCGGAAGCTTCATCGGTCGCGGCAAGGGAGCTCGCCTCGAGGACACCATCACCAAGACCAACCTGGAAGCCGCCGACGAGGTGGTGCGCCAACTGCGGCTGCGGGACATCGGCGGGATCATCGTCATCGATTTCATCGATATGGCCCGGGGCCGCAACCGCGATGCCGTGTTGAAGACGCTGCGCAAGGCGCTCGACGAGGATCGTACGAAGACGTTCGTGGTCGAGATCTCGCCGCTGGGCCTGGTCGAGATGACCCGGCAGAACGTCACCGACGGCGTTCGCGAGATCATGACCCGCCCGTGCCCGACCTGCGGGGGCGAGGGCGTGATCAAGTCCGAGGAGACGATCGCGATCGAGTTCGAGCGGCGGCTGCGTGACTTGGCCACGGAGACGGCCGCTGACGCGCTGCTGATCCAGATGAACCCGCGGGTCAGCGCGGAGTTCACCGGAAACGGAGCCCGGGTGCTCCACGCGATCGAGCAGGAGACTGGCAAGTGGTTCCACTTCGAGGGCTCGGACGGGCTGCCGCTGGAGCACTTCTCGGTGCTGCTGGAGGGTGATCGCCAACAGGTGCTGGAGCGGGCGCTCCCGTTCCGGGAGGGCGAGGAGGTCCACGTGGAGATCGTCGAGCCGCACATGTACAGCCCCGGTGACGCCGTGGCCAAGGTCGATGGCTACATCATCTCGGTTCGCAACGCGACCGGGTTCGTGGGACAGAAGCGGTTGGTGCGGATCGAGGAGGCTGGACGTACCTCGGCCTGGGCAACGTTGGTGGACGTCCCCGAGCTCGCCGCCGAGGGCTCCTCCGGCGGCGCAGCCGCGGACGACCCCGACGATGGCCTAGAATCAAAGCCTCGGCGCCGCGGCCGCAGAGGCGGACGGCGCCGTTCGACGGCCAAGACCGAGCCGGCCTCGGCCGCTTCCTCCCCGGAGTAGCCCATGTACGCAATCGTCAAGACAGGCGGAAAGCAGTACCGCGTGGAGCAAGGTCAATCCCTGCTCATCGAGCGTCTGCCCGCCGGGGATGGAGACACCGTCGAGCTGGAGCCCCTGCTGTACGTCGACGATGCCGATGTGTTCGACGGCGACGACCTCGGTCGGGTCCGGATCCGCGCGCGCGTGCTCACCCACGAGCGTGGGCCGAAGCTGAGGATCGTCAAGTTCAAGCCCAAGCGCGGCTACAAGCGCCGCACCGGGCACCGCCAGGAGCTCACCCGGATCGAGGTGACCGAGATCAAGCTCGCCCGGTCGGCGACCAAGAAGACCTCGGAGGCAACCGATGGCGCATAAGAAAGGTCTGGGTTCGTCCCGTAACGGTCGCGACTCCAACGCCAAGCGCCTGGGCGTGAAGGTGTTCGCCGGTCAGGCGGTCACCGGGGGAGAGATCATCGTGCGCCAGCGCGGCACCCGGTTCAAGCCTGGAGACGGTGTCGGGATCGGCAAGGACGACACTATCTACGCTCGCTCAGCGGGGATCGTGGAGTTCAGCCGAGGCCGGCGGGGCCGAGTGATCTCGGTCGCGCCGGCGGACGACGCGTAGCGGCCGAGGCCCCGGCTGACCGGGCCTGCCGAGCGCGGCCGGCTGATCCCAGCCGCGCCCGGCAGAGCGCACACGGACGGGCTCAGACGGCGGCCTGAAGCTGCGCGGTGCACTGCTTGCACCGCCGGGCCCCGAACGGGATCTCACTCAAGCACTCCGGGCACTCCTTGGTCTCCGGATCGTCAACCCCGGCCTTGCGGCGGGACAGGAACGCGTTGTAGGGCTTGACGACGAAGAAGAAGATCGCGGCGGCCGTGGTGATGAACGTGATCAGGTTGTTGATGAAGTCGCCGTAGAGGAAGTGGCTCCCGTTGATCGTGAACGAGAGCGCGCCGAAGTTCGGTTGGCCGAAGATCAGGGCGATGATTGGTGTGATCAAATCGGCGATGAACGCCTTCACGAGCGCGGCAAACACCAGCGCCATGACCAGGCCGACCGCCAGCTCGACCAAGTTTCCACGGGTGAGGAACTTCTTGAAGTCCGCCAGCAGCGTCATCTGCTTGCCTCCCGTTGGTTGTTCCCCGAGCGCGCGCTGAATCGATGCTCGCCAGGAGTTGACCCGCAAACCCTATGTGCGGCGGCGGCGGCCCCTGCTGCCTCCCGACGCCGTCGGCCCTCAACCCTCCTGCGCCGTGGGCCGGACCAGGATCTCGTTGACGTCCACGTGCGGTGGCTGGGAGACCGCGTACAGCACTGCGCTGGCGATGTCCTCGGGCTGGAGCGCGTTCTTGACGGGGTTCTGAAAGAACGGGGTGTCGACCATTCCCGGCTCGATCAGCGTTACCCGCACGCCGGTGCCGTTGCACTCCTGCCGGGCGGCCTCGCCCATCGCCGTCACCGCCCATTTCGTCGCCGAGTAGAGCGAACCCGGCAGCGCCCGACGCCCGGCGACTGATCCCGTGAGCAGCAAGTGGCCGCGCGCCTGCTTGAGCGCCGGCAACGTCGCCCGGATGGTCAGCGCCGCGCCGTAGACGTTGGTCAGCACCATCGAGCGCCAATGCTCGGGCGTCTCCTTCAGGAATCCACGGGCCGCCCCGAAGCCGGCATTGGCGTAGGCAACATCGAGTCGCCCGAACTGCACCAGGGTGCGCTGGACCATTTCCTCCTGCTGATCCCATTCGGTGACGTCGCAGGTCAGCGCAAGCGCACGCTCGGGACCACCGAGCTCCTCGGCCAGCGCGGCCAGACGATCGACGGAACGGGCGGCGAGGGCGACGCGATAGCCGGCCTGCGCGGCGTGCCGGGCGGTGGCGGCGCCGATGCCGCTCGACGCACCAGTGATCAGGAACACGGGTTCAGACATGTCAGGATCATCTCATGCAGGACAGAGCCCGCATTCACGTGCAGGCTGGTGGCGGAGGCAACGGCTGCCTCAGCTTTCGCCGGGAGGCCCACGTGCCCAAGGGCGGCCCCGACGGGGGCGACGGGGGGCGCGGGGGGGACATCGTGATCGTGTGCAGCGACTCCATGCGCGACCTTGAGGGCTTTCGCAGGCGCTCGCACTTCAAGGCGACCAGGGGCGGCCACGGCCAGGGATCTCTCCGACACGGCGCGGATGGCGAGACCCTCGAGATCCCCGTGGCTCCGGGCACCGAGGTGCTGGTCGAGCGCGATGGCACGCGACACGACCTGGTTCGGCCAGGGCAGCGCGCGCTGGTCGCCAGCGGCGGTGCCGGCGGGCGGGGCAACAAGCGCTTCGCCGGCCCCACCCATCAGACGCCGAGGTTTGCCGAGCGCGGCCTACCCGGCGAGGAGAGCTGGGTGACACTGCAGCTCAAGCTGCTGGCCGACGTCGGACTGATCGGTCTGCCCAACGCCGGCAAGTCATCGTTGATCTCTCGCCTGACCCGCGCCCATCCCAAGATCGCCGACTATCCCTTTACCACGCTGGAGCCGGCGCTGGGAACACTTCAGCTCGACGATCGCCAGCTGGTGATCGCCGATATCCCGGGGCTGATCGCGGGCGCCAGCGCCGGAGCCGGGCTTGGCCATGAGTTCCTGGCCCACATCGAGCGTACGCGACTGTTGGTTCACCTGCTGGACCTGCATCCGCTCGATGGCAGTGACTCCGGTGTCAACTATGAGACGGTGGAGCACGAGCTGACGCTCCACGACCCCCGGCTAGCCACGCTCCCGCGGATCCTGGCGCTGTCCAAGAGCGATCTCGTCGACGCCGCCGCGGCGCAGGCCGTGCGGGCAGAGTGGCAACAACGGCTCGGCCCGGAGGTTCCGGTGATCCTCACCTCCGCCGTGACCCAGGCCGGGCTGGAGCAGCTCGCGATCGAGCTCGTGCGTCGGGTTCCGCTCCAGCCGGTGGTCGAGGGATCCGGGTCCAGCGTCCCCGTGCCGGAGCTGGCCGAGCACCGCGTGTTTCGTCCCGCCGCGGAACGCGGCTACCGGGTCCAGCGGCTGGCCGGCGGAGGCTTCAGCGTCGTCGGCGCCGGTGTGGAACGGCTGATCGCCCGCTACGACCTCGACAATGAGGATGCCCTTGCGCATCTCGAGCGGCGGCTGCGCGGCATTGGTGTGATCCGGGCGCTCGAGGCAGAGGGCTTTCAGCCCGGGGACGACGTCGAGATCGCGGGGGTGGCATTCGAGCTGGACCCCGACGTGTAGGATCCCGGTGCGTCCATAAGGAGGAGGAGAGAGTTGATACGCCGTGCAGTCGGAGTGGTGACGTTGGTGGTGTTGGTCGGAATCTGCGCCCCCACCGCGTTTGGGCGGGTGCTGTTGGTGGGCTCCTACGACGGTATCCGTGGTCAGTTCCGGACCGTGCAGGGCGCCGTCAACGCGGCGCGTTCGGGCGACTGGATCCTCGTCGGCCCCGGCGACTACAAGGAGCGCGCGGACCATCGCGCCAACCGGGGGCCCCAGCCCGCCAATACCCCCGCGGGCGTGGTCATCGCCAAGGCGGGCATCCGCGTGCGCGGCATGGACCGCAACTCCGTTGTGATTGACGGCACCCAACCCGGATCCACTCGCTGCAGCGCCAGGGCAGCCGATCAGGACTACGGCCCGGCGGCCACCAACTCCACGCCAGGAGGGTACGGATCAGCGGCCGACACCTCCCCGCTCGGACGCAACGGCATCCTGGTGTGGAAGGCCGGCAACGTGTGGGTTCAGAACCTGACCATCTGCAACTTCCTCGGCGGCTCTGGGGACGCCGGCAACCAGATCTGGTGGAACGGCGGTGACGGCAGCTACAAGATCGGCGGCCATGGCTTCTTCGGCTCCTACCTGTCGACGACGAGCACGTTCTTCAAAGACGAGGCAACCGCGGCTCAGTACGGCGTCTTCTCCAGCAACTGGAGTGGCGGCACCTGGAATCAGATCTACGCCAGCAACTTCAACGACTCGGGCTTCTACATCGGCGCCTGCCAGCAGGTCTGCGATCAAACGGTGAACCACGGTCACGCCCAGTTCAACGCCCTCGGCTACTCCGGGTCCAACTCGGGCGGCCGGCTGGTGGTCAAGAACTCAGAGTTTGACCACAACGAGGACGGCTTTGACACCAACAGCCAGAACGGCGACAACCCGCCGCCGCAGAACGGCTCGTGCCCGAATGGAGCGGTCAGCCCGATCACCCACACCCACTCCTGCTGGGTGTTCATGGACAACTACGTCCACGACAACAACAACCCCAACATCCCCTCCGCCGGCTCAGCCGCAGCGGGACCCGTCGGCACCGGGATGTCCGTCTCCGGGGGTCGGAACGACACGGTGATGGACAACACCTTCGTCCGTAACGGCGCCTGGGGCGTGATCTTCGTCCCTTACCCCGACAATGGGCCGCCATGCATCGGCGGGACCCTGGGCGGACTTGGCGCCGGTACCTGCCTGTACGACGAGTGGGGTGACGCGCTGCTGGACAACACGTTCACCGGCAACGGCTTCTTCGGTCATCCCACCAACGGCGACTTCGCGCAGGTCAACCTCGAGAACAACCATCCCACCAACTGCTACCGCGGCAATCATGAGGCCGGCGGAGCCAGCGTCAAGCCGGCGAGCGCCGCGGCGCTGCAGACGGCCTTCCCGATTTGCAACGGCCGGCTGGTTCCGGCCGGCAGCAGCGACACCAGATTCTTGGGTGAGGTGCTCTGCAACAGCCAGGTCGGGGGAATGGCTACCGACTGCCCGAGCGGGCAGTACCCGCGGCGCACCCGTGTGATCATGCACCCGCTCGCCCAGCAGCGGACGATGGCGAATCCGTGCGCGGGCGTGCCCGCCAACCCGTGGTGCCCGGCGCGCCGGGGCCGGCGCAGGCGCTGAAGACGCCGCTGCTGAGCGTCGGCCTAGGCCGTAATTGACTGAGGACGCGGCCACTGCCCAGCGGCCTTGGCCGTAAGGGGGGTGCCCGGAGAGGCCGCCGCACCTCCTACCCTGTCTGCGGTATGGCCCCCGTGGTCGTCAAGCTTGGATCGAGCATCGTCGCCGACGAGCGCGGTTCAGTGCGCGCTGAGGTCCTTGGCCGGATCTGCGACGAGCTGAGTGAGCTGCACCGCGACGGCGAGGCGCTGATCGTGGTCACCAGCGGCGCCATCGCCCGCGGCATGGGAGTGATGCAGATTCCCCTGCGTCCGCGGGCTATCGACGAGCTCCAAGCCGCCAGCGCTGTTGGCCAGGGCAAGCTCTATCAGGTCTACGACGACCTGTTGCGCGCGCGAGGCGTGCCGACTGCCCAGGTGCTGCTGACCTTCTTCGACATGAGCGCTCGGACCCACTACCTCAACGCCCGCCAGACGCTGCGCAAACTGTTGGAGTGGCGAGTTATTCCCGTGATCAACGAGAACGATACGACCGCCACCGACGAGATCTCGTTCGGCAACAACGACTTCCTGGCGGCCCAGGTGGCGATTCTCCTCGGCGCCAAGCTGCTGCTGCTGCTCACCGATGCCGAAGGTGTGTTCACCGCGGACCCGCGCGCTGACCCGGGCGCGCAGCTGGTCGGAGAGGTGCGGGAGTTCGACCAACTGCAGGGCCTCGACATCGGCCATCAGACTTCACCGCTCGGCTCGGGAGGAATGCGCTCGAAGGTTGTCGCCGCCGAGATGGCGACCGCGGCCGGTATCTCGACGATGATCGCCGGCGGCCTGCGAGCGGACATCATCTCGGCCGCGGTTCGGGGCGAACGGGTTGGCACTCACTTCGCGGCCCGGGAGGCTCGCTTCTCCAGCTTCAAGCTGTGGCTGAAGTACGCCAAGCCGGCGCGGGGGACAGTCCTGGTCGATGCGGGCGCAGCGCGGGCCCTGCGCGAGGGCGGGACCAGCCTGCTGCCGGTGGGCGTGATCGAGGTCAACGGCGCGTTCGAGGCCGGGGACGCGGTCGAGGTGGCGCATCAGGGCCAGACGGTGGGCAAGGGCATCTGCAATTACTCCGCCGCCGAACTGAGCACGGTACGGGGAATGAAGTCCGCCGCCGTGCGCGAGCTGCTGCCGCGGGCGAGCGAGGAAGCCGTGCACCGGGACTATTTCGTGCTGTCGTAACCTGTGACCGTGGCCGCCACCACCGCTTCCGTCGCTGAGCTCTGTGCCACCGCCAAGCGCGCATCCCAGACGCTGGCGCGATTGGAATCGACGACCAAGAACCGCGCCCTGGAGGCGATCGCCGCCGCGCTCATCGAGCGCACCCCGGAGATCCTGCAGGCCAACGCCCGGGACCTGCAGGCCGGTCGTGAGGTCGGCCTGTCGCCCGCTCTCCTGGACCGCCTCGCACTCGACGAGCGCCGCGTCTCCCAGATGGCTGGCGGGGTGGGTCAGATCGCCGCGCTGCCGGATCCCGTCGGCGAGGTGATCGACGGATTTCGCCTCGCCAACGGGCTCGACGTGCGCAAGGTGCGGGTACCGCTCGGAGTCATCGCGGTCGTCTACGAGGCACGGCCGAACGTGACCATCGATGCGGCGGCGCTGTGCCTGAAGTCGGGCAACGCCATCGTCCTGCGCGGCTCGAGCTCGGCCACCTGGTCAAACGCCGTGCTGGCAGGCATTGCCGCGGAGGCCGCCGTCGAGGCCGGTCTGCCCCGGGGATCGATGTCGCTGGTGGCCGGTGGCGGTCACGCCGAGCTGGCGGAACTCGCCACCCAGACGGGGGTCGTGGATCTGATCATCCCCCGTGGTGGAGAGGGGCTGAAGGCGGCGCTGGGTGCCGTGGCCACGGTGCCGGTTATCTACGCCGCCTCGGGCAACTGTCACGTGTACGTCGACGCCAGCGCCAATCTCGCCGACGCGCGCCGCATCGTGCTCAACGCGAAGCTGCAGCGCCCTGGCGTCTGCAACGCGCTGGAGACGCTGCTGGTCCACGGTGAGATCGCGGCTGCCTTCCTTCCCTCTGTGCTCTCCTCCCTGCACGAGGCGGGGGTGCGGCTGCACGGAGACGAGCGGGCCCTCGCGGCCGCAGGCCCGGTGCCGGTCGACATGGCCACCGAGGAGGATTGGGATCAGGAGTATCTGGCGCTGGAGCTCGCCGTCGGCGTCGTCGACGGTGTGGAGGAGGCGATCACCCACGTCAACACCCACGGCAGCGGCCACTCGGAGGCGATCGTCACTCGTGACACCGGTGCGGCGCGGGCGTTTGCGCTGGGCGTCGATGCCGCGTGCGTGTACGTGAACGCGTCCACGCGGTTCACCGATGGGGGAGAGTTCGGGATGGGAGCGGAGATCGGTAACTCCACCCAGAAGCTTCACGCCCGCGGGCCGATCGGCCTGCGGGAGCTGTGCACGTTCAAGTACCTCGTCGAGGGCGCAGGACACATCCGCTCCTGAGCTGAACTCGCGTGCGCCTCGGGATTCTCGGCGGGACGTTCAACCCACCGCATCTTGGTCACCTGATCTGCGCGCAGGAGGCATACCTGCAGCTGGAGCTGGATCGCGTGCTCCTGATACCCACTCGCATCCCTCCACACAAACCAGTCGACGATGATCCGGGAGTGGAGCACCGCCTGCAGCTGTGCCGAATGGCCATTGCCGACGACGAGCGCTTCATGGTCTCAGACCTCGAGGTCGAGCGGGCTGGCCCGTCCTACACGGTCGATACCCTTGAGAGGCTGCACCTACAAGCACCCGACAACGACCTGTTCTTCATTCTTGGCGGTGACGCTGCTGCGGCGCTGCCAACCTGGCAGGACCCTGAAAGGGTGCTCTCGCTCGCTACGCTGGCCGTGGCCAGGCGTCGCGGCACGCCAATGGACCGGGTACAGCAGGCGCTCGGCCAGCTGCGCGGAGGGGAGCAGAGTCGGTTCTTCAAGATGCCCCGCATCGGGATCTCCTCGACGCTGGTCAGGACCCGGGTGCGGTCAGGGCGACCGATCAGGTACATGGTCCCCGAGGAAGTCGCCACCTACATCAACCAGCACGAGCTCTACGGAGGCCCCGCCCGCACATGACCCCGGAACAGATCGCCAGCGCCGCCATCGAGTATGCCGCTGACCGGAAGGCGCTGGACATCGTCCGGCTCGACCTGCGCGAGATCCTCGGCTACACCGACTACTTCGTGATCTGCACCGGTCGCAGCGATCGTCAGGTCAAGGCCATCCACGACGCGATCCATCTGGGCATGAAGTCACGGCACGGGCTGCTGCCACGCAAGGTCGAGGGGATCTCGCAGGGGAGTTGGGTGCTGATGGACTACCTCGACGTGATCGTGCACGTGTTCACGCCCGAGACGCGCGAGTACTACCGACTCGAGCAGCTGTGGGGCGAGGCCCCCGCACTGGCCGCCACTGGGGGAGCCACGACCCCGGAGGGTTCCGCCCCGGAGCCCTTCGCCACCGGCGAGTCCGCCGCCACCCCGGAGGCTGCCGCCGCCATCCGGGAGGCCGCCCCCGCCACCGGGGTGGGCTGACTACAGTGCGGCCAGGATCCTGGGAGCGACCTCCTTCTTGCGGCTCATCACCCCCGGCAGCTCGATCACGCCGTCTTGGAAATCCTGGCCAAAGCACCGGCCGACGGCTCTGACGTCGCCGGCGACGAGCAGCTGAGTGCTCTTGGACAGGACGTCGGTGATCATCAGCGCGTAGAGGTGGAACTCCTTGCGCTCGCGCTCGGCGCGCATGGCCTGTAGCAGCTCTGGCTTTCGCTCGATCAAGCCACCGCCGACGACCTCGATCTGAGCAATGCAGATCGTCTGCCCGCTCCGCACCTCATACCGCTTGGCGTCCCGGGTGATGATGTCCTCGGCGCTGACATCCGAGACGTCCGCGGTGGCCTCGAACATCTCCCGTCCCAGTTGCCGAGCGTCAACCGCCAACACCCGCTCCAGGTACTCCACAACCGCGTGGTCACGTTCGGTGGTGGTGGCCGAATTTAGGATCACGGTGTCCGACAACACCGCTCCGAGCAGCATCGTTGCCGTCGAGCGGCTGGGCTCAAGCCCGTTCTGGCGGAAGCGCTCGACGACCAGCGTGGCGGTCGAACCGACGGGATCGAACGTCGCCGTCACCGGGACCCGCGTCTCGATCGAACCGATGTGGTGGTGGTCGAGGATCTCGACGATCTCGGCATCGGTCACCCCGGGCACGCTCTGTCCCTCCTCGGCATGGTCGACGAGCAGCACCCTCCGGCGTGGCAGCGTGACGAGGTCGGTGCGGGTGATCAGTCCCACTGGCCGCCGCTGCGCATCGACGACGATCGCGGCCCCATAGTGGATCTCCTTGATCTGCTCGGAGATGTCGCCAATCAGGTACTCGGTGGTCACCGTGAGCGGATCCTTCTCCATGAACGCCTGGCAGGGCGCGGCGAGCGTGATCATCCGGGCGGAGACGTAGGTGTCGAGCGGGGAGACGACGACTGCGGCGCCATGTTCGCGCGCGAGTTCGATCAACTCCTCCTGTGGCCTAGCCCCGTTGGAGATCACCAGCAGCGATGCCCCCAGCTCGATGGCCAGACGCTGGGCTTCCGGGCGATCGCCAACCACCACGACATCGCCAGTGCGGATACCGCTGGGCGTCTCGACGTCCATCGAGTGCGCCCACACTCGCCCCGCCAGTTGCCGATCGTCGCCGGCGATCAGCTCTCCCTGCAGCACGTCGATCACCGCGGCCACCTGCGTCGGCGTCTCCTTCAGTGTCGAGGTCTGTCTCGTCTCCCGGATGTACCGTCGGGCCAGGGCACGCTCGCTGACCAGGCCCTGTAACGCTCCCTCGCCGTTAACGATCGGAACGAGATCCAACTCCGCGCGCGCCATGGCCAGACCGGCCACACGAATCGGCTGCTCGCAGGTCGTGACCGGGAACTCGGTCTGCATCACGTCGCAGGCGCGCAGCAGCACGTGGGGCAGGAACCTCGGCTCAGCGGCGCCGCTTCGCTCCAATACCCAACTGGTTTGCGTGTTGCAGTCGCCCAGACGGGCCGGTACATACTCGTTGTGCGGGTCGACCCGACCCTTCAGCTCGGCATAGCCGATCGCCGCGGCGATCGAGTCGGTGTCGGGGTTGCGGTGGCCGGTGACATAGATCTGTGACACGGCGGGTTGATTATCTCCCCTGAGCACGAGACAGGGCTGGCCACGGTCATGGCGGCGCGGTAGCGTCTGCTGTCGCCGCAGCGGAGCTGGGCTCGCCGCGACGAGATCGCTACCACGAGGAGAGTTATGCCGTCCGCGCCGCAGATCCTTCCCACGCAGGTCACCCAGGGGACCGCACCCGGACTCAACTACCGGCTCGAGGGCGAGCTGGTTCCCGCTCTGCACATGGCGCTGGACGGTCAGGTACCGGTGTACTTTGAGCATCACGTGCTGCTGTGGAAGTACCCGACGCTGCAGATCGGGCTGCATCCGCTGAAGAAGGGGCTCAAGCGCAGGGCATTCGGCGGCATGCCGCTGCTGATGCTGGAGGCGCAATCCGCGGGCGAGGTCGCGTTCAGCCGTGACGCGCCCGGACACATCGCCGCGGTGCACCTGCAGCCTGGTCAGGGCGTGGTCGTCCGGGAGCACCAGTTCCTGGCCGCCACCGGCGGAATCGAGTACGACTACAGCCGGATCAAGGGGTTCGCCAACATGCTCTACGGCGGCGGCTTCTTCGTCGACGAGTTCCTCGCCGGCGACCACGAGGGGGTGGTCTGGATCCACGGCTACGGCAACCTGTTCCAGAAGGAGCTTGAGGCCGGCGAGTCGATCGACATCGAACCCGGGGGGTGGGTGTACCGCGACCACAGCGTGCAGATGTCCCAGGAGGTCTACGGCTTCAAGACCGGCTTGCTCAGCGGCAGCGGCGGGAACCTGGTCTTCAATCGCTTCACCGGGCCCGGTCGGGTCTGCTTGCAGAGCGCGTACTTCCACCCTCCGGTGGCCGAGGGCAGCGCCGGAAACGCGCAGCGCGACAGCAGCGGATTGGGCGGCATCGTGGGTGGGCTGCTCAACAACTGACGTTGCCGCCGCGCGACCGCACCGCACCTGAGTGTTCGCTCCCGGTCACCTCTCCGAGCACCCGCTTCCGCCGGGGATCATCGGCGCGCTCGGTCTAGCCGGCTACCAGCTGCTGGTCGAGGTCGCCGGTGTCGGCGCCGGCCGGATCGGTTCCCACGCCTTCCTGCTCGTGGCGCCCGATCCCGATCCAGCGCTTCCCGATGCCGGCACGCAGATCTCGCTGCACCAGCCACGCCTGCGCGACGATGCCGAGGCTGCCGCGTTCGTGCAGCTGGCGGCACAGCTGGGCTACCTGCGGCTGTCCGGATATCGGCTGGCGCTGGAGCGAGCCGGCCTGCGCAGCAAGATCAACCTCGTCAACCCCGCCACCGGCGCCGTAGCCGCGACGATCCCCGACCGTCAACCGGGCAAGCTGTTCGGACGGGGCGGGGGCGCGCCGCGCCTTCTGGCAGCTGCGAGGTCGCTGCCCCCAGCCGGTCCGCCGCCCGATACCCGCAACCCCGAGCTGCTGCGCCAGCTGCTGCTGGCACTGGCGCTGGGCGACGATTCACTCTCCGGCGTGGAGGCGGCCGAGGTTGCCGATCGCGCGCTGGCGTTGGTGCGGAGCAACCCACAGCTGCCGCCGCCGGCGGCGCTCGCCGCCGCCAAGCAGCAGGCCTGACACCAGGAACGGCGAAGAAGCTCATGCCGGCCCCACCCGGATCAGTGGCTTGCCGCGACGGGTGATGGTCAGGATCTGACCGCCGGCCGCCTGCTCCATCCAGTAGCGGAGCCGGTTGCGAAATGGATGTGATCCGATGACGACCGGCGGATTGATGGTGCGATGGAGCTGAGGGGATTCGAACCCCTGGCCTCCGCGCTGCCAGCGCGGCGCTCTGGCCAGCTGAGCTACAGCCCCGATGAAGTCGTAGTCGTCTGCAAGATTAATACATGCCTGCTGGAAGTTGCGGGATGGCCGTAGGCGGAGCCAAAGCGCGCGCCTGCCGATGCACATCTCCGCAGGCACGAGAAATGCTCGGTCCAACTTGCCGCAGCCGAACAGGTCGACCTCGCCCGCGCTGTAGGTTGTCACTACATACCCCGACGGTGAGCACCAGGATCCCCCGATGGCGACCATGACGACGTCGCCGTCCTTCGCCAGCCGCCCCCACTTGCATTGCACCCGCATCAGTCGCCCGGCGATGTCGAACACGAGATCTGCGCGGGAGTGCTCGCTATTCCGGCGGAATGAACTCGGGAACGTCCAGGTCGTCGCTCGCCGGCCGCGGCTCGCGATCCCGGCGAGGCACAGCCCGCCGCGGGCGTGCCACGCTGCCCGCCGGAGGCGGTCCGAGGGCGGCCTCCGCCCGATCGAGTTCGGCCACCATCTGCGAGTGGATCGTCTGTACGTCTCCGAGCAGCCGCTGGGCGTTGGCGCGCAGCGAGTCGCCCATCTCCCGCAGGTTGCCGACCAGCTGGGTCCCCTCGCTGCGCACGGCTCCGGCGGTGCCGCGCGCCTCGCGCAGGAGCTCGCGTGCGCGCTGCTCGGCCTCCTCACGCAGCTTGGTCGCGTCGACCGTAGCTTGCGCCAAGGTGCTATCGGCGTTCTCCTGGGCCCGCGCGACGACGGTCAAAGCCTCGCTGGTGGCGGCAGTCTTCGCCTGCTCACCTTCCGCACGCGCGGCGGAGATCAGTTGCTCGGCTTCCTGACGTGCCTGGGTGAGGATGTCCGCGGCCTCTTCCTCCGCGGCACGGACGCGATTGTCCGCCGCCCGGTCGGCCTCGGCGACTCGCTCGCGCAGCTGGCGCTCGGCCTCCCCGCGGATCCGCTCGGCGGCCGACTCGGCGGCGGCGACGATCGTCCCGACGCGGTCGGCCGCCCGGGTGGCCTGGCCTGGGGCGGGCCTGGGGGTGGAAGGTTCCTCGGGCACGGGCGGCCGATGGTATTGACGGACTACCCGCTCCGCGCAACAAAGCGATCGCTCCTCCGGCGCGGCAACGCGAAGGTAACCTCCTGAGCCCCATGTCTGACGGCCGTTACGACCCCAAGCTGATCGAGCCCAAGTGGCAAGAGCTGTGGGCACGGGAACGGACCTGGGAGGTCGTCAACGAGGAGGCGGGACACTCCGGTCGACAGGCGACGCCGGAGAAGTCCTACGTGCTGGAGATGCTGCCCTACCCCAGTGGCGAGCCGCACATCGGCCACCTCAAGAACTACGCGCTGGGCGACGCGATCGCCCACTTTCATCGCCGCACCGGCCGGCACGTGCTGCACCCGATGGGCTATGACGCGTTCGGCCTGCCGGCCGAGAATCACGCCATCAGGACCGGGGTCCACCCCCGGCGGTCCACCGATGAGTCGATTGCCGCCTTCCAGCGTGCCTTCCGCTCATGGGGCATCTCGATCGACTGGTCCCGGGAGATCGCGACCCACGAGCCCAGTTACTACCGCTGGACGCAGTGGATCTTCCTCAAGCTCTATGAGCGGGGGCTGGCATATCGCCAGGAGGCGGCGGTCAAGTGGTGTCCGAACGATGCCACCGTGCTCGCCAACGAGCAGGTGATCGACGGACGGTGCGAGCGCTGCGGAGCGGAGGTGGAGCTACGCCAGCTGGAGCAGTGGTTCTTTCGGATCACCGACTACGCCGACCGCCTGCTCGACGATCTCGATGACCTGCGGTGGCCAGAGCACGTCAAGTCGATGCAGCGCAACTGGATCGGGCGCAGCAGTGGAGCCGAAGTCACTTTCCGCTGCGAGCAGCTGGGGATCGACTATCCCGTCTTCACCACCAGACCGGACACGCTGTTCGGCGCGACGTTCTTCGTCATGGCGCCCGAGCACCCCGATGTCTTCAAACTGGCGGCTGGGACCGACCGTGAGCAGGAGGTTCATGCCTATGTCAACCGCGTGACCAACGAGTCGGTGCAGGAGCGCGGGGCCGCGGACAAGCAGAAGACCGGCGTGGCCCTTGGACGGACGGTGACCAATCCCGTCAACGGCGAGCAGATCCCGATGTTCGTCGCCGACTACGTGCTGATGGAGTACGGGACGGGAGCGATCATGGCCGTACCGGCCCACGACGAACGCGACTACGCGTTTGCCCACGCGTTCGGGCTGCCTGTCAGGCGGGTGATCGGGTCCGAGGACGACGAGCTGCCGTACACCGGAGACGGTCCTATGGTCAACTCGGGCGAGTTCGACGGGACGAACAATCGTCAGGCCTACGACGCGATCGTGCAGTGGCTGGACCGAGAGGGCCGCGGCCATGCCTCGGTCAGCTTCCGCCTGCGGGACTGGCTGCTCTCCCGCCAGCGCTACTGGGGCTGTCCGATCCCGATCGTCTACTGCGAGCGTTGCGGGATGGTGCCGGTCCCGGAGGATCAGCTGCCGGTGCAACTGCCCGACATCGACGACTACCAGCCCCGCGGCCGCTCGCCCCTGGCCACCGCCGAGGACTGGGTACGGACCCGCTGCCCCAGTTGCGGAGGCGAGGCTCGCCGCGAGACCGACACGATGGACACCTTCGTCGACTCCTCCTGGTACTTCCTGCGCTACTGCGACGCGCGAAACGACGAGGCCGCGTGGGACCGCCAGGTGGTAGCGGCTTGGATGCCGGTCGACCAGTACATCGGCGGGGTGGAGCACGCGATCCTGCACCTGATGTACGCGCGCTTCTTCGTCAAGGCGCTCGCCGACATGGAACTTCTGGACGTCCAGGAGCCGTTCCGCGCGCTGTTCACGCAGGGCATGATCCTCGGTCCCGACGGCCACAAGATGTCCAAGTCGCAGGGGAACGTGATCAGCCCGATGCCGATCGTCGAGCGCTACGGCGCCGATGCCGCCCGCTGCTACATCCTGTTCATCGGCCCTCCCGATCAGGACGCCGCTTGGTCTGAAAGCTCGCTGGCGGGGGTGCACAGGTTCCTGTCGCGGCTGTGGCGGCTCGGGAGCGAGATCGGCACGGAGCGCTCACCCGACGCGGCGGGGGAAGTCTTCCCTCCGTCCGCTCCCGAGGCCGACTCACTGGCGCTCGTGCGCAAGACCCACTGGGCCATCGACAAGGTGACCCGCGACATGACCGATCGCTTTGCCTTCAACACCGCGCTGGCGGCGATCATGGAGCTGGTCAACGAGCTGTATCGCCCTGACCTCGACGCAGACCTGGCTGCCCGACGCTTCGCCGTCGCCACCGCCGGGTCGCTGGTGTTCCCGTTCGCCCCGCATCTGGGCTCTGAGGTCTACGAGCAGGTGACCGGAGCCCGGGTTTGGGAGCAGCCGTGGCCCGACGCCGACCCATCGATGCTGCAGACCGAGACCTTCGAGCTCGTGTGCCAGGTCAACGGCAAGGTCCGCGACCGCGTCGCTGCGCCCACCGGCGCCGCACGGGAGGAACTGGAGCAGCTGTGCCTGAACACGCGGGGTGTGCAGGGCCACCTCGACGGTCGTGAGCCGATCAGGGTGATCGTCGTCCCCGACAAGCTGGTCAACGTCGTCATCCGTTAGCCCATGAAGGCTGACGCCTACGTTGCGGTGGTGGGGCCGGAAGGCGCCAGCGCGCGTGAGGTGGACGGCGCCGAGGGCGTCGGTCGGGAGCTGGCCCAGGCCGGGGCGGTGGTCCTCACCGGCGGTCTCGGTGGTGTGATGGCCGCCGCCAGCCGCGGTGCCCAGGCCGGGGGAGGGCTGACTGTGGGACTGCTCCCGGGCGCCGTGCGGAGCGCGGCCAACCAGTGGGTGACGGTGGCGCTGGCCACCGGCCTCGGCGAGCTGCGCAACGGACTGCTGGTGCGCGCCGCTGATGCGATGATCGCCATCGGCGGTGCCTACGGTACGTTGTCAGAGGTCGCGCTGGCGCTGAAGACCGAAGTACCCGTGGTCGGCCTGTGGACCTGGGCAATAGATGGCGTCGTGCCGGCCGCGTCGCCGATCGAGGCGACCGAGCTCGCGCTGCGCCTGGCCAATACCGGCGGCCGATAGCGCTGTCGCCGGCCGGGCCTAAACTGGCGCAATGGCAGCGTTCAAGCCCGCGTACCTGATCCATGGCAACGACCATGGGCGGATCGCGGAGCGCCGCAACCGACTGCGCGAGCTGGCCGAGGCACAGAGCGGGGCGCAGGGAGTCGAGCTGCTAGACGGAGAGGACGTCAGCCCGGAGGCGGTCGCCTACGCGCTCAGTGCGATGACATTCGCGCTCGGTCGGCGCTTCATCATCGTCGACGGAGTGGAGCGCTGGAAGGACAGGGATCTGGAGCCGCTGGAGGCAGCCCTAGCCGCCATTCCGCCCGACACGACGGTGGCGTTGTTCGCCCGTGAGGATAGCCGCAGCCGGACGCCCAAACGCTTGCCGGAGGCGGTGGAGCGGGCCGGGGGGGACGTGAGCGCTGAGGAGAGCGTCAAGCCCTGGGAGCTGCCGAAGTGGGTAATCGCCCGCGCGCAGGAGCTGCAGCTGATGCTCGAACCTGATGCCGCTCGAGCGCTGATCGCACACGTCGGCGAGCGCCAGCAGCGTCTGCTGCGCGAGCTGGAGAAGCTCTCCCTGGGCTCTCACTCCGGGGCCAGCCTGAACGCGGACGAGGTCGAGGAGTTGACCGCGCTCTCGGCGGAGCGCCGAGCGTGGTCGCTGGCGGATGCCCTGGTCGGGGGCGACGTGCGGTCGGCACTCGGGCTCTATCTGGCGCTACGAGCCGGCGGCGAGCGACTTCCGGGGTTGCTGTACTGGATGGGTCAGCGCGTGCGGGTCGCCCATGAGGTGGCGCGGGCGATCGAGGAGGGTGAGTCGGCGGCGCAGATCAAGCGCGGACTGCGGATGCCGCCGCGCGCCGCCGATCGGCTGATCGCAGATGCCAGGCGCACCGGCGCAGAGCGACTGCGCCAGGCGGTGGTGGAGATCGCCGATCTGGAGCTGGCTTCCCGCGGGGGCGGATCGGGTGCAAGCGCGGAGGACACGGCGGCGCTGCTGAGCATCCGCAGGATCGCCGCCTGAGGCAGAGGCCATCCGCGGAAATGCCGCCTGAGGCAGTGCTCATGCGCGGGAATGCTGCCTGAGGCAGCGCTCATCCGCGGGAAATGCCGCCTGCGGCAACGCTCCCCCCGGGAGCCCCGGGGTCGGGCCCGAGCGCTGGAGGCGCCCGGCGCCGATCAGGCGGTGGGACCGCGACGCACCCGCGCCGCGCGGGACTTCTTGCGTGCGCCGGTGTTGCGGTGAAGCGCCCCGCGCTTGACGGCCTTGTCGATCGTCCGCACAAGTCCGCGGTGCTCGGTCTCGGCAGCCGCTTCGTCGCCACCCTGCACCGCCGCCTCCAGGCGCCGGAAGCACGTCTTGATTCTCGACGTGTAGCGACGATTCTCCAACCGCTCCCGCTCGGCGCGAACGATTCGCTTCTTCTGTGAATGGATGTTGGCCATGACGGCTAGGGCGGAAAAAACCGCGGCCGGCTCGCCGCGGAGTGCGCCCGTACTATAGCGCCCCCGTGGAAGACGATTCGATCGCCGCGACCGCTCCACCCCGCCGTCGCCGGCTGAGCGTGAACACGGCGATCTTCGCTATCGCCACTGGGTTGTCTCGGATCGCCGGACTCGGTCGTGAGATCGTGGCCGCCAGCTACTTCGGCACTGGTGGTCCGGCGTCGGCGTTCACGATCGCCTCGCAGATCCCGAACCTGATGTCGAACCTGTTCGCGCAGGCTGCCCTGTCGGCGGCCTTCGTTCCGGTGTTCACCGATCTGCTCCAGCAGGGTCGGAAACGCGAGGCGTTTCGGCTGGCCTCGACCCTGTTCTGGATCATCCTGATCGCGCTGGGGGCGCTGACCGCGATCGGGATCCTGACCGCCGGCACGATCATGCCGCTGTTCACCGGCAGCACCTTCAACCACGCGCTCGACGCGCTGACCGCGGGCCTGGCGCAGGTGCTGTTCCCGGTGGTGCTGCTGCTCGGCCTGACCGGGCTGCTGGTGGGAATCCTGCAGTCCTACGACGAGTTCTCGATCCCGGCACTGGCGCCCGCGGTCTGGAACCTGGTCATCCTGGTCCTGCTGGTGGCGCTGCACACGCACTACTACGGGGCCCGGCGCTTGTACGCGTACGCGATCGCGTGGCTGGTGGCCACCGTCGTGCAGCTGGCGATGGTCGCCTCGGCGCTGCGGCGGATCGATTTTCGACTGCAGCTCTCGCTCGACTGGCGTGACCCGCGCGTGCGCCAGGTGTTCACGCTGATGCTGCCGGTGACCATCGGGCTGGGGATCGTCAACCTCGACCAGGTGCTCAACTCGCTGTTCGGCACGCTGGTCTCGCGCCAGGCTCCGCGCGCGATCGACAACGCCTTCCGCATCTACATGCTGCCGCAGGGAGTGTTCAGCGTGGCGGTGGCGACGGTCCTGTTCCCGACCCTCAGCCGGCAGGCGGCGAGCCGTGATGTCGCCGGGATGCGCCGCGCCGTCGGCAACGGGATGCGGCAGATCAACCTCCTGTTGATCCCGGCGGCGGCGCTGATGATGGTGCTGGCGACGCCGATCACGCGGCTGGTGTTCCAGCGCGGTCGCTTTGACGCCGCCTCGACGCACCTGGTGTCGATTGCCCTGTTCTGGTTTGCCTTCAGCCTCCCGTTCGGCGGGTTGAACCTACTGCTGACGCGGACGTTCTTCGCGGTCAAGCGGCCGTGGATCCCGACCGGTCTGGCGGCGTTGAACATGATCGTCGACGTGATCGTCAGTGTCGCCCTGTACAAGCCGCTGGGGATCGCTGGGCTGGTGATCGGCACGGCCGCGGCCAACGCGGTGATGACGGCGCTGCAGATCCGCCGGCTGCGGCGCGGCTTGAATGGCCGCCTGGAGGGAGCGCAGACGATGATGGTCACGATCAGGATCCTGATCGCCTCGGCGCTGCTGGGCGGCCTGTCCTGGGCCCTGTGGAAGGGGCTCGATGCACTGCTTGGGAGATCGCTGCCGGGTCAGCTCGTCTCGGTCGGCCTGGCGATCGCCGTCGGGATCGCGTTCTATGGCAAGGCCGTGCTCAGCATGCGCATTCCCGAGGCGCAACAGATCGAGACGCTGGTGGTGGGGCGCTTGCGCCACGCGACGAGGTAGTCTCTGGCCGCCTTGACCGACCTCCGAGATCTCTACACGCGCCATCTCGTGGACCCGCGTCGGGAACGTGGGTTCCTCAGCGCGGTGGGTTTCACCACCGCGTTTGCCAGCGCGCGCGGCATTACCCATGCGATCAGGGCGGGCGTGGGCCCGTTCGGGAACATCAGTGCCGGCGGTACGCACATCCACCACAGCACCTTCGGGATCCTCGGCCTGCTCGGAATCGGGTACGCCTGGACCTATCAGCGGGGGGTGGGCGTAGATCGAGAACGCCGCTGGGGCTCTCGCGTCAGCGCCAGCGCCTACGGGGTCGCCTCGGCCCTGACCCTGGACGAATTCGCACTGTGGCTGGACCTCAAGGACGACTACTGGGACAAGCAGGGCCGCAAGTCGATCGATGCCGTGGCAGTCTTCGCCGGCTTGCTGACGATGACCTTTGCCGGACGCGGCGCTTTGAAAGAGCTCGGGCTGCTGCCCAAGGCGATCGCGCGCCTCGTTTAGCGGCAGGCCGACCGGCTCAAGCCACCCGTCAAATTCCTGGTGACTGTCGTGTTGGCCACGGCTGCGGTGGTCAACGCGACAGCGAGATCTCCGACCGGCGCGATTGTCGACCTATCACCGCGCTCGGGTCGACCTATCTCGATCGAGCGCTCCGGTACCGCGGCCCGCGCCGAATACCCTCTTGTGCGATGCCCGACCAGGCGCACATCCGCAACTTCTCGATCATCGCCCACATCGACCACGGCAAGTCGACCCTGGCCGATCGGATCCTGGAGCTCACCCACACGGTCAACCCCCGCGCGATGCGTGCGCAGCTGCTGGACTCGATGGACCTGGAGCGCGAGCGCGGGATCACGATCAAGGCCCAGGCGGTGCGGGTGTTCTACGAGGCCGGGGATGGACAGACCTACCAGCTGCACCTGATCGACACCCCGGGCCACGTCGACTTCACCTATGAGGTGTCGCGCTCGCTTGCCGCCTGCGAAGGCGCGCTGCTCGTCGTCGATGCCTCTCAGGGGGTGGAGGCGCAGACCGTGGCCAATACCTACCTGGCGATCGAGTCGGGCCTGGAGCTGATCCCGTGTCTGAACAAGGTCGATCTCCCCGGGGCAGAGCCCGGACGGGTGGCCGGTGAGGTAGCGGACTTGATCGGCGAGCCCGCCGACACCGTGCGCCGGATCAGCGCCAAGACCGGGCAGGGGGTCACCGAGGTCCTCGACGAGCTGATTGCGCGCGTGCCACCACCACCGGGAAACCCGGACAAGCCGCCACGGGCGCTCATCTTCGACTCCGAGTTCGATCAGTACCGCGGGGTGATCGCCTACATCCGCGTCGTCGACGGCACCTTCACCCGCGGGGAGGCGATCAAGGCGATGCAGGCGGGGATCGAGGCCGAGATCGACGACATCGGCTTCTTCACCCCGAAGATGACCTCGGCCCAGTGTCTCACCGTCGGTGAGGTGGGCTTTCTCATCACCGGGATCAAGGACGTGAGCAAGCTGCGCGTAGGCGACACGCTGACCACCACGACCCGACCCGCGGACGAGCCGCTGCCGGGCTATCGCGAGGTCAAGCCGATGGTCTTCTGCGGCCTGTTCCCGATCGTCTCCGATGACTACCCGGACCTGCGCGATGCGCTGGAGAAGCTGAGCCTCAACGACGCGGCGTTGGGCTGGGAGCCCGAGACCTCCGATGCGCTCGGGTTCGGGTTTCGCTGCGGCTTCCTCGGACTCCTGCACATGGACATCGTCCGTGAGCGCCTGGAGCGTGAGTACGACCTGGAGCTGCTGGCGACGATGCCCAGCGTCGAGTACGAGGTGACGCTCGTCGACGGCAGCATCCACGCGGTGCACAGCCCCAACGACATGCCCGACCCGAGCAAGGTGCAGGAGATCCGTGAACCGTATATCCGCGCCTCGATCCTCACCCCGAAGGAATACGTGGGGCAGATCATGGAGCTCTGCCAGGACCGCCGCGGCGAGCATGCCGGGATGCACTTCCTCTCCCCGGAGCGCGTGCAGATGACCTACGACCTGCCCCTGGCCGAGATCGTGCTCGACTTCTTCGACCAGCTGAAATCGCGCTCGCGCGGCTACGCCTCGTTGGACTACGACCTGCTCGAGCGGCGGAAGTCCGATCTGGTGAAGCTGGACATTCTGCTGGCGGGCGAGCCGATCGACGCGCTGTCGATGCTGGTGCATCGCTCCAAGGCCTACGACGCCGGGCGAACCCTGACCGAGAAGCTGCGCGCGAAGATCCCGCGTCAGCAGTACGACGTGCCGATCCAGGCGGCAATCGGCTCGCGGATCGTCGCCCGGGAGACGATCAAGGCGTTCCGCAAGGACGTGACGGCAAAGTGCTACGGCGGCGACATCACCCGCAAGCGCAAGCTGTTGGAGCAGCAGAAGCGGGGCAAGCAGCGAATGAAGCAGGTGGGTCGGATCGAGGTTCCCCAGGAGGCCTTCCTGGCCGTGCTGGAGCTGGGGGACAAGGGGTAAGCCTCACCCGTCGGCCGATCCGGCGCCCGCCTGAACCATCTGGCAGCGAGCGGACGGAGCTCCCCGCACGGTCTCCCGTCGACGAGCGATCCGGCCCCGAAGGCGTACGCTTGGGACGTGAGCAGCGACGGCGCGGCGCAGGACATCGACCTGGTGGCGGCTTCGCTGCGGGCGGACCGTGGCGACCTGCCGACGTTCGTCGACGGTCTGGCCGGCAAGCTTCAGGAGGCCCTGCCGGGCATGGTCGAGGTGCAGCGACGCCGCTCCGGGTTGCTGGGCCCCAAGCACCCCCGCTCGATCACGATCGAGACCGCCGGTGAGCGGCTCGAGCTTCAGGTCGATCATCACGGCGCGCTCCAGACGCACCGCGCATCGATCTCCGGCGGGATCGTGATCAAGCGCGAGCCGCTGGACATCGAGGCCTGGCTGACCAGGCTCGGGGGGATCCTGGTGGAGCAGGCCGAGCGGGACCAACGAACGAGGCAGGCGCTCGAGCGTCTGTTGATCGGATAGGAGAGGCGATGGGATTTCTGAAGCGAGACGATGGCGACAGGCAGCCGGATCAGGCGGTGCAGGAACCGGTGGCGCCGGAGCTCGCGCCGCCTGGACCGGCCCCTCACCAGGCCGCCTACCAGACCGGTTCGCTGGAGGGCATCCCCGACTCCGGTCGGGAGCGGATCGAGCGCATGCGCGGCGATGTCGAGCGCGGGTTCTTCACCAGTGATCTCTCGATCAACGAGTTTCTACTCGTCAAGGAGGCCGGGTTCGATCCGCTCGGGCTGGTGCTGGGGAGCTCGATCTATCACATCGGCTTCCAGCAGGCCAATTGGAGCAAGAACCAGGAGATGGGCGTCCTCACGCAGGCGATGTACCACGCGCGGGAGTTGGCGATGACCCGTATGGAGGAGGAGGCCGACCAGCTCGGAGCCGACGGAGTGGTCGGGGTGCGCCTGGATATCGGGCGCTACGAATGGGGCGCCGAGCTGGCGGAGTTCATTGCCGTCGGGACGGCGGTCAAGCACCGCGGGGGGGAGCTGCACCGGGCACCCAACGGGAGGCCCTTTACCTCTGACCTGAGCGGCCAGGATTTCTCCACGCTGCTGCGGGCCGGCTATCGGCCGGTGGGGATGGTGATGGGCAACTGCGTCTACCACGTCGCCCATCAGGGCTTGCGGGCATCGTGGAGGCAGATCGGACGCAACCAGGAGATGGCGACCTACACGCAGGCCCTGTATGAGGCCAGGGAGCTGGCGATGCAGCGGATGCAGAGCGAATCGTCCGAGCTCCAGGCCGAAGGCATCGTCGGCGCGCGAATCGTTGAACGCAGCCATGGCTGGGGCTCGCATGTGATCGAATTCTTCGCGGTTGGCACCGGGGTGGTGGCCACCGCCAGCGACCACGAAATCGAAAAGCCCGCGATGGTGCTGCCGCTGACCGGCTAGCTCAGCGAACGGCGTCAGTCGACCGCCGCACGGGCCGCCGGCGCGGCGAGGCAAGGATGCTCAACGCGGCTAGAGCGCGCCGCGGCGCCCGACGAACCGCATGCCCGGCTGGGGGTGATGGCGCACACAGGTCCGGCGTCTGTGGCCAACGAACCACCAGCCCGCCAACACCCACAGTGCCCACCCCGCCATGAGTCCCGTGATCAGCAGCGCGGCAACGGCGAGCATCGCCACCGCAACTACCGTCGCCATCGCCACCATTGCCGCCCCGGTGAGCGTTGACATCTGCCGCCGAGGCCGCGTCGCGATCCGCCGGCTCGGCAGGTCGGCGACGAGTGCGTCGAGCTCCCCGTAGGTGCGCGCGCGCAGCGCCCGGGACAGCCGTTCCTCGAGCTCCTCCGCCAGCAGCCGGCCCTCGGCGGTGGCCTGGCGGAGGCGCTCGGCAACCAGCTCCCGCTCGGCGTCGGAGGCTCTCAGGGTGCGGCGTGGGGCCATCGCTGAAGGCTAGCGCGCGGGAGTCGCCTCGACAACATCCTCCGAGGTTGCCTCGATCGTGCTGCCACCCGGCCGCACGCAGTACATCCCTTCCGAGAACCCCTCGCCCTCGATGCCCAGTGCCCAATTTGAGCGGCTGTACAGGTTCTCCAAGCCGATCGCCATCGTCAGCTCGACGATCTGCTGTGGGTCGAAGCGGGATCGCAGTCGCTCGAACAGCTCGTCTGAGACCTCGACCGGGGTGCGGGTCATCGCCTCGGCATATTCCAGCACCAGGCGCTCGAGTTCGCCGAACCGCGATGACTCTCGCCACCGGCTGAGCTCCCGGAGGTCCTGCTCGGGACACCCAGCCTGCTGAGCCAACCGCGAGCCGAAGTCAAGGCACCATTCACAACCGACGAGCTGGGACACCCGGAGCATGGCCAGATGCTTGAACCGCGGCGGCACCGAGCGCGAGAAGCGCTCAAGGGCCAGCGACACCGCCCCGAATCCGGCCAGCAGCGGCCGGTGGTGGGCGACGATCTCGGTCGGGGCCAGCGTCCTGCCGTACATGCGCCGGGCCGCCGCGTAGCTCAGCCGGCGGATCGGGTCGAGTCCGTGAGGCTCGGCCGCCTTGATCCGGGCCATCGGCTCACCTCCTGTCGGTTGCGGGTGGCGATCAACATCGCCGCGAGGACGAGCATCAGCTCCAGGGCAAAAGCGCCGAGGCTGGCGATGTTGTCGGCTGTCGAGAGGCTGTCGGTCGTGGTCAAGTGGTAGGCGAAGTGGGGCAAGGTCGCGACCAGGAAGGCGACGCCGGCCACGAGCACCAGCTGCGCTCCGAACCAGATCGCGGCAGCGAGCATCAGCGCGCTCAGGCCAAGCGAAGCGGCCGCATAGTCGCGGACCAGATGCTCGTTGTAGGGCCCGAGCGTGGATACCCAGTGATGCCCGGCGCCGGGGAAGTTCTCGAAGAACCCGTGGGGGGAGAGGAGGCCCCAGATCCCGACCTCCGCCTGCGCTGCTGCTACCAGTACCAGGCCCGCGCGCGCCGCGATCACGCTGGCGCTCCGGAGCCAGTGCCCGCCGCGGCGCCCGCTGTCGTGCCGACCCCTACGCTAGCTGCCGAGGCCGGCCTGGAGCCGACCCGGGCATGGTCCTCCTTCGCCGCCGCCACCGCCAGGCGGCTGGCCTCCACGGCGCTCGCCCAGGCGATCTCGGACAGGCAACCGGGCGCCGCGACCATGTCGCCAGCCAGGAACAGGCCGCCGCCGCGGTCGACCGCCGGCCGGTCTCGCCAGGTCCTTCCGGGCATGTCCAGCGCCCCGGTGCGTCCATCCATCAGCTGTCGCCGCCGCCACGTCTCCCGCGGACGCCAGTCGGCGAACGCAGCATCGAGCAGCCGCTCCAGCCGAGCGGCCGCTGAGTCACCTGATTCCCCTGGGCGCACCGGCATCTGCGCCTGAATCAGCTCCTCTCCGGGGGGAGCCAGCGACGGGTCAGACGCGGTGTATCGCTCAGCCCAGCCCGCCTCCTGGAGGTCGACGACCACGAATGGGTCCCCACGCCGGTGGCTTACGGCCAGGTCCAGGCAAACCGACTTCCCGCTCAGCCATCGCAGCGACGGATCTTCAAGCAGCTCTCGGGCCTGGGCCAGCTCGGTGGCCACGACCACCGGCGCGGCCGGAAGCACTGTGACCCGGTGGCCGGTTTGCACCTCCACCCCGAGCGACCGCGCGCGCTCGCCCAGTCGCTCGATGATCGTGCTCCAGCCGCCGATTGGAAAGCGAGCGCTGGGCGGCGCGGACAGCAGGCCCCGGACCAGCGGCTCCCATAAGAACGCCGCCGACAGCTCTCCAGGATCGTGGTGGTAGGTGAGGATCCCGGCGCTGCGGGCAAGCGTCTGCGCCGCCTCCGCACCAACGTGGGCAGCGGCCCAGGTCCGGAAGTCCAGATCGACCGGCGCGGCTCGCCCGCGCAGCCGCAGTGCCGCCACCGCCGCGCCGACCGCTGGCACCCGCCGGATCTCGTCGCGCCAACGAAAGCGCGCGCCCGAGAGAGGCGGACGTACGTGGGGCGGGAGCAGGTCTCGCTCGGCCAGCCAGCGCCAGAACGGGCTGCCGGAGAGCAACGCGTGGGGGCCGAGATTGGCCTTGTAGGGCCCCTCGGCGCTTCGTGCCCGGCCACCCAGCTGCTCATGGGCCTCGAGCAGTCGCACCGGGATGCCCTGCTCGGCGCTGGAGATCGCCGCTGTAAGCCCCGCGATGCCGCCGCCAATGACGGTGATGGTTCGCATCGGATGCACGCTAGACCGGCAACTGGCATGTTGTTAAGGTCCAGTCGTGGCGGCCCAGCCAGAGCCAGTTTCGGATCACGATCTGCTGCTGAGGCTGAAGCGCGACAGCAGTGTCGCCCTCCACGAGCAACTCGAGCAGAGGCTACGCGCCGACATTCGATCCAGACGACTACATCCGGGGATGCGCCTGCCGTCTTCCCGGGCGCTGGCCACGACGCTCGGCGTCTCGCGCGGAGTGGTGCTGGAGGCCTATTCGCAGCTGGTCGCCGAGGGTTACCTGGTTGCTTCTCAGGGCGCCCCGACGCGCGTGGCCGAAGCTCCCAGCGCCGAGCGTGCCCCGGTGCCCGCCCGGGCGCTGCAGCGCGGCTACCGCGTCAGCTTCGATCCCGGTGTGCCCGACCTGACGTCGTTTCCGCGGGCGGTCTGGCTGCGCTCGATGCGGGCGGCGCTGAACCGGGCCCCGTTCGCCGCACTCGGCCGTGGGGATCCTCGGGGCCACCCTCGCTTGCGTGACGAGCTGATGGGCTACCTGAGCCGGGTGCGAGCGGCGGCGCCGGAGCCCGAGCACA
Source organism: uncultured Solirubrobacterales bacterium (assembly GCA_963830435.1). Lineage (GTDB taxonomy): Bacteria > Actinomycetota > Thermoleophilia > Solirubrobacterales > Solirubrobacteraceae > Palsa-465. The sequence goes on along the minus strand of CAWHMA010000007.1, from coordinate 367,972 downwards.
CGATCGTCTGCGCGGGCTTCACCCAGGGGTTGGCGCTGTTGTGTCGGACCCTCCGCGACCGGGGTCTGGACCAGATCGCGATCGAGGACCCGGGCTGGCTGGGGCACCGGCTGATCGCCGAGCGGGCGGGGCTGCACCCTGTCGCGATCCCCGTCGACGAGCATGGGATCTCGGTCCCGGCGCTGTCACGCTCGGGCTGCGAGGCGGTGGTGATCACCCCGGCTCATCAGTTCCCCACCGGCGTCGTGCTCGACTCCGAGCGCCGGGCCAGGCTGCTCGAGTGGGCCGAGGAGCGGGACGCTTTGATCGTCGAGGACGACTACGACTCCGAGCTGCGCCTGGACCGCGAGGCCGTGGGGGCGCTGCAAGGCCTGACGCCGGAGCGCGTCTGCCACATCGGGTCGTTCAGCCAGCGGCTCGCGCCCGGGCTGGCCCTCGGCTGCATCCTGTCCCCGTCGTGGCTGACCGGCGCGCTGACCTACGAGAAGGCCACCGCCGAGGGGACGACGTCAGTGATCGAGCAGCTGGCCCTGGCCGACTTCCTCGCGCACGGCGGACTGGAGCGGCATCTCCGCCGGATGCGCCTGGCTTACCGGGAGCGCCGCCAGGCGCTGGTGACCCTGCTGGCGGAATCGATCCCGGCGGCGCGCGTCAGCGGTGTTCCCGCCGGGGTGTTTGCGCTGGTGGAGCTGCCGGAAGAGATCGTGGAGGAGCGCCTGGTGGCTGCCGCCGCGGCCGAGGGCGTGCTGGTGGACGGCCTGGGCACCCATCGCACGGAGACGGATCGGGGCCCGGGGCTGGTGCTGGGCTACGGGAACCTGTCGCACGGGTCGTTGCGCTACGGGGTCGAGGTGCTGGCCCGTTGCGCCTCGTCTTCGCGCGGTGAGTTCGCGGCAGCAGCCACGCCCACTCCCCCTGCGGGAGCGGCGTGTGAGAATCTGGAGCGATGAACCTCGGCCTGCGCGACCGCGCCTGCGTGATCACCGGCGCCTCGCGCGGGATCGGTGCCGCGGCCGCGACGGCGCTGGCCGGCGAGGGCGCATCCCTGCTGCTGATCGCTCGGGACGCCGAGCAACTGGACGCCACGGTTAAGCGGTGCCGGAAGTTGGATGCTCGGGCCGAGGCGCTGGTGCTTGATGTCACCGGCGCCGCGGCCGGGGAGCAGGCTCTGCAGGAATGCATCACCCGCTTCGCCCGGATCGACGCGCTGGTCAACAACGCCGGCACCAGCTCGCTTCGCGCGCTGGAGGAACTGACCGATGAGGAGTGGCAGCAGCAGTGGCAGCTGCATGTGATGGCGCCGATGCGGATGATGCGCGCCGCGGCGCCGGCAATGGCCCGGCGGGGATGGGGACGGATCGTCAACGTCTGCTCCTCCTCGGGCAAGCGGCCCTCGCAGACCAACCTCGCCTACTCGGTGACCAAGGCCGCGGAGCTATCGCTTTCCCGTGCGTTTGCCGATCGCTTCGCGGGCGAGGGGGTGCTGGTCAACGCGCTCGCCCCGGGACCGATCGGCAGCGAGCTGTGGCTGGCCGACGGCGGCCTGGCCGACCAGCAGGCGCGGGCTCGCGGACGCACTCGTCAGGAGGTGCTCGACTCCACCGCAGCCAAGATTCCCCTGGGCCGGCTCGGCACCGAGGGGGAGGTGGCGGCGGTGATCGCGTTCCTGTGCTCCGAAGCTGCCGCCAACGTTGCCGGGGCGGCCTGGTCGGTGGACGGCGGGTCGGTTCCGGTGATCATCTGAGAGACTGCCGCGATGGCCGTGAACACCGGCGCGCTGGGCAAGCGCTACGAGCCAGTCACCTATGCCGTCGGGCGCGAGAAGATCCGTGAGTACGCCGCCGCGGTCGGCGAGACGAACCCGCTGCACCATGACCTGGAGGCGGCCCGGGACGCCGGGCACGCCGACCTGGTCGCGCCGCCGATGTTCGCGGTGGTGTATTCCTCGCGGGCCGTGGTCCCGGGGCTGTTCGACCCCGAGGTCGGAATCGACTTCGCGATGATGGTCCACGGCGCGCAGGAATTTCGCTGGGGACCGCTGGTCATCGCGGGCGACGAGATCACCACCACCGCGATGGTCAAGGACATCTCTCAGCGCGGGGGGATGAACTTCTTCGTGTTCGAGTCGGTGTCGGAGAACGAGCGCGCGGAAACCGTATGCACCGGCACCTGGACGAACATCGTTCGGGGGACGGCATGACGCTGAAGGAGGGCGATCCGATCGAGCTGACCGTCACGCCGGACCGGTTCGTGACCGTTCGCTACGCCGGGGCCAGTGGAGACTTCAATCCGATCCATATCGACGAGGACTTCGCCCGTCAGGTCGGCCTCCCGGGTCGCATCCTGCACGGATTGTGGACGATGGCGCAGGTCGCCCGCGCCCATACCGAGGCCGCTGGTGGGCCGCAGGCGCTCAAGCGGTTGAGCGTCCAATTCCGTGGCCTGGGGGTGATGGACGAGCCGATCGCCGTGCGCGGCTCCGTCCAGCAGGTCGGCGATGCGGTCGCGACGGTGCACTCGGAGGCCGAACAAGGCGGCCAGCGGATCATCCGCAGCGGGATCGCCGAGCTTCAGCTCTGATCAACGGTCGGCCGGAACGGTCGACCTACAATCAGGGCGATGCTGACCGACCGTCAGGAGCTGGTGCTGCGCAAAGTGGTGGACGAGTATCTGTCCGCCGGCTCGCCCGTGGCCTCCAAAGCGCTGGCCGCCGGCGTCGAATGGGGGCCTTCCACGATCCGGGGCGAGCTGGCAAACCTGGAGGAGCTCGGCCTCCTCGCCCATCCTCACACCTCCGCTGGCCGGGTGCCCACCGAAGCCGGCTACCGGTACTTCGTCGATCGTCTACTGCCGGCGCAGGCCACCGGACCGCGGCTGTCACTGTCGCTGGTCCGCCGCGAGCTCGACGAGGCCATGCGGATCACCTCCGAGACGCTCTCTCAGATCACCAACTTGCTGGCGATTGTCACCGCGCCACCGATCGAGACCTCAACCATCAGGCACGTCGAGGTTCTGGTGCTGCAGCCGCAGGTGCTGATGGTCGTGGTCATTACCTCCACCGGCGGGGTGACCAAGCGCCTGTTCACATTCGCCGAACTGGTCGACCCGGGTCTGGCCGACTGGGCAGCGAGTTATCTCAACGAGCGTCTTGTCGGCCTCGGTCTGGGCGCGCGGATGCTCCATCAGCGCCTGCACGATCCCTCGTTGTCCGCGCGCGAGTCGGCGTTCCTGGATGCGCTGGCACCGGTGTTCACCGAGCTGGAGGAGGGCGCACAGGAGACGCTGTACGTGGAAGGGACCTCCCGGCTGCTGCAGGGCGACCGATTCGGGGACGTGTCCGAGCTGAACGCGCTCATGGACATGCTCGAGCGGCGGGTGGCCCTGCTCGGCGTACTGCGTTCGACCCTGTCCCAGCGCGACGTCCTCGTGCGCATCGGCACCGAGAACGATGCCCCCGCCCTGCGATCGCTGGCGCTCGTGGCCGCCGGCTATGGGCTGCCGCAGCGGCGGCTGGGCACGGTCTCGGTGATCGGACCGCTGAGGATGGACTATGCCCGGGCGATTGGCAGCGTCCGGGAGGCAGCCAAGCAGCTCTCCACGTTCATCACGGAAGTCTATGACGAGCGCTAGGAACCTCCTTCGGGATCGTGATGTCGAGCGCCAGGAACACCCAGGGTGATGACGAGCGCTAGGAACATGCCCCGTGACTACTACGACGTGCTCGGGATCTCCCGTGACGCCGGCGAGGCCGAGATCAAGAAGGCCTTCCGCCGGCTCGCTCGCGAGCTGCATCCCGATGTCAACCGCAACGACCCGGATGCCGAGCTCAAGTTCAAGCAGGCTGCCGAGGCGTACGAGGTGCTGTCCGATCCGGACCGTCGCGCCACTTACGATCGCTACGGTCACGAAGGCCTGCGCAGCGGGGGTTACGCGCCGAACTTCGAGGGCTTCGGCTCCGTGTCCGACATCTTTCAGGCGTTCTTCGGCGGCGGGAGCCCGTTCGGTGACATCTTCGGCGGTGGAGGCCGTCCCGGCGGAACGCTCCAGGGCGAGGACGTCGGCGCCGCGATCGAGATCGACCTCTTGCAGGCCGCGCGCGGCACTCGGGCCGAGGTCAGCTACGACGTGATCTCCCTGTGCGAGCACTGTCGCGGCAACGGCGCCGAGCCGGGCACGCCGATCGAGACCTGCGGGCGCTGTGGCGGCAGCGGCCAGCTCCGCGCCGTCTCCCGGACTCCGTTCGGGCAGGTGGTCCGCGCCGCCGCATGCGACGTCTGCCACGGAGATGGGCGCATCGCTCGTGATCCATGTCAGCAGTGCAGCGGCGCCGGACGCAAGGTGGAGCGTGCCCAGGTCACAGTCGACATCCCGGCCGGAATCGCCGACGGTCAGCGCATCCGCCTCAGCGGGCGCGGTCACGCCGGAGAGCGGGGTGGGCCCTCCGGGGACCTGTACGTGCTCGTGCGGGTCCGTGAGGATCCTCGCTTCCTGCGCGACGGTGATGACCTCGTGACCGCGGTCGACGTCTCCGCACCGCGGGCAGCGCTCGGGACCACTATCGAGGTGCCAACGGTCGACGGACCGGTGGAGCTTCAGATCCCAGCCGGAACTCAGCCGCACACGAGCCTGACTGTCCGTGGAGCCGGGATGCCGTCAGTACGCGGACGCGGCACCGGCGATCTGCGGGTGGTTGTCAACGTGGTCGTCCCACGCCATCTCAAGCCCAGGCAGCGCGAGCTCCTGCAGGAGCTGTCCGAGTCGATGACCGACCACAACCTCCGCACCGAGGAGGGCGTGTTCGCCAAGCTCAAGCGAGCCCTCGGGGGTTGATCAGACTCGCCGTTCGCGTCAGCGCCGACCAGGCCGAGGTGGTCCTGGCGGAGCTGCTCGAGCTCGCGCCGGGAGGAGTGGAGGAGGTGGACCGGGGTGCGGGGGTCACCGAGTACGCGGTTTACGGAGCGCCGGGCGAGCTTCCGACGCTGCCGGACCTGCGGGCTGCCGCCGGCGGGGCGCTGGTGGAGGTCAGCAGCTCGGAGATAGCCGATGACTGGGTCGAGCGCTGGCGTGAGTTCCATCGGCCGGTGGTCGTGGGCGGCCGCCTGAGGATTCGGCCACCGTGGGAATTGGCCGCCGGGACGCCGATCGAGCTCGTGATCGATCCCGGACGAGCCTTCGGCACCGGCGCCCACGCCACCACGCGACTGTGCCTGGAGCTGATGCTGGAGCTGGCTCCGGGCGGCGGGTTCGTCGACCTGGGCTGCGGATCCGGCATCCTGGCGATCACCGCTGCCCGGCTGGGCTGGAGCCCAGTACTGGCGCTCGACAACGATCGACTCAGCATCGAGGCGACCGTGGCCAACGCAAAGGTCAACGGTGTCGCGCTGGCGGTCCGGTGCTTCGACCTGCGCGAGGCGAACACGTCGGCTGGGGCCGCATCCCCGCACGGGCGAACCGAGCCGGTGCCGGACCCGCTCGAAGCCGCCGGAACCCTGGTCGCCAACCTGCTCGGTCCGCTGCTGCTGGAGCTCGCGCAGCGGTTCGTGCAGCGGTGCCGGCATCCCCCTCGGCAGCTGATCGTCGGAGGGCTGCTCGTGGCCGAAGCCGACCGAATCGCCGCCGCCTTCGCCCGCAGCGGGCTAACCGAGGTCCGGCGGCATGAGCGGGGGGAGTGGGCGGCGCTGCTGCTCGCGCCCGGCGGTTGACCGGCGTCGGCCCGGCTGGTTCAAGGGCCAGCGCCTGGACAATGCCGCGGCTGGTAATCCTGGACATCGGGCCGGTGACGAGGAGCACGATCAGGAGCATCCTCCACGGCACCTTGCGAACCCTCAACCCGCTCGCGATCGGCGTCAGCTTCGGTGGCCTGCTCCTCGATCTGCTCGCTCCACGGCCCAAGCCTCGGGCTGGTTTCGCGTCTGAGCTCCCTCTCCGCTCAGCGAGGCACCACCTGAGGACACCGCGCAGCGCTGCCAGCATCTTTGAGCACGAGTCGGCGCCGGTCGTGGGCGGCACACTCTCTCCGAGGTAGAAGGAGTCGCCGCCGTGGTGCGGCGGGTTCGGCCTGATCCCGTCGCGCGAGGGCTATCCTGGGACTCCAGTGACGCTCGCAGAACAGGTTAGGGGCGATATCACCACCGCGATGAAGGGTGGGGAGAAGCAGCGGGTGGGCGCACTGCGGCTGGTTCTGTCCGAGTTGCAGAAGGACGCCAAGGAGGGCTCCGGGGACGAGCTGGCGGTACTCCGGCGCGAACGCAAGCGCCGGTTGGACGCGGCCGCCCAGTTTCGCGACGGCGGCCGACCGGAGCTCGCTGCCCAAGAGGAGTCCGAGGCGCGTCTGATCGAGGCCTACCTCCCCGGTGAGCTCAGCGATGCCGAGCTCGACGCGCTGGTGCGGGAGGCCATCGCCCAAACTGGCGCCAGCTCTCCAGGTGATCTTGGCCAGGTGATGAAGGCCGTGATGGCCAGCGCCGATGGGCGCGCGGATGGCCGTCGTACCTCCGCCCGGGTGCGCGAGGCGCTGGGGGCGTAGGCGCCGGGTGCGAACGCAACTCGAGCTCGACAATTCCGTGGCCACCGAGCTGGCCGGCAGCGAGGACGCGATCCTGCGCGCGCTGGAGGGCCAGCTGGCCTGCGAGGTGTTCCTGCGAGGGAACGTGCTGACGCTCCAGGGGGATGCCGACGCGGTCCAGGCCGCGAGTGACGTGATCCGCGAGCTGGCCGAGCTGGTGGTTCAGGGCCACGAGATCGCACCCGGGACGATCGAGGCGGTCTCGCGGGCACTCCAGGCGCACGAGTCGCCCTCGGAGATCCTGGAGGACATCATCTGGCGCCATCGCAGCACGAAGGTCGCACCCAAGACCATCAACCAGAAGCGTTACGTCGATGCGATCCGCACGAGCACGATCACCTTCGGGATCGGACCGGCGGGAACCGGCAAGACCTTCCTCGCCGTGGCCCTGGCCGCGGCGGCGCTCAGCCGGCGGGAATGCGGCCGCATCATCCTCACCCGTCCCGCGGTCGAGGCCGGCGAGCGGCTCGGGTTCCTGCCGGGCGACCTGATGGCCAAGGTCGACCCGTACCTGCGGCCGTTGTTCGACGCTCTCCACGACATGCTCGAGCCCGAGCGGGTCAGCCAGTACCTGGAGCGGGGGGCGATCGAGGTGGCGCCGCTGGCGTTCATGCGTGGCCGCACGCTCAACGACAGCTTCATCATCCTCGACGAGGCGCAGAACACCAGCCCTGAGCAGATGAAGATGTTCCTGACCCGTCTCGGCTTCAACTCGAAGATCGTCGTCACCGGCGACGTGACTCAGATCGACCTTCCGCGCGAGCAGGACTCTGGGCTGATCGTGGTCTCCGACATCCTCGCTGAGGTCGAGGGCATCGAGTTCGTCCGCTTCGGTGACGAAGACGTCGTGCGCCACAAGCTGGTACGGCGGATCGTTGCCGCCTACAACGAGCATGCGCAGCGGCTGGCACCGGAGCTGTGGCCTCGTAAGCGTGCCTGAGCGCGGATCGGTGCTGGACATCGAAGTGATCGGCGTCGCGGAGCTGGGTCCCGAGGGACCCACCGGAGTAGAGGTGGAGGAGCTGTGCGCGCTGGCGCTGTCCTCAGCGGGGATTGGCGACGGGCACATCGCCGTTGAGTTCGTCGACGAGGAACGGATCCGCGAGCTGAACGTGCAGTTCCGTCGGATCGACGCACCCACCGACGTGCTCTCGTTTGGCGTCGACCAGGACGGGCACTCTTCAGGTCCGCGTGAGCTCGGCGATATCGTGATCTGCCCCGCGCAGACAGAGGACATCCGGGAGGCGGTGGTCCACGGCGCGTTGCACCTGAGCGGGATGGATCACGAGCGCGACGACGGCGAGATGCTGGCGCTGCAGGCTGAGCTGATGCGCTGGGTGAGCTGACCGTGGTGGGGGCGCGCGGCGGAGGGGAGACGCGGTCGGGCTTCGTGGCCCTGGCGGGGCGACCGAACGTGGGCAAGTCGACGCTGGCCAACGCGATCGTCGGAGCCAAGGTGGCGATCGTTTCCGACAAGCCGCAGACCACCCGCCGGGCGATTCGGGGCGTGGCCAGCGGGCCCGACTGGCAGCTGGTGCTCGTCGACCTGCCCGGGGTGCAACGGCCACGTGATGCCCTCACCGAGCGCATGCAGCGACGCGTGGAGCGCGAGCTGGCCGACGCCGATGGGTGCCTGCTCCTGCTCAGCGCCGAGCAGCGAGTCGGCCCCGGGGACCGGTTCATCGCCGAGCTGCTGCGGGCGGCCGACGTGCCGGTGGTTATCGCCGTCAACAAGATCGACAGCAGCGACCGGCCGCGAATCGCCGCGACGCTTCACGACGCCGAGCAGCTGGACGTGGCCCAGGAGATCTTCCCTGTCTCAGCTCGGACTGGCTCGGGGGTGAGGCTGCTGGTGGAGCAGTTGGTGTCCCTGCTTCCGCCCGGGCCGTTCTACTTCTCTGCCCACGAGCACTCAGATCAATCCCAGGAGGTCCTGCTGGCGGAGCTCGTTCGGGAGCAGATCCTGCGCCGAACCCGCCAGGAGGTGCCGCACGCGGTCGAAGTCGAGATCGAGCAGATCGATTCCGGACGTCCTGATCTACTCAGGATCGAGGCCGTGATCCTGGCTGAGACACCATCGCAGAAGGGGATCCTGATCGGTGCTGGGGGCAGCATGGTCAAGGCGATCGGAACGGCGGCCCGGCAGGCGATTGAGCGCGAGCTGGGAGTCCGAGTGCATCTGGAGCTGTCGGTTCGCGTACGCCGCCACTGGCGCGCGGACGACCGCGTCCTTGACCGGCTGGGCATCGAGTAGCCATCCACAGTGGCGACCGAGCTCCATCGCTGTAGTTCGGCCTGAGCACGCCATCGAAGACCGGACCGGCGTGGTGTGGCCGTCCCCGCGACCTAGAATCGTGCTTCTCATGGACGACGCCGAAATCGCATTCGATGAGCGCGGCCTGGCGCCATGCGTGGTGCAGGACTGGCGCAGTGGCGAGGTGCTGACGCTGGCCTACATGAACGAGGAGGCGCTGCGGCTGACGCGCCAGACCGGTGAGATGCACTTCTTCAGCCGCTCCCGCCAGGAGCTGTGGCACAAGGGCGCGAGCTCGGGCAACACGCAGACCGTCAGGGCGATCCGCTACGACTGCGACGCTGACGCACTGCTCGCGCTGGTTACGCCCGCCGGACCGGCCTGCCACACCGGCCATCGAACCTGCTTTCACCGCGGCGAGCTGGATCCCGCCGCCCCCCACGAGGCGCTGCCGACGCTCGAGCGCACGATCGCTGGGCGATCCGCCACCCGCCCGCAAGGCTCCTACACCGCTGAGCTGTTGGCCGATCCGGACCTGGCTGCAGCCAAGGTGCGGGAGGAAGCCGAGGAGGTGGTGCGCGCGGCACGCGAGGAGTCGGACACCCGGGTGGCGGAGGAGGCCGCCGACTTGATCTACCACCTGGCCGTGCTGCTGCATGGGCGCAGCCTGTCGCTGAGCGATGCCGAACGAGTGCTCGATGGCCGTCGCCAGCGCTGAGGACACTGGCGCGAGCCCGTCGCTCGAGCGGGTCCGCGAGCTGGCTCGGGAGTACAGCCTGGTCCCGCTGGTGGAGACGTTCATCGACGATTGTCAGACGCCCGTGTCGGCCTTTCTGAAGCTGCGCGAGCAGGGGCCATCGTTCCTGCTGGAGTCGGCCGAACAGGGGCGCGTTGGGCGTTACTCGTTCATCGGCTTTCGTCCCCGCAGCGTGCTCCGCTGGTCGCTGGGCGATCCCGGTGATCCGTACCAACTTGCGGCCGAACAGCTGGCGCGCTACCGGGTTCCGCCGCTGCCCGGGCTGCCGCCGTTCGCAGGGGGAGCCGTCGGGATGTTCGCCTACGACCTCGTCCGCACCGTCGAGCCCCTCGGTCCGACAAACCCGGACACCATCGGGCTCCCTGACCTGGCCCTGATGCTGACCGACGCCCTGGTGGTCTTCGACCACCTCAGGCACACCGTTTCGGTGCTGGCCAACGTCTACGTGGATGAGGACGTGGCCGGCGGTTATAGGCGTGCGCTCGAGACGATCGCGGAGATCCGCTGGCGTCTGGCCGGTCCGGTGCCACGCCCAGACCGGCCTCCGGGCGGCGGTCGCGCGACGCCGCAGTTCCAGTCCAACCTGGAGCGTTCGGAGTTCGAGTGGATGGTCGCTCGGATCATCGAGTACATCCATGCCGGCGATGCCTACCAGGTCGTGCCCTCGCAGCGCTGGTCGGCGCCAGTCCCAGTGCAGGCGTTCTCGATCTACCGCGGCTTGCGCGCGGTCAATCCCAGCCCGTACATGTACTTTCTGGACTTCGGCGACTTCGAGGTGGCGGGCGCCAGCCCGGAGCCGCTGATCACGGTCGGCGGACGCCGCGTCTCCACCCGGCCGATCGCCGGGACAAGGCCGCGCGGGCAGACGCCGGAGGAGGACGAGCGGATCGCCCAGGAGCTGCTGGCCGATCCCAAGGAGCGTGCCGAGCACGTGATGCTCGTCGATCTTGGGCGCAACGACCTCGGGCGGGTGTGCGAATACGGGACCGTGAACGTCGAGAACTTCATGACGGTCGAGAACTACAGCCACGTGATGCACATCGTCTCCAGCGTCGCCGGCCGGCTGCGCCACGACGTCGGCGCGCTCGAAGCACTGCGCTCGGTCCTGCCCGCCGGCACGCTGTCCGGGGCCCCCAAGGTTCGCGCGATGCAGATCATCGACGAGCTGGAATCGGTCAAGCGCGGGGGCTACGGCGGGGCGATCGGCTACGCCAGTTACTCGGGAGATCTGGACACGTGCATCCACATCCGGACGGTGGTCATCAAGGACGGGATCGCGCACATCCAGGCCGGCGGCGGCACCGTCGCCGACGCCAAGCCCGACTACGAGTTCCGTGAGTCCGAGGCCAAGGCTCGCGCGGTGCTCCAGGCGATCGAGCTGGCGGTGGCGCAGCCGGATTGGAGCTGAGGGAGGCGACGGCGATGCGGGTGCTGGTCCTCGACAACTACGACAGCTTCACCTACAACCTGGTCCAGTATCTCGGCGAGCTCGGAGCGGAGATGGAGGTGGTCCGCAATGACCATGCCACCGTGGAGGAGTTGCTGATCCGCGGCTATGACCGCGTCATCGTCTCTCCCGGGCCGGGTACGCCTGACCAGGCCGGGATCTCGCTCCAGGCGGTGCTGCGCTTCCCTCAGGCGGGAGTGCGGACGCTCGGCGTCTGCCTCGGCCATCAGGCGCTCGTGCAGGCCTGGGGCGGGAAGGTCGTCCGCCACCGGCCGGTGCACGGCAAGACGACGACAATCGAACACGACGGGCGGACGATCTTCCGTGGCTTGCGGGACCCGCTGGAGGTCGGCCGGTACCACTCGCTGGTGGCCGCCCCTTCGCTGCCAGGGATCCTGGAGCGCAGCGCCTTCGGCGCCGACGTGGTCATGGCGGTGCGCCACCGCGAACTGCCGGCGGAGGGGGTTCAGTTCCACCCGGAATCAATCCTGACCGAGCAGGGACGGGACCTCCTGGGCAACTTCCTCGCCGGCACCCAATGACCGGGGACACCGACCTGCTGACGGCGTCGATCGACAGGCTCGCCTCCGGCCGTGACCTAAGTCAGGACAACGCTGCCGCGGTGCTGTCGGAGATCATGGCCGGCAACGCCTCCGAGATCCAGATCGCCGGCTTCCTGATCGCCCTGCGCACCAAGGGGGAGACGGTGCCGGAGCTGGCCGGTCTGGCTCAGGCGATGCGCGCGCTGGCGTCGCGGGTGACGGTCCCCAACCCGGATCTGCTCGACACCGCCGGCACCGGCGGTGGCCGGCGCACCTTCAACGTCTCCACAACGGCGGCGTTGATCGCCACCGGCGCGGGCTGCACGGTGGCCAAGCACGGCAACCGATCAGCGACCGGCCTGTCGGGATCGGCCGACCTGCTGGAGGCGCTGGGGGCGCGGATCGACCTCGATCCCGCCGCGGTCGGGCGGTGCATCGAGGAGGTCGGGTTTGGGTTCATGTTCGCCCCCGCCCACCACCAGGCGACCCGCTACGTGGTCCCCGTGCGCCGTCAGCTGGCAGTGCGCACGATCTTCAACTTCCTCGGCCCGTTGACCAACCCCGCGGGGGCGTCGCGGCAGCTGATCGGCGTCTCCGATCCCGGTTACCTGGAGACGATGGCCGGGGCGCTGGTGCTGCTCGGGACTCGGCACGCGCTGCTGGTCAGTTCCGACGACGGACTCGACGAGCTGAGCATCTCCGCCCCGACGCAGGTGATCGAGGTGAGCGGCGGCGAGCTTGCCCGCTATTCGGTTGCACCCGAGGACGTCGCCCTGGAGCGGGCCCCCACCGCGGCCATTCCCGGGGGCGACCCTCACCAGAACGCCGAGCTCACGCGCCGGATCTTCGCCGGGGAGACCGGCGCCTGCCGGGATCTGGCGGTGCTGAACGCCGGCGCCGCAATCTACGCTGGTGGCGGCGCCGCCTCCCTGGAGCACGGCGTCACGGCGGCCCAGCAGGCGATCGACAGCGGCGCGGCGGCGGCGGCGCTCCAGCGCTTCGTCACCCGTACGCGGGAGCTGGCGGCCTAGTGTTCAACCAGACCGATCCGGGTGCTATGGGCCGCGGCGGCCCCCACGCCCTCCGTTGGCGCGGGGATGGCGCGTGATGAACCGGCTCGAGCCGATCCTGGCCCAGACCCGGGCCACGCTGATGCGTCGCAAATCGACGCGATCGGAGAACGTGCTCCAGCATGCCGTCAGCGAGCGTCAGGGCGCCGGCGATCATCGGCCGTTTCTGCCGGCCCTGCGGCGGCCGGGCCTGTCGCTGATCGCCGAGCACAAGCGGCGATCGCCCTCGGCCGGAGCGATCCGCGAGGACCTGGAGCTGGAGGCCGTCGTCGCCGCCTACGAGCGCGGCGGCGCAGCCGCGCTGTCGATTCTGACCGAGCCGGACAGCTTCGGCGGCACACTGGAGGATCTCCGTCGCGCGCGGAACAGCTCCACCCTCCCGATCTTGCGCAAGGACTTCATCATCGACCCCTACCAGGTCACCGAGGCCTTCGCCTGCGGCGCCGACGCGATCCTGCTGATCGTCGCCGCTCTCTCCCCGCACCAGATCACCCACCTCCAGGCGCAGGCGCTGGGGTTGGGAATGGCGGCGCTGGTGGAGGTCCACGACCGCGACGAGCTGCGGATCGCGCGCGCGGTAGGAGCGCAGCTGATCGGGATCAACAACCGCGACCTGACCACACTCCAGGTCGACGCCCGGCGCACGCTGGAACTGCTGACGGAAGTACCCGAGGGAAGCACGGTGGTCGCCGAGTCCGGGTTCAACCGACCGGAGCAGCTCGACGACCTGAACCGGGCCGGAGTTGATGCCGTGCTGATCGGGGAGGCATTGATGCGCGCCTCCGACATCGAGGCCGCCTGCCGCGCCTTGGCGCTCCGCGCCGGCGGCGATACCCCGTTCAGCCGGGGCTAGCCGCCGCACAACGAGCCCGCCGTTGAGCCTCTCGCCCTACGATGTAGTGCATGCCCACGCCCAAGATCAAGTTCTGCGGCCTCACCCGAGTCGAAGACGCTGAGCATGCGGTCGCTGCCGGCGCCTGGGCTCTGGGGATGATCTTTTGGCCTGGCTCTCGCCGCCGATGTCAGCGCGAACGCGGAGCTGAGATCGCGTCGGTGGTGAGGCGCCGGGTGGAGCTGGTGGGCGTATTCGTCAACGCCACTCTGCAGGAGGTGGCGGTGACGGCGGAAACGGTCGGATTGACAATGGTCCAACTGCACGGCGACGAGGGCCCGGCGTACTGCGCCGAAGCGGCTCGCCGCACCGGCTGCCGGGTTATCAAGGCCGCGCGCGTCCGCACCCGCGCCGACATCCAGGCATTGTCGCCTTTCCATACCGACTTCCACCTGCTGGATGGCTTCACCAACGATCTCCCGGGCGGCACCGGCCACGCGTTCGCGTGGGAGCTGACTCGGGCTCGCCCCCCGGGCGTGCCGCTGATCCTGTCCGGCGGGCTAACCGCGGACAACGTCGCCGCCGCCATCGCCAGCGTCAATCCCTTCGCGGTCGACGTGGCCAGTGGGGTCGAGGCTGCGCCGGGACGCAAGGATCCGGCGAAGCTGCGGGCGTTCGCCGACGCCGTGCGAGCCGTTCCCGCCGAGCCGCCACCGGCGAACCTCCCCGCCCCGGAGCGGACTGTGGCATGACCGTCCTCGAGCACCGGTTCGGGCCCTACGGCGGCCAGTACGTGCCTGAGACGCTGATGCCGGCGCTGGCCGAGCTCGAACAGGCTTGGCTTACCATGCGCGAGGATCCCAGCTTCAGCTCGCAGCTGAGCGCGTTGTTGAGCACCTACGTCGGTCGGCCATCGCCCCTGTACCTGGCCTCGCGCCTGAGTGGCATTGCGGGCCGACCGATCTACCTCAAGCGCGAGGATCTCAACCACACCGGCGCCCACAAGATCAACAACGCGCTGGGCCAGTCACTGCTGGCCAGGCGCATGGGCAAGCACCGAATAATTGCCGAGACCGGCGCTGGACAACACGGTGTCGCCGCCGCCACCGCCTGCGCCTTGCTCGACCTCGAGTGCATCGTCTACATGGGGACCGAGGACATGCGTCGTCAGCGTCCCAATGTCGAGCGGATGCAGCTGCTCGGTGCCACCGTGACGCCCGTGGAGGTCGGCGCCAAGACGCTCAAAGAGGCAGTCTCGGCCGCGATCCGGGACTGGGTCGCCAACGTCGAACACACGCACTACATCATCGGCTCGTGCGTGGGACCGGCTCCGTTTCCCGCCCTCGTGCGTGATCTGCAGCGCGTGATCGGAGACGAGGCGCGAGAGCAGATCCTGGACGCGGCGGGGAGGCTCCCGGACCGGGTGATCGCCTGTGTCGGCGGCGGCTCCAACGCGATCGGCATGTTCGTGCCCTTCGTGGGGGACGTGGGGGTGGGCCTGATTGGCGTCGAGGCTGCGGGGGAGGGGGTCGAGACGGGACGTCACGGAGCACCTCTGTCGGTCGGGGGGATGGCCGGGATACTGCACGGTGCCTTCTCAGCGATCATGCAGGACGAGGAGGGTCAGATCCTCGAAGCGCATTCGGTCTCTGCCGGCCTTGACTACCCGGGGACCGGTCCTCAGCATGCCTGGCTGCGGGACTCTGGACGGGCTCGTTACGTCGCCGTCAGCGACGCTGATGCGCTGCAGGCGTTCGCGCTGACCTCTCGGCTGGAGGGGATCATCCCGGCGCTGGAGAGCTCGCACGCGCTGGCTTGGGCGCTGGCCAACCACGACAGCGAGCTGGACCTTGTCTGTCTCTCCGGCCGTGGCGACAAGGATCTGGCCGAAGCGCTCGAGCGGCTTCAGCCCTTCCCAGGCACGTGAGCGGTGTGAAGACGTCGCGGGCCGTCGGCGGCGTGGAGATGATCGCCGGCGCATGAGCGGCGTGGAGATGATCGCGGCCTCGTTCGCCGAGGCCGGTCAGGAGGCGCGCGCGGCACTGATGCCCTACCTGATGGGCGGCTTCCCCAACCTGGAGGACTCCCGCCGAATCGGGCTAGCCTACGCCGACGCTGGCGCGGATCTGGTCGAGCTGGGGGTGCCGTACTCCGATCCCCTCGCCGACGGACCGGTGATCCACGCCGCGGGCGCGCGGGCCCTCGGCACCGGGACCAGGCTCCACCACGTTCTGGCCCTGGGCGCGGCGCTCGCCGACCAGGTCCCAGTCGTGCTCATGTGCTACTTCAACCTGGTCCATGCGCGGGGACTGGAGCGCTTTGTGGACGGGCTGACGGCGCACGGGATCAGCGGCGTGATCGTTCCCGATTTGCCGCTGGAGGAGGCCCCGGAGATGCTCGCGGTGTGTGACCGCCAGGAGGTCGCGCTGGTGCCGCTGGTGGCTCCGACCACACCACCGGAGCGCCTGCGGCGGATCGGCGCCCGAGCTCGTGGCTTCCTCTACACGGTGGCCGTAACCGGTACCACCGGCGAGCGCGGCGTGGTGGACGTCGGCCTCGGCGAGATCGTGGCGCGAGTGCGCGCTGAAAGCGAGGTTCCGGTGGCGGTCGGTTTCGGGATCGGCACGCCGGAGCAGGCCGTGCAGGCCGCGGCCGCAGGCGCCGACGGTGTGATCGTCGGGACGCGGCTGGTCCGGGCCGCCGACGAGGCGGACGATCCAGCGGCGGCGGTGGGCGCGCTGGTCGCCGAGTTCGCCCGTGCGCTGCGCGGCCAGCGCGTCGGTTAGCATCCAGCCCATGGGCCTGGTCCTCACCGCCACCGCCGGTCTCAGCCTGTGGATCGTCCTGTGGGCGCTCAACATCTCCGGCTTCGACGCGATCCTGATCGTCGTCGTGATGATGCTGATCGCGATCGCCGTGCGGCAGGTGATCCCGTTCCTGCCTGGCCGGCGGGATTAGCCCCGAACCTCGTGCCCAGCGGCGTGCTCGCATCAGCCAGGGCGCGGCTTCGCGCTCACGCGCTGATGCTGCTCGCCGCTCTGGGCGTGATGGCGCTCCTCGACGGCTGCGCCGGCAGCGGAAGCACCGTCGTTACCGCGGCGGGCAGGGATCTGACGATCTACGTGAGTGCGCCCGCGGGAACCGCCCCTGGCTCGGCGGCGCAGGACGTCCTCGACGCCGAGCAGCTCGCCTTCAGTCAGAAGGTCGGGGAGGTGACGTCGTTCAAGCTGTCGCTGTCGCGGTTGTCGGCGAGCCGACTCTCCGACAACGCTCGGACGGCGATTCAGAACACCAGCGCGATCGCCTACCTCGGTGAGATCGTCCCGGGGAGCTCGGCCGACACGCTCGGTATCACCAACGCCCAGCAGTTGCTGCAGGTGTCCCCGAGCGATACCGCCGTGGCGCTGACCCAGAAGACCGCCGCCGTGCCCGGGGCGCCCGAGCGCTACTACGAATCGCTGAAGACCTACGGTCGGACGTTCGCTCGCGTGGTGCCGACGACCACGCCCGAGGCCCGCGCGCAGGTCAGGCAGATGGCCACGCTCGGCGTCAAGCAGGTCTACGTGACCGACGATGGAAGCGTTTACGGCCGCGGCCTCACTGCCGCGATCAGGGCCGCTCCCGGTGGGCTGGCCATACGCAGCGGGCCGCCCACGGTGGCCGGATTCACGAGCTCGGGCGCGGACGGGCTGCTGTTCGCCACCGCCTCGGAGGCGTCCGCCGCCGGCCTGTTCGCCGCGGTGGCCTCAGCGCATCCGGCGGTGAAGCTGTTTGCTCCCTCGGCGCTCGCAGACCCGGTGTTGGCCTCGGCGCTGGGCAGGCGAAAGCTGAGCCTGTACGTCTCCACTCCGGGTGTCCTGCCCCATAACCTCGATCCGACCGGTCGCATCTTTCTGAGCTCATTCCAGAGCACCTACCACCATGCCCCGGTGGCACAGGCAATCTTTGGCTACGAGGCGATGGCCGCGGTGATCGATGTGCTCAGAGAAGCCGGCAGCTCGGCCAATGATCGCGCCACCGTCGTGCATGACTTCTTCGCGATCCGCAACCGAGCGTCCTTACTCGGTGCCCCCTACTCGATCGACGTCAACGGGGACAGCACCATCGCGCCGATCGTGTTCGAGCGCCTCCAAGGCGGCAGGCTGGTCCCGTTCGCGCAAGCGTCGGGGTGAGCGTCCGCGGCGCGAGGGTGGCGTCGCAGGCGGCGGTGGCGGCGCTGCTCGCGGTCGCTGCCGGGCTCGGCGGCTGCGGCGGCAAGGCCGCTCCGCGTGACCTCATCGCCGGTCGCAAACTGACCATCTACGCGAGCCTGCCGTTGCTGGGGGCATCGCGGATCGATTCGCGGGCGATCCTCGACGGCGCAACCATGGCCCTCGCTCAGGCGCGATCGCGAGTCGGGCATTACCGGATCGTGCTGCGTCCCCTCGATGACTCGACGCCGGCGCGGGGCGAGTGGGATCCGGGTCAGACGACTCTGAACGCGCGGCTGGCCGTCGCCGACTCGACGACAGTCGGTTACCTCGGCGAGCTCAACTCCGGAGCCAGCGCCGTCTCGATTCCGGTGCTGGCCCGCGCCGGGATCGTCCAGGTGAGCCCGGCCAGCACCGCTGTCGGGCTGACCTCAGGCGGCCCCGGCGCCTCTCCCGGAGAGCCAGACAAGTACTACCCGACGGGAATTCGGACGTTCGTGCGGATCGTTCCCACCGACGCCGTCCAGGCTGGTGCTCAGGTGACGCTTCAGCGCAGCGCCGGTTGTAGGTCGACCTATATCCTCGACGACGGCGAGGTGGATGGCGAGGACACCGCGACGAGCTTCGCGCTGGCCGCCCAGCACGCTGGACTGCGGGTCGCCGGCGTGCAGGCCTTCGATCCGCGGGCCACCGATTACACCTCTCTGGCCGCAACGGTCGCCGCGACCGGCGCCGATTGCGTCCTCATCAGCGCAATCACCGAGAGCAACGCGGTGCTGCTGACCGAGCAGCTCGCTGCCGGACTTCCCCATGCGAGGCTGTTTGGCTCGGCTGGGTTGGCCCAAACCACTTATGCCGACCCTGGTCAGGGCGGGCTCCCGGCGCGACTTGATTCGCGCCTGCTGATCACCTCTCCGGAGCTGGGTCCATCCGCGCTGCCGCTGGCGGGGCAGCGCTTTCTGGCTCAGTACGCGCAGCGTTATGGCCCTCCGCAGCCAGCGGCGATCTACGGCTATGAGTCAATCAGCCTGTTGCTGGATGCCATCGGCCGGGCCAGCGACGGCGGGACTCGGGCGGTGCGCCGCAGCCGAGTCCGCGCCGCGCTGTTTGCCACTCATCGACGCCAGAGCGTCCTCGGGACATACAGCGTCAGCGCCTCAGGCGACACCACCGTTGGTGCGTACGGCGTCTACCGGGTCCGGGCCGGGCAGTTGTCCTTCTGGAAGGCAATCGGAGCCTGAGATAAGACGAGTGGAACCAGCTTATGTTGGCGGCCACTGACGTCGGGTGAACGTTGCGTTAGGGCGGCTCTCCGTAGGGCCTTGTTGCGATCCGGGCCCACCACTACGCTCCAATGCGAGAACCGAGAACCTGGCATCTAACAGAGGAGGAGCATGCGAATTCTCGGCAAGACGATGACCGGATGTCTGCTCACGGCCGCGGTGCTGACGCTGGGCGCCTGCGGCAGCAGCAGCAAGAGTAGCTCGAGCGGTGGCTCCAGCAGCTCCAGTGGCGGCGCGAACACCGTCGACGTCTACTCCAGCCTGCCTCTCCAGGGCGCCTCCACAGCTCAGACTGATCCGATGGTCAACGGGATCAAGCTGGCGCTGTCGCAGGCCGGCGGCAAGGCCGGGAAGTTCACGGTCAACTATCAGTCGCTCGACGACTCCACCGCACAGGCGGGCAAGTGGGATCCCACCCAGACCGCGGCCAACGCGCGCAAGGTGGCGACCGACGCCAAGGCCGTGTACTACATCGGCGAGTTCAACTCGGGCGCCAGCGAGGTCTCGATCCCGATCCTCAACGAGGCTGGCGTGCCCCAGGTGAGCCCGGCCAACACCTACGTCGGCCTGACTACCAATGAGCCAGGATCCGCTCCGGGCGAGCCGCAGAAGTACTACCCCACCGGGAAGCGCACGTTCCTGCGGATCGTCCCCCGGGACACGATTCAGGCCGCTGCCGGCCTACTGACGATGAAGCATGATGGCTGCACCAAGGTCGCCGTGGCCAACGACAAGGAGTCCTACGGGGCCGGGTTGGCGGCGCTGCTCGAGCTCAAGAAGGGCCAGTACGGCATCAACATCGTCAGCAACACCGGAATCGACCCCACGGCGCCGAACTTCCGCTCCTACGCCCAGACGATCAAGGGGCAGGGCGCGGACTGCTTCTACTTCGCCGGGATCGTCTCCAACGGAGCAGTGCAGATCACCAAGGACGTCAACGCGGCGCTTCCAAACGCCAAGATCTACGGCGGCGACGGAATCTGCACCAGTTCCTACACCAACCCCGCCATGCACGGGGTCCCGGCCAACATCGCGCCGAAGATCCAGTGCACGGTGGCCACGCAGAACCTGACCGCGTACCCGGGAGGCAAGACGTTCCTGGCCGACTACAAGGCCAAGTACGGGACTGCCAGTCCGGATCCGTACGCGATCTACGGCTACGAGGTGATGAAGCTCGGGCTTGACACGATCGCCGGCGTCGGCGCCAAGGGCAACGACAAGTCCGCGGTGCTGTCGGCGCTGTTCGCGGTCAAGGCCCGCCCATCGGTGCTCGGCACCTACGGGTTTGACGCCAACGGGGACACGACGCTGAAGTCATACGGCCTGTACAAGGTCGGCAGCGACGGAAATCCGCTGTTCGAGAGGTCAGTCACGCCGTAGGCGCTCCGGGGGAGGGCGGGGCCGCGGGCGCGGCCCCGCCCCTCACGGCGCCTCGCCATCCACATCGTGGAAGCGAACTCGCTTGCGCCACGGGCCTCAGCGCTCGCGCGCCTGTCCTCACTGCTGGCGCCGATTCGCCGTAGCTTCGGCCGCTGGGGGCTACCGGCGGCACTGATCGCGCTGCCGATCATCTACGGCATCCACGATCTCACGAGCGGCTATCCCGGGTTTGCCCACGGGCACGCCACGACCAGCCACGATCTCACCTACCTGGGCAACAACCTCGTTCAGGGGATCTCCAACGGGACGATCTGGGCGCTGATCGCGATCGGTTACACGCTGGTCTACGGGATCATCGAGCTGATCAATTTCGCCCACGGCGACGTGTTCATGATCGGTTCCTTCACCGGAGCCGGCTTCTGGGCCTCGATCGGGCTCGGTCTTGCCACCGGTCCGGTTGGTCTCGTGCTCGGTCTGCTGCTTACGCTGATCGTCTCGATGCTGGTCTGCGGCAGCCTCAACGTGCTCATCGAGCGGGTCGCCTACCGCCCGTTGCGCTCGGCACCGAAGCTGGCGCCGCTGATCACGGCGGTGGGATTCTCGTTCATCCTGCAAAACGTCGGCCTGCTGTGGCTCGGGGGCTCACCGGCCGGCGTGTCGGATCTGATCCGCCAGAACGACACCGTCCTGCAGATCTCGGGGGTGGTCATCCGCCGCGCCGACGTGTTCGCCGTCGGGGTGACGATCCCGCTGGTCGCGTTGTTGGCCTGGTTCATCTCCCGGACCCGGCTGGGTAAGGCGATGCGCGCCACCGCCCAGGATCCAGAGGCCGCCCGGCTGATGGGCATCAACGTCGACACGACGATCTCGCTCACGTTCCTGCTCGGCGGGATGCTGGCCGGCGCCGCCGGGCTGGTGTACGCGCTGTACGAGACCACGATCTGGTACTTCCAGGGCTTCGAAGCCGGTCTGATCGCGTTCACGGCGGCAGTCATGGGTGGGATCGGCAACATCCGCGGGGCCGTGCTCGGAGGGTTGATCATCGGCTGCATCCAGCAGCTCTCCGACGCTCGCATTGGCCCCCAATGGACGCCCGCAATCGTGTTCGGGTACCTCGTGCTGATCATGGTCCTGCGCCCGCGCGGTCTGATCGGCGAGGAGACCAGGGAAGCCGGATGAGCGTCATTTCCGCTCCCCGCGGCGCCACCAGGAGCAGTCGATGAGCGAGCTGCGGGCTCAGCTGCGGGAGTGGCGGCAGGCGATCGAGCGTGTGCTGCCGCCGTGGTGGACGCGCGCACTGGCGGCAGTGCTGATCGTGATCGGGATCGTGCTCCCGTTCTTCTTCTCGGACACCAGCGGCTTCATCAACGCCCAGATCATCGCGCTGGCCTATGTCGTGTTCGCCCTGGGCCTGAACATCGTCGTCGGCTTCGCGGGGCTGCTCGACCTCGGTTACGTCGCATTCTTTGCCCTCGGCGCGTACTGCCTGGCCTGGTTCGGCAGCGGCTTCTTCTTCAAGGCCAACTCCCACATCCTGGTAAACCACTTGATCTCGACGCTTCCGGGGATCCACTTCAACTTCCTGCTCATCCTCGTCTGCGCGATCATTGTGACCTCGCTCGCCGGGGTGCTGATCGGACTGCCCACGCTGCGGCTGCGCGGCGATTACATCGCCATCGTGACGCTGGCCTTCGGCGAGATCATCCGGGTGTTCGCGGTCAACGGCACCGACATCAAGATCGTGGGCATGCCGGTGACGGCCGGGAACATCGGCATCAGCGGCGTCGACACGCCCTACTTCCCGGGCGTGGGAACGTTCAACGAGCTGCACCTCAGGCCCTGGTACTGGACGATCCTGGGGCTCGTCCTGATCTCGCTGTTCGTCAACTTCCGGGTCCGGGACTCGCGGCTGGGGCGCGCCTGGGTGGCGCTGCGCGAGGACGAGGTCGCCGCTGTCTCGATGGGCATCCCGATGGTGCGCACCAAGCTGCTGTCGTACGCCATGGGCGCCGCCTTCGGCGGCGTCGCTGGCGCGTTCCTGGGCAGCTACAACACGGTCATCAACGCGGACGAGTTCAAATTCGGCTTCTCGATCTTCGTCCTCTCGATGATCATCGTCGGCGGTCTCGGCTCGATCTCGGGCGCCGTGCTCGGCGCGCTGCTGCTCTCCAACATCAACTACTACCTGATCCCCGACGTGCTCAACGGACTGCCCAGCAAGCTGGGGTTGAACTTCAACCTCACCGATCTGCAGGTCAGCATCTTCGGCTTCCTGCTCGTGTTGGTGATGGTGCTGCGCCCGCAGGGCCTGCTGCCGGAGCGAAGACGGAGGCTGGAGCTCACCCGAGGGATCGGCGAGACCGAAATCGACAGCGGTTCGGCATGATCGCCCGGATGGGCATCGGCGGCGCGGTCTCAGCATGAGCAGCGGCGCGCCATCGACCCCCGAAGCGCCACTCGGCGCCTCCACCGGGACGGCGTCGTCGCCGATTCTGTACGGCCAATCGCTGGTCAAGGAGTTCGGCGGCCTCGTCGCCGTGGGCGGCGTCTCGATCGAGATCCCCGCGGGCTCGATCGTCTCGATCATCGGCCCCAACGGCGCGGGCAAGACGACGCTGTTCAACATGCTCACCGGTTTGTACAAGCCAACCGGCGGCCGGATGTGGTTCAGCGGACGGGAGATCACGCGCGCTCGCCCGGATGTGATCACCTCGCTGGGCGTTGCCCGGACCTTTCAGAACATCCGCCTGTTCGGCGCCATGACGGCGTTGGAGAACGTGATGGTTGGTCGTCATTGCCGGATGCGGGCAGGACTGTTCGGCTCGATCCTCAGGCCTCCATGGGTCCGGAGGGAGGAGCGGGAGGTTCGTGCCAGCGCTGCGGAGGTGCTTCGATACGTCGGGCTGCGACCAGACCAGTTCGAGCAGGTGGCGATCAACCTCTCCTACGGAGATCAGCGGCGGGTGGAGATTGCCCGCGCCCTGGCGTCCGATCCCAAGCTGCTGCTGCTTGACGAGCCCACCGCGGGGATGAACCCTCAGGAGTCGGCGTCCCTCACCGCGTTCATGCGCAGGCTGCGCGACGACCTCAAGCTGACGATCCTGCTCATCGAGCACGACATGAAGGTGATCATGGACGTCTCGGAACGGATCACCGTGCTCGACCATGGGGAGAAGATCGCCGAGGGTCCGCCGGAGCAGGTCCGCGCCGACAAGCGCGTGATCGAGGCCTACCTGGGGGTGCAGGCCTGATGCCACTGCTGGAGGTGGACGAGATCCACGCCCGCTACGGCAACATCGAGGCCCTCAGGGGGGTTTCGCTGACCGTCGAGGAGGGCGAGGTGGTGACCCTGATCGGCTCCAACGGCGCTGGGAAGTCGACCACGTTGCGGGCGATAACCGGTTTGACCCCGGCGACCGCCGGCGCGGTGCGTCTCGCCGACGAGGACATCACGCATGCCCAGCCGCAGGAGATCGTCGACCGGGGGATCGCGCTCGCCCCCGAGGGCCGTCACTGCTTTCCCCGGATGACCGTCCGGGAGAACCTCGACATGGGGGCCTACCTGCGCCAGGGGCCGGAGGTGGCCCAGGACCTGGAGCGGGTCTACTCGCTGTTCCCACGCCTGCAGGAGCGTGAGTCCCAGAAGGCGGGGACGATGTCGGGGGGCGAGCAGCAGATGCTGGCAATCGGCCGCGCCCTCATGGCCCGACCGCGCCTGCTGCTCCTTGACGAGCCCTCGATGGGCATCGCCCCGATCCTCGTCCAGCGCATCTACGAGACGATCTCCGAGATCAATCGGGGCGGCACCACGATCCTGCTGGTGGAGCAGAACGCCAACTACGCGCTCGGTGCCTCCCGCCGCGGCTACGTGCTCGAGACAGGCCGCGTGGTCCTGGCCAACAAGTCCGCCCAGCTTCGCGATGACCCGGAAGTTCAGCGGGCCTACCTCGGCGCATGATTGTCTTCGGCTCACAGATTGGCGCCACCGGTCTGTACCTGCTGTTTGTCTGGCTGATCTCGGCCGCCGGCGCGTCCTGGCTGTCTGAACGCAAGGGCTATGGCGACCGCGTCGGGCTGGCGTTCGGGCTGCTGCTCTCGGCCATCGGGCTGGTGATCGTGCTGTTGCTCCCGGGACGTCCGGGGTCGACGTGGAAGCGCGACGGTCCGCTGCCGCGGCGGCGGCGGGGCTGAGGCGACATCGGTCCGGCCTATCACTCGGGCTTGGGGTGCTTCTACCGGCAGTGCCCGCTACCGACCCGCGGCAGCTACGGCGCCCCGCAACCAGCCGGCAGCAGCTACCGCCCCGGCAGCAGCCGCAGCTCGTCGGTGGAAGCGAAGCCCATCTCCGTTCCCGCCTCGGCATTGCCGCTCTCGCGCGCTACCTCGGCCACCGCTGCGGCCACCGCCCCGACGACGTCCCGGTTGAATACCGAAGGGATGATGTAGTCCTCACGCAGCTCGTCGGCGGAGACGATCTCCGCGATCGCGTGCGCAGCGGCGGTCTTCATCGGCTCGGTGATCTGCTTCGCGCGGACGTCAAGGGCGCCACGAAACACGCCCGGGAAGGCGAGAACGTTATTGATCTGGTTGGGGTAATCCGAGCGGCCGGTGGCGACCACCCGGGCAACGCGTGCGGCTTCCTCGGGGAGGACCTCGGGATCGGGGTTGGCCATCGCGAACACGATCGGGTCACGATTCATCGTCGCCAACGCATTCCCGGAAAGCAGCCGCGCGCCAGAAAGCCCGATGAACAGGTCGGCTCCCTCGAGCACCTCGGCCACGCCACCGGAGCGCCGCTCCAGGTTGGTCACGGCGCAGAGCTCCCGCTTGACCGCGTGCATCGTCCCGTTGACGAAGTCCTCCCGGCCGGTGTGTAGCGCGCCGCGGGAATCACAGCCGATGATGTGGCGCGCCCCGGCCGCGAGCAGGATCCGCGTGACCGCGACACCCGCCGCGCCCAGGCCCACGATGACGATTCGGATGGCCTCGATCGACTGTGTCGTCAGCTTCAGTGCGTTCAGGAGGGCGGCCAGGACCACGATCGCGGTTCCATGCTGATCGTCGTGGAACACCGGGATGTCCAGACCCGCTTTGAGCCGGTCCTCGATCTCAAAGCAGCGCGGGGCGGAGATGTCTTCCAGATTGATGCCGCCGAAGCCGGGCGCGATCGCGCGGACGACCGCGACAATCTCGTCGGGGTCGCGGGTGTCCAGGCACAGCGGGAAGGCATCGACGCCGGCGAACTCCTTGAACAGCATCGCCTTGCCTTCCATCACCGGCATGGCCGCACGTGGGCCGATGTCCCCGAGCCCCAGCACCGCGGTGCCGTCGGACACCACGGCCACCGTATTCCGCTTGATCGTGTACTGGAACGCCTTGTCGGGTTCTGAGTTGATCGCTCCGCATACCCGCGCCACTCCGGGCGTATAGGCCATCGACAGGTCCCCTCGGGTCTTCACCGGGTGCTTGTTCTGCATCTCGATCTTGCCGCCCATGTGCAGCAGGAAGGTGCGATCGGTGGTGTCGAGCACGCGAGCGCCGGGAACGTTGTTCACGGCGTCGGTAAGGCGCGGCCAGTCGGCGGCGTCAGCCGTCTCTACGGTTATGTCCCGGATCGTCTGCGGCCCCTCCACCTGTACGAGGTCCACCGCGCCGATGGTTCCACCGGCCTCTCCGATCGCGCTGGCCACCTTCCCCAGCATGCCGGGACGGTGGTCGATCTCGACCCTGAGGGTGAGGCTGTACTGGGCGCTTGGAGTGGATGCCACTTCGCCAGATAGCCTGACATACGATGCCCGATGAGCTCTTCCTGATCGATGGCAACAGCCTCGCCTACCGGGCGTTCTTTGCCCTGCCCGAGTCGATCGCCACGTCCACCGGGATGCCAACCAACACGATCTTCGGGTTCGCCTCGATGCTGGTGAAGATCCTCACCGACTACGGGCCCAAGGCGACGGTCGTAGTCTGGGATGCCGGCGACACCGGACGCAAACAGGTCTTCGCTGAGTACAAGGCGCAGCGCTCGAGCCGACCGGACCTGCTCAAGGAGCAGTGGCCTCACTTGGAGCCGTTGGTGGAGGCATTCGGCTACCGGAACCTCGCGGTTCCGGGCTATGAGGCAGATGATGTGATCGCTTCAATCGTCGAGCGCGCCAAGGAGGCCGAACCCCAGATCCCGGTGATGGTGGTCACCGGTGACCGCGATGCCTATCAACTCGTCGAGGACGGCGTGCGGATCATGACGACCTCCCGGGGGATCACCGACACGCGCGTGTATGACGCCCATGGCGTCGTCGAGCGCTATGGCATTCCTCCGGAGCTCGTTCCCGACTTCATCGGGCTCAAAGGCGACACCAGCGACAACATTCCCGGCGTCCCGGGCATCGGCGATAAGACCGCGGCCGAGCTGCTGCAGCGCTTCGGATCGCTCGAAGGAGTCCTCGCCGGTGTCGAGCAGGTCAACGGCGCCAAGCGCAAGCAGAACCTGATCGAACACGCCGAGAATGCCAGGATCTCCAAGCAGCTGGCGACCGCCAAGCGCGACATCCCGCTCGAACTGGACCTTGAGCAGTTCATCGCGGCGGAGCCCGATCGCTCGCAGCTGCGCGAAACCTTCCGCCAGTTCGAACTGCGTGAGCCGCTGCGTCGGTTAGAGGAGGCGCTCGGATCCGCCGATGCCGCGGCGCCCGCGCCCACAGCCGAACAGGCCCTCACCGCGACCCTGCGAGCCGTGACCCTGCCTGAGTTGAACCGCCTGCCGCACACTGAGACGGCGGTCGCCGTCCGGCCTGCCGACGCGCCCGAGGATGCGCTGTTCGCAGCCGGTGAGAGCGTCAGCTTCGGGGCCTACGCCGACGGCGCCAGCGAGGTGCTGGCAGGAACCGCCTCCTCCTCGCCAGATTTGGTGACGGCTTTGGCTGGGCGACCGCTGATCGCCCACGACGCCAAATCATTGGGTGAAGTGCCGGCAAGCCTCGCCCACGACACCGAGATCGGCGCCTATCTCTTGGAGCCGGCGCGCCGGGCCTACCCATTCCGCGAACTGTGCGAGGAGCGCGGACTCGCCGCTGCTGTCGAGGACGAAGCTGCCGCAGACGCGCTGTTGATCCACGCGCTGGCGGCCTGGCAGCGGGACGAGATCCGCGGGCGCGGTCTCACCGATCTGCTCGACCAGGTGGAACTTCCGCTGGTGCGCCTGCTGCGGACGATGGAGAAGGCGGGCATGAAGCTGGACACCGAGCGCTTGCGCGGGATCTCCGCCCGAGTCAAGGATGAGGCCGACCAGCTGGAGCGTGAGATCTACGAGCTGGTTGGGGACGAGTTCACGATCGGATCGCCTAAGCAACTGGAGGAAATCCTGTTCGGGAAGCTGGGCCTGTCACGCAAGCGCCGCGGCAAGACCGGATTCTCCACCGATGCCCGCGTGCTGCAGGCGATCCGTCAGGAGCACGAAGTAATCCCCAAGATCGAGCGCTGGCGCGAGCTGACCAAGCTGGCGCAGACCTACCTCGACGCGCTGCCGCAGCTGATCGCCGTCGACGGGCGCCTGCACACCACCTTCAACCAGACCGCGGCGACAACGGGCCGGTTGTCCTCGAACAATCCGAACCTTCAGAACATCCCGATCCGCACCGAGCTTGGGCGCGAGATCCGCGGCTGCTTCATCGCCGAACCCGGGAACCTGCTTGTTTCTGCTGACTACTCGCAGGTCGAGCTGCGGCTGCTGGCGCACATCGCCGACGAGGACGTCCTCAAGGAGATCTTCCGCCGGGGCGAGGATGTGCACACCGCTACCGCCTGCCGGGTGTTCAACGTGGCACCGGATCAAATCGACCCTGGAATGCGATCGAAGGCGAAGATGATCAACTACGGCATCGTCTACGGCCTGTCCGCCTACGGAATGGCCGACCGCCTGGACATACCGCAGTCCGAGGCCGACGAGTTCATCCAGCGCTACCTGGCCGGCTTCCCCGCGGTCGGGCGCTTCATCGAAGCGACGATCGCGCACGGGACCGAGCACGGCTACGTGTCAACCCTGTTCGGTCGCCGGCGCCAGGTGCCCGAGCTGCGCGCTCGGCGGTGGGAGATGCGCAAGCAGGGAGAGCGGTTCGCGGTCAACATGGTGATCCAGGGCACCGCCGCCGACATCATGAAGATCGCAATGGTGCGTACCAGTGAGGCTCTCGCCAAGGCCGGATGCCAGGCGCAGCTGATCCTCCAGATTCATGACGAGCTGCTGTTCGAA
Organism: uncultured Solirubrobacterales bacterium; assembly: GCA_963830435.1. Taxonomy (GTDB): domain Bacteria; phylum Actinomycetota; class Thermoleophilia; order Solirubrobacterales; family Solirubrobacteraceae; genus Palsa-465. The sequence goes on along the minus strand of CAWHMA010000007.1, from coordinate 339,407 downwards.
AGTCCGGCCCCGGAGGCCGAGAGCGTGAGGCGGATCGCCTGCGAGCAGATGGCGGCGGCGTTTGCGATGGACCCACCATTGGCGGTGGAGGCCGGTATCGGACGCAATTGGCTCGCCGCGAAATGAGGCCGAGGCCGATCCCGCCGAGGGGGCGCGGCGCCACTTCCCGCCTCGTCGTACTAGCCGCGATGATCGTGCTGGCCACCCCCGCGATGACCGCGGGGGCCGCCGCGCACGCGCCCGTCTCCGCGGATGCGAACGTGCGCGACGTCGTCCCCGACATCCCCACCGGCGGTCACCTGAAGCCCCGGCCGCTGGCGCGGATCGCCAATCTCCCCGATGGCGGCGGGATCGTCCTTCACTCCAACCGTACCCACCTTGTCTTCTGGGCTCCTGCGGGATCGGGGTTGGGCTTCGATGCTGGCTACCCGCAGCAACTGGAGATGTTCCTGGCCCGGGTGGCCCATGACAGCCACTTGCCGACCAACGTCTACAGCTTGAGCGGCCAGTACTACGATGACCGCGGTCCCGCGGCCTATGACTCGACCTACGCCGGGTCGATCCTGGACACCGAGCCCCTGCCCACTCGGGATCCGCTGTGCATCGAACCGGCCGCTCCGCCGGTCGATACCGGACCAGGCTGGAGCGACTGCGTCAGCGACCAGCAGATTCAGAACGAGCTGACCAGGGTGACGACCGCGGACAAGCTCCCCACCACGCAGAACGACATCTACATCCTGATCACTCCGGAGGGCCTCGGGGACTGTGACACGACCAGCTCCACGTGCGCGCTCGGCGGCACCCCGCACAACGGCTACTGCGGCTACCACTCGTCCACGCCCTCGAACCTGCTGTACGCGGTTATCCCCTACAACGCCGTCCCCGGACACTGTCAGTCCGACGGCCCTCGGCCTAACGCCAGCACCGCCGACCCGGCGATCTCCAGCCTCAGCCATGAGCACAACGAGGTGATTACCGACCCACTCGGCGACGCCTGGATCGACAGCGAGGGCAACGAGGACGGCGATCTGTGCCTGGACGAGACCCTGCATCCGCCGCGGGCACTGGGCGGTAGCGGACAGGACCGATACGACCAGGTGATTGACGGCGGTCATTATTGGACGCAGCTCGAGTGGAGCAACGAGGACGATGGCTGTGCCGCCCACGACGAAACCGATCCGCTGATGCTGAGCGCTCCCGTGAACCCACGGCCGGAGACGAGCGTGACGTTGACCGCGCACGGCCGGGATCCCGACGGTCGCATCGTCTCGTACCTGTGGGCGTTCGGCGATGGCAGCGTCGGCCACGGCGCGCGGGCGCGACACGTCTACCGCGGGGCGGGCAGGTACACGATCCGCCTGCGAAGCACCGACTCCGCCGGCAACTGGGCCTTTGCCACCCGCACTATCACCGTCACGCGCGCGCCTGCATCAGGCCATCAGTCCGGGCCGCGGCGAGGCTGAGCCGACAGCCAAGGGCGTCGATCATGCCGGCGCCAGCGTCGAGGCAGCAGCCGCCCGCGCGCCCGCCAACACAAATTCCGGGGGCGCGATCTGTAGGTAGTGCCCGAAGGACCAGTTCAGGAATCGTCGGCTGGACATCGCCTGCAGCCCTCCGGCTAGCAGGCGCGGGGGCACGCGGGGAACCAGCCTCTGCGCGCGCAGCATCCACTCGAACTTTCGTTTGTGCTGGGCGCTGAACTGGGCGTAACGCGCGAGCGCGCGGTCCCGGGACTGCTCGCCATCGAGCACTCCCCGGAGCTCGCGGCCGCAGGCGATCCCGAAGTACAGGGCGGGACGGATCCCCTCGGCGGTGAGCGGCAGGCAGTGCCCAGCGGAGTCACCAACGAAGAACACCCCGTCCTCAACCGCGTCGCGGAGGCGATGGGGTATCCAGTTGCCCTGATAGCGGATCGTTTCCCGCCGTAGGGCCTCGGCCAAGCGCACCGTCGGCTCACGCACGTGATAGAGGGGTTCGAACGATCCGATGCCCACCCGAACCTCATTGTCGGCGGGAAAGCTCCAACCGTAGCCAGCAGGCACGTAGGCGCGGTCTATCCAGATCTCCAGATCAGCGCCGCTGCCGTGCGGATGGACCTCGAGGCCCCTTGATAAGTATGCCTCGGGCGGCTGGATTGGCTCACCGGAACCGAGCACTCGCCGCCACCCGAGCGCGTCGACGACCAGCGGCGCCCGCACCTCGCCGCGGTCGGTCATCACGGCGCCCCCTGCGCGACCCTGCACGGCCGCGGTCTCGAACTCGAACCTTCCCTGTGCCGCCAGCGCGCCGCACAGCGTGGGGTAGTCGAATGTGGAGAACGTCCACGGCAGGTCGTAGCGGACGGTCGTGTGCGGAGTGTGGATCACCAGCTGCCCGAAGGTTTGCTGGAGGGCTGCTTGTAGGCCCAGCACCTCCAGCCATCGGGTCGGGATTCCGCACGCCGAGGTCTGTCGCTCACCGATCTCGTAGCGGTCGATCACCAGAACCTCGGCCCCGGCTCCGGCCAGTTCACGGGCGACGGCGAGGCCGGCGAAGCTGGCACCGCAGATGAGCACGTCGCAGTCGCGATCGATCGGCGTGCGCTCGTCGCCTCGCTTGGTGGCGCGTCGGGGCATGGGGGCGATGATACGGAGCCCCCACGGGGCACAAGGACGGCTATCCTGCGTGGGGATGTCCTCGACTACGACTCTGACCCCTGACCTCGAGACTTCCAGCGCCAAGGTTGTGGAGGGTTCCAACGGCCTGCTGCTGGAGATCGATGGTCAGATCGTCCCCAACTACGACGCCACCCTGCATCCGTTCTCGGAGGGGGATGTGGTCACCGGCCATGTCGTCCGCATAGACAACGACGAGGTGCTGGTCGACATCGGCTACAAGTCCGAGGGAGTCATCCCCTCCACCGAGCTTTCGATTCGCAAGTCGGTTGATCCGGGTGACGAGGTCTCGCTCGGCGAGGAGGTCGACGCGCTCGTCTTGACCAAGGAGGACCAGGACGGCCGCCTGATCCTGTCCAAGAAGCGGGCCCGCTTCGAGAAGGCCTGGCGCAAGATCGAGGCTGCCGCCGAATCCGGAGAGCCGGTCGAGGGCGGGGTAATCGAGGTCGTCAAGGGCGGCCTGATCATCGACCTCGGCGTGCGTGGCTTCCTGCCCGCGTCGCTGGTCGACATCCGCCGCGTGCCGAACCTCGACGAGTACATGGGCCAGGCGATCGAGTGCAAGGTGATCGAGCTCAACCGCAGCCGCAACAACGTCGTCCTGTCTCGCCGCGCCGTGCTCGAGGAGCAGCGCAAGGAGGATCGCGAGCGGATCCTTGACCGCCTGCAGCCCGGTCAGGTGGTGGAGGGCAAGATCTCCAACATCGTCGACTTCGGTGCGTTCGTCGACCTCGACGGGATCGACGGGCTGATCCATATCTCCGAGCTCTCCTGGTCGCACGTCAATCACCCGTCAGAGATCCTCTCCATCGGGAATACGGTCAGCGTCAAAGTGCTCGACATCGACCGCGATCGCCAGCGGATCTCGCTTGGCCTCAAGCAGACCCAGGAGGATCCGTGGCAGCGGGTCGTCGACACCTACAACATCGGCGATGAGCTGGAGGGAACGGTGACCAAGGTGGTCACCTTCGGGGCATTCGTGGAGATCCTCGATGGTGTCGAGGGTCTCGTGCACATATCCGAGCTGGCCCAGCACCACGTCGAGAATCCGCGGGAGATCATCCAGCCCGGTGATCCGGTGCGGGTCAAGATCCTGGAGATCGACTCCGAGCGCCGGCGCCTGTCGCTGTCGATCAAGCGAGTCGAGGGTCAGGTGCTGCCGGTGCGGCCGATTGTCCCACCGGCGGAGGGCGACGCCAGCGATCTCGACGATGTCCCCGAGCTGGGCCTGTCTGAGGACGTGTTCGCTCCCGCCGCTGGTGACGACATTGGCACTGCGCCGGCGGACGAGACCGCGCCCGCGGAGGAGGCAACGGTAGCTGACGAGTCGTCAGCGGACGACCCGACGCCGGCGGCCGATTCGCCGGACGCGAGCGCCGAGCAGCCTTACCAGGCTCCGCAGGGCGAGTCAGCCTGACGGTCCCGTTCGTCGGCCTCACCGGGGGAATCGGCGCGGGAAAGTCGACGGCGCTGGAGGCGCTGGAGCGGCTTGGGGCGGCGGTGCTCTCCACCGATGCGGTCGTCCACACTCTCTACGAGAGTCCCGAGGTGGTGGCGGCGGTCAGGGAGCATTTCGGGACCGCGGCAGTTCCGGCCGGAAGGGTCGACCGAGGCGCTGTGGCCCGCGCGGCATTCGCCAGCCCTGAGGAGCGCGCTTGGCTGGAGGGGCTGCTGTGGCCGCGGGTCGGGGAGCGGATGCTGGCCTGGCGCGAGCAGGAGCTCGCGCACACTCCGCCGCCGCGAGCGCTGATCGTCGAGGTGCCGCTGCTGTTCGAGTCGGGGATGGAGAATGCGTTCGAAGCGACCATTGCGGTGCTGGCGCCGGAGGACGTGCGCGCTCAGCGGGCCGCCTCGCGCGGGCATCATGCGGTGGACGAGCGCTCCGCACGGCAGCTCCCCCAGGAGGAGAAGGCCGCCCGAGCCACCTTCGCCGTCACCAACGACGGTGGGGTAGCCGAGCTCGAGCAGAAGCTGTCGGCGGTTCTTGACATGCTGACCTCGTGAGCCCGACCACAGCCACAATCACGCGACGCCGGGCCGCACGGCGACGAACACATGTCCACCGCCGGCGAGTGATATTGGGGGCAGCGGCGGTGGTGATCGCCGTGGTGGTGGCGGTGCTGGCGATGCCGCTGGCCCGCAAAGCGGTCAACGAACTGACGCTGCCGCTGCGTTACCAGGACATCATCCGCCAGCAGGCCGCACGCAAGCATCTGGACGCGGCGCTGATTGCGGCGGTGATCTACGCCGAGACCAAGTTCGACCCGCGCCCATCCTCGGCTGGGGCCGAAGGCCTCATGCAGATCCTGCCGCAGACCGCGGAGTTCCTGGCCCACCGCTCCGGCGCTAGCACTTTCACCACCGCCGATCTGGCCACGCCGCAAGTCAACATCTCCTACGGCAGCTATTACCTGCGATACCTGCTCGACGAGTACGGCGGCAGCAAGATCCTGGCCATTGCCGCCTACAACGGCGGCGAGTCCAACGTCAACCGCTGGATCGTTGCCGCTCGCGAGCGTGGCCACCGGCTCGAGGTCGGCGACATCCCGTTCCCGGAGACGCGAGCCTACGTGCGCAAGGTGCTGCAGGCGCAGAAGGACTACCGGCGCACCTACGCGTCACAGCTGGGGTACGAGTAGCTCGCGGCCGCCCCGGCAAGCGGTGGCGAAGATGCTTGTCAGTACTGCCGCCGTGAGCGGCCCGCGTGCTCGGCCCCGGCGATGACCTCGGCCAGCTCGGGCGCCTGATCCTCGCGCAGGGTCGAGATCGTGATCCGGATCCCCGGGGGGACGGCGATGCGGAAACGTTCGCCGGCGAGCGCGATCCAGCCGGCTTCGTACAGCGCTCGGATCACCGGCGCCTCCTCACGCACCGGCACCCACACGTTCAGCCCCGAGCGCCCGTGGGCCTGGAGGCCGTGTCCGGCCAGCGCCTGGATCAGTTTCCTCCGGCGCGCGCTGTAAGCCTCTCGGGCACGGCCGGTGACGGCGGGAAAGCGGGGGTCACGGAGCAGTTGCACGACTGTCGCCTGCAGCAGATGGCTGACCCACCGTGGCCCGAGCGCCTGCCGCCCCTCGACCCGGGAGACGGTGGTCGCATCGCCAGCCAGCAGCGCCACCCGCAGGTCGGGATGCAGCACCTTCGAGGCCGAGCGGAGCACCGCCCAGCGTCGGCGCTCAGGACCGACCAGCGTCACGCACGGGGCTCCGGACACCGCCCCGGCGTGATCGTCCTCGACCACCAGCACGCCGGGATGCTCGGCCAACGCCGTCCGCAGCATCCCCGCGCGCTCACCCTCGATCGCCGCGCCGTAGGGGTTCTGCGCGCGCGGCACGATCACCGCCGCCTGAACGCCTCGCTGCAGCGCCGCCGCGAACGCCTCTGGTTGCGGGCCCTGGTCGTCGACTGGCACCGGCACCGCGATCAGGCCGAGGGCCAGCAGCACGTCTCGGATCGAGGTGTAGGCGGGATCCTCGATCAGCACCCGATCCCCCGGGCGCAGATGCGCCTGCAGCACCCGCTCGATCCCGTCGAAGGCGCCGGAGACGATCGCCAGCGAGCCGGACGGGATCCCGTCGTTGGCGAACGCAACCGCGGCGAACTCGAGCAGCTCCGGGTCGGCGGCATCCTCGGTGATCCGCAGCGCCGCCTTCAGGTCCAGACGGGCAATCGCGTCGCTCATCGACGGGAGCAGCTCAGGATCGGGCAGCCCAAGAGCAAGATCGCGCTTGCCGGGCGGCGGGAAGCCCGGTGGCGGGAACGGGCGCAGTGGTTCGGGCGGCCGTACTGCCGGCCGGGCGGCGACGTGCGTGCCGCGCCGGCCGTCGGTGACGATCAGCCCCCGGCCGCGGAGAATCCGGTAGGCGGCATTGACGGTCGCAGGGCTGGTTCCGAGGGCCGCGGCCAGGGCGCGCACGGTGGGGAGGGGATCGCCGCCGTCAAGCCTTCCGTCGCGAATCGAGCCCTCAGCGCTGGCCGCGATCTCCCGCGCGGTCGCACCGATGATCTGGTATTGTTCTACATCAAGCATGCCTTTGTACTATAACAAAGATCAGACGGCGGGAAGACCCTGAACGGGCCAGCAAGCGATCTTTCCTCTCCGCGCACCACCGTCCGCCGGCGCGCCGGTCGCGGCCGCTATGAGCAGGATGTGATCAAGGCGATCCTCGACGAGGCGCTCGTGGGTCAGCTGGCCTTTGCCCTCGACGGGCAGCCGTACTCGATCCCGATGCTCCACGTGCGCGTCGGCGACTGGATCTACCTGCACGGCTCGCCGCTCAGTCGCCTGATCGGCACTGCGGTGGACGGCGCTCCGATGTGCTTCACGGTGACGTTGCTCGATGGCTTCGTGCTGGCCCGCTCAGCCTTTCACCACTCGCTCAACTACCGCTCGGTGGTGGTCCTCGGGGATGCCCGGGCGGTTCGTGATGAGGCCGAGAAGCTGGCGGCGCTGAACGCCCTGGTGGAGCACGTGGTGCCAGGGCGCTCCTCTGAGGCCCGCGGACCGAGCGCAGCTGAGCTGAAGGCGACGGAGGTCGTGGCGCTGGCGCTACAGGAGGCCTCGGCCAAGGTCCGCAGCGGCCCTCCGGTTGACGCCCCCGAGGATTACTCGATGCCCGTATGGGCGGGGGAGATTCCGTTGCGCCTGGTACCCGGCGAGCCGACGCCCGATCCACGCTGCCAGGTGCCCGTGCCCGGGTACGTGCGCGCAGCGCTCAGTGGCGATCCTTGATCCCCGGTTTCACCGGCTGCCGCCAAGCACGCAGCCTGACCCTCGGCGCCGCCGCTGAGCCATCCCCCAATCCCGCTAGCCTGGACAGCGCCGATGCCCAAGTTCGAGCTAGAAGCAGGCTACAGCCCGACCGCCGATCAGCCCTCGGCTGTCGCCTCCCTGGCCGAGGGAGTGCAGGGCGGGGAGCGCTTCCTGACGCTGCTCGGCGCCACCGGAACCGGCAAGACGATGACGATGGCGGCGACGATCGAGGCCGTGCAGAAGCCGGCGCTGGTGATCGCCCACAACAAGACCCTTGCGGCGCAGCTGTGCAACGAGTTCCGCACCTACTTCCCACGCAACGCGGTCGAGTACTTCGTCTCCTACTACGACTACTACCAGCCCGAGGCCTACGTCCCCAGCAAGGACCTGTACATCGAGAAGGATTCGGCCATCAACCAGGAGATCGACCGCCTGAGACATTCCGCCACCGCTGCGCTGTTCGCCCGTCGCGACGTGCTGATCGTGGCCAGCGTCTCCTGCATCTACGGCCTGGGCTCGCCGGAGGTCTACGACGAGAACCTGCAGACCCTGCGCAAGGGCGAGTACATCGATCGCGACAAGCTGCTGCGAAAGCTCGTCTCGATCCAGTACACCCGCAACGACACCGCATTGGCCCGCGGCACCTTCCGCGTGCGCGGAGAGACGCTCGAGATCTTCCCCGCCTACGCCGAGACGGCATTCCGGATCGTGCTGTTCGGCGACGAGGTGGAGCACCTGCAGCACTTTGACCCACTCACCGGGGAGGTGCTGGAGGACGACCTCGAGCACGTCGGCATCTGGCCGGCTAGCCATTACAACGTCCGCGAGGGGATGATCGACGATGCCGTGGCCGAGATTGGGCGAGAGTTGAATGCGCGCTGTGCCGAGCTGGAGGCCGAGGGAAAGCTGCTGGAGTCCCACCGCTTGCGCCAGCGCACCCAGTACGACATGGAGATGCTGCGTGAGATGGGCTTCTGCAGCGGGATCGAGAACTACTCGCGGATCCTCGACGGCCGCAACCCCGGAGACCGGCCCTACTGCCTGCTGGACTACTTCCCAGAGGACTTCGTGTGCTTCATCGACGAGTCCCATCAGACCGTGCCGCAGATCGGCGGCATGTACGAGGGCGACCGCTCCCGCAAGCAAACCCTGGTCGACTACGGCTTCCGGCTACCCAGCGCGCTTGACAACCGCCCGCAGACGTTCACCGAGTACCTCTCGATCACGCCGCAGATCGTGTTCGTGTCCGCCACCCCGGGTGAGTACGAACGGACGCACTCAAGCCGGATCGTGGAGCAGATCGTGCGCCCCACCGGGATCATCGATCCCGAGATCGAGGTGCGGGAGACGCGCAACCAGATCGACGACCTGATGAACGAGATACGCGCTCGCACCGATCGCGACGAGCGGACGCTGGTCACGACGCTGACCAAGAAGATGTCCGAGGACCTCACCGACTACCTGCTCGAGATGGGCTTTCGCGTGCGCTACCTGCACTCGGAGGTCGACACGCTGGAGCGGATTCAGATCATCCGTGAGCTGCGCCTGGGTGAGTACGACGTCCTCGTCGGGGTCAACCTATTGCGCGAGGGTCTCGACCTGCCGGAGGTCTCGCTGGTCGCGATCCTCGACGCCGACAAGGAGGGCTTCCTGCGCGGGGAGACCTCGCTGATCCAGACGATCGGGCGGGCGGCCCGCAACGTTGAGGGCAAGGTGCTGATGTACGCCGACAAGGAGACTGCGGCGATGCGCGCGGCAATCGAGGAGACCGATCGGCGCCGCGAGATCCAACGGGCCTACAACGAGGAGCACGGGATCACGCCCGAGACGATCGTCAAGGGAATCTCCGACATCGCCGAGTTTCTGCAGTCGGAGTCCAAGGTTCCGCGCTCTCGCCGCCGTCGCCAGCGCGCAGTCGGCTCGGTGCCTCCCGCCGAGCTCGAGAAGACGATCGTCGAGCTGGAGGAGGAGATGCTCGCCGCCGCCGAGGAGCTGCGATTCGAGTACGCGGCCAAGCTGCGCGACGAGATCCGAGACCTCAAGCGCGAGCTCGACGTCGCGGTCGCCTCTGGTTGACCGGCCGCGACTCGTCCTCGCCGTCCGGTAGCCTGCCAGCGCTGTCCAGATCCCGGAACTGAGAGGTTGGTCGCGTGGCCCTCGAACGACAGAGCATCGAGAAGAAGGACTTCCCCATCGGCCGCCGCGGCTATGACCCGGAGGCAGTCGACGCCCACCTGCAGACGCTCGCCGATGAGATCGAGCAGCTCAAGCGTGCCTCCCGTCGCCGCACCGAGACGCTCGCCTCGGCGGCAAGCGAGCAGGTGCGAGCGATCGTCGAGGCGGCCGAGACCACGGCCGCAGAGATCCAGCAGCAGGCTGAGCAGGAAGCCGGCGAGATTCGCGCGGAGGCCGGGAGCGAAGCCAAGGCCACCCGCGAGCAGGCCGTCGGCCAGGCCCGTGAGTACGTGGGCAAGGTTTCAGAGTCCACGGCGGTGATGCTCCAGCGGCTGGACGCGATGGACGGTGAGCTGGGGGCCTTGATCGAAGCGCTGCGCACCGGCGCCAATCGGCTGAATGCCGATCTGCAGCTGCTGGAGGGCAACCTGAACGATGTCGGTGCGGCGGTCGCTCCGCGCCCCAGGTTCGAGCCTGAGTCTTCCGGTCCCGGCAACTACGACGACGCGTCGAGCGCGGCTGCGGCCGCGCCGAGGCGGCCGGCCCCGGCGCCCGTCCGGACTCCGCGGGAGGAGCCCGGCGCCCGCGCCGAGCAGGATAACGGCCAGCTGGATGCGCCCGAGACCTCCGCGGCTCCCCCCGGCGCCGCATCCCAGGGCAATCAGCCGCCGGACGGATCTGGCGGGCCCAATGGCGAAGATGAGGGCGCCCGGCTGATCGCGCTCAACATGGCGCTCGACGGCCGGCCTCGCGAGGAGACGGACCGCTACCTGGCGGAGAACTTCCGGCTCTCCGATCGCCGCGGCCTGCTAGACGAGGTGTATGCCAGCGTGGGGGACTGACCCTCACGCCCGAACGTCTGTTCGGTCCACTAGAGTACGTTATGTGGACCAGCTCGTTGTCTGCGGAGCCCGCGAACACAACCTGAAGGACGTCACGGTCGCAATCCCCCGAGGGTCGATGACCGTGATCACCGGCCTGTCCGGCTCGGGCAAGTCCTCCCTGGCCTTCGACACCATCTATGCCGAGGGTCAGCGGCGATACGTCGAGTCCCTTTCAGCCTACGCCCGCCAGTTCCTCGGCCAGATGGACAAGCCGGACGTCGACTCGATCGACGGGCTCTCACCGGCGATCTCGATCGATCAGAAGACGACCTCGCGTAACCCCCGCTCGACGGTCGGCACCGTGACCGAGATCTACGATTACCTACGGCTGCTATGGGCGCGGATCGGCCACCCGCACTGCCACGTCTGCGGACGTCCAATCAGCGGCCAATCTGCCGAACAGATCATCGACCAAGTCATGGAGCTGCCGGAAGGTACCCGCTTCATGGTGCTGGCGCCGATCGTCCGCGGGCGCAAGGGCGAGTACGGCAAGCAGCTCGACGAGCTTCGGGCGGAGGGCTTCGGCCGCGTCAAGGTCGACGGCGAGCTGCGCCGCCTCGACGAGCAGATCGCGCTCGACAAGAAGTACAAGCACGACATCGCGGTAGTCGTCGACCGCCTGGTGATGAAGGGGGAGCTGCGCAAGCGGCTGGCGGACTCGGTCGAGACGGCAGTGGCGTTGGCCGATGGGCTGGTTGAGATCGAGCTGGTGGACGCCGCCTCGCCCGCGCACGTGCAGACCTACTCGGAGCGGTTCGCCTGTCCGGTCCACGGTCCCAGCCTGATCGAGCTGGAGCCACGTATCTTCTCGTTCAACTCCCCCCACGGCGCTTGCCCGCGCTGCACCGGGCTCGGTTCGCAGATGGAGATCGACCCTGACCTGGTGGTCCCCGATCCGTCTCTGTCGATCGGCGAGGGGGCGATCGCGCCCTGGTCGGTGAGCGCTTCTGATTACTACGACCAGCTGGCGCAGGCGATCGCCGAGCGCTATCGGGTCGATCTCGAGACGCCATGGCAGGACCTTCCCGCCCACCAGCGGGACTTCTTCCTGCACGGCACCAACGGCGACCGCGTTCAGGTCTCCTACCGCAACCGCTTCGGCCGCCGGCGCTCGTACGCTACGCACTTCGAGGGCATCGTTCCCAACCTCGAGCGGCGCTACCGGGAGACGGACTCGGATTTTTCGCGGGAGAAGATCGAGGAGTACATGACCCTGCGACCGTGCCCGGACTGCCGCGGTGCGCGGCTGCGTCCGGAATCGCGCTCGGTGCTCGTGGGCGGCACCGCGATCCATGAGTTCACCGCCCTCTCGGCCCGTCGCGCGCTGGCGTGGGTGCGGGGATTGGATCTGAGCGAGCACGACCGGCGGATCGCTCGTCTGGTGCTCCGGGAGATCGAGGAGCGGTTGCAGTTCCTCGAGAATGTCGGGGTCGGGTACCTGTCGATGGAGCGAGCCGCGGCGACGCTGTCGGGCGGGGAGGCCCAGCGGATCAGGCTCGCAACCCAGATCGGCTCGTCGCTGGTGGGCGTGCTGTACATCCTCGATGAGCCCTCGATCGGCCTGCATCAGCGCGATAACGAGAAGCTGATCGCGACGCTCAAGCGACTGCGCGACCTCGGCAATACCGTGCTCGTGGTCGAGCACGACGAGGGCACGATGCTTGCCGCTGATCACCTGCTGGACATGGGCCCTGGCGCCGGCGAGCACGGCGGCCATGTCGTCGCTCAGGGGACCCCTGATGCGGTTGCGGCGGTGCCGGACTCGCTCACCGGTCAGTTCCTGGCCGGGACCCGCAGGATCGAGACGCCGCGCCGGCGGCGCAAGCCGCAGGGCTTCGTCGGCATCGAAGGAGCCAGCGAGCACAACCTCAAGGGCATCGACGTCAAGATCCCGCTCGGCGTGCTGTGCTGCGTGACCGGAGTATCGGGATCGGGCAAGTCGACACTGGTCAACGAGGTGCTCTACAAGGCCGTGGCCAACCGCCTGCACCGAACCAAGCAGCGCGCCGGAGGCCACCGTCGGATCACCGGGCTGGACCAGCTGGACAAGATCATCTCGGTCGACCAGTCGCCGATCGGCCGCACCCCACGCTCGAATCCGGCCACCTACATCGGGCTGTTTGACCAGATTCGTGACCTGTTCTCCAAGACTCAGGAGGCGCGCGCGCGAGGGTACAAGCCCGGTCGCTTCTCGTTCAACGTAAAGGGTGGCCGCTGCGAAGTCTGCCGGGGCGACGGCCAGATCAAGATCGAGATGCACTTCCTGCCCGACGTGTACGTCCCCTGCGAGCAGTGCCACGGCAAGCGCTACAACCGGGAGACGCTGGAGGTGCGCTTCAAGGGCAAGACGATCGCCGATGTGCTCCAGATGCCGATCGAGGAGGCGCTGCAGTTCTTCGAGCACATCCCCAAGATTCGACGCCGGGTGCAGACGCTGGGCGACGTGGGGCTCGGGTACATGCGATTAGGACAGCCGGCTACGACGCTGTCCGGGGGCGAGGCCCAGCGCGTCAAGCTGGCTGCCGAGCTGTGCAAGGTCGCCACCGGCCGCACCATCTACATCCTTGACGAGCCCACCACTGGCCTGCACTTCGACGACATCCAGCGTCTGCTGGAGGTGTTGGAGCGGCTGGTGGAGGCCGGCAACACGATCGTCGTGATCGAGCACAACCTCGACGTGATCAAGGTCTCTGACCGAATCATCGACCTTGGACCGGAGGGCGGAGACGAGGGTGGGCGGGTGATCGCCACCGGCACACCAGAGCAGGTGGCGAAGGTGCCGCAGTCAGAGACAGGGCGGTTCCTGGCCCAGATGCTGTCCCAATCCAGGCCCGGGCATGAGAGCGCTGGTCGGGGGGTGGGGCGTCGGCGGGCGAAGGTCGTGGCCGCGACCTGAGCGGGTGCTTCACGGACGCGCCGCGGTGGCAGGAGCCCGCCCCCAGGCCCCTGCCACCGATCGTTGCCCCGCTTTGCACGTTGCCCGAGCGAGACGAGCGGTGAGCGCTTGACTAGTGGCCGCCGTGAGCGGCGAGGTAGTCGGCCTCCGCTTGTCGCACCCCTGCCGGGTCGGACGCGGCCGCCGCGATTGGCACCGCGGGGCTGCCCTTTATGCAGACCGCGGTGGCGGTCTCGGTGAACGTACGCTTCTTTGGGTCGGGATTCATGCCGTCGATGAGCCAGCCATGCAAGTCCCGCCTAGGCGCGGAGACGATCACCGTGATCGCTCCGTTGTAGGCCCCACCACCGGTCACGTAGTAGCCCTTGGGACAGTAGGCGTAGGCCATGACGAACTGGCCGGCGGGAACGTTTACCTGCTTGCCGAGCACGGCGACGACGCTGACCGCCTTGGGCGCGGCTGGTCTGTGGCTGGGCGGGCTCTTACTACTCGCATCAGCTAGCGAGGTAGCGGCCACCGCAGCGACAGCGCTGGCGGTAAGAACGGCTATGGGCTTGAACATCGGTTTTCCCCTTCCTTGGTTTGCTGGTTGGTGATGCTCTCGATCAGCGCATCCTCCGAGCATGCTTGCGAGCCGTCTTTCGACCGTGCCTGATGGTTCGGCATGCTCGACGGTGACGACCGGGCTTGCGCATCCCGCCGACATGATGCACGGCGAACGCCTGCCCGGGCCTGGCGTCTTGATTAGACGGATGCAACGGAGCTAGTTGCGTTGGCGTCACCAATGACCCGCCAGCCGCGCCTGTCGATAGTGGCCTAGACGCTGCCGGCACCGACACCGATGGCGTCGGGTTCATGATCTCGCTGATCCCACTGGGCGCCGAGATGACCGGAGGCGAGGGCGAGAATGACACCGGCGTTGACGGCACGCTGTCACCGCTTGCCACACCGGGATCACCCGCGCCAGCGGTGGACATTGCCGCCGGGCTCACCACCACGACCGTGTTCTGCTGGTTCGCGCTCTGTTGCTGGGTAGCGTCATAGCACCAGAAGATGCAGCCGATCTGCAGCTGCCAGACGAGCTGGGTCGCCTGATCAACGGCTATTGCGGCTGACTCAACGGTTGCCCCCGCGGCCGGCAGGATCACCTGAATTGTCGTGTTCGATTGTTCGGCTTGCTGGTCCTGTTGCGTCTGCACACAGAAGTACAGGCAGCCGATCTGGATTTGCCAGATCGTCTGCGTGCTCTGATTGCCGACGACTGTGGATGGCTGGGAGGATCCGAGCGCCGCCTGGAGCTCGGAGGTCAGCGAAGGGTCGAGGCCGATCGTCTGCACGGTGCTGTTGTCTTGTGAGGCCCCTTGGGTTTGCACGATGGCAACGCCGTCTCCCATCTGCCATTGGTTGATGGTCTGCTGGACGAGGTTCTCCTCTGTGGCCGCAGTTTGCGGCTGCGCAGGGTGTGAAACGCCCAACGCTTGCAGCAGCTCGCTCACCGCGTGTTGACCGCTCTGCGTGAGGGCGGTCGTGGTCGTGGTGTCGCCGAAGCACTGTCGCAGGCATCCAATCTGTATCTGCGTCACGCTGGCGGTGCTCGGCGAGCTTGCCTGGCCCTCGTCCTGCGGGCTTGCGCCTGAACCAGACTGCGCACCCGAGACGACCTGGGTGGTCGTATTTTGCTGCGTCGCGACCTGGCTTTGGCTTAGGCCCTGGCAGTGCGCTGAGCACCCTGAGGCCTGGACCTGCCAGATCACCTGCGTGGACGAATTTGAAGCTGTGGCTCCGCTTCCCCCCGCGGGCGTGGCCGACTGTCCGCCAGGTTGGCTTTGAGGATTCGCGTCCTCTGAGCCGGTCGACGAGGTGGCGGAGTTCGACGATGACGATGCGGTGTCCGCTTGCCCGTTGCCCGTGGACAGACTGGTCGCGCTGTCTGACGTGGCCGACGAGTCACCTGGGCTGGTGGGTGCGGCCTCGGTCGATGTCGACGAAGCCGAATCAGCCGTTACCCCGGACCCGGAACCATCGGAGCCGGCTCCTACGACTGCCGTGGTCTGATTCGGAGCCGTCCCAGAGACGGAATCGGTTGCCGTTGCCGAGTTCGCCGGCCCGGTGACCGGATCACTTGACGGCGTTCCCGAGTCCGTCGGACCGGAAAGCGGAGCGGCATCTGACTGGGTCCCCCCAGACACCGCTGCCCCACTGACGATCCCCGGGATCGCGGGCTGATCGGCGCTAGCGCGGGTGACCGCGCCCAGCAGCATCAGTACTGCCGTTAGCAGAGCCGCGCTGAGTCGTGTTGTCGTGTAAAGGCGTCGCATGCGATGGCACGTGCTCCCGGTGACCCCAGCCGTCCCGCGTGAAGCGAGAGAGCCGGGGCCCCGGATTGAGTCCTCCGGCCTTCCCGCATGAGCAGGAAGGCCGGAAGCTCTCAGTTGCACGGTCAGCTGGCGTTCTGGCTCTCACCTCCCGTCTGACCGGTGCCCGCGTCGTTGCTGGCATTGCTGCTAGCGCCGTTGCGCGAGGTCTGGTTGGCGCTGTTGTCGCCACCGTAGACGTCACCGCCGGCGATGTTCACCGGAACGTTGGCGTTGACGGCGTTCTGGTTGGCCTTGGCACTCGAGAGTGCGGCCTGCGCCGTGAGCGCGCTCTGGTTCGAGAACTGCGCCTGGCCAGAGCCGCCGCAGCCGATGAAGCAGCCGGAGCTGCTCGACTGGGACTGATCGTTGCTCTGGTCGGTGTTGGCGTTGTTGTTCGCGTCGCTCTTCGCGCCGTTGCTGGCGGTCTGGTTGGCGCTGTTGTCGCCACCGTAGACGTCACCGCCGGCGATGTTCACCGGAACGTTGGCGTTGACGGTGTTCTGGTTTGCCTTGGCACTCGAGAGCGCCGCTTGCAGCGTTGCTGCATCCTGGCTCGAGAACTGCGCCTGGCCAGAGCCGCCGCAGCCGATGAAGCAGCCGGAGCTGCTCGACTGGGACTGATCGTTGCTCTGGTCGGTGTTGGCGTCGTTGCTCGCGTTGCTGCTAGCGCCGTTGCTGGCGGTCTGGTTGGCGCTGTTGTCGCCGCCGTAGACGTCATTGCCGGCGATGTTCACCGGAACGTTGGCGTTGACGGTGTTCTGGTGAGCGCTTGCGCTCGAGCCTGCCAGCTGGCCGGTGAGGGCCGCCTGGCCGCTTTCCTGCGCCTGGCCAGAGCCGCCGCAGCCAATGAAGCAGCTGGAGCTGCTCGACTGGGACTGGTGGTTGCTCTGGTCGGTGCCCGCGTCGTTGCTGGCATTGCTGCTAGCGCCGTTGCGCGCGGTCTGATCGGCGCTGTTGTCGCCACCGGACACGTCATTGCCCGCGATGTTGACCGGAGTGTTTCCGTTCACCGCGTTCTGGGACGCGTCTGCCTTCGAGCCTGCCAGCTGCCCGGTGAGGGCCAGCTGGCCGCTTCCCTGCGCCTGCCCTGAGCCGCCGGACCCGTACGACGGGTCACCGGAGCCGTACCCGTCGCCGAAGCTATACCCGTTGCCGGAGCTCGTCGACTGGCGCTGGCTGTTGCTCTGGTTGGTGTCGGCGTTGTTGTTCGCGTCGCTCTTCGCGCCGTTGCTGGCGGTCTGATCGGCGCTGTTGTCGCCACCGGACACGTCATTGCCCGCGATGTTGACCGGAGTGTTTCCGTTCACCGCGTTCTGGGACGCGTCTGCCTTCGAGCCTGCCAGCTGCCCGGTGAGGGCCAGCTGGCCGCTTCCCTGCGCCTGCCCTGAGCCGCCGGACCCGTACGACGGGTCACCGGAGCCGTACCCGTCGCCGAAGCTATACCCGTTGCCGGAGCTCGTCGACTGGCGCTGGCTGTTGCTCTGGTTGGTGTCGGCGTTGTTGTTCGCGTCGCTCTTCGCGCCGTTGCTGGCGGTCTGATCGGCGCTGTTGCTGCCACCGTAGACATCGCCACCGGCGACGGTCGACGGTGAGTTGCCGTTGACGGCGTTCTGGGACGCGTCTGCCTTCGAGCCTGCCAGCTGCCCGGTGAGGGCCCCCTGGCCGCTTCCCTGCGCCTGCCCTGAGCCGCCGGACCCGTACGACGGGTCACCGGAGCCGTACCCGTCGCCGAAGCTATACCCGTTGCCGGAGCTCGTCCGCTGGGACTGGCTGTTGCTCTGGTTGGTACCCGCGTTGTTGCTGGCATTGCTGCTAGCGCCGTTGCGCGCGGTCTGGTTGGCGCTGTTGCTGCCACCGTAGACATCGCCACCGGCGACGGTCGACGGTGAGTTGCCGTTCACGGCGTTCTGCTTGGCCTTGGCCTGTGAGAGCGCTGCCTGCAGCGTCGCTGACCATTGGCCTGATCCCTGCGCCTGACCCGAGCCGCCTGACCCGTACGAGTCGCCGGAGCGGCTCGACTGGCGCTGGTGGTTGCTCTGGTCGGTGTTGGCGTCGTTGTTCGCGTCGCTCTTCGCGCCGTTGCTGGCGGTCTGATTGGCGCTGTTGTCGCCACCGTAAACATCGCCACCGGCGACGTTCTCCGGCGAGTTGCCGTTGACCGCGTTCTGCTTGGCCTTGGCCTGTGAGAGCGCAGCCTGCAGCGTGACTGACCACTGACTGGACTTCTGCGCCTGCCCGGGACCGCCCGAGCCGCCGCTTCCTTGATTGCCGTCGGCCATCGCCGCTCCTGGCATAGCCAGTGCGAAGACGGAGACGCCGGCAGCAAGCATTTTCAAACGCATACTGCTTCTCCTTGGATTTTGGTTCGCCGCGTTCTCGGGCGTCAGCCCGAACCACGGCTCATTGGCTGGTGGACACCCCTAACTAGAAGGGGCGTCAGGCGAGCGCCCGATGACCGGACGACGCCGATTAGCTCACACCAGGGCCACTATCCAGGGCGCTCGAGCCGTCCGGAAAGCAAAGTCGATTTCCACGCAGCGATGTTCAAAGACATCCGTCCGGGAATCCACCGGGACAGCAGCGAGAGCGTCAGCACTGCCAGCAGCGCCAGCGCGGGCGCTCCGCCAGGACCGGTTCCACCACTGGCGGCAAGGGCCAGGTGGCCGGACTGAAGCAGCAAAGAGGTTGAAGAATCCTCACTACCTGGGTCCGCGGCGCCCTGAGCGGTTAGCTGCGACGCCCTGTCCTGGTCACGGCTCGGCCCGGATGGGAGTCGGGTCGAGAGCAGGTTCTGACTGATGGTCGAGGAAGCGGAGGTGTTGTAGTAGCTCGCAGACTCCGGGAAGGTTCCCATCAGGACCGTCGAGCCGCCGGCAAGGCTGAAGACCGTGAGCGGCTGGGGGAATAGCGACGCCGCCCCGGCCGCCGTGCTTGGCCACGCGAGCCCCTCTGTCCTGTGCAGGCTCAGCAGCAGCAGGTGGAGCGCGGGCAGCAGGGCGGCGATCCGCATGGCCGCACGGGGATCCGTGCGAGAGAGATCGGCGAGCAGCCGGTTCAGCAAAGTGATCCGCTCGATCAGCGAGCTCACGGTGGGCGTGCCGCTGGTGATCTGCTCCAACTGCGCCACTAGGGCGCTCACCGCCGGATCACTCGCTGACAGGGCCTGGAGCCGTGTGATCAGCGGCGCCACGGACGGCCACAGGAGAGTCACCGATTGCAGCTGGACACCCAAGACCTGCAGCTGCACCGAGGCGATGACGGCGTCTGCCTGCTGTTGGCGCGAGGTCAGCGTTGACGCGACTGTGGCCGGAGCAGGCGGATCAGGCGCAGTGAAGGGGGCGCGGGGCTGTGCCTGGATTGTTGATAGGTCATTCGCCGAAGCAGGGGCCGGGATTACGCTGATGACTGTCGCGACAGGTTGCGACGAGGATCCGCCCGCGGGTGGAGTGGTGTTTGCACTCGTTGCCGACGCGGTTGTGCTGGCCCCCGAGGATCCGCCGCCACCAGCATCGGTGGAGGCGACCTTGGAGCTCACGACTGCCGCCGCAGCGGAGCCGGAGGCGGCAGCGGTCGACTTCGCTGGGTCGGTTGGGCCAGCTGCTGTGGGAGTCGCTGAAGTGGCCGAGACCGCCTGAAGGCGAGCCTGATCATCCACGGTTGGCTGAGCACCGTCCGCCGTTGACGCAGAGCCCGTCGGGGTTGGAGAGGCCGCCGGAGTTGAAGTCGTAGCGCCAGCCTGGGCGTCGTTGCCGTTGGAGGCAACAGATCCATCTGTCGCGACAGCTGTCGCGACAGATGGGGCGGGGGATGCGGTAGTCGCGGCCGCCGGTGGGGTGGTTGCGGCCGGGGGGGTTGTCGCGGCGGGCGGGTCTGCCGGCGGCGGGGTGGTCGCGGCCGGCGGTGGGGTGGTCGCGGCGGGCGGGTCTGCCGGCGGTGGAGTGGTCGCGGCGGGCGGGTCTGCCGGCGGCGGGGTGGTCGCGGCCGGCGGTGGGGTGGTCGCGGCGGGCGGGTCTGCCGGCGGCGGGGTAGTCGCGGCGGGCGGGTCTGCCGGCGGCGGGGTGGTCGCGGCCGGCGGTGGGGTGGTCGCGGCGGGCGGGTCTGCCGGCGGTGGGGTGGAGTCTGAGGGGCCGGTGGAGGCCGACGGGGTGGTGGAGGCTGAGGAGTCCGTGGTCGCCGGGGCCGGAGTGGAGTCTGTGGTCGCCGGGGCCGGGGTGGAGTCTGGTGGTCGCCGGGGCCGGGGTGGAGTCTGTGGTCGCCGGCGTCGTGGGCGTCTGAGGAGTCCGTGGAGGAGTCCGTGGTCGCCGGGGCCGGGGTGGAGTCCGTGGTGTCCGTCGCCGGGGCCGGAGGAGTCCGTGGAGGAGTCCGTGGTCGCCGGGGCCGGGGTGGAGTCCGTGGAGGAGTCCGTGGTCGCCGGGGCCGGGGGTGGAGTCTGTGGTCGCCGGGGCCGGAGTGGAGTCCGTGGAGGAGTCCGTCGTCGCCGGGGCCGGGGTGGAGTCCGTGGAGGAGTCCGTGGTCGCCGGGGCCGGGGTGGAGTCCGTGGTGCCCGTCGTGGGGCCGGAGTGGAGTCCGTGGAGGAGTCCGTCGTCGCCGGGGCCGGGGTGGAGTCCGTGGAGGAGTCCGTCGTCGCCGGGGCCGGGGTGGAGTCCGTGGAGGAGTCCGTGGTCGCCGGGGCCGGGGTGGAGTCCGCGGTCGCCGGGGTCGGGGTGGAGTCTGTGGTCGCCGGGGCCGGGGTGGAGTCCGTGGTCGCCGGGGCCGGGGTGGAGTCTGTGGTCGCCGGCGGGGTGGTGGACGGGTTCGAACTCGTCGCCGTCGAAGTAGCTGGCGCTGTCACGTCGGCTTGAGCCCTAGCCGTCCATGCCGCTCCGATGAGCGCAGCCGTCAAACCGATAAGGCACAGGATCCGCAGCGCTACGCGGTTCCGTCCCTGAGAAGTTTCGTGTTCGGCCGCTGACACCAGCGTCGCCCCCCGATTCACCATTAAGCAAAGACTAGGCCCAAAAACCTCCCTAAAGCTATCCATAGTTGCCGAAACTGGCGCTATTTGCGGCATTTTCGTCTTTTCCGAGGCTGCAGGTTTCGCGCACGACGAGGCGCGACAGTGTCGCGACAGCTGTCGCGACACTGCTTTTCTGCGTTTCAGCCCCTCGACCGGTCCGGTTGAGGTCGTCTGCTGCCAGGGGTGGCGTGTTCTGGTTTCGCATATGAGCACTCAGACACGACACGGGGGCTGATCCTGGCCGGACGGCGGCACGGCAGCATGAAGCGGAGTCAGCACATGAGCTGCTGCCCGGCGATCCCGCGCTTACCGCCGGCGCGGACGGCTCCGGCGGCCGTTTGCCAGGGCAGGCTTAGAGCACAGGCAAGGGTGTGGTGCTGCCACATCTCGCGCGGTGTCAGAGCGCCCCAGTCACCATCTCGAGCCTGGCCCGATCGGCAATGAGCCGAGTGAAGAGCTAGAGGGGGTCTTCAGACCGGGGCACAGGGCGAAGGATTCGACCTTCGGACGCCACCTCAACCGGTTGCTCGCTGCTCCAGGTCCTGACTCGGGAAACGGTTCAATCTGCAGGATGTCTGCAACCGAAGATGAGGAGCGAAACCCGGCGGAAAGCCGACCCCAGCCGGGATGCGGAACCCGATGAGACCGGCCGTCGACACCTCCCGGGAGACAACGCCGAAGCAGTTCGGGGCGCAGCTACGCTCGCCAAATTACCTGGAAACGGGCACTTCGAGTTGTGTCGACACCTGTCGCGACACGCGTCTAGGAACAGTGGTAGCTGCATCCGTCGCCGGTAGAATGTCCCCTGGACGCACTCGGGCCGTCTAAAGCACATTCGGCCTTCCCTGCTCAGGGTCACCCCAGCCCACGAGGTTTCGAAAGGCCGCCGCATGCCCCCCGCGCCAGATCAATCCGCTTCACGAGGCGAACCTGCGCTCGACCTGCCATACGGTCCTCTCCCGGCCCGACCTACTCAGGCGAGTCCACCTCCTGACGCGACACCTGGCGCAACAGATGTCGCGGCGCCCGCGGGCGCCGGCGCGGTGAATCCGTCTCAGGCAGACCAACGCCGGGAGGGGTCGGGGTCCGGCCTAGGCGCAGAATCAGGTCCCGAGGGCCCTCCTGAGGATCGTCGGGCGGATGAGCACCCGCCCGGGGGAGCAGGTGAATGGAGCACCCCGCCGCCGACGGAATCCGATCAATCAGATGTACAGTCCTCGGCAGAGTCCGATGCGTCGCATGTACCCGCGGCGGAAGAAGCTGGCCAATCAAGGACGATGACACCACAGGAAGCTGATTCGCACTCGACACCGAGTCCGCAGGAGGCTGATCCGGAGCAGGCCTTGGCACCGGAAGACTCTGAGCCAGAGCGAGCACTGGCTCCGGAGGAGTTTGATCCCGAAGGCGAGGCGACGGCACAATCGACGCACCTGGAGGTCGCTCCAGGAAGCCCCGAAGCCGACGACGACGTTCACTTCGGCGTGGCCGCAAAGGCGCTCGGGGTCTCTCGCAAGACCGTCGAGCGCATGGTCAAGAACGGAAACCTCGATCGTGGACCCTCAGGCGCTCCGGCAACCGTCTCCAAGCGGGCTCTCGTGGCGATGATCGAAGAGCGTCGGGGGAAAACCTCGCAGCCGATCGGTATCTCGGATCTTGAGGATGGTGAGTTGGTCCAGGTGGATCACCAGGCGGACCTGCCACCAGCCGGCGTCCAGGAGATCCAGGCGCTCCTCGGACCCTTGCTGGAGCCGCTCCTGCAGGAGCTCGTCGCGGTTCGGACTCAGGCCGCGGTCCTCGAAAACCAGATCAAGAGCGTCGATGCACGAGCTGCCCATGAACAGGATGCTCGAGCTGACCACGAACGTCGCCAAAACGAGCTCATGCTGGCCCTGATCACGGGCAACTGGGCCGAGCGGAGAAAAGCTCGGAAATTCGCGATCCGGGCCCTGTTGCGTAGCGCCTCGCCCCCTAGCCGCCGCTCCTGACGGCAGACCGCCGGAGGGTCGCGCACGCCACCGCGTCGGATCGCTCCACCGGACCAATCCCGGCAATGTACGAGTGAACGAGCGGCTGCAAAAGAGGACTTCGGGGAGAGCCGTCACGTCGTCTGTCGCGACAGTGTCGCGACACTGTCGCGGAGGAGTTTTCCTCGTGGCTGGAGATCGGTTCAAGTCGAGTCGTCCGAATCCGCCCTCGACCAGCGCTGACGCCAGGGACGGGCAGCCTCGCCGCCATCCAGCCAGCAGGAGCTACTCGACCTTGGACGACCTTTCCGCCAGCGCAGCGGCCAATCGAGCTCCCTCCGGATCTCCCCAGCGGGCAGCGGTTTCATAGGCGGCCCGCGCCTCGTCAAGATCGCCACGTTGCTGAAGCAGGTGTCCGAGGTTGGCTGCTGCTTTCGGATGCTCATGCTCCATGCAACGGCGCCACGCCTGCTCGGCGGCGGGAAG
The DNA here is from genome assembly GCA_963830435.1 of uncultured Solirubrobacterales bacterium. Taxonomy (GTDB): domain Bacteria; phylum Actinomycetota; class Thermoleophilia; order Solirubrobacterales; family Solirubrobacteraceae; genus Palsa-465. Next base: position 316,242 of record CAWHMA010000007.1, on the reverse strand, counting down.
GTTGCGGCTCGCGTAATGGACGACGCCGAGATTGAAGGCCGCATCCGGGTCGCCTCGCCACTCCGCGCGCTCATATGCAGATAGGGCACCGGCAAGGTCGCCGTTCTGGAAGAGGTACGTGCCGAGATTGAACGCGCCGCTGGCCTCTCCGCGCTCGTCGGCGAGGCGGTAGGCCATCTCCTGGTCAGACGTGGCGTCGATTCTGTCGCCGTCCGAGACCTCCTCGCCATCCCGGGCTAATGCCGGCTCGCGGTCGCGGTCGCGGTCCGGCCGCTGCTCGCCATCGAGGTCCGATACGGACTCCCGGCGCTGGACCGGTGCCGGCTCCCCATCCTCGATTGGTGCCGGCTCCCAATCCTGGACTGGTGTCGCCCCCGCGCCTTGGGCTGGGGCCGGCTCGGTGCTACCCCGCTCCGGTACATGCGCGGCGAGGTCGCCGTCCTCTCGCTCGGGTGCGCGTGGCCGGCGAGGTCGCCGTCTCCGGGCTCCGGTGCGCGCCCGGCGAGCTCACCCTCCCCGCTCTCGGGCGCGGCGTCCTGGCTGACGCTGACGGCTTCCTCTGCGGGATGCTGATCGTGGCGATCGGCCCTGGTCCCTTCCGCACCCACCGGCGACAGCTCCTCGTCGTTCTCGTCGCCCCTGACGGCGGCAGAGTCCGGAAGCCCAGTCGCGGCGGCGCCCTCGGTGCTCGGAGTCGGCCGGCCGACCCGAGCCCGCCGTCCCCGTCCTCGCAATCGACGGGCTGCGGCAAGGCTCAAAAGGAGCAATAGAGCCGCGGCGACAACGATCCAGATCGCCGCCGAGGATCCGCTATGAGGGCTGGATGCCGCAGCAGCGGAATGTGAAGCGCGGCGCGGTGAGGAGGGGGTGGTCGAGCGAGCCGGCGAAGAGCGGGGGTGGGCCGGCGCAGGGCTGGAGTGGGCGGGCGGGACCGGGTTGAGCGGGAAGCGCTGGAGGAGTTTCACCGGGGGATGGATGCCCTGGGCCTCTGCTGCACCGTGGGGGCCCAGGGCGATCATCAGCAGGGCACCGAGCGCGAGGAGGCTCACAGCGGTAACCCGGGTCAGCTTCATTGGATGATCACCAGGGTCCCGACCGGCATCAGCCGCGAAAGCCTGAGGATGTCGACGTTGCGCATGCGGATGCAGCCGTGGGAGATGGCGCCCGGGATGAGGTCGGGACGATCCGTCCCGTGGATGCCGACATAGCCTCCGGCCGGCCAGTCGGTGAGCGTGGGGGAGCGCGCGCTGGTACCAAAGGCAACCGGACCGTACTCGGCTCCGGCGTAGCGCGTGAGCACGTCGCGAACGTAGAACGTTCCCGGAGGGGTAGGCCATTGGGGCTGCCCGACGCCGATCGGCACCTCCATCAGCTGTCGGTTGGCCCGCAGCAGCGTCGCCGTGAAGTGGGTCCGGTCGACTATCAAGCGGGTGTCGACGAACATCGAGCCGCCGAGGGCGGAACGCGGCACCCAGCCCGTCGTTCCGTTGGGCAACGTGGCGAGCAGAACACGCTGCCACAGTCCGGTCGGCGCGCTGCGCGCGCTGCCGAGCAGCTCGAGCAGGTTGGTCGTTCCCTCAGGAGTTCGTGTGGACACCGATGCCACCGGGCGGGCACCAAGCGCAGGAGCCTCGCGCGCGAGGACAGCATGCTCGACCGTGGCCCAGCGAGAGCTTCCCGGATCAGCAGCCAGGGGGACGGGCCTGGGGACGATGAAACCAGCCGAGGGGGGAGGCGGAAGCGTGAGCTGAACCTGCCTGGAGCGCAGGCCCGGCGCAAACACCAGGACCACCGCCAGCGACAGGATCGGCGCAGCCGCGAGCACGAGCAGCAGCACGCGTCGGTCCCGCCGCGCCATCACCCGGTGAACCGGGGTGACCCCCCACTCGCCGAGGTTCGCGGCGGCGCCACCACGAAGTGAGTCGAGGCCACCAGGTTTTCCACATAAGTCGGAGGCAGCGGCTGGTCGAAGGCTGTGGCCGCGGGAAGAACCCCCGCCAGGCGACGGATCCAGGCGGCGTGGCGCGCCTCCACGGAATGGACGGCGATCGCCGTCTGCAGGTAGCTCAGGGACCGCAGGCGCGGCGCCTGATACTTGTAGGCGGCGACTGCGAGATCCTCGAATGCCACCGCGGTCCGTCGGAAGGCATCCGGAGACTCCGTCACCCCGTGGAAGTTGAAGGTCGGCTTCTTGATCGCGTTTCGGCCGAGCACGGCCTGGAATGCGGCGACGTGGGCCCGCTCGTGGGCACCCACGACCCTTGCCTGTTCAGCCAACGCGCCCTTCAGCGCACCCAGGCGCTCGGCCTCGGTATAGAAGTCGGCCTGGATGTACTCGAGCCCCAGGGCGTAGTTGAGAATGCTGACGTCGCTCGCCCGCTTGCTGGCTGCCCGCGCCGCAGCCGGTCCGCCCATCAGACCCACGGCAGCGCCTCCCATCGCCAGCCCAACGACCTCCCGCCGAGTCGCGCCCCCAGCGTTGTCCGCTCCCTCCGCGAGGGCGTCGTCGCGGTCGAATTGCTCCAGGAACTCGGCTTCGCTCACCGAACTCAACTCACCTTCACGCCTATTCCCGCCAGCTGCGCCTTTACATTGGGAACGGCGGCAGCAGGGTCGGTTGCGTTCGGCGCGGGAGTGATGCCGGCGAGGTCCCGAGCCCAGGAGGCGTGACGCGCCTCCACCGAAACGATCTCCGCCGCCGCCGCCAGGGCGGGCTTGCTCAGGTTCGCTGCCTGGCCGTTGTAGAGGCCAACGCCGGCGTCCTCGAGGGTGATGGCGATGTGCGGGAACCGGGTTTGGTCCAGCGTGGCCGGCGTGAGCTCGAATACCGGAGCCGGATGGGCCGCGGCACCGAGCTTGCTTCGCAGGAAGGTCACGTGCTCCCGCTCGTGGGCGCCGACCACCTGCGCAAACTGCAGCCACTCGCCCTTGAGCTTTCCCGCGGTCAGCGCGTGGGCGTAGAAGTTGGCCTGCAGCTGCTCGAACGCGAGGGCGAAGTTCAAGATTGCCGCGTCTCCCCGCGCGACGGGGTCGGGAGTCGCGTCGGAGGCGAAGCCATCGGCGATGATCGCCCCCGAGACAAGGCCCGCCCCGACCGCGAGTACTCGCTCGATCGAATCAGCCCGCGTGATCAGGTTTGGCGCTTCCATGCCGCCCGCCATGGTAGTGAAAAATGGAGCATCGTCAACTGGGGCCAATCGGCACAGCACGCGAGCGTTTATCCGCCGCTGCGCGAGCCCGTCGTCGTCAACAACCGCAGGTCCCGTCTGCTGGCAACCTCGGCCGCGAGCGCGCAGTTCCACATGGCTGCCGTCGCGTGCGGACGTGCGGTCCTCCCTGCGAGCACCAAGCGAGGATACTCTCCGCGGGGCCGACGATGCACTGGCCTGCGTTACCGTGCGGCGGGTGGCGAGGAAGCTCGAGCTGTGGGTGCAGAAGTGGCGCTGGTACGAGCGCAACTCACTGCCGTGGAATCGCGCCCGGATCCATTGGGAGTTCATGCGCCGGCGCGCGTTCGTGCGCTGGCCCGTCCACGGTAACGTCCTGGAAGCCCTGCGCGAGGGCCGGCTGGAGGTAGGCGAGCAGGCCCTGCTGGAGCCTGGGGTGTGGATCACCGCACCTGGCGACGCGCGAGTGCGGATCGGCGCAGGAACTTTCCTGAACCTGGGGGTGATGGTGGCCGCTGCCGAGCTGGTCGATATCGGCGAGCACTGCATGTTCGCCAACGGCTGCTTCATTTCCGACTCGAGCCACCGCTTCGACGACCCGCATCAGCCAATCACCTGGCAGGGCTTCACCAGCAAGGGCCCGACCAGGATCGGCGACAACGTCTGGTGCGGCGCCCACGTGGTCATAACCAGCGGCGTGACGATCGGACAGCGGTGCGTGATCGGCGCCAACTCGGTGGTGACCAAGGACGTTCCGCCGTTCTCGATCGTCGCCGGCGCGCCGGCCAAGGTGCTGCGCCGGGTGGAGTATGGGCCGGCGCTCTAGGAGTTCTTGATCACGATCGTCTGGAGGATGTTCGCCGTCCGCTCGGTGGCGTCGATCGCCGCCTCGAGCCGCTCGAATACGTCTTTCCAGCGGATCACCACCATCGGGTCGGTGGCGTTGTCGAACAGCCATGCCACGGCCTCACGGGTGATCCGGTCGCCCTCGTTCTCCAGCCGGTTGACCTCGACCGCGTAGTCGGAGATGCTCCGGAAGCCACGCAGTCGGGGAACCGCCTCCGAGATCTGGCGGCACGCGTCCCTGAGCACCCGCGCCAGTCGCAGCGACTGCTGCATCGGCGTCCTGACCTTGTACAGGCCGAGGTAGTCGGCCACTTCCTCGGTGTAGTCGACGATGTCGTCCATCGAGGACGTCAGCGCCAGGATGTCCTCGCGATCGATCGGGGTGACGAACGTGTTGTTGAGGCGGTGGATGATGGTGTGGGTGATGCGATCGCCCTCGTGCTCGCACTCACGGATGTCTGCGGCCAGGCCGCTGGTGGCCGGAAAGTCGCCGAGCAGCTGATCGAGCAGCTCGGCGGTGCGCAGGACGTTGCGTCCCGCCTGCTCGAACAGGTCGAAGTACTCGTGGTCGTGAGGACCGAACATCTGCGCGAGCCGGAGCATTGCTCACGATGCTAGGTCCTAGCTCCGGCGCGGCGTTTACCGCACCGCTTGCATCCCGGCCCGAAAGGCCGTTAGCTCCTCCTCGTCGATCGAGTAGGTGTGCTCGGGGCCGGGAAAGGCGTGGCTGCGGACCTCGGCGGCGTACTGGGCCAGCCCGGCCACCATCTGCGCCTTGATCTCCGCAAAGTGCTTGGCGAAGCGGGGAGCGTTGCCGTCGTAGATGCCGAGTAGGTCGTGGAACACCAGCACCTGACCGTCGGTGGCCGCGCCTGCGCCGATCCCGATAACCGGGATCTGAAGCCGATCCACCAGCACGCCGGCGACAGCGGCCGGGATCGCTTCGAACACGATCGAGAAGCACCCGGCCTCCTCTAGGGCTAGCGCCGCCCGAGCAACGTCCAGGGCCGCCTGCGCGGTCCGGCCCTGGGCGCGGTAGCCACCGAGGACGGTTGCGGTCTGCGGCGTCAACCCGACATGTCCCATCACCGGGATCCCCGCGGCAACGATCGCTCGCGCCCGCTGGATGCTGGTGCCGCCACGCTCGAGCTTCACTGCATCGCAGCCGGCTTCCTTGATGAACCGCTGAGCGGTCGCCACCGCCTGCTCGTCTGAGCCCTCGTAGGAACCGAACGGCAAGTCGCCGACCAGCAGCGGGGTTCGCAGTCCGCGCCGAACCGCGGCGGCGAGCATCAGCATCTCGTCGGTGGACACTGGCACCGTGGACGGATAGCCGAGAACGGTCATTGCGCCGGAGTCGCCGACGAGCACCACGTCAACGCCCGCCGCCTGAGCGACCTGAGCCGAGGGATAGTCGTAGGCGGTGACCATCACGATCGCCTCACCCAGAAGCTTCTTCTCGGCCAATCGGGGGAGGGTCATCGGCAGCGGTGCGTCCAGGCTGGGGGGAACGGGAGTGTGAGGTGTTGCCGACATGTTGGCTCCTTGGTGCTACGCGAGCGCGCCGACGACGCCAGCGTCGGCCGCTCCGAGCAGGGTCGCGACCTCGCGGTCGACTTGCAGGATCTCGTTGCGCTTGCCCACATGGACGACGCGCGGGTTGTAGTTCTGAAGCTCGTCGGGGTCGTAGATCGCGTAGGAGATGACGATCACCGTGTCTCCGCGCTGGACCAGCCGGGCGGCGGCGCCATTGACCTTGATTTCGCCACAGCCCGCCTCACCGGCGATGGTGTAGGTCTCAAACCGAGCACCGTTGTCGACGTCCACGACCGCCACCTGCTCGAACTCCCGGATGTCGGCCGCGGCCAGCAGTTCGGGATCGATGGTGATCGACCCGACGTAGTGCAAGTCGCAGTCGGTCACGCTCGCGCGGTGGATCTTCGACTTCAGCATCGTGCGCTGCATGTCAGCGTCTCCCGTTGGTTTCGCGCTCCGCGTCCGGGGCGAGGAGCAGTTGGTTGTCGATCAGTCGTGTCGTCCCGACCCGGGCGGCAAGCACGGCGAGCACCGACCCGTCGATCTGCTTGACCGGCTGCAGCGTGTCCGGGCTCACGAGCTCCAGATACTCGGGCTCGATCGCCGCCTCCGCCAGCTCCTGACGGGCTCGCCTGGTCACCTGCTGCGGATCACGCTCCCCGGCGGCGACCGCCTGCCCGGCAGCACGCAGGGAGCGGGGAAGCGCTTCCGCCCGGCGTCGTTCGGCCGGCCCTAGATGAACGTTGCGGCTGGACATGGCGAGACCGTCAGCGTCCCGGACCGTGGGGCAGACCGCGACCTGCACCGGTAGGTCCAGGTCCCGCACCAGGCGCTTGATCACCAGCGCTTGCTGGGCATCCTTCTGACCGAAGTAGACGACGTCGGGACCAACCATGTTCAGCAGCTTGGTCACCACCGTGGCCACGCTGTCGAAGTGAGCCCGACCGCGGAACTCGCCCTCCAGGCGCTCGGTCAGGCCGGAGACGGTGACCGTGGTCGAGAACCCCTTGGGGTAGACCTCGGGCACCGTTGGCGCAAACAACACGTCGACGCCGAGCTCAGCCGCGAGCGCGGCGTCGCGCCGCTCGTCGCGAGGATAGGCCTGAAGGTCACCGGGATCGCCGAACTGCGCCGGGTTGACGAACAGCGAGACGACGACGAAATCGCATTCTGCTCGCGCTTGGGCGATCAGCTGAAGATGACCCTGGTGAAACGCACCCATCGTGGGCACCAGGCCGATCCTGCGTCCGCTCCGACGCGGCTCGAGCAGCGTGTGGCGCAGTTCGCCTACCTGGCGCAGGGTTCTCATGCCGGCTGCCCCTGACGGTGGACCAGCTGGCGGGTGGCCAGGGTCATCGCGTCGAACAGCGCCAGCAACTCCGGGGCACGCTCGGCAATCGCCGCCCGTTGCGCGGTGATCGTGCCCTCGTCGCCGCGAACGATCGGTCCCGTCAGCGCGCGCTCCGCGCCAATCGCCGCCCAGTTCTCCACCGTCGCGCGCACCAGCGGCAGCAGCAGGTCTCGGTCGATGCCGGCGATGCTGGCCATCGCCTCCGCCGCCCCCTCGAGCGTGACCAGGAAATTCGAGGCCACCGATGCCGCCGCGTGGTAGATGGCGCGGTCCGACTCACCGATCCGCACGGGGCGCATCCCCACGGCCTCGCTCAGTCGCGCCGCCAGCGCGAGCGCTCGGGATGTGCTGCCGGCAATCGCTGCGCCAGCGCCGACAAAGGACGCACCAGCGGCGGTCACCGTCATCAGCGGGTGCAGTGCGAACGCCTCGTGCGGCGCGAGGACGTCGATTCCGGTCGCGCCGGAGGAGTGCCCGACCAGCGGCCCAGCCGCCACCGCCGCGGCGGCAGCGGCGATCTCATCGTCGGGCACGCACAGCAACACCGCGTCGGCTCCCGCTCCGTCGGCCCCCCGCCCGAGCGGCCCCGCGACCTCGAGGCCGGACCGGCGCAGGCAGTCAGCGAGCGCGTTGCCGAGACGACCCTGGCCGATAATCGCCAGGCGCGCACACGCGGGGGTGTAAGGAGAGGATTCCCGTTCCAGTTCTCGCATCGGAGATACCGGTCGGCAGTACGTAGATAATCGTCTTGAGGTCCATCCACGAAGGTGACGGCCTCTTAACCATGATACCCCGGGCGAGGGCGGACGGAACATCGCCGTCGGCCGCTCGCAGGGGAACATCGTTAGCGAAGGTCACTGGCTGTCGGCGGCGACCTCTACCATCGGGCGTCGTGAGGAGCGCTTCGGAGCGTCGCGAGCGACTGAAGGCCGTCTACCAGCAGGCTCGTGGCTGCCAGAAGTGTCAGCTGCATCGGACGCGGACCACCGTCGTCTTCGGATCGGGCAACGCCAACGCGGAGCTGATGTTCGTCGGCGAGGCACCGGGGGCCAATGAGGATCGCCTCGGACTGCCGTTCGTCGGCCAGGCCGGCAAGCTGCTGGACAAGCTTCTCAGGGAAATCGGTCTCCAGCGGGCGGACGTGTTCGTCATCAACACAGTCAAATGCCGCCCTCCCGGCAATCGGGATCCGCACCCGGACGAGATCGAGTCCTGTAATCCCTATCTGCGCGGCCAGATCGAGCTGATCGAGCCGGCGGTGATCTGCACACTGGGGAACTTCGCCACCAAGCTCCTGCGATCGGACACGACCGGGATATCCCGGATCCACGGCCAGGAGGAGGTGCGGCTGATCGGCGACCGTGCGGTCCGGCTGTACCCGCTCTACCACCCCGCGGCGGCGCTCTACACGCCGGCCACGCTGGAAACGCTCCGCGCCGACTTTTATCGGATCCCGGATCTGCTGGCCCTGGGGGCACCGCCCCAGGCCGAGCGTGAGCTGAGGGATGCGCTCGCGAATATGCCCGACCAGGCCCCACCGCCGGCAGGGACAGCGCTAACCGAGGACGAGTGGTCAGCGACGCAGCCCGAGCGGACTGATCCGCCGCTGATCGCCCAGCTAGGCCTGTTCTGAGAACACCGGCTCGGGGCTGACCACCGCATGCGGCGGCCTGCCAGGATCACGGCGTAGTGCCAGCGCGAACGCCAGGACGGCTGCGACCACCTGCACTGCCAGCACCGTGGCGGCGAAACCCGATGGATCCCGGGGGCCGGCAACGAGCACGAACGGCTCGGCCACGGCGACGATCCCCAGCGGAAGCAGGAACCACGTCCGCTTGAGGGCCAGCATGTACTGGATCGCCAGGTAGGTGCAGGCCAGCACCGTGAAGGCGGCACCCAGCGTCAGCAGTGAATCCGAGGCGGTCGCTCGCTTGGAGCCGAAGGCAACGCTCAGCAGCAGGTGCGGCACCGCGGCAAAGATGAGTAGGCATGGAACCGCGCACACGGCGATGATCCCCAGCGCCCGCCCCAGCACCGGACGGGTGTGCTCGCCGGCCTGACGCCTGCGGGAGACCTCGGGGACCAAGTAGAAACCGGCGCCGATGGCCACCCACACCAGCACCTTGGCCGCGACAGCGGTCGCCGCGTAGGCACTGGCGGTGTCCTTACTGAACTGGTGCTTGGCGGCGATCAGATCGACGTTCTGCAGGATCGCGAGCACCGTCAATCCGGCGATCGGCGCCCACGCGGTCTTGACATGCCGCCACAGGTCGATGGCCACATGGCTGCTTGGCCCTGGCGTGCTGGCGCCGGTATGGCGTCTCAGCGCCTGCCAGCAGTACACCGACATCACCACGTAGGACAGCAGCGACCCGAGGTAGGCCCCGGTGACCCCAAGAAACGCGGCCGCCAAAATCGCACCGGTGATCAACCGCACGGTCTGCTCGGCGACCAGGCTGATGCCGACCGACTTGTAGTCGCCGACACCCTGCAGAACGCCGCGCAGCAGCGACACCTCCAGGAACATGCACGCCGCGGGAATCCCCGCGGCCGCCGCCCAGCTGTACTTCTTCACCCCCACCGCCGCGGCGATCGGGTCCTGGAGGGCGATCGAAATCACTGTCAGCACGGCGGTGGCCAGCAGCAGCGTCCGCGTCCATGAGACCACGGTGGCCAATAGATCCTCGCCGCTTCCTAGGTGACCCAGGGCCCCCTCACGAGCGGTCGCGACCTGCAGCGCCTGTCCGACCACGCCCAGGATCAGCAGGTAACTGACCAGCGCTCCGAGCGAGCCGTAGTCATCCAGCAGCCGTGCGAACACGAACGTCGACGCCAGCGCGACGACGTTGTTGGCGATCATGGCGATGGCCAGCCCCGCCGCCTTTGCCGTCTCCGAGGAGCGCAGGCTGGCGATCCGACCGGCCGAAGGCTCTGCTGTGCCGGTGGCCATCGCCCCTGAAGGTAGCGAATACCGGCCTCGCCGGAGGACGACGGGTGGGGGTCGCGGAGGCTTGTCTAGGCTTCGCGGCTATGGCTCTTCTCCGCTGGACGGCGATCATTCTCAGCCTCCTCAGGCTGCTCCTCCGGGAGCGACCCGCTAGGTGAGCGCCGGCAGCCCTCGCCGCGAGTCCGACAGCCCCGAGGAGACCGAGGCGATCGCCGCCGAGCTCGCGCTGACGCTGCGAGCCGGTGACGTGGTCCTGGTTCAGGGGGAGCTCGGTGCGGGAAAGACGACCTTTATCCGGGGCGCCTGCCGGGCGCTGGGCGTCCGGGTCCCCGTCACCAGCCCGACCTTCACGATCGGCCAGCTATACCCGGGTCCCGTCCCCGTTGCCCATCTTGATCTTTACCGTGTCGACGACCTGCGGGAGGAGGACCCCGAGCTGCTGGCCGACTACCTGCGAGCAGACACGATCGCGTTCGTGGAATGGCCGCAGGGCGCCGAGCAGGAGCTTCGGACCGCAGGCCGGATCGCTCACCGCGTGCAGTTGCAGCACAGCGGCGGTGAGCGGCGGACGGTCGAGATCCGATGAGGATGCTGGCGCTGGACACCTCCACCCGCGCCACCGCGGTGGCGCTGTGTGGCGAGCGCGAGGGTGCCCTCGAGGCCCGCGATGACCCGGCTCCCCGGGAGCGGCCGGGACACGCACGGCAACTGCTGGGACTGGCGGTGGAGCTGCTGGCCCAGGCCGGGCAGTCGTGGTCTGACCTGGACCGGATCGTCGTCGGCCGGGGACCGGGGAGCTTCACCGGGCTGAGGATCGGAATCGCCACCGCCCGGGCGCTTGCCACCGCGTTGCAACGGCCGCTCGTCGGCGTCTCGACGCTGGAGTCGCTGGCACTCAATCACCACGCCCACCGGTCGCCGGACTCGCGGCTCGACGTCGTCCTGGCGGTGCTCGATGCGCGCCGCGGCGAGGTGTTCGCGGCTGCCTGGCGGACAGCCACAGGGCCTGATCAGGAGAGGTCCGGGGGAATCGGCCCGCAGCTGCTCGCTCCATGCGCGCTCGCGCCCGCGAGCCTGGCCGAGATCGTCAGCGAATTCGCTGCTGCGCCGCTGGCATTGGGGGATGGAGCGGTAGGATTCCGGGAAACCCTTGAGCGCGCAGGAGCGGTGATTCCGGGCGATGGCTGCGACCTTCATCGGGTGAGGGCGATCAACCACTGCCGCCTGGCCCGCGGTATGCCCGGAACCGATCCCGACCAGGTTCAGCCCGAGTATCTCCGCCTCCCTGACGCTGAGATCGCCCGCCAGGCCGCAGCTTCAGATGCCCCCTGAGACGCCGACAGTCCGTTCGCTGCACTACTCCGACCTGCCCGCGGTGATCGCGATCGAGCGGCGGTCATTCCCGAGCCCGTGGTCGCTAGCGATGTTTGTGCTCGAGCTGGCCAAGCCGTCCGGGATCTGCCTGGCGGCGGTCAGCGGCGCGCGGATCGTCGGCTTCCTGGTCTGCTCCCGCTACGCCGACGTGTGGCATCTGATGAACATCGCCGTCGATCCGGTGTGGCGACGGCGGGGCGTGGCGCAAACGCTGCTGAGCGAGATGATCGCGCGCGCCGGCTCCGAGGCGGCCTACACGCTGGAGGTGCGCACCTCCAACGTCTCGGCGATCGCCCTCTACGAGCGCTTCGACTTCCGCGCCGCCGGCACGCGCCCTCGGTACTACCAGGACACCGGCGAGGACGCGATGATCATGTGGCGCACCGCCGGGCAGCCCTCCACTCCCACGGCGACAGGCTAGCGACGATGATCCTGGCCCTGGAGACGAGCTGCGACGACACTTGTGCGGCGGTGGTGGATGCGCCCGGGGAGATCCGGGCCAACGTGATCTCCTCGCAGGGCATCCACGACCGCTATGGCGGCGTCGTCCCCGAGATCGCCTCCAGACACCACCTGGAGCTGATTGGGGCCGTCGTCGACGAGGCGCTCAGACGGGCGGAGGTGACGCTCGAGCGGATCGAGCTGATCGCGGTGACCCGCGGTCCCGGCTTGGTGGCGGCGCTGCTCGTTGGCGCCTGCACCGGAAAGGCCATGGCCGCTGTCCGTGGGCTTCCGCTGGCGGCGGTCGACCATCTCCATGGGCACATCGCCGCCAGTTTTCTGGCTCCGGATCCGTTCATGCCCCCGTTCCTGAGCCTGATCGCCAGCGGCGGGCACACGTTGCTGGCGCGCGTGACCGAGTGCGGACCGGATCTCCACGTCCTCGGCCATACCCTCGACGACGCTGCCGGTGAGGCGTTCGACAAGGGAGCGCGGCTGCTCGGACTTGGGTACCCCGGCGGCGCTGCGCTCGAACGACTGGCCCGCGACGGCGACCCGAACGCGTTCGACTTTCCGACCGCAGCCAGGCTGGCCGGTCTCGATTTCTCCTTCGCGGGACTCAAGACGGCGCTGCTGTACCGGGTTCGCGAGCTCGGCCAGGAGCAGGCGTGGGCTCACCGGGCCGACCTGGCGGCCTCATATCAGCGGGCGATCGTCGAAGCGCTGGCGATCCGCGTTGAGCGGGCACTGGAGCAGACCGGCCTGGAGCGGCTGGCGGTCGGGGGCGGCGTTGCCGCCAACCGTGCATTGCGCGAGCGCTTGGCCGCGCTCGGAGTCGAGCTCGACGTGCCGCCTCCCGAGCTCTGCACCGACAACGCGGCGATGATCGCCAGCGCCGCGCGCTACGTTGACTCGATGCCCTACCCGGAGTACCTCGACCTCGACGTCTACGCCAGCGGGGAGCGGGCGCTGGCGGCATGAACCCCACCGTCGTGTTGTATGGGCGCCAGTGCTGCTGCCTGTGCGATGACGCGCTCGCCGTTCTCGTCCGCGTGCGGTCCCGGTGCCAGTTCACGCTGATCGAGCGGGACATCGAGGCCGATGACCGACTGCTGGCCGCCTACCTGGAGCGGATCCCGGTGGTGACGATCGACGGCGTGGAGGCCTTCGAGCTGTTCGTGGACGAGACCGAGTTGGAGCGACGGTTGTCCGGCCCCGAACAGCCGATCGGCGTCAGTACAGTGAGACCGGGATGAGCTACACGGTCGGCCGCGATGACTCGCCTGCCGCTCAGCCCGACGGCGATGGCAGCGCCGAGAAGCTCTCGCTGGGCGTCGCGGCTCGGCTGTCGCGCTATCTGCAGGTGCTAACCCAGGCGCGCAAGATGGGCAAGGGCACGATCTCCTCCCAGGAGCTGGCCGACTACACGCACGTCAACTCCACCCAGATCCGCCGGGACCTGTCCGGATTCGGGAAGTTCGGCAAGCGCGGCGTCGGCTACAACGTCGACTCGCTCGTCTCGCAGATCCGCCAGATCCTGCACACGGCTGGCCAGCACAACATCGCTCTGTTCGGAGCCGGCCATCTCGGCATCGCGATCGCGACCTCGGACATCTTTGCCGACCACGGCTTCAAGGTGGTGGCGATGTTCGACGTCGACCGGGAAAAGGTCGGCTCGCGGATCGGCGAGCTGACCGTTCGCCACAACTCGGAGCTGCGCAGCGTGGTGGAGGAGGATGAGATCGTCGTCGCGGTGCTCGCCGTTCCTGCCGTCGCCGCCCAGGGCATCGCCGACGAGCTCGTGGCCGCGGGCGTGAAGATCATTTTCAACTACTCAGACGCCCTGCTTCAGGTTCCCCCGGAAGTCACGGTGCACACCTCCAGCCCGGCGGTCGACCTGCTCTACGCGCTGTACTTCTACCTGACCTGACCCTCGCCGCTCGGCTTGCGTGAACCTCGACCTGGACACTGCGCGCGCGGCCTTCGAGCGCTCCACTGACTTCACCGTCGGCATCGAGGAGGAGTTCGCGCTGCTCGACAGTTCCGATCTGGGCCTCGTCGGCCGCTACGCCGAGGTCAAGGACGCTGCGGCGCGAGACCCGGTACTCGCCGAATCGGTCGCCGGCGAGCTGATTGCTTCGGAGATCGAGATCCGCTCGGGCCGGGGGGATGACCTGGGGGCTGCCCTCGCCGCCCAGCGGGAGCGGCGCCGGCGGCTGTTCGCGCTGGCCGCCGGTCACGGCCTGGCGCTGGGTGCCACCGGCACCCACCCGTGGTCTGACTACCGTCAACAGCAGATCATCGACACCGAGCACTATCGCCGGGTGGAGGATGGACTCAAGTACGTAGCCTGGCGCAACAATGCCTTCTCGCTGCATGTCCACGTGGGAGTGCGGGGAGCCGACCGAGCCGTCCGGGTATGCGACCGTCTCCGAGAAGTGCTGCCGCTGCTGCTGGCCATCTCCGCCAGCTCTCCCTTCCTGGACGGCCGTGACTCCGGACTCCACAGCGCGCGGAGCCAGATCTTCACCCGTAGCTTCCCGCGCTGTGGCGTCCCCGACGCATTCGGCAGCTGGGAGAAGTTTGCGCGCTACGTCGGGTTCCTGGTCAGCACGCAATCGATCGTGGAATACACGCAGGTGTGGTGGTCGGTCCGGCCGCACTTCACCTTTGGGACGGTGGAAGTGCGGATCTGCGACGCCCAGGCGACTGCGGCGGAATCGGACGGACTGGCCGCGCTGATCGTGGCCTGCGTGGCCCAGGCGGCGCGGGAGGTCGACTCGACGCTCCCGGCCGATGATCTCCCCGCGCGCCTGATCGAGGAGAACGTTTGGCGAGCCATCCGGCATGGGCTGGACGGAGACCTGCTCGATCTGCGGCGTGGGACTCCCTATCCCGCGCGTGAGGCCACCGAGCGGCTGCTGGCATGGTCGGCGCCGGCGCGGGCCGAGCTGGGAATCGAGGTGGCCCTTCCGGATCAGAACGGGGCCCAGCGTCAGCGGCGAATGATCGAGGCGGGGATCGATATGCGAGAGATCTTCGCTGCGGTCGTGGCTCATACGCGGGAGACGTATGCTGGGGCCCTCGAAAATGAGGCGGAGGTGACGCGATGAGCATTCACGACGATCAGGCCGGCGCGCAGCCGAACGAGGAGGAGCTGCGCGCCGCCTACGAGGAGGAGATCAAGAAGATCCGGGTGGAGCACGTGCTGCTCGAGCACGTGGTCACGCTGGTGAACCTCGGCATGCGCCGCACTGGGCTGGCCCCGGGAACCGAGGCCGAGCGTGATCGAACTCAGGTGCGTTTGGCGATCGAATCGGTGCGGGCCCAGCTGCCATTGATCGAGCAGGTCGCTCCCTCGCAAGCGTCTCCCATCCGCGACGCGCTCTCGCAGCTGCAGCTGGCGTTTGTGCGGATCGGCGGCGAGAGCGAGGAGCAAGCGGCACCCGACGGATCCGAGGCCGTGGACGCCGCCGCCGCGACGACACGACCGCCCGCGAGCACCGCCACCACCGGCCCCGGGGCGCCGGGATCGAACCCCGACCCCTCCGCGGAGCCGGGATCCTCGGGAGCCGAGGGACCGGGCCCCGCCCAGCGCAGCGGTCGGCTCTGGATTCCAGGTCAGTAGACGGTCGGCTCTGACTGAAGGTCGGCGCTCGCCGGCTTCAAGCTGAGTTCGCTGCGGGCCGGCATCGGGCCAATATCCGTCGCGACGCCGCGCGCGCTACACTCCCGCGCCGTCAAGTTCGTGGGCCTCCGCTCGTTTCGGGGTGGCGGCCCTTTTGCCGTTGATGGCCGCGCTCCCGCGCGCCACTTCCCAACCAAGAGCTTCCCCGGAGGACCTTCTTGTCTAGCTTCCTGACGCACCATGGCGTCCTGGTCGCGCTCGTGTGCGCCGCCGCCGCCGTTCTCTACGGTGCCCTCACCTCACGCTCGCTCCTGGCGCTGTCCGCCGGCAACGAGCGGATGCGCACCATCTCGGCGGCCGTCCAGGAGGGGGCCTCCGCCTACCTCAACCGCCAGTACACCACGATCGCCGCGGTCGGAGTCGTGCTGTTCATCGTCCTCATTCCGCTCCAGAACATCCGAGTGGCGCTCGGCTTCCTCGTCGGAGGGCTGTTCTCGGCCGCCGCCGGCTACATCGGCATGAACGTATCCGTACGCTCAAACGCGCGGGTCGCCGAGGCCGCGCGCGGTGGCGTCTCTCGCGCGCTGGACGTGGCCTTCCGGGGCGGGGCGGTCACTGGCCTGCTCGTCGTTGGCCTGGCTCTGGTCGGTGTCGCCGGGTACTACGGCGTCCTCACCTGGATCGCCGGGGAGAGCCAGCGCCATGCCGTGGACGCGCTCATCGGCTTGGGCTTTGGCGGTTCGCTGATCTCGGTGTTCGCCCGGCTCGGCGGCGGTATCTTCACCAAGGGTGCCGATGTTGGCGCTGACCTGGTGGGCAAGATCGAGGCCGGCATCCCCGAGGACGACCCCCGCAATCCGGCCGTGATCGCCGACAACGTCGGCGACAACGTGGGGGACTGCGCCGGCATGGCTGCGGACCTGTTCGAGACCTACGCGGTCACCGCGGTGGCGGTGATGCTGCTCGGCGTGCTGCTGTTCAGCCAGCAGTCGGCGGTGGCGATGTATCCGCTCGTGCTCGGCGGCGTCTCGATCGTCGCCTCGATCATCGGCACCTTCGCAGTGAGATCCAGGGTCGGAAACGTCGAGCGGGCCCTCTACCAGGGCCTGATCGTCTCCGGCGTGCTGGCGGCGCTCGCCTTCATCCCCGTGACCTACTGGCTGATGCGCCATGTCACCTACATCGGCGGCACCGCGGGGCCGCACTGGTGGAAGTTCTACCTCTGCGCGCTGATCGGAATCGGCGTCACCGCCTGTCTGTTCGTGATCACCGACTACTACACCTCGACCCGGTTCTCGCCGGTCAAGAGCACCGCCCGCGCATCGCAGACCGGGCACGCGACGAATATCATCCAGGGCCTGGCCAAGGGCTACCAGGCCACGGCAGCACCGGCGATCGTGATCGCCCTCGGCATCCTCGGGGCCTGGAAGCTGGCCGGCGGTAGCACCGTAGGCATCTACGGCATCGGTGTCGCCGTGATGGCCCAGCTGTCGCTCACCGGCCTGATCGTGGCCCTGGACGCGTTTGGTCCGATCACCGACAACGCCGGCGGCATCGCCGAGATGGCCGACCTCCCTGAGGATGTTCGCAACGTCACCGATCCGCTCGACGCCGTCGGCAACACCACCAAAGCCGTGACCAAGGGCTACGCGATCGGCTCCGCTGCCCTCGCGGCACTGGTGCTGTTCGATGCGTTCAGCCGTGAAGTCGACGCCAAGAAGCCGGTGTCGTTCCAGATCGGCAGCCCGCCGGTGTTGATCGGCCTCCTCGTCGGTGGCCTGATGGTCTACCTGTTCGTGTCCCTCTCGATGGAGGCTGTGGGTCGTGCCGGTGGCGCGGTGGTCGAGGAGGTCCGCCGCCAGTTCCGGGAGAAGCCTGGGATCATGGACGGCTCCGAGCTGCCCGAGTACGGCACGTGCGTCGGCCTCGTCACCCGGGCCGCCCAGCGGGAGATGATCCTCCCGGCGCTGATCCCGATCGTGATCACCCTGATCGTTGGGCTGATCAGCGTCGAGGCGCTCGGCGGCCTGCTGATCGGGGTGATCGTCGTCGGTCTGTTCGTCGCCATCTCGATGACCTCCGGCGGCGGTGCCTGGGACAACGCCAAGAAGCTGATCGAGGACGGGGAGTACGGTGGCAAGGGCTCGGAGGCCCACGCCGCGGCAGTCACCGGCGACACTGTCGGCGATCCCTACAAGGACACCGCCGGACCGGCCATCAACCCGATGATCAAGGTGGCCAACATCGTTGCGCTGCTGATCATCCCCATCATTACCTAGCTGCGCTGGCGCCCCGTTCGGGGGACCGCGCGGCTTGGATCAGCTTCCGCGCTACGCTCGCCCGAATGTCGGTCTCGGTCGAGCTCGGGTTGCTCCTGGCGCTGCTGACCGCATTTGGATCGGTGGCGGGCTTCCTGCTGAAGTTCCGGGGGGCTCGCCAGGCGCCGGTGGTCGAGATGCGGCGTCCCGTCCACAGCTCGGTGGCGCTGTTCGGCTCGCGGCTGTATGCCCTGGGCATCGGCGTGGCGATGATCTCCTGGGGCTTTCACGTGGGTGCGCTCGCGCTGGCTCCGATCTCGCTCGTGCAGAGCGTGATCGCCGGCGGGTTGGTGCTGCTCACCGTCGTCGCGGACAAGCTGTTCGGAATCGAGGTCAGCCGCCGCGAATGGATCGGGGTGGCGCTGACGGCGGCGGGGCTGGCCTTCCTGGCGTCCACGCTCTCGAGTTACGGCGGGGGCCCACACTCGCACTACCACACCGGAACGCTGGCGCTGTTCGTCGGCGTCCTCGCCGGCGTCGGTCTGGTCCTGGCGACGCGGACGGCTCGAGCCAGCGTTCTGGCGGTATCGGCGGGGCTGCTGTGGGCCGCGTCGGATACGTCGATCAAGGCCCTCAGCTCGCACCTGGGCGGACTTGGGTTGGGCGTGCTGGTGCATCCCCTGGCTCTGGTGATCCTGATCGCCTCCCTCCTCGGGCTGCTGGTCTCGGCGCGCAGCCTGCAGCTTGGCGAGGCCGTTCCGGTGATCGCGGTGACCAGTGCCGCCGCCAATCTGACCACGATCGCTGCCGGACCGCTGGTGTTCGCCGAGCCACTGCCGGCGGGCCGGCTGGAGCTGGTCCTGCGGGTGCTGGCGTTCTTGCTCGTCGTGCTCGCCGCCGCGTTGACTCCGCCACCGATCAAAGCGCCCGGCCGCGTCCGCACGTGACCCCGGAGCCGTCTAGAGTCATCGCCCATGTTCATCCTGATCGTCGGTTGCGGACGTGTCGGCTCTGCGGTTGCCAAGCGCGCGCTGGCCGCCCGCCACGAGGTTTCGGTCATCGACAGCGACCCGCTCTCCCACGAGCGGCTCGACAACGATCAGACGAGCACCTGGGAGGACTCCGGCGGCCGCTTCACCGTCGGCACCGCTCTGGAGATCGACGGCCTGATCGAGGCCGGGATCGAGAACGCCGACGTGTTCCTCGCCGCGACCCGCGGTGACAACACGAACCTGGTGATCGCCCAAATTGCCCAGCGGCGATTCAACGTCCCGCGTGTGGTTGTACGAGTCGCCGATCCAGCCCGCGCCGGCTGGTACGCCGCTCAGGGTCTGCTGACGATCTGTCCCACCCAGCAGGCGATCGACGAAGCGCAGCGCCTGGTGCTGGCGGCCTAGAGGTGGTGCGCGCAGCGTGTACGTGATCATCGCGGGCGCTGGCAAGGTTGGCTGGAACCTGGCGCGGGAGCTGATCGCCAAGGATCGGGAGGTGACGCTGATCGAGTCGGATCACCGCCGCTTCCGAGTCGTCGAGGAGGAGCTCGAGCACGCCGTCCAGTACGGCGACGCCACCGAGCTGTGGGTGCTGGAGCGCGCGGGGATCCAGCGCGCGGACCTGGTCATCGCCGTCACCGGGGACGACGAGGACAACATCCTGATCTGCCAGGTGGCCAAGGAGAAGTACGGCTGTCAGCGGATCGTCGCGCGCGTGAACAATCCCCGCAACCTTCAGCACTTCAAGCTGCTGGGGATACAGCCGGCGGTCTCGGCGACCGATCTGATCCTGCGCCTGATCGAGCACGAGGTCCCCGAATACGGTCTGGTGCAGCTGCTGGCGCTGGAGGAGGAGCACCTGGAGATCATCGAGCTGGAGGTGAGCCGGGGTTCGGCGGCGGCCGGGGTGCAGGTACAGGACGTCCCGCTGCCCGATGGCTCGTTGATCATCTCGGTGCTGCGCGGGGGCTCGGGTTTCGTGCCCAAGGCCGAGTCGGTCATCGAGGCCGGCGATCAGGTGCTGCTGATCCTCGATCCTGGCCTGGAGGGACAGATCACCCCGCAGTTCGCGTCCGACGGCGCTCACGGCTGAAGCGCCGATGGCTGATCGCAAGGTGGACTACCTGCTCGTGGGGGGTGGCCTGGCCGCCGCGAGCTGCGCGCGCACCCTGCGCGAGCGGGGGGCCGACGGCTCGATCGTGATCGTCGGGCGCGAGAGCGATCTCCCCTACGACCGGCCACCCTGCTCCAAGGGATACCTGGAGGGAAGGGAGTCGCGTGAGGATGCGCTGATCGAACCGCCGGGCTTCTACCTGGAGCAGCGGATCGAGGCGATGACCCGGGTGTCGGCGATGAAGCTCGACCTGCAGACGCGCACCGTGCGGCTGTCGAACCGGCAGGAGATCGAGTTCGGTCAGGCGCTGCTGGCCACCGGAGCGAACGTCCGCCGTCTGGGCGTCGAAGGGTCAGAGCTGGAGGGGATCCACTACCTGCGCACGTTCGGCAACAGCGACGCCATCCGCGAAGACGCGGCCGGCAAGCGCGTGGTGCTGATCGGTGGTTCCTATATCGCCTGCGAGGTGGCCGCCTCGTTGACCGAGCTCGGGTGCCGGGCCACGATCGTGATGCTGGAGCCGGTGACCCTCAGCCGCGGGTTCGGTGACACCGCTGGCCGGTTCTTCCAGGAGCGCCTGCACGAGCACGGCGTCGCCGTCCACGCGGGTCAGGAGCTCGAGCGCTTCGAAGGCGTTGATGGACGCGTCGCCACGGTGCACACGAGATCTGGGTTGAAGCTGGAGACCGACGTCGTGGTCATGGGCACGGGAGCCGCTCCCGACGTGATGCTCGCGCGCGCCGCTGGGCTGGAGCTGGGGCGGAGCGGGGGAGTACGGGTCGACGCTCGGCTGCAGACGACGGTGCCCGGGCTGTATGCCGCCGGGGACGTCGCCGAGTACCGGAGCGTGGTCCACGATGGGCGGCCGCTGCGGGTCGAGCACTGGGACGTGGCCCGAAACCAGGGGCGGGTGGCCGCGCTGAACATGCTTGGTGGCGAGCAGGACTACGACATCGTCCCGTACTTCTTCTCCGATCTCGCCGACTGGACCTCGCTGGAGTACGTCGGTCCTGCGTCTGACTGGGATCGCGAGGTAGTGCGCGGCTCGCTCACCGACGGAGAGTTCAGCCTGTGGTACCTCCAGGGGGCCCGGGTCGCGGCGGCCCTGTCGGTCGGCCGCGCGGAAGATCTCGATCATGCGCGGCGGCTGATCAGCACCCGTGCGCCTCTTCGCCAGGACGCCGAGGCGCTGTCTGACCTGTCGACGGACCTCGCCTCGGTGTGAGCTCATGGACCGGGGCGGGACAGCCGGCGCCAGTCCCCCAGCCTGAGCACGGGCCGGAGCTGCGGGGCAAGGACTCGAACCTTGAATTCCAGGGCCAGAACCTGGCGAGTTGCCGATTACTCCACCCCGCAGAGATTCCATCTACCAGCCGTCGATCGCCATCGGGCGGTGAGCGGCGGCGCAACGGGTGGCCGAGTATAACCGGGCTGCCTTCGCCCCCGAAGCGCCGGAGGTCAGGGATCGAGGAACTCTGCCGGTTGCTTGGTCATCCCGGCCTGCACCGCCGCGAGCTGGTTCGGCGCTCCGATCAAGCCGAGCTGGAGCGAGGCCTCGAGCGTCAGCGTCTGCTCCGCGCTTGCAGTCCAGGAGTCGTCCCACAACCGCTTGGCCGCGCGCACCGCGTCCGGCGAGCGTGCCGCGATCTCCTCCGCCAGGGCGTGTGCGGCGGCCAGCGGATCCTCGACGACATGGGTGACGAGCCCCAGCGCATCCGCCTCGGCACCACTGATCGCGCGCCCGGTATATGTCAGCTCCTTGGCCACGTCGATGCTCACCAGCCGCGGCAGTGAACGCGTCAGTGACATGTCTGGGATCAGGCCCCATCTGATCTCCATCACTGACAGGCGAGCGTCGGGCCGGGCCAGACGCAGGTCGGCGGCCAGGGCGATCTGCAGCCCGCCACCGAAGCAGTTGCCGTGCACGGCGGCGATCACCGGCACCGGCAGGCGGATCCAGTCGTAGGCCACGCGCTGGAAGAAGTTCGGACACTCCTCGCGCAGCGGCTGGGTCAGGCCCTCGGTGCCTGACCCCGACGAGAGTACCGCCGTCACGTCCAGGCCCGAGCAGAAGCTCGGACCCTCGCCGCAGAGCACGACGACTCGGACCCCGCGCTCGGCTCGGAGTCGCTCGGCGGCCGCGGCGATGCCCTCGAACATCGGCAGGTCGAGTGCGTTGTGCTTCTCGCCTCGAGTCAGGGTGACGGTGGCGACGTGATCGGCGACCTCGACTCGAACGCGGTCGGAGGCAGTGGCGGAGGGGATCGTGCCGCGAGCCGAGGGTTGGGCCGGAGAGCTCACCGCCGGACAGCCTATTGGACCGGGGACACGGCGTCGCCGACCCGTACCTCGCCCGGCCGCACCACCTGACCGTAGATGCCGAACGGCAGCGGCTCGGTGCTCTCGATCTCCCCCCGGTAGGCCCGCAGCAGCTCGAGCGTGGGGAGGTCGACCTCCCCTGTCTCAGGCTCGCGGCTGGTGATCAGGCAGCGGCCCACGTGCCCAGAGCAACGCATCTGAACCTGGCCGACTCTCACCCTGCGCCCGACCCATTGGTCCTCCTCGTGTGCGGCTACGCCCTCGATCTCGATCAGCATCCGGAAGCGCCTGGCGTCGATCCCGTCCAGAGCGGCCTCGCTGGCCAGTCGTTGAAGCGAGGCTTGGGAGATCAGCGTCACTGCGCCTCCGGCGCCTCGGTCGACGGCGCTGCGTTTGGCCTCCACCAGCCGCAGCGGCTGCCCGCATGTCTCCGACAAGGCATCGCTGAGGGGACCGGCGAGCATCCGGCCATCCAGCGTCCGGGAGTAGAAGCGGGCCCGGATCGGCTCACCCGGCTGCACCGGCGCCCGCACGACCGCACCGTCGGGCAGCTCCAGGGTGAGCATGCCCTGCGCATACGAGGCGACGACACGCTGAAGCTCCCCAAGCTGCTTGCCGTTGACCATCCGCCCCCGCTCGTCGACCACGAAGAACCGCCGGTCACCCCGCGCGCCGCCGGCCTCGAGCGCAACCGAATCCACCGACCGCAACCGGGTGCCCTTGATCGCGGTGAGCGACAGCGCCGTCACCCGCGCGTCGGTCACGCGGCGGCCTGCTCGGACCAGTCCCGGTACAGCTCCCAGTAGCGCCCGCCGGCGTCAAGCAGCTCGTCGTGGGTGCCCTGCTCGACGATCCTGCCGTGCTCCAGCACGACGATCCGGCCAGCGTGCTGGATCGTTGACAGGCGGTGGGCGATCACGATCGCGGTGCGACCGGCGACCAGCCGGCGCAGCCCCTGCTCGATCAGACTCTCGGTGTGGACGTCGACGTTGGAGGTGGCCTCGTCGAGCACCAGGATCCGCGGATCGGCGACCAGCGCCCGGGCAAAGGCCAGCAGCTGCCGCTGGCCGGCCGACAGCTGGACCCCGCGCTCACCGACCTGCGTGTCGTAGCCATGCTCGAGGGCCTCGATGAACGCGTCCGCCCCCACGGCGCGGGCGCCGGCGGCGACCTCCTCGTCGCTGGCCTCGGGACGGCCAAAGGCGATGTTCTCCCTGACGGTGCCGCTGAACAGAAACCCCTCCTGGGGGACGATCCCCATCTGCGAGCGCAGCGACTCGGCGCTCACAGCGCGCAGGTCACGGCCGTCGACCAGCACGCTCCCCTCGGTGGGGTCGTAGAAGCGCGCCACCAGCTTCGCGAACGTCGACTTGCCGGCCCCGGTGGCACCGACCAGCGCCACCGTCTGGCCCGGCGGGATCGCCAGGTCGAGGTCGCGCAACGCCCAGGCTCCATCCGCATCGGCCTGATAGCGAAACGAGACGTGGTCAAAGCGCACCTCGCCTCGGATCCGCGGCAGCTTCGCCGCGTCCGGCCGATCGACCAGCTCCGGCTGCTCGTCGAGCAGCTCGAAGATCTTGTCCAGCGCCGCCATCCCCGACTGGTAGACGGTGTAGAGCTGGGACAGCTGCTGGATCGGATCGAAGAAGTTGTTGAGCGCGGCGATGAATGCGAACACCACTCCGGTTGAGGTGTGGCCGTTGATCGCTTCGATCCCGCCGATCACCAGGATCTCGATCGTCACCAGCGCCGAGAGTATCTCCACCGCGGGGAAGTAGGCGGCGTTGAGGCGAACCGTCTTCATGTTCGCCGCGCGGTTCTCCTCGTTGAGGGCCGCGAAGCGGGCGATGTGCCGTGGCTCCTGACCGAATGAGCGCACCACCCGGATTCCCGACAGGCTCTCCTGCAGGTAGCCGGTGATCGAAGCGATCCTCTCCCGGGTCAGGCGGTAGGCGTCGGCCGAGGCGATCCTGAACGCCAGCGCGCCCGCGGCCAGCAGCGGCAGCGCCAGGAATGTCAGCAGCGCCAGGTGGACATCCATCACCACCAGGATCACGACCACGCCGATCAGGGTCAGCCCACTCTGGAACAGGGTCGCCAGCCCGTCCTCGACGAGCTGGTCGAGCGCCTCGACGTCGTTGGTCAGCCGCGAGATGATCACGCCGGCGCGGTTGCGCGAGTAGAAGCCGATCGACAGCTGCTGCAGATGAGCGAACAGCCGCACGCGGAGGTCCTGAAGCGCCCGCTGCCCGACCCAGCCGACGAGGTAGGTCTGTGCCCAGGTGGCGAGGGCGTAGAGGATCGCCGAGAGCAGGAACGCAGCGACGATCACGTCCAGCGTCCCGGTGTCGTGGCGCCGGATCCCGTTGTCGATGGCCAGCTTGGCCAGGGGCGCCGGGGCCAGCGCGCAGGCCGTGGCCAGCACCAACGTCAGGAGCATCGCCGCCACGCGCCAGCGATACGGCGCCAGCAGCTCTGCCAGCCCGCGCAGCTTGCGCCCGCGCCCACGGGTGGCGTTCAATCGTCGGCGCAGATCAGAGCGGCGGCGACCGGTCACAATCCCGCCACCTCCACCTCCACCTCCATCGGCTTACGCGTCAGGAACACGCTGTCGGGCATGCCCTTGTGCACGATCTCCCGGTACAGCGACGACTGCTCCAGCAGCTCGTCGTGGCTGCCGTGGGCCGCGACCCGGCCCGATTCCAGCACCACGATCTCGTCGGCGAGGGCGATCGTCGACAGTCGATGGGCGATCACGAAGGTGGTTCGCCCGGCCATCACCTCCATGAGCGCGAGCTTGATCTGCTGCTCGGTGGAGGCGTCGACCGAGGACGTGGCGTCGTCGAGGATCAGGATCCGCGGGTCGGCCAGGATCGCCCGGGCGATGGCCAGCCGTTGGCGCTGACCTCCGGAGAGGGTCAGACCGCGCTCGCCCACCAGCGTGTCGTACCCGCTCGGCAGACGCTCGATGAAGTCGGCTGCCTGAGCTGCCTGAGCCGCGCGCCTGACCTGCTCACGAGTGGCCTCGGGCCGGGCGTAGGCGATGTTGTCGTGCACGGTGGCTGAGAACAGGAACGGGTCGTCGCTGGTGATCGCTATCTGTTCACGCAGGGATACGGTGTCGACCGAGCGCACATCCGCGCCGTCGATCTGGACCGAGCCGGCGCTGACGTCATACAGGCGCGCCAGCAGCGACACCAACGCGGTCTTGCCCGAGCCCATCGCGCCCACCAAAGCCACCGTGCGCCCAGCCCTGATGCGGAGATCGACTTCCCGCAGCGCCGGCTGCGGCGCACCCTCGAAGGTGAGGCTGACCCCGGAAAACACCACCTCGCCCGGCCCCGCGGGAAGCGCCGGGGCGTTCGCCGGCACCGTCATCGCCGGCTCGCGATCGAGGATCTGGAAGATCCGCGCGCCCGAGGCCGTGGCCCGCTGGGCGGCGCCGAGCATGTAGCCGAGCGTGCGCATCGGTGAGATCAGCATCAACAGATAGGCGTAGAAGGCGGTGAACTGGCCGACGGTCAGCGAGCCGTCGATCACCTGGCGCCCCCCGACCAAGAGGATCAACGCCAGCCCCAGGTTGGGCAGAAACGAGATCATCGGCCCGTACAGAGCCTGGATTCGGATGGCCAGCAGCTGCTGATCAAAGACGCGCCCCACCGAACGGCGAAAACGCTTCAGTTGCGGCTCCTCCTGGGCGAACGCCTTCACCACCCGGACCCCGGAGACGTTCTCCTCGGCTTCGGCGGTGAGCTCGGCGATGCGCTGCTGAGCCTCCTGTAGCGCCGGTCGGGAACGCCTGCCATAGCGGAAGGCGATCACCACCACGAACGGCACTGGCGCCAGCGCCAGCGCGGCCAGCGATGGCTGAAGCGCGAACATCGCCACCGCCGCCAGCAGGATCGACACCAGTGACTGCCCGATGAAGATCAGGCCGTAGCCGAGGAAGAACCGCACCGACTGCAAGTCGACGGTCGCTCTCGACATCAATTGACCGGTCTGCTGACGGTCGAAGAACGCCAGCTCCAAGCGTTGCAGATGGCCGTAGAGGGCGTTGCGTAAATCGAATTCGACTCCCAGCGAAACCTGCCCGGCGATCAGCCGCCGGGCGACGCTCATCACCAGCCGGCCGATGCCGGCCCCGCCGATCGCGATCGCCCACGTCACCAGCTCGTGCTGGTGGTGCAGCCTCACCGAGTCGATCGCCCGGCCGGTCAGGTAGGGAATCAGCACCGTCATCCCCATCGCCCCGAAGGCCAGCACCGAGGAAACGATCACGGCGCGACGGTAGGGAGCCAGGAAGCCGAGAAGCCGCCGGAACGTAGACATACTTCACAAAGTATAGTGCGGCAGGCTTCGGCGGCTTCGGACGACGCGCCGGCCACCGAGGCGCTGCCCAGCCGTTGACCGATAGCGTGTGTCCACCAGCCCCGACCACGTGAGGGAGACGCGTCGCCCATGCCGACCGTTCGTGAAGCGACCTTCGAGCTGTTCCGTGCCCACGGGATGACGATGATGTTCGGCAACCCGGGCTCGACCGAGCTGCCGATGCTGGCGGACTTCCCCCCGGACTTCACTTACGTGCTCGGCCTCCAGGAGCTGGTGGTGGTTGGAATGGCCGACGGCTACTCCCAGGCCAGCGGCGGTCCCACCCATGTCAACCTGCACACCGCCCCCGGGGTCGGCAACGCCGTGGGCGGGATCTTCAATGCCCAGGCCAACAAGTCGCCGCTGGTGATCACCGCCGGCCAGCAGGTCCGCGCGCAGATCACGATGGAGGCCAACCTGACCAACCGCGACGCGACACTTGGTCCCCAGCCGTACGTGAAGTGGAGCCACGAGCCGCCGCGCCCGCAGGACGTGCCCGGTGCCATCGCCCGCGCGATCCACCACGCGACTCTGCCCCCGCGCGGCCCGGCGTTCGTGTCCATCCCGATGGACGATTGGAGCGAGGAGGCCGACGAGGATCGGGTGCGCAGCGCGGCCGCCCGGGCGGTGGGCGGTCGGGCGGTCCCCGAGCCGGGGGCGCTGGCAGAGATCGCCCAGCGCCTCCAGGCGGCTGGCAACCCCGTGCTCATCGCCGGCCCGGACATCGACGCTTCCGGTGGCTGGGATCACGCCGTCGCGCTGGCCGAGCGACAGCGCTTGCCGGTGTGGGCGTCGCCCGCCACCGGCGGCGGCCGTCTCGGCTTTCCGGAGAACCACCCCAGCTTCGTCGGCATACTGCCGCCGGCGATCGGTGCCGTGAGCGAGACGCTCAAGGAGCACGACCTGGTCCTGGTGGTCGGCTCCTCGGTGTTTCCCTACTACCCGTACCTCCCCGGGGCGCTGCTGGCCGACGGAACCTCGCTGATCGCCATCACCAGCGATCCCTCCGAGGCGGCACGAGCGCCGATGGGGGACGCGATCCTCGGCGACGTCGCGCTCGCCTTGGAGCAGCTGGTGGCGCTGGCGGGGGAATCCGAGCGCCCCGTGCCGCCGTCCCGTTCCGAGCCCGGCGAGCCTCCGGGGGCGGAGCCGATGAGCGGCAGCGAGGCCATGGCCGCGCTCGCTGACGCCTGGCCCGAGGACGGGATCGTGGTCGTGGAGACGCCGTCCTCGACCGTGGCCCTGCGCAACCGCCTGCGTCTGGGGCGGCCGGGTAGCTACTACTTCTGTGCCAGTGGCGGCCTCGGCTACGGCATCTCGGCCGCGGTCGGGGTGCAGCTGGCTCAGCCCCAACGACCGGTGGTGTGCGTGCTTGGGGAGGGCTCGGCGCAGTACGGGATCACCGCGCTGTGGACCGCGGTCGCCTACAAGGTCCCGGTCACGTTCCTGGTGCTGCGCAACGAGGAGTACATGATCCTCAAGTGGTTTGCCACCCTGGAGCAGGCGGCAGGCGCACCCGGCCTCGAGCTCCCCGGTCTGGATGTCGCCGCCCTCGCCCGCGCCTACGGGATGCAGGCACGCGAGGTGCAGGGGCGGGAGGAGCTGAACGCGGCGCTCCGCGAGGACATCGCGGTGCAGGACGGCCCGCGGTTGGTGCAGGTGCGCGTAGCCTCCGGGATGTGGATGGAGTAGTCGTGCCTGCGACCAGCGATCGTGCGCCGGACTGGGTCGCCGACGGGACCCCGGAGCCGCTGCGCTCGCAGCTGAAAACCGCGCTCGGCGGCGACAAAGTGCTGACCAGCGCGCTCGAGCTGGTCGCCTACGCCTCCGACGCCAGTCCCTACCGCATGATCCCCAAGGCCGTGGCGATGCCGCGCGAGGTAGGCGACGTGGTGGCGCTGCTGGACTGGGCGCGGCGTTCTCGGACTCCGCTGGTGTTTCGCGCCGGGGGGACATCGCTGAACGGCCAGGCCCAGACCGACTCGGTGCTCGTCGACGTGCGTCGGCACTGGCAGCGGGCGCGAGTGCTCGACGGCGGAGAACGGGTGCGGGTGCAGCCCGGGATCGTGCTCGGCCACGTCAACCGGCTGCTCGCCCGCCACGGCCGCAAGCTCGGCCCCGATCCCGCGAGCACCGACATCGCCTGCGTCGGCGGCGTGATCGCCAACAACTCCGGCGGGATGCGCTGCGGCGTCCATGCCGACTCCTACAACACCGTTGCCGCGATGACGCTGGTCCTGGCCGGCGGGGCGGTGATCGATACCGCCGCACCCGACGCCGAGCGACGCTTCGCCGACGCCGCGCCGGAGCTGGCAGCAGGGCTGACGGAGATCCGCGACGAGCTCCGCGCCGACGCCGAGCTGTCCGCACGGGTGCGGCGGAAGTTCCAGATCAAGAACACGACCGGCTACCGGTTGTGCGCATTCCTGGATGCACAGGAGCCGCTGGAGATCTTCCGCCGGTTGGTGATCGGCTCGGAGGGGACACTGGCCTTCGTCGCGCAGGCGGAGTTCGAAACCGTGCCGCTGAGGCCGGACACCACTGTCTCCCTGGCATTGTTCGAGGATGTGGACGCGGCGATGGCCGCGGTACCGGAACTCGTTGACGCGGGAGCCAGTGCGACGGAGCTGATGGTCGCGCCGACGTTGATCGCCGCCGCCTGGAACATGCGGGGGACGCCCGAGCGCTGGAAGGAGCTTCCGCCGACCAGCGCGGCCCTGCTGGTGGAATTCCGCGGCGACTCGCCGGAGGAGCTGGAGGAGGCCGAGCGGCGGGGGTTGGAGGCGCTGCCTGCATCGGCGCTGCTCGAGCCCGCGTCGTTCTCTCGCGAGTCGGAGCAGGCTGAGGTGCTCTGGCGGGTACGCGAGGGCATGCAGGGTCTCCTGGCGGCGATGCGGGCTCCCGGCGTGCAGCTGATCCTCGAGGACGTGTGCTTCCCGCCGGAACGTCTGGCCGAGGGCGCGCGGGAGCTCCAGGCGCTACTCGGCAAGCACGGCTTCCTGCCCGGGGTGGCCGGGCACGCCTCGGCGGGCAACCTGCACTTCGTGCTCACCCCCAACTTTGGGGAAGAGGGCGACTTGGAGCGCTACCGGGTGTTCATGGACGAGCTGGCCGAGCTCGTCGTCGACAAGTACGACGGCTCGCTGAAGGCCGAGCATGGCACCGGCCTGAACATGGCGCCGTTCGTCGAGCGGGAGTGGGGAGCCAAGGCGACGGAGATGATGTGGCGCGTCAAGCGTCTAGCCGACCCGGACGGGATCCTCGCCCCCGGGGTGGTGCTGAATCGCGATCCCAGCATCCACCTGCGCAACCTCAAGAGCACGCCCGAGGTGGAGGAGGCGGTGA
This sequence comes from uncultured Solirubrobacterales bacterium, assembly GCA_963830435.1. Taxonomy (GTDB): domain Bacteria; phylum Actinomycetota; class Thermoleophilia; order Solirubrobacterales; family Solirubrobacteraceae; genus Palsa-465. The sequence goes on along the minus strand of CAWHMA010000007.1, from coordinate 286,556 downwards.
CGAAGTGCATCGAATGCGGCTTCTGCGAGCCGGTGTGTCCGTCACGCAATGTCACCACCACGCCGCGCCAGCGCATCGTGATCAGGCGGGAGATGGCTCGTCAACCGCCCGGCTCACCCGTGCTGGCGGCGCTGCGCGAGCAGTACGACTATGCCGGAAACGAGACCTGCGCCACCGACGGCTCGTGCATGCATGCGTGCCCGGTGGGGATAGACACCGGCCAGCTGATCAAGCAGCTGCGCCACGCTCACCACCGTCCGCGCATCGAGCGGCTGGCAGCGCTCGCCGCGGAGCGCTACGGGGTACTCGAGCGGGCGGCTCAGGTCGCGCTGAGGACCGGCGGAAAGTCCGCGCGCAGGCTGAGGAGCAGCCTTCCCCCGGCGGCGCCGGAGCTGCCCCAGACCGAGCGGGAGGGGGCTGTCGCCGTGTACCTGCCCGCCTGCATCAACCGCATCTTCGGCAATCCGCCCGAGCGGGAGGCTCACCCGAGCCTACCCGAGGCGCTGGTGTCGCTCTCGCAGCGCGCGGCCCTGCCGCTGTGGATCCCTCCGGATGTCACCGGGCACTGCTGCGGGACGCCGTGGACGTCCAAGGGCTACCGCGACGGCCACCAAGTGATGACCCGCCGCATCTCCGCGGCCTTGTCTCGGTGGAGCGACGGCGGACGCCTGCCGGTGGTGATCGACGCCAGTTCCTGCGCCCACGGGCTGATCAGTGAGGTGCGGGTCGATGGCGTCGAGATCCTCGACTCGATCTCGTGGGTCCACGACCACCTGTTGCCGCGGCTCCAGGTGAATCGTCGGCTGGGTTCGGTCGCGGTGCATCCAACCTGTGCCTCAAATCATCTGCAACTTTCCGGCAAGCTTCAGGCGATCGCGGCGCAGATCGCCGAGGAGGTCGTGGTTCCCGCGGCCACCGGCTGCTGCGGGATGGCTGGGGACCGTGGTTGGCGCTACCCCGAGCTGCCGGACTCCGCGCTGCGGGACACCGCCCGTGAGCTGGACGGCCGCACGTTCGATGCATGCCTGAGCAGCAACCGAACCTGCGAGGCGGCGCTCGCGCAGGTGACCGGTCGCCCCTACGCGTCGTTCGTCCTGGCGCTGGAGGAGATCACCAGGGGATGAGACCGCGAACCCACGCCGGAGGGGTGGCGCCGCCGGCCGCGCCCCCACGCGGTTTGTGCGAGGACTGCCGCCACCAGCAGCTCGTCCGCAACACCCGGGGCTCGGTGTTCTCGCTGTGCCGCCGCTCCCGGGATCAGCCCGATCGCTTCCCACGCTATCCGCGGCTACCGGTGTTGCGTTGCCCCGGCTTTGAGCGTCGGGACGCTTAGCGCTGCCGCCCGCACGAAGTTCTTCCCCCGCCTCCGCCAGCCGCGGCGCGATGCCCTACTGCGGAGGCTCCGGATCGAGCACGATCAGGTTCGTGCCGTCCTGAGTGCTGCTGATGTGCTCTGAGAACAGCCCCCGCTCGGTGATCTGCGCCACCAGCGCCGCCTCGGGCGTCTGCTTCCACAGGCTCAGCTCGGGAACCGTGGGAGGAAACTGCTCGGGAAAGGTGTCGCTGATTGGCTGATCCAGCCACGGCTTGAGCTCGTCGTGCAGGAACAGCAACGCGAGGTCGACGGGCTGACTACCGGCGCCCTTGGCGCCCGAGGTCGGCGGCTTGGGGCTCAGAGTGCTCGCCGGCTGCTGGGTGTGGCCCGGAGGGAGGATCGCGACCACGTTCTGGGTGTTGGAGATGTACTTGAACGTGTACAGCGCCAGCTCCAGTGCCTCCCGCCGCAACAGCAGCAATCGGTCGGCCGACGGGGTGCCCGCGCCAATCGAGCAGTTGGAGGTGCCGATCCCGCACAGGGTGTACGCGATCGTGTTGCCACTGATCAACGACACCGCGCTCGAGGAGGGATCGGCTCGGACCGCCACCTGGAGCCCGCCGGAGCCGGAGGAGCCCGAGGAGCCCGAGGAGCCCGAGGAGCCAGAGGTGCCCGACGAAGCCGCGGTGGCGCTGGAGTTGTTGAGGTTGGAGACCGTGACGATGTCCAGCTGGTCGACCCCTGAGATGCGGTAGAGAGGCGCGAGATGATCGGCGATCTCCCGTGCCCCCTGGATCCCGTCGTCTGCTGGCGACCAGCCAGACCACTTCTGAGCACTTCCTCCATTGCTGCTCGTCAGCGCCGCCAGCGCGATCACGATCGCGCCGATCGCGATCCCGACCAGCATCGCCGTCGCCGCCCGAAAGCGCTGGGAGTGCGGTGAGGCCTCGCGGGCAGAGCGTCCAGAGAGCCCGAGCGCTGACGCCATCGGCGCCTCGGCCACGTGCTCGTCGGTGGCTTGCACCAGGGGTGAGCGCTCGTTCAGACCGTCGGCCATGTCCGGTCATCCATCAGGTCTAGCTGCGGACGCTGCAGGCCGACGCTGGCCAGCAGGTCGGTGACCTCATCCCCGTGCATCTCCTTGCGCTCGATCAGCGTGTCGGCGATGCGCTCCACCGGTTCGCGATTTCCAGCCATCAGGGCGTAGGCGGTGACGTAGGCCTGACCGAGGATCTGCGCTGCCGCTCGCCGCTTTTCTCGATCGCTCAGCACCGAGGCGATGGGATCGGGTGCCATCGGACCGCCGAGGCTGGCGCGGTTCATGATCGCCCCCCCGATCCGCTCGAGCCGCTCCAGCACGTGCTCGGTCTGGTCGGGTACCTCGAGAACGCCCAGGTGCACGGGATCGGCGCCCATCCCCCACATGCCCACCATTGCCGCCGCTGTCGTCGTGGCACTCATGACGTCGCCGCTGACCCCCTGGGTGTTCTCCCCGTAGAACACGTGCTCAGCCGCCATCGCCCCGAGCGTCATGATCAGGCTGCCCATCACGCGGCTGCGGAAGTGCGAGAAGCGCTCCTCCTTCTCCATGCTCTGGTAGTGGCCGAGCGATCCGCCGCGTTTGCGGATCGACAAGCGGGTGGAGATCACGTCCCTTTCCAGGAAGATGTGGCCGGCGGCGGCATGCCCGGCCTCGTGGATCGCCGTTGCCCGCGTCTCCTCGGGCACGTAGTCGATGTTCTGCGCTGTCCCCGTCTCAACCGTGGTCATCGCTTCGACGATGTCCCGCCAAGCGAACATCCGGCGTCCCTCTGAATGCGCGATGGTCAGCGCCATCGAGCAGCACTGCTCGATCATCGAGGGCGAGTAGCCGTTGGTGATCCGCGCCAGCTCGTCCCGCCTGCGGTCGGTGTCGAGATCGGGCTCGTGCGCCACCTTGGCCATGTACAGGTCGAAGATGTCCTTACGGTCGTCCTTGGTCGGCGTGCGGAACCAGATATGGCGGCCCATTCGCCCCGGACGGGTGAGCGCTGGGTCGAGCACCTCGATGGGCACGTTGCACGCGCCGATGAAGTAGATCTGCTCGGGCCGGGGCGGAGGCGTCGGGATGCGCAGCGACACCTGGCGGATCCGGCGCGGGACCATGAACATCGCATCGAGGAAGGTGTTGAAGCGGTTGGTCATGAACTTCCGCACCACGGGTGGCTCGTCGATCCCGTCCATGACCACCAGCAGCTGGTTGAGCGCCTGACCCGAGTACCCTCCCATCCCGCCGAACCCTGGCAGGTAGCGCTGAATCCGCCCGCGCATTCCGTCCACGAACGCCGCGTGAGCGGTCTGGGTCGTCTCGGCGCGCTGGGCGAACAGCTGCTCGCGCCAGGCGCGGGTCTCGATCACCACGTCACCGCTGGGGGTCAGCGACCCGTTGGGGCCGAAGAAGCAAAGCTCGTGGATCGAGCTCGGGGCTGCGCCGGTCATCCCAGAGCCCCCCTGAAGCGCCTGACGGCGCATCCCGACGGCATCGATCTCGTCGATGAACACGATGCACTGACCGCCCCACTTACGCGCCAGCTTGCGCGCCTTGTGGGCCAGGAACTGGACCACCAAAGCATCCATGCCCATGAACATCTGGGCAAAACCAGATCCGGGAATGGTCACGAAGGGACAGTTGAAATTGGTGGCAATCGCCTTGGAGATCATCGTCTTGCCCGTGCCTGGCGCGCCCAGGAACAGCAGGCCGCGCTCCCGCTTACCGCCCGCCCGCTCGAACTCCTCCCCTGACTGCCACAGTGTGATCACGCGTGTGATCTCCTCCTTGGCCTCCGCCTGCCCGCGAACGTCGCCGATCTTCACGCCCCAGCTCGCGTCGCCGGGTTCGTAGCTGCGGATCCCGCGCACCGCCATGAACAGGAACGGGCCGAACAGGATGAAGACGTTGATGAACAGCAGCAGCGGCAGCTGGACGAACACGAGCGCCAGCTGCGGGAGGGTGTCGGGCGGGAAGATCTGACGCAGCCCTGCGAAGGGACTGAAGAAGTTGGCGCTCACGCCCGCGAACGCGAACAGCACTTGGCACAGGCCCAGCAGCAGCACCAGGAACAAGATCACCAGCGGGATCCGGCGCAGCTTCGTTCGCCAGTACCAGTAGCGCCGCCGTGCCACCAGGTCGTCCTCCTTGAGGCTCTCCTCGGCGCCGTACAGGCTGGGGGAGGGGATCAGCTTCCGCGCGATCACCTCGACCAGGCCCCGGAACAGTAAGACCGCGATAACGGTCCCGATCACCGACACCAACAGCGACAGGTGGTTGGTATCGAAGAGGACCAGGAAGAACGCCGGTGCCGTCAGCAGCGCCACGGCCGTCGCGGCGCGGGTCAGCCGCCGCCACTCGTGCGCGAGCGCGGAGGCGTGCTCGTTGATCGGTCCCCTCAGACGCGGGCTCTGCTCAGCGTATGCCATGCGCTTGACTTGAGGGTACATGGGCGCGAGCCGGCTTGACCCCGTCTCGCGTCGCGCTGCATACGTAAGATCCGCTACGTGCCCGTCTACGACTTCAGGTGCGCCCGCTGCCAGGAGCGCTTTGAGGCATCAGCCGAAGCCTCGGCCCGCATGCGCTGCCCGGCCTGCGGCAGCGAGCAGGTCGGGCGCGTGTTCACCCCCTTCGCGGGCCCATTCACCGTTGGGCTGCGAGGTAAGGCGGCGAGGCGCTCCAACGCCGTGCGGGCAGCCCGAGAGGAACAGCGACGCGAGCGGCGCGAGGTTAGGCGCCAGCAACGGGAAGGGAGCTGATGCGCCGCCGTCCATCCGTGAGATCTATCGGTGCGGGGGCACGGAATCGGCTTTGCGCCCTGTTGAGCGCCAGTGTCCTGACTGCGTTCGCTCTGGCTGGTTGCGGGGGAGGCGGACACAGCACCGCCCAGACGGCCAGTCGTCACCCGACGGGGCCGCTGATCGGCGCGATGTTCGACGGCCCGGTGTTCCACTCCGACGTCGATCTCGATCGCCAGCTCCGGCTGGCGGTGGCCAGCGGCGTCGAAAGCCTGCGGGTGGGGTTCGACTGGTCGCACGCCCAGCCATACGGCAGCTTCGCCGAGGTTCCGGCCTCCCAACGAGGGCAGTTCACGAACGTCGGGGGTGTCCCGACGCAGTTTGCCCCCACCGACCGGATCGTGGGAGCGGCCGCGCAGCGGGGCCTGTCGCTCCTGCCGGTGGTGCTCAACTCGCCCCCGTGGGCTACCCCCTCCGGGAGTGGGTCGATCTCAACCCCACCGTCGCCCGCGGCGTACGCCGCCTTCCTGCGGGCGCTGGTCGGTCGCTACGGCCCGCACGGCTCCTACTGGAGCAGCCATCCTTCGATCCCGGCAGCGCCGATCCGGATGTGGCAGATCTGGAACGAGCCGGACTTCACTCGCTACTGGTCCACGCAGCCGTTTGCTCCAAGCTACGTGAGACTCCTGGCCGCAGCACACGCGGCGATCAAGCAGACCGACCCCGGCGCCCAGGTGGTGCTGGCCGGCTTTCCCGAGTTCTCCTGGGACTACCTGGCGCAGGTCTACCGGGTACCGGGCGCCCGGAAGCTGTTCGACGTGGCCGCGGTCCATCCCTACACCGCGCATCCGCAGGGCGTGATCGTGATCCTTCAGCGCGATCGCGCCGTGATGGATCAGTTCGGCGATGCGGCCAAGCCGTTGTTTGCCACCGAGATCACGTGGCCGTCCTCGCAGGGAAAGGCGCCGCCGCAATTCGGCGTGGGCACCACCGAGGCGGTGCAGGCGCAGCTGCTGGGTCAGGTGATGCCACTGTTGGAGGCCAACCGGGCCAAGCTCGGGCTGACCGGCATCTACTGGTACACGTGGATGGGCGACGAGACTCCCATCCCAAACCCCTACGGGTTCGACTACGCCGGGCTGCTCAAGTACGTGAGCGGCCAGATCCAGGTCAAGCCTGCGCTGGCTGTGTTCAAGCGGTGGGCGCTTGCCCTGGAGCATTGTTCGAGCAAGGGTGGCGTGGCGACGATCTGCGGGTAGGGGGCAACTGCCATGTCCGCCGCGCTGATCGTCATCGACATGCTGAACCCCTATGACCACGAGGACGCAGAGCCGCTCAAGGAGTCCGTACGAACGATCCTGCCCTCGCTGAGTGAGTTGATCGAGAGCGCACGTGACCAGCCCGTCGGCGTCGTCTATGTGAACGACAACTCGGGCGATTGGAGCGCCGGCCGGGAGCAGGTCACCAAAGCCGCACTCGACGGTACCGCCCCCGAGCTGATCCAACCGATCGTGCCGCCGGCAGGGACGCCATTCGTGGTCAAGGCGCGTCACTCGATCTTCTACGAGACCCAGCTCGAGTACATGCTCCGCCAGGAGCAGATCGACCGGTTGATCCTCTCCGGGCAGGTGACAGAGCAGTGCATCCTGTACTCCGCCCTCGACGGCTACGTGCGCCACTTCGAGATCGCCGTCGCCCGCGACTGCGTCGCTCACATCCATCCGCGGCTGGCCGAGAGCGCACTGGAGATGATGGAGACCAACATGCGGGCTCACGTGGTGCCGGGCCTGGAGGCACTGGAGGCGGCGCTGGATCCGCGGGATCAGTGACGTGTGGCCGCCAAGCGGCTTCGTGGACTCGGTCCTACCCCGTGCATGACCGTGGGTCCTCGAACCTCGCTTCGGTTTCTCCTATAGTCCCGGCCACGCTTTCGAACTGGAGGTTCAAATGGGGCTGGGCACATCGCTGTTCCTGATCGCGGTGGGGGCGATTCTCCGTTTTGCCGTTCACGTGTCGGCGCACGGGTTCGATCTGCACACGATCGGGCTGATCCTGATGGTCGTCGGCGTGATCGGGCTGCTGATCACGCTGCTGTGGATGACGATCTGGGCAGACCGCCGGCGGGAGGTCCCTGTGGTCGACCGCGACATTCCGCCTACCCGCCGGTACTAGCTGACTGCCGCGGCATTCGATCCCGCTCCGGGCGCGTCATCAAGCGTCCTGACGATCGGTGTCTACGCGTGGACCCTCGAGCGGTTCCTGGAAGCGCTGAGGGCAGCTGAAGTCCGCCTGCTACTCGACGTGCGCCAGCGACGCGGAGTTCGCGGACCGGAATACTCCTGGGCGAACTCGCTGCGGCTGCAGCGCGCTCTAGCCGAGGCCAACATTGCCTACCGACACCACCGCGAGCTGGCGCCGAGCACAGAGCTGCGCCAGCTTCAGTACGCCGAGGATGCCGTCAACGGGGTAGGCAAGCGATCGCGGACGCGGCTGGCGCCCGCATACCGGGCTCTCTACACGCGGGAGATCCTCGACCGCGTCGACCTGGACGCGGTGGTGGCCGAGCTCCCCCCGGACGGCGCCTCGGTGCTGCTTTGCGTCGAGCGAGACCCCGAGGCCTGCCACCGGTCGATCATCGCCGAGCGGCTGGCCGAAGCGGGCTTGGGGATCACCCACCTGCGCCCATGAGCCGTACCTAGGCCTCCACCGGGGCGCAGGCAGGCTGATTACCACTGATCGGAGGAGTCCGACTCCAGGCCGTGGCTCGTCCCTGACCTGCTCAGCGTGTTCTTCAAAGTGCGTAAGGGCCTGGTGAGGCGCCAGGAGATCGAACTCGCGAGCGCGAAGTTCAGTTCCTCGAGCTCGCTAACGCGCTGGCGCAGCATTTCTACCTGGCGTCGCGCGGCAACGTTTTCGTTGAGCAGGTCAGTGACGGGATGCGCGTAGGCGGCGATCCGTGCCGGGTCCGCCCCTGGATCGCCGGTCGTGTCGGCGACGAGCAAGCCGAGCCCCGCCCAAGCTTGCCCCTGTGTCGGGTCCTCGCGGGAAACGTAACCGGGTAGCCAATCCAGATCGACCCAGGTGAGCTTTGGCCAGTTGGTGTAGTCGATCGCGTTCAGTCCGGCACGAACCTCCGGGTTCGCGGTGTCGTGTACGAGCACCAGTGTGTGGGAGATAGCCGGAGAGAGGAGAAGGTCTTCCACATCGCGACGCACGCCCTCTGCGCTGTGGTCGCCGTCGACAAGCACGAGGTCGACGTTCACGCTGCGGGTCGTCAACTGATCGAGCAGCCGCGGCAGAAGATCGTGTGAATCTCCGGTATGAAAGGTGACGTTGGAGGTAGCCACAGCACCCGGCGCGGGCGCCGTCAAGTCGAACGAGTGGACATGTCGTGCCTGTGCTGCCAGGCGCCGCAGGCTGCCTCCATCGCCCCTCCCAATCTCAATTGCCACCTCTGGATCCAACTCAGCGAGGAGACCCTTGAGCGCTGCTCGTTCACTCGGCGTCATCTGCCAGTGGGCGTCCTCGAGTATGTCAGGAAGCATGACTGAAGAGCGGACGAAGATCGGCAAGCACAGGTTTAGACCTCAGCAGTAGTTCTTCGACCGTTGGTCGCAATTCCACTTGGTCCACGGCGGCCCGAGCCTAGCGGTGCAGCTCATCGAGCGACGCTTGTGCGCGTCGATGCTCGAGGGCTGCCTCCTCGGCAGTCTCGCGCGCTCTGGCCAGCGTCTCCTCTGCCTCGCGCAACGCCTCGGCAGCGTGCTCGCGCCGCTGCTGGGCGCTCTCCAGATCAGTGATGGCGCGCTCAGCCTGGCGACGCGCCTCGGTCTCCAGCTTGCGCCCCGCCTTCAGTCTGGCCGCGCGCTCCTGCGTCTCGCGCTCACGATCCCGCTTGCCGGCGGTCGCTGCGGGCGGAGACGCTCGCCTATTTGCAGTCGCGCCCGGTGCTCGTGTGGTTGTTGTCGCCACCATCGCTCCAAGACCGACGTGTCGAAGCTCGCGGTGAAGGCAGCCGTCCTGCACCTGAGCCCTGGCGTCCTTCTCGAGCGCGGCCGCCTGAAGCGTCTCCGATACCCGCTCGAGGGTCGCCGCTGTGAGGTCATGCCCCTCGGAGCTGAGGAGGCCGCGAGCCTTCTCGGTGAGCTGGTCAATCACCGCTCGTTCGACATCGACCGCGTCCCGCAACGCTCGTGGATCGGAATCCCCGGCGAGCAGCTCTGCCTGAGCGTTCTGCAACCGGTCGCCGGCGTCGAACAGCGCGTCGGCCTCGCGACGCTGGGTGCGGATGAGCTGATTGACGGCCCAGGCTGCCAGTGAGGGCTTGCGCAGCCTCGACACCTCCGCTGCCTCCTCTCGCCGCTGCTCTTGGCGCAACCGCTTAGCCAGCGCGTTGCGCTCTTCGGTGAAGCGCTCGAGCGGCAGGCCATACAGTTGGCGCAGATCCATGGATGTGTAGTGTCAGCCAGCCGCGCCAAGCGCGCTAAGCCAGCCCATCGCGGCGGGCTATGAAAACAGGACCAGTCTGTGAGCGCTGTAGGCAAAGAACAGCGACAGCAAGCTCCAGGTCACCGGCCAGCTCACAGTACGGAGAAACGACGCTTCCCAGCGGCCGACGCGAAGGACGTACAACAAGATGATCAGCAACAAGATCGCATAACAGACGATTGCCACCGTCGCCGGGGGGGCCAAGCCGAGGATCGGCGCGACCACCAGCCCGAGCAGAAGCCAGGCGGCGATGGCCACGAAGTCCACCGCGAGGCTGGTGCGCTCGCGTCCGACGATGGTCATGAAACCGGCAGCGCCAACCAGCGCTGCGACCATGAACAGGCCGAGGGGCCATCGGGAGCTGAAGCCGAAGATCGAGCCGGTGAGTTGGCCCCCGAGCCACAGCAGCATTGGGTCGATGAAGCTAACGGCCGCGTAGCAGGCGAACGCATCGACGGTTGAATCCCACGGGTTCGCGAAGACCGGACGACGGGGTACCAGCGCCGCTCTGAGGGCGGAAGGGTCAAGCGCGGCGCGGACGGAGCTCGTGTTCTCTGATTCCATCTCAATCTCCAGCCTCGACGAATGATCGGGAACCTTACGCCTTCTTGAACTCCCGCCGGGGCGAACGGCGCGTCTAGGCTGGTCCGGTTACACCGCGGCTGCCGCCAATTCCGTCGGTCGGGGTGCACCAACGGGCGTAGTGAGGATCGCGCCGCAGCTGGAGCACGTCCAGGCGATGGCTAGAGGATCGAGCTTTGTGAGCACTGGGCATGCCCAGGTGTGAGATGAGCACGTGTGATTGTTCATGGGCCTCGTTTTGGATGATCTCTACGGTCCTCGCCAGTGTCCGCGAGAAACCTCAAGCGCGCTCATACCGAAGCGAAATATCCGGTAATCGTTGGGCGGCTCAGAGACGGGGAAGGGCCGGTCAGGTTTGACCGGTTTCGGTCGCGGGGACCACACGTAGCGTGCCAGTAGCGATCATCACAGGCGGAAACAGTGGGATCGGACGCGCCAGCTCCGTCGCCCTCGCCGCTGCTGGCTTTGACATCGGGCTGACGTGGCATCAGGCCGAGGATCGGGCGGACAGCGTCGCCCGGGAGATCGAGGCGGCGGGGGCACGGTGTGAGACCCGCCATCTGGATTTGCACACTGTCGATCAGGGCAGGGCGGCGGTGGACGAGCTAACCGACTCGCTCGGTGGCTTGGACGTGCTGGTCAACAACGCAGGGTATGGATCCAGCACGCCGTTTCTCGAGCTCACGGCGGAGGAGTGGCAGGGGATCATCGACGTCAACTTGACGGGCGCGTTCCTGGTCGTTCAGGCCGCGGCGCGGCGCATGGTCGATCAGGGCCGCGGCGGAGCGATCATCATCGTCACGTCGGTGCATGAGCACATCCCGCTCTCCGGGTCAGCTCCGTACACGGCTTCCAAGCATGGGCTCGGTGGACTGACCAAGGTGATGGCTTTGGAGCTGGGGAAGCATCACATCCGGGTCAACGCGGTCGCTCCCGGTCAGATCGCCACGCGGATGACCGGCCAAGAGGACGAGCCTCCTTCGCCCGCTGATGTCCCCCTCGGACGCGCGGGTGACGCACGCGAGGTCGCAGCGCTGATCGCGTGGTTGGCGTCAGACAGCGCTAGCTACATCACCGGCGCCTCGTACGTGATCGACGGCGGGCTCACGCTGATCGCCGCCGAGCATCAGTAGGAGCATCGGACTCGGCGGGGTTTGGTCACGACCTGAGTGGCCCTGCGGTTGCGGCAGCAAGATCTAGTTAACGCCGGTTACTCGCAACCGCTCTTAGGCGGCGAAGCGGTGCCGTGAGCCGCCAACTGCGACTGCCCGCGATTACGTTCAGCGACCTGGTCAGGCGCTCCACTTCGGCTCGCTGGCGCGCCAACTCGCCCGCCATCCTGCTTTCACTGTTGCGTAGTGCTTGTGCCTCCACCTCGGCGGCGATGATTCGGCGCTGGACCTCCGCAAGCTCTTCGCCGAGACCCCTCTGCTGGCGCTGAAGAATCTCCAGGTTGCAGACGACCGAGGCGTATTCGCGCGGATCTCGATGATCGACCGCCTCGAGCTGCTCGGCGCTGACCGCGAGCTCACGCTTGCGCATCACGACGAAGTCGTGTGCGATCCAGTCGTCAGCGTACTCAAAACGTAGGATCTCAAAGGCTCGGGCCCAATGCTCGCGAACCCACCACTCACCAAGCAAAGCACTTGGTCCGCCTATTTCCCATCCGTGGTGATGGTCGATGCTCGCCATCCCAATCCGATCATCCCATTGAATCCCCAAGAGACGAGAGGATCTGACGGATCCGAGAACGCTGATCACCGCGAGTGCCCCAGGTCGCATCACGCGATGAAGATCTACAAGCCAGTGACTCCACTGGTCGGTGATGTGCGTGAACACTGACATCCCGTAGACGAGATCGAAGCGGCGATCAGGTTGGGCCAGCGGGGGCGTTTCTTGACAGACGAAAAAGCGAAACGGCGGAGAGAGTTCAGAAGTAGCCCAGGCAATGCTGCCGACGTGAATGTCGCAGCCAACGAACTCCGCGCGCTGGCCATCCTGCAGGAACGCGGTCAGCGTGCGACCAGTCCCGCAGCCGAAGTCGAGCACCGACTTGCCTTCAAACGACCAGTCTGAAGGGAGCAGCCACTCCAGGATTCGGCGGTGCCGGAGGCCGATCTCCAGGTAGTCATCGCAGGTCCCCCCAATCCGCGCAACTAGTTCTGCTGGCGGAACGGGCGGGCCCATCGCGGCCAGCTTAGTCTGGCAAGCCGGCCGCAGCGTATACAGTTGTCGCAGGGTCGCAACTCCAGTCTTCGCCGAGGAAGTCCTTGCTGGGGCTGACCTTTGTCGGGACTGTCCTCAGTCACGATGCGGATCGAGATCACTTCACGGTTTCTCGACGATCCCGGACAGCGTGCGGGCTTCGTGCTCCTGGCGGCGTTCCTGCTCTCGTTTCTGCTCGTCCGTACGAGCACGCGGCTGATTCGCAGCCCGAAAGTCCCGTGGTGGCCTGGCAATGTCGTCACCGATAGCGGGCTTCACCTCCATCATCTCGTTTGGGGAATTCTGATGATGCTCGTGTCGGGCTTTTTGGGATTCGCCCTCGATCGACGCAGCCCGTTGACGGACATCCTCGCGGCGGGGTTCGGAGTGGGAGCGGGGCTGACGCTTGACGAATTCGCGCTCTGGGTTCGACTGCAGGACGTCTACTGGACGGAGGAAGGCCGCTCCTCGTTTGACGCAGTCGTGGCCGCGTTCACGCTCGGCGGACTGGTCTTGGTCGGTACCGCGCCCTTCGACCTCCACAACAACGACTCCTCGATCGCAAGTCTGGCGGCGGCGGTCCTCGCGGACATGCTGTTCGTCGTGATAGCGATCCTCAAGGGCAAGCCGCGCGTGGCGATGATCGGCATCTTCCTGCCACTGGTGTCGTTTGTGGGCGCGGTGAGGTTGGCATCACCCTCCTCGCCGTGGGCGCGGCGGCGCTACGATCCTGGTGGGTCCAAGCTCGCGCAGGCACAGGCACGCTGGAAGCGGATCGAGGCACGGCGACGCCGGGTGACGGATGCGATCGCGGGCGCCCCCGACCCTTCGGCGGCCGCGATGGGTCCGGTCCCGCCGGCACACGAGCGCACGGGCGGCGAGCTCGCCAACGATGAGTGATCTCGATAGAGCGGAGGTAGCCTCGCGTCGCCGGTTACGAACCGCCGGTTCGCGTCCGTGCGCCGATTGATCTGTCCGGGCGGTGGTTGGCCGTGGAGGCTGGCTGGAGCCTTCGCAGCTCTGTTCGCCACGATGTCGCTCACCGCGGTGCCCGCGGACGCTTCGAAGAGCGCCGCACAGCGCCTAGCGGATGAGTACTCCCCGATCGTGATGATGCGCGCGCAGCACCACCCTCCATGCGATAACGCTGAGGAGCAGTACTGGCCGCAGACCTCGGTGAACGTGGTTCTCGGGAACCCCCGGGTGAGGCTCCTGAAGGTCGGCCTGCGCGGTCCGCAGGTCATCAAGCGCGCCCCTACGGCAGCTGACCTCGCTGGCCGTGGCCCGGACTATTACCTCGATCTGCCCGGCAGTCCGCTTACGCCCGGCTGCCGGTACGCCCGCGATTTCGACGCCATCAGGCACGCCGGGAGAGCGCCGGCGGTGACGTACGCTCACATTGCGCATCAGCCTGGGCGCCCGGGCTTCACGCTGCAGTACTGGTTCTACTACTACTTCAACCAGTTCAACGACCTGCACGAGAGCGACTGGGAGGGGATGCAGCTCGCCTTCGACGCTCCCACGCCGAGCCAGGCGCTGACGAGCGCACCCACCGAGATCGTGCTGTTTCAGCATGCCGGTGGGGAGCACGCCAGCTGGGACGCTTCCAAGGTCCAGCGGCGCGGCACGCATCCCGTCGTCTACTCCGCCGCTGGGTCGCACGCGACCTTCTACAGCTCGGCTCTGTACCTCGGCAATGGGCAGAACGGATCGGGCGTCGGCTGCGATAACACCACCAAGCCGCTGATGACCCTGCGGCCCCAGCCAATCCTGCTCCCGAACGTGCCGAGCACGCACGGACCACTGGCGTGGCTCAGCTTCACGGGCCGCTGGGGCCAGCGAGAGGCTGGATTCAACGACGGGCCCGCGGGCCCGAACACTAAGACCGTCTGGCGCGAGCCGTTCACGTGGATGGACGGAACCCGAGATTCCAGCCCCAAGGTGCCGGACGCGCCGCTTATCGGACCATCGGTCGCCGGCGCGTTCTGCGGGGCGGTCGCGAATGTCTCAGGCTTTATCAACCTCGCCGCGCAGACAGCTCCGGGCGCGATCGGAATCGCCGTGGTCGCGGTGCTCCTGGTTCTGTTGCCGGTCAGCCTGACGAGATGGCGGCCGGTGGAGTTGTATCCGCTTCGTCAAACCCGGGCGCTGGGCCAGCTGCTGCTGGTGGCCGGGCGCCTGTATTGGCGTCATGGGGCAACGTTCGTGCTCATCGTGATCGCCTCGGCGGTGCTGATCGGAGCGGTCGACGGACTCGAGTGGCTGGTGCTTCGCGCTTTCGGCGCGAGCGGCGCGAGCGTGTCGTTCAAGGACACGGGCGATACGACCGCGTTTTCCACCGCGGCCGGCATTGGGCGTCCAATCGCCGGGCCGGTCATCTCCGGCCTGGTCATCGCCGTCCTGGGCAGCGTCGAGCGCGCGCAGCCGGCTGGATTCACGAGTGCCTGCTCAGTGGTGGTGCGCCGCCTCTGGCGGCTCGTGGCGGTGCAGTTGCTCATAACGCTGCTGCTCATCCTGATCGTGGTGACGATCATCGGGATCCCATTCGCGATTCGCAAGTGGGTGGATTGGGGATTCGCCCAGCAGGAGATCCTGTTCGAGGATCGCTCGATACGCGAGGCGATGCGCGCTAGCACCAGGCGAGTCCGCGGCCGCTGGTGGCGGACCGCGGGGATCATCACAATTTTCTCGACACTGGGTCAGATACCGGGACCGATCCTAGGGTTCGCGCTGCTGTTCACGACCACTCCAACCGGGACCGTGAACATCCTGGGGTCGGTGATCTTCGCCCTGCTCACCCCCTACGTCGATATCGGCCGCACCCTCCTCTACTTCGACCTCGCGGCCCGCAAATCCGTCGAAGCAGTGCCCGCGGCCGCGCGCGTCGCCGCGGCGCCCGCGGGGTGAGCGCGCCGCTCGAAGGGAATGCGTCGCTGCGGTCGAGTAGTCCAAGCTGAGTCGTTGGGACCAGCACGACGATGACCGCCCCGCGGCAGCTGTCGGGTGTCAGCGCCGTCCACATGCAGGATCAATCGGTGCCCGCACGTGAGAGAAATCGTGCGCCGTTGCTTCAGAGCGGAGGAGGGGCTGCCGATACACCAGGCGCTGCCCACCGCACAGGCGTTTGGACCGTCGGGGCGTGCGGGGGCAGCACGATAGCCCTCGCGCCGGTTAGCGAGCTTCTGAGTCAAGCGTTCGCGTCGCCCGATCGAGCGAAAAACCGCCAACAACGGGTCGAGTACGCGACGAGGCGCGGACATTCCCGGGCCTGGCGATCCAAATCGTGGGGGCTGGTAACCGCCTACTTGCCGTGCTCGACGAAGCCCACGTGATCCCCTTCTGGCACTCAGTGTCCGGGTTCGTGGCGCTTCCTTACTCCCTGCTACAGGTTCACCGCGACGTACTTCGTCTCCAGGTACTCCTCGATGCCGTCCGGTCCACCCTCGCGGCCGAAGCCGGACTGCTTGATGCCACCGAACGGTGCGGCGGCGTTCGAGACCATGCCCTGATTGAGCCCGACCATCCCGGTCTCCAGGCGTTCGACGACACGCAGAGCACGTTTGAGATCGGTGGTGTAGACGTAGGCGACGAGGCCGAACTCGGTGTCGTTGGCCGCGGCGATCGCCTCATCCTCATCGCCGAAACCCCGTACTGGAGCAACCGGGCCGAAGATCTCCTCCTTGAGCAACGTGGCGTCCGAGGGGACGTCGGTGAGCACGGTGGGATCGAAGAAGTAGCCGGCGCCGTCACGCTGGTGGCCACCGACAACCGCCTTGGCGCCGCGCCCAACCGCGTCCTGCACCAGGTCGGCGACCTTGCCGCGCTGGTCGCTGTCGATCAGCGGCCCGACCTCGACCCCCTCCTCGGTGCCGCGCCCGACCTTCATCGACCCTAGCTTGCCGGCCAGCTTCTCGGCGAACTGATCGGCGACGGCCTCCGATACGTGGAAGCGATTGGCGGCCGTGCACGCCTCGCCCACGTTGCGCATCTTGGCGATCACCGCGCCCTCGACCGCCGCGTCGACGTCGGCGTCGTCGAAGACGACAAAGGGGGCGTTGCCACCAAGCTCCATGGACAGGCGCAGCAGGTTCTCCGAGGCCTGCTCCATCAACTTGCGACCGACTTCGGTCGAACCGGTAAAGGAGAGCTTGCGCAGCCTCGGGTCGGCAATCAGTGGTCCCATGGTCTCGCCCGAGGACGAGGCGGTGATCAGGTTGAGCACGCCCTTGGGCAGGCCCGCCTGCTCCAGGATCCGGGCCAGCATCAGCATCGACAGCGGCGTCTGCTGGGCCGGCTTGACCACCATCGTGCAACCGGCGGCGATCGCCGGTCCGATCTTTCGCGTGCCCATCGCCAGCGGGAAGTTCCACGGCGTGATCAGCAGGCATGGCCCCACCGGCTGCTTCATCGTCAGCAACCGCCCCTGACCATTGGGCGACACGGCATAGCGGCCGTCGATACGCACCGATTGTTCGGCGAACCAGCGGAAGAACTCGGCGCCGTACGCGATCTCGGCCTTGGACTCGGCGACTGGCTTGCCCATCTCCAGGGTCATCAGCAGCGCCAGCTCGTCCTGGCGCTCGGTGATGGCTGCAAACGCGCGGCGCAGGATCTCGCCTCGCTCGCGCGGTGGCTGCCGGCTCCACTCTGGCCCAGCCTCCACGGCGGCGTCGAGGGCGGCACGGGCGTCGTCGGTGGAGGCGTCGGCGACCTCAGTCAGGGCCTCGCCGGTGGCCGGATCCTCGACCGCCAGCGTGCCTTTGGCGCCGCTCCGCCACTCGCCGGCGATGTACAACTGCTTGGGGACCTCATCGAGGATCCGTTGTTCTTCTGGTGCGCTGGTCGTTGTCATGAGAGCAACTTACCTGACCGCGCAGGCAGCCCCCGAACCATTGCCGGCCGGACCTTTCGATCCGGCCGGCCGGCAATTGCAGCTCTGATTTACGCGGCCTGAGCCATCGCCGCCGGCTCCAGCGCCGCCGCCAGCACCTCGTCGATGGTCATCGCGAGGTGGAACTTCATCGCCTCGCGGACCTCCTCGGGTACGTCGTCGAGGTCACCGCGATTGCGCTCGGGGAGGACGACATCGGTGAGCCCGGCCGCGTGTGCGGCGAGCACCTTCTGCTTGACCCCGCCGATCGGCAGCACTCGGCCCTGGAGGGTGACCTCACCGGTCATCCCGACCGTGTGCCGGACCGGCCGCCCGCTGAGCAGCGAGGCAAGCGCGGTCACCATCGTCACACCGGCGCTGGGGCCATCCTTGGGAATCGCTCCTGCCGGGACGTGCACGTGGAACGAGCGGTCCTCGAAGCTCACGGGATCGATGTCCAGCTCCCCAGCATGCCCGCGAACATAGGAGAGCGCGATCTGAGCGGACTCCTTCATCACGTCGCCGAGCTGCCCGGTCAGGGTCAACCCCGGCTTGCCCGGCATCGTCGTCGCCTCCACGAACAGCACGTCCCCGCCGGCGCCGGTGACCGCCAGACCGGTGGCCACGCCGGGAACCGCGGTGCGGATCGCCGACTCCTGGAAGTGACGCTGGCGCCCGAGGGCATCACGCACCGCCTCCAGCTCGATCGTGACCGGCGCGCTGACGGTGCCCGAGGCGATCTTCGTCGCCGTCTTGCGTAGCAGCGTCCCCAGATCGCGCTCCAGCTGGCGCACGCCCGCCTCGCGCGTGTATTCGGTGGTGATCGTGCTCAGCAGCTCGTCGGAGATCTCCACCTCTTCGGCGCGCAGCCCGTTGCGCTCCAGCTGTCGCGGCCACAAATAGCCCCGCGCGATGGCGACCTTCTCCGACGTGGTGTAGCCGTCGAAGCGAATCACCTCCATGCGGTCCAGCAACGGTCCGGGAATCGTGTCGGCGACGTTGGCGGTGGCGATGAACAGCACCCCGCTGAGGTCGAGCTCAACGTCGAGATAATGGTCCCGGAACGAGTGGTTCTGCGCGGGGTCGAGGACCTCCAGCAGGGCTGAGCTGGGGTCGCCTCGCCAGTCGGCGCCGACCTTGTCGACCTCGTCGAGCATGATCACCGGGTTGATCGTCCCCGCGTCGCGCAGCGCCCGCACGAGGCGCCCCGGCAGCGCGCCGATGTAGGTGCGACGGTGGCCACGGATCTCCGCTTCGTCCCGTACGCCTCCCAGTGACATTCTCACGAATTCCCGCCCGGTGGCCCGGGCGATCGACTCGCCGATCGAGGTCTTGCCGGTTCCGGGCGGCCCGATCAGCGTGAGGATGGCGCCAGAGCGCTTGTCCTCGGTGATGCCCCGCTCCTGGCGTAGCTTCTTGACGGCGATGTACTCGACTATCCGGTCCTTGACGTCCTCCAGGCCCGCGTGGTCGGCGTCGAGCACCTCGCGAGCGTGCTCGGGATCCAGGCGCTCCTCCGAGCGCTTGCTCCAGGGAACCGCGATCAGCCAGTCCAGATAGGTGCGGATCACCGTCGACTCGGCGCTCTGCTCGCCCATCCGCTCGAGCCGACCGAGCTCCTTGTCGGCCTGCTCGCGGACCGGCTCGGGCATCTCGGCCTCGTCGATCTTCGTCCGATACTCCTGCACCACCGAGGCGTCGTCCTCGCCCAGCTCCTTGCGGATCGACTCCATCTGCTTGCGCAGGAAGTACTCGCGCTGCTGCTTCTCCGCCCCGCTCTCGACGTCCTCACGGATGCGCTTGCGCACCTGCAGCTCGGCCAAGCGCTCGCGCTGGTAATTGAGGGCCAGCTCGAGGCGGTCGGCGACGTCGAGCGTCTGCAGCAGCTTGACCTTCTGGTCGAAATTGAGGTCCGGGGAGTAGCCGGAGGTGTCGGCCAGCGCCCCGGGCTCGGTGATGCTACGCACGAACGCTGCGATCCGCCCGTCATCACCCCGCACCTCGAGGATCTCCTCGACCACGGCGCGGTACTCCCGCTCGAGGTTGCGAGTACGGCCGTCAACGGGCGCGGGGTCGGGCCGCTCGTCCACCTCCACATAGAGGCGGCCGTCCGGAAGCGTGTGGGCGGCGCCGGCGACTCCGCGATGTAGGCCGGAGAGCGCCACGGCACGGGCGCCGCCGGGAAGGCGGACGCGGTCGGCGACCTCGGCCACTGTCCCCACCCCGGCGAAATCCTGTTCGTGGCGGGGGACAAGCAGCACACGATCCTCGTCGCCGGCATCGACGGCGAGCGTCAGCGACATACCCGGAAACACGACGGCATCGTCGAGCGGGACTAGAAGAAGACGTGACATCCGGTGTTCACTTTCGGTAGAAGCTTACGGAAGATAAGTAGAATCCTAGCACGGAGCAGGAGCCATCTGCAGTAGATCTCAGTCCGAATAGCTCAGGTTATCGCAGGGATAGGCGCTAACGGGGCGGTCTGGTCTCCTGAGCACGCGCGCAGCCTACGGCCGGCCTACCGGCTGACCCAGTACGTGCCCGAGCCTAGTTCCCATGCCCGGTCGCCCAGCAGCAGGAGGCGGCGATCCGCGCTGCCTGGCGGCGCAGGCAGCGCCCGGTCTGGGAACATGTGGCCGATGGCCCAGCGACACCCGGATCCCGAAGCGCCTCACGACGTGCTTGCGGCGGATGAGTTCGCCATGCCCGCGGCCGACCCCGACCTGCATCATCACGGCCCGATCCTGCTGCCCGACGATCCGACCGGGATCTCCGAGCCCCACGACGTCCTCGCCGCCGAGGAGTTCCCGATGCCTGCGCCGCTCGCGCGGCCGGTCAGCGCCCTCGCCGAGCGCCGCGGCGGATTCGGTCGCCTGGTGGTGGAGATCGCGGCCGTGCTGCTGGTGCTGGCCCTGGTTGCGCGCGTCCGCCGGCCGCGATAGTCGAGCAACGGCTGTCGCTCGTCCTCAACGGGCCGACCGCGAGGCAGGGGTCAGCGTTTGCGGCTGGTCGTCCTCCGCTCGGACACCAGATCGGTGATTGTTCCCTCCGCCAACTCGGCCGCGAAGCCGACCGTCTCCGACAGGGTTGGGTGGGGATGGATGGTGAGGGACAGATCCTCGGCCACGGCGCCAAGCTCGAGCGCGTGCACCGTCTCGGCGATCAGCTCGCCGGCCCCGACGCCGACGATCCCCGCGCCCAGCAGTCGCCGGGTTGAGGGCTCCACGAGCAGCTTGGTCAGCCCATCATCGCGCCCCAGCGAGAGCGCGCGTCCGGACGCCGGCCACGGGAACCCCGCCTTCTCGTACTCGACCCCGTGGGCGCGTGCGGCCGTCTCAGTCAGCCCCATCCAGGCGACCTCGGGATCGGTATAGGCAACGGAGGGGATGGCGCGCGGGTCAAACTCCGCCGCCGCATCACCGGCGATCACCTCGGCTGCGGTCTTGCCCTCGTGACTGGCCTTGTGAGCGAGCATCGGTCCACCGTTGACGTCGCCGATCGCGTAGATCCACGGGACGTTGGTACGCAGCCGTCGGTCGACGGCGATGAACCCGCGCTCATCGACCGAAACCCCGGCGGCGTCGGCCTGCAGCCCGTGGCCGCCGGGCGTGCGCCCGACAGCGACCAGCACCTGGTCGAAGACCTCGCCGGCGCCGGAGGAGAGCTCCACCGCGAGCCCGTCTTCCCGCGCAGCCACCGACACGAGCTCGGTTCCAACCAGGATCGCCTCGTAGCGACCAGCGATCCGCCGGTGCAGACGCGCCACCAGGTCAGGGTCGCACCCGGGAATCAGCTGGTCCAGCAGCTCGACCACCGTCACCCGGGAGCCAAGCGCGTCGTAGACCGTGGCCATCTCCAGGCCGATGATCCCGCCGCCGATCACCAGCAGGCGGCCAGGGATCGCGGTGGGCGACAACGCGGCCGTGGAGTCAATCACCCGCGGGTCATCAGGCATGATCGGGAGCCGCACCGGCTCCGATCCGGTCGCGATGATGCAGTTGTCGAACGTCAGCTCCTGCTCGCCGGCCGCCACCGAATGCGGTCCGGTGAAGCGGGCATGGCCGTGCACGACCTTCACGCCACGCTGGCGCGCGAGCCCGACCACCCCGTCGGTGAGCTTGCCGACGACCGAATCCTTCCAGGCCAGCAACACCGGCAAGTCGATCTTGGGTTGGCCGAAGCGGATCCCGCGCTCGGCCATCTCGTCGGCCTCGGCCACGACGCGCGCAGCGTGCAGCAGCGCCTTGGAGGGAATGCAGCCGACGTTCAGGCAGACGCCGCCGAGCTGCTGATTGCGCTCGACCAGGACCGTCCGCAGACCGAGATCGGCGGCGCGGAAGGCAGCGGTGTAGCCGCCGGGCCCCGAGCCGAGGACCACGACCTGGAAATCGCGCTGGCCACCCTCCCCAGGGGGAGGCTCCCGAGTGACCGCGGATCTCACAGGAGCGCCCGCCGCAGATCGCCAAGCAGGCGGACCAGAAACGCCACGAAGCGGGCCGCCGCCGCACCGTCGATGACGCGATGGTCATAGGACAGCGACAGCGGCAGCATCAGCCGCGGTAGAAATTCCGAGCCCTCCCACACCGGCTTCATCGCTGCCCGGGTCGCGCCCAGAATCGCGACCTCGGGTGCGTTGACGATCGGGGTGAACGAGGTGCCGCCGATGCCCCCTAGCGAGGAGATCGAAAAAGTTCCGCCGGTGATCTCAAGTGGACTCAGCTTGCCTCCCCGAGCCTTGGCCGACAGTGAGCCCAGCTCGGCTGCGATCTCCAGCAGCCCCTTGCCGTCGGCGCCGTGGATGACCGGCACCATCAATCCGGAGGGGGTGTCGGCGGCAAAGCCGACGTTGTAGTAGCGCTTTCGCACCAGTTCCTCGCCGTCCAGTGAAGCGTTGAAGTCCGGGTACTCCCTGAGCGCGGCGACGCAGGCCACGACCAGGAACGCGACCATCGTCACCTTGACGTCCTGCTCGGAGTTCAGCTGCCGCCGCCACGCCTCCAGGTCGGTGATGTCCGCCTCGTCGTTGTGGGTGACGTGCGGGATCATCACCCAGTTGCGCGCGAGGTTTGGCGACGAGATCTTCTGGATCCGAGATCGTGGGACCCGCTCCACCGGCCCGAACCTCTCGTAGTCGACTGATGGCCACGGCGCCAGCACCAGGCTCAAACGGTCATCGATCGCCGGCGCCGCCGGCGCTTCTGAACCATGGCGCTCCACGTCCTCACGCGTGATCCGGCCCCCGCGTCCGGAGCCGGTCATCTGCGAGATGTCAACACCTCGCTCGCGGGCCAGACGTCGCGCGGACGGGCTAGCGTAGACGGGCGCGGAGCGCGGGGGTGCTGCCTCGGCGGACTCCGGCTCGGCGGCGGACGCGGGCTCCATGGGCTCGGGCTCGTCGGGCTCGGACTTGGGAGGCGGGGGCTCGGCGGCAAGCGCGCCGGCAACGGCATCGGGAGCGCCGGCTTCGCTGGGCACCCCGCCCGAGGCGATCGCCGAGGCCCGGGCGCCAGAGGCGCGATCATCGGACCGGGGGACGATGCTCAGCAGCCGACTCCCCTGCGAGACCCGGTCTCCGACCTGCACGTGCAGCTCGCGGATCTCGCCCGCGAACGGCGCCGGCACGTCCATCGTCGCCTTGTCGGACTCGAGCGTCAGCAACGGTTCGTCGAGTGCCACCTCGTCGCCGGGTGCCACGAGGATCTCGATCACCGGCACGTCGGCGAAGTCGCCGATGTCCGGAACCTCGACGGATACGACGTCGCTCAGGCTAGACATCGCTCGGTCACGGCCAACTCATGTGATCGTTGGCATTGGCGCCTCGGGATCGATTCCGAAGGCTTCGATCGCCTCCATCACCGTTGCGGGGTCGATCCCGCCCGCCTCGGCCAGCTCTCTGAGCGCGGCCACCGCGAGGTGCTGGCGGTCCACTTCGAAGAAGTGCCGCAGGCCGCGGCGGGAGTCGCTGCGCCCGAATCCATCGGTCCCCAGCACGCGGAAGGCGCCGGGCACCCACTGTCGGACCTGATCCGGATAGGCGCGGATGTAGTCGCTGGCGGCCACCACCGGCTCGCGGGATTCACCCAGGCACTGGGTCAGGTAGGCCTGCCGTGGTGCCTGGGTCGGGTGCAGCATGTTCCAGCGCTCGGTCTCGATCCCGTCCCGTCGCAGCTCGGTGAATGAGGTCACGCTCCAGACCTCGGCAGCGACGCCGTACTCGGTCTGCAGCAGCTCTGCGGCCGCCATCACCTCGCGCAGGATCGTTCCCGAGCCCAGCAGCCGCACGCGCGGACCCTCGCCCTCTACGGATCGCAGCCGATAGATCCCGCGCAGGATCCCCGCCTCGGAGCCGGAGGGCATCGGGGGGTGTGGGTAGTTCTCGTTCATCAACGTCAGGTAGTAGAAGACGTCCTCCTGGTCGGCGCACATCCGCCGTAGCCCGTCGTGGACGATCACCGCTACCTCGTAGCCGAACGCGGGGTCGTAGGCGCGACAGTTGGGAACTACGGAGAACAGCACGTGGCTGTGCCCGTCCTGGTGCTGGAGCCCTTCGCCGCTCAGCGTGGTCCGCCCGGCGGTGCCGCCGAGCAGGAAGCCGCGGGCGCGGCTGTCGGCGGCCGCCCAGACCAGATCCCCAACCCGCTGATAGCCGAACATGGAGTAGTAGATGTAGAACGGCACCGTCTGCACGTCGTGGGCGCTGTAGGCGGTACCGGCGGCGATGAATGACGACATCGAGCCGGCCTCGGTGATTCCCTCCTCCAAGATCTGCCCGTGTTCGTCCTCCTTGTAGAACATCAGCTGGGTTGAGTCCTGTGGCTGGTAGCGCTGGCCGAAGGGGGAGTAGATCCCCACCTGCCGGAACAGACCCTCCATCCCGAAGGTACGGGACTCATCGGGGATGATCGGCACGATCCGGTCGCCGAACTGCTTGTCCCGCAGCAGCGCGGCCAGCACGCGGACGAACGCCATGGTGGTCGAGATCTGACGCTCGCCGGTTCCCTCCAGCTGAACCTTGAACGTCTCCAGCGGTGGCGGCTCGAGCGCAGCGGCCCGTCGTCGCCGCGCGGGGAGGCTGCCGCCAAGCGCCTCCCGGCAGCGGCGGAGGTACCGCATCTCCGGTGCATCATCCGGCGGCTTGAGGTACGACGCTGCTCGCACCTGCTCGACGCTCAGGGGCAGCTCGAAGCGATCCCGGAACTCCAGCAGCGCGTTCTCGGTCATCTTCTTGGCCTGGTGGGTGATCATCTGCCCCTCGCCGGAGTCACCCATTCCATAGCCCTTGATCGTCTTGGCCAGGACCACCGTCGGCTGCCCGCGGTGGCCGACCGCTTCGTGGTAGGCCGCGTACACCTTCTGTTGGTCGTGGCCGCCGCGGTTGAGCAGCCAGATCTCCTCGTCGGACATGTGCCGAACGCGCTCGGCCAGCACCGGGTCACGGCCGAAGAAGTGCTCGCGCACGTAGGCGCCGTCTCGCGCCTTGAACGTCTGGTAGTCGCCGTCGACGCAGGCCTCCATCACCTGGACCAGCCGTCCGTCTGTATCGGCGGCCAGCAGCGGATCCCAGCGCGAGCCCCAGATCACCTTGATCACGTTCCATCCCGCGCCGCGGAAGTCCGACTCCAGCTCCTGGATGATCTTGCCGTTGCCGCGGACGGGGCCGTCGAGTCGCTGGAGGTTGCAGTTGACGACCCAGATGAGGTTCTCGAGCTGCTCGCGCCCGGCCAGGGCAGTCGCCCCAATCGATTCCGGCTCGTCCATCTCCCCATCGCCCAGGAACGCCCACACCTTGCGCCCCTCAGTGTTGGCGAGGCCCCTCGCCTGCAGGTACTTCATGAATCGAGCCTGATAGATCGAGGTAATCGCGCCGATGCCCAGCGACACGGTGGGGAATTGCCAGAAGTCGGGCATCAGCCACGGGTGCGGATAGGAGGACAGGCCATCAGGGGTCGTGACCTCCTGCCGGAAGCCGTCGAGCTGCGCCTCGGTCAGCCGTCCCTCGAGGTATGCGCGCGCGTAGTTGCCGGGGGAGGAGTGGCCCTGGAAGTACACGAGGTCGCCCGCGTGCTCCCCCGATGGAGCGTGCCAGAAGTGGTTGAAGCCGACCTCGTACAGCGTGGCTAGCGACTGGTAGCTGGCGATGTGACCGCCGAGCTCGGACGAGCTCCGGTTGGCGCGAATCACCATCGCCATGGCATTCCAGCGGACGATCGAGCGCAGCCGCCGCTCCAGTGCGGGATCCCCGGGCAGGGTCGCCTCGCGCTCGGGTGCGATCGTGTTGACGTACGGGGTGTTGAGGCTGGCGATCGGTCCGGTGCCGGCGTGCTGCGCGCGCTCGACCACCTGGGTGAGGATCTCCCGCGCGCGGGCGGTGCCTCCGTGCTGGAGGACTGCTTCAACCGCCTCCAGCCATTCGCTGGTCTCGGCCGCGTCGGTGTCGGCTCCGGCGCCGTTGATGGCAGCAGTCTGAGCCGAATCGATCATCCGTTGCGGAATATAGACCCGGCGATTGCGGGGGTTAATGCCTCCGGAGCCCGACGGGAGAGCTGGTGCTTGCGCTAGCGGCCGCTGACCCGGTGCTGGAGCTCGCCGAGGTCGAGCTCCCCCTCGATGGCCGCGCCGACGACGTAGAAGACGAACATACCCAGGAGGCCGAGGACCGCCTGGCCGAAGTCGGTGGCGATCCACAGAGCTACGAACGCGAAGCCGGCGAGGCCGAGGTACTGCTTGAGCGACATCATTGGAGTTGCCTTCCCTTCGGAGGTTGGTAGCGGGCGAGCACCACGCTCACCGGCTCGAGATCGAGCTCGTGAGTGCGTAGCGCGTCGGTTACCGAGCGCTGCACGCGGTGCAAGGTCTCCTCGGCCGCTCGCGGCTCCTGCAGGCTGACCGCAACGCTGATGCCGGTCGGGCCTGAGCTCGCCCGGGCGTTTCCGATCGAGCGCACACGTCCGGTGGCGATCTCGGCCAGACGTTCGACCACGAGCGGCGAGATGGTTACGGTGCCATGATCGTCCCTGGTGATCGTGCGGGGCTGGCGCGCACGCGCGGGCGTCGGCAGCTGCCGGATCGAGACGGCTCCGAGGACGAGAAGCAGGAGCAGGGCGGCGGCCGCGATCACGCCGCGCCAGCCGTCTGCGTCGCTCGGAGTAAGCGTGGCCAGGAAGTGGTAGGCGGAGCGATAGCCGCTGATCGCGTTGACGTCACTGGGTGCGACCTTCACCGACAGCAGCAGCGCCATCAGCGCGTACCAGAACGTAGCCAGGGCCAGCAATCCGAGCAACAGGCGTCCCAGCAGCCGGTCGGGGCGGCGACGCAGCGATAGGCCAAACCGGGGTCTCACTGCACGCGCCTGCCCGATCGAGGATCTCGAACCGAGACGCGCGCCCGAAGCTTGAATGATCCTGTCAGCGAGCTCAGCCGCTCCTGAACTGCCCGGCGCACTTCATCCCGAGAGGCGGGAAGGATGCGCCAGGCGCGGACGATCAATCGCCCGCCGCGGCGGCGGCCGGGGCGGGCGCGGACCCTGGCCTCGGCCACGCCGTCGGCCTGCAGCGCGAGATCACGGGCCACTCCCGCCAGGGCACGGCGCCGGGCGCTGATCATGGCCTCGTCCTCTTCGCTGAGGATCACCCGCAGCTCGCGGGCAGGAACCAGCAGGCCGGCGAGCACGAGCAACGCGATGATCATCACCGCCACCGCGATCAGCAGGGTGACGATTGCCACGGGCCCCGGTGCCTCGATGCGATTGAGCAGGCGACCGACATCCTCGCGCAGCGCGGGCAGGGAGATGAGATGGGCGAGATGGGTCAGGCTCAGCGTCGCCCGTCCGCCCTGGATGCAGAACACCGCCACCACGCCGCTGGCGATCGCCAGCGCCAGCACGAGCAGTGCCGCCAGAACCAGCGTGAGCGGCCTCAGCAGTCGCATCACGGTCCCGGCGTGATCAACTCAGCGCCGATCTCCAGGAAGCTCACACCCAGGGTGCCGAGATAATCAAGCAGGCCTGCGCGGTCGGTTGCGGCCCGAACCCGTTCGCGTACGCGCTCGCCCAGCGGGTGCAAGGCGACCAGGTCGGCCCGCAGGAACAGGTCGACGTCGTACCGCCCCGACGGACCGGCGACTGCCACCACGCCGCGCAGCGCTTCCGAGCCTACGGTCGTCGCCTGTTGTCCAGCGACGCCAAGCACCCCGGGAGTCGCCTGCGCGGCCGCTAGCGCCAACGCGGCCAGCTGCTCGCGCACTGAACCGGGCACGACAGGGGGCAGCGAGTTGACCATGATCAGGGTGGCAGCGGGCCGCGCTCAGGCGACGCGTGTCGGCTCCGACGGCTCGTCGTCGCCGGGAAAGTGCAGATCCACCACCGACACGTTGACCTCGGTCACCGATAGGCCGGTGATGCCCTCGATCCGGCGGGTGACGTTGTCACGGATGCGTTGGGAGACCTGTGGAATCGATTCTCCGTACTCGACGACGATGGTCAGATCGACCGCAGCCTCACGCTCGCCGACCTCGACGTCGACGCCCTGAGATCGCTCATCGCCGATCCCCACGCGCTGAGTCATGGAGCTCAATGCTCGAGATGCCCCTCCGCCCAGGGCATGGACCCCTGGCACCTCGTTGGTGGCGATGTTGGCAACCTTGGTCACGACCGCGTCGGCGATCGTCGTCTGCCCGCGGCTGCTCTCCAGCGGCGAGGAGGACCCGGAGCGACTGCTCTCGGAGGTGGCTGGGGTGGCGCCGCTCGATGCTCCGGAAGGGGATGCTTCTGCCATTGCGTGCTCCTTTGGAATTGGATGCTGGTGGTTAGACCGAGCCTCCGGCAGGAAGTTCTGCGCGTGGATGATTTCCCCGGCCCCAGCGGAACTTCGCTCCGGCCGCTCCGTCTAACACGAACGAGGCCCGAACTATCTCCCCCGACAGATCCTCGATCCTGGTTGATGACCGGATCCTTGTCGAAGCAGCCCAAGCCGGCGACGTGGAGGCGTTCGCGGTCCTCGTGCGTCGCTACCAGGCGTCCGTCTATCGCATCGCCCTGCGCCTGCTCGGAACCAGCGCCGACGCTGACGACGTCACCCAGGAGACGTTCCTGCGCGCATGGCGATCTCTGCTGCGCTTCCGGGGGGAAAGCATGTTCTCAACCTGGCTGTATCGCATCGTGACCCGCCGGTGCTTCGACCTCCTTGCCGCGCGGCGTCCCACCGACCCGCTGGACGAGCGCCACCCGGGCGCAAGCGCCGATCCCGAGACCACCCTGGAGCAGCGGGAGCGGCTGCGCGTCATCACCGGGCAGATCAAGACGCTGCCACCCGACCAGCGCGCCGCGCTCGTGCTTCGTGAGTTCGAAGGCCTCACCTACGAGCAGGTCGCCGACGTGCTCCAGACCACGGTGCCGGCGATCAAGGGACGCATCCACCGCGCGCGGCTGACGCTGCTCAAGGAAGCGACCGAATGGCGTTGAGCCGCGACCATGACCGTCTCCCCTGCGGCGTCGAGCTTGACAGCATCCTCGTCCAGGTCACCGAAGGAGCTCCTCCGCGCGGCCGGGTCCATCAGGCCAGCTGTCCCTACTGTCAGACGGCGCTGAGCGGCTTTCACCAGGGCTGGAGTGACCTGCGGATGCTCGCCCAACAGCCCGTCCCGATCCCGCCCGGCCTGGCCGCGAGGGTCATGACGCGCGTTCGCGCGCTGGCCCGGCGCACGCTGGAGAACGTGATCCTCGCCGGCTCCCGGGGGCATACCCAAATCGCCCACGGGGTGATCGCCCAGGTGGCCCGACGTGCCGCCCTCACCATCCCCGGTGTGGTGTTCGCCACCGCCCAGCCGGTCGCTCCGGACTCGGCCGACCCGACCCGCATCAGCCTCACGATCCGAATCGTTGCCAATTACGGACCCAAGCTGGGGCCGCTCGCCGCCGCCGTGCGCGCGCGGCTGCCACGTCGCGTGCTTCACCTAACCGGTGCCAGCGTCGACGCCATCGACATAATCGTGATCGACCTCGCGGCCCCGACCGCCGAAGTCTCGGAACCGACGTGATTGGGCCCGCCTGGTTTCGCTACGGTCTCAGCGGTGCCGCTGCGAGAAGTCGAGGGTCCGCCCGGTCCCCCGTGGAGTCGTCCGCTGGAGGGCGCACTCGACCAGCTGGTGATCGAATCAGAACTGCTGGCCGGAAACCCGTTGGGCGATCCCGCGCGTCGGCCACTGTACGTCTACCGCTCACCTCGGGTGGCTGCGGGCAGGCCGGGCCGAGTCCCGACCATCTACATGCTCCAGGGCTTCTCGGGTCAGCTCGACACGTGGCTCGCGCGGAAGGCATTCGAGCCCACGTTGATCGAGCGCCTGGATGAGATGTTCGCCGCCGGCGGGTGCCCGGAGGCAATCGTCGTCTTCGTCGATGCATGGACCTCCCGCGGCGGCTCGCAGTTCCTGAACTCCGTGGCCAATGGCCCGTACCTGGACTACCTGTGCGACGAGGTGGTGCCGTTCGTCGATGAGCGCTACGCAACCGTCGCGCAGCCTTGGCAGCGCGCGTTGGTGGGCGGCTCGTCGGGAGGCTACGGCGCGATGGTGGCACCGATGCTGAGGCCCGACGTGTTCGGGGCGCTGACTTCGATCTCCGGAGATGCGTTGTTCGAGTGCTCCTATCAGCGAGCGTTCCCCCAGGTGGCGCGCAAGCTGCGTGACGCCTTCGAGGGCTCATACGAGGTGTTCTTCTCCCGCTTGGCGAAGGCTGACGAGTTCGAATGGGGGACCTTTGGAGACCCGCTGGAGATGTACGGCTACGCATGCGCATACTCGCCGGACCCCGAGCGTCCAGGGGAGGCGCTGCTGCCGTTTCGGATCGAGACCGGGCGGCTGGTGGAGGATGTGTGGGCGCGGTGGCTGGCCCACGATCCGGTACGGATGGCCGGAAGCCACGCCGACGTGCTGCAATCGCTGCGCGCGATCCACCTGTACGCCGGTCGTGCCGACGAGTACTTCCTGGATCTCGGCGCGCAGGCGTTCTCGTCCGAGCTGGAGGCGGTCGGCGTCGAGCACAGGCTGGAGCTCTACGACGGGACCCATGGCTCGATCAGGTACCGCTACCCGCGCGCGATCCGCGAGCTGCTGCTGGCCCTGATGCGCTGAGGCTCGCAGGCGATCAGTCTGTCTGCGAAGGTATGACGATGGCGGTCAGCGGCCAGGACCAGCTCATCTTCGAAGGACCGGCCGCACTGGCCGAGATGGTGAGTTCCCACCAGCTGCATCCGCGCGAGCTGGTGGAGCTTTCCCTGCGACGGATCGAGACACTGGACCCGCAGCTGAACGCGTTCCGCGTGACCATGGCTGAACAGGCGCTGGCGGCGGCCGAGCGCACCGGCCAGGGTCCACTGGCCGGAGTGCCGGTCGCCGTCAAGGACGACCTGGAGCTGGCCGGACAATCAACCACCCGGGGCTCGCGCACCTACGGATCGCCCGCGCCCGCCGACGCGGAAGCGGTGCGGCGGTTGCGGACGGCGGGCGCGATTCCGATCGGAGTCACCAACGTCCCGGAGCTGATGATCTTCCCGTGGACGGTCAGCGAAGCGAACGGGATCACCCGTAACCCCTGGAATCGGTCACGAACGCCGGGCGGTTCCTCGGGAGGATCAGCGGCGGCAGTCGCGTCGGGAATGGTCCCGTGCGCGACCGGGTCAGACGGCGGCGGCTCCATCCGGATACCGGCTGCAGCCTGCGGCCTGGTGGGAATGAAGCCGACTCGCGGGCGGGTCTCGTCCCAGCCACGGGGGGAAGGGTGGCTCGGGCTCAGCGTCTACGGCGCGCTGGCACGCACGGTGGGCGACAGCGCGGTCCTGTTGGACGTCATGCAGGGCACGATCGAAGGCGAGGCGTCGCTGGCACCGCCATTTCAGGGAAGCTATCGAGAGGCGGCGGCGCGACCCCCTGGGCGGCTGCACATCGCGATCTCGCGCAAGCTGCCACCGGGGCTGATCGGCAAGCTCTCACCAGATCAGCGTTCCGCCTGGGAGCGCACGGCTTGGGCGCTGGAGGGGCTAGGCCACGAGGTGCAGGAGCGCGACCCCGACTACGGCCTCGCGCAGGTCGAGTTCCTGCAGATCTGGTTGCGGGGGATCTACGAGGACTCGCTGAAGGTGCCCGACCGGGAGGCGCTCGAGCCGCTCACGCGGAAGGTTGCGGCGGCCGGTCGCTACGTCGTGCCGCCGCGCCGTCGCCAGGCGCTGCTGCGCAAGCGGGAGGCGACGAGCCAGCGGATCATGGCGCTGTGGGAGGACTTCGACGTGCTCCTGACGCCGGCGCTGGCCAAGACCGCGATTGCCGCGGAGGGCGGGTTCGGCAGGCGAGCACCCGTGGCCATCGACCTCGCGGGCCGGTTCACGCCCTACACGCCCGTGCTCAACCTCACCGGGCAGCCAGCCATCGCGTTGCCGGCCGGAATCGGTTCAGATGGGCTGCCGCTGAGCATCCAGCTCGTCGGCCGGCGCGGAGCTGAGGATCTTCTGTACTCGGTGGCGGGCCAACTGGAGGAGGCCCAGCCTTGGGCGCAGCGACGACCGCCAGTCTCCTGATCCCCACCTGACGGCGGTGCTGAGCCGGGCGCTCGCGCGGTGACTGAGGGGCCACTTCGGACGCTGGGTCCGCATCCATACTTGATCCCTGGATCGGCATCGCTGGGGGTGGTAGGTTCCCGGCAGGTGACCCCTCCGATGCTGAAGTTCGAGACCCTCGACTGCCGTGACCGCCGGCGAGCACGCACGTGAGCACGGAGCACGATCACGACCTCGAAGACGAGCCGCCGGCGCCGTACGGCCTCGTCGTACGCGGCATGTACGAAGGCGGTGCGTTTCAGCTCGCCCTCTACGGAGAGCTGGACATTGCCACCTCGCCAATGCTCGAGCGCCGGCTACGGATGGCCGAGGGCGCCGAGTCAGAGCGGCTGGTGATCGACCTCAAAGGGCTTCAGTTCCTGGACAGCGCAGGGCTACACGTATTGGTCCAGGCCCAGGAGCGCGCGCAAGCGCGCGGCCGAGAGCTCTCGTTACTGCGTGGTCCTCGCGCGGTGCAACGGGTATTCGACCTCACCGACACCGGCCGCCTGTTCAGCTTCGAGGACTGACCTACTCGTCGATCCGGTCCCGCTTGGGTCCCTCCCAAGGCTCCGCCTCGGGATCCTGTGAGGGATGCGGCTCGCTGGTGCTTATCGCGCCGGCGGCCGGATGGGCCCGGCTCCCGAATGGGACCTGGTCGGGATCGGGCGGATCCCGCGGGTCCTCCCGCTGCTCGTAAGGGTCCGGCCACTCCGTCGGATCCGGTTCGCCGACCGGATTGTTCAGGGCGTGATGAGGGGAGGGATCGCGTGAGCGATCCCCCGGGTCCTTTCCCGGCGGCTCGGGAAATCCGGTGGCCGGCTCTCCGTCGGGCGCCCGGGCGGGCTGACTGTCTGAGGTCATCGGTGTTCCTTTCGGATTCGCTTCGGCCAGTTGACATGCCCGGGGATCGGCGGCCTCAAACCCGCTCAGCCGGTCGCGGGGCTCGGAAGTGGCGGTCGTCGCTTTGTCAGGCATCATGCAGCGCGGTAACAGATCTGTTACGTTGCTGTAACATCAGGGCGATGACAGTGGAACTGGAGCCAGATCGCCTGGAGCAGGTACGTGAACGGCTCCGCGATCGCGACTGGCACGAGGTGAGCACCGAGGAGCTGGCGCAGGCTGCAGGGCTGTCCCGGATGACCCTCCACCGCCGGCGGATCGACAAGGAGGTGCTGCTGGCACAGCTCGGTCGGCGGCTCGAGCGGGAGTATCGCGACGCGATCCTGCCGGCATTGGTCTCGGGACAGGCCGCCCCGGCGCGGCTCGGTCAGGCGCTGGCGGCGTTGTGTGAGGTCAACGAGCGCTACCTCGGGTTGCTCGACGCGCTCGGTCGCGCGAGCGCGTTCGTTTTCCACGAGGAGGGGGAGGGACCGGTACTGACCCGCGTGAGCTTCACCGATGCGGTGCGGCGGATCCTGGAGGACGGGGTGGCCGAGGGTACGCTGCGCGCGGAGGATCCGACAGAGTTGGCAACGCTGCTGTTCAACGCCACCGGCTGGACCTACCGGCACATGCGGATCGGCCATCGCTGGGATCCCGATCACGTACGTGAACAGCTCGTGACGCTGCTGCTGGATGGGGTCGCGAGGTGAGCGCAAGCGCGGTCGCGCTCCCCCGAGGCGGCGCCTCGGTCGACCGCCGCGGGATCAGCGTGCTGGCCTGCGGTCACGGCTGCGTCGACATGACTCAGGGGGCGGTGCCGGCGCTGCTCCCGTTCATGATCCATCATCGTGGTTACAGCTACGCCGCGGCCTCGGCGCTGGTGCTGGCGATGACGATCACCTCATCGCTGATCCAACCCCTGTTCGGCCACCTCGCCGACCGGCGATCGCTGCCGTGGCTGCTGCCCGGTGGCGTGCTGGTGGCCGGATTGGGGACCGCGCTCGCCGGCGTCGTGCATCCGTATGCGCTGACGTTCGCGGCGATCGCCCTCGCCGGCCTCGGGGTCGGCGCCTACCACCCGGAGTCGGCTCGTTACGCCAACTACGTTTCCGGCAGGCGGCGAGCCAGCGGGATGAGCCTGTTCTCGGTCGGCGGCAACATCGGCTTCGCGCTGGGGCCGGTGCTGGTCACTCCCGTGGTGCTGATTTTGGGCCTCGGCGGGACCGTGTGGCTGATGGCGCCGTCGATCGCGATCGCCGCGCTGCTGGTGGCGACGATGCCGCACCTGCTGTCGTTCCGGCCTGACCGCACTGGGCTCACCCCGGCGCAGGCGGGCGCGGCTCGTCGCGCTCGCGGACCTGATCGCTGGGGCCCGTTCTCGCTCGTGGCCGGCGTCGCCGCATTCCGCTCGGGCGCCTACTTCGGGCTCCAGGCATTCGTGCCCTCGTACTTCATCGCGCACTTTCACGCCGCCACCGGTGAGGCCAACGCTGCCCTCACCGTGATCCTGGTCGCCGGCGCCGCCGGCACGCTGGTTGGTGGTCGTCTCGCGGACCGGATCGGTCGGCGCCCGATCCTCATCGGCTGCATGGCGATGCTGCCACCGCTGATCCTGCTGGTGCTGACAGCCGGACCCGTCGCCGGCTTCGTTCTGCTCGGGTTCGTCGGGTTCTTCACGATCGGCAACTTCTCGATCACCGTCGTGTTGGGACAGGAGTTTCTACCCAACAGGATCGGCATCGCCTCGGGGGTGACCCTCGGGGCCGCGATCGGCGTCGGCGGCGTTACCGCGGCGCTGCTGGGGGTGCTGGCCGACAGCTCAGGGCTGACCCCGGTGATGCTGGTGATCGCGGCGCTGCCGGTGCCTGCGTTGATCTGCGCGCTGGCGCTGCCGCGGGACCCCGAACGTGTGCGAGCTGACATCGGCTCAGACGAGCGCGCTGTTCGACAGCAGGCGGTCCCCGTGCTCCCTGCGAGAAGGAAAGATGTGACGGCAGAAGCTCTGACGCGCTCATGACCCCGCCCGACCCCAACACGCAGCTGGCCGAGACCCGGGCCTTCACCGCCGAGCTCGAGCGCGTGTTGGCGACGATGCCCTCCGTTCACACGGTGCCGCCGCAGCAGACCCGCCGAGCACGTCGGGAGGGCACCGGGATCTTCCCGGCCCCAGTGTTCCTGCCTCAGGCTCGAACCGAGGTGATCGACGGACCGGGCGGACCGCTCCCGCTACGCATCATCGTCCCCGAGCGCGAATCGACAGGAGCCTTCCTGCACATTCACGGCGGCGGATGGACTTTGGGCGAGAACGACATGCAGGACCCTCGTCTGGAGCGGCTGGCGCGCGACACCGGTCTGACAGTCGTCAGCGTTGGCTACCGCCTTGCCCCCGAGAATCCCTATCCGGCCGGGCCGGACGACTGCGAGGCGGCCGCACTGTGGCTGCTCAGCCACGCTCGAGAGACTGTCATGATTGCGCGGCCTCGCGTTCATGACGATCTCAATGGAGCTGACGCCCTCAAATTGATTGGCCGCCCACGCATGCACGCGGGCGGCCAAAGCCTGGGCGTCGCTGGGTCAGTGCTTACTCGGCTGCCGCGGCTTGCTGGGCCGGCGCACCAGCGGTCTGCTGCGACCCATCCGTGGCGACGGGTATTCGGTGCACCTTCTGTTGCATCTCCTCCGGTTTTGGAATGACGACAGTCAGCACGCCGTCCTTGAACGATGCCCGGATGTTGCCGGGATCGGCATGGAACGGCAGCCGTAGGTAGCGCGCGAACCTGCCGTAGGAGCGCTCGGTCAGATGATAGTCACGTCCCTGTTCCTGGCCCTGGCCCTGCTCCTGGCCCTGCTTCTGCTGCTGCTTCTCGCCGCGAATGGTCAGGACATCGTCGGCGAGGCTAACCTCGACCTTGCCAGGATCGATGCCGGGGAGTTCGGCCGTGACCTGCATCTCCTTGTCCGTCTCGCTGACCTCGATCTGTGGGGTCACGACAACCTCCAGAACAGGCGTCGGAACCGCCATGGGAAACCGCGGCCACATCGGCCCAGTAAAGAAGTCATCGAACAGCCGGTTCATCTGGCGGCGGAACGGCATGAACGGGTCGCCGTCATCCTGTCGACGGGCCATCGGGTGATAGCCAGATTGCGGTTGTAGAGATGTGCCGCTCATGAAGCAGTTCTCCTCGTGTGAATAGGGTTGCTGGTGGTCACACGCTGATGGTGATCCGATTGTCCACCTTCAAGACGCCGGGCGCTGCCCACGCAGCACGCTCCGCCTCTCGGCGCTCCGCCCAGGAGCGCACAGTCCCGCGCAGGATGACTTCGCCACCGTGCGCTTCCACCGTGATGTTGTGGGCATCAATCTCCGCGCTGCGAGTGAACGCGTCCTCGATCTTCCGCTTGATCTCGGAAGGCATCACGACCGGTTTCAACTGGATCGAGTCGGTAACCCCCTTCACCCCCTTGATCCGCCGAACCGCTTGCTCGGCGCGTTCGCGCTGGTAGTGCCATTCGACCTGCCCCTCCAGGGTCACCCAGCCGCTGTGAACAAGCACTTTGATGGATTCCCAGCTATACGGAAGCTGCGCCTTCAGCGCGGCGACCGCGTCGCGAGCAATGTCGGGGTCAGGCCGTTGATCGTATTCCGGCAAGCGTACTTCGATGTCGTTCGCCACGCCGACCACGCCGGCTATCCGCTTCGCGTCCGCCTCTGCCTGCAATTTTTGCCCATAGCTTCTGACGAAGCCCGTCAGCGTCACGACACCGCTCTTGACCGCCACGGCGATGTCATTCGAACTGATGTCCGGATCCCAGCGCAGTTCGTCTTCGACGTCCCGCTTTATATCGCTGTCGGATCTCATGATCCCTCCTCAAGTGGTCAAAATGCCCCCTGCGCCGACGGCAAGGGCGCAAGAGGATCATCGGTGCACGCGCCGAGTTCTGCCATGATGGGCGTCAAGTTCTGTGACTTTATTTGAGGTGGCCCGGAGCAAGCTGGAGGCCCGGTGTTGGCCGGGGAAATCGCAGCACCGCCTCT
Organism: uncultured Solirubrobacterales bacterium; assembly: GCA_963830435.1. GTDB lineage: Bacteria > Actinomycetota > Thermoleophilia > Solirubrobacterales > Solirubrobacteraceae > Palsa-465. Next base: position 249,828 of record CAWHMA010000007.1, on the reverse strand, counting down.
GTGCCAAACAGAAGCATGGACCGGCGCCAGGCAATCGAACCGCCCAGGATATCGGCGAGGCCGCCAACAATGCTATGACCGAGCCCTGTGCCTGGCGCAACATTGTCTGGCCCCTTGCCATCATCCGCGACCTCGAGCACGCCTTCCTCGCGCGCCGCATCCCAGTGCAGTGAGATCCGGATGGTTCCTTAGTCCCTGCCGACGAAGGCATGGCGCAGCGCATTCATCACCAATTCTGAAGCGGCAAGCAGCAGCGCCCGGCGTTCCGTCTGCTCCAACATCAGCGGCTGAAGGTCGAGTGCGCCTTCCGCTGGATGAAGACCGTCGATCTGGAACTGCGTCCGGTCTTCCACTGAACTACGCCACGCGCTCCTGTGCTGCTCTGTATGCTCGCCTACTATCGCAGCTTGGCACCGATCCTGTTCGACGAACACAATCCCCTTATGCGCGATGCGCAGCGCACCTCTCCCGTGGCAAAGGCCAAACCCTCGCCTGCGGCGGGCCACAAAGCCGCCACCGAACCCTTCGACCCAGCCCCCGGCCAGCCGCACGGCTTTCGCACCTTGCTCGCCGATCTCGCAACGCTGACGCGAAACCGCGTCCAGTTCGGACCCGAGCGGCGGGAAACAATGATCGCCACGCCCACAGAGCTACGGCGCACCGCACTGAACATGCTTGGCGCCACCAAACTTGCGTAGACAAGGTCGACCGATCGCAAACCAAGCCCCCGTCAATGCTTTACGCTCAGAAACCAGCAAGGTTCGGTCTAGGCTGTGGAGTGCTCGCTTCGGCCACCCACGTCACGTTTAATCCCATGTTGGCGCCTCAGGCGCCATCGCCGGCGTGCTTGGCTGCTACATGCGGCTGTTTCCAATGGCGCGTGCATCGTGCTGATCCCGATTATTCTATCCCGTTCTTCTTCGTCATGCCTGGGGTGGTGTTTGCTGGCCTGTGGTTTCTGATGCAGGTGCTGCAGGCGACGACAGACCTGTTTATCCCGACTGCTGTCGGGTCGATCGCGTGGTGGGTCATATCGGCGGCTTCATTGCCAGATTTCCCTCGCGCCACCGTTGCGACACGTCCGACGCCCCATTGGCGCCACGCTACGCCGACGAAGGGATTTTTGGGTTCGACCTCATGGGACGTTGACACTCTGGAGGTGCCAGAACATGTCCGTGCTTGATCTTTTTGGCTATTCTTCATGCTGTCAGCGCTGCAGGCACTACTGCGGCAATGCATGATGGAGGCAATGCGCACTCGAAAGATCGGCCAATTCGAACGGGCACTCGATGTGAACGACTCAGAGGAGGTGCTCGGGCCATTCGCCTGACCGACGATGAGGTTCCGCTTGATATAGCTTTGCATACACCGGGCGGTCTGGTGCTCGCGGCGACACAGATTGCCCGCGCCATTCGTGATCGCAAATCGAGGGTCACAGTGTTCATGCCGCATTACGCGATGTCCGGCGGCACGCTGATCGCAATTGCTGCGGACGAGATCGTCATGAGTCCGCATGCGGCGCTGGGACCTCTCGACCCGCAGCCGGTGCATGCCCAGTCTGGCGGGGTCGAGTCTCTGTCCGTTCTGATACAGAAACATGTCTCTCGCTAGCTCATTCTGGCTGCACGGCGATCCCGTTATCGACCTTGGTGATCCCCGGGAAGTTCCAGACTACTTGCTCCGCCTCGTCGCGCTCGGCCGAGGATCGCGCGGCTCCGCGCAGACGAACCTCGCTGCCGGCAAGTTCAATCGTGATCCGGTTAGCATCAATGCTGGCGTTGCGCTTAAATGCTTCGATGATGTCACGCAACAGCTCCGTGGGGACGGCTACGGGCCTCAGATGGATCAGGTTGCTGACGCCGACGACACCACGCTGCCGGTAGGCGGACCATTTCGCTTCTTCACGCTCATAGTGCCAGTCAACCTCCCCCTCCAGGGTCACCCATCCGTCCTTCACTGTCACCTGGATCTCACTCGCCGCATCGGGCAAGTCCCGGCGAAGCGCCTCGACCACGTCGGTGGCGATCGTGGGATCTGGCCGCTGGTGCAGAAGTGGCAATCGGACTTCGATGTCGTTGGCGATGGCCACGACGCCGGCAACGCGCTTTGCTGCAGCCTCCGCAGCCCGCTTCGTGCGATGGCTGCGAACAAAGCCCGCCAGCATGGCGACCCCCTCCTTCACCGTCACCACGATGTCACCTGATTGCACTCTTGGATCGCTCCGCAACTGGATTTCGAGATCGCGCTTGAGGTCCGGGTCAGGTCTCATCAGGAGTACTCGCCGCACGGCCGGTGTTGCATGGCAACATCTGCATCCGCATCGTCTTACGCAGCTTCTGCAATGCGCGGACCTCGATCTGGCGGACCCGTTCGGCCGAAACTCTGTAGCGGTGTGCCAAGTCCTGGAGCTTGGTCGGTTCTTCCTTCAGCCGCCGTTCGATCAGGATCTGTCGTTGGCGCTGGTCGAGGCAGCGAAGGGCGCCCGGCAGCATCGCCCTCTGCAGGGCCGCCTCTTCCCCTTCACCGAAGAGACCTTCCAGATCGTCCGGATGGACCAGGGCCTCCTCGAAGGTTAGCCTCCGATCCGGTGAGATTGGTGTGGCCAGACTTCGATCTCGCCCATCGAGCCAGCAGCGCATGCTCACGACCCTGCAGCCCAGATATCCACCAGAACGGGAATGTCATTGCGGGTGATATGCCGCTCGAACGCCGCCTCATCGGTTGCAATAGGCTTGCCGGTGAACAGTAGCAGATGGCATTTGCCGCACTTCGGCTGCAATGCCGGTTGCGACGACGGGATGCGGTTCACCGCCCCACAGGACGGGCAGACAACGTGGCGAGCCGGATCAGGCATTATGCTGCCGCACTGGCAACGGCCGCCCGCTGCAGCGCTGCGATCAGCGACCCATAGTCCCACCCGCTATCGTGCCGGATACCATTGATGAAGAACGTAGGCGTGCCGTTCACCCCGCTGCGTACGCCGCCCATGAAGTCTTCGCCGATCCTTGGAAGATGCACATGGCCGGCAACCTCGCTGTCAAACTGGTCAACATCGAGGCCAAGTGCGGAAGCGTACGCTAGCAATGACGGTCCATCGAGGCGCTGTTGGTTGGCGAATAGCGTATCGTGCATGTCCCAAAACCTGTGCTGGCTTCCGGCTGCCTCCGCCGCTTCCGCCGCAAGCTCAGCATGAGGATGCACGGTGGTCATGGGAAAGTGCCGGAACACGAAACGAACAGCGTCATCGACCTGACCCATGATCGTCTTGACGATCGCGTGCGCCGTGCCGCAATGCGGGCACTGGTAGTCGCCGTACTCCACCAGGGTTACCAGCGCATCGACTGGGCCACGGATGTGGTCTCTGGCGGGTGAAACAGGCACGGTCAGTTTGGAATGCCAAATCGGGCCGCTCATGAGGCGGTCTCCCTCTGAGACTGTTGGATCTCAGCCTATTGGACCGCTTTGGATTAGGGACTGCGTTGCCGTCCCGCCTTGACACCCGTCAACACGGCTGATGAGTGCAGTCAGCCGATCGCGGCTTGTCTTCCAGGGAAAGAGGGAGAAGCTTGGGCCACGGGAGACGGACAGGCCCACAGCGGTGAACCATGTCTTTGCGGCACCCGCGCCATACTGGCGCCTTCTTTGATAGCACGGCTGGCGCATGGACCGCCATGTTGCTGTTCTTTGATGCCATACAACCGCTGTCGGCAAGAACGGCCAGCGCGTACCCGTTACCGTCGACTTGCGGGCGGGTGCGGTCCTGGCAACCTGAACGGCATCTCGAGCGCGCCTTTTCGGCTGGAGACCGGGTCTAAAGATGACCCCGATCCGCGGTTTGAGCCGGGATTGATCGAGGCGCCATGACAACCGGTTGAGTGATTGACGGCGATCAAGGCTGATGCGGCGTTTGCGGTTCCTGCTTCCGATCGGCGAAGGATACAAGCATCATGACGGTGAGATTGAACAGGCCGGCTTTCGACCATGCCAGACATCTTGTCACAGCAGGCAAGTTCACCTTTGATCAGAGGGACGTATGGAGCGAACACCAGCCTTCCACGGCGGAGGAGAACGAGTACATCCGACTCCACGGCTACGACGAGTTCGGCAAATGGCATCTCGGAATCAATGACGAGAAGGATCCGCGGACCAAGGGACGATACGAATTCCCTTATGGGAATTTCGTCACCGTACATCGTTGTGCGGTGCTGTCGGCCGAAAGCCGGGCTGGGCAGTACAAACACTACGATATTGAGAATGCCGCCGCACATCTGCACGGTATGATCGACGCGCACCGTCGCTAGCGTGCTCGTGACCGGACTCCGGGAAGAGCAGAGCCATGACATTCCAGGCGATCAATCCGACGACAGGCGACGTTGTGGCATCGTATGACGAGATGAACCCGGACATGATGAAGGAAATCATCGGCGAGGTGCACGATGCCTTCCTGGCATGGCGGCGCACTGCCTTTCCCAAGCGGGCAGCATTGATGCGCGAGGCTCGGGATATCCTCCGCAGCAATGCCCGCAGATACGCTATTCTCATGGCGGAGGAAATGGGCAAGCCGGTGCACGACGGCATTGTGGAGGTGCAGAAATGCGCTTTGCGATGCGACTTCTATGCCGAGCACGCAGCTGATTTCCTGGCGGACGAAACAGTCGTCACCGATGCCCGCAACAGTTTCGTCACGTTCCAGCCGCTCGGTGTCGTGCTGGCGATCATGCCGTGGAATTTCCCCTTCTGGCAGGTGTTTCGCTTCGCCGCGCCGACATTGATGGCTGGCAATGCGGCTGTGCTCAAACATGCCTCCAATGTCCCAGGCTGCGCGCTCGCGATCGAGGCGGTGTTCGACCATGCCGGTTTCCCGAAGAACCTCCTCCGCACCCTGATGATCGGTTCCCCGCAGGTTCCCACTGTCATCGAACATCCGCTGGTGCGAGCGATAAGTCTCACAGGCAGCGGTCCAGCCGGCCGGGCGGTGGCAAGCAAGGCAGGTGCGATGCTGAAAAAGACCGTGCTCGAGCTCGGCGGTAGCGACCCGTATCTCATACTCGAGGACGCGGATCTGGAGCTGGCCGCCACGATCGGCACGAAGGGCCGGCTGGTGAATTCCGGCCAGAGCTGCGTCGCCGCCAAACGGTTCATCGTTGTCGATAAGGTGCGCCGCGCCTTCGAAGAGCTGTTCGTTAAGCGAATGAGCGCTGTCAGGATGGGCAACCCCCTGAATGACAATACCGAAATCGGTCCATTGGCTCGGCATGATCTGCGTGACACGCTACATCGGCAGGTGCAGGCGAGTATCGCCCAAGGCGCTGCCTGTCTCCTTGGAGGCACCATCCCCCCAGGTCCCGGTGCCTTCTATCCTCCGACGGTGCTCACGGACGTGCACCGCGGAATGCCGGCTTATCACGAGGAACTCTTTGGGCCGGCCGCCTCGGTCATTCCTGTCAAGGATGAGGACCATGCGGTTGCGGTTGTCAACGACTTCGTCTTTGGACTTGGTGGCGGTGTCATCACGCGTGATCTGATGCGAGGTCAGCGCATCGCTGCTGAATTGATCGAGAGTGGCAGCGTGTTCGTCAATGATCACGTCCGCTCGGATCCCCGCCTTCCGTTCGGCGGTATCAAGGAGAGTGGCTACGGTCGCGAGCTCTCGGCATATGGCATCAAGGAGTTTGCCAACATCAAGACGGTGTACGTAGCGGGATGAACGCCAGCCCAGCGACCTTGGTCAGTCCTGCCGATTTAGCAGCGTCTCACGCGTGTCCTTGATGTCGTTGGGCGACACGGGAGAAGCGGCGTTGCCCCAGGCATTGCGAATACACGTGGCAACCGCGGCGACTTCGTCGTCTGACAACTTCTACCCGAAAGTTGGCATCCCCAGGCCTGTCGATGCGTCGTACGTTGCCACGGCGCGGCTTGTCGGTGGTAGGAACGTGCCGATCGAGTTGCTCGCTATACTCTCCCATCGCCCGCTCCCTGTGTGTGAGGCTCGGCTCGGTCTGCCCGAGCAATCCTCGTTCTCTATCGCACGAAGGCGCGGGCCACCGGCTTCACACCGGGAACATGACGTTCAGCGCCGCCAACAGCACCCCAGGACACGCCCAGCCACGTTGGCAATTCGTCCGACCCATTGGGCGGCGAGCAGTACCGCGAGGGTTACGCCGAGCGCCACCAGCAAGGCCCCCTCGATCGCGGGATACCGAGGGGATCATATCCCACCTACGATTGCAGCAGCACCATTGTCGTTATTCGGCGTGCGTTGCGCGCGGCTCCCCACGGGCGGTTACCACGTCCGCCACAGTCAAGAACAGCAAGGTGCTACCTGCTACTTTCATGGCCGGCATCCCAGTCCAGAGTAAGTGAAGGGAGATCGCCTAGAACCTGGGGGTGATTACGCCGCTCGCCGAAACGGACGGCCGGCCCATACGCTCCGCTATGGCATGATCTCGGTCGAAGGTCCCGTTCACCACTGAGGTGCAAACCTTCAGCATGAGATGAGCGCCCTTCGGCTACCAACGCATTTGTTGTTGAGCGTTCATTCGGCGATGCTACAACCACTGCACCGTGCTTTCCGTGATGGCAGTCGAGATGGGTTCCTCGCGCTGCTGGCGCCTTGGCATAGTCGACAATGATATTCCACATACCCCACTGGGGTCACCTTTATTGACGAGCATCAATGCAGCGATCACAGCTACAGCCTACGCTAGGAACTTCTTATGGAGCATGAACCACCCTAATGAGCTGCGTACGAATAGGTATCAGCGGCGTCGCTGCCTTCCACATCAATTACATACGCCTTGATGCAGGCTGGGATTATCCCTCACTGATGGCCGCGCTGCAGCAGGTCGCGGTCACGGTGGCGGAAGGCTGTTCGAACCCATGACAATGATGGGAATAACAAAGTTCGAACGCTTCTTCCGCAACGTCTCCGGCCTGAATGTCGATAAGCAGGACCTGAAGCGCTACGGCGACTTCGTCAATCATAAGATCTACGATCTTCTGCTTCGTGGGCAGGCAACCGCAAAGGCGAATGGTCGTGACATCATCAAGCCGCACGACCTGCCTATCACCAAAGGCCTGCAGGAGTGCATCCGGGCTTTCGCTGCGCTCGACGAGGAAATCCAACTGAGGTCGATCCTGGATCATATCACTGCCAGGCCGCCGCTCCATCTCGCTATCGGGGCCGAGACTGAATCCGGGCTTGCTGAGATTGCGGGTGGACTGAGCGTCGCCCTTGCACAGACCTTTAAGCGCATTGACCCTGCCGTGAAAGATCCCGCGACCGAGGATTGGGAACGGGCCTTTCGGATTTTCAACCTGCTGCTGTAAAGCTGCGATGAGGAAATAGGCTGATGAGTCACAAGGCTCGACACGTCGTCTGTCCGTCGTGCAACGCAGTCAATCGCATTCCCGCGATGCGGCCCGCCCAGCAGGCGAATTGCGGCAGATGTCACCAACGTTTGTTCACAGGCAAGCCCGTCGCAGCGGGATGGCAAGTCCTTCGAACGGCACATCACGCGCGACGATCTCCCGGTGGTGGCGGATTTTCTGGGCATCGTGGTGTGGACCGTGCCTGGCGATGGCGCCAGATTATGAGCGGGCCGCCGCCGAACTCGAGCCGAACTTTCGGCTGCTTAAGGTGAACGCGGACGAAGAGCAGCAGCTTATGGCCAGGTACGGCATTCGTAGCATTCCGACCCTCATGCTGTTTTGCCAGGGGACGAGCCGTCGCACAGCAGGCCGGTGCAATGAACACATCCGACATCGTGGCCTGGGTGCGGTCGCACGCACCACCCGATTAGGTCGGCCGATCGCTCAGTCACTCGCGACGGTTTTGGTGTTGGATTGCAGATCATTCCTGGTCTGGTGAATGGCAGTAGCTCCACCTGAAGTCAGGTCGTGAATCCGTACCAGCTTTGATCACGGTCATGATAGGCTGCGGCCATCTGGGTGGCCGCGGCCTCGGTCAAGCCGGTCAGCCGGATGATTAGCCGACCCGGCTGTGTTATTGCTTCCTCCCGCCCGATGGGGGCGTGTCGGTGGTGACGCTAGGGTTTGAGGTGTCCGACATGTTGTCGGACATCATCTTACCGTTGTCCATCTTTCTGTCGGGAACGACGTACGCGTGGCCATCCTCCACGATCACCATCGTTGGCTGTGTGGCCTGCGTGGCTTGCTGCATCGCCGGGTCGACTGCATGCGAATCAACGATGTGGACGCGTGCCATCGTGCCGTCGGGCCAGATGATCAGCATGCTGCCGTTCGGCATACTGTCCGCGGGCGGGTTGGTTGCCGCGAACGTCGGGACCGATAATGCGCCGGCCAAAACGAAGCCAGACAAAATCCGCGTCAGTGCACTCATTCTCGCCTCCTTGTGCAGAGCCATGTCAGCATGGTCTCGGTTGGCCCCGACCGCGTTGACGCTCGTCAACTTCTGCTGTTGTTCACGCATGGATAAAACGTGCATCGCTCCGGGCGGCGGTAGGTCATCACCCGCCACCGGTTATAGCGAGAACCGCTTCCCTGATTTTTGCCAGAGCGAACTGCCCGATGACGTCCAGCTTGAGGTGTGGCAGGTTCGGCAGCTCGGTTGGAGCGACCACGGCGTCAATCATCGCCGACCCGTTGATTGCCAAGGCCGCGGTGATCACCGTCTTCAATTCGTGCGGTTTTCTGGCTGCAAACCCGTGGCCACCGTAGGCCCGTGCCAAGGCAGCAAAGTCGCGGTTGGGGAACTCGATCCCTCTCCGGAAGGGTCGCAAGCCAACACTCTCCGCCTCCAGCGTGATCAGGCCGAAATGCAGAATTGTCGAAAATCACCACCTTGGCCGGTAGCTTATGATGCACCGCAGTCAGGAACTCGCACGTCAGCATGTTAAATCCGCCAACGCCGCACAGAGCGATACCTGGCGCGAGCGATCCAGCGCTTGCACCCCATTGGCCTGAGCAAGCGCTGTTCCTACGGGAGCGTTGTTGAAGGAACCAATGATTCGCTGCGATCTGCTTTGGCGAATCCAATTGCCGGACCAAAGCGTGTTCAGGCCGGTGTCGAGGGTCAATACCGCATCGGACCTGGCGAGAGCCGTGGCGAATATCTACTCGATGAAGGTTGTTCCTCAATCCGATGGCCAGCCCGGTCGGGTCACCGCGACAGCGTCACACAAGAAGGAAAGCCTCGGTTCCGGCTTCATGAGCGATCCCACTGGACTCATCGTGACCAACGAACACCTCGTCGATCCCACCCACGACGTCGCTGTGACATTGCAGGACAATCTGATACTGAAGGCGCAACTCATCGGTGCTAGCGCCGTTGCCGAAATTGCTCTGCTGCGGGTGAACGCCGACCGGCCCGTTGACCACGCTGAAACTGGGTGACAGTCAAAAGGTCCGCATCGGTGATCCTGTCTTCGCCATCGGCAATCCATTGGGATTCGGTGGTTCGGTGAGCGCCGGCATCCCGTGAACGTCGCGCTTCACGGCGCCATGGCGCTGAAACTTCATCCTGGGCAGAGAGCTTTCACCGTGATACCGGACCGTGCAAGTTTCATCGCGAAGCGCCGCGTCAGGATTGATACCTCCGCCTTGGTCGCGGCATAGAACGTGGTGGCCGGCAGCGCCGTGCCAATCGCGGCATTGGACGCGATATTGACGATCCGGCCATAGCCACGTGCCTTCATTTCGGGCATCACCGCGCGCACAGTGTGGATCACGCCATTCACGTTCACCGCACGCATGCGTTCCAGTGCCGTCACGTAGCTCTTCAGTGTGGCCGGCGTCGAGATACCGGCGTTGTTCACCCGGATCGGCACTGGTCCTAGTACCCCGCGTCATTGATTTTGCGGGTTTGTTCTGAATCGATATCTCCGCATTCACCGGAGATGCGTCGTGACCGCGAAACAAAAGACCCGATGCAAGTTCGTCGTTCGGCTCAGCGAAGAGGAGCGTGAGCGGCTCAATACGCTGATCCAGAACGGCAAACACGGAGCGCGCCAGTTGCTCAAGGCCGCGTGTCTTGCTGAAGGCCGACGCGTCCGACGCCGGCGCGGGCTGGAGCGACAGCCAGATCGCGGTAGCTCTGGACACCAGCATCGACACGGTCGGCCGGACGCGGCGGACCCTCGTGGAGGAAGGGCTGGATGCCGCTCTGACGCGCAGACACTCGCCCGCCTCTGCCAGGAAGCGCATTTTCGACGGGGCGGCGGAGGCCAGGCTGATCGCGCTGGCCTGTTCCCCACCGCCGAAAGGGCGCGCGCGATGGACACTGCAACTGCTGGAATCGGCTGTCGTTGAACTGAACATTGTTGATCGCGCCAGCGACAACACGATCAGCCGGACGCTAAAAAAAACGCGCTCAAGCCTCACCTCCAAGAAGCAATGGGTCATCCCGCCGGAAGCCAACGCTGGCTTCGTAGCCGGCATGGAAGATGTGCTGGAGGTCTATCAGCGCCCGCATGATCCCGCCCGTCCCGTGGTATGCCTGGACGAGACGTCAAAGCAACTTATCAGCGAGACGCGGGTGCCGATCCCGGCGAAGCCGGGCCGTCCCGTCGCGGCACGACTACGAGTACGCGCGCAATGGCACCGCCAACCTGTTCATGCTGTTCGCCCCGCTCGAAGGCTGGCGACAGGTCAAGGTCACCGACCGCCATGCCGCCGTGGACTATGCCCAGATCCTCAAGGACCTGGCCGACACGCACTTTCCCGAGGCACGAAAGATCGTGCTTGGTGCAGGACAACCTCAGCACCCATAAGCCGGCTTCGCTTTACCAAGCCTTCCCCGCGGCCGAGGCCCGCCGCCTGGTCGAGCGGTTCGAATGGCACTACACCCCGAAGCACGGCAGTTGGCTGGACATGGCTGAATCCGAGATCAGCGTGCTGTCACGCCAGTGCCTCGACAGGCGGATTCGCGACAAGCACAGCGCTGATCGAGCAAGTCGCCGCATGGCAGGACACTCGAAACAAGCATCACATCAAGGCTGACTGGCAATTCACCACCGCTGATGCACGCGTTAAGCTCAAGCGACTTTACCCGGCAATGTGAGTGACTCGGGGGACTAGCACCTCGCCGCGACGGACGGTGGTGAGCAGAGGGAGTTTCAACGCCAGGGCCGGCATATCGGTCCGATCGGCCAGATCTCGCCAGAGACGCGGAGCGTCCGACCAGGGCAATGCGGGATGGTGCTGTACCGGCTTCAGCTTCTTGGGCGACGGCAACAGCTTGTCCAAATGGCCACGCCAGACGGCGGGATTCGGCCCGCTGCGTCACCCTCGCACCGTGGCAAAGTCGAGAACTTGCTCGACGCGACCACGCACTCGGGACAGCGTGGGTGCCTTGTCACGCCATCCAGGCTCCAGGACCTGCATGACCGCTCCAGTGTCGATGGTGGCCACCGGCAAGTCCCAAATCGCCTTGGCATGAGCTGCGAGCGCGACGCCCCATTGCCGGCGGTGCTCGCGGCTGCGCCACAGAGCCTGGCGAGAACGGATGTACTGCTCGGCGACATAATTGAAGGGGACAGGCTTTGGCGCTCGTAACCGGCCGCGCTTCTCACACAATGGGCAACGGCCTTCGTGCACAAGCGTGCGGTGGCGCAGCACGACTGCTTTGGCCTGCGGCACCGAGACAAGCGATGACGGCCCGAGGCCCATCTCGTGCTCCCGGCCTGCGACCGGGCAGGTGAACATGTTGAGCCAGGATTTCCGCGGCGGCTTCAGCAGCAGGAAGAGGTTATCAGCAACGCGGTACCGGCCAGGTTCGGTCAGTGCTGCGACTTGCCGGGCGGATGATTCCCCAGTACGGGCCATGGCATGATCCTCGACCGCGTTCCCGGATCCGTCCCCGGTCACGTAAGCCCAGATCCCACCACTTCCCGGGATCTGATTTCCAACCGCTACTCGATGTTGCGCCCGATTTCAACACGTAAACCCAGATGCTGTGAAACACCGGCACCCAGAACACCGGATATTCGTTCCGCTCCGTCTCGCCGTCCGAATCGGTCCACACCGCGCCCTCGGGCTCCCGGCGACCAGCCGAACCAGCGCCAGAACCCGTCGTCGCATCCCCGGGCTTGCGGGTCCCAAGCGACCAATCGCTTGGGTGCCCGCCCCAGGGACCGGCAGCCGCCGCACCACCCGCCAGCCCGCCCAAGCTGGAATACAGTGCGATGACCCCAGCCGAGAGGTACGTCACCCTTTATTCCGACCGCGCCGCCGCAGTCCTCGACGCAGCCGGCCTGCCCGCGTCACTCGCCTTCCCACCACCCGATCCCGCGCTCATCGCCGAGCTCCTCACCAGCACCAGCCCGGTGGTTCACGCCTTTCGCCAACACAACGAACCGGTCGCCTCCCACCGGGCGCTTGACCCGATGGCCGCCTGACCCCTCGATGCAATAACGTCTCGAAAATCAAGACAATGAGACGAACCTGATCCTGCACTACCAGGCTCTTGGGCAGCTCCTGGCGAGCTGTCGCTGCTCCGAAGGCAGTCCCTTTGACCACAGAACGCAGGCAGACACACCGGCCCGATCATTCGATCTCCAGCCCTTGCTTCGACCGGCCAGCCGGGGTCAACCCTCGCGCAGCGTCCGCCGCAGGCGGCCTGGGGTTGAGGCCGGCTGGCCGGTCGGAAGCACAATCGCGAATTGAAGGTGGGACAACGTCCTTGGCAACGACAACGAGCCGCTGATCGTCCGAGCTGGCAACTTCCGAGGACCTGAACACGCGCTCAAACATCAGATTGGATCGCGCGCCAGGTTGGACCGTGCGCTGCCTGTCCTTCGGCCGGTACCTTGGGCTAAGCCGGTGATCGCGCCGCCCTCGGAGATTTCCCGATGACATACCTTGTTGCCGCCGACCTGCCGAAGCTGCCTGTCGGGAACCGTTTCCGGACGTTGCTCGCACGACCCGGATTCTGCAAATGCCAGGGGCGCACAACGGCATGGCAGCGTTGCAAGCCAAGGCGGCAGGTTTCGAAGCGCTCTATCTGTCCGGTGCGGCGATGACCGCGTCGATGGGCATTCCCGACCTGGGCATGATCACCGTGGACGAGGTCTGTTTTTTCATCCGCCAGATCACGCGCGCGACGGGACTGCCCCTGCTGGTGGACGGCGACACCGGCTACGGCGAGGCGCTCAACGTCATGCACATGGTGCGCAGTTTCGAGGACGCCGGCGCCGCCGCGGTGCATATCGAGGACCAGTTGCTGCCGAAGAAATGCGGCCATCTCAATGACAAAAAGCTGGCTGATGCGCACGACATGGCGGCAAAGATCGCCGCCGCCCATCGGGCACGGCGGCATCTGTTCATCATCGCGCGCACCGATGCCGCCGCCAGCGAGGGCATGGACGGCGCGGTGGCGCGCGCGAAGCTGTATTTGCAGGCCGGGGCCGATGCGATCTTTCCCGAGGCGCTCACCAACGCAGAGATGTTCCGCACCTTCGCCTCCCGGGTCGACGCGCCGTTGCTGGCGAACATGACGGAGTTCGGCCGCACACCCTTCTTCACCGCCGCGGAGTTCCAGGACATGGGCTACGACATGGTGATCTGGCCGGTCAGTTCTCTGCGGGTCGCCAACCGGGCGCAGGCGGAACTATATGCCGCGATCCGCCGCGACGGCGGTACCCAGGCAATGCTGGACCGCATGCAGACGCGCGCCGAACTCTATGCGGCGATCGGCTATCACGATTACGAAGCGTTGGACGCGAGCATCGTGAAGACAGTAGTCCCCGAGGGAATGCCGCAGCGTCAGTAAGAGGACCAGGCATGAACCGTCGTGATTTGCCTGTGGCTGCTCGCAATCGCGCCGCTGTCCGCGCGTGCCCAGGCGCTCGATCCGACTGGGACCGCAGCCGGAGTTGCCGAAGCAGCGGCTGGTGATCACCACGCGCGATGGCGTGCAGCACGCGTTCATGGTGGAGATGGCCACGACGCCCGAGGAGCAGACAGTCGGACTGATGTTCCGGCCCAGTGTGCCGCCGGATGGCGGTATGCTGTTCGACTGGGGCGCTCCACGTGACTCACAGATGTGGATGCGCAACACGCTCGCATCGCTCGACATGTTGTTCATCAATGCCGATGGTACCATCAGATCCATTGCCGAAAACACCGTACCGGAGAGCCTGGCGGTGATCGACAGCCGCGGTCCGGTCCGGGCAACGCTTGAACTTGCGGCGGGCACCGCCGCCCGACTGAATATCCGGGTCGGCGACAAGGTGCAGCAGCGGATCTTCGGCAACGCCCCGTAGATGCTCACTCCGGCAAGCCGTCACGGGCACGGCGGAAGACACGCAGCCCGAGCAGCCCGCCCACCAGTCCGATCAGGAACCCGGCAATCCCGCCCCAGATGGCGCCCATCAATCCGCCGATCGCCCCGCCAATCCCGCTGCCGAGCAACAGGAGCAGAAGTGGAAGCAGACAACCGACGGCAGCCATGGCGGTGCTCCTGTCATGCGATGCGCGGCAAGCGTTTACTGCGGCGGCCGCAATATGCTAGCGGCTTCGGTATTCGGGGCGTGGCGCAGCCTGGTCAGCGCGCCTGTTTTGGGTACAGGAGGTCGTGGGTTCGAATCCCGCCGCCCCGACCAAGTGAAATCAGTAAGTTACAGACGAAGTTGGTTCTATGCTAGCAACAGCTGGATACCGGCTGGCAACCATTTCCGGGCGATGCCCGCGAGTGGGTCACGCTTCAGCCCGGCTAGGGTCGCCGTCCGGGTCGTTCCCTCGCTCAGCTACCAGCGTAGGAAGAACCAATGCTTATTTGACGTTGGAAGCGCTGGACGCTCATCAGTTCCCAACCACAGCACGCAATCAGAGTCCGCCGAAGCACTCGCCGGCACGTGCGGTAATTTCATGAGCATGTATCGTCAACGGAGCACGAGGGCATCGCCCCGCACGCTCGAATGAGCGGGTCGGTCGATACGATCCGCATGACACTCCAGTCTACTCCTGTACATGGTTTCTGGGCTGTCGGAGCGGACTTTCGACGTGCCAAGCAATAGCTCCGTGGCGATGCAGCGAGGCTTTTCGCCTGTGCGTGCAGTGCGATCCAGGTAACCCCTCCAAGGAGGACACGTGCCACTGGCCGGGCATGTCCAGCACCGCCACGTCAGTTTCGCCCGCGCCGGAGAACGACATGACTGCTGGAACGCAGCGGTCGGGTGTTTGCGCCTGCGCACAAGCGGCATCAGCAACGCGACAACGGCCACAGCTCGTTTCAAATCAGCCTCAGGCGGTCTGATCCGCATTCCTCCCCTGGTTACTTCTCGCAGCACGCGATGAAGAAATCTGCCCTAATGCAGCAAGGTAGGGAAAGGCCAAAGCCGCGTACGTCTCCCATCTGGCTGAAAAGGGTCGCCAATCCTCACATGGCAGCCGACGTGCCCGCATGACCGTAGAGCAGCGCGCCGATCTCGTCCTGGCCTTCGCCAAGACCCTCTACGTCAATGGACAGGCGACGGAGCAAACCGTGGACGCAACCGAGCGACTGGGACAAGTGCTCGGCCTGCACGTCACGCTCGTGCCGTGCTGGGGCGACTTGCAGCTTATGGTCAAGAACAAGGACGGCGCGTTCGCGACCCAGGCGGCGGGTTCACCGTCAGGCATGGAAATGGAGCGTGTGGCCCGGACGATGCGGGCAATTGAGGATATCGCTTCCCGCCGTTTGGCGACGGAAACGGCAAGGAACACGATCGAGTCGATCGCGCGAACGCCACCAGCGCCGACTTGGCAGTTCGCGCTCGCAGCAGCATTGGGTGCCGTGGCATTGGCCGAGATATTCGGTGTCCGCCACCTCGCGGCGGCGATACTGATCTTTGTCAGCGCGGGTGCAGGCGCTTTCCTACGCCGCGCGCTGGGCCGGATCAGCCCCAATCTGTTCCTGCAACCGTTTTGCGCCGCAGTCCTCGCCGGCGCGATCGGTGCTATCGCCGTTCGCTGGAATTTAAGCTCGTCTCTGCGCCTCGTCGCGGTCTGTCCGTGCATGATCCTGGTGCCCGGCCCGCACCTGCTCAACGGCGCACTGGATCTCATCAATGGCCGGATCGCACTCGGAATTGCCCGATCCGTCTATGCCGGGCTGATCGTCATCGCGATATGCGTGGGGTTGTTGCTCGGACTGGCGCTACTTGGCGTTTCCTTGCCGACCGATCCACGTGGCAGGGACATCCCATTGTGGGAGGATGTCATCTCCGCCGGAGTTGCCGTCGCCGCTTACAGCGTGTTCTTCTCGATGCCGCTCTCAAGGCATAATCTGTGGTGCTGACTGACGAAGGGCTGGCGGAGCGAAGCGAGGGACAGCATAGCCCTTAGCCCTGCTCCCAACACCTCGCGTCAGCTCTTGGGAGCTGATAGGTGGCTTCTCAATGTGTAGATTGTAATCACGAAGGAGACGATCAACACTGCTGCGAGCACACCGGAGAGCGCGCCGACCAACGACGTTGCAGGTGGATCCCTCAAATCCACGCTGAGTTCGTGCCCGGCGAGCGCGCCCAGCGATGAACTGATGATGACATTCAAGACGATGACCCCTGGCGGTAAAGTAAGTTGCACACGGTGGCCAAGGATCGCATAGCCAACAAGGAGGGCCAGGACTGCGGCAATGAGCGCACAGACGAACGCCAGCGCTATTTGACTCGCGACCACGCTCCCCAGCACGAGCCCTACTATGCCACCGCTAAAAAGCCCGGCCAGAAGCATAGCAAACGCGCTTGTTGTAATCACGCCACTGCTGTGTTGCACTACCGGTCCTCTTTCTTCGTTTATGTGCGGCCTTCGTCGCGATTGACCTAACATATTGATGCGGCCCCGTTTGCAATTTGTCTGCGCGGTCTCTGCCGATCCTCTCCCAGTTCAGGATACCAGAACATTGCCAGAGGTGTCGCAACGGCCGGAGGTCCAGCTAGGGCACAAGGTCGAAACCTTCCATTTGCGCAAGCGACTCTCGTGTCACGCCCGGAAGCATAATGCCGTAAGGCTTGCGTTCGGCATGAGCAACGCCGACTGCTCGGGACATTCTGCCTCGGACTGCCAGCACGGGTGTATCGAATTGTTGGCTTGGCAAAAATTGAAGCTGGACAAACGCAATGGCGACCACTTTCCTTCGTTGCGTTATCGTGAGCACAACTCTGTCGATCCTCCCGTCGTCCGTTATGAGCAGATCCCTGATCGTAGCGACCCTTTGACTATGCTCATTAAAGACAGACGCTCCGATCAGGGCGGAGGCGCGCCAGTCATTCTGGACCCGCTGAAGTGAACCTGCCGGGACGCTAGCCGCTGTCGCGGCAGTCTCAACAGAATTCGGCGTTGCGGAGTTTTGAGCATTGGAGGATCCAAAACCAGACATCCAATACCAATAATGCCTACAAGCAGTTTTAGCTGATTTATTGTGTGCCCTTCCGTTCCAGGCTATCGTGTATCTGCTTGGCCTGTGAGCTGGTGTTTGGCCGAAGAAGCGGACACTCCATGGTTTAGTGCTGCAACGAACGACCGGCGCCCTCCGCTTGCGAGACGATCTTCTGGTGAAGGAGGCCTGCCGTGACTTAACGAGCCCGCGAATGCTAACCTGGTAGAGATTTAGTCGCAATCTCAAGATCGAACTGAAGTTGCCCCGCTTTTCGTGGACACGGAATGATTTGCGTTTGAGGTATCCATGATGGGAGACAAGAAAGCCTACCCCTGAGTTCCGTCGGCACATGGTTGAGCTGGTGCGGGCCCGGCTGCTCGCCGCAGGAGCAGGGGCGCGAGTTCGAGCCGGCGGCACAATCGAGCAGGAACTGGTTCGCGCAGTGGCAGCGCAATGCTGGATGCGGAGAGGGTGGTCCGACGAGATCGGAGCGCAAGAACTCAATCGACTGCCGCGCGAAAACCGCCAGCTCAACCCGCCGAGATCTTCTGATCCTCTCAAAGGCGGCCACCCAGAATCGCCGCCGCTCCTCCCGTCGGCCAACGCTGCCGGGGGGCGGCCGTGCGTCCCTCGATTTCGTCGGCCACGCTTACGACAACGCCATGTGCGAGGCTTCTTCGCAACCCCCGCATGCGAACTGCCCGATCGCTGTCGCCGGTCAAGACGCAGGCCGAGGCGAGGAGCGCAGTATTCGCCTTCATCGAGGGTTCTACAATCCGCGCCACCGTGACTCATCAAACAACCATCTCTCACCGATCGACTATGAGCGCCGCCGCCAGGCGGAGCCGGTTGATCCCGACGCAGGCAGCCGCTCGCCGTGCTTGCGGCCATCAAGATGCTATGGGCGGCAGCAGGAAGACGTATCCATCGCTGCACTGACCGCAACCCGATGGAGCCCCAATGACGAAACGCAAACCCGAGACTGTCGACGATCTCAGCCGGTGTCTCGACCCGCTGGATATGGACGCGACGTTGATCGCGGTGATCGAGATGAGCCAATCGAGCTGGCTTGTCGCTGGCATTGCTCCTGGTGTTGAGCGTCAGCCGCTGAAGAAACTCGCGATCGATGAGCATTCGTTGCTGAAGCTGTTGAGCCGCTGGCGGGCGGAGGCCGAGAAGAAAGGCCACAGGATCACGCGTATCGCCGTCGCCTTCGAGGCCGGATACGACGGCTTCTGGCTGGCGCGCTGGCTCGCCGCGCGGGGCGTTGAGACCCACATCATTCATGCGTCGAGCGTCGCCGTGACGCGCGAACACCGCCGGGCGAAGACCGATCGAACTCGACACGGAGCTTCTGAAGCGCGGCTTTCTCGGCTGGCTCCGCGGCGAGCGCGGGCACTGCAAGATGGTCGCGGTGCCGACGCTTGCCGAGGAGGACGCCAAGCGGCCGAGCCGGGAGCGCGAGACGCTCGTTGGCGAGGCGAGCCGGACTATCACTCGGGTGAAGGCGACGTTCATCCGGCTCGGCATTCGCAGCTTCAACCCGAAGCTCAAGTTGGCCGCCGAGCGCCTCGGGACCTTACGCACACCCGAGGGTGAGCTGATCCCGCCGAACACGTTGGCCGCGCTCAAGCGTGATCTGGAGCGCCACCAGATCGTAACGAAACAGATCCGCGAGATCGAGCAGACGCGGCTCGAGCGCCTGGTGCAAGCGCCAGCGAAGGGACCGCATGCCATGGTGCGGCTGTTGGCCCGCGTGATCGGCATCGGCGTCGAAACGGCCGACATGCTGGTGCAGGAGATACTGTCGCGGAACATGCGCGATCGGCGCGCCGTGGCGCGCTATGCCGGTCTCACCGGCTCGCCCGACGAAAGCGGGGCGAAACGCCGGGAGAGGGATTGGCCCGCTCGGGTAACGCGCGCGTCCGCCGCGGCATGATCCAGCTGGCATGGCGTTTCCTCATGTTTAAAAAGGACAGTGCACTCGCCGAATGGTATCGGCAGCGAACGCAGGCTGCGCCCGCGACACGCAAGACGCTTGTTGTGGCGTTGGCGCGCAAGCTGCTCATCGCGCTCTGGCACCTCGCGCGCGATGGGGTCGTGCCCGAAGGTGTGCGGCTGCGTCCCGCTGCATGAAATCCGTTGTCGTCACAAGTTGTGGCTTCGCTCCCGTCCGCTCGTGCGTGACGGGCTCGCGATGACGGTTCGAGGTGGTGGGATCCCGCGCTTGTCCACGGCTTCTATGCCGCCGTTAAGAATGGGTCCACCGCCTCGGAGCTCGCCGCCGATGCGCATGCGTGCATCATGGTTCGGGTCACAGCGACCCACCGGATACAAGGTTGCGGCACGGTCCCTCGTGCCCCGACAGCGAGCTCCCCTCGGACGGTCATGCCCGACCACAACGAGCGTGCCACCGTGCTCGGGTCGACCAAGGCACGGCCTGGAAACGGCGGAGCGTGAGACACGGGCAGAGCGACGGCCGGCCTTGACAGCCCCGGCGCGCGACGGCGTCACCAAGTGCGGGTCGGGGCGGAGAAACGGGAGGCCGCAAGAAGCGGCCGTCCCTGACCGCAGCTGCGAGCGCCGCGTCAGCTCGTGGGTCGGACGGGAGAATGTCGTTGCAACAGTTGCTAAGTCCAAGACCTTAAGTCCCATCACCTGGACGCTGGCTGCCCGGATGTCTGAGGTTGCACCATCATCGAACCGGTGCTTGGGACTGAGTTGCCAAGGCTGTACATACATTGCACGAAGGCATTATCGTATTGAGCCTGGATAGAATTCTGGGCGTTCGAACTTCTCACCGCACCCAGCCCGGCACCCCCAAGCGCGCCACCAGCTGCACCGATTGCTGCGCCTTGCCCTCCCCCGATCGCTGCGCCCAGCCCCGCGCCGAGCGCTGTAGTCAGTGCCGCGGCGCCGAGCCCGCGGAGGTTCGCACCCTGCGCCTGATCCCTAACGGCCTGCTCCGAGAATTGTCGACAGATGGTCTGGTCGCTTTGGAAGTTGGAAAATGATTTGCCGGGGCCTGGTAGCACCTGAACCGTTGGTCCCATGGGGTTTTCAGCGCAGGCTGCAACAAGAAGGACAACTGATACGGTAGCTAAGCGGCAGACAGATTGTATCATGGCGGTATTCTCCGGAGATCAATGAGTGGCTGTCGGAAGGACTTCGTCGCTTCTGCGAACCGAAGGCCGCGGCTGGCGTCTGACGAGGTTTCAGCTCGACGACGTTCAGAGCGCCGCCTTTAAGCCGCTGGGGTACGGTATTACGTCTCGCATAGCTTTGCACGTGCACCGATAACCGTAGCGGTTAGGCTTTGACTCCCAAAGCGCGGTGGGTCCCGCTAAACGTGCTGAACGTCCCAAGCTCCTGCGGAATTTGGCACCGCAGGACTGGCACTCAATGGCTTTGAACTCGCGTTTCGAGGTCCCCGGAAAAGGATGAATGTCGCAAGGAAGAAATGGCAGCGAGCTCTGAAGGCTAGATATGCCAATGCATGTTCTCAGGGTCAGTGATGAGCCCGGTGTCCCACTGGCCGTGCTTCACATCCCAATCTTCTATAACACGCGAGATCACTGAGCCGAGGTTCTGCGGAAATGCGCCCAGAAGCTTGAATGTTTGGGATCAGGCGATTACGCATTGTGTGATTGTGAGGGTGCTACGTCATGATCGCCAAATCTGATGCAGTGGTGGATACCGTGCTCGCTCAAGTGGATCATGACATGGATCAGGCGCGCGCACGCCTGTTCGACCTGTTGCGCATTCCTAGCATCAGCACCCAACCCGAGCATGAGCAAGATGTGCGACACGCGGCCGAGTGGTTCCGCGACCAGCTCGCCGGTCTTGGTTTCAATGTCGCAATCCAGCCGACCCCCGGCCATCCCGTCGTCCTTGGGCAGCATCCCGGCCCGACCGGCACACAGGCGCCCCGTATCCTGTTCTACGGCCACTATGACGTGCAGCCGCCGGACCCGCTGGAGCTTTGGCATAGCCCGCCGTTCGAACCGCAATTGGTCGAGGGACCGCGCGGTCCACGCATCGTTGCGCGCGGCGCGGTCGACGCCAAGGGCCAGACGATGATGTTCATCGAGGCGCTTCGCGCTTGGAAAGCGGTTGGCGGCGGGATCCCTGCTCCGATCACCGTGCTGGTCGAGGGCGAGGAGGAGATCGGCAGCCCGAACCTGCAGCCGTTCCTCGCCGCCAACAAGGACGCCTTACAGGCTGACTTCGCGCTCATCAGCGATACCAACATGTGGGACATCGATACGCCAGGGCTTACCACGCGCCTGCGCGGGATGTGCAACTGCGAGGTCACCGTAAAGGGCCCCAAGCGGGACCTGCATTCGGGCCTGTTCGGTGGCTCCGCGCTCAATCCGATCAATGTGCTGACGCGCATCCTGGGCGATCTGCAGGACGAACAAGGCGCGGATCCAGGTGCCAGGCTTCTATAACGCTGTCCGACCGGTCTCGCAGGAGCAGCAGTCGCAATGGCAGGCTCTCGGCTTCGATGAGGCGGCGTTCCTGCGCGACATCGGCCTGACCACGCCGGGCGGCGAGCGCGGAGTGCCACCGTTGCAGCGCCTGTGGAGCCGACCGACCGCTGATATCAACGGCATCTGGGGCGGCTATGCAGGCCACGGCAGTAAGACGATCATTCCGTCTGAGGCGTCCGCCAAGGTTTCATTCCGCTTGGTGCCGGATCAGGACGCTCAGGCCATTTTCGAGGGATTTCAGCGCTTCGTCACCGATCGGCTGCCGCCAGGCGATGCGGATCTCGTTTCAGGCGTTCGGCATGGCGCCCGGCATCGAGATCGCCACCGATACGCCATGGGCGAACGGCAGCACGCAGCGCGTTGCAGCAGGAATACGGCCGGCCGGCCGTGATGATCGGCAGCGGCGGAACGATCCCCGTAGTCGAACAGATCAAGCGCACGCTCAATATCGATTCCCTGATGATGGGCTTCGGGCTGGAGGACGACCAGATCCACAGTCCCAACGAGAAGTTCGAGCTGCGCTGCTTCCATCAGGGAACACGCTCACATGCGCGGCTGCTGGGCAAGCTGGCGGAGGGCAGGTAGATCCGACCCCGGCTCCGCGAAGGAGAGACCGATGAACTTGCGGCGGAAATACCTGCGCATCATAACGGGGATCGGTCCGGTAGGTGCTATCGGAGTATCGCTACTGCTCGGTTCGACGCTCCCCAGTGATGCCGCGGAGCGGGTCGTAAGTCCGCAACCTCCTGTTGCCGAACAGGGAGTATCCGAGCGGCTCGCCGCCATTCGTGAGGCCGTGTTTCTGGTTGGCGGTTCCGGCCTCACCGGCAGCCATGGGGACCCAAACGTCCAACTGGTCTGGGGCAACCGTTGGTTCAACGGGGGCTGGAACCGTCGCCGGGGATGGGGACGCCCCTGGGGCAACTGGCGCAACTTCAGGCCGACCTGGAACAATTTCTGGCGGAACTGGTAGGTCGCCACGACGAGGCTCAGTGAGTGAGGCGTCCGATGCCAGTCATCGAATTGCTGGTTATTCAACCTACACCATTCTGCAACATCAACTGCGCTTACTGCTATCTGCCGGACGGCGCTCCAACGCCGTGGTCTCAAAGGAGACTTCTGTCAAACCTGTTTTCGGAAGTATTTGCATCTGGCTGGGTCCGCGAAAACCTATCAGTAGTATGGCACGCCGGTGAGCCAATGGTGCTGCCGATACGGGTTCTATCGTGACGCCTTCCAAGCGATCGACGCGCTCAAGCCCGCCGGTGTTTCGGTCAGCCATTCATTTCAGACCAACGGAATGCTGATCGACGATGCCTGGTGCGACTTCTTCATTGAAGCGGAGGTCGGCATTGGCGTCAGCATCGATGGGCCGAAGCACCTACATGACCGGAATCGGCTTACGCGTTCAGGCCAAGGCACCTTCGATCGAACAATTGCAGGTATCCGTCTGCTTCGACGGCGTGGCGTTCCATTTCATGTGATTTCCGTGTTGACGTCGCTGAGCATGAAATCGCCAGCTGAGATGTTCGATTTCTATGTCGCGGAAGGCATCGAGGAGGTCTGCTTCAACGTCGAGGAGTTGGAGGGAAGTCACGTATCGTCCACCTTCGCACAGGACGGGGTCGACGCCATTTTTTACCGGTTCATGAGCGAGTTCTGGCGCCTATCGGCGGCCAGCCCCGGCAAACTCACCTTCATCCGCGAAATCGATCACGCAATCCACCAGGTGCTGCGGCCGCGGGATGCCATGACAGCAAACCAGTTGGTCGAGCCGTTCGCGGTAACCAGCATGGATGTGGCCGGCAATATTTCGACGTTCTCGCCCGAGCTTCTTGGACTGAAGCACGCCCAATATGGCGATTTCCTCCTCGGCAATATCAACACCGACAGGTTGGTCGATCTTCTGAAGCGACCAAATCTCGCCAACATGCACCGAGACATTTACGCGGGCGTGGAGTTGTGCCGGCAGCACTGCCAGTATTTCAGTGTCTGCGGCGGTGGCGAGCCGGTCAACAAGTTGTCTGAGAACGGCACATTCGTCAGCACTGAGACGACCTATTGTAGACTGACGAGAATGCAGATGACCGATCTGGTGCTCGACGCGATCGATCGTCTGCCGGGTAGGAGGTCCGGCGCGAATGGTTCAACGACTTCGCCGGGCTATCTGCATGGCCTAGTTCGTCGTCAGACGCCCTGCTGAGTTGGTTTATCGGAGGATAGCATGAAGAGCACGCTCGGACGGTATGCCGCCTTCGCAATCGTTGCTACTGTGCAACTCGGGGCGGTGACACTGGCGTATGGCCAAACCCCGACGCCCAACGGAGCCACTGGTTGGTCATCCCCATTGCGTGACGATTATGGACGAGGATCATCGGCGGAAGGTCCCAGCGATGACGCATCTGGGCCGGTGGACCTGCCGGTGTTGTATGTCACAAGCGTCGAGATCCTTGAAACGGCGTCCGATCCAAAGATTGACGTCGTAAGCGTGACGGGTCTGGTGTCATCGGACGGTTGGACCTTCCCCCAATTGGTTCCGACTTATACGGGGAAGCCATCGGACGAGGTGCTCGACCTGCAGTTTATCGCCACTGCTCCGGTGCAGTCGGAAGTTGCCAGTGGTTTCGTCAACGTTAGCGCGGTCCTCCCACTGGAACAGGGCCACTGGATCAAGGGCGTGCGGGTTCACGCCGCTGAGAATGCAACGTCTGTTCTGCAAGTGCCCGGCAGCAACCGAGCTGCGGCGCAAGTGAATGACTGCAAGGATTGCCTGGGGAAACGCTTTGCCCCGGCAGGACAGGCGCAACCGGGTGAGCAGGGCGTGGTCCGGCAGGAGGATCTACCCAAGGTTCTGCGCGTGATCCGGCCGACGGATGGGATAAGGGGTGCGGACCAGGATCCGAATCGGCTCACGCTGATGATCGATGACAATGGAATCATCGTCGAAGCGTTCTGGGAGTAGTTCTCAACAGCTTACCGTTGTCCCGGTGGCCATGCGGATGCCGGCGTGCCGGCTAGTCGGCGCTGCAACCTGACAATGCCGGAGACGTGCCGGAGCCAGGAACGGCTACTGCACTACCCTGGCACGTAGACGCACATATTCCTGGTCGGAAATCACGCCTTCCTGCTTCAGCCGTTCGAGCTTCTGGATTTCGTCGGCAACGCTGAAGCCGACGACCTGGCGCAAATCATCGCGTGCCTGCCGGGCGCGCACGCTATTGCGCTCTGCCATGCTGCGGCCTTGCGTCAGAAGATAGGCGAACACGCCAATATAGGGCAGCACGATCAACAGGATCACCCAGAGCGTCTTGCCCAATCCTGACACGTCATGGCGCCGGAACAGATCGCTCGCCACGGTGATGAGCAACCAGAACCAAAGCACGAACATAAAAACGGCAAAGACATCTGCCAGGAAATTGGAGAAGCTGAAACCTTCTTGAAACAACATACCACTTCCCCATTATTTTCAGTATCAGAGTAGTTAGCACGGCCTTGTTGCTGATTCCCCTTGGCAGACTGGAAGATTTCGCGGTGCCGCTCAGAAGTGCCAGACCACCGGCACAAGGAACTCAGCCACTACGAAAAACAGCAGCAGCAACGGCAGCCCGAGCTTCCAGTAGTCCCCAAACCGGTAGCCTCCGGGAGCCATTACCATCAGATTGACAGGGGTCGCGACCGGCGTCAGGAGCGCGGCGGCCGAGGCCACCGCGACACTCATCAGCACGGGTCGTGGGGACACGCCGAGTTCGTGCGCCGCCGCCACCGCGATGGGGATGACGATGAGCGCTGTTGCCGTGTTGCTGATGAGCTGACCGAGGATGGCCGTCAGCAGGAACAGGCCCGCGAGCAGCGCGTACGGACCGGCGTCGCCCACGAGATGCACCAGCGACTCCGCCATAAGGTTCGCCGCTCCGCTCTTCGACATGGCGGTGGAGAGCGGGATCATGGCGCCGACCAGAATCACCGTGGTCCAGTTGATGGACCGGTAGGCCTGTTCGACCGAGACCACGCGCAGCAACACCATCAGGCAGGCCGCGACGAGGCCGGTGATCGCCGATGGCAACGCTCCGGTGGCGAGCAGGAGCACCATGCCGAGCAGCACGGCAATGGCGGCCTTCGCCCCGAGGCCCATGGGAACCGCCTGCCGACGGACAAGTTCCGGAGAGTGGACGACCAGCACATCAGGATCGTCGAGGTGTTCGTCGAGCGCCTCCCACGTCCCCTGCAGCAGTAGCGTGTCGCCGGCCTCCAGGACGGTTTCGTCCGGTCCTTGATCCTCGTCCCTACGGTACACCGCGAGAATCACCAGATCGCCGCTCGGTGTGACCATCCCGGGAAACACCGACTGCCCGATCATGCCGGAGCGCGGTGGGATGACGACCTCGGCTAGACCGGAGCGGCGGTTGAACAGCGAGTCTGCGAGACTGGCGGGTGCATCCTCCGTCCGGAAGGCAAGCTGTTTCCCGGATGCCAGACCGCCAGCGGATTCTGCGTCGCCACGTACGATCAAAATATCGCCTTTAGCAATTGTGGGCCTCCGGAGCCGGCCACTGCCGTCGCCTGCCTGAACGGCGACCAGCGTTAGCCCGGGATAGTCCGCCAAGTCGATTGCGGTCGGTGGGGCACCGACATAGGGCGAATGCGCCCGCACACCGAGTTGGAACAGCCCGTCCTCCAGGCGGTATTGCTCGACCAGGGTCCGGGCGTGCCGGCTGAGATCGAGCGGAAGCGAGCGACCGCTGCGTTCCGGCAGCAGCCGCTGCCCGAACAACACCACGATCAGGATGGTTCCGATCACCAGCGGGATGCCGGCGGCGGCGAAGGAGAAGAAACCGAACGGCTGCAAGCCGGCATCCATCGCAGCTTCCGAGACGAGTACATTCACTGGTGTGCCGGTGAGGGCCAGCAGCGATCCGGAATGAGCGGAGAACACCAGCGGCATAAGCAGTTGCGAGGGCGCACGCTTGAGGCGGATCGCCATGACGATAATCACCGGCAACAGCGCTGCTACCGCGCCGTTGACGCTGATTAGCGCTGTGAGCACGGCGACCAGCATCATCATGAGGACGATCAGCCGCACTCGGCTCTCTCCGGCCTGGGCGATCAATCCCTGTCCTGCCCATGCCGTCACGCCGGTGGCATCGAGGCCCGCGCTGACAACGAACAGCGATGCGATGAAGATGACTGCCGGGTCCCCGAGTTCCCCGAGCGATTCCCTGAGGTCCAGCACACCGGTGAAATATAACGCGAGCGCCGTGAACAGGGCCACCAGCACCACCGGAATGCGATCCCAGACGAACAGCACCACGATCGCGAGGACGATCGCGAAGGTGATCGTGATTTGGCTCATGCTGCCCGTCCCACCCGCCTCGCATTCGTTTTTGGCCGCACCGGACCCCGGCTAGTAACTGAAATCGGACCGCGAAGCTCCGCAGGATTGTCATTGCGAGAACCGCAATGACGACGCAATCCAAAGCCAGAGTTCCCCAGCTCGCTGGATCGCCACGCCTGCCCTTGGGCGCTTGACCCGAGGGTCGCGTCCCTTGTCGCGATCACAGTTACGTCCGGGGTGGCGGGTCTGCCGATCCCGGTCTTTGGCAACTCGCGATAGCAGGGCTTCATCGGTTCGCGCTTCACCGACTTTGGCTACTAGCCGAGTGGTGCCGGAACATAGTGGCCCACTGTGGCGATCTAGAGTTACACCCCAAGGGAGATGCCGAGTAGGTACCAAAGAACCAGGAATATGGTCCATACGACATACAGCACGGCGGCATAGGGCAGCATCATCGCGACGACTGTACCCACGCCCGCTTCCTTCTGATATCTCTGCGCAAATATGACGATCATGCCGAAATAGGCCATCAGGGGCGTGATTACGTTGCCCGGGGAATCGCCAACCCGATAGGCGGCCAGCACGATCTCGGGTGCGACATTCAGCTTCAGGAACAGCGGCACAAAAATCGGCGCGAGAATTGCCCATTTCGCGATCGCAGCGGGGATGATCAGGTTGACCAGGGCGGTGATCACAACGAACACGATCAGCAACGGCAGAGAGCCCAAATTCGCGCTCTCGATGACATCCGACAACCGGACGGCCGCGATCGTCGCGAGATTGCTGTAATTGAAGTGGGCGAGGAACTGGCTGATCACCAGGAACAGGAACAGCAGGCCCCCCAGGCCAGCGAAGGTCTTGGTGATCGCGGCGATGGCTTCGGTCATGGTGTTGATCGTGCCGGCGCCCTTGCCGTACGCGAATCCGGTGACAAGAAACACCAGCATGATCAGCACGATCAGGCTGTTCATCAAGGGCAAGTCGCCAATCAGCGCACCCGTCACGGGATTGCGCAGCGGCGCGCCCGAGGGAAGCGCAAGCAACGCGATCACGATCAAGACGCCGATCAGCCCGTAGAGCGCAAAACGCATGCCGCGCGCCTCTGCGGCGGACGTGGCCGCGCTTTCCTCGCTCAGCTTCTCCCCATGGTATGGACCGAGCCTAGGCTCGATCACCCGTTCGGTGATCACGGTGCAGACCACGCATAGCAGGATGGCTGACAAAATGGAAAAATACACATTGGCGGTCAGATAGATCGAGGTTGCGGGATTCAGCAGATGAATGGCATCGTTGGTGATCTCGGTCAGCACGCCGTCGATCGGGGTGATGATCAGGTTCACGCCGAACACCGCGGCGACCCAGAAAATGCCGCTGCCAAGCCTGCGATGGGATGTCGGCCCAGGCTGAGGAAGGCGGCGGCTCCCAGGGGGATCAGCACGAGGTAGCCGGCGTCGGACGCGACGGATGACAGCACACCCATCGCCACGATGATGAAAGTGATCCACTTGCGTGGTGCCACGATCACGATCTTGCGGATCAGCGCATTGATCAGGCCGGCCTCTTCCGCCAGGCCGACGCCCACCATGGCAACCAGGATGACGCCAACAGGGGTGAAGCCCAGGAAGTTTCTGATCACCGAGGTGATGATGAAGCGGAGTCCCTCCGTCGTCAGCAGGCTATTGACGACTGCCGTCGAGGTGACGGCCTTATGCGTCTCGAGGTCGATAACCTGATAGGTGACGCTGGTTCCCATCAGGTGAAAGAGATGCGAGAGCACGATAACGATGGCGGACATCAGCAGGAAAATCACTGCGGGATGCGGGACCTTGTTGCCGACGCTCTCGACGCCATCGAGCAGCTTCTGCGACAACGTCTTGCCTGACGCCGTGGTCTGACTCATTGGCTGCTCCAACAATTCGCCAGGTTGTTTCTGTTCTGCGCTGTTCCTACCGCTCGCAATCTCAGAACCGCCCAACCGCCGCCGCCAGGAAGCGATTGGCGACCCCCAGCCCGGATCCAGCGACACCCGCCTGCGTCGATCCGCCGAACAGGTCGCGCCGCGTGTATACATATTCGAGCCCGACGTCGAGCCAGCCGCTGCCGAACACCCCGTTGCGCACTTCGGCGAAAGGACTCCAGATCAGGTTGGCGAACACCTGCTGCAGATTGGTGTTCAGCGCCAGTGCCGCTGCCGAGCCTGGCGTGAAGCCCAGTGCGAACGATGGGTAGTCCTGATGCGCATAAGCGTACCAGAAGTTGCTGCGAAGTTGCGTCGTCCAGAAACGTCGGTAGGCGGCGATCGCGCCATACGTCGGCAGCGGCTCCATACTGAAGCTAGTGAAGGTGCCCGGCAGACCGATGTTCGACAGCGCGTCCTGGCCCGAGGTGTTGCCGGGGAAATAGCGTCCGATACCCTGTCCATAAAAGGCCATACCGAGCAGCTCGTCCGAACCGAACGCCTCGGAAAGCCAGCCCATTGGGAAGCGTGCGTCCAAGGCGAGACCCCAGCCAGCCGAGTTTCGGGTGAGTGCCGGCGGCGCGGCGGTGGTCCCGGCGGTGCGGATGCTGAGTTGACGCAGCAGGGCACGCATGCTGAGCGAGAGGCCGTCGTCCCGATACGTCAGCCGGCCGAGCAGATCGGGAGCGGCATTGAAGGCGGGGCTGGGACTGCCAGTAATGCTGGAATCCGGAGTGAACACGCCGGCGGCGGACGTGTATTGCGTCTCCGGCGCCTCCAAGGAAATCTGACCGGTCAATCCGGGCGCCAACCGTCCGGTTGCCCGCACCTGGGCCTGGCGTATGAAGGACTGATTGAGATTGGTCGCGTCGATGAGGGTCTCGAAGACACCCTCGTTCCATAGACTGTTAGCCTGACCGATCAGAACCCTGAAATCTTCAGTGCCGAGCTCCGCCCAGGCTTGCCGGAGACGGAAGACGGCGTTGCTGGAGGTTGCCGAACCGCCGCCGAAGTCTCCCTCGATGCGGGTTTCAAGAGTACCCCAGCCGGTCAGCGTTCGGGTGTCCACACCGATGCGGCTGAATCGCGCCGTCATGCCGAAGTCGCCGCCCTGCATGTCGGCACGGCTGTTGTTCAGTGGGATTGTCTGGGCGGTCGGTGCATCGGTCTGATTGCGGCCGTTGATATCGTACCACCCGGAGAGCTTCGCAAAGCCATAAAGGCGCACCTGGCTGTCAGTTCCGGGAATGCGGATCGACAGGCCCGGCAGATCGGACCGCAGCGCATCCTCGTTCGAGTATTGGTTGCCCATCGGCTCTGGCGGGATAAGCCCGGGAACGGTCCTTTCGAAGAGTGGCGTCGTGGGCTCCGTATTCGCCGCGGCCGTTGCAGGCGGTGCCGTTGGGGCAGCAGGGGCTACGGGGACCGCCGGTGGTGCGGGTGGTGGGGTGGTAGCGGCCGTTGCGACTGCACCGTGATGCGAGCGCGCGGCCTGCTGTTTGCTCGTCTTCTGGTGGCTTTCGAGTTCGTCGACGCGACGTTGCAGCGCGTCGATCTTCCGCATCAGGTCCTCGATGGTGGGCTGCTGCGCCAGGGCAGGACCAGCCGCCATCGCGGCTCCGAGGAAACCGATGGGAAGGCTTAAGCTTCGCATGTTTCACCTGCGATTAGCACGATAGGACGTTTCACCTCGCCAAAGCGCAATTTTAGGGAAAACCGAATAATGTTGGCATGGGACAGACGTCCCAGGACTATCCAGAACGTCCCGATTGCCGGCCCCAAACTGGCGCGAATGCGGTCACCCTCCGGGTGCCACGCTCCGCTTGATCGTTAGCGCACTTATGAGCGTGCTGACCGTTGAAGCACTCCGCCGATCACTCTGGACCCTGTCGAGCCTTCTGGCCGCTCTGGCAGCCAAGGGACCAGTCGCTGCGATTGTCTATGCCGCCCGGAGGCCTGTCGCATTGCGCACTAGCGCCCTGTGTCGCTCCCATGTCAAAGCCCCTTGTCCAGTCGGTTGCAGGAGCCTCTGAGGTCGCGCTGCTGCTCCGAGACTGTTCCGACCAGCCCGCCGAACTCATACACTGCCTGAACACCTGGGCGCGGAGTCTGGCGTTGGTGTCAGTACGGACGGTGAGTGGCCGTGTGTATTGACCGCGCGAGGTGACACAAACCCCACTGCGCCCAAGACTGGAGCATGTGGTGAAGGATGGCGAGACAACATCGCTGCCGATCGTGGCGACTGTTGGAGCCGAGGGCGCCTGTAAATACGCAGCGGACAGACATTGCTCCATCGCCAGTTCGGAGTCCCCTTCAGTTGCTCCAGACTTCACCCAAACTGTCTGCGAGCATCCGGTCAGGACCAGGAGCGCAGGTGCGAACAGCCGGATGACACTAATGAGGCTTGAATCCTTGGTCGTCATTCAGCACCCCCGGCAACTTCCGAATGGTTGCGAGCTTGCCAAGGTTCGTTAGGTGCCGTCCAGCAGCCGATCAATGTCGAGCGATGATCGGTGCCCGATATCATTGCCGTGTGTCGCCAAGAAAGTGTCGGCGGCCCGCCGCCCCTCGTCGCGCAGCATGCTGAGGAACGCCCATTCGGCGTTGAGCTTGGAAGAGTAACCGAGATCCGCCATGATCGGGTTCGGCACCATATGGACGCGCATGCGCGCCCACTGCTCGCCCTCGCCATGACCTGGATCGGCGAGCTGGCGCAGCAACGCGATCATCTTGAGTTCCTTCAGCAATACCGCGTTGAACGACACCTCGTTGAGGCGGTTCAGGATCTCGCGCGCCGTGCGCGGCGTGCCGGGACGCTCGACGGGGTTCAGCGGGACCAGAATCGTGTCTTGCGATGTGCATTCCCGTATCAGCGGCATGATGGTTGGGTTACCAGCGTATCCGCCATCCCAGTAAGCCTCGCCGTCGATCTCGACGGCCTGGAAGAGCGACGGCAGACAGGCAGATGCCAGCAGCACCTCCGGCGTGACTTCCTGATTGCGGAACACCTTGCCGCGTCCTGTGCGGACGTTGGTTGCCGTCACGAATACCTTGATAGGCCCGGCCGTCAGCGCGGAGAAATCGATACTTTCCTTGAGCAGTGCCGCCAACGGATTGCCGCCGAATGGGTTCAGATCGTACGGCGAAACCAGACGGGCCATGAGATCCATGGCGATGAACACCGGCGAACTGTCGAGCGTCCAGCGGTTGAGCAGGATGTCGATCGGTCCCCGCTGGAAAGGGCTCAGCACCGCGGCACGGGAAACGCTGCGCCAGAATGTGTCCAGTGCGGAGCGCGCTCGTTCGGCGCCCCCGACGGCATAGGCCGACGCCAGAACGGCGGCGTTCATCGCACCCGCTGAGGTACCCGAGATGCCGTCGATGTGCAGCCAGGTTTCTTCCAACAACCGATCGACCACGCCCCAGGTGAATGCACCATGAGCGCCACCGCCTTGTAGCGCGAGGTCGATGGCAACAGGCGCACGAGCAGTGGGCTTGGAACCGGCTGGACTTTCCCTGGCTGTCATTCTGCCCTGCTGTACCGCGCAAACAGCGCTCGCCGATGATTGCGAAGGCGCTTTGACCACCTCGCCGAGAAGTCTTCGCTATGGCGGTCCTTGACCGAACCATCCATAGCAAGAGACCGTACCGGGGGATCTACCAGTCTGCCCACGATGAGCGATGGCGCAGAGAGCGGTGCGCCGTACGTCACTCTCTACAGCGTCAGCTCTTGATGGCCAGAGTGGTCGTGTCGAATTGCACAGGCTCGATCTTACCATCAGCCAGTTGGACAACCGCGATGCCCCGGTTAAAATCAAGCGCGACGATTTTGCTCGCCGGATGCTTCAGCTTGATGCTATTCAGCAACATCGTCTGCAAGATTTCCGAGACCGTCTGGCCGCCCTGCCCCATTCGCCCCTGAACCTCGGCTCGCTTATCCGGCGAAAGCCCGGCAAGTTCCGCCTGCTCCAGCGTGGTTGCCACCTGCGCATACGCAATCGGTGCCGCGATGACAACAACGGCGCATGCCGTCAGCGCGGCAGTTCGGTAGTCTATTCTCATCCTATGACCTCCGTTCGAACTATAAACAGAGCTATCGAATGCAACCCCGTATAGGGATCACGGTGGTGCTCTGACGGTGTTGTCTAGCAATATCCTCAGCATCTGAGATGAGCATGGAGTCCCCACGCTATGCCTTACGTTCCAACATGCGCCTATCTTTGTGGCTGACGTAGATCTCATACTCAACCACGTGGGCTGAGCGATTGGCGTGCATTGACCCGGGAGCTACCAGCACCGGCAGTCGGAGACAGTCTCCTGGCGTAGCTACTCAGGAACTCATTCAGCGCAGCTGAACTGAGAATAGCAGACTGCCCCGCCTTGATCAGCGCATCCACATCGCCTTTTCGCAAGGTAAGGCCGGTTCGGATTGCCAGGAGCCGCTCTTTTTCCGGGCTGTCGGGAAGTTCGGCGAGCGAGACATGGACCAGAGCGCCATCCACGTCGTCGCAGCGCGCGCCATCGATCGTCGTTGCCTCAGAGCAGCGGGACTGACTGATGGCCTTGACAAATTGCTGAAGCTGCTGATCGACCACTGCCAACGTCTCGAAGTTGAACCGGTCGATCTGCGTTCCGGAGACCAGACGGAAGATGGCGAAAATGCCCCCGACGACCCGCTGCTGCGCGACGCTTGTGTCCTGGGCGCCTTGTCCATCGATGCTCAGCACCAGGACCCGGCGGACACGGTTCAGACGCGTTGCCGTAAAGTTATCGGGAGACTGGGAGATGGTCTGCATGGAGGCGCCAGCGGCGCGCAACGCGAGATTGTCCGAGACGCCGCCATCGACCAGATGTACGTAGCGGGTGCGCTCGTTATCGATGTATCGATCAGCATTCCTGGCCTCGTTGCCGATACGTGACCTCGGATCGAGGCGCTGAGCCTTAGTGACACGCCGCAACCAGCCAGGCTTGCGTCCACTGCAAGCTGCCGCATGGTTGGTCAGGGTGATCGGCGAGAGTAACCCTGGAAAGCCGTTCGAAGCCGCGACTGCGCGTGCGATCGGAAGATCATCGAGGCCTGAGCAGATCAGGTCGAACGTCTCCTGGGTGAATAGAAACGGTGAGCCATAAGCGATATCCGTGCCGCCGATGGCGATGATCGGACGACCGTTCTCCTTCAGATCGGCAAACCGTGCGCCATGAAACATGTCGCGGTCGTATACGCGCTCCATGAAGTCATTGGTGCCGACCAGCGGATCGATCAGCCACGTCCAGTTCCATGGCAGCAGGTAGATACCCCAGATGTTGGCTTCCGTATCGTTATAGAGAAAGTCCGTTTCGTATTGTCCGAAGGTGGCGTCTCGATGGAGCCCATAGTACGCCGCCGTGAAGCTGCCACCTGAAACGCCTGCTATTGCATCGATCTCCCCAAGCAGCGGACGCGGGCCCAGCGTGGTCTGCAATGACAGGTCACGCAGCCCCTTAAGCGCGCCATACGAAAACGCCGCGGAGCGCTTTCCGCCGCCTGACATGGCAACAATGATCAGCAGGTCCGGTGCTGCCGGCGATTGGGCGAGTGACTCGAGCCGGTAGCCGCCTTTGGATATGTGCTCGCTGCCTGGCGGCTCCAGGCTGTCGGCTGCCAGTGGTTTTGTATCTGCAACGTATAGTGAAGCACAGCCGCCGAGTGCTAGGAACAGCAACAGCGCGGCCACCGGCGCAAGCGCGGTCATCAGTTTGTTTCCAGATATTCGATCAACACGGTCATCAGGACCGCCAATGCCAGCAGCCCTGCACGCTTACCATCACCCAGTGACGCCAAAGTCTACCAACCGAAGCCTCGATCGCGTGGCCCCGCATTGCCCGGCTCTTCAACGCCTGTCGGAAGGGCAGCACGACCGAACTGTGAGAGGCAGCGATCGTGGTAAGGAGCGCGTAGCCAGGGCGCGTTTGCGTGAACGTGCCGCCACGGATGGCCGACGCGATGTGGTTGAACAAACTTGCCATCAAATTCGTACCCGGTCCTCTAATATGATATTCTGAACTTCAGGTCAGGGATGGCCGCGAAATCCACTTTCGGGTTGAAGGAAGGGTGAGCGATCAGCTGGATGCCTGGCGCGATCGTACTGTTGGGCGTAAGCGCAACGTTCCAGTAGGTGTCCATCCCCCACTGGTCACGCTGTCCGCTGCCCGGAAAGATATTCTTGAATGGCTGCGACCACATGCCAGCGATCGCCACCTCGCCCCTGATCCCGAACGGACGCAGCAGCGCCGCACCGGCGACCGCGGTGTTACCCGAAAAGGTGGTGGAAATGCCGCCGCCCTGCGCCGTGTTGTAGGTGTAAGCGGCGAAAGTCACGATTCGACCGAACTGCTTCTCGCCCAGCACTTTGAATCCGCCGCCCGCCTTGTTGGGCGTTGTATCCGGCGAAAAGATGCTGCGCGTGCCGGCGTGGAATATATCCAGCGCAAGCTGATCGTATTCGCCGTTTGCCCGCCGCCACTGGTACCCGGCTTCGAGGCCTACGAACACCTGGTTCAGGGACAGATGCGACCAGTTCAGGCTTCCCTGGCTCGGGTTGCCGTTCATGTCGTTCAGCACGCCGTTGACGAACGTTCCACCGCCCTCGACGGGGCGCCATCGGAACGACAGCCCCGCGCCGAAGGCGGGATAGGGGATCGTTTCGGAAAACGCGAGTGGGCTGGCGGTGAAGCTGGTCCGCGCATCCTTAAAGCGGAACGTGTTGATCGTTGCTTGCGGCCCCTGATTGCCGACCCTGAAGCTGAAGGTCGGACCGATCCTCTGATCCCAGAACAGATCCTCGATCTCGTAGCGGGACTTCCACGAAGTGAACTCATAGGCGGACCAACTCGAACCCAGAAAGGCTGGCCCGAACGGCGCGGGCCACGGATTGTTGCCGACTGGGCCGCGCCAGGCAGCGCGCAGGACCAGCGAGCCTTGATATGGGCCGTCCCGGTCGAGGGGGGTCCAGGTAATGCCAGTCGCAGCCCAGCCGCCGGTCGCCCAGTGCTGCCGCACGCCGGGCAGCGTCTGCGTCGCATACTGGGTGAGCTGCTGGTAGCTCAGCGCGTAGGTGAGGCCGTATTGGTCGTAAAGTCGTTGCCGGAACGCCAGGCGCTCGGCCTGATAGGGCAGGGCAAACCACGGGAGCACCACGTCGCGCGGCTCGGGCAGCAGCGACTGCGGCTGGCCTTGGTCGGGATCGTACAAAGCGTCCGGACCGGGCAGCCCATCCACGAGCTTGTCGTCATAAATCATCGGCTGGGAATACGCGTCGACCCGCACCTGGTCCGCGGCCCCGGCCTCGGCTCCGAGAGAAGGCTGGGTCTGCGGCTGTGCGCGCGCCACGATGGGCGCCCAGGCCAGCAGCAACGCGGCCGCGCACGCGCAGGCCGGCGCCAGCACCCGCGTTACCGTTTGAGGCACGCCGCGGCATCCCGTCCCACGGTCACGCTTTCACCCACTCCGTCCGGCCGACGGCCCCTTGGGCGATCAGGCGCTGCACGTCCCCGGACTCGTAGCCGAGTTCGCTAAGGACTGCTGGCGCGTCTGCGCCGATGCGCGAGGCCGCTCGCGGGCGACGCTGCGTCTGTCCGTCGAACGCGAACCAGGTCGGGGCGAAGCATTCGGTGGACCATCCGTCATTGGTCGTCTTCTCGAATTTGACGGTGCTGGTCGGGAGTTCGCGGTGGCGGTCCGCAAGCTCCTTGCAGGTTTGTACGGGCGCCGCCGGAATGTTCTGTTGGGCACACCACGCGAGGGCGCTTGCGCAGTCGTGGCCGCCGAGATCAGCGGTGAGGTCGTGCGGCGCTTCGGCGAAGATCCAGCTGTCCGCCAAGCGATAGACGCGCGCGCCCGCGGTCATCCCGGTGGCGAGCTGGCCGCGGGCGCTGGGCGGAGGCTCGCTACCGGGCCGCTGGAATAGCAGCTGGATCAGGGTCGCCGCGTTGCAGAGCGAGGTTTCCGCCCAGTCGCCGCGATTGTCGCCGCGCCGTTCTCGTGCGTACAGGGCCAGAACACCGGCATAGGTGCCGAGGTAGCCGCAGAGATAGTCCACCGCGGAGGCGATCCCGTGGAAGGTCGGCGCCTCCGGACCGCCGAATCGCATCATCACGCCGGTCGTGCCCTGGATGGAAGGGTCGTAGCCTTTGTCGTGGTGCCGCGGCCCGTGACGTCTCGCCGCGCGTCGCTGTGATCTGCAGACCGATCCCGCGTGGATTCTGCTGCCGCAGAGTGGCCGCGTCGATGCCGAGACGCGCCATCTGGTCGTCCATCAGGTTGGCGCAGACGATGTCGGCGCGTCCGGCCAGACGGTGGATGAGGGCGAGTCCGTCCGGCGTGCGGCGGTCCAGGATGATGCTGCGCTTTCCGGCGGAATTCTCGCCCGACCACATGACGTGGATGGTCGGGGCGTGCTGAGGGTCCATCACGTCAAGGCGGGTCACGGAGGCGCCGAGTTCGACGAACATGCGCGTGCAGCACGGGCCGGCGAGGACGTTGGTCATGTCCACCACCGTGTAGCCTTCGAGGGGAAGGCGCGAATTGGAACGACCGGTCACCGCGGGTGGCGGCGCCTCGCGCGGGGGCAGCGCGGCAGCCTCGCGGCGGCCAGCCAGCGGCGCGTAAGGCTGCGCACTGCGGGTCCACACAGCCCTGCCGATCTGCACGTCTTCGTCGCCCGGCACCTCCGCGAACACGCCCGCAGCGCGCGCGTCCGCGTCGCCCCGCCATTCCTCCCAGCTCATGATGATGCTGGCGGCAACGCCGTTCGCGGCGAGGAAGCGCTCCCACTCTGCGGCTGTGCGGGTGGCGAAAGCGGGTTCCAGCATATCGGCCAACGCCGACGTGTAGGTGAACCCGAGCGAGAGGCTGTCACCGAGATTGCGGCGCGCGTCAGGCTCACTCGCGGGATCGTACGGATCCTCGAACACGGCACCCGTCGCGAGCGCCCGGTCCCAGATTCCCATCGCTTCCAGGAAGCGGCGCGACAGACGCCGATTCGGGGCGGCCATCGGCAAGATCCAGCGACCGTCCGATGCGCGATACGGTGTCGAAAACGGCGCGAAACGGCGCTCCAGCCACAATTGGCGCTCGGGGTCGCGGAGCGCATCCGCCACGAAGGTGTGGAACTGCTCGGGCGTCATCCCGGGCGGCAGGCCGCCGACCACGATCGGCTCGAGATGCTTCGGCAGACCCTCCGAGGTGATGCTGAGCGCGCCGATGGCCGAGAGACCGCCGGCTATCCGGCTGGCGACGATTTCCCGTCCGAGACCGGTGCGCTGCCGATCCACGAGCGTGGCCACCGTCGCCACGGCGGCGTTCACGCCGCAATAGACGGATGGCAGGGGGATGGGCGTATAGATGACGGGC
Organism: uncultured Solirubrobacterales bacterium; assembly: GCA_963830435.1. Lineage (GTDB taxonomy): Bacteria > Actinomycetota > Thermoleophilia > Solirubrobacterales > Solirubrobacteraceae > Palsa-465. The sequence goes on along the minus strand of CAWHMA010000007.1, from coordinate 211,317 downwards.
CGGTTCAGGATCGGTCCGGAAACGCTCATGTTGGTGAAGAACCCGCCGATCGCATTGATCAGATCCTCCGAGCAGTCGTGCGGGAGGTCGCCGTACGCTTCGTCGCCCGGCAGGGCGGCCACGATCCGCACCAGCACTTGATGCGGCGCGCGCGTGGCCGGGGCTTCGCCGTCCACGATGACGATATCGGCAGACGAGGTGTCGGCGATGGCGGCCGGCGGCAGCGCGATCTTGCCGCGATCGAAGAAGGTGTCGTCCAGACCGCCCGGACTGGGGCTGGCGCGGCGCTCCACGAAAACCTCGGCTCGCTGGTCAGCGAGCAGGAGCCCGGCAAGCCTGCCCGACAGCGTAGCGCTTCGCTCGATGACGCGAATACCTTGCAGTGGCGGCGTGCCGGGGCGCACCTCGCGATGGCCCTGCGCCATCTGCGCCCTGGCCGGCAAGGCCGCCGTGCCCGCCGCAAGCGCCGCACCGATAGCGCTCAAGCCGAGAAGCGTGTCACGCCGGGTCGCTTCGCCACTCTTTCTGGTCTCGTCCGTCATATCCTGACCTCCTCGGGTGCGCCGCGATTGGGGCGCCGTATGCCGTTTCATGAGCGAGAGTGCCGCCTACTTTGGAAACACCAGCGTCAGGCGAAGCTGGAAGCCCCATTTTGGGCCTGCGGACGGTGTGTCGACGTAGTAGCGCGCGAGGCCGCCGAGTTGGAACGGCACGCCTCCGACGCGCAGCAGTTGGTGCATGCCAAGTTGGAGCGGGACGGTCCCGCGGTGCGCCGTGTAGTCGTAGGTGCTCTCGGTGCTCGCGAAGAAGGTAGTGCGCGTCGGGGTGGTGTAGGCCAGCGCAGCCTGTACGAAGGTCTGGTTGATCTCGGCGCGCCCTTCCGGCGTATTGCCGAGAGACCAGAGCTGGTTGGCCAGCAGCAGGGCTATCCAGGGGCCTCGCGTGATCACGGCGACGCCGGTCGGACCGACGGCCCACTGCCGCCCGCCAGTGAACCTGTTGGTGGCCGTCGGGTAGAGGATCGCCGGGCCCACGCCCCAGGTCAGGCCCCAACTGGTCGGCCGGGCCGGTGAGAGCCAGGCGCTCTGCACCGTGTCCCCGAGGCCGGACTCGTGATGGGGGAAGACGCGCTCGATGGAAGCATAGGGGATGACGGTCCGGGTGATGAGATTCCAATCGTCGCTCAGCTTGAAAGGCAGCACCGGCTGCGCCACCAGCGTATAACGGAAGCCGTCGTTGTTCCGGCCCAGGCCGTAGTCGAAGTTGTTTTGGATCGGCACGGTTATCAGGCCGGCGAGCGGGTTGTTGAGCTCCTGGGCGAGTTACTCGTCGGTCTCCATCGGCAGGCCGGGGTCCAGCTTGTCCATGTCCAACCAGCGAGGGTCCAGGCTGACATGCAGCTCCTGCGCGCGGGCCGGCAGCGGGCGCAAAAGATTGGCGCGCAGAAAAGCGGGGCGCAGAGCAGTGCTGCCGATAAAAGCGCTCGATGCACAATGCGTTGCTCAACTCTCCCAGATCGGCCGAGCAGCACCGCGCACATCCAATAGCGGCTCGCGCCAGTGCGTCGGCGTCCGCGACATCTTCACCAGCGGCGCCAGACGCTCGTACTCGCCGTAGGGCGTCATGGCCCTGATCGTCTCCGGGCGTCCGAGCTTACCATCGAATGCCCGGTGGCGAGCTCCGCCTGATCCACTTGGCCGAGGCTTCTGAACCATGTGGCGCAGCGCGCGAGGCTGACGCGCACATGATAGCTGCCCCCCTCGCGAGCGCGGCGCCGCAGTGCGGCGATGACACCGGCGCTGCCTAGATAGCCTGCGATATAGTCGTTCATGACGAAAGTGGGCGGGAAGCGGGGCGGTCGAGGCCGCCGCCCTCCAAGACTGTAAAGCCGCTGACCGTCAGCGCCTCCATGTCGAAGCCCGCGTACATCTTCCATGGCCCCTCCCAGCCATAGGCTCGAACCGAGCAGTAGATCGTGCCCGGATGCGCATGGGCGACTTCCTCTACGCCGAACCCCAATTCTTCCATCTTGCGGCCGCGGAAGCCCTCGATGAACACGTCGGCCTGCGGGAGCAGTCCCTGGAGGATCTTGTTCTGCTCGGGATCCTTGAGGTTCAGGACCGTCGAGCGCATCCCGATGTTCACGTCCTGCCAGATCGCGTCGTGCTCGAACCCCTGGTGGCGAGCGACGTGCAAAACCTCGGCGCCGTGCCCCGCGAGGTTGCGCGCGACAGTGGAACTGGCGATCACGTGGGCGCAAGCGAGTGCACGGATGCCCGACAGCGGTGCGGTTGGGTCCGGCGTCCACGGCACGGGCGCGCTGTCGCCGACCTTGACGATTTCCACTAACGGGGCCGCGGCGACGGCCTGGCCTTGCGGATGCGCCGCCCATTCCTCCGGCGTGCGATGGATGCCCATGATCATCCCCGCCTCGCCAACCCGCTGTTCGAGGTCGGCGCTGTCGAAGGTGCGGATTCTGGTGGCGATCGAGGCGGGGTCGGGCGCCGCGCCGATGACGCGCAGGAACCCCACGAAGTGCTGCGGGTACAGCCCGGTAGGGGTTACGCGGCGGCCGTCCTTCGTCTCGAAGATGGCGAACGAGAGCGGGTTGCCGATCGCGAGCGGCGCCTGAAGCGGTCGGTCGTTCAGCGTCGGCTGCCATGTCCAGCTCGTCGGGAGCGGATCGCCCGGCAGCATTCCAACTGCCCGCAATTCCTCGACCAGCAAGCGAGCCCAGGGAGCCACCGCATAGACGGCCTGACGAAGATCCACGCTGAGGTCCTGCGCCTGCCCGGTGCGCTCGCGCCAGATCGCGGCCGCGCCAACGCCCGCTCCCATGGCCGGGATGGCCATGCAGGCCCCGGTGCGGAAGCGGCTCTGGACGAAAGGGTCGCGCTCGGTAAACGTCACGCGCCCCCCGCCATCATCCGCGCTGCCACCGGCGCTCTGCATGAACTTCGCGAATTCGGCGTCGATGTCGAATGCACCCTCGTCCGTGCCGGGCTGCTGCGCTGTCAGCTCACCCGAAGTTGCCACCCCTGCCGCCAGCGCGGCCGTCCCCAGCAGCAGCGTCCGTCGACAAGTCATCATCATCGTTTTCTCCTGCCGCGTCCTGGGCTCATGCAGATCTCTGACCGATGCTCCACTCTCCTGGATCGTGGCAGACGACGACTGGAAGCGCACTGTCGGTGGGCTCGGCTTCCTCCGAGGCGATCCGTCAGGACCTGCGTGATCGCGGGGGCGCCGGAGATCCGGACGAAGCGGAATCGCTAGGTGCAGTATTTGGTCAGCAAACCATTGTCGGCAAACCACTGTATGCTCTGCGGTCATGCATGGAGTGCTTCATTGGAGATCTCAAGGAGCAACAGGGATCGCCACCCCGATATGATAACGCCGCAAGCAATTTCCTCGCTTCGTCTTGCTCGGATACTGTCGCGTTTGGATCATCTTTGCACACGCCCCAGAGCCCACCAGCAAATCCGCCTCAACATGTGCGCGGGCATCTGTCCTTCGAACAGTCATTCCGATTCCCTGCTACACGCCACGCGAAGGACTGAGCCCTGCGATGCAGCAGCAATACCAAATACCCGTGCACATGGTCGTGAAATTAGCAGTCAGCACGGTGCTGGCGATGAGCCCAGGAATCCCTGGGTTGGGCCATGTATCCCAATCCGGTCCGCCTGCAGTTCATTGCGGGTGACCATCGCCGAGATCGGGGCAGACACGCTGGAGAAGCAGATGATAAGATCCAAGCTCAACGCGACGACCCCTTGCGTCGCCGATGTTGGCATTCGGAGAGCGCTGAGTGATTGCATGAGCTTTCTGACCACCTTTCCCGAAGACGTTTATCCGACAAGTCGCCTGGCCGAGACGATCGAGACAGACACATTCGACACAGAGTTAGCGCAGGCGCTCATGTGGATCTCGCAGGCCGCCTACGAAACCACGGCCGAAAACTCCCAGGTCTGCGGCGAACAAAAAGTGCAGCGTATTCTGGAGCGATGGGGTTTCGCGTACCGTGCGAGGCTCAGCCAAGGCGGCACGGAAGGACTTGTTGCCGAGAGCAACGCGGCCGTCGTTGTTGCATTCGCGGGCACCGATCCTGTGGTAGCTGCCAATTGGATTACGGATTTTGATATTCGCACCACTTCCGAGGGTATCCACCGTGGCTTCGCCGAGGGCGTCGAGGGCGTCCGGCCCGCTTTGGCGGCAGCGCTGGAAGGGACCACCAAACGTATATTCCTGGTCGGCCATAGTCTCGGAGGCGCGCTGGCGGTCGTGGCCGGCTGGCACCTCACTGGCGACGATCAAGCACTGGAAGGCTGGGTTTCGCGCGACAGAATCGATGTGGGGCGCATCGCTGGTGTCCTCACCTTCGGCATGCCACGAGTTGGCAATCAACTGTTCGCAACGGCCTACAGGTCGCGCGGCTTGTGGCAGAAGACGGCACGCCTGGAATACGGCAGCGACCTCGTCCCATTGCTCCCCGCCGCTGCGAGGCAGTTCGCATTTCGCCACGTCGGCCCCGCGCTTCGTTGCCCGCACGGCAGTCAATTTCAGGATTTGCTGCCCCCGCGCGACGATCCGGATGACCCGATAACTCTCGCAAAACTGGAGGAGATACTCGGCATCAACGATGGCCAGACGTTACGGATATTGAAGGAAGGCTGGGGCCGCATCCTGGACCACGGCGTTCCTCGTTCGCCGGCCGGTGGCACGGCCACGCTGATCATCGACAAGCTGCCTTACTTCTTGCGGGATCATTTGCAAGACTGTTATCTCGAAGCCCTCGGCTGGTCCTTCAGGCGGCCCGCCACCTCCCGAAATTCCATCAGCGCCGACGATGCAGACGCGTTCGTGCACGCATTGGAGGCGCACATCGAGGAAACCGGCAGTGGCCTTACCTGGCTGCTGCGCCGACTTTCATCGGTGGCGGCTAAGAGGTGCGAGTCATGATAAGTGATGGCGGGCTCCGCGCGATGTTCGGCATTGGGACCGCGATCCTCGTCGTCGTCGCTCTGGGCGCTGCGGAGCCGGTCTTCGCGCCACTGACCTTCGCGCTGTTCATCATCGCTATCGTCTGGCCTTTGCAGTCCTGGCTGCAGGCGCGGCTGGCAAAGCTTGTGGCTCTCGCGATCAGCATGCTGGTGACCATCGCAGTGATCGGCGCCTTCGCATGGTTGATCACCTGGGGACTTCAACAGAGTGGGTCGCTACATCGTCGCCGACGCTGCCCGATTTCAGCTTCTCTATAACCAGCTGACCGAGTGGCTCGAAGGGCACGGCATCGTGGTTGAGAACATCTGGACTGAGCATTTCAATGTGGGATGGGTGCTCCGGTTGTTCCAAGAGATTACAGCAAGGGTAAATGGCGCGCTGAGCTTCTCGTTCATCGTATTGCTTTACTTAATCCTGGGCCTCATGGAAGTCGGCGATGCGGCGCGCAGGCTCCGTGGCACGAAGAATAAGGAAGTCGGACGCGCACTTCTGGCCGGCAGTGTCGGGACGGCGGTGAAGTTTCGGCGATACCTTCTTGTTCGCTCACTGATGAGCGTGGTGACAGGCGTCCTTGTGTGGGGTTTCATCTCGCTCTGCGGACTTCCGCTTGCGCAGGAATGGGGTGTGATCGCCTTCGCGCTCAACTACATCCCGTTCATCGGCCCGCTGATTGCAACTGTTCTGCCGACATTGTTCGCCATCGCTCAGTTTGAAGCCTGGCAGAACGCGATACTGGTGTTCGGGGCTCTCAACCTCATACAATTCCTTGTTGGCAGCTACCTCGAACCGCGAATTGCGGGCAGCATCCTTTCTATGTCGCCGTTCATGGTACTATTCGCCGTGTTTTTCTGGACATTTTTATGGGGGCTCGCCGGCGCCTTCATCGGCGTCCCCATCGTGATTGCAGTCCTGACCATCTGCGACCAGCACGTTTCGAGCCGGTGGGTGGCCGAACTCTTCGGATCACCTGCCGCCGTATCGGACTAATGGGCCGCCAGGAGGCACTGTTGACCCCGATTCTCGATCCGCGAAACGGCGACATCGAGGATGATGCGGCCAGCACCAAACGGCGATCGTTGTCGTCCTTGATGGGCACCCTGCTCGCGGAGATCAGCCTGCCAAAACTCGCGATCGCCTGGATGCTGTTGATTGGTTTTCCAGGTTTGCTGCTCGGAGCGGCGCCGCTCCTCATGTCGATCTGGGTCGCTTCGATTATAGCTAAGGTTGCGAACATCTTCACCGAAGTGCTGCCGGCACTGCTGCTGCTGCCTCTAGCGGCAATCGGCTGGTTCTTCGGCCGGCCAGTCCTGCGGCTCGCCGAAAGCAGCTTCTGGTCGCTGAACGCCCTGGCCGTTCAACCTGTCTATATCGCCTTTCGAGAAGGACTTCGGCATCTTGCCGAAGCGCTGTCAGCGGCTCGGATAAGTGAAGACCGCCGCGCGGCGGTCCGCGCAGGCACAGCAGCCGTTTCCGGCTTGCTGATGTTTGGGTTGGGGGTCGGCATTGTCGTGTTGGTATGGCCTGCTGCCAGTGGGTCGGCAGCCTGTCAGATCTCAGGTCACCACTGCGCTTAGTGCCGGTAATACTGGCCAACAGCGTAGTAGTTATAGGTGGCTACTTTGCCGTGGCTACACTGATCTGGGGCATCGCCGATGCAACGATGCACCAGCCGCGCGACCTGCGTGCTACGCGGAACGGCCAAGCGGCGGCGAATTGGCGCGTTGCTCATTTGTCGGACATTCACACCGTCGGCGAGCGCTACGGGTTTCGTATCGAGAGTGGACGATCAGGGCCGCGCGGCAACGAACGGCTGCGACACTCGTTGGCGCGATTGGAGGAAATCCATGCAGCGCACCCGCTTGACGTGGTCCTGATAACGGGAGACCTTACCGATGCGGGTCGCTCCGCGGAATGGGCCGAGTTTTTCGCTGCATTCGCCTCGTATCCGCGACTGGCGGAGCTTATAGTCGCCCTGCCGGGCAATCACGATGTCAACGTGGTGGACCGGGCGAATCCTGCCCGAATGGACCTGCCGACGAGCCCTATGAAGCGGCTGCGCCAGATCCGCACGATGTCCGCCCTGGATATGCTGCAAGGCACGCGGCTCCATGTTGTGGACCGGAGTGGCCGGATAGGGGGCACCCTGGGGGACGCGTTGCGGCTGCATGCCGCCGACATGGCCGCCTTCGCGGACAACGGATCGGTGCCTCTATCGAGAACGTTGACTGGGCTGTGGGACACGATCTTCCCCATGGTACTACCGCCGGATACGGACGACGGATTGGGGTCATCGTGCTGAACTCAAATGCCGAGACGCATTTTTCATTTACCAATGCGCTAGGCCTGGTATCGGCCGAACAGGCTCGCGCCTTCCGGATTGCCACTGTTCAATACCCGCGCGCCTGCTGGATCGTGGCTCTGCACCACCACGTCATCGAATACCCTCAACCCGCAAAGGCACTGTCTGAGCGCATTGGTACTGCTCTGATCAACGGCACTTGGTTCGTGCGCCGGCTACAGCATCTCGCCCATCACGCGGTGATCATGCATGGTCATCGGCATGTCGATTGGATCGGAGAGTGCGGAGGCCTCCAGATCGTATCCGCGCCTTCGCCGGTCATGGGGGCAACCGAAACCTATTTCTACGTGCATACTCTTGCCATTGGCACGGATGGCCGGCTGCGGCTGTTGCAGCCTGAGCGGATCAGCGTGCGCGGGCGAGGTCACAGCGCAAGCATGGATGTAGTGCACTGAGGAAAGCGAAAGGATCGATCAGGGCACGGTGCGGACCCGGGCCGATCTGGTATTGAATGCCGATTTTCGCAGCCAAGCCCGAAACTGCGCCAAACGCCTGAGGCGTCCGCTAACCTCCGATGGTTATGGTGAACTGTGTTGCGCCGAACCGATCAGGACGATACGGCGAACGTAATATTGTCATCAATAACGGCGCTCGGGCCAATCGGCACCTGACGTGGGTTTGGTAAGTTTAATCCATGGAATGTTATTTTGTCGCGCCAGACCTTGCGCAAGAAGTCCTCGAACACCTGAATGGTGAGTTGCTCGCCAGGGCAGCGGCGATAACCGAAGCCAAATGGTGCGAACCCAGCGTAGTCGCAGACCGGCAGCGGCTTGTCGTTGACCACGCCGAAGACCGTGCCGAACGCGCTGTTGGCAATGGCAGCATTCCGGCCATCGTTGACCTTCATCTTCGTGAGGTCGAACGGGCATTTGGCGAAACCTATCTGCTTGCTCTTCGCCTCGTCCACCTGGGCACTGGTTGGCACATTGGCGTAGCGGCTCGGATCGAACTGCTGCGGATTAGTCCAATGCCGCGGGTCGAAACTTGTCGCGGTGTGCGGCGACATGGCATAGCCGTTGCGTTCGTAGGGCGACCCGAATCTAACAAAGGGCGAAACGCTGTCACCGTAGTTGTCGCCTGGTCCCGATTGCCGCATATCCGAAATCGAGGAGAGGCTTCCACCGTTCGGCGAGATCGTGCGGAACAGCTCCATCACGAACATCTCGAGCGGCGTGTAGGGTGCGTCGTTCGCGACATCCGGACTCCCCGACATCGTCTTCTCGAATACGGCACGAACGTCGGAATTACCGCCATCTTGGCTGAGCCGCGACATGATGCCAAACATTGTGTTGCCCCACTGGCTTAACGCCACAAAGTTATGGAAGCATTCGAAGACGACGTCCTTCTTGCTGAAATGTGTGCCGTCCCCAGCATTCTTTAGCCAGTGCCAGGCGATCGTCCTCTCGGAGTGGGCGATGCGGGCGTTCGCAATGTCGTCCAGCCGCTCATCGATCCAGTTCCTAAGGAAATCAAGGAGCGCCCGCACGGTCATGTAATTGTCATACACGATTGGCTGCATCGGGTCGCGGAAGGCGAGGACGGTATTAAAGCTCTCGCCGATCGTGCGGACCTGCGGCGGGATCGCGTCCCCCTTAACTCCGAGGTGCAAGTCCCAGTAGATGTCCCAGTAGTAATCGAGATAGTGCCGCATAAGCGGCCGACCGGCGAATTTTCGGTCGAGCAAAACGTCCAAGAATGTGGCTACCTTGTCCTGATACATCGAGCGATACAGGTCGGGCGTGACAGCGGACATGTAGATCCGCTTGCGAAGATTGTTGTCGCCACGTTTTTCCAGCCCCTGGAGAAACACCGTGACGCCCTCTTCCGGAGTTGGCTTCCAGCCCTGGTAGATCAGCCCCCAGAGGTCGCGGGGCAGTGCGTTCTCCTTACTCAGCGTCACGTCGATCATTGGCAGCGCGGGGCGCTCGACCTCATAGATGCTGGTGAGGAAGAACGGGATGACGGCGTTCTCGACGTAGGTCCGGTCGAAATGCGCCGGGATGGAGGCGCGGAACCGGGCCAGTGCTGCGGCAACATCCGGCGATTCGGATTTGGCCGCGGTGGTAGCCGCGACGGTAGTAACGGCGGGAAGAAGGCCCATTGCGCTTGCAGCGCCGCCAGCCAAAATCATCCGTCGTTCCATTGGACACTCCCGATTGGACATTCCCACAACACTCCTTGTACTCCGAAAGTTTCCGGCTTACAACAAGACTTCCGGGTTGAGTTTTGCATCGGGTTTGTTGCTCTAGTTTCTATACTCATTCTGAGGACCAAAGTAACTACCCCGCTGCCGTGGTCGCGAGATAACGGGTGCAACGTGGCGAACGGCGGCCTTGGTGCGCTCGGGCCGGCGGTGTGCAAATATCAGATGGCGAAATCTACAGTATGTGCGAGCTGATGCAGTCAGCATCTGCCGCAGCGGCACATGAATGAAACAATGGACCAGTTGTTCTGAGTGTATCGCTGAACACGCAGGCAACGTGTCCGACCAGCGCGTTGGTGCGATGATGGGCATTACCGGCTTCGCCGTGTTGCCAGCCGCGCCCTGTCAGCGAACAATCTCCGCACACAGTCAAGAGGGGGCAGCGAATCATGCAATCAGCCGTACAGCGGCCCGGCCAAGGCTATTCTGCTTTGACATCGAAATGGGGTTGGTTCACCGCGCTTGGCTTGCTGTTGATCATGTTCGGCGCACTCGCACTGATCGACGTGATCGCGGTGACGCTGGCCAGCGTGATGTTCATCGGTGGCATGTTGCTGGCCGGCGGCGCCTTCCAGATTGTCCATGCCTTCATGACCAAGACCTGGCGCGCGTTCGCGATGAATATGCTTTGCGGCGTGCTGTACGTCATCGGTGGCCTCCTGATCATGGATGAGCCGGTCGAGGGTTCGATTATCATTACCGCACTCGTGGTTGCCGCGCTGATCGCTGGCGGCATGCTGCGCGTTGCCATCGCACTGCGGCATCGGGAGGTACAGGGTTGGTGGCTGTTGCTGTTGGGCGGGCTGGTCAGCGTTGTCATCGGGGTGTTGCTATATCGGAGCCTGCCGTGGTCGGGCCTTTGGGTGCTGGGCACGCTGATCGCAGCGGAATTGCTGATGCAGGGCGGCAGCTGGCTGCAATTCGGCCTGTCATTGAGGCGGATGGCGCGCACGGCATGAGCTGCCAACAGTCCATCCAGCCCAGCCTCGGAGGGACAAACTCTCTAGCAGCCTGCAGCTACACTACAGCGCGCGGAGCCAATCGCGCAAATTGCGGACTTCAGGGCCGATGCGATCCCTCAGCATCGCTGCGGGTGCCATTCCCGCATTCGAAGCGGCCCGGACATCACGGGGGCTTACCCCGAATTCGTGCCGAAAAGCGCGGCTGAAGGCCGATGCGTCGGCGAAACACAGTTCGTCAGCAATCGTCGCAATCCGCTTCATGTTCGACGTGTCGCACAGGGCTGCGTAGGCTTCCAACAGGCGCTGGCGCTGAATGTACCGGGCCACGCCGCTCTCCGCTTCCAAAAGACGGTACAGCTGAGACCGCGAGGTACCCACGTGGCGGCAGATCATGTCCGGCCCCAGGGAGGGCGAGCTTAGGTGGTGGCGGATCACTCGCCGCACTTTTTCCAAGCGGCCGAGATGGATCTGGCCTGCAGCGGCGGCTACCCGATCGGGCGTGGGAACGATACAGGCCCCAATCATGGTGCGGACGGCACTGGTCAGTCGTGGCAGATCTTCCGTTCTCAAATCCGGCATGCCCCGCTCAAGCAGGAGCAGATAATCGCCCAGCAATCTTCCGAGCGGGGTATTCAGGACCATCCCCTGCGCCGCATCGAGAGCCGGTGCAATCTCGCGGAAACTGTCGCGCGCGAGGTAGAACTGAAGCCGTTCGTCCTGCGGACGTTCGCTGACCAGTTCATTTCCCAGCGACAAGACGAATGGCACGCCAGCGGGTGCTTCCAGCGACAGCTTGTCTGTCTGAATAGCCGTGACGCGGCGGCCAATCGTGATCACCCAATGATCGATCGGATTGCGCCGTATGAGGCGCTTCGTTCGGGTAACGCGGATCGCGGGAGCAGTGACCCGATTTATCGCGAGGCCGTCCAGATTCCAGATCTGGCTCTCTGCCGGGAACCCCGCTAGCATTGGTTCAACAAGTTGCACCTCGAAGACAGTGTCGAACCAGAAAACGCCAGCCTTCGAATTGCTCCTGGGATTGTAACGAGCGGGTGGCAAACGTCTGGGGGGTCATCCTTGATTGCTCCTCGGCGCAAGATGGGGATCAGCACATCGTTGACTGGATGCTTCGCCAGCGGATTGCGGATCGGCCCCAAACCTCGACCGATACGGCGGCGTTCCGTATGACCGTTGGAATACTGCTTGAAGAAGGTCACGCATCAGCGCACCGCTCCCGCGACGCCAGCAGGGTCCGCTGGAAATAACTCGTCATACGGGCCGAGCGAATCGTGAGCGAGGGACGCCGCCTGTGGGGCCAGAACCTCGAAGGGCCGTTTCAGGTGCGCCGGCGGCGCTGTCGTCATGCTTCGGGCCGCAGCCACGACGGCCAACACGAGGGCTGCCGCGGCCAGAAAGTAGAGGACGCCGTCAATATCGAAACACGCCATGAGGCCTGTGCCGATAAGCGGGCCGATGACTGAGCCGATGCCGCTCACCAGGATGAGCCGACTGCTGATCACCACCACCTTATCTGCCGGCATGCGATCATGGGCCTGGGCAACGCAGACGGGGTAAAGGGTCGACATGAAGCCACCCAACAGGGCTGCCGCCATCAGGATGATGGGTAGGAAATGCGGCAGAAGCGCCAGCGCGACAGCGGTGCTTGCAAAGCCGAGGGCCAGTATGGCCAAAACCATGCGCCGGTCATAGCGATCCGAAAGGCGCCCGACCGGTACCTGGAAGCCAAGTCCGCCTAACACGGCCACCAGCATGAACAGCGCAATCGTCGATACCTCGATGCCCTCGCCCTGCATCCAAGCCGGGACGAGCGCATAGAACGCGCTGCTGACGAGTCCACTGATTACGCAGCCGATAACCGCAACGGGCGCCGCACGGGAGAGCTGCCCATAGGGCAGTGTCGGCGCAGCGGTTGTTCGGGGCTGCTCGGCCCTGGTTGTGCTCACCATTGTCAACCCGACTGCAAATAGCACGACGATTATGTTGAATGGTGTGGCCGTCTTGATTTCGGCGCGGCTGATCAGGAGCTGTCCCAGGGCAAGGGCCAGGAACGTGCCTACCATGTACATCGAGAACACCCGTCCACGCTCTGATGACTGAGCCTTGGCATTGAGCCAACTCTCGGTTGTGACAAAGATCCCGGAGCAACCGAACCCGATGACCCCGCGTAGCACCAGCCATGGCAGCGCTCCGACCCAGAGTGGCATGGCTGCGGTCGCGGCGACCACCAAGCCGCCAAAGGCGGCATAGGCGCGGATGTGCCCGATCCGCTCGATTATCCGTCCGCAGCTCACCGCGCCGAGCGTGAACCCGGCGAAATAGCTGCTGAGCACCACACCCGACATGGATGCACCAAAGTCCTCGCTCGCCACCCGCAAGGAAATGAAAGTGCCGAAGAAGCCGTTCGCCAGTTGGATGGCACTCGTGGAAATTACCAGTGTTCCGATTTGTGCACGCATCGCGCCCTCGTTACATGAGTCCAAACTGCCTGGGAAGTCGCATCGGTCTCATGAGCAACGCTCGCAACCCATCGCAACTCCCATCAACCCGTAGCGGCGAGATGGCGCATATTGAGGTCGTCTTTTACCACAGAGTCGCCCAGGCAATCTGCGCTAACTTGCTGGCCTGCGCCACTATGGATGTTGCGGTGGGTTCGGGCGAGAAACCCGCGCAGCCAGCCCCAAGCGGCGACTGGCTCCCCGCCAGCGATGGCATGCCCGCTCTGGGGCCAGTACGGTTGTCACAGTGACGTCGATGAACTTCAAGCCGATGCCGTCGGGCATTCTCAATCAGCACGGGCCGCGCGATATCCAGGAACAAGTGGGCGGCGCTGAAGAGACCGATCAGGCCGGCTCAGCCGCAACCGCGACGGCAGAGACGGTAAGCACTGCCGGGATGTCCGGTAGCAAGCAACAGGAGGTCATCCCGGTTGCCGAGGAAGAGTTGCAGATCGGCGAGCGCACCGTCGATCGCGGAACCACCCGCATCCGTCGCTACGTCAATCCGCAAGCCGGTCGAAGAGAGCGTCACATTGCGCGAAGAAACGGTGAGCGTTGAATGCCGGCAGCCAGGGGCTCAGGGCAAAGCAGGGGTATCGGCGGGGGCCTTCGAGGAGCGCACCATCGAGGTGCATCAGACGGCAGAAGAGCCTGTGGTGAACAGAACCGCTCGGGTGGCTGAGGAAGTCGTCGTGCGTAAGGATGTCACCGAATGCACGGAACCGTGCGCGACGAAGTACGCCGGGAACAGATCGATGTGCAGAACACCGATCGACGCGCTTCAGAGTCGACACGAGGGGGAGGCATGTTCCGCCCCCTTCACACGTAAACTCAAGACCACACACGCTACGCGGGGGTGGCCGCTTGGGTTGCGCGCAGCCCGTCACATCGCCCGCCACTCGCTCACGCTATACTTCGACACCGCGACGATCCGAAAAGCTGCACAAAGCGCGCCTGCATCTCGCTCCGGTGCCGCTTGCGATCGAGGGGGGTCAGGCCGGCGTCGGCCAGGTGCCGGAGCATGCGCAGGGCCTGCCGCCCGCGGTGTGTCGGACAGGCGAAACTCGCAGCGCATCGACCACCAACGGACCGTTATGCAACACTGCTGTCGCTCGCCCCAGGCCGCGCCCTCGCACTTGTGCAGCTTCGGCGGCCAGTTGGACGTGCCGGTTTTCTGCCGCTCGTATTCAGTTGCGCGCAGCTGAAGCTCACGGGTCAGGACGCCGCACTCGGGCGAGCAGCACCGTTGCGGTCTGTTGGACCTGGTCCAGAGGAACTGGATGCCGCACACACCCAGGTGCGCCAGTCCGGTATGCGCCTGGTCCGCAACATGGCATCACAGCGCCAACCCCCTCTGTAAGCGGAGGCAGTTAACTCAGTAGCCAGGGCGTGACCCGGAGCGCGTCCATCAACACGCAGTCGGTTTTGCAACTGCCGCAGCGGGTGCAGCGGAACCGCAGACTGCGGAGCGGCACGTCGCCGAGGTCGCGATCGATGATCGCCTGCAGGTCCGCTGGCCCGCCGCAGGCACGACTGGCACGGCTCGAACAGGCAGAGAAAGTCGGCCCACATAGTCCGAGCGGCCGGGAGGTCAACGCCGCCCTCTCATCTCCAACTTGCTCGGCAATTCAGGCGGTGCATCTGGGTTCTGCAGCGGGCGGGTTCGTGGGATAAAGCAGCTGGCGTTCCTCCTCCCCCACCACAACTCGCGCCCCGACCGTGCGCGACTGACCCGGTGGAGGGCCAGAGCGCGGTGATCGGGGGGGTGGGCTTTCGCCGTACAGTCGGCTCCTGAACGGGCTTGGCGGCCGCACCGGTCAGGCTCGCAGCGGGCGAGAATGCCCCGTATCACGTTCGCCGCACGACGTAGTAGCGCGAGTGTTCTCCATTATCATAAATTTCGATTGGCCCCATGAAGCCCATCATACGCAACTGCTGCTTCTGCACCGGCGGCGAGATGTAGTAATGCAGGCACGCGAACTCCATGCCCCTGTCGTTGAGCAGCGCATACGCGGTGCCGGGCACCTGTTTGTTGAGCATCCTGACCCGCCTGAAGACCCGGCGCGCCAGTCGAGTGGCGGCAATCGCTACCCGGAAAGGATTGAGCAATAACCGCCAATCCCGGAGTAAGGTCGACTTGAAGACTTGTTTGCGCAACGTGCCTGGCTGGATCGCATCTAGGTCGTGGCTGCTGAATGCGAGCAGTCCGTTCCGGGTAAGCACACGGCGCGTCTCACGGAGGATCTGGAGACGGTCATCGTGAGCCACTGCGTCGATGCCGTTGCACGCGAACAGGACGAAGTCGAAGCGCCCGTCACGGAAACGGCTCAGGTCACGCGCATCCCCGTATTGGATGTCGGCTTCTGGAAAGCGCGCACGGCACGCGGCAACCGCGCGAGAACTGTAGTCCAGGCCGATGTAGCTGCCCGCCCGAGGCAACAGAAATGCCGTGGTACGACCTGCACCAACTCCGAGGTCGAGAACCGCCTTTCCGTCAATCGAATTTGCATACCGCGAGAAGATCGCTTCTTCGGCAGCAGTCAGGTTCCTGGCTTCATCCCGGTAGGAGTGTTTTTCGTAAACGCGGTGATTGTGATCGGCAACCCATTCTGGTTCTGGATGCTCTGGGGCTCGCGCCAGCACAGTATTGAGGTCTCCTCTTTGCCCGAAACCCTTACCACGCTGTCGGTCCTGCGCGCTGCCGGGAGCCGTGCAGCGGAACCGCAGCTCGATCAACCGCTGTAGCAGCGCGGCGGGGCGGTCGGGAGGTCGTCAGTCATCGTCGCCTGAGTGCCCCACCGGGACGCGTCCCGGTATGCCTCGGGGGAGAGGGTTGTCGGGCTGCGCGCCATCCGTGGAGGACAATTCGGGCACCTAGTTAGGTGGCGGACAGCGAAGCGGTTGGCAATTCAATGCTCCGGCATTTCGGGCAGCGGGGGGCCGTCGCCCGGGTCACTCACGGTCGGAAGCAGTAACGCGGCGCAGAATTTCGAGGAACAGCGCATCGGCGGCATCGCCTCCCGCCTGATCTCCTCCGGCATCAGATCGAGCGCGCTGTCGGCCGAGCCCCGTTTTTCGACGATCGCCGAGCGTTTGGGGACGGCGCGCTATTCGGTTGCGGTCCAATCTCCGCCAAGGCGGTCGCCGGCCCTTTGATCAGTTTCAGCTTGGCCGGTGTGACAGTCCGGCTGGCGATCGCCGGCTGCTTTCACTTGCTATGGAGGCGCGCGGTTCCGGCAGTACTGGGTGGTGACGATGGTCGTTCGGCGAGCACATAGGGCGGCACGCAACGACCAGGGAGTGAGCCGAGATTTCAGGTAAGCATGAAATGCGCGACGGAGCGGAAGCGGCTTGGGCCTGTAAGGCTGAGCGCGGTTTTCGAGGCTTCCACAATTTCGGCATGCCGTGCCGCAAGCGTGGCGCGGTCCTGCTCGCTGATTTCTCCAGTACCTGCGCGTTGCATATGCTTCTGGGCAGCGGGTGGCGCCGTACTTAGCGATGTGATCGGAAATCAGCCGGTCCACTTGGTCCAAGGTGGGTGCTCCGCAATAGGAGCGCTCGTGTAGCGAAAGCCAGGCGGCTGTGTCTGTCCGTAGTTGCCCGTACGGCACTCTCTGGCCGGCCGCAGAACATTGACGGTCACCCCCCTCTGGCTCTTTGAGTGGGCTGTGAAAGAAGCAGGGCGGGTCGGTCGGTGGCCTCGCCGATAGCGCGGCCAAAGGCGTGCTAGGCCGTCACGCAAGCAGCGATGGCAATGCCAACTACGACTAAGCTCTGACGCCAAGGAGGACAGCATGGGCAAGAAAATCGACATCGCCACACTGAAGCCCGTGGTAGGCACGCTGTATCCGCCGCCCTTCGACGAACCCTGTCGGGCACGCCAGCGCATTCGCCTCGGCGATGCCGCCGACCTGACGCAGTATGGCGTAAACCTGCTGCGCCTGCCGCCAGGCGCGTGGTCCAGCCAACGGCACTGGCACGCGAAGGAGGATGAGTTCGTCTACGTGCTCTCGGGCGAGGTTGTGCTGCTAAGCGATGCTGGCGATGAGGTGCTGCGCGCGGGCGACTGCGCCGGCTTCAAAGCCGGTGATCCCAACGGGCATTGCCTTCAGAACCGGGGCACGGTGGATGCAACGGTGCTGGAAATCGGCTCGCGCATACCCGGCGAATACGCGACGTACTCGGATATCGACATGAAAACCGAGCCCGGCAGCGGCTACGTCCATAAAGACGGCACTCCCTATCCCAAGGTGACACGGCGCGGACCCGGATAGCGCTTCCCGGACGATGCGCGTCGAATGCTCCAACGACAGGCCAGAATGCCGGACAGCACTTGGCCAAGTGAGGGTGGGTCTCGGGCCTAAACCAGGACGGGTTCGTCAATCGGGAGGCTGTGTGGCTCAAGCAATTCAGGCCCATCGTTCTTGACGTCGTTCACCTCCGGGCCACCGGCCAGATGCGCAACCGATACATGGATAGGGGACGGAGCAGCGCGCTCACGTCACCGTCCTCCTCTCCGAGCCAGACCTTCCAGTCTGCCTTCTCGATCATGACCGGCATTCGCTCCTGAATCAGCGACAGCGGCGGATTGGCGTCCGTGGTGAGTGTAGCGAAGGTGCGAAGCGTCTCTCCATTCGACCGCCACTCCTCCCACATGCCACCAAGCGCGACCGGCTCACCGTCACGGCGGGCGATGGCGAATGGCGTTTTGCCCGACGGGTCGTGCCGCCACTCATAGTAGGCTGCGGCCGGAACGAGGCAGCGGCGCCGGGCGAAGGCTTCCTTGAACAGAGGCGACCGCGCCACTGTCTCGCCGCGCGCATTGATCGGTTTGCGGGCCTTCGCCGGGTCCTTCGTGAAGAACGGCACCAAACCCCATTTTGCCACCTCAAGCCGGCGCTCACCCGCTTCCGGGTCGAGCCGCACAATCGGTGCATCTTTCGTCGGCGCCATGTTCCAGGTTGGCTCGAAGTTTGGCAGTGCCCCGGTTGTGCCGAAGGCCCGCGCGAGCGCCTCTGCCGGAAGAAAGCTGGCGTATCGTCCACACATGCATCTCAGGTGGTGCTTGCAGAGGCGGCTTGCCAAGGGAGCGACAGCGTCGGGCGCTGCAGTCCGCCGGGGTTGGGTTGTTCCAGCGATGCGGGGGGCCACAAAGCGCGTCACTGAGTAAGCTTCCCTAGTCGCGCGCAGCGCGTCCTTCGCGGGCCTGGTGATTGCTTTGCACCAGACCAGCACGCACACGCAGTCGGCCTGGAGCGGTGCGGGCGGTTGTTGGGCGGTCGGTCCGGTAAAGAGGCTTTGGCCGAATCGGCCGCCAGCGCTAATGCCAATGCGGAATAGGAAGTGGCCACGCCGGTTTTGCTGGAGCCACCGCAACGCTCACTGGGCGGTATTGTAGATCGGCCACCCTAGCCGTACGGGGTATGACCGGCCGAACGGCTGGGGCCGCATTGTTATCCCGCGCTGAAACTGCGTCGGAGCTATGCTTTGCTTGCCCTTACAGACACCAAAGTCGGCCACGACCCCGAAGGCGTGGCCTTTTTTCTGCCCGCGGCGCAGCGACTGTCGTCCGTCCGTGGTCTCAGGTCATTATTCATCTGGCTATGTGGCGTCACGCTAATTGCAGGGCTGTTTCTGACGAACCACGCAGTGGCGGGGTTGTGCATCGCAGCCCCCGGAACGCTGATTATCCTCATCGACGGCCTACTACATATCGCAGCCGACTTTAGCGGCGTGATTGAGTTGCTAACTCACCATCCTCAACGGGCCGGGGGCCTGAAACACCAAGACCAGGGCAGGCTCCACGATCTTATGCGCCTGGGTCGTATGCGGACCGAAGGGCGTCAGCCTGCTGCGGCCGGAACCTCATCGCCGGTCAGCGTGTAGACGAATGCGCGACTGATGCAGCTAGCGGCGGCAGCCGCAACTTCGGCCGCGTCACCCGCGAGTTGTGCGTCAAGTTGTCAAATGCGTCGCGCCAGTCTGGGGTGATGTTCGTTGGTTCAGCTGACGGTGTTTCTCGGTTCCGGCCTGAAACGTCACGGGGGCCGCTCGCGGGCCAGGGCGACAAGATCGTATTCAAGCGCAGGTCCGAGCGATTGCGGGACGGCATCCGGGGCAGCTCGCTCCAGATCATCGAGGGTGCCGGGCACATGGTCCACCACCTCGCGCCGTTCTGATCACCTCCAGAATTGCGCCCTGGGAGATGGTGCGCGACCGCTTGAACCAACTGTTGCGTGGCTGGGCGGCTTACTTCACCTACGGCACGCGACTGATGGCCTACCGGGCGGCTGACAATCATGTCTACGCAGCGGTTCGTGGCTTCCTGACGCGGCGCCACAAGGTGTCCTCGCGAGGCACCCGATGGTTCCCGGACCACGAAGTGTTCGGCAAACTGGGTGCGCTCCGGCTGCGCCGTGTGCACATTGGCGCGCCGCCGACAGTTGCGAGATGAAGCCAGTCGGAAAGCCGGATGCGGGAAATCCGCACGTCCGGTTTGATGAGCGGGGAGAGGAGACGGATCGCTCACGCGACACCGCGCCTCTCCTCAACTCTACCACCGTCGAAGCAATGAGCGCGCTGGAAGGACGTGAAGTATTGGCGGGCGCCGATGAAGCAGCAGTGGTGGGAGGCGGGATGATTTGGACGCGCGTGATGGGCGGGCTGGCGGTGGGTGAAGTTGGGCGGAATGTTGGCTGTGCGGTGTCTGGTTCGTATCAGATGGTAGCAGCGCACAATCGCGCATGAGCGAGCGCGAACTCATCCTGCCAAGGACAGGCGGAAGCGATGGCGAACTTGATGCGCCGCACGCTGATGCGCACCAGTGGGCCAAGCTTCAGCAGCTTCAGACGAATGGTGCCGCAGGTGGCGGCGGCGAATTGTGTGTGCGCAAGCCCGATGCGCCGTAGTGCGCAGAGCAGGACATAGGCCATGGCAGCGAACCACAGGCGGAGCTGGTTGGCGCGCATGGTGGCGGCCGAGGTGCGATCAGCAAACAGATCAAGTTGGCATTCCTTGATGCGGTTCTCCATTTCGCCTCGGGCGCAGTAGATCACGTGGTAGAGGTGTTGGGCGGCAGCCTCGCGGGATTTGAGCGAGGTGACGACGAAGCGAGGATTGGCTTCGCCGCGCGTGACCTCGGCTTTGCCGATGACGCGGCGGTTGCAGCTCCAGCTGTGGAGCGTCGACCACATGAAGTCCTTGAAGCGGCGAGCTGCCCGGCCGGTCCGCAGACTTTCCAGGCCGGCCTGCATCAGCTCGTCCTTGATTGCCGCTTCCAGCCGTTCGTTGCGCGCCAGACCGAACAGGAAGTCGACGCGATCGGCCTCGCACCATGCCATTAGCGTCTCGCGCTTGGCACGGACTGGCCAGGGCGGTCCGGCGCGGGCTGCAAACATGCGCATCCAGGCGTTCCTGACCGCCGCGGCCGTCAATTTGAAAACGGCTGGCTAAGGCACTGGCCATCATATTCGCTCGGCTTTCCGGATTGCTCTTCTCCCTGCTGTGCGAGTTCGGCACGGCTCCAAAGACTGGTCGGTCCGCCAATGGTGCACGATCCGCCTCGGTGTCGCTGTGTCGTAATGCGGGTCGGACGTGACGTTGTTCAACAGCCCCCGCGTTCATTGGATGCGAAACGCATTGTCCTACGCGGCAAAAACCCAGCAGAGCATGGCGGCAGCGGCGCTGCGCCAGGCATTCATCCAGCCAGACCGGCGCAAGCCAGCCAGACGCTACGCCACGTGGCTGATCAGCTGCGCCTGCGGTGAGGGACCGAATACTCGGCGCCGGGCGGGGCCCGTGAGATCTGCTCGCTCTACACCATCGAGACTTTGCCCGTTGCAAGGTCATAGATACCACCAACCACGCGCAATTCATTCTTCGCGATTAGTCCTGGCAGGATCGGACCTGCCTTCCCCAGCCGCCCGACGTTGTAGCGGACATTCGCAATTGTCGCCTGCTCGATAAGATCGGCGCCACCTTTCTTCACCGCTTGTTCGATTCCCGGCTTCATCGCAGTGACGAGCCCGGCGATATGGCCGGGTAGATGATTACCCTTCTGCAAGGCCTCCACAGTAGCCTTCACCGCACCACATCCGGTGTGCCCCAGCACCATAATGAGCTTCGTTCCCAGAACTGTGGAGCCAAACTCAAGGCTACCAAGCCCTTCATTCGTCACAAAGTTACCCGCGACGCGGACCACAAAGAGGTCACCCGGTGCTTGATCGAAGGCCAGCTCTGGCGCAACTCGCGAGTCAGCGCATCCAAGGACCGCAGCGAACGGAGCCTGCCCGATAGCAGTGTTGGCCCGGTTCGCCGAGAAATCCCGCTGATGCGGCTGGTTGGCAACGTAGCGGGCATTACCTTCCAACAGCAACTTGAGTGCCGCGTCCGGGGTATCCGCGGCGCGCACCGGCTGAGCCTTAGCGTTGTGCCCAAGGAACGTATTGCCTATGAGGGAAGCTCCGACCAGCGCCAGACCGCCTCGCATCATTCTGCGTCGCCCGACGGATGTTGTTATACAAGCATCACACATATTGAACCTCCGGAAACTTTCGTGGGCCGTTGCAGCTTCTCAGGCCGACACCATCGCGTTTTTGAACTCCTTCGCTCAAGTAGGTTAGTCGAGAGAGCATCCGGAGCGGTGGCGCACGGTCTCGCACGCGACAACGAATTCACGTTCAAACACCAATGGCGTGGTTGTCAGAATGATCCAAAAACCGAGCCCAGAATCAGGACAGCGACGAGCGCAATGATGCAACTGACGATCACGGTCATCACCATGTGCAGATAGCTCTCACGATGGGTGAGACCGCTGATTTGTAGTAATAGCAACACGGTGCCATTGTGGGGCAGTGCGTCCAGAGTACCGGCACTCATTGTTGTTATGCGATGCATTAGTTCTAGATTGACGTGATACTCAGTGGCAAGATCAATAAAGCGGTCGCCAAATGCATTCAATACGATCGCCATACCTCCAGAGGCGGTACCGGTCAGCCCCGCCAGCACATTCATAGCGACAGCCAATGAGATCAGTGGCCCGCCTTGAATTCGAGAATACCGCATCACGAACAGCTGTGAATGCGGGCAAGGAAGCGACGACCGCGCCGAAGCCGACGAGGCTGCCGATCATCAGCATCGGCAAGGCAACAGAATTCGCTCCGGCGTCGAGACTCTCGCGGGCGGATGGCAAGCGGCGAAAGTTAATGAGGATGACAGTCACGTTCGCTGCCGCAAGAGCTACAATCACTGACCAGACACCGGACACAGCCCCGATCGTGGTGCCGCCCCACTGGTGTTCCGCCAGGAAAGAAAAATCGAGTCGCGGGAATACGATAAGCGACATCAGGAAATTCGTGGCGATAACGACGACGAGTGGCAACACAGCCAGGGCGAAGGGAGGCCTGCTATCCGCCGGCTTGCCATGCGGCAACTCGGCCGGATCGAAATCGCCCGCCGGCGCGGCCTGCTCGCGAACCAACTCGCTAACGACCGGAGCAGTTGCCGCCTCCCCGGCATAACCTTCTCCAGCCTTGCGCGCGGACGCCTCCGCACGGCCGAGCCACCACATGCCGAAGACGACGATGATGGCTGACGCTATGAGACTTAGTCCGGGGGCCGCGAAGGTGGTGGTGCCGAAATACGGCATCGGAATAGCGTTGTTGATCGAGGGGGTCCCTGGCATCACTGACATGGTGAAGGTGAACGCACCGAGGCCGACGGTCGCCGGTATCAGCCGGGGCGGGATGTCTGCGGCCCGGAACATCTCGTGAGCCAGGGGTGCCAGCACAAAAAATGCAACGAATACGCTCACGCCGCCGTAGGTTACAACAGCCGAGGCGGCCACCACCGCAAGTGTCGTGCGGCTGGTTCCTAACTTTTTGGTCAAGTGCTGCGCGATGGCACTGACCGAACCGGTGTCACCCATAAGTTTGCCGAACAGCCCGCCCAGCAGGAACATGGGGAACCATTGCGCGATGAACCGTGCCGCCGCGCTCATGAACGTCTGCGTCCAATGGGCGAGCAGCGGTTCGCCCGAGAAAGCGGCCGCGATGAGTGCCGCGATCGGAGAGACCAACAGGATACTCCACCCCCGGTACGCGAGCCACATCAGCAAGGCTAGCCCGAGCAGTATCCCAATGAGTCCCATTGTTCTGCTTTCTCTCGCACATCTAAGCTTGGTGATTGAGGTATTACTGTATCACACACTCACAGACCCAACGCTTGAGCCGGTTATCGCGGCGATCGGTCCAGACGGCGCCTCGACGCGCCGTAACCGACATCAAGCCACGGCGGTACGCTTTTCGATATCCGGCGGCGTTGGCGGCTGCCACCTCTTCCAGACGTTGCCGCGGCAGCAGGAACAGCCAGGTTACCAATACAAATGGCGCCGTGAGTGCCGGAATGGCGAACGGTGTCAACGCAACGTTCAAGGCTGACTGCACAATCACCGTGAACACCGTGGCAAGGGCCGTGTAAACCACGACGCGCCAACTCGGGTCATAGAACACGGTGCCAAGGGCGATCGCTGTCAGGATCGGGCTGAATCCGAGCAGACCGCCGGTGATCAGCTCGCTCTCAGCACCGAAAAGATGCGCTGTCAGGACAGCCAAGATCGAGCCCGCGACGGCGAATGCGGCAGCGGCGAGCGAGTTTACCGCGAGCCCCGCAAGCAGCAGAAGTGCGGCGATGCTGCTGGCTTTCAGGAAGACCTGCGACATGCTCAGCACCACGCCCTGGACAAGGTCAATCACCTGAAGCGGGCTTGTTCGGTAGCCCTGGAACGCAGTGACAACGTTGCCGGACGGCAGTGCCGTTCCCGCAAGCCCGGAAAATCCATACGTGGCCAACAAGAGCAGCCACGTCGTTAGCACGAACGGAAATGTGAGAGCGCCGCCCCACGCCTTGACGACGTTGGTTGTGGCGAGCATCGCGACGACGGATACCGCCGCACCCAGTATCACATACACCCAAAGCAGTGGACCGGGTATCAGGAAAGTCGCCAAGGCGAGTCCAACGAGAACGGCGTTGAAGCCAGAGAGCCCGGCGTTCAGCGATTCGTCGTCGACCCGAAGCAAGTGCGCGGTCAGGGTTGCAACGATGACCGCGACCACGCCGGCGATCGCAACATGCGGCGCCCCGGCTGCGTACGAGCCCCAGGCGATCGCAATCAGGAAGAGTGCGCCGCTCAGCGGATTGTTTTGAAACATCACCTGCCCGATACCGCGCAGATTGATGTCGACGAACCGCAAGACTCCCGATGACTTACAGTAGCTTTCCCACTTTGCCAAGAATGCTTCCATCGCCGCCTCCACCAAGTTTTGAACCTGCAATTGGAGACCCTTGCTGGTCCGTCGTTCTGTTAGCGCCAGAGAAACGGCGGAGGGAGGCCGGCCCCAGTGACCTCGCTGCGCACCACTCTCCAGAATTCGCGTACCTTGGCCTTTACCTGTGCAGTCTCGCGACCCAGGACCTTATAGACCAGCCCGGCATCGTTTGGCAGCCGACAGGCGCCAAACGCCACGCCGTTCTCAAGATCGACATCAGCCTCCACGCGATCATAGACACGGTCAGCTTTGTCTTGCGGCGTGCATAGGATCACATTGGCGAATACATCAAAGGAGTCCATCACGCCCGCCTGCCGCATTGCGTATCGCTGCGGCTCGATGAGCAGCTTCTCGGTGAACATGCTGCGGTGATCAGGGCGGGCAGCGGACGTCGATATCGATATCACGGTGGCGCCAAAACATTCGTCAGGGCGGTGATGTTTACGGCCGGGTTGGATAATCTCCGAAAACAGCAGCGTGGCCGATGGAGCGATCGAAATCTGCGTGTTACTGACGAACCGCGCCTGCCGATGTGGAATCAAGGACTCTGGAAGAAATTCCAGGTAGGCATCATCGGCGAGCGTGATGATCTGCGTCTGTGCTGCATAGTTGGCATCCATCGCATGGATCTTTGTTGCCGACTGTGTGGTAATGTGAGCTTCCGCTCGTGGGCCAAGCGTGATGTTCAGCGCAAGGCGATCGCCCTGCAGCAAGCATCCGGTGGTGGTGATCAAGAACACGCAGGCGAGACCGGGCATTTCCGAGTCGTAATATAGCGCACGCTGAACCATATACGGTGCCCTGCGCTCAAGGTCCGCAAGGATTGTTTGGTTGCCCCGACGCTCGAAGCCGAGACGCAGGAAACCTGTCTTGCCGACCGTGCCGCTCTTCATCTGAAGCGGCTCGTCCTGAAACGAAGCCAGCTCTGGAGCCGAAGCGCCGAGCTCTTCCGCGTGCGTCCAAGGAGTGGAGGTTGCCGGTCTCACATCGACCCCTGGCCTCGCCGATCGATGTCGAATAAAAACTCCCGTTGGATCACGTCGATCAGCTCCGCAATACCCTCCCCGGTCCTGCAATTAGTGAACAAGAACGGCTTGCTACCGCGCATTGACCGTGAATCCTCTCGCATTACCTCCAGGCTTGCGCCGACGTAGGGCGCCAGGTCGGTCTTGTTGATAACCAGAATGTCCGAATGCGTGATCCCGGGCCCGTTCTTGCGAGGGATCTTGTCGCCGGCGGCGACATCGATGACATAGATGAAATAGTCAACCAGGGCCGGCGAGAACGTGAGAGTCAGATTGTCGCCACCGCTTTCTATGAGCACGACGTCGCTGTCAGGGAAGCGTCGCTCCATGTCCTCGACCGCTGCAAGGTTCATGCTAGGATCTTCCCGCACCGCTGTGTGAGGGCAGGCACCTGTCTCCACTCCGAGGATGTGTTCCTGCAGCAGAACGCCCTTGAGAGTGCGCTGGACGTGCTTGGCGTCTTCGGTCGTCACCACATCGTTGGTGATAATGAGCACCTTGATGCCAAGATCGAGCAGGCGTGGCGTGATGGATTCGACGATAGCGGTCTTTCCCGAGCCGACCGGACCGCCTATGCCGATGCGCGTGATTTTCTTCGCCATTGGACGCTCCAATCAAACGGTCAATTCATGAACAGACGCACGTGCGCCTTATTGTGGACCGCTGCTAGGATTTCCGTCAGCGGCGCATAGCCCGCCATGTCTGACAGGTGGCTCGCGGCGGCTTTCATGTAGGCGGCTTCCACCAGCTCGCTGAGCTCGTAGAGAATTCTCTGCGTCTCGACGTGGCTGACCCTCATCAGCCGCAGGGCCGCGCCCAGGATCGTCGCCGCGACGCCATTCTGGTGGACGACGAACGCCTGGCGCGCCGTCAGATGCTGCACAGCAAAGTTGATCGCCAGCGCCACCGGATAGCACCCGGGAGCGACCGAAGTTTCAATACAGTCGCGCCACGTGGTAAGCAGCGGTGTGCCAATCACCTCTACACCCATTTCCGTGAACTTCTTGCCCATACGGACCGACATGAGCCGGGTCTCGTCGGAGAGCTTGCGCGCGTACACCTGCGCATCGATCCGGATGAGCGCATCGACATCGCCCATCACTGCCGCGCCGTGCGCAGCCACCAACGCGATCCCGTCACCACGCGCCGCCTGTTCCACGGCCGTGCGCGTGAACGCGCGCAGCGTGATGGCGTCGGCAACGACGCCTTTCTGGATGGCGGACTCCAAACCGGTAGAAAACGAGAACCCCCCGATAGGGAACACCGAATCGCCAAACTGGAGCATCCGGGAAAGGAATGCAGCGCTTGTTGGCTCTTCGACGCTGTCATCCCCCATGGCTGTGCGTGAAACCAGGTCCAGTCGGCGATCCATGCGCATGAGAATCGGTCTCCGGATGCTGATGGACGCGCACTGGTGGGCGTCCATACACCTGTCCTGTCTCGGTGTCGGTGGCGGCATAGCTCTCGTGCGTGTGCGAATGCACCGGGCCTTCCGCCGCGCCGAAGAGCCGACGTGATTCATGTGGTGCGAGGTAGGGCACGACCTCTCGGCCTGACACAAATTCGTAGCGGATACCGTCGAAATGGTGCGTATCCATGACAGAGGCCATCACCTTGCGGTCCACTGTCAGTGGAACATAGACGAGGTTGCCCTTGACCAGCGCTGGCCAGTGCTGGTTGCCCATCGCATGTCCCAGCTCCACGCATGTACGCAGCGCCACTTCCGGCGCAACATGCAGCAGTTCGTCCAGGTGGACGATCATCACGTCGCGCACCTCGATCCGCGCGACGAGGGCCGAACGCGCTTGCGCGTCCCAGAGCAGCACGTCGCCATCCCGGAGGTACGTGCCGCGGTCGACGGAGATCGCGACATCGGCGCCCTTTGCGGTCATCTTGCGGAAGCGGCTCTTTTGCGCCTCCCACTGGTCGATCTCCAGCACGTCGACCTCGGTCTGCAGCCAGTCTATCGGCCCATTCCGGGATACTGATATTGCCGAGTATAGTTTCGATGACAACCACGACCCGCTCCTCAGCTGAAGAAGTACTTCTGGTTGAGCGAGACTGTCGTCAAAGGTGGCACGGTCGCGTGCTTGCCGTCGACGGTCACGGCGAAGGTCTCCGGACTTACGTCGATTTTCGGTGTCCCGGCATTTCGCACCATGTCGCGTTTGCCGATCTTGCGGACGTTCCTCACCGGCATCACCTGCCGGCGAAGCCCCAGCCGATCCTTGATCCCAGCAGCATGCGCGGCGCCGGAGACGAACGTGATGCAGGTGGCCGGCAGGGCATCACCAAAGGCACCGAACATCGGCCGATAATACGTGGGTTGCGGCGTCGGTAACGACGCGTTCGGATCGCCCATCACCGCCCAGCTGATGAAGCCGTTCTTGATGATGATCTTGGGCTTGGCGCCGAAGAACGCCGGCTCCCACAGGACGAGATCAGCGATTTTGCCGACCTCCACCGAGCCTAGTACGTCGGCAATACCATGGGTGATCGCCGGGTTGATCGTAATCTTCGCCACGTAGCGCAAAACCCGGAAATTGTCGTTACCCGGTGCATCCTCCGGCAGCTTGCCGCGTCCGGTCTTCATCGCGTCGGCGGTCTGGATGCAACGCAGCCAGCATTCGCCGATGCGCCCCATGGCCTGCGAATCGCTGGAAAACATCGAGATTACCCCGAGATCCTGCAGGACATTTTCCGCGGCGATGGTCTCGGCGCGAATGCGGCTCTCGGTGAATGCAACGTCCGATGGAATGTCGGGACTGAGATGGTGACACACCATGATCATGTCATACAGCTCCGCCTGCGAATTGATGCCGTAAGGGAGCGTCGGGTTGGTCGAGGATGGCAGGACGTTGGGAAGGCCGGCGATCTTGATGATATCCGGCGCGTGGCCACCGCCGGACCCTTCGGTATGGAACGAGTGGACCGCCCGACCCTCGAACGCGTCGATCGAATCGTCCACGAAGCCGGACTCGTTCAGCGTGTCGGTGTGGATGCACACCTGAATGTCCATCTCGTCGGCGACAGTGAGCGCGGAGCGCAGCACCGCCGGCGTGGTGCCCCAGTCTTCGTGACATTTCACGCCAACCGCACCCGCCTCGATCTGTTCGATCAGAGCCGCTTTGCCGTGCCCATGGCCCTTGCCGAGAATGCCCACGTTGATCGGCCAGTTCTCGAACGCCCGCAACATCATGCTGATGTTTCCGGAACCCGACGTGACCGTCGTCGCATACGAACCGTCGGAAGGACCGGTACCGCCACCGATCAACGTCGTCGTGCCGTTTGAGAGCGCGGCCTGTACCTGCTGAGGACAAATAAAGTGAATGTGCGTGTCGACACCACCTGCCGTAAGGATCAAATGTGAGCCTGAGATAACGTCGGTGGCCAACCCGAGCTCAAGGCCAGGCGTGACGCGTTCCATCGTCTGCGGATTGCCGGCCTTGCCGATCGCGCAGATGCGGCCATCCTTGATGCCCACATCCGCTTTCACAATTCCCAGCACCGCGTCGATCACGGTCACGTTGGTGATGACGAGGTCGGGTGCACCGCCCGCCCGCGTCACTTGATTGTCCATGCCCATGCCTTCGCGCATGCTCTTGCCGCCACCGAACACGATCTCGTCGCCGTAGCCGCCGCGCAAGTCTCGCTCGATTTCAACAAATAGGCCCGTATCGCCCAAGCGGATACGGTCCCCTGTCGTCGGGCCGAAGAGACCCACATATTCTTGCCGGGATATGGTAGCCATAGTGACCCTCGTTCAGAAGAGTTGACGCTTCAATCCCGATCCTGCGCGTCGGCCTACGAGGAGCGAAAGCCTCGCTGCGCCGCCAACGCTACCGCCTTGGCTTTGGTGGTGGCCGCGCGTTGACCAGCAGTGGGACCATCGACGAGATTGTTGAAACCATAAACGGCGCGCTTACCGCCGTAGGGGACGAGCTGAACCTCACGCTCGTCACCGGGCTCGAACCGGGTTGCTGTCGATGAAGGGATATTCAGGTGTAGCCCGAAAGCCGCTGCGCGATCGAATTCCAGCGCTGGATTGACCTCGAAAAAATGGAAGTGCGATCCAACCTGTATCGGCCGATCCCCTGTATTGCGCACCTTGAGCGTCGTCACCGGACGGTCGGCATCGAATGTGATCGCTGTCGAGCCGCAAACGTAACCACCAACCGGAACCTCTACTGTCGCCGGGTCAATATTGGCTGCGACAGCGGGCCCGACCTTTGGCCCAGCCATGTCAATCTCCTGTCAGCTGCTCATTGGATTGGCGTATGTACCGTTACCAAGCGGCTTCCGTCGGTGAACACCGCCTCGATCTGCACCATCGGAATAAGATCGGCGACGCCGTCCATGACGTCACCCTTGGTCAGCGCGACGCGGGCATCGGTGGTAACCTCGTCAATCGTCTTTCCCGCGCGCGCACCATCGAGCGCAGTCGCTGATATGATGGCGACCGCTTCCGGATAGTTGAGCTTGAGGCCCTTCGCTTTCCTTTTCTGGGCAACGTCGGCCATCATGTAGATGAACAGCTTATCGAATTCCCTCGGGGTCAGCTGCATGCTTATTCCTTTCCCTTGAGCCGGCGCACAAAGCCGTGCTCGGCGCTAGGGCGGGCCGACACCGGACTTACTTCACTCACCCCTTCGGTCGCCGACGCGCAGAGCGCATCATCGGGGCGCAGCGCGATCGGTCACTGGACAATCACAGCGCAGCTTCGAGCTCGGCCGATACTTGCGAACCCCGTTAGTTTAACAGCGGGCTTCAGGAAGTCATCGGCTGCGAGTCCCCAACTCCTGGCATAGCATCCCAAAGATGCGCAGATGCTGTGACACGCTACTAGAAGTTGCATCGATCGACGTCTTCCCTCACACACGATGCATGCGCGCGATAGGGGTCGTTTGCCATGACTTCGCTTTGAAAGCGCATCAAGTTGTGCGCGCCCGAATTTCCCCCAAGCGTCAAACGACTACTTATACCCGCACCGACACTCAGATACTCGCCGACGGCCAGACCTGGTTGTGTGCTACCACTGGCCGCCGGGCGATCCGGACGACTGGACGATTGCCATCAGCTTGTTACCGAATTCGCAATGTCCGGGCCGGCCCATTCGCGACCGCTGCGCCACATGTCCTATTCATGGCCAACGGAGTAGTGCTGGTTCGTTGCCGCGGCAAGCTGCCCGCCGGGTTCTTCTCCCTGGTCCAGCATGACCCGGCGTGTGGCAAAGGGGCATAGGCGTGCTGTTGACGGTATTCGATGACCAAGCTTCCGCACGAAAGGCCAAGACCTCTGTGATCTATGCCTTGTTGCTCACAGCAAATGGGGCAGCGTGGGTCTGGGCGTGGATAGCATTCGCGGAACGGCCGGCGCTCCTGGGCACGGCCCTTCTAGCCTATCTGTTCGGTCTCCGACATGCTTTTGATGCCGATCACATCGCGGCCATCGACAACGTTGTCCGCAAGCTGACGCAAGAGGGAAAGGCTCCCTGCTCGGCCGGGTTCTTCTTCTCCCTCGGCCACTCTACGGTCGTCTTTCTTGCCTCCGCTGTCATCGCCGCAACCGCAGCGGCCATGCAGCGCCAATTGGATGCCGTGCATGACTTGGGCGGCACAGTCGGGACAATTGTGTCCGCCTTCTTCCTTCTGGCGATCGGTGTTGCCAACCTTCTCGTCCTGCGGAGTGTCTGGTCGGCGTTCGCCAAAGCGCGCGCCGGCGGAAAGATTAGCGATAAAGAGCTTGATGCTCTGTTAGCCGACTCGAGGTTTCTTTGCGCACATCTTTCGCCCACTGTTCCGGGTCCTCTCACGCTCCTGGCATATGTATCCGGTCGGCTTCTTGTTCGGCCTTGGCTTCGATACTGCCACGGAAATCGGCGTTCTCGGGATCTCCGCAACGCAGGCAGCGCAAGGCATGTCGATGTGGTCAATTCTTGTGTTTCCGGCTCTATTTACCGCCGGTATGTCGCTCATGGACACGACCGACAGTGTGTTGATGACCCAAGCTTACGGGTGGGCTTTCATCAATCCGATCCGCAAGCTTTGGTATAACCTGACTATCACAGCCGCATCTATTCTTGTTGCTCTCTTTATCGGGGGCGTCCAGGCACTCGGCCGTACTCGGGGATAAGCTCTGCCTCGAAGGGACATTTTGGAGCGTGATCGGCAGTTTGAACGAGAACCTCACGAATTTCGTCTTCGTCGTCGTCGGTATCTTCATTGCAAGTTGGGCTGGTTTCGGCACTGGTTTACCGTGCGAAGGACTACGACAGTTGCCAAGTAAAGCGGTTATAGCTGCGCCTTTCCCGGTTTTCTCTTTTTCCCGCAAACCTTGTTGGTGCCCACGCAGCTGTGAAGTTGCCCCGGTTTGGTGGACACCGGAGAATTTGCGTTCGCGGAGTCCACGATGGGCAAGACAAGATCAGCCTACACACCTGAGTTTCGGCGTCAGATGGTCGAGCTGGTGCAAGCCGGCCGCACACCGGAGAAGCTGTCGCGGGAGTTCGAGCCGACCGCATAGTCGATCCGGAACTGGGTTGCACAAACAGCACGTGACGCAGGTCGCGGCGATGGGGCCTGACGACGGCGGAGCGCGAGGAGCTCAACCGTCTGCGGCGCGAGAACCGTCAGCTCAAACTTGAGCGGGAGATCCTCTCAAAGGCGGCCGCCTGGTTCGCTCGGGAGACGAACACGATCCCACCGAAGGGTTCCGGTTCGTGAGCGATCACCAGGCGGACTATCCGATCGCCGGCATGTGTCGGCTGCTGGGTGTCTCCTCCAGTGGCTACTATGCGTGGCGGCAGCGGCGGCCGTCGCGACGGGCAATGAGGGATGCGGCGCTGCTCGTGGTCACGTCCGTCAAGCAGGTGTAAATTCGCGGTGTAATGGAAGCGCTCATTGGCGCATCGGCGCCGGCGAAATTGGCGCTCAGCATATCACTGGGTGCGATGGGCGGCACAGATATGGTGCTGCGACCGCGATCGCCGCCGTCAAGTCCTGCGCCTTTGGCGCACCGCTGCGCGGCTGCGGGACCTTGACGGCGACGCCACGGTCGAGCGTAGGGCATAGGTGCCGTCAACGGCACAGCCTGCCTCTCGCGTGTCGCCGTCATGCGGCTGATGGGATTTGCCTTTGTTCATTGGCTGGGCTGAACAGCTCTGCCATCGCCTCGACCTGCATGTAGCGGTGCTGCAACTGCCATTCGTCGTTTTGTTCCAGCAGCACCGCGCCGATCAGCCGGATGATTGACGCCTCATTGGGAAATATCCCGACCACATCAGCCCGCCGCTTGACCTCCTTGTTCAACCGCTCAAGTGGGTTCGTGCTGTGGATCTTCGCGCGGTGCTGCTCGGGGAAGTCCAGGTGCGACAAGACATCTATCTCGCTCTCGTCGATGAACGCCGCCAGCTTTGGCCATTTCTGCCGTAGCTGATCAGCCACGTGACGCAGCGTCTGGCTGGCCTGCGCGCGATCCGGCTGGATGAACGCCTGGCGCAGCGCGGCTGCCACCATGCTCTGCTGGGTCTTCACGACGTAAGATAGCGCGTTCCGCATCCAGTGAACGCGGCAGCGTTGCCATGTCGCGCTGAATACCCGGCGGATAGCAGCCTTCAACCCCTCATGCGCATCGGAAATCACCAGCTTCACACCGCGCAGACCACGGCGGGCCAGGCTCTTGAGGAAGACCGACCAGAAGGTCTCGGCTTCGGAAGAACCGATGTGCAGCCCAACGATCTCTCGCTTGCCATCCGTGTTTGCCGCGACAGCGATTATCGCAGCGACCGAGACGATCCGGCCGCCCTCCCGCTGCCTCAGATAGGTCGCGTCCAGCCACAGATAGGGCCATTCGCCCGCCAGGGGACGGTCAAGGAACGCGCGCACACGCTCATCGATGTCCTTGCACAGCTTGGAGACCTGCGACTTGCTGATCCCGCTCAGCCCCATCGCCTGCACCAGATCGTCCACTCGCCGGGTCGAAACCCCGCCGATCCACGCC
Organism: uncultured Solirubrobacterales bacterium; assembly: GCA_963830435.1. Classification (GTDB taxonomy): domain Bacteria; phylum Actinomycetota; class Thermoleophilia; order Solirubrobacterales; family Solirubrobacteraceae; genus Palsa-465. The sequence goes on along the minus strand of CAWHMA010000007.1, from coordinate 177,932 downwards.
TCCTGGATCACCGCTACCAGGGCCTTCTCCGAAACCTTCCGGGCTTCAAGGAATGGCGGGAAGTAGCTGCCCTGCCGCAGCTTCGGGATCCGCAACTGAAGTGACCCCAGCCGCGTATCGAGCGCGCGATCGCGGTAGCCGTTGCGCCAGGTCATGCGCTCGCCACTGCGCTCGTAGCGCCCTGCACCAATCAGACCTTCAACGTCCGCTTCCATCAGCAACTGCAGTACCGCTTCCGCCACAGCGCGCAGGAAATCTCCCTCACCAGACTTCTCCAGCAACTCGGATAACGGCAGTCTCTCGTCGGCCATCGGATCCTCTCTCGGCTCTGGTTGCAGTCTCGCAAACTCCACCCTGGCCGACCGGGCCGATGGCCGCCTCCACCTACACCGCCACGCCACACCAGGCGTCGCTCCGAAATCTCCACCATCTCCGGGGACGCTAACCTGCTCGTTGAGATCCAAGCGGCCCATGGGGCCTCGCGCGGCATCTACGGTGCGCCGCGCGTTCACGCCGATCTGGCGGCCAAGGGCATTCGTGTCGGCCGCAAGCGCGTCGCACGGCTGATGTCGGGCGCTGGTGTTGCCGGTGTATGCCGACGCAAGTTCGTCGTCACCACGACCAAGGGCGACGATGGTCGTCAGGCGCCGGACCTGGTCGAGCGTGACTTCACCGCAGAGGCGCCGGATCGGCTGTGGGTGGCGGATGTCACCTATATCCCGACATGGTCGGGCTTTCTCTATCTCGCGGTCGTGCTCGATGTCTTCAGCCGCCGTATCGTGGGCTGGTCGATGGCGACGACTCTAGCCAAGCAACTGGTGCGGATGCGCTGAACATGGCGCTGGTGACACGGCGACCCAAGCAGGTGATCCATCATTCCGACCAGGGTTCGCAAGTGAAAGGTTGTCGTAACACCTTGAAGGAGGAGTTGCGATGAAGAGGCGCAGGCGGCGTTCGGATCGGTCTGGTCGGGCCCCATCGTTGGGGAGCAGAGAGAGCAGGGTGGTTTGGGCAGTAGGTCAGGTATGGCGAGTGAGGATGCTTCGGTCGGCGACGCGTATGACAACGCCATGTGCGAGAGCTTCTTCGCCACCCTCGAATGCGAGTTGCTCGATCGCTGGCGGTTCAAGACGCAGGTCGAGGCGAGACGTGCAGCTTCGCGTTCATCGAAGGGTTCTACAATCTGCGACGCCGTCACTCATCGATCGGCTATCTCTCGCCCGTCGACTACGAACGCTGCCATCAGGCAGCCGCTGTCGTTCCCGACGCGCATCAGCCTGCCGTCGTGCTCGCGGCCGTCAAGGACAAGCCCTGCGGGCGGCCCCAAGAAGCGGCCGTCCTTGACCGCCGCTGCGCCCGACAGCCGCGACATTGCGCGGGTCGGGACATCCGGTAATCGCGGATCGGCCGCTGTTGGTAGCGTCGCCCTTCCGCGATCACTGGAGGAGTACGGACATGCCACTGCAACACTGCTACGTTGGTCTCGATGTGTCTTTGGAGCAGACATCAATTTGCGTTCCCAATGATGCCCGAGTGGTGGTTTGGCGCGGCAAATGTGCCTCAGCGCCTGGCGATACCGCAGGCACGCCAAGTCGCCGTCGTCGGTGAAATAGAAGACTTCCTTGCGCGGCCATTCCTTTGCCGCGCCGCCAAGCGCGGGCCCCAGGTCGTACCCGTCCAGATGCACCTTGAAGCTCTTGCTGCCGGCCTGGTAGCCCGTCAGGAGGTTCTCCTTGATGCCGGCAACGCCCGCGGCGGTGGCAAGCGTCGGGAACCAGTCCAGGCCCGACGTGACATCGTTGACCATCGTCCCCGGCTTCACGCCGCCGGGCCAGCGTATCATCGCCGGCACGCGGAAACCGCCTTCCCTGTTGGTGTTCTTCTTGCTGCGAAATGGGGTGGTGCCGCCGTCAGGCCAGGAGAAGACCTCCGCCCCGTTGTCGGTGGTATAGACGACGATCGTGTTGTTCGCGATGTCGAGATCATCGAGCTTCTTTAGCAGGCGTCCGACATGGCCGTCGTTCTCGACCATGCCGTCGGCATAGATGCCGAGGCCGGTTTTGCCCTGCAACTCTGGCTTCAGGTGCGTCCAGATGTGCATCCGCGTGGGACAGAACCACACGAAGAACGGATTGCCCGCCGCGTGCGCCCCGTCGATGAAGTCGAGGCCCGCGGCTAGAAACTCCTCGTCGACGGTTTTCATCCGCTTGATCGTCAGCGGCCCAGTATCCTCGACTCGCTGGGTACCATCCGGGTTGGCATAGCTGCGGATGACCCCGCGCGGCCCGAAGCGCTGCCGGAATTCGGGGTCCTTCGGATAATCCGCCTCCTCGGCATTCAGGTGGTAGAGGTTGCCGAAGAACTCGTCGAACCCGTGGACCGTCGGCAGATACTCGTCCCGCTCGCCCAGGTGGTTCTTGCCGAACTGGCCCGTGACGTAGCCGAGCGGCTTGAGGATTTCGGCAAGCGTCGGGTCCTGCGATTGCAAGCCAATCGAGGAGCCCGGAAGTCCGACCTTAGTCAGGCCGGTGCGCAGCGGGATCTGGCCAGTGATGAAAGCTGAGCGACCGGCGGTGCAGCTTTGCTCGGCATAATAGTCGGTGAACAGCGCGCCTTCGCGCGCGATGCGATCGATGTTGGGCGTCCGGTAGCCCATAATGCCCATGTTGTAGGCGCTCACGTTGAACCAGCCGATGTCATCGGCCATGATCACCAGGATGTTCGGCCTGCCTTTGCCGGACGGGCCGCTTTAAGGGGGCGGTGCGGGGTGCCCCCACGCATTGGCAAGACCGGCGACCCGGCTGTCACCACACTTTGCTGGCGAGGGACGGTAGCGCGGTGCGATCAGCTTCGGGCATCACGACTTCCGACAGCTGATCCAGGCTCGATCGTGCCACGCTGACCAGGCCTTCTGTTTTCATCCGCTTGAACTGCGCCGCATCAGCGCGGAACGACTTGCTGACCCGATCGCTGGGGAACCGTAGCGGCAGCGTCGGGTGGAGGGCACGGCGTCGGGTGCCTGGAGCCCCAGCCCTTGTCCAGCATGGACGTGCCGAGCGGGGTATATCCGCGCGGTTAGGAGCGGACTGCCAGGCCCGTGCGTTGCCGAGCACTCGTCTTCCCTGAAGCGCAACGTCGCCACATCGGCACCGGGCCGTCTCACCGCGCTCGTCGAACGACAGCAGCGCCAGCGCTCGGCGGTACTTCTGCCCCGATGATGTGTGAGAGGCAGGCGTTGGCTATTCTGACGACAGCAACCCCAGGCAATGCTGAAGCGTCGCGCGCAAGCCCGACGATAGCGCCTCCATCTCCAAGGCGGCGATGATCCCGTTCTTGGCCCGGTTCCGCGCCACTAAATCATCTATGCCGGCCGGCGCTGGGAACGGGACAACCTCGCCTTTGCCGAGCCGCTGCACAACGTCGGATGCCTGTCGCGGGATTGCCGCAAGCTCCGTAGCGTCCGACGGCTCGGCAGCTTCCCTCTGGGGTCCCCCCCCCAGGATAAGGGGGACGACCGCCGCAGGACACCTATTGGTGGCCCCTTTGACCTTCCTGAAGTGGTACTCGTCGCGGCGCCGTTCAGCCTCGGCACGCAGGTCGCGGACTGACCGCGGCTTGCCAGTCTTCGCGAGCGGCTTCTCAGCCCAATCCAGCAAGGCATCCGCTTCAGCAGGGGGCAGGCGGGCGACAGCGGCATGGTGCGAAAAGGAAAGAACTCGCCGACGTCGGCGAGTTTCAAATGCCCGCGCGACGTTGCCGGCGTGCACGCATGTCGAAAACGCCGGACCGGTCCAGTCATCGCCTTCCACTAGGCCCTGTGGACAAACCTGATCCAGATGCGAACGCATCCGAGCAAGACAAAGCCCAGGAAGCTACTTGCGGTCTTGTCATATCGGGTGGCGATGCGCCGTTGCTCCTTGAGATGACCGATGAAGCATTCGATGCGTGAGCGCAGGGCATACAGCGGCCTGGTGACCAGATACTGCACCTTGCGGTTCCGCTTGGTCGGGATCTCGGGTGCGGCACCACGATCGTGAAGGTTTTGGCGGATCGCGTCGCTGTCATAGCCCTTGTCCGTGAGCATGATACCGGGGTCGCTGTCGCGTTGCTCCATCAGTTCGTTATAGGCCGTGACGTCATGGGCCTCGCCCTCGCTCAGCACCGCGCCGATGGCAAGGCCTTCGGCGTTGCAACGGAGGTGGATCTTGGTGGTGAACCCGCCGCGCGAGCGGCCAAGTGCCTGGTTCTGCGTCCCCCCTTTTCGCCGGCGGCGCAGCGATGCGCCCGGACCGTGGTGCTGTCGATCATCTGCAACACGTCGGCATCGCCGCCGCTGTCCGCCAGTGCCTGCAAAAGCACGTCCCAAACGCCAGAGAGACACCAGCGACGGAACTGCTTGTGCACCGAGTTCCAGTTGCCCAACACCTCCGGCAGGTCGCGCCAGGGAGCGCCGGTGCGGCTGATCCAAAACACCCCGTCCAGCACCTTGCGACGGTCCTTCGGCGGGCGACCGCCGAGCGGCGAGGGGCTCGCCAGGAAAGGCGCGAAGATTCCCCATTCCTGGTCCGTCATCAGGCCTCGGATCACTGCCAACCTCCAACACAGAGGTCAGCCTCGAATCACATTCACACCGCGTCGGGGAATCGCCGCGCGACGATCGGCAGAAGGCCAATCCGAGCGGGACCGTCTCGATTCTTTTCGCAAAGCCTCGCGACAGTCCCAGATTCTTTTGTTGCCCGCGCCTGTTCAGTAACCACTGAACACCGCCAAACTACGGTTTGTCCACAGGGCCTAGTGCGAACCGATCACCGTAGCAATGTTCGCCGTAAGCCCACCAGTCACCGAGCCACCAGTGCGTCGCCTGCTCTATCCTGGCGATCGCGACGCCAACGCCCACGTAGTCGTCCGCAGACAGATTTTTCGGCAGCTGCAGAGCGCAGGCGCTGGCCCTGCACCCTGACCGTTGGAGAGCAGCGACAACCTGATCAAACGCTGAACGCGAGCGGCGCACTACACGCATGACAAACCTCACCGGTGAAGTGGAATTGTCATCGCCCTGAAGGGCCGTCCCGCTATTGGACGCTAGCCGATGGCTCCGTGGCCGTGGCTCTGGTCGCTCGTGGGGTCCGCCGCGCGCGTGCGGGCGATGGCTGCCCGAGACAACAGCCCGCGAGGCTCGGAGTCGTCAAGCCTACGCGCGCACGCCCAAAAGCGATCCTGTATGGCCATCGGTGGTGACCGCTCGTGGGCAGGTGGCAAAAGCCCAGTCGCGTTAGCGGCTTTCCTAAAATATTGTTGTTCTATCGGAACAGGAACTTGGGTATTTGTTGCGCATAGGACGACCGCGCCATCCGAACTTTTCGGTGCCCCGGTTTAAGGGGCTGCCCTACCCACCCCACCCCTCGACGGAGCGCGATCTATCGGTCGCGCACTTCACACCATTATGCCGCGACAAATCTCGCCACTGCTCCGGCGCTCCAGCAGCACTCGAAGTGTGCACCCGACGCTGGGGACGGACTTGACCGAGCTGTTCTCCGAGCACCGCACTCCTCGCTGAAGCTCACGATCGCCACATCGGTGCTGGGCGTCGAGTGGTGCGGCGACCGGAAACAGCAAGGCGAACTGGTGGGATCGACAGTTCTGCGGGACAAACGTGTTCAGCTCGCGGCGTTGGTGCAGCGAGAGATTACCTGCTTGACGAGCACATTGAGGCGAAGCGGACCCCGGTCGAGCTTTGGGAGCGAGGATCATCTTGCCGAACTGCGGTGTCGCCAGCATTGACGTAGTCCGCTGCGTCGGTCGCGAGGCATTGTTCCAGTTCGAAACTTTTGGTTCGCCCATACACCCGGGAGCGATCTCCGGTCGGTCACGGCGAAAACACCTTCCAGAGGGTGTCATCTCCATAGCCCCTCGAACCGGCTCGCCGCCGTCCGCGTGTAGTGGACCGTGTGCTTCGGATCGCGGTGACCGAGATAGTCCTGGATCAGGCGCAGGTCGTATCCGCGGTTGGCCAGGTAGTAGCCACAGGAATGCCGCAGCATGTGCGGCCGCACGCGAGGTAAGCCGGCGCGCACCGCTGCGGAGACCAAGAGATGGTTCATGGCCTGTCTCGTCATTGGCTGGTTGCGTTCAGACAGGAACAGCCAAGGCAAACCGTCGGTCCTTGTGCCGAGGTAGCGCTTCATTGCCCGCATTTCGTCGCCGGCGATCGGCTGGTCGACCGAGAGACCGCTTTTCAAGCGGCGGACCCACAGGCGTGCGTGGTCGAGATCGACTTCGTCCCGGCGCAGGCTAATCGCTTCGCTGACCCGTAGGCCATGGCGATACATCATCAGCCCGAGCAGGTAATCCCGGGCGCCATGCCGGCCGCGCTTCAGCGCTTCGAGCAGCACGTCGATCTCGGTCGGTGTCAGGAAGTCCTTGGCGCGTTCATGCGCATCCGCGGCGGCCAGATCGCGTACACTCTTGACATTACGCCTGGTGGATGTCCGTCGCGCCATGCTAGTAAGCTCCTGATCGAACAGGGCATAGCATGTCGAACATTTAACAAAAGACACCTTTTGTAATGAGTTGAGGCACGCCGATCAGCTGATCGCCGGCAACCCCAGCGGGATCGCGGCCACGACAGCACCAGACACCGCTATTCGGACGGTTGCCGCCACTCGACCTTGTCTGGCCCCGTCAGAAGCGGAATCCACCCCCGCGACAGTAGCTCCGCGGGTAAGGCAACTGCGATCTGTCGAAGCGAGATCAACCGGCGCAGCTCCTCGAGGCATGCCTCGATTGCCGCGTCGAACTCATCGGCGGCAATAGCTGCCTGCCGACGCGCGAGAGCAGTTCGGCCGACAGCGGTTTGCATGGCGTATGGCGTGATGCTCGCGTCACTGCTCATCGACCGGTTTCGCCTCTATGGTCGGCGCGGGTTCGTGCTCGCGGTCACTTTCCACTGATTTGAGCCGACCACTCCGAGCCAGCCTGACCAGTATAGAAAGTTCTTCACCGCTGAGCTGGCTCAGGTCTATATGCGCCTGCTGATGCTCCTCGGGCTTCATCTCACGGGGCTTGCCCCAAGCACGTTCCAAGATGAGTGACGCGGACATGGTTGAGATGCGCCCATCCTCATGGTGCAAGTTGTTGACCAAGGTCATCATCGCTTCGGGGCTATGCTTGCGCGCCAGAGCCAACGTCTCGCGGAGACTCGTGGGCTTGTTGAACCCCTCCATATGCCGATCGCCAGGCCGAAATGGTGTCAAAGTACCGCCGTTACGCCCCTTGATGCGCGCGCGACCTCCCACACATTTCGTGGTGTCGTGGGCAGCCGGAGAAATATCGCCCTCAACCGCGGGATCACCTCGTCGGTGTGCCATTAACTCCTCCCGTTGCCACGAGGTCCGCAGCAGCATCTCGAATTGCGTGTCCGTCGCCGTGTGCCGACCCCCCAGCTGCAGGAGCATTGGTCGCGTGAGCGGCATAGTGCGCCAGCAGTAGTGCATCGGCACGGTGGTGGTCGTTCTTACGGGCCAGCTGTGATGCCATCTCCGGGTACAATTGCACCGCGCGCTGCCGGGCAGCATCAGGTGCAGCCCCAACCTGGTGAAACCTCTGCCACTGCTGCGGCATCACGAACGTCACCGGCATTCCTAGCCCAACAATCAGGCCATATAGCGCACCGGCGGCTTCGCCGAAACGAAACATTGATGTCACACCCTGGCCTGGCCGTGCGGTGACCCGTTCGATGCAAACGTGCTCTATGTCGTAGCCGACCAGCAGTTCACGAAAACTGTGCAGATCCAGCTCGGGCCGCACCCTGGCACCAAGGCCATGCTGGGCCTGGTGGACTGGGAGATCACCTACGAGCACAGTGCGGCCTAACAGCGCATATGCATCAGTAATACCAGGGTCGATCGCCAGGAGCATCTGCACAAGTGTCCCGTTCATATCAAAGCCCTCCGATAGACAAAGATCGTACGGGCCTGCATCTGACGCTTTGATGGCCCATTAGGGCAGCACTTCGTTTGTCGAAATAAGCTGCGTGCCTGGCAGTAGCCCCTGTGCTAGTGTGCGCGGCTTCGCGAGCGATTGAATGACTTGGCGGGTCGTATGCTGCTGTATCATCAGTGGTATAGGGCGGAGCGTACTCACCTCAGAGAGATTCAGGGCCTGGCCGCCTTGCTCGACTGGCTGCTCCCATAGGGCACATTCAGCGTGGCTGCTCACTTCACTGGACCCCAAGCATCGGTGATGCGCAGCTCTAGCAAACCAGCAAGTGGCGCATTGGGAAATGTGGTGCCGAATGCTCGTGTCATACAGTCGTCAAGCAGGACACCAGCACGCTCTGCATCGGCTTCGGGTACCTCGACGACGATTTCGTCATGCACAAAGAGCACGGGGCCACCGGAGATACCGGCCGCCATGAGCTTGGCGTCAATCCAGGAGAGCGCCAGCATCGCTGCATCGGCGCAAGCGCCCTGGACAGGCGCGTTGCAGGTCAGCGTCCGCTTCAGCACCCGCTGCCATTGGAAAGGCGGGCGATGGCTGGTGTCCGCGTCGTCGAGGTCTACCTCCTGATCGTCAGATAAACCCCAATTGTAGTTGCCATCGATTCGCTGCGGGTGCTCCCAGGATGCCTCGATCACCCTGCCGAGTCGGCCGATTGCAATGAAACCGAGCTGGTTTGACCGCAGGAAATTGTGGTCCATCCAGGCGCCTAGGCTCGGATAGCGCGTCAGAAAGGCCCGGCGCGCGGTCTCTGCATCGGCCTCTGACAAGAGCAGCCCGTAGTTGGCCCAGGCTGAAGCGGCAAGGCCGCGCGCACCAGCGCCGTAGATGGTGCCAAAGCAGATTGGCTTGGCGGTGTCGCGCTGCTGTGCTGTCACCTCGCTCTGTGGAATCCCCAGCATCTCGGCCGCCTGGCGCCGATGCAGATCAACTCCGTTAGCGAAGTCCGCGTTCATTGCTTCATCTTCGGCTATCGCTGCCGCAGCGCGCAGTTCCATGGCGGAGTAGTCTGCGACCACCAGCTTCATGCCAGGTGCCGCGATGAAACAGCGGCGAAGTCCCTTTGCCTTGTGCTTGGGAATTTGCTGGATGTTCGGGTCGCTGGAGGAGAATCTTCCGGTTTTGGCGGCTGCGATGTTGTAGGTTGGGTGTAACCGGCCGGACTTTGTCGACACCTTGTTTGCCAGCTCTTCGCCGAACGTGTTGTTGAGCTTCGTCATCGCTTGGATCGCGAGCAGCGTCCGGATTGCTGGCACCGCGGTATGGCGTTTGAGGTCCGCGGCTTTGATCGACAGGGCATGCTGAGTCCCGGTGCGTGGCCACGATTCGATGACCTCGGGTGGCAACACCTTGGCGAGGAATACCCGGACTTCGTTGGGCGTGACTGGTGGGTCTTGCCCAGTCTCCTCGGCAAATTCTTTCCTCGCGGTCGCGAGCGTGGACCGCCATTCCACCATCTGCTGCTGGTGTCCCACAGTGTCGAGCGTGATACCGCGCTGGGTCATCCGCACAGTTGCCGGCGTGACATCGCGTTGGAGGATATAAGCGGGGCCGCGCTGCTTCTCATGAAGTTCAATGCGCAGTCTCAACCAGAGCCGGAATGTGACGATCGCATCCAGGGCGGCATAAGCGATCTGACCGGGACTGAGGCGTGGCGCGGACCAGTCGCTACGCTGCAACGCCTTCGGTAGGGTCAGGCCAAGATACGTGTCCACCGCGTCATCTAGGCCGCGCCGATGCGTGCCCAGCAACAGACCAAGAGCCTGCATGGAGTCCTCGAACCGTGGTATGTCCAGGCTGGCCTCCGCGAGAAAGCGCAGCTCGAAACCCGCGTTGTGGATCACCATGACACGGCGCGCGAATACATCGGCGAAAATCCCGATCGGTACCAGCGTGGTGTCCAGCACCAGGCACCGCTTACCACCACCATAGAGCTGTACCAGGCGGATAGTTGACCGATGCGGATCCAGCCCTGCTCCACCCCTCAGGCCGGGCTGGTGTTTAGCCGGCAGACCATCCCTCAACCGCAAGCGCGCCGCCGGCCGCTCTTCCTCGCAGGGACTGGCGGCAGTTTCGACGTCCAGGCCCAACAACCCGCCGCGCGACTGTTTCACCCCTTCCGGAGTGTACGCCTCCGAGTCAGCCTCCATCTCAGCGATTAGCCGGAGCGCCTCCTCGCAAGTGCGTGGGACCACGGGCTCCACGCCCAACCTGGCGATCAGGTCAAGAGAAGGAGCATCGAGTTCACGGCCGCCGAGAAGCTCCCATACCGCCGCTTTCTGCGCCTTCAGGGCAGCCAGTACCGACCGTAGCGCCTCATCCTTCGGGGCAGTGACCCGAAGCTGGCTGCCTGCCAGCCGGAACCTCGCACCAGCCCGGTTGGCGATCTTCAGTAGTTCGGGCAAAGGGGTGTCGAGCGAAGGGGACGAAGCAGTTACCACAGCTCGTCGATTCCTTCATTCTCAGGGTAAGCAGATATGGGCGCCGAGGGGTGATCGTGACCATGGGCGTGAGAAGGCCGCCTTTCATCCGGCACATCCGGTACAGGAACGGGTTTTTCCTGTTGATGGCAGCGTGTATTGCTGTGCCGGATGCTGGAGGGGTGATCCGGCATAGCAGAATTTTCGGCTGCCGGCGGCGTATGCAAGTCACGCTGCCACCGATTTGGGGACCTTCGGAGCTTGGGTGAAGGAGTGGTACAGAAGTCCTGGCGAAGATTCAGCGGATTGCAGCCGTTCGCGGAGGGTCAGCAGGTGCGCAATGTCCTCCCGGTACTTCTGAAGTTCTGCAAGCAGGTGTGTTGGCCGCGGTCCTTTCCCACTGACGCGCACCTTACCGTTGTGCATTTGGAGCTTCAGCCCGGCCGCCTCAGCATGGTGCAGGATGTTGGAGGCGGTCATCGTGATGCCTTCCGCAATCGTCCCGCGATGACCTTGGCCTCCAAACCATAGGGCATCATAGGGGGCATAGGGTTCGGACCGGCCTGTTCGCGGATGCGAGCAGCCCTATGCCCCCTATGATGCCCTATGCATTTTGAGGCGTAGTGATGTTTTTGCCGGAGCCTGAGTTCATATCCCGACATCAAAGATCCTGCTCCCACTCTTGAGCGGCATCAGTTGCATGAGGTTCAAAATCATAGGCGGGCATAGGGAGCATAGGGCCGCGCTCATTGTCAGCCGGCTGGTTAGCCTGCCCGGCAGTGCTGGAGGATGTGCTTTGCCGCTCCGAGCCGTTCTGGCGCAGAGCATAGGTGTGCGCCCCCCACTTCCCGGCTGGGGCTTCGCTGGTGAGGACGAACCCTCCAGCTCGCGTGCTTACCAATTTCGTCAGCCGGGCTGCGACGAACTGCCGTCCACGCCCTTGTGGGTCGAGCAACACGTGGACGGGTGTTGCCAACTGCATGGCCGCGACCGGGCGATCCTGATGGTTCTCCCACCAGGCCGCGAAGAGGTCGGCAATCCGCCGCCGGTGCGGATCGTTCGCCTTCGCTTGCTGCACCTGTTCGACAGGGTCGCAGCACCCGAGTGACAACAACGGGTCTCGCACCCACTCTGCCCATTCCTCGTAGCTGCCAAGCGGCAGACCCCGCTTGAGCGCACTGGCGTTCTGGCGTCCGTAACGCCAAATCGTCAGCGCCGCTGAAAGCAGTTCGAGGCGTCGCGATCTGATACTCCGCAGGAATCCTGCAGGAAACGGCCGTGTTTCCGGATCTTCGCACTGCGGGTCAAGGGCACTCTCGACAAAGCGGCGCGCCAGGTCTTCACTTACGCTCAGTCCATTCCCCGTGACTGCGATGAATGCGGTACAGTTCATCGGCACCATCCGCGAATGCTGTAGCAGGCGGACATGAGCAGGACGCTCTGTAGGTCCACTCGCCAGCGTATCGGAGCGGAGCGACATGCCGTTTGCATTGTCCAAGAACACTGCAGACTTTGCTTCGATCAAGGCTGATACGAACCGCTTGTCCAGTTCTTGGCGGTCATGACCAGGCGTGAACGCCGAGGGCGGATTACCATAAGCGATTTCACAGATGGCCCGGACAAGCAGGCCTTTGCCACTACCCGCCCCTGAAACCTCAGGGGCGACAACAAGCAGGCCGGGAGCAAGCCAGAGGCTCGGTCGGCAACACGCGGTCAGTAGGCCGACGAGGAACGCGCTCTCTGCGGGTGACGGTGGTTCAGTTACATCGACAACCATCAACGGACCGTCTACCACAAGGCGCGATCCAGCGAAGGGGAATGTCCGAAATGCCTGACGCAGGCGGTGAAGCGCGGCACTTGCCTCGTCAAATGTCGGCTGATTCGGAACAGTCAGATCAGGCACTGGCTCGCACCACATAGCGCGACAAGGGTCGTACCCTGCCTGGCTGATGATGTTACCATCGGCGTCGAGAAGAGGCGCTGTGGTGATGCCCGCCAGGGGCTTGAGTCCCCACTCGTGCAGGTCGAGCAGCATTTGCGCCACCGCCATGGGCAGGGTGATCGCGACCCGTTCGCCTTTGTCATTGTACTTGACCGGCTGGCAGTGCCGATGCGCCTCCACAATGACGTTATTCGGCCTTAGTTCGCGCGCGACCAGCGGGCCCCCATCAGAAGGTCGGGTGAGCTTCACCAATACGCCTCCCCGATCATATAGCTCGCCGTCCACCCTCAACAGACCGAGGAGCGCGCGCACCGTCTCCGGGCGATCGGCACCATGAACCACGAGGTCCGGCTTGCGCTTCAGCGCGTCGCGCAGGAATTCATTCGCGTCACCGAAGGGGTCGTCCATCACACGAGCCCCGCGGTGGCCATGGCGCTGCGCGTTGTGCGGATGGCCTCATCCTCGGAGAGCCCGGCGTACGTTGCTGCGCAAACCAGCAACGCCTCAGCCTGCCCCGGGGCCAGCAGGCCCGAAGCCACCATCTCGGCCATGCGACAAGCGGCCCAGAACAGCCGGTCATTTCGCTCGCCTTCTGGCGCGAGTGCGGCGAAGCGGACCAGTCCGCTGGCCTGCTTGTTATCGGGTATCCGCTGCGTTCCCACGATGCTGTGGATGCGCTTCGGTGCCGGCGGTTTCAGCCAGTCCGGCCACGGTGCCAGCGGAACGGGCTTCAGGACCGGAAGGCCGACGCACTGCCAAGCGATGACGTAACCACCCTCTGCGCGCACATCGATGCCATCTGCAATCATACCCGCGCTACAGCGAAGACCGGGTGCATGTAGGAACCAAAGGTGAAGCCCCCCTGAGCGGGTCCGCACCGTCCACGTCGCCGGCAGTTGCTCGCGATGGGCCGCCCACCATTCATGCGCCGAGGGATGCTTTGCATCGATATCGAGCACGGCGAGGTTCGAGATCTCGCCCGTGGCGTTAGCGTCCCCGGAGATGGTGGAGATTCGGAGCGACGCCTGGTGTGGCGTGGCGGTGTAGGTGGAGGCGGCCATCGGCCCGGTCGGCCAGGGTGGAGTTTGCGAGACTGCAACCAGAGCCGAGAGAGGATCCGATGGCCGACGAGAGACTGCCGTTATCCGAGTTGCTGGAGAAGTCTGGTGAGGGAGATTTCCTGCGCGCTGTGGCGGAAGCGGTACTGCAGTTGCTGATGGAAGCGGACGTTGAAGGTCTGATTGGTGCAGGGCGCTACGAGCGCAGTGGCGAGCGCATGACCTGGCGCAACGGCTACCGCGATCGCGCGCTCGATACGCGGCTGGGGTCACTTCAGTTGCGGATCCCGAAGCTGCGGCAGGGCAGCTACTTCCCGCCATTCCTTGAAGCCCGGAAGGTTTCGGAGAAGGCCCTGGTAGCGGTGATCCAGGAGGCGTGGATCGGCGGGGTTTCGACCCGGCGAGTGGACGATCTGGTGCAGGCGATGGGGCTGAGCGGGATCAGCAAGTCGCAGGTCTCCAAGCTGTGCAAGGACATCGATGAGCGTGTGCGCGCGTTCCTTGACCGTCCCCTGGCGGGCGAATGGCCCTATCTGTGGCTGGACGCGACCTATCTGAGGCAGCGGGAGGGCGGCCGGATCGTCTCGGTCGCTGCGATAATCGCTGTCGCGGCAAACACGGATGGCAAGCGAGAGATCGTTGGGCTGCACATCGGTTCTTCCGAAGCCGAGACCTTCTGGTCGGTCTTCCTCAAGAGCCTGGCCCGCCGTGGTCTGCGCGGTGTGAAGCTGGTGATTTCCGATGCGCATGAGGGGTTGAAGGCTGCTATCCGCCGGGTATTCAGCGCGACATGGCAACGCTGCCGCGTTCACTGGATGCGGAACGCGCTATCTTACGTCGTGAAGACCCAGCAGAGCATGGTGGCAGCCGCGCTGCGCCAGGCGTTCATCCAGCCGGATCGCGCGCAGGCCAGCCAGACGCTGCGTCACGTGGCTGATCAGCTACGGCAGAAATGGCCAAAGCTGGCGGCGTTCATCGACGAGAGCGAGATAGATGTCTTGTCGCACCTGGACTTCCCCGAGCAGCACCGCGCGAAGATCCACAGCACGAACCCACTTGAGCGGTTGAACAAGGAGGTCAAGCGGCGGGCTGATGTGGTCGGGATATTTCCCAATGAGGCGTCAATCATCCGGCTGATCGGCGCGGTGCTGCTGGAACAAAACGACGAATGGCAGTTGCAGCACCGCTACATGCAGGTCGAGGCGATGGCAGAGCTGTTCAGCCCAGCCAATGAACAAAGGCAAATCCCATCAGCCGCATGACGGCGACACGCGAGAGGCAGGCTGTGCCGTTGACGGCACCTATGCCCTACGCTCGACCGTGGCGTCGCCGTCAAGGTCCCGCAGCCGCGCAGCGGTGCGCCAAAGGCGCAGGACTTGACGGCGGCGATCGCGGTCGCAGCACCATATCTGTGCCGCCCATCGCACCCAGTGATATGCTGAGCGCCAATTTCGCCGGCGCCGATGCGCCAATGAGTCGCTTCCATTACACCGCGAATCTACACCTGCTTGACGGACGTGACCCCCGTGGCGAGACCGACCAGCGCACCTGGATATCGCTGCCACAGTGAGCGAACCACGTCGGCATCAGTGCGCGCATCTTTGAACCCGTGAGGGCAGGCAGGACGCTTATCGAGCAGACATGGGAACGCCGCTAATCCATGAGAAGCGAGGTTGATCGCAGCCTGTAGCGGCGTCATCGAAACCATAGCGATCTCCAGTCCAGCAACCTTTGGCCGAACCGATGCAGCTGGCTGCTCTCGTAGCTGCCACAAACTCCCGGTGCGGGATGAGTGCGCAGCCAGTCAAGAACGAAGCGGCGTACCTCAGCGGGCTCGATGCCGGGGCGCAAGAACTCGATGAACGATTGTGGACCTTGCCCCCATTCGTCGGCTTCGAAGCTATGCCAGTGGCAGTCAGGATAGATGACGAGGCTGTCTTTGCGGCCCCCTAAGCTGAGTTCGCAGATTCTGGTGGTCGATCCGTGCATCGCGTACCGCCGAATCAGTCCCAAAGGTGGTATTGATGAGCGGCAAGACCCGGGAAGACGCAAACAATGCTGGCTGCGAAGTCCGATAGATCGGAACCTCGACGCCAACTCTGCACCCATGCCCGTGCTTCGGCCCATGTGGTGAATACGTCTTGCTCGACACGCAACGCACCTTCCGAACGCGCGTCCGTAGCAGCTAGAGCGATATAGGCTCGGTAGCCAATTTCTTGTAACGATACTGCATCGATTATAGGCATAACTCGACCCGGCCCCCGAGGAGACGCACTAGCGGGAAAAAAATTCTTTTTCGGCTCAGCGGCTATCGGCCAGATCAGGCGGTTCGCCCTTGCCTGAGCGCTGGCGCTGCAGTCGGTAGCGTGCGCCTAACGGCACGTTGGGTTCATACGGCTCTACTTCGGCGTCTGCCGGCGCTTTAACTTCAGTGTCCACTTCTCGCGGCATGGTGCGCTGGGCAACCCAGGCAGACAGCGCGTGGTCAGTGTAACCGACGAGACGGTCGCCCAGTTGGGTCTTCGCTGGGCCTATGCCCAGATTGTCCAAGCGCTGTAGGTGCCGCAGACTCACGCCCAATATGCTGGCGGCCTGCTTTTGCCGGTGTACCCGCAATGGCTTCATCCTGTTATTCTGCGCCAGAAGACGGCGCTCGCCGCTGTCTGGCGCCAAAACGACATCACGTGCAATGAAAACCGCTGGGGAGAGTTGGGCTCAACCTCGGGCCAATCACCGCGCAGAGCTCGTCTTCTCATAAGCGTCGTGGCGGCGGCACGATTGCCGATCACGGCTCTCATGTGGTGGAGAGCTACGACGGGAAGCGCCGGATGCGTTTGACGCGGTGCTTCTTGTAGGCAGTGATATCTCGCGTGAGCGGCAGACGCGGATCGAAGCGCAGATGGGTGAGCGCGGTGTATATGGCGTTTTCCTGTGCGGGACCGAAGTCCAATTTGCACATGATCCCGCCTTCGTCCCCGGCATAACTGACTGAAGTGATTGAGCAGACTGGAGGTATCGGAGCGACAGCGTCAGGTTGTTGCAGCGTGGCAGCCAGCTCAGGGGTGACGCGAGCCGATACCGGTAATGCCGCCGCGAGCCTGGCGAGCAGGCGTTCCACTTGGTGAAGGTTATCGATCATGCTGCTATGCCGATCGGTTCGGTGTGCTTCTCGGTGCGCCAATTCCAAGCCAGCAGAGTGCGCAATTCATTAGCTTCGGTTCGCCCGGACACGAGGCGCAGCGACACGCGCCAGCACCTCGGCCGCGAGCGGCGACTTCCTTGACGCATGGAACTGCAAGAAGTCACGCTTCATATGGGCCCAACAGAACGCCAGTTGGATCGATGCATCAGCACGATCGCCCGCTAGGCGCTCGAAGCCGCCATACCCATCCATCTGCAGTACCCCTGCGAAGTGCGCCAGGTGTTCGGCGGGGCGTGCGTTCCTGCGGTCCTCGGTATAGAGGTAGGGCACCGCAGGATTTGGAAGGACCGCACCATGGGGTCGTCAACGGCATAGCACCAGAGATAGCCGGTCTTGGTCTTCCCGCGACCGGGATCGAGCACCGGCAGCGTATTGTCGTCGGCAAAGACCTTGGGCGACGACAGCACCGTGGCGACCACCAGTTCGTAAAGCGGTGTCAGCCAGCAGCAGGCGGTGCCCACCCAATTGCTCAGGGTTGAGCGGTCCAGTGTGACACCCTGCCGCCCCAACATCTGCGACTGGCGATACAAGGGAGCGAATCACAGAACTTGCTGACGACGATATGCACAATCAGCGCCTCAGTCGGCATTCCGCCATCGATCGGCCGCGCCGGCGCTTCAGCGGTGACAACAGCCTCGGCAAAGCTTCGACAGGCATACCGTGGACGCCGTGTCACCCGCACGCGCAGTGTGCGGGTGACATATCGAGCTGCTCGGTGCGCAGTTCACCGATGTAATGCATGTCGGCACCGCAGCACGGGCAGGCTTCTTGCTCGACATTGATCACCACTTCATAACGCGGCAAATGCGAGGGCAGCGCGCCGTGATTCCGGGCGGGCCTAGCGGGTTGAGATCTTGCCTTGGAGCCATCAGCCGGCTCGGACGCCTCCTGGGCCGCCTGGTGCTCAGCAACGGTCTGTTCCTGATCCTCAAGGCCGAGCTGAAGTTGTTCAACCGCCAGCTGCTCGGAGCGTCGACCGAACTGATGGCCGTCAGGCGATCGCTCAGCAGCCGTAGTTTGTCATTCTCTGCATACAAGTCGCGCAGTATCTGTTGCAGCACGACCGGATCGTTCGGCAATGCGTCGGTGTCAATCTGCACATCGCAGTCATGAACGAGCTTTCCGCGTCGGGGCCAGCATTTTCTTGGTAGATTACCCCATTATCCAGCCAGCTCCGGCCTGCGCAGTGATACAGGTGCCCGCCACTCGTATCCGTCCAGCAGCGGCCAATTGCACGGAGATCAGCGTGATCCGTCCCGGTGCTCGACGTCCGCCAGGCGAACTGGCCCCGCTTCGAGCCGTTTGGTTAGTGTCCGTCCCGAGACTTCGTGATTTATTTGAGTCGGTTACCCGCTGGCCGCACGGACCGCTTGAACCGGCTCGATCGGCTGTGATTCGGTCTGGCACCGATCTGCGAGGTGCCCTGATGTGGACGATTGAGAACCGCCATCGCTATGACCGCGACAAGTCTGCGCTATCCCAGCGATCTCACCGACGCCGAATGGGCGCACGTCGAGCCGCTGATCCCGCCGGCCAAACGGGGCGGCGGAAAGCGCACCGTCAACATGCGCGAGGTGGTCAACGGCGTGATGTATGTGCTGAGCACCGGTTGCCAGTGGCGCTACCTCCCGAAGGACCTGCCGCCGCGCAGCACGGTGAACGGCTACTTCTGCCTGTGGGACTGGGATGGAACGCTGGAGAAGATCCATCATACGCTGTATGTGAAATGCCGCGAGCAGGCTGGGCGCGAGGCCAGCCCGACCGCCTGTATCGTCGACAGCCAGAGCGTGAAAAGCGCAGAAAAAGGGGGCCGTGCGATCGATCCGCATGGCTTCGATGCCGGCAAGCTGATCAAGGGCAAGAAGCGCCACGTCCTGGTCGATAGCTCGGTCTGCTGCTGCACGCGCTGGTTACTGCCGCGGATATTCAGGACCGCGACGGCGGGGTTCTGTTGTTGTCCACCCTGTTCGGACAGTTCCCGTTCCTGCGCAAGCTGTTCGCCGACAGCGCCTATACCGGGCCGATCTTCCTCGACGGTGTCACCAATGTCTTGCCCAACCTTGCGGTCGAGATCGTCAAGCGTCGCTGATAACACCGAAGGCTTCGTCGCCGAACCGCAACGCTGGATCGTCGAACGCACCATCGGCTGGCTCAATCGATGTCGCCGCCTCGCCAAGGACTGGGAAAATCGCAACCACAATGCGCTCGCGTTCCTCCGCCTCGCCTCGATCCGCCTCATGCTCAGAAAGCTTTGTAATCCCCCATGATGTCTTCGGACGGACTTTAGCATGCACAGCCCCACACCGTCGTGCCAGATCAGCTTGATGAGCCCAGCGCGGCGCCCACGGAGGCAAAGACCGCCCCGCCCAAACGGATCCTCTGCCAAGTTCTGTTGCACCACCATCGACAGCCCGATCGTCCCTTTGCGCATTTCAGTGACCCCGCAGGCGAGATAGACCCGCAGACCCGCCGCAAGCGCAGTCATCGGCCCTCCAGCACGGCTAGAACCCGACGCAGCGCACGCCCATCCACCTGGGCATCCACCCGCAGCGTCACGCCATCTGTCAGAACGATCTCGATCACCCCTTCCGACCGTGCCAAGGGTATCGTCGCTGCCGACCCAGCTGGTTCCGTCGGCGCGGGAGCGGGTGGGTCAGGATGTCCTGATGCAGCGGTGATCTCGACCCTGGCGAAGGTGGGCGCCGGTCGTACCGCTGGGCCAAGTTCGCCGGCCAGCAACTGTTGGCGCCATGTGTATAACAACCCGCTGCTGACGGCATGCGATCGACCACCGACGCCGCCTCTCACCACGGATGATCAGCTCGACCTGCGGACGCCGTACACTCTTACGATCAGCCCTATGAGCGTCCTCCGCCTTCGCCGGCGGCAACAGCGTCGCGTCCATGCACCGCTTCCATCACGGCACGACACCGTGCCGCAATGTGTCAGCGCCACATCGCTTACGTCTTCTCTACTCGCCGTGCCAGCGATCCGTTTTCCAATAGCTGTGCAAGCGAATGGTCGGATTGTCGGACAATAGCTTGGAGCGCCCTAGCGTATTTGACAGCGTCCGGAGAGCCTATGTCGTTGATGTTGCGGCTCGCATGCTCAATGATCTTCCTCGCCCACGAAATGGAACCGAGGCGCGGCTTCCCAATCTTGTCTCTCGTACGCGGCTTGCACCCGAATATTGTCTCGTGGATGCCAGCTAGGTGCTTGAAGAGCTGTCGCCGCAGTTGGTTTGGCCGCTCTCCCGCTATTCGTCGTTGCTGACGTAATTCATCTGCATGGTACTCTGCCAGAGCGGCGACCAGTGCTAGCGTCCTTGGTAATCTATCCACCATAAATGATGCCCGTGCACGCAGGTTGCATTGGCCTACCAGGTCGACACCAATCGTGGGATGATGGGGGTTCGGTTCCTCCCAGACGCGTCTGGTCAACTGATCAATTGGATCGGGCAACCATGGGCATGATGCAGCCAAACCATCGATCGATTGCCGGAAATCAGCAATGCTTGGAAGACGGTATCCTGGTTGCAGCGCCGTGGTGCCATCCAAACACTCTGCCGGGTCCAGACCGAGTGTGTCGAGAAAATCCTTGGCAAGCCGGGCAATACGGCGTTACCAGCGCCGAGCGCTTTGGGGCTCCCTGCGTTTCTCATCGATCTGGTCACAACGGATCGCCCAATCGAAGGCGATGTGGATCTGTTGCGCCGCTCGGAGCAGATCCTGTTCTGTTGTAGTTTTAACACTTAGTTGCGGATCTTCGCTAGCAGCCCTGTCGGACAGCCGCTGCACGTCTTCCGGGGAGAAGAAGCCGGCTGGCACGACGAATGGTATGACGAACGGTATTCCGTGGTCCGGCGGTCGAGCGCTACGGTTACGAAATCCGTGTTGCTTCTGGGAACGCGACCTCTTGGTCGGCATGGCGTTAATAGCTGCTGAAAGATGATTTGCGTCGGTCGGCCGGGACACATTGATTCTGGTAGGCGGTATGCCCGCAACATCGATTTTTGCGCAGCTTCCCCGGATTCTTTCCATCGCTGGACGCCACGCCGTCGGACTCTTTCTGCAGTCTGTTAAACTCCGGCCGATTGGTTTCGCTCTGGCCGCCTCAGGCTACCAGGTGGCTTACTGTTCTATCTCTACCAGCCTGGGCGCAGCATCGCTGCTAATCGCGCAGCCGTGCGGTCCGCCACAGCTTTCGCGGGATCTGGCGCCAAGTGAGCGTACCGTTCCGTCGTGCTCGCATGCCGATGGCCCAAAATCTTTCCGATGATGAACAGACTATCGCCGCCCGCGACCGCCACGCTGGCGAACGCATGGCGCAGGTCGTGGAGTTGGAGGCCAGGCAGACCTGCCAAGGCCCGTACCCGTTGCCAAGGTTTTTGAATACCCACGAAGTAGGCACCGGCACGCTCACCGGGCAATACATGTGAATTGTCGGCGATACGTGGCATCGCCTCCAAAACTGCCAACGCCCCGGGGGGCAGATAAAGGTTCTTCGGCCCTGTCTTGCTGTATGGAAGCCGGGCAATTCCTTGCAGCACGTCGATCCAGTCCCAACGAAGCGACAAAATCTCGCTCAACCGAGCGCCAGTCAGTAAGAGCAGTCGAATAGTGGCGATTGCCCGCCAGTCCTCCGCCGTCTCACGACGTGGCATTCTGGCCTCAATGCATGAGCCGCGTTCTGGCCCGGAAATGGCCATCCCCTGCGCTTGCCGCTCACACTCATCCCGCCATGCCACAATGCTCGCGTTCGTCCATGGCTCCGCAGCGTGGTCCAAGGCGTCACCTAGCCGGGCTAGCTCGGCAGCGCACAGCAGCCTCTGCCGTGGCTTCTCGGGATAGCGATCGATGCGGCGGCAGGGATTGGAACCGTCGGGACGCTCGCCCACGCTTTCTGCCCAGCTGAGCATCGCCGAAAGCAGCCCAAGTGAACGGTTGGCAGCAACAGGTTTCTCCCGCAGAGCGGCATGGAACCGCGCTACCGCTGCTCGGCCGATTTCCGCTACTTTCAAGCGTCCAAGTGCAGGGAGAACATGAAGTTTCAGCATACGCTCATCCTCGGCGACAGAGCGAGCTTTCTTGTGAGAACGGCCATATTCCGAGACATAACGGGCCGCGAACGTTTCCAGGTCGGGTGCAGTCTTAGCTCGATCCCGTTCGAATGCCGGGTCTTTGCCGTCTCTGATGAGCCCAAGCAGGCGAATCGCCTCACGCCTGGCGCTCTCAGGGCCCCAAGCCCCACGCCCGTTCCGCCCAATGGTCAGAATGCGTTGGCGGCCCTTGATGCGCGTCTTCAGAAGATAGACCCGATCCCGCACTCGGTAGCGTATGCCTAAGCCGCGTACCTCATTATCCCAAAGCACTGAGCCGGGTGACATTGCTTCGACAGCTGCTGCTGTGAGCCGCTTGGAGGGCATTGCGCGCCTGTACTGGTTGGTATCCCGAGCACTTAGGACCCCAAATGGATACCAGGTCATATGCCGACACGCAACGACAGAAGCAGCAAACTAATGAGATTTGAGGCTCCTGACGCAGTCTGTCGCCTTGTGTCATGCGTGGATATATGTTTTGGGTACAGGAGGTCGTGGGTTCGAATCCCGCCGCCCCGACCAAGTGAAATCAGTGCCTTACGCACCAAGTCGGTCCTGCGCTGAAAGAGCCGGATCCCGGGTGCCGACCATTCGCTGCGGCGTGTGTTGCTTCAGCGGGACGCCCGAGCCGATAGGACCTGGAGCACATGATGCAAACCAGCATCAGGCGATTTCGCCTCAATCGGGATGATAACGCGATCACTGCTGAGGCGTGCATTTTGGAACCAATGCAGCAACGCGTCGCTGTCACCGCGAGGCGTGAGAGCAATGGCCTGTGGACCTGCATGCAGGGCGGCAATGCACAATTCCCGGCACACGACTCTCAGTCGGACAATGTCGAGCAGCATGATCACCGCCCTTGGCAGCGTGCCAAATCGGTCATCCAACTCGGCTGACAGCTCATCCAGCACGTTCAGCGACGTCGCGCGCGCAAGCCTACGATAGATGTCCAGGCGCTCCTCCGGTTCTGGTACGAAGTCCGCTGGTATCAACGCGTCAGCGTTGACCACCACGGCTGGACTCCACTCCTCGGCGATGGATTCGCCGCGCGCCTGCGCCACGGCGCGGGTCATCAGGCGGCGGTATAGTTCGGTGCCGATAAGGCGAATGTGCCCTGCCTGCTCCTCGCCGAGGAGATCGCCGGCGCCCCGTTGCTCCAAATCTGCCAGGCTGAGGTCAAGATTGGTGCCGAGCTGGCTGAAGGCGGTCGCTGCTTTCAAACGCTTCTGTGTCGCGGCCGAAGGCGGGTGTGCCGGATCGGTCAACAGGTATGTGCTCGCGCGCACGCGTCCGCGTCCAACGCGTCCACGCAACTGGTGAAGTTGCGCCAGGTCGAACCGGGCAGCGCGGCATATCAGCATGGTGTTCGCATTGGGAATGTCGAGGCGGGCTTCGACGATATTGGTCGTCAGCAGTACGTCGGCTTTGCCTGACGCGAACTCCAGCATGGTTCGGTCCAGCGTATCGGCGCGCAGCCGGCCATGCGCCATCACGACCGACAGCTCGGGCACGATCTCCTGCAGCCGGTCCTGCATCGGTGCCAGGTCTTCGATGCGTGGGCATACAACGAAAGCCTGGCCGCCGCGGCGGGCTTCACGCATCAGTGCCGTTCGCACAACCACAGGATCGAATGGAGCTACCACGCTGCGTATCGGGAGACGCCCAGCCGGTGGC
This sequence comes from uncultured Solirubrobacterales bacterium, assembly GCA_963830435.1. GTDB lineage: Bacteria > Actinomycetota > Thermoleophilia > Solirubrobacterales > Solirubrobacteraceae > Palsa-465. The sequence continues at coordinate 154,540 of CAWHMA010000007.1, read as the reverse complement.
TGCGCAAGCACGCTCACGCCCACCATACCGACAAGCGCCGCTTGCAGCGTGCGTGGCAGCGGCGTGGCCGTCATGATCAACACATGCGCACCGGAGCGCTTCTCTCGCAACGCACGCTTTTGCGCCTCACCGAAGCGCTGCTCCTCGTCGATCACCATCAAGCCGAGATTGCGGAACCGGGCAGCGATGATCGTATGCGTGCCGATGACGATATCGGTCTCGCCACGGGCGAGGCTTCGCAGCACGTCCCGGCTCTCCGGCAGGCGCGCCCCACGCAACAGAGGCGCGATCCGAAGCCCGGCACCACTCAGTCGGCGCCTGAAGGTGTCCAGGTGCTGACGGGCCAACAACGTGGTCGGCCCGGCAACTGCAACCTGGTATCCGGCGAGTGCGACGATCGCCGCGGCGAATTCCCCGGGTTCGGTCACCCGATCGGCCTGCTCGTAGCCGAAGGCAGCCAAGGTGGCTTCCAACCACCCGTCATCGAGCGACTGCCCCGGTTCAAGGCGAACTGAACGTTCCAACAGACGATCAGCGGGCGGGATGCGTTCGGGTCAGGGATTCCGGGGTGGTCAGGACCAGGACGCGCTGCTCGTGGTGCTCGGCCAACCAGGCCAGCGTGGTCACCCGCCGCCCTGTCACGGCGCGCGACGGTCGTGATCGATCATAGGGCGGACTGTCGCAGGCCGGCAGTTCAAGCACTGGCCGGTCCGGTAGGAATGCTGGCACCGCGGCGGCGAGCGTCTGCAGCATGGCGTCGTCGACTGCGACGAACATGGCGGACCGAAGCGGGTCTGCCCAACCAGCCACAGCAAGGGAAAGATGGCCTTCGTGCGGGATGACAAGGCGCTGAGCGGGAGACCGTGCCACAGGGTCTACCGGATCATGGTCGCAATATGCCGCACGACCTGCGCGAGCGTCCGGGTATTGCGGCATACTGTTCAGCCTCTGATGCAGCAGCTCAACAGCTTCGTCCAGACCGAGCGCACCGGCATGTGCGGGTGATCGACTTGTCGAAACAGTCGACCCACGACTTGGGCATGGAGAGGTCCGGCACTGCGCCAGCTACCGTTCAGCCGAAGTAGGAGCGGGGAGCCGAACTGAGTGTCCGGCATCCTCAGCCACCACTTTGCTGCTCTCCCCGATGACGCGGGGGCTATCCTCTTCAAACAGAATGGCAGCATCAAACCGAGCCACGCCGGTCGAAGTTGCATGGCGCTCTGAACTGCGGCACTCGAAGTCAACCACCCCCGACACCACGCAAAGCTTTTCCGTCTCGTTCTTGCACGCCACCGCAATGCTATTTTGGCGAAGGCGATAGTCGCGCTGCGGCCAGCGTTGAACGAAACGGGTTTTCTCCTGCATGACCGTGTCCCGGTTCACGACCTTCCCGTAGTAATCGATGAGCCCTGCGTAGTCCTGCTTGAACTTGCTGAGCACGTCGGGACTGGAGAGATGGCGGAAGGACTCCTCCATGAACTTGCTCGCGCGCTGCGGGGTCGCGTCTGGCACCTGAATCTGCGGCCTGACCTCGATCGTTGGCATGTCCGCGACCGGCTGGCTTAACCCCGCAAGAATGACTAGCAGCCCGATGCTCACGCTCGCATTCCATGAATTGGCGATCCGGTGATTGAACACGTCCGCAAGCTCGTGGTTCCCGATCAGCAACATGTCCCGGTTGCGCGCGGGACGGTTTCGGATTGTCGCCGCATCGAAAGCGACAGCAGCGAAACATGCTGGGCCGGTCCGGCTCCAAGTTTGTTGCGCTCGGAACCTAATTGCGAGCCGCACAGAAACAGAGATCGGCTGTTGTCGGCCCGACCTGCTTAGCTCGCTGCATCCATGTGGCGGCGCCGCAACAATAATGATCATTTCCAACGGGGCCTGCGACTAACAATGCTGTGCTTTGACAGGCGGGCGGTGGAGCCGCAACGTTGCATCCCGCACGACGTTGGGAGCCATTCGCATGCAGTTACGAAGTGTACTTCTAGGAACGGTTCTGTTTTCTGCTCCCAGCGTAGGGATGGCTCAGCTTCCTGAGCTTGCACCCCCACCGCCGCTGACTGGCCTCTACGTAGGCGCGGGCGCTGGAGCGAACTGGCTACAACCCGAGCATCTGATTAACCCGAGAACCGGAACCGCTGCCAACGGTCATCTCGTCTCGCAAACCGGGTTTGTCGCTCTGGGCAGCGTTGGCTATGCGTTACCGAGCGGCTTCCGCTTCGAGATCGAGGGAGATTATCGCAGCAACAAATGGAACCATGCGAGCGGACTCGGCTTTCCCGGCGGGGCTGGCGGTTATGAGGTCAAGCCCGCCGTGATGTTCAATGCGCTGTACGACTTCTCGGCATTGATCCCCGTCCCCTGGTTTGCGCCCTACGCTGGTGTTGGCGTCGGCTACGGTTGGGCGCAGGAAAGCAGCACCAGGTTCTACAACAATGTGACCGGCATACCGCGGTTCTCACTGGGCGGAACCGAAGGTGCCATCGCTTATCAGGCGATCGTCGGTGGCGCGTTCAATGTTCCGTATGTGCGTGGACTGGCCTTGACGGTCGAGTATCGCTTCTTCGGCATGGGTTCGCGCAGCTACGGTACCTTGGTGGAGACCTCGCCATCGACGGCGTTCGGTACCAAGGTGAAGCTGGGCAATGACTTCAACCATGCGATCCTGGTGGGCTTGCGCTACAATTTCGGCGCGCCGCCGCCGCCCGCTCCGCCCGCCCCCGCGCCTGTTCCGGCCCAGGCACCAGCACGATCCTATCTGGTGTTCTTCGATTGGGATAAAGCAACCCTCACGGACCGTGCGCGCCAGATCATCCGCGAAGCCGCCGATAATTCAACAAAGGTGCAGTACACGCGCATCGAGGTGAACGGCCACACCGACACCTCCGGCACCCCGCAGTACAACCAGGGCCTGTCAGTTCGTCGCGCCAAAGCAGTCCAGGCCGAGTTGGTCGCCGATGGCGTGCCGCAGAACGCGATCACCATCCAGGGCTTTGGCGAAACGCACCTGCTGGTCCCCACTGGTCCTGGCGTGCGGGAGCCTCAGAACCGGCGTGTAGAGATCATCATCCGTTGACATTGGAACGGGCTACGTCGGATCGGACGTCGCTCGTTTCTTTTGCGCTGCTGATGCGCTGTATCACGCACCGATGAACCGCAAGGCCACGGGTCCGTCGTGGCCTTCTTTGCTGTCCTCAATAAGTGTAGCTGCCACTGCCGGAGCTGTAGGTGCCGGACCGTGGGGACGGTGTCGTTGCTGCGCCTACAGCAGCCCCGCCGGCAGCGCCTACTCCGCCGCCGATCAAGGCACCCTTGCCCCCGCCAGCCAACCCACCGATCGCAGCACCGCCGGCGCCGCCGATCAGGCCGCCGCTCAGCGCCCGGTCGCCTGTATTGTATGGGCTGCCACAACTGCCGAGGCACAACCCCGTGGCGACAACCAGAAGCATTTTTCGCATCCATGGCCTCCCTTCGTCGAACCGAAAGTTAACAAACGTGTCGCAGGCAAAGTGGTTGCGGAAGCCGCGTCACTTGTCTGGTGTTAGCGGAGAGGGAAGCTATCCTGCTGCTGCGGCAGGTTTAGATGTGTCGGGCATCTTTCCCCTTTTGATTGTCTCAACCACTCTCCGCATCCGGCGATGACGAAAACGACAACGCATGTCTAACCAGAATGCCAACCAACGGCAGTTTGGCAGGAATGCTCGCCGGCCCGAGTAGCTCTTCAGTGTGCTAGAACGATTTCCATGACCGAAGCGCTCGTGTTACGAAACGCCACATCTCACCATGAAAGTGCCAACTACAAGCCCCTTTGTAGCCTTCGCACGAAGCGACAACCTCTATTGATCGGCGGCGGACTATACCGCCGGAGCCACAGGAGCCAAGATATGCGTCGATTGATTTACGGGATGGTGGCAGCGGCAGCGATGGTGGTCGGTGTCTCCAGCGCCGGCTTCGCTGCTCCCGGCCTCGGCCCGCACGAGTACGGTGACATGAATCCCCAAGTCGCCAACATCCATCGGGCAGACTACTATTGGAACCATCATCACTACGCGCATCGGGATTGGGATCGACATCACCATCGCTGGCATTACTACTGATAATCGTTGCGAGAGAGCCCAGCCCGGTCCGCAATTGGATCGGGCTGCGCCCGTGCGCCTCGACCGGCCAGAGTTGTAAAGTGGCGAGCGGAATCTTTGCCGATAGCCGGCGCATCGGCGCTGCTGCGGGTGGTGGCGTGCCGACGCCGGGTTTGAGAAGCTATCTGTAAACCAAATGACCGTCTCAAATACGCCAATCTCGGCCGTTTGTAGACCAGCGCGCAGAGAACTGTCAGCCGCCAATCAAGGGATACGGTTGCACATCTCCTAGATAGTGCGCGCATTGCGCGAATCGCAGTAAACTCCCCATCAGGGCTCCGGGCAGCCCATCGGGGAACGCTCATGGTGCTGCGATTTTTGTTTGGCCTGACAACCGCGCTGTTATCGGGATCGGCAGTCGCAATTCTGTTAACTGCCGTTGTGGGGCAGTTTTTTTCTGATCCCACTGAGTCCCAACCAAAGCCCCCTCTCTCTGAACCCATACCAGGCTGCGCGATCGGCAAACGGTGAGCCCCCGGCCAGACCGACCAGTCCAGAGATCCGGCCAGCCGCGCGCACCGGGGGCCTTCCAGAGACCGGACCGCAACAGGCGTCGGATCCGCCGGCGCAACAGCCCACCGGGGAGCCGCAACAGATTGTGCTGACGCAAGAGCCTTCGCCGAGTGCGGAACAGGGCTTCTCTACCTCGGCAGCCACCGACGTTCCGGCTGAAAGCGCCCAGCAGCCCGCGTCCTCGAAACCAGTTCCGGCTCCCCCAACACAGCCGCTTGATATCGCAGGCGCCGGTCAATCGATTGGCCAAGTGTCAGTCCAAGAGCGAAAGCCCGAGCTGGGGCCCATCAGCGAACAGAATGCGCACACCGGGGATCTAACGTTCGTGAAACCTCCCGAAGCGGGAGATGCCCATGCGCGAGCTGCGACAGGAGGTCGATCAACGCGAGCCCAACCAATCGCTCGCGTTCATCACGCCAATCACGCACATCGAGGGCACTCGACCTTCCAGGGGATTTCCGCCGCCGCGCAGCACCAAGCTCAAAAGTAGGCCGCCCGCTGCGGTGCTACGCCAACCTTTTGCTGTTGTACGCGCTGTGCCAAAGTCCGATGCGTTCAACGAAGACGGGGTTGCCGATGCGAGCCACCGCAGGTCTGTTCCTGTTGACTTTTTCGGCTGCATTGGGGGCACCCTTACTCAGTCGACACTCCGCCGCCGATGCCCAGCCAGTCGCCTGTCCGAGCGATAATGGCGGCATCGCACTCCCGCCTGGGTTCTGCGCGACCGTATTCGCCGACCACCTCGGCCACGTCCGGCACCTCGTGGTCGCGTCGAATGGTGTGGTCTATGCCAATACCTGGAGCGGCATCTACTACCACAATGACACGCCTCCGCCTGGCGGCTTTCTGATCGCGCTTCAGAGCAGCAACGGTGACGGCCGCGCCGATAAGGTCGTGCGCTTCGGCCCGACACACGAGCAGGGCAACGCCGGCGGCACCGGCATCGCGATCTACCGCGGCTATCTCTATGCGGAGACCAATGACCGCATCGTCCGCTATAAGTTGCCGACGAACGGCATTGCGCCCGTGGACCAGGCAGAGACGGTCATATCCGCCCTGCCGTTGACTGGCGATCACCCGATGCATCCGTTTCAGATAGACAACCAGGGCAACCTGTACACGGATCTTGGCTCGGCAACGAATTCCTGCCAGAGCCAGAACCGGATGCCCAACGTCCCTGGGATACAGCCCTGCACGGAGCTGGAGACCCGCGCCGGCACCTGGCGCTACGACGCCAACAAGCTGGATCAGCACTTCTCACCAGCCGAGAGGTTTGCGACTGGGTTGCGCAACGGCGAGGGTTTCGCCTTCGATTCAGCCGGGCCGGCTGTTCGCGACCCAGCATGGACGCGACCAGTTATCCCAGAACTTCCCCAAACTCTATACGCCGGAACAAGGTGCCAATGAGCCAGCCGAGGAGTTGGTGCAGGAGTACCGCGGTGCGGACTTCGGGTGGCCGGAATGCTATTACGACTATGACCAGAAGAAGCTCGTGCTGGCGCCGGAGTACGGTGGGGACGGCGGCAAGAAGCTGGGCGTTTGTGCGCAGAAGCAGGAACCGGTAGCTGCGTTCCCAGCGCATTGGGCACCAAACGACTTGCTGATCTATGAGGGCAGCCAATTTCCGACCGCCTACAAGGATGGCGCCTTTATCGCGTTCCATGGCTCCTGGAACCGAGCACCGTTCCCACAGGGCGGCTATAACGTGGTGTTCCAGCCGTTGTCGGGTGGCAAGGCGGCGGGACCCTTCGTCGTGTTCGCTGACGGCTTTGCCGGCGCGGTCAAGACGCCTGGCGGCGCGGCGCATCGGCCGACGGGACTCGCGATGGGACCCGACGGATCGCTTTACATCGCCGACGATCAGGGTGGTCGGATCTGGCGCGTCGTCTTCACTGGCAACAAGACGGTTGGCATTGCGGGCGCCACTTCGACACCATCCAGCCAGGCTGCGGCTACGCCGAACGCCTCTCCGCCGGAGGGCACGAACGCTGACGCCGGCCTGCCTGTCCCACCCGGGGCTTCGCCGGACCAGGTCGCACTCGGCGACAAGATCTTCCACGGCCAGGCTGCCGGTGGCACCTGTGCCGGCTGTCACAATAGTGACGGCAAGGGATCGTCGGTGGGGTCCGACCTGACAAGCGGCAAATATCTGTGGGGCGACGGCAGCGTGCAGTCGATCATGCGTACGATCGAAACGGGCGTGCCGAGGCCGAAGGAGCACACCGGCGCGATGCCACCTTTCGGCGGCGCCACGCTATCTCAGGCCGATGTTGCTGCGGTCGCCGACTACGTTTGGGCGTTGGGGAACAGGACCGCGCAGCGGTAGTATTCAGTCTCGCTGGAACGTGGGTCGGCCAGCGCGGCACCTCTGCGGCGTCGCTTCAGCCCTGCGAATCCGCGAAGTTGGGCTAGGACCGGGCTCTGGCCAACGGTTTGCGCGCGGCGCAGGCCGGCTGTTCCGCATAGCGGCGCGCCAGGGCGGCGCAGACCATGAGCTGGATCTGATGGAACAGCATCAGCGGCAGCACCGACCAGCCCGAGTGACTGGCCGGCGAACAGCACGCTCGCCATCGGCAGGCCGCTCGCCAGGCTCTTCTTCGAGCCGCAGAACACGATGGTGATCTGATCCGCGCGGCGAAGCCCAAGAGCCTTGCTGCCGGCGCTGGTCGCCAGCAACACCACGCCCAGCAGCGCCGCATCCAGCAGCAGCAACGTGGCGAACTGCGTGGCGTCAAGCTGGTGCCAAATGCCGTGCGTGACGCCTTCGCTGAACGCGACATACACGATCAGCAGGATGGAACCGCGATCCACCAGGCGGTCAGGCTCTTGTGGCGGCCGACCCAGTCGCCGATCCAGGGCCGTGCCAACTGGCCGGCCAGGAACGGCAGCAGCAACTGCAGCACGATGTCGCCGACGCTCTGGGCGGAGAACCCGCCATGCGCCCGCAGCACCAGCCCGGCCAAGCAGCGGGGTCAGCAGGATGCCGAACAGATTGGATGCGGTAGCCGCGCACAGCTGCCGCGGCGACGTTGCCGCGCGCGATGGAAGTGAAGGCGATCGAGGACTGCACAGTCGACGGCAGCACGCACAGCATCAGCATCCCGCCCACAGGGGCGGGCTCAGAAGGCCGGGCGCGATGGCGCGCGCCGTAAGGCCAACGACAGGGAACAACAGGAATGTGCTGGCGAGCACCATGGCTGTGCAGCCGCCAATGCCGCGCGCCGGCCAGCGCAGCCTGCGGAGAGAGGCGGGCACCCTGGAGGAAGAACATCGCAGCGATCATCGCTGTGCCGGTGCCGCTCGCCACGGTCATGCCGCTCCCGATGGCGGGCAGCATCGAGGCCAGCGCAACCATGCCAAGGATGCAGGCGATGTAGGGGTCGATGGGCAGACGGGAGAACAGCGCGCTCATGGCGAGCAATCTCTGGCGATCGCGCGCCCAGTGTGAAGTACGCTTGCCGTGCTGATTGCTATCATGGTTCGTGATGACTACGCTGGATCCCGTCCTGCTGGAGAGCTTTCTCGCGGTGCTCCAGGTCCGCAGCTTCAGCGAGGCAGGGCGGCGCCTGGGTCTGCGTCAGTCCACCATCAGCCAGCACATCCGCAAGCTGGAGCAGCAGGCCGGGCGAGGCTGTTCGTGCGCGACACCCATTCCGTGGTCCCGACGCCGGACGGCGAGGCCATGGAGGGATTCGCCCGTTCCATCCTGGAGACCAATGAACGGGCGCGCCGCTATTTCCGCGGCTCGCAGTTGCGCGGGCGCGTGCGGTTCGGCGCGTCGGAGGACTTCGTCACCTCGCGGTTGCCGGAGGTGCTGGCCGACTTCGTCCGGCTGCATCCGCTGGTCGATCTGGCGCTGACCGTGGATCTGAGTGCCACGCTGTACCAGATGCTGGATGCCGGCGAGCTCGACCTGGTGCTGTGCAAGCGGCGGGGCGGCGATGATCGGGGACGGGTGGTCTGGCGCGACCGCCTGGCCTGGATCGGCACGGACGCGACGCGGATCGACCCGGCCCAGCCTCTCCGCTGATCCTGTACACGCCGCCGTCAATCACCCGCACCGCAGCGCTGGAAACCCTGGAGCGGGCCGGGCGGGCGTGGCGGATCGTCTGTTCGAGCGGCAGCCTGAGTGGCTTGCGTGCCGCAGCGCTGGCCGGCCTGGGCATCACTGTCCACGCGCGCGGGCTGATGCCCGAGGGCCTGGTTGAAATTCCGCCGGCCTACCGGCTGCCCGAGCTTGGTGACGTGGAGTTCGTCGTGCTGGGTAGCGGCGCGTCAAGCAGCGTGGTCCGGCGGCAGAGCTGGGCGCGGCGATTCTGGCGAACGGGGGACGGCTGCAGCAGCGGCTGGCTGTGTAGGCTTGTGTGCGTGAGCCGGGGCGATAATATAGTAGCGCGCTACCTTTGGAGGCTTCGATGCCGCGTGCCGCAAAGAGGGACGGACTTGATAAGTTTCGGCGCCTTCGCCTTGATCGGAAGGCGCGGGGCATGAAGTTGCTAAGGATTTGGGTCCCAGACCCGAAGGCGCCGGGCTTCGCCGAGGAGGCAAGGCGCCAAGCTGCGTTGCTGCGCGGGGCTCCCGAGGAGCTGGAAGCTCTCGACTTCATTGAGGCCGTCGCAGACACCACCGATTGGAAATGAGACGAGGAGACGTGGTGACGGTCTCGGCACCGGGTGACTACGGTAAGCCTCGGCCCGCTGTGGTGATCCAGTCCAACGAATTGCAGGGCACGGACAGTTTGCTGCTGTGCCTGATCACGTCGGCGGAGCGCGACGCCTCGTTCTTCCGGGTCCCGATTGCGCCGACGGCCGGAAATGGTCTTCTCCAGCCTTCGAACATCATGGTCGACAAGATTGTCACGATGCGCCGTGACAGATGTGGCAGCGTCATTGGCCGAGTGGATCAGCCAACGCTTCTCGTGCTGAATAGAACCCTGGCGCTTGTTCTCGGTATCGCGGACTGAGGTGTATCCGATCGTATCTTCGCGGCTTGACACCCCCCTGACCCAACACTAGGTTCCGCCCCCTCTGGCCGACCCGAAAAGTTGAAGGGCGGCCGTCGTTTGCAGGCCGAAGTCGCGTGCGGCGCCGCCTCCGGATCGACCGGCGGGCCTAGGCCGTGGGCTCCAGGACCCGCAGGGTGGGACAGCCCCAGCCGGCGGGCTTCGCCTGTCAGATGACGGTCGAGCCGGCGGGATAGGCCGAACGGAATGAAAGAGGCGCGATGCCGACCATCAATCAGCTCATCGCCCACGGGCGCGAGCGACAGAAGACGCGGAACACGGTTCCCGCGCTGCAAGGCTGCCCGCAAAAGCGCGGCGTCTGCACGCGTGTCTATACGACGACGCCGAAGAAGCCGAACTCGGCGCTGCGCAAGGTCGCCAAGGTGCGGCTGACCAATGGCTACGAGGTGGTGTCGTACATCCCCGGCGAGGGCCACAATCTGCAGGAACACTCGGTGGTGCTGATCCGCGGCGGCCGGGTGAAGGACCTGCCGGGCGTGCGATATCATATTCTGCGCGGCGTGCTCGATACCCAGGGCATCGCCAAGCGTCGCCAGCGCCGGTCGCTCTACGGCGCCAAGCGGCCGAAGTGAGGACCCGATGAGCCGCCGCCGCCGCGCCGTTAAGCGCGAGATCCTGCCGGACGCCAAGTTCGGCGACGTCGTGATCAGCCGGTTCATGAACGCGCTGATGTACGACGGCAAGAAGTCGGTCGCCGAGACCGCCGTCTATAACGCGCTCGACGTGCTGAAGCGCCGGGGCGGCCAGCAGGCCGATCCGGTGCGCATGTTCCACGAGGCGCTGGACAACGTGAAGCCGGCCGTCGAGGTGCGCTCCCGCCGGGTTGGCGGCGCCACCTATCAGGTGCCGGTGGAGGTGCGTACGGAACGCCGCCAAGCGCTGGCGATCCGCTGGATCATCGACGCGGCGCGCAAGCGCGGCGAGCACACCATGGAAGACCGTCTGTCGAACGAACTGCACGACGCGGTCAACAATCGGGGGGCAGCAGTGAAGAAGCGTGAAGACACCCACCGGATGGCGGAGGCGAACAAGGCCTTCAGCCATTATCGGTGGTAACCGACTTAACCGGAGACAACACAGATGGCCAAGGCGAAATTCGCGCGCACCAAGCCGCACTGCAACGTCGGCACGATCGGTCACGTGGACCATGGCAAGACGACACTGACCGCGGCGATTACCAAGATCCTGGCGAAGACCGGCGGCGCGACATTCACCGCCTATGACCAGATCGACAAGGCGCCGGAAGAGAAGGCGCGCGGCATCACCATCGCGACGGCGCACGTCGAGTACGAGACGGCGAAGCGCCATTACGCGCATGTCGACTGCCCCGGCCACGCCGACTACGTGAAGAACATGATCACCGGCGCTGCGCAGATGGACGGCGCCATCCTGGTGGTCTCGGCCGCCGATGGCCCGATGCCGCAGACCCGCGAGCACATCCTGCTGGCCCGCCAGGTCGGCGTGCCGGCTCTCGTCGTCTATCTCAACAAGGTGGACATGGTGGACGATCCGGAACTGCTCGAACTGGTCGAGCTGGAGGTCCGCGAGCTGCTGTCGTCCTATCAGTTCCCCGGCGACGATATCCCGATCGTCAAAGGCTCCGCGCTGTGCGCGCTGGAAGAGCGCGAACCGGACATGGGCGAAAAGTCCATCATGGAGCTGATGGACGCGGTTGACGCCTATATTCCGCAGCCTGATCGTCCGATGGACCGGCCGTTCCTGATGCCGATCGAGGACGTGTTCTCGATCTCCGGGCGCGGCACGGTGGTGACCGGGCGCATCGAGCGCGGCGTGGTCACGGTCGGCGACGAGGTCGAGATCGTCGGCATCCGCCCGACCACGAAAACCGTGGTCACCGGCGTCGAGATGTTCCGCAAGCTGCTGGACCGCGGCGAGGCGGGCGACAATATCGGCGCCCTGCTGCGCGGCACCAAGCGCGAGGAGGTGGAGCGCGGCCAGGTGCTGGCGAAGCCGGGCTCGATCACGCCGCACACCAAGTTCAAGGCGGAAGCCTACGTGCTGACCAAAGAGGAAGGTGGCCGGCACACGCCGTTCTTCACCAACTATCGGCCGCAGTTCTATTTCCGCACCACCGACGTCACCGGCGTCGTGCAGTTGCCGGAAGGCACCGAAATGGTGATGCCGGGCGACAATGTGTCGATGGACGTGGAACTGATCGCGCCGATCGCCATGGATGAAGGCCTGCGCTTCGCCATTCGCGAGGGTGGGCGCACGGTTGGCGCGGGCGTCGTCGCCAAGATTACGGCCTGAGGGAGATAAGCGGCACCGGCGCTCCTCGGTAACGGGGGGCGCCGGTGGCGTTTGCAGGGGAATCGGCAATGGCGATCGACAGTCAGAATATCCGCATCCGGCTCAAGGCCTACGATCACCGCGTGCTGGACAACAGCACGAAGGAGATCGTCAACACGGCCAAGCGCACGGGCGCGCACGTACGCGGGCCCGATTCCGCTGCCGACGCATATCGAACGCTTCACGGTGAACCGTTCACCGCATGTGGACAAGAAAAGTCGGGAGCAGTTCGAGATCCGCACGCACCGCCGGCTGCTCGACATCGTGGAACCAACGCCGCAGACGGTAGACGCGCTGATGAAGCTCGACCTCGCCGCCGGCGTGGACGTGGAAATCAAGATCTGATCGCCCGGGGCACGTAATGGCAAGTGTAACATCCGCTGGTCGTCCCGGACTGCTCGCCAGGAAACTGGGCATGACCCGGATCTTTCGGGACGACGGCACGCATGTGCCGGTGACCGTGCTGCATCTGGACGGGCTGCAGGTGGTTGCGCAGCGCACTGCGGAGAAGGACGGCTACGACGCGGTGCAGCTTGGCTGGGGCAAGGCCAAGGTGAAGAATGTCTCGCAGCCGAACCGCGGCCACTTCGCCAAGGCGAAGGTGGAGCCAAAGGCGAAGCTCGCGGAATTCCGCGTCGCGCCTGATGCGCTGCTGGAGCCGGGGGCGGTGCTGTCGCCGGCGCATTTCACCGTCGGCCAACGCGTGGATGTGTGCGGCACCACCAAGGGAAAGAGCTTCGCCGGCTCGATGAAGCGCTGGAACTTTTCCGGACTTGAGGCGAGCCACGGCGTGTCGATCAGCCACCGCAGCCACGGCTCGACCGGCAACCGGCAGGACCCGGGCAAGGTGTTCAAGAACAAGAAGATGGCGGGCCATCTCGGTGTAGAGCGTGTCACCACGCTGAATCTGGTGGTGGCGGCGGTGGATGCCGAAAAGGGGCTGTTGATGATCAGGGGCGCGGTGCCCGGAGCGAAGGGCGGCTTCGTGCTGGTGCGCGATGCGGTGAAGCGCGCGCGGCCGGCCGATGCGCCCTATCCGGCGGCGCTGGTTGAAGCGCAGGCGGGTTGAACCATGCAGGTCGAGATCACCACGCTGGACAAGCACGAGCGCCGGCAGCACGGAACTGCCCGATGAGATCTTCGCCACCCGGCCGCGTGCCGATATCATGGCGCGCGTGGTGCATTGGCAATTGGCGAAGCGCCGCGCGGGCACGCACAGCACCAAGGGCATGAACGATGTCTCCGGCACGACCAAGAAGCCGTACCGGCAGAAGGGCACCGGCAATGCGCGCCAGGGCAGCCTGCGCGCACCGCAGTTCCGTGGCGGCGGCATCGTGCATGGACCGGTGCCGCATTCGCACGCCTATAGCCTGAACAAGAAAGTGCGCCGGCTGGGACTGATCTCGGCGCTGTCGCAGAAGCAGGCGGACGGCAAGCTGGTCGTGCTGGAGGGGGCGAACGGCACGGCCAAGACGGCCGAGCTGGCGAAGAAGCTCAAGGCGCTGGGCTGGACATCAGTGCTGATCGTGGATGGAACGGTCGATGTCGGCTTTCTGCGCGCGAGCCGCAACATTCCGGGCATCGACGTGCTGCCGACGATTGGCGCCAACGTTTACGACATCCTGAACCACGACCTGCTGGCGATCACCACGGCCGGGGTGGAAGGACTGAAGCAGCGGTTGAATGGCGAAGCAAAACGCATCCCGACTGCCGAAGTGAGCGCGAACTCCGCGCAATCGGAGCTGCCGGCGCCGGCAGTCATCACGGAGCCTGCAGCACCTGATCCGGGAGCCGCGCCATGAGCGAGGCCTACCAGACCGACATCGTCGAGTGGTCCGAAGAACAGGCGGCGCTGTTGCGGCGCCTCGCGGCGGGCGAGCGTGTCAATGATCAGATCGATTGGCCGAATGTCATCGAGGAGATCGAAAGCGTGGGCAACGAGCAGGTCCATGCTGTCAGTTCCTTGCTGACCCAGGCGATCATTCATCGCCTGAAGGCGATGGCATGGCCGAAGGCGCGGGACGCGGACAACTGGCGCGCCGAGGCGGTGCGATTTGCCGGCGATGCCGCCGACCGGTTCGTTCCGTCGATGCGGCAACGTCTGGATCTTGCGCGTCTCTACCGCCGCGCGCTGCGCGCGGTGCCCGCGACGATGTATGGCGAACAGCGGCCGCTGCTGCCGACGGAATGCCCTTGGTCGCTGGACGAGCTGTTGGAGCACGACGCGCCATGAGTGAGACCACGACGAAGCGCAGGCCGTCGCTGTCGCGCGAGACGATGTACCAGATCATCCGCGCGCCCGTGATCACCGAGAAGGCGACCACGCTTACCGAGCACGGGCAGTTCGTGTTTCGCGTCGCGCAGGGTGCGAACAAGCGCGAGATCAAGGCGGCAATCGAGGGGTTGTTCGGGGTCACCGTGCTGTCGGTCAATACATTGGTGCTTAAGGGGAAGACGAAGCGATTCCGCGGGCGGCCGGGCCAGCGCTCGGATGTCAAGAAGGCGTTCGTCAAGTTAGCGGCCGGCCAGTCGATCGATTTCACGACCGGGCTCGCATAAGGGGTCGCGCAGAAATGGCACTCAGACAGTTCAATCCGATCACGGCAAGCCTGCGCGGCACGGTGCTGATCGATCGCGCCGATCTGTGGAAGGGCAAGCCGGTCAAGGCACTGACCGAGGGCAAGATCGGCACCGGCGGACGCAACAACCATGGGCGCATCACCAGCCGGTTCATGGGCGGTGGGCACAAGCAGGCCTATCGCTACGTCGATTTCAAGCGCCGCAAGTTCGATGTTCCGGCAACCGTGGAGCGGCTGGAATACGATCCGAACCGCACCGCGTTCATCGCACTGGTGAAGTATCAGGACGGCGAGCTGTCCTACATCATCGCGCCGCAGCGGCTGCGCACAGGTGACAGCGTGGTGTCGGGGCAGCGCGCCGATATCAAGCCGGGCAACGCGATGCCGATGGCGGCGATTCCGGTCGGCACCATCATCCATAATATCGAGATGAAGCCGGGTGCCGGCGGCAAGATCGCGCGCTCGGCGGGAACCTACGCGCAATTGGTCGGCAAGGATGCGGGCTGGGCGCAGATCAAGCTGTCCTCCGGCGAACTGCGCATCGTGCGCGCCGAGTGCATGGCATCGATCGGCGCGGTGTCGAACCCGGACAACATGAACCAGAAGATCGGCAAGGCCGGTCGGTCGCGGTGGCTGGGCAAGCGGCCGCACAACAGGGGCGTGGTGATGAACCCGGTTGATCATCCGCTGGGCGGCGGAGAGGGCCGCAGCTCCGGCGGGCGGCATCCGGTGTCGCCGTGGGGCATGCCGACCAAGGGCTACAAGACGCGCAGCAACAAGCGGACGGACAAGCTGATCATCCGCCGCCGCAACAAGGGCAAGTGAGGGCCTTTCGCAGGATGGATGCTTTGATGAACGCAAGGCCCTCACCCGGCGCTGCACGCCGACCTCTCCCGCAAGCGGGCGAGGTGAACGGTTGGCGCGAGGGAGGCTGAGCGATGGCGCGTTCGGTTTGGAAGGGTCCCTTTGTCGATGGCTATCTGCTGAACAAGGCGGATGCCGCCCGTGCATCGGGTCGCAACGAGATCATCCGCATATGGTCGCGCCGCTCGACCATCCTGCCGCAGTTCGTCGGCCTGACCTTCGGCGTCTATAACGGCCACAAATTCCTGCCGGTGCAGGTGAACGAGAACATGGTCGGGCACAAGTTCGGCGAGTTCTCGCCGACGCGGACGTTCACCGGGCACTCCGGCGACAAGCGGGCGAGGCGCTCATGAGCAAGCCTTCACACCCGCGCGGCCTGGCAGATACCGAGGCGCAGGCGATCGTGTCGAACCTGCGCGTCAGCCCGCGCAAGCTGAACCTGGTAGCGGGGCTGATCCGTAATGTGCCTGCGCAGCAGGCGGTGGCCACGCTGACCTTCTCCAAGCGACGCATCGCCCAGCAGGTGCGCAAGGCGCTGGAGAGCGCGATCGCCAATGCCGAGAACAACCATCAGCTCGACGTCGATCGGCTTATCGTATCGCGTGCCGAAGTCGGTCGCTCGGTGGTGATGCGGCGCTTCCATGCGCGGGGGCGTGGCCGCGCATCGCGGGTGGAGAAATGGTTCAGCCACCTGAAGATCGTGGTGGCCGAACGCCGGCAGGAAATCGAGCAGGAAGGAGGGGCCGCGTAATGGGTCACAAGGTGAATCCTGTCGGGCTGCGTCTCGGCATCAATCGCACCTGGGACAGCCGCTGGTTCGCCGGCACCGACTATTCGAAGTTGCTGCACGAGGACCTGAGGCTGCGCGGCCATCTGCGCAGGAAGCTGCACGGCGCGGGCGTGTCGCGCGTGGTGATCGAGCGTCCGGCGAAGAAGCCGCGGGTCACCATCTATGCAGCTCGCCCTGGCGTGGTGATCGGCAAGAGGGGCCAGGACATCGAGGTGCTGAAGAAGGACCTCAGCAGGATGGCCAATGCCGAAGTCGCGCTGAATATCGTGGAGATCCGCAAGCCGGAGATCGATGCGACGCTGGTGGCGGAGAACATCGCGCAGCAGCTCGAGCGACGCGTGGCGTTTCGCCGGGCGATGAAGCGCGCGGTGCAGTCGGCGATGCGACTTGGCGCACAGGGCATTCGGATCAATTGCGGCGGGCGGCTGGGCGGGGCGGAAATTGCCCGCGTGGAGTGGTACCGCGAAGGCCGGGTGCCGCTGCACACGCTGCGCGCCGACATCGATTTCGGCGAGGCGACGGCGAAGACCACATATGGCACCTGCGGCGTGAAGGTGTGGGTGTTCAAGGGCGAGATCTTGGCGCACGACCCGATGGCGCAGGATCGCCGCGCGGCCGAGCAGGCGCCGCAGCGGTGACGTGACGCGATGGCACGTCTACGACGGCTGCTGAACGAATAACACCCAGCTCGATGCTGACAACCGAAGCGCACCAAATACCGCAAGGCGCACAAGGGCCGTATCCATGGCAACGCCAAGGGCGGCTTCGCGCTGAATTTCGGCACCTATGGGCTGAAGGCGCTCGAGCCGGACCGGGTCACCGCGCGGCAGATCGAGGCGGCGCGGCGGGCGATCACCCGCGCAATGCGGCGCACCGGGCGGGTGTGGATCCGGGTGTTTCCCGATGTGCCGGTCTCGGCGAAGCCGGCCGAGGTGCGGATGGGATCGGGCAAGGGCTCGCCGGAGTTCTGGGTGTGCCGCGTAGCACCGGGACGGATCATGTTCGAGATCGATGGCGTGCCGGCTGACCTGGCGCGCGAAGCGCTGACCCTGGGGGCGGCGAAGCTGCCGATCCGCACGCGTTTCGTCGCGCGTATCGGAGACGCATGATGGCGAAGGCGGCGACCGACGTGCGAGCGAAGACGCCGGACGAGCTGAGCACGATGCTGCTCGATTTGCGCAAGGAACAGTTCAACCTGCGCTTCCAGCGGGCAACGGCCCAGCAGGAAGGTGTCGCGCGCATCCGCCAGGTGCGGCGGCAGATTGCGCGGGTGAAGACCATTATGGCGGAGCAGCAACGCTCCGCGGCGAAGTCGTAAGGAGACCGGCGCGAGATGCCGAAACGCGTGCTGACCGGGCGGGTGACGAGTGACAAGATGGACAAGACCGTGACGGTCCTGGTGGATCGTCGGGTCATGCATCCGCTGTACAAGAAGTTCATCCGCCGTTCGAAGAAATATGCGGCGCATGACGAGGCGAACCTGTGCAAGGTGGGCGACACGGTGCGCATCGAGGAGTGCCGCCCGATCAGCAAACGCAAGACGTGGCTGGTGATCGAGCGCGAATGGACTGCCGGCCGGAAGTGAAGCAATCACCACGGAAGGAGCGGCGGTATGATCTCGGTCGAGACCAACCTGGAAGTGGCCGACAACTCCGGTGCGCGCCGGGTGCAGTGCATCAAGGTGCTGGGCGGTTCGAAGCGCAAGACCGCCTCGGTCGGCGACATCATCGTGGTGTCGATCAAGGAGGCGATCCCGCGCGGCAAGGTGAAGAAGGGCGACGTGCACCAGGCGGTGATCGTGCGCACGGCCTTTCCAGTGCGGCGCGGCGACGGCAGCGCGATCCGGTTCGACCGCAACGCGGCGGTGCTGATCAACAAGCAGTTGGAGCCGATCGGCACGCGCATCTTCGGCCCGGTGGTGCGGGAGCTGAGGGCGCGCAAGTTCACCAAGATCATGTCGCTGGCGCCCGAGGTATTGTGATGTTCCACGTGTCGGAGACACGATCGATGTTCCACCGTATCGGAGACACGATAATGGCCGCGCGCATTCGCAAGGGCGACACGGTGGTGGTGATCTCGGGCGTCAACAAAGGGCGCCGCGGCGAGGTGCTGCGCATCATGCCGAAGGCCGAGCGCGCGGTGGTGCAGGGCGTGGCGATGGTGACGCGGCACGTCAAGCCGCGCGGCATGGGCGAGCCCGGCGGCATTCGCGAGCAGGAGGCCGCCATCCACTTGTCCAATCTGATGCTGGTCGATCCGCGCAGCGAGAAGCCGACGAAGGTCGGGTTCCGCATGCTGGATGACGGGCGGAAGGTGCGCGTCGCGAAGGCGACGGGCGAAGTGATCGAGACGTGACGGCCGGGTCGAGCCCGGTGGCAGGCAGCGAGGACCGAGCTGACGCTCGGAACTGTGTATGAGGTTCAGATGAGCGGATCGAGGAACCAGCCGAAGAAGAAAGCCGCCGCCGCGAAGGGCGGCGGGAACCGCGGCGCCGGCGCGCCGCCGAGCAGGGCCGATGCGCGGGCCGAACGCATGCGCGCTGCCGAGGCCGCGAGCGGCGGCGAGGCGGTCAAGGCGTCGCCGCAGGAAATGCCGCGGCTGCAGAAGCGTTACCTGGAAGAGGTGCGCGGCAAGCTGCAGCAGGAGTTCGGCTACAAGAACCCGATGCAGGTGCCGAGGCTGGAGAAGATCGTGCTCAACATGGGGGTGGGCGAGGCGACCGGCGATCAGAAGAAGCTGGACGCGGCGGTGGATGAACTCACTGTCATCTCCGGGCAGAAGCCGGTGAAGACGCTGGCGAAGAAGGCGATCGCCGGTTTCAAGATCCGCAAGGGGCTGCCGATCGGCTGCAAGGTGACGCTGCGCAAGGCGCGGATGTACGAGTTCATGGACCGGCTGATCACCATCGCGACTGCCTCGGGTGCGCGACTTCCGCGGCATACAGGGCAAGGGCTTCGATGGGCGGGGCAATTTTGCCATGGGTCTGCGCGAGCAGATCGTATTCCCGGAGATCAACTACGACCGGGTCGAATCGGTGCGTGGGATGGACATTCAGTTCGTCACCACGGCCCGGACGGACGCCGAAGCGAAGGCGCTGTTGAAGGCCTTCGATCTGCCGTTCGCGAATTGAGGAAGACAGAATGGCGAAGCTCTCGCAGGTCAACCGCAACAACATGCGTGCTTACAAGGCGAAGCGTGACAAGGCGAAGCGTGCCGCGCTGAAGGACGACGGTCATGGACCGCACGCTGCCGGTCGAGGATCGCTTCAATGCCACGCTGAAGCTGGCGCAATTGCCGCGCAACGGCTCCGCCGTGCGCGTACGGCTGCGGTGCAAGCTCACCGGCCGCCCGCGCGGCAATTACCGCAAATTCGAGCTGAGCCGCATCATGCTGCGCGAGCTGGGCAATCAGGGGCAGATCCCCGGCATGGTCAAGGCGAGCTGGTAGGAAGGGAACGGGCAGATGGCGGTTTCCGATCCCCTGGGCGACATGCTGACACGCATTCGCAATGCGCAGCGCGCGCGCCATTCAAGCTGCATGGCACCGGCATCGAAGTTGCGGGCCAATGTGCTGGATGTGCTGAGGCGCGAGGGGTTCATTCGCGGCTTCGAGGCACAAGAGCTGCGACCTGGCGTGGCGCAGCTGCGCATCGAGCTGAAGTACAATGAGGGCGAACCGGTGATCAAGGAGATCACCCGGGTCTCCAAGCCGGGCCGGCGGGTGTATTCGAAGATCAAGGAGCTGCCGCGGGTCTACGCCGGTCTCGGCGTCTCGATCCTGTCCACGCCGCGCGGCGTGATGAGCGATGCAGAGGCACGCGCCGCGAATGTCGGCGGCGAAGTGCTCTGTCGCGTGTTCTGACGGTGGATTGAAGGAGGGGCAGCGATGTCGCGCGTCGGCAAATATCCGGTAGAAATCCCGCAGGGCGTGCAGGTGGCGATCGCCGGCCGGCTGCTCACGGCAAAGGGGCCGCGGGGCGAGCTGAAGCTGGAATTGACCGAGCACGTCGAGGCGGCGATCGAGGACAACCAGGTCACGGTGAAGCCACGCACGCAGCAGACGGTGGCGCGCATGATGTGGGGCACCACGCGCGCGCTGGTGGCCAACATGGTGAAGGGGGTGTCCACCGGCTACCGCGATCGATGGAGATCACCGGCACCGGCTACCGCGCCGCGGTGCAGGGCAAGAACCTGGAGCTGGCACTCGGCTACTCGCATCCGATCGTCTATCCGATCCCGGACGGCATCAAGATTACCTGCGAGCGCCCGACTGCGATCAGGGTTGAAGGCGTGGACAAGCGGATGGTCGGGCAGGTGGCGGCGGAGATCCGCGGCTTCCGCGGACCGGAGCCGTACAAGGGCAAGGGTATCCGCTACTCGGACGAGCAGATCCGGCGGAAGGAAGGGAAGAAGAAGTGACGACGCCTGCATCGTCATGGCTGGCGACGGTCGGGTCGAGCCCCGCCATGACGCTTACCGATGGAGCGGTCTGCCCATGAGCACGCTGCAGGACCTGCGCGGGCGACGGCGCTTGCGGCTGCGCTTCCAGTTGCGCCAGAAGTCGAGCGGGCGGCCGCGGCTGTCGGTGTTCCGCTCGGGCAAGCATATCTATGCCCAGGTGATCGACGACGGCGCCGGCCGCACGCTGGCCGCGGCGTCTTCGCTGGACAAGACGCTGCGCGACAGCCTGACGCACCGGCGCCGACAAGTCGGCGGCAAGTGCCGTCGGCAAGCTGCTGGCTGAACGGGCGCTGGCGGCCGGGGTGAAGGAGGTCGTGTTCGACCGCGGGGCTTATCTGTACCATGGCCGCGTCAAGGCGCTGGCCGATGCCGCCCGCGAAGGCGGGCTGGCGTTCTAGAATTTGTCGCGTGATTCAGACCTTTGGCGATTTTGCCTCCGGTCATCACGCTCTTGGGGACTGACTCATGGCACGTGAACCGAGAGACGGCGGGCGGCGGCGCGACGATCGCGACCGCGATGCCGATGATGGCCTGACCGACAAGCTGGTGACCATCAACCGCGTGGCGAAGGTGGTGAAGGGCGGCCGCCGCTTCGCGTTCGCCGCACTGGTGGTGGTGGGCGATCAGAAGGGCCGCGTCGGCTACGGCGCCGGCAAGGCGCGCGAGGTGCCGGAGGCGATCCGCAAGGCGACCGAGCGCGCCAAGCGCGGCATGATCCGCGTGCCGATGAAGGAAGGCCGCACGCTGCATCACGACATCGAGGGCCGCTACGGCGCCGGCAAGATCGTCCTGCGCACCGCCGCGGCCGGAACCGGCATTATCGCCGGCGGCCCGCTGCGCGCGGTGTTCGAGACCCTGGGCATCGGCGACGTGGTGGCCAAGTCGCTGGGCAGCCGCAATCCGCACAACATGGTCAAAGCGACATTCGCCGCGTTGGAGCGTTGTGCGTCCCCCCGGTCGGTGGCGAACCGGCGCGGCAAGAAGGTGTCCGAGCTGTTCGCGCGGCGTGACGCAGCCCCGCGCACCTGCTCCGGCGGCCACAGTGCAGGAGGCACCGGGTGGCTAAGGTGCGGGTGACGCAGGTCGGGTCTCGCGGCCGGGCGCAAGCCCGGCCAGAAAGAGACGCTGGTCGGCCTGGGATTGAACAAGATTGCGACGGGCGCGCGAGCTGGACGATACGCCGGCAGTGCGCGGCATGATCCGCAAGGTGGCCCACCTGGTGAAGGTGGAGGAGCTGGGCTGAAATGAACCTCAACGAGCTGCGCGACAATCCCGGTGCGCGCCCCAAATCGAAGCGGCTTGGGCGCGGCATCGGTTCGGGCAAGGGCAAGACATCGGGCAAGGGCGTCAAGGGCCAAAAGGCGCGCGCCGGTGTATCGCTGAACGCCTTCGAAGGCGGGCAGATGCCGCTGTATCGGCGGTTGCCGAAGCGCGGCTTCTGGAACCCGTTCCGCAAGGAGTACGCGCCGGTCAATCTCGGCGCGCTGGAGGCGGCGCTGGCCGCGGGCAAGCTCGATGCAGGCCAGCCGATCGACGAGGCGGTGCTGAAATCCGCCGGGCTGGTGCGTGGCAAGCTCGATGGGGTGCGGCTGCTGGCAAAGGGCGAGATAACCCGCGCAGTCACTATCACGGTCAGCGGCGCATCAGCGGCGGCGATCGAGGCGGTGCAGAAGGCCGGTGGCTCGGTCACCACCACCGTGGCGAAAGCGGAGGCGGCTGACCAGGCCTAGCCGCTGTTGAGCGCTGGGGATGCGCTCAGCAATGAGAGGAAGCCGCGAGTTTGCGCTAACCTTGCGGCGCGGCCCCGGATTGCTCCCGGATCAGGTCCGGACCGCCACGCTTCTCGCAGTGACAGCTTGCTCGAACCTTGCTCTGCCTCCGGCGCGGTCCTACAATAAGGCTCGAGCTGACGAGGGACGATCGATGGCTTCCGCTGCCGAACAACTTGCGGCAAATCTCAGTCTTGGCGTGTTCTCCAAGGCGACCGAGCTCAAGAAGCGCATCTGGTTCACCCTCGGCGCGCTGATCGTCTATCGCATCGGCACCTATATTCCGGTCCCCGGCGTCGATGCGGCGGTGATGGGCGAGATGCTGCAGCAGCACAGCGGCGGCATTCTGGGGATGTTCGACATGTTCACCGGCGGCGCACTGCGGCGCATGACGGTGTTCGCGCTGAATATCATGCCCTACATCAGCGCCAGCATCATCATCCAGTTGATGACCGCCGCCATACCCAGCCTGGAGGCCTTGAAGAAGGAGGGCGAGGCCGGGCGCAAGAAGCTCAACCAGTACACCCGATATCTGACGGTGTTCATCGCCATGTTCCAGTCCTACGGCATCGCCATGGGGCTGGAGAGCATGCATGGCAGTTTCGGCCCGGCGGTGATCTATCCGGGCTGGTTCTTCCGCTTCTCCTGCGTGATCACGCTGGTCGGCGGCACGATGTTCCTGATGTGGGTCGGCGAACAGATCACCGCGCGAGGCGTCGGAAACGGCACGTCGCTGATCATCATGTCGGGAATCGTTGCCAACCTGCCGAACGCCCTGGCATCGCTGCTCGACCTTGGCCGCACCGGCGCGCTGTCGCCGTTCTTTATCGTCGGCTTCATGGTGCTGGCGGTGTTCGTGATCGCGTTCATCGTGTTCATTGAACGCGCGCAGCGGCGCATTCCGGTGCAGTATCCGAAGCGTCAGGTCGGCAACCGGATGTTCGGCGGCGACTCGACGCACATGCCGCTGAAGATCAACACCTCCGGGGTGATTCCGCCGATTTTCGCCAGCTCCATCCTGCTGATCCCGGCGACCATTGCGGGATTTTCCGCGGGGGGGCCGGCCTGGATGCAGTGGATCTCCGCCCAGCTTGTCGCATGGCTCGCCGGTGTACATGCTGCTCTATGCCGCGATGATCATCTTCTTCTCGTATTTCTATACGGCGGTGGTGTTCAACCCGCAGGAAACGGCGGACAACCTGAAGAAATACGGCGGCTTTATCCCCGGCATCCGCCCAGGCAACGCCACAGCCGACTATTTCGACCATGTGCTGACGCGGCTGACCACGGTGGGCGGGCATTATCTGGTCGCGGTCTGCCTGCTGCCCGAGGTGCTGATCAGCGACTATGGACTGCCGTTCTATTTCGGCGGCACGTCGATCCTGATCGTGGTTTCGGTCACCATGGATACGGTTACGCAGATCCAGTCGCACCTGCTGGCGCACCAGTATGAGGGGCTGATACGCAAGGCGCGGGTACGCCATCGGTGATGGCCGGATCAGGTCCGATCATGACCACGGCGTGAGCCTGAAGGCCGGACTGGGGTCGGGCTGTATGGCCGAAACAGCGGCTTAAGGTTGATCCTGCTCGGCCCGCCTGGCGCCGGCAAAGGCACCCAGGCCAAACGGCTGCAGGATCGCTATGGCATTGCGCAGATCTCCACCGGTGACATGCTGCGTGCCGAGGTTGCCGCCGGCTCCCCGATCGGGCGTGAGGCGAAGGCGGTGATGGAGTCGGGGCAGTTGGTCTCGGATGACATCATCATCCGCATGCTGGGCCAAAGGGTGGAGCAACCGGACGCGGCAAAGGGCTTCATCCTGGACGGCTTCCCGCGAACGGTGCCGCAGGCCGAGGCGCTGGACCGGCTGCTGGCCGAGAAGCGGATGAAGCTGGATGCGGTGATCGAGCTCGAGGTGGATGATGCGGCGCTAGTGGAGCGCATTTCCGGGCGATTCACCTGCGCGAAATGTGGGGCCGGGTACCACGACACGTTCAAGCCGACCGAGGGTGCCTGGCGTGTGCGATGTGTGCGGCGCGCGGGAGTTCACCCGCCGTGCCGACGACAACCGGGAAACAGTTACGGCGCGGCTGGAGGCTTATCATCGGCAGACCGCGCCGATCCTGCCGCACTACGAGGCGCAGGGTCTGCTGCGGCGGGTGGATGGGATGGCGGATATCGAGGAGGTCGCACGGCAGATCGAGCAAGTGCTGGCACTGCTGCCGCATAGACGCGAGAGGATTTGACCGCGGCCGTCGCCGCGGATCTGACCAGCCCTCGGCGTTGACTCCCGGCGCAACCCCGGGCCTATATTCGCCGCCTTCCGGCGCTCTCCCCTCGGACTGCGCCCCGTTGACATTCCCGAGGAGTAACGGCGTGGCACGTATTGCCGGCGTGAACATCCCGACCAATAAGCGGGTAACGATCGGACTGCGCTATATCTATGGCATCGGCCCCACGAAAGCGGCCGAAATCTGCGGCAAGCTGGCAATCCCAGACGACCGGCGGGTGAACCAGCTCTCGGATGAGGAGGTGCTGCGGATCCGCGAGATGATCGACCGCGACTACCGGGTCGAGGGCGACCTTCGCCGCGAAGTGGCGATGAACATCAAGCGGCTGATGGATCTGGGCTGCTATCGCGGCCTGCGGCATCGGCGCGGGCTGCCGGTCCGCGGCCAGCGCACCCACACCAATGCCCGCACCCGCAAGGGCAAGGCGGTGGCGATCGCCGGCAAGAAGAAGGTGACGAAGTAGTCCGCCCGTCCGACCTGTTTCCGCTCTCCCGCGTCCTTATCAGCACAGGATTGAAGCAGCATGGCGAGAACCGCCACCTCCACGCGCCCCCGCCGCAAGGAGCGCAAGAACATCACCTCGGGCGTGGCGCATGTCGCGGCGACGTTCAACAACACGGTGATCACCATCACCGACGCGCAGGGCAACGCCATCGCCTGGTCCTCCTCCGGCAGCCAGGGCTTCAAGGGCAGCCGCAAGTCGACGCCCTATGCGGCGCAGGTCGCGGCCGAGGACGCCGGCCGGAAGGCCCGCGAACACGGCATGGAGATGCTGGAGATCGAGGTCAGCGGGCCGGGATCGGGACGCGAGAGCGCGCTGCGGGCGCTGCAGGCTGTTGGATTTTCCATCTCGGCAATTCGCGACATGACGCCGATCCCGCATAACGGCTGCCGCCCGCGCAAGCGCCGGCGCGTCTGACGACCGCTCAGGGGGCCGCCGGAGGGAACGTGCCGATCCCATTGGGTCGTTGCTGGGCCTTCGGCAAAAGCCGTGGTCCGAAAGGTTGGACAAACATGAGACAGAGTGCAGTCATTCAGCGCAATTGGCAGTCACTGATCAAGCCGGAGAAGCTCGAGGTCGAACCGGGCGCCGATCCGTCGCTGGTGGCGACCATCGTCGCCGAACCGCTGGAGCGCGGCTTCGGCATGACGCTGGGCAACGCGATCCGGCGCATCCTGCTGTCTTCCTTGCAGGGCGCCGCGGTTACCGCGGTGCAGATCGATGGCGTGCTGCACGAGTTCAGCAGCATCCCGGGCGTGCGCGAGGACGTCACCGATATCGTGCTGAACATCAAGCAGCTCGCGCTTCGGATGCATGGCGAAGGGCCGAAGCGGATGACGCTGACCGCGACTGGCCCCGGCGAGGTGCGCGCCGGGCAGATCCAGGCAGGCCATGACATCGAGATCATGAACCCCTCCCTGGTGCTGTGCACGCTGGATGACGGCGTGAAGCTGGGCATGGAGTTCACGGTGAACCTGGGCAAGGGCTATCAGCCGGCCAGTGTGAACCGGCCGGAAGACGCGCCGATCGGGCTGATCCCGGTGGACAGCATTTACTCGCCGGTGCGCCGCGTTTCCTACAAGGTGGAGCCGACCCGCGTCGGCCAGGTGACCGACTACGACAAGCTGCTGCTGACGGTGGAGACCAATGGCGCGGTGACGCCGGAGGACTCGGTTGCGCTCGCCGCTCGCATCCTGCAGGACCAGTTGCAGCTCTTCATCAACTTCGAGGAGCCGCAGCAGATCCGCGCCGAAGAGCCGGAGGACAACCTACCGTTCAACCGCAACCTGTTGCGCAAGGTGGACGAGCTGGAATTGTCGGTGCGCGTCGGCGAACTGCCTGAAGAACGACAACATCGTCTATATCGGCGACCTGGTGCAGAAGTCCGAACAGGAAATGCTGCGCACGCCGAACTTCGGGCGGAAGTCGCTGAACGAGATCAAGGAGGTGCTTGGCTCGATGGGGCTGTCGCTCGGCATGAGCGTGCCGGGCTGGCCGCCGGAGAACATCGAGGACCTGGCCAAGCGGATGGAAGAACCGTTCTGAGCGCGTGAAGGGATAGCGCACGATGCGTCATGGGGTAGCCGGCCGGAAGCTCGGCGTCACGTCCAGCCACCGCCAGGCGATGTTCCGCAACATGGCGGTGGCGCTGGTCAAGCACGAACAGATCACCACGACGCTGGCCAAGGCGAAGGAACTGCGCCCCGTGGTGGAGAAGCTGATCACCCTGGGCAAGAAGGGTGGGCTGGCGAACCAGCGACTCGCGCATGCGGAGCTGCGTGACGATGGGACGGTGGCGAAGCTGTTCGGCCCGCTGGCGGAGCGGTATCGCGCACGAGCCGGTGGCTATTGCCGCGTGCTGAAGGCTGGGATGCGTTACGGCGACGCGGCCGATATGGCGGTGATCGAGTTCGTCGATCGCGATACCGCCGCAAAGGGCCAGGACAGCGGTCCGAAGCAGCAGGCGGCTGAGGAGGAAGCGCCGGCGGCAGCGTAGGGGCCGCTGCCCGCTCCCCGTCGGGGCCTATTCCTGGCGTTCCTGGTCCTCTTCCGACGGCGGCCAGAACGTGTGGCTGAGAACCTGCGCGATTGTCCAGGGACATGCTTCAGGCAGCCCGACCAAGCCAGTTTCGGCCTCAGCTACGCGCTTGGCGGGCTGATAGGCCTCGGCAAGCACCGCGGTGGGATAGTTTTGCACTGACAGGCTGTCCTTCACCAGCTTGGCTATCCGGTCACGCGCCCTCACGACGGCGGCGCGCCAGGCGCCGGAACGCATGTCCGGCTGGAACTGCCACTTCAGGAGATGCGTGATCGCGGTCACCAGCGCACCGTAGATGCGGTCCCTGTCGCGCCTGGCCACGTCCTCGATCTCCTCGGCAACATTCTCCCAGTCGATCTCGTTGGCTGCGCGCCGGCGTAGCGCATCCGCCTGGTGCTCGGCCCATGCCGCGATGTCGGTGTCATAGAGATCGGCCATGGCCAACTCCTGGGCCTGTTCCTCTGCGGGGGCGGACCGCCTGCTCCTATATAGAGCGGAAATGGCCCCCCGTCCTGCCACCCAGAACGACATGTTCGGCCCGTTGTCGGAGCCCGAGCCGGACAGCCCCGCGGGTCCGCGTCCGCTGGCCGACCGGCTGCGCCCGCGTTCGCTCGACGAGGTGGTGGGGCAGGACCACCTGCTGGGCCCGGATGGCACGCTGAGCCGGATGCTGGCGCGCGGCTCGCTTGCATCGCTGATCCTGTGGGGTCCGCCCGGGTGCGGGAAGACCACCATCGCGCGTTTGCTGGCGGCGCGCTCCGGCCTGCATTTCGTGCAGCTTTCCGCGGTGTTCTCCGGTGTGGCCGATCTCAAGCGCGCCTTCGATGAGGCGGCGCGACGGCGACGGACGGGGCAGGGGACGCTGCTGTTCGTCGACGAGATCCATCGCTTCAACCGCGCCCAACAGGATGGCTTCCTGCCGGTGGTAGAGACCGGCACCATCACGCTGATCGGCGCCACCACGGAGAACCCATCCTTCGCGCTGAATGGGGCGCTGCTGTCGCGCTGTCAGGTGCTGGTGCTTCGTCGGCTGGACGATGCGGCGTTGGAGCAATTGCTGGCACGGGCGGAAGCGGAGAGCGGGCGCGCTCTGCCGCTGGATGCGGAGGCGCGCGCCAGCCTGCGCGCGATGGCGGATGGCGACGGACGTTATGTGCTGAACATGGCGGAGCAGATCTTCGCCCTGCCGGACGATACGCCGCGTATGGACAGCGCCGCACTTGCCGCGCTGCTCGCCCGTCGCGCCGCGCTGTACGACAAGGATCGCGAGGAGCACTACAACCTGATCTCGGCGCTGCACAAATCGCTGCGCGGGTCGGATCCGGATGCGGCGCTGTACTGGTTCGCGCGGATGCTGAACGGCGGCGAAGACCCGCGCTATATCGCGCGCAGGCTGGTGCGGTTCGCGGCCGAGGATGTCGGCATGGCCGATCCCAGCGCGCTGCCCCAGGCGCTGGCGGGCTGGGAGACGTACGAGCGTCTTGGCTCGCCCGAGGGCGAACTGGCGATCGCGCAGGTGGTCATCTATCTCGCCACCGCGCCGAAATCGAACGCGGTTTATGCAGCCTATGGCGCGGCGCGGGCGTCCGCCAAGGCCACTGGCTCGCTGATGCCGCCGGCGCACATTCTGAATGCGCCGACGCGGCTGATGAAGGACCTGGGCTATGGCTCCGGGTATCAGTACGACCACGAAGCCGAGGACGCGTTTTCCGGGCAGAACTACTTTCCGGACGGCATGGCACGCGAGCAGTTCTACCGGCCGCGTGATCGCGGGTTCGAACGCGAGATTGCCAAGCGGCTGGAGTACTGGGCGAAGCTGAGGGCGGGCCGAGCCGACTGACGGCGGGTGAGCGCCGAAGCGTGCGCTCACCCTGCTCCAGTTCATTGTCTTTTCGCGTAATTCAGACCTCCGGCGATTCCGCCTCCGGTCATCATGCTCTGAGAGTCAGGCCCAGTGGCCAGGCACCCAGACGCTGCCTTGCCAGTGCGGCGGTACCCAGAACCGCTGCGGCGGGGCGTAGTAAGCGGTGGGCGGGGGAGCGTAGTACACTGGCGGCGGGGCGTAGACAGGCGGCGCCACAACAACCGGCGGCACGGCAATACCAATCCCGACCCGACAGCACCACCATCCGCCGCGCCACCAGGCCTCGGCCTTGCCAGGCAGCGCGATCACACCAAGGCTGGCGACCCCGGCGACCGCGAGCATCGTGCCAATGCGCTTCAATCGTGACATGGTCAGCACCTCCGGCGCAGCGGGTACGATGGTTTTGTCTCGTCCGGTTGGCCCGATTGTAACCGAATGCCTCAGATCACGCTCTACTCCGCTGCCAGCCGTGGCGGCTCGGCGATCTCCGCCGCACGCTGCAGATCGACCGACAGCAGCCGCGATACCCCGCGTTCCTGCATGGTCACGCCATACAGCCGGTCCATGCGCGCCATGGTCAGCGGGTGGTGCGTCACCACCAGGAACCGCGTGCCGGTTTCGCGCACCATGTCCTCCAGCAGCGTGCAGAACCGATCGACATTGGCATCGTCCAGCGGCGCGTCCACCTCGTCCAGCACGCAGACCGGGGCGGGATTGCAGCGGAACACGGCGAAGATCAGCGACAGCGCGGTCAACGCCTGCTCACCGCCCGATAGCAGCGACAGGGTCGCCAGCTTCTTGCCCGGCGGTTGGGCATAGATCTCCAGTCCCGCCTGCAGCGGGTCGTCCGAGCCCACCAGCGCCAGATGCGCCCTTCCGCCGCCGAACATGCGGCTGAACAGCGCCTGGAAGTTGCGGTCGATCTGCTCGAACACGGCCCCCAGCCGCTCGCGGCCCTCGCGGTTCAGATGCCCGATCGAGCCGCGCAGCTTGGCGATGGCGGTGGTCAGTTCTTCGCGCTCGGTGGTGATGCCGGCGATCTGCTTCTCGACCTCCTGCGCCTCGATCTCGGCGCGCAGGTTCACCGGCCCCATTTCCTCGCGCTCCTTCAGCAGTCGCTCCAGCCGCCGCCGGCCCTTTCCTCCAAGTCCGGCGACAGTTCCGCGGGTGGATCGGGCACCGCCGGGTTGGCGCCGAGACGCTCGACGATCCGCTCTTCCATTGCCTGCCAGGTCTGGTGCGCCTGGGCGGCGCTGCCTTCTGCGCGGACCGCATCCTCGCGGACCGCGCCCAGCGCCGCGTCCGGCCGCGCGCGCCGCGCGATCCGCCTGGGCGGTGCGGTCGGCGGCCTGCTGCAGTGCCGCGGCGGCCGACCGATGTGTCGCCTCGGCCGCCTCGACGCGCGTCCAGCGCCGCTGTCCGACGTGCCGCAATCTGCTGCGGTCGCGCCTGAAGCGCGACATGCTCCGCTCTGCCGTCTCTCGGCGCGCGGCCAGTTCCTGGCAGCGCCTCTCGGCATCGGCCGCCCGCTGCGCCCAATCCGCGCGCTCCGCCGCGATGGCCGCGCAGCGCTCGGTCCGCACCGCATGCTCGCGTTCCAACGACTGGTGGTCGGCCTGGGTCGCCGCTTCGGCGATCGCGCCGAGGACAGCGCCTGCCGCGCGGCCTCTCACCGCGTCGCGAAGCGCGCCGAGATCCGGCAGCGCCGCGTGCGCCTCGCGCGCCTGGGCTAGGGCGGCGTCCGCCTCTTCGCGTTCGGCCGACAACCCCTGCAGCTGGCTCTCTGTCGCGGCGAGACGCGCCGCCGCTTCCGCGGCGCGCGCCCGAAGCTGCTGATGCGCCGAGCGGCCCGCTCCAGGCGCCTCTCGGCTGCCGATCGCTGTGCGCGCGCTTCACTCTCGGCAACGGTCGCCGCTTGGTCGGCTTCGGCAGCCGCCTGCCGGGCCAGCCGCGCCGCATCGGCATCCGCCGTCGCCTGCTGGAGTTCGCGCTGAAGCTCGGACAACCGGTTCCGCTGCTGCAGGCGCACGGCCGCGGCCGTGGGAGTGCCGGCACGAACCGTATAACCGTCCCATCGCCAGACCGCGCCGCCCGCGACACCATCACTTGGCCAGGGCTCAAAGTCGGCCTGGCAGGCGTCGCCCGTCGTCTTCATCGTCACCAGACCGGTTTGCGACAGCACCCGCGCCAGCGCCGGCGGCCCTTGCACCGAGTTCGCCAAGCGGCGCGGCCCCTTGCGGCAGCGCAGGTGCAGGATCGAACGGCGGCAACGCCCGCCAGTGCCGCGCCGCGTCGCGGTCGGAGGCCGAGGTCAATTCCTCGCCTAGTGCCGCGCCGAGTGCGGTCTCCAGGCCGGCGGGCACGGTCAGCGCGTCCACCATCGGCGGCCAGCGTTCGCCATCCCGCACCGCCAGCACTTCGGTCAGCGCTCGCGCCTCGGCGGCCAGTTTCGCGTGAGTCGGACTCGGCCGAGGCCTGGCGTTCGCGTGCTGTCAGCAACGCCGGGCCGGTTGCCGCGCGAGCGTTCTCGGCCAGTTCCAGGGCCTCGCCGGCCGAGGCGAGAGCGCTTCGGCGGGCGTCTGCTCGGCGGAGGCGGCGTCGAGTGCCGCCGGGTCGATCGCCTGCGCAGCAACGCGATCATGCTCGGCCTGAACTTGTGCGAACTGCCGTTCCAACCGCTGCCACCGCGCTTCGGCCTCGGCGACCTGCCGCATCACCGTCTGGGCGCGCGCATTCGCCTCGGCAGCCGCGTCGGTTGCGCGATTTGCTTCGGCTTCCGCCGCGTGGACGGCTTCGGTCGCCTTGGCCACCGCCGTCTGTGCCGACTCTGCACGCGAGGCGTGGCCCGAACTCGGCCGCGGCCAAGCGCCGCATCCTCCGCGCCGAGGCGCGACTCGGCCGCCGCCGAGTCGTCGCTGAGCTGTTCGGCGTGCGCCAGATCCTCGGCGAGCTGAGCCAACCGCCGCGATGCATCGGCCAGCGCGGTGCGGGCGCGCTCTTCCTCCGCGGCGAGCTGTTCCTGCGCTACACGATGCCGTTCCAACGCCGTGCGGGCGTCGGACTCGGCGCTGTGCAGTGCGGGCATGACGCTGGCCGCCTCGGCCGCGTGCGCGGCTGCCTGGGTGGCCGCATCGGTCGCGGCCGCGACGGCCATGCGCGCGGCGTGCAGCGCGGCCTCTGCCTCGGCGCGCACGGCCGCGGCCCGCGCCCGCTGAATCGACAGCAGCTCCGCCTCCGCCTGGCGGATGGCGCCGGAGATGTTGCGATAGCGGCTGGCTTGGCGCACTTGGCGCTTCAGCGTCGCCAATTGCATCTCGAGCTGGCCACGCAGGTCATCCGCTCGCGCCAGGTTCGCCTCCGCCGCGCGCAGCTTCAGCTCTGCCTCGTGGCGACGGGCGTGCAAACCGGTTATCCCGGCTGCCTCCTCCAGCACGGCCCGGCGATCCTCCGGCCTGGCGCTGATCAGTGCGCCGACCCGGCCCTGGCTGACCATGCCGGAGGCGTGCGCCCCGGTCGCCAGGTCCGCGAACAGCGTCTGCACGTCTCGGGCCCGCACTTCCTTGCCATTGACGCGGTATTCGCTGCCGGCGCCCCGTTCGATTCGCCGGACGATTTCCAGCTCGGGCTGCTCGTGGAAGGGCGGCGGCACGGCGCCTGCCGTCTCGTCCAGGCTCACGGTCACCTCGGCCAGATTGCGCGACGGACGACCCGCCGTGCCGGCGAAGATCACGTCGTCCATCTCACCGGCACGCAGGGAGCGGGTACTCTGCTCGCCCATCGCCCAACGCAGGGCCTCCACGACATTGGACTTGCCGCAGCCGTTCGGGCCGACGATACCGGTCAGCCCCGGTTGGATCTCGACATTCACCGGCTCGGCGAAGCTCTTGAACCCGGCGATGCGGATTCGGCGGAAACTGCACGGTCAAGACGAACCCTCCGCTAACCCCCCAATTTTACAGTATTCTGCTCGGCGCGCCAGTAGGCCGCAAGAGTGGTGATGCGGAGCCCGCTTGAGCATGGCTGGATCAGGTGGATCCGATCATGCTCAAGCGGCCCATCGGATGTAGAGCGCGTCGTGCGCTTTCTGACGATTCCGCCCTCAAGCGATCGCGTTCTACGCCGCGGGAATGAGCTTGCTGAACGCGTCGTAGTTCATCTCGCCGGAATACTTCTGTCCGTTGATCACAAAGCTCGGAGTCGCGTCGATCTTCCAGCGATCCTGGTCGGCCTGTTGCTGCTGGAGGATCCAATTGCGGAGGGTGGTGTCCGCGATCGCCTGATCGAATGTCGCGCGGCTCATGCCGGCCAGCGCGGCCATCTTCCAAAGTTCGTCGGTGCTGTTGACGCCACGCGCGAATGCCCAGCGGTCCTGGTTGGCGAACAGCGCGGCAACGAACGGTTCGTATTGTGAGGGCGGCAGATAGCGCGCCACCATGGCGGCGGTCAGCGCCACCTGGTCCAGCGGGAAGTCCCGAAACACAAAGCGCACCTTGCCCGGCTGGATCAGGTTCTGCTCCACCTGCGGCATGGTCTCGCGCGAGAAGGCGGCGCAGTGGGTGCAGGTCAGGGAGAAAAACTCCACCACTGTCACCTTGGCGTCCGGGCTGCCGATCGCCCTTTCGGCCTCGTGTTCCGCCTCGTTGTTCGCCGCCTGTGCCGACGCCGCTTGTGTCAACCAGCCGTGGTCCAGCAGGCCAGCCGCGGTAGCGGCCGCGGCAAGCGTCAAGACGGAACGGCGCAACAACATCATCTGGACCTCGATCGGTTGGTGGGGATGGCCATCGCGCGCCCAAGCGAGGCCAGTGCGGTGCGCAGGTCGCCCTGCGGCAGTCCGGCCAGGGTCGTGTCCAACTGGGCGAGCCTGGCCGGATCAGGTTGCCGGGGCAACGTGGCAGGCGGGGCGATCGGCTCGTGGGTCTGCACGAAGCGCAGGGCATTCACGGCGTCACGGCCCAGATGCGTGTTGATCCGGGCCATCACCTCGCCGGAAAGGTGCTGCAGTTCCATGGCGATCGGTCCGGCGCAGGCAATGGTGAGCGTGCCCGCGGAAAGCCGCCGCGGTGTCGTCACCGCGGCAATGGCGGGACCCATGATCGCGGTCCAGTCGGAAAGGACCTGGGCGGTCGCCGGGGCGCGGCGCCGGAACGCCGGGCGGGTCAGCCGAGGCACAAGCGCGCCGATTGGTCTTGGGCCATAGACGTGGCGTTCGTCTCTCTCCATACCGCCGACTGTGTCCTTTCCCGCCATGTCCCTGCTTTCCTGGTATGATCGCCACCGCAGATCGCTGCCTTGGCGCGCCGCGCCCGGCCAGACCGCCGATCCTTACCACGTCTGGCTCAGCGAGATCATGCTGCAGCAGACCACCGTTGCGGCCACTGTTCCATACTATGAAAGGTTCCTCACCCGCTTTCCCTCGCTGCAGGCGCTCGCCGAGGCGCCGGTAGAGGCTGTGCTCGCCGCCTGGGCGGGTCTGGGCTATTACGCGCGGGCCCGCAACCTGCATGCCTGCGCGCGGGCCGTGGTCGGTGCGGGCGGCTTTCCAACGGACTTGCGGGAGTTGCGGGAACTGCCCGGGGTGGGTGACTACACTGCCGCAGCGGTTGGCGCGATCGCCTTTGGCGTGCCGGTGGTGCCGGTTGACGGCAATGTGGAGCGTGTGGTCGCGCGGCTGTTTGCTGTCACCGACGAGCTGCCAAGGTCGAAGCCTCTGCTGCGGCAGCTTGCGGCGCGGCTGGGCGACGAAGTGGCGGCGCAGGCGAGGCCATCCGACTTCGCACAGGCGCTGTTCGATCTTGGTGCGACGGTGTGCACACCGGCAAGGCCAGCCTGCGCGCTGTGTCCCTGGATGGCGGACTGTGCCGGTCGCCGCGCCGGGATAGCCCACGACCTGCCTCGGAAGGCGCCGAAGCGTGTTCGGCCGCAACGGCATGGCGTGCACTTCTGGCTTACCGATCAAGGCGGCAACGTGCTGCTGCGCCGGCGACCGCACGAGGGGCTGCTGGGGGGTATGACGGAGCTTCCCGGCACCGATTGGCGCGACGCCGCATGGCTGGTGGAGGAGGCGTTGGCGCTAGTGCCGATGCGGGCAGAGTGGCAGCCGGCCGGACAGGTGCGTCACGGCTTCACGCATTTCGAGCTGACGATCGAGCTGTTCGCCGCTCGCGTTGCGCGGATCGAGGCGCCGGGGTTGGTGCGACCGATCGCGACGCTGGCCGATGAGGCGCTGCCCTCCCTGATGCGCAAATGCGTGCGGATGGCATGTTCCGGGTAACAAGCTGCCGTATACAGCAAGACCTGACCTGCCGATATCGGTGGCTGACCCAATTCGAAGGAGCGGGGTGCTTTCACGCTGGCCCAGCATGCGCCATGCGTCATTTGCGACCTTGCGATTGCATCAGCCATCCCACCGGCCAGAGAAGACGACGTTTCATCTCGCTGGCATTTCGCCGGTATTGGGAAAGACGTGAGCTTGCCGTCAGGCGTCGTGGCCCCAGCACTCACATTGGCGAACCCGGTTTGTGGCGACGAGAGAGCGAAGCCGGGACCGAGTAACCGATCAGATTACGAGTTGGCCTAAACTTGCAGCTTACTCCGTTACATTCCAGATATCAGTGTCAAACATCCACTTGCCCTTCACTAATCGCCAGACGATCACGTATTTGCCTGCGACCTTCACAAGCTGCTTTTGGGCATTCTGTAAATCGTAACTGTAGCGCCCGATCTCCCTTGCGGTGGTTGGCCCCAGCGGGGTGAGATCAACCGTGGTGAGGCTGAGATTCGAGAGGCCGGCGTCCAAGCCGGCCTGTATGTATTTTTGGATTGCAGGCCTTCCCTTCAGTATGTCCGAGTTCAGGCGGCAACATCGTCGCGTTTTCCGTGTAGAGTGCCGCCAAACCGGCCGCATCGTGTTTTTAACGCCGGTGATCCAAGCCGCGTTGCCCGCTTCGACCTGCGCCTTCAGATCGGCCGCCTTGGTCGTGACTGCGGCCTGCGCGCTTCCAGCAAAAGCCATCAACGACATGGCTAGCAACATGGCTCTCATGGCCAATTCCTCCCCGCTTTAGTCTCCCAACAAAACGATGGGCTACTGAATATCGAGCGTCAACCTGTGACGACTGCAGCGTGGCCATGGTCCGGCGGCACGGGGCGGGAGCCGCGAGCGCCGCGGCATTCGCAGGAAAGTTTCCCAGCGTAGGATCGCCGCAATTCGGGGAACCAAAAATGCTGCTCTGACGGCGAATGCAGTAGGTGTTTTGTTGATCGCCATCTGCCCTATTCGTTGTGCTAGCTCGCGTATTCGCGCACTGAACTGAGACAGACCGAGCGAAAGCTTGCACCGTTGCTGAGCATACTTTAGCATGCAGTTTGTCAGCCGTGCCGTTTCTGACGCCTTCCCGCGAATCTCGCCAAGAGTGGAAATCCGGGATGACAGCTGAACTCCGAAAGGATTTGTCGCCAGCGCTCCCTACGGGATCGATCTCATCATTACTCGATGCGGTCGGCCAGATTGAGCCGGTGATCCGAACGCACGCAGCGGATGCGGAGAGCGAACGCCGCCTGCCCGATGCGGTCGCGAATGTGATATACGCTCGCGGACTTCACCGACTGTGGCGGCCGAGGGCTTTTGGAGGCTTTGAAGTCGACCCCATAACGGCGTTCCTGGTGCTTGAGGAGATTTCACGTATCGACAGCGCAGCCGGATGGAATCTGCAACTTGCGTCCGCCTTTGACGCGTTCGGCGCATGGTTCACAGATGACGGGGCACAGGAGATATTTGGTCAGCCTGATATGACCTTTGCAGGAGGGTTCTTTCCTCCTCGCCGTGCGGTGCCTGTCGATGGCGGATATCGTGTCACTGGACAGACGCCATTTGCGAGCGGCGCGCATCAGGCGCGATGGCTTATGGGGCTGGCGCTGATCCATGACGGCGATACGCCGAGGCTAGCCGCGGATGGGACGCCGATGACGCTTATGACGATGTGTCCGGCGAACGAGGCGGTGATTGTCGATACATGGCGCACTCTGGGTATGCGCGGGACGGGCAGCCACGATATTCTCATGACCGATGTATTCGTACCTGCGCACCGAACCGCGTTGCTGGTCCCGCTGGAAAAGCCTGGGAGTGCTTATGAGGGACCATTGTATAAGCTCACTGTCTGGACCGCGATATCGGTCTTGGCGACCGTCCCTCTTGGAATCGCAAGAGCTGCCATTGATGATCTTCTGGAACTCGCAGGGCGAAAAACACCGTCATATCTAACGACACCACTCAGAGATCGTAGCACCGTGCAGGCACTGATCGGGGAGGCAGAGGCTACGCTCGGTGCCGGACGCGCTTATCTTTACGAGGCGCTGCGCGAAGTCTGGGACAAGGCGCTTCAAGGCCACCTGATCGATATGCCCGGCAAGATGAAGCTGCAGCTCGCGGCCACGCACGCCGCAGCCACCTCCGCGAGGGCCGTTGATCTCGTGCAAGCGGCCGCCGGAACGACTGGTATTCGCGACGAGTATC
This sequence comes from uncultured Solirubrobacterales bacterium, assembly GCA_963830435.1. Taxonomy (GTDB): domain Bacteria; phylum Actinomycetota; class Thermoleophilia; order Solirubrobacterales; family Solirubrobacteraceae; genus Palsa-465. The sequence goes on along the minus strand of CAWHMA010000007.1, from coordinate 116,888 downwards.
GCTTCCAACGTCATTTTCGGGACGTGCACACGATCACCCAACACGCGTACATTTCGGCCAGCCGCTATAAATCCGGTGGCCAATATTTTCTTGGCGTCCCGATCGAGTGGCCGTTTTACGGCCTGTAGGAAGTCCTGATCTGACGTTGGTCCGGTACAGTCTGATCCCCGATTGATGGCGCTCGCCACGACGCAAGCACAATCCCTCAGCGGAGGGGACAGCCTCTTCGGAAACAACAGTTACGAATACCGGTCAGCCGACAGGCTGGCCGATGTGATCAGCTGTTCGGGCCGCGCTCCATCGACACCGGTTGCCAGCGGCGCAGTTTGGTGTTCTGCAGCACAGCCGGATTGACGCAGCTCATCGGCCACTTGCCTTCCAGCACCAGCGCCAGTTCGCGGCCGACATGCCGCTTGCGCGCAGGATCGAAGCGGGCGGAAGCCGATGCGGTGTGGGCGCTCAGGATGACGTTGTCCATCTTCAGCAGCGGGTTGTTGTTGCCTGGCGGTTCGGTTTCCAGCACGTCGAGACCGGCATAGGCGATCCATTTTTCTTCCAGCGCCTTGATCAGCGCGACTTCCTGCACCGTCGGGCCGCGGCCGGTATTGATGAAGATCGCGGTCGGCTTCATCAGACGGAAGTGCTGCTCCCCCAGCATGCCTTCCACTTCGGGGCGTGCAGGAGCGTGCATCGACACGAAGTCGGACTGCGACAACACCTCCTCCAGCGTGCATGGGATGACGCCGTGTTCGACCATCACCAATTCTTCGATGAACGGATCGTAGGCCAGGATGCGCAGGCCGAATGGCTTGGCGCGCTTCGCCACCGCGCGCGCGACGTGACCGAACGAGACCAGGCCGAGTGTCTGCCCCATCAGGCGCGGGATGTTCAGCAGCGCAGGGCGGCCTTCACGCCAGCGGCCTTCGCGCACCATCCGGTCCTGCTCGATGCAGCGGCGGAAGCGTGGACAGCAGCAGCATCATCGCATGATCGGCAACTTCCTCGATGAACGTATCGGGGCAGTTGGTGACCGGGATCCCGCGCTCGGTCGCGGCCTTCACATCCACGCTGTCAACGCCGACGCTGCCCAGCACGATGGCGCGGCACCTCTCCGGCAGGCCATCGACGATCTTCTTGGTGAAGCGGATGCCCTTGCCATAGATGGCATCGGCGTCCTGGGCGAACCTGATGAAGCCGTCCTCGTCCGTGGGGCCCTCGACGATTTCCGCGTCCATGCCTTGCAGCGGCTCCATCTCCAGGTCATAGCCGCCGCCGGCGACGGTGAAGCTGGCGCCCGCGGGGTTGCGATCTTGTATTTTGCCAAGTCTGTCTCCTTCCACGTGTCTTCGGCGGACGCGCGCGAACCGCCCTTTCATTCACGTCGATGCCCCAGCCGGGACCTTTCGGCAAGACGAACTCGCCGTTCTCGATCGTCGGCACAGTCAGATAGAACTCGTCGCGCCAGGGTGCGCTGTCGATGTCGATCTCCATCACCCGGAAGTTCGGCACGATCGCGCTGAACGTCGCGCTGATCGCACTGCACAGATGGCCGTAGAAGTTATGCGGCGCGACATTGACTTCGTAAACGTCCGCCATCGAGGCGATCTTCAACGATTCATTCAACCCGTTCCAGATCACATCGACGATCGCCACGTCGGTGGCGTAGTGGTCGAAGAACGGCTTGAACTCGCGGCGGCCATGCAGCGTCTCGCAAGACGCGATCGGGCAATGTGCGCCGCGCTTGATTTCGGCGAGTGCCGGCGCGTCGTGAGTGTCGATCTCCAGCCAGGTGAGGTTGAACGGCGCCACGGTTTCGGCGATCCGCTTGAAGCCTTCGGTCTTGAAGTTGAAGTTGATATCGAGGTGGATTCCCATCTCCGGGCCGACGGCATTGCGGATCGCGGCGAGCTGGTCCTGCACGCCGCGCAGCAGCCGATTGTCCCAGTTCAGTTCGGGCCAGCCCGGGGTGCGGCCGAAGCCTGGCATGTAGGACGTCGTGGTGCCGCCATCGATCGGGATGATGTTGGTCTTCAGCGCGCGGAACCCGGCTCGCTTCACCTCTTCGGCATGGCGTGCCAGGTCGTCATAGCTGGCAGTGGCGGCACACCCATTAGCGCCGCGCTGCGCACACGGTAGGTGCCGAAATGCGACCAATACACCGGAATGCGATCGCGGATCGGGCCGCCGAACAGCGCATAGACCGGCACGCCATAGGCCTTGCCGGTCACGTCGAGCAACGCGTTCTCGATGGCTGCGATCGCCTGCTGGTTGATGCCGCCGCGCGACTGGCGGGTCAGCACGTGCAGATGCTGGGTGATCTGCTCGTACCGCCGCGGGTCCTTGCCGATCAGCACGGGCGATAGGCCGCGGATCACGTCGGACAGGCCGAGCGAGCCGAAGCTTTCGTTGAACTCCGACCAGCCGATGATGCCGTCATCGGTGGTGACTTTGAGAAAGGAAAACATGCGCCAGCCGGCATCGGCCTGCAGTGTCTCGACGCGAACGATCTTCATGCGGTGCTCCATTTCGGGTGGCGTGGCGGGGCGTGAAGCGGGGTGACCGGGACCCGCTGGAGTGCTTCGCTGCACTCGCAATGGGGCAGGGGACTCTATTCCTTCACCGCTCCGGTCATCGACGACACGTAGTACTCGACGAAGAACGAGTAGATCAGCGCGACCGGCACCGACCCAAGCAGCGAGCCCGCCATCAGCGAGCCCCACTGATACACGTCGCCGGTCACCAGTTCGGTCAGGATCGCCACCGGCACCGTCTTCTTGTCCGTCGACTGAATGAACGCCAGGGCATAGATGAATTCGTTCCACGACAGGGTGAAGGCGAAGATGCCGGCCGAAATCAGACCCGGCACGGCCAGCGGCAGCGTGATCCGCCGCAGAATCTGCAGGCGGGAGGCGCCGTCGATCAGCGCGCATTCCTCCAGTTCGTAGGGGATCGACTTGAAGTAGCCGATCAGCAGCCAGGTGCAGAACGGCACCAGGAATGTGGGATAGGTCAGGATCAGCGACACCGGATTGTCGAACAGCCCGAACTGGAAGATCAGCGTTGCCAGCGGGATGAACAGGATGGACGGCGGCACCAGGTAGGCGAGATAGATCGCAGCCCGACATGCTGCGCGCCGCGAAAGCGCAGCCGCTCGATCGCATACGCCGCCAGCACGCTGGAGCCGACCGACAGGAAAGTGGCGGCGACCGCGATGCCCATGGTGATCATCAGCCAGCGGGGATAGTTGGTCTGGAACAGCAGCACTTCGATGTTGTGCAGCGTCGGCGAGTGCACCCAGAACGGATTGTACTTCTTGTAGTCGTACATCTCGTAGTCGGGTTTGATCGCGGTGATCGCCATCCAGTAGAACGGGAACAGCAGCACGATCACGAAAATCGCCAGCGGGATATAGACGGTGATCGTTGTGCGCAGCCGCGAATCCCATGACAGCCGCTCCGGCCGATCGATTAGGCGCGCACCCACTTCCAGCTCGGCCGCGACCTCGGAGAGCTCCTGATCGGTGCGCGCGATCGCGTCAGTCATTGGCTTCGCCCTGCTGCCACTTGCGCCGCCCCACACCGAAGAAGCACAGCAAGGTTGCGGCGATCAGGAACGGGATCATGGAAACCGCGATCGCCGCGCCTTCGCCCAACTGCGCGCCGGGGATCGCCCGCTGGAACGCCAGCGTCGCCATCAGGTGCGTGGTGTTGAAGGGTCCGCCGCGCGTGATCGCATAAACCAACTGGAAGTCGGAGAAGGTGAACAGCACCGACAACGTCAGCGCCACCGCCAGGATCGGCATCAGCAGCGGCACGGTGATGCGGCGGAACTTCTGCCAGCCGGCTGGCGCCGTCCAGCAGCGCCGCCTCGTAGAGCGACGGCGAGATGGTCTGCAGTCCGGCCAACAGCGTGATCGCCACGAACGGAATGCCGCGCCAGATATTGGCGACGATCAGCGACCAGCGCGCCGGCCAAGGTGTGCCGAGGAAGTTGATGTAGTGGTCCGCGCAGATGCAGCACATCGACCAGCACATAGGAGATGATGGAGAACTGCGGCGAGTAGATCCACCACCACGCGATCGCCGACAGCACGGTGGGCACGATCCATGGCAGCAGCACGATGGCGCGGATGAACGCCTTGAACGGGATATGGTGATTGAGCAGCAGCGCCAGCCACAGGCCCAGGGCGAATTTCCCGACCGTCGCGACGGCGGTATAGAAGATCGTGTTGGTCACCGACATCCAGAACATCGGGTCGTCCATCAGGTCGATGAAGTTGTCGAGCCCGATGTAATGGCCCGGCTGGCCGATCGTGGTATCGGTCATCGACAGCCACAGTCCCAGGCCCAGCGGGTAGGTCAGGAACACCAGCAGCAGGCCGATCGTCGGCAGCATGCACAGGAAAACCAGAAACGGCTTGGAGTCGAACAGCCGCGTCAGCCAGCCATCCGGCTTGCGGGTGAAGTCCAGCCGTTGCAGGCCGACATCGACGGTCGTCCCTGACATTCGCGTCTCCTGCGGGAGGCACCGCGCAGGCGCCCCCGCGTGCTGGCCTCAGGCGTTCCGGTAGTATCGTTCGGCTGCGCGTGCCGCCTGCTTCGCCGCCGACTCCGGCGTGGCATTGCCGGACACCACCGAGGCGAACATGTCCACCACGGTATAATTGGCGATCACCGCCGCCGAAGCTGCGCTGATCGGGCCCTTGTAGCCGTCGTAGAACTGCGTATCCATCGCGCCGGCGTACGGCGGCAGCTTCGGATCAGCGCTCCAGAACTTCATGTGGATGTATGCCTTCAGCGACTGGCACCAATAGCCGAGGCAGTTCGACAGCCAGGGGCCGTACTGGTCCGCCTCCATCATGAAGCGCAGGTACTCCTTCGCCGCGTTCGGGTACTTGCTGTGCTTGAACATCATCGCGTTCATCGGTGCGGCCGATTGCGGCCTGCTCTTCGCCAAGCCCCACGGCGCATCCTGGTGATAAGTGTCGGCCGCCATCTCTTTCAGCTTCGGGTCGGGCGAATTCTTCAGCACGTAATAGATCGACACGCCGTTGAACGTGAGGCCGATCTGCGCCGGCCGCATAGGCCTGGTTATTGCCGCGTCGTTCCAGGTCAGCGTGCCGGGAATCAACGTCTTCTGCAGCTCGGTCGCGTATTTCAGCGCGGCGATCGTCTCCTTCGAGTTGAGCGCGACCTTGCCCTTCTCGTCCACCACGTAGGCGTTGTGCGATCCACAGCAGCCACTCGGAGTAGCCGTTGGCGTCACCCAGTGCGTGGCCGAGCGACAAGCCGGCACGGATGGCCGGTCTTCTGCATCTTCTGGCAAAGATCGAGGAACTTATCGAGCTCGTTCGGGATCTTGTCGTAGCCGGCCTGGTTGACCCACGACTTGCGATAGACGCATCGGCCCAGTGCCGCCGCCCATCGGCATGCCGATCCAGTCGTTGGTCTTCCATTTGCGGCCATACAGCAGGGCCAGGTCGTACCAGCCACCGTACTTGGCGCCAAGATACTCGGCGAGGTCGGTCATGTCGATCAGCTTGGCGGAATAGATGTGCGGATCGGCGCCGAAGCTGACGACGATGTCAGCGCCGGCACCGGTGTTGGCAACCACCGCGAGTTGCGGACGCAGGTCCTCCCAGCTCACGAAGTCCACCTTCACGTCGATGCCGGTCTGCTGGATGAACTTCTGGGTGTTCTGTTTCCAGATAGACTTCGTCCGGATCGATGAACTTCGCCGGGCGCAAGCACGTGCAGCGACGCGCCCTTCTCGATCTTGTATTCCGGCGGCTTGACGTCCGCGGTCGGCACGTCATCCACCGCCGCATCGCTGCCCGGGCGCCGATGATCGGGATCGACGCCGCCCCCAGTGCAGCCGCGCCAAGAGCGAGCGAGTCGCGCCGCGTGATAGCCATGAATTCATTCCTCCCTGCCGGTCATCCGGCGCGCATATTCCGCCGCGTCCGCCGCGCCGTAAAGTGGTCAAGCGGCGACGTCAGCCGCGCTGCCGCTGGCATCGAACAGATGCACCAGCGCACGGATCGGGCGAGATGCGGATCGTCTCGCCCGGCTTGGCCGATATGCGCTCGCGGAACGCGCAGATCACCGAGCGCACCGGCAAACTCCGCCAGCACCTGGGTTTCCGACCCGGTCGGCTCCACGACATGAACGATCGCCGGCAGGCCAGACGGACTGAGTTGGAAATGTTCGGGCCGCACGCCATACACGGCCGGCCTGCCATCCGACCCATTGGCGCCGCTCGCCAGCGGCAGCGCCATGCCGCCTTCGGCCCTGAACGCGCCGCCCTCGATCCTGCCCTTCAGGAAATTCATTGCCGGCGAGCCGATGAAGCCGGCGACGAACAGATTAGCCGGGCGATCATACAGCTCCAGTGGCGCGCCGATCTGCTCCACGTTGCCGCCGTTCATCACCACGATCTTGTCGGCCATCGTCATGGCCTCGATCTGGTCGTGCGTGACATAGACCGTGGTGGTCTCCAGCCGCTGGTGCAGTTCCTTGATCTCGGCGCGCATGGCGACGCGCAGCTTGGCATCCAGGTTGGACAGCGGCTCGTCGAACAGGAACACCTGCGGGTCACGCACGATCGCGCGGCCCATGGCGACGCGCTGGCGCTGGCCGCCGGAAAGCTGGCGCGGATAGCGGTTCAGATATTGCGTCAGCCCCAGGATCTGCGCCGCACGCTGCACCTGCTGGTCGATGGTTGCCTTCGGCACCTTCGCCAGCGACAGCGAGAACGCCATGTTGTCGCGCACCGTCATGTGCGGGTAGAGCGCGTAGTTCTGGAACACCATGGCGATGTCGCGTTCCTTCGGCGCGACGTTGTTCACCACGCGTCCGCCGATGGCGATCTCGCCGGCGGTGATATTCTCCAGCCCGGCGATCATGCGCAGCAGCGTCGATTTGCCGCAGCCGGACGGGCCGACGAGAATGACGAACTCGCCGTCCTCGATCTCGACGCTGACGCCGTGCAGGACCTCGGTGGAGCCGAACGACTTTCGGACGTCGCGGATTGATACGGTAGCCATGACCTCCCTCAGTCGTCATGGCCGGGCTTGACCCGGCCATCCACATCTTACTTCTGCAATCGCCTGTCAAAGACGTGGATGGCCGGGTCAAGCCCGGCCATGACGGGCGACGAGTGGCGCGCGTGTGCGCGCCACGATCATCTAGAACTTCGAAACCCGCGTCTCCTTCGCGGTGATGAACTCCAGCAGCGCCGGCTTGCCGGCCTGGGTCTGCTCGATGCCGCGCTGGATCGCCGCCTTGATCTGCGCCGGATCCGTCACGCGCTCGCCATAGCCGCCGAACGCCTTCGCCATGTCGGCATAGTTGCCGGAAATGTCGGTGGAGCGGTACTTCTCGGTCGAGACCGGCATTACCTTCAGCTCGATCGCCATGGAGAAGTTGTTCATCAGGCAGGACAGGATGGGGATGCGCTCGCGCACCGCGGTCTCGAAGTCCATGCCGGTGAAGCCGATCGCGGCGTCGCCCCAGAAGTTGATGCAGAGCTTGTCCGGCTTGGCGAGCTTCGCGCCCATTGCCAGCCCGAGCCCCATCCCAAGCTGCGTGGTCTTGCCCCAGCCGATATACGACAGCGGCTCGGTCGAGACCCAGAACGGCGAGATCTGATCGCGCGGGCTGCCGGCATCGTGGGTGATGATGGTGTTCTTCGGATCGGTGCCCGCCATCAGTTCCCAGATCACGCGATACGGGCTGATCGGCGCCTCGTTCGAGTTGAGCAGCGGCTTCCACTGCTCCATCCACTCCTCGCGCACCTTGGTGATCTCGGCCACCACCTCCTTCGGATCACGATTGGACTTGATGGTCTGCTTCAGTTCGCCGATGAGTGCCTCCAGCACCAATGACGCGTCGCCGATCAGACCGACCGTCGCGGGCACGTCCTTGTTCAGGTGATCCGGGTCGAGCGTGGCGTGGATGAACTTCTTGCCCTTGGGGAACTTGATGCCGAAGTTGGTTTCGGTGAACGAGCAGCCGATACCGACGATCAGGTCGGCGTTGGCGATGAAGTGGTGCACCGGCTTCGGCACCGCGTTGCCACCGGAGCCGAGTGAGAGCGGATGGTTCTCGGGGAACGCGCTCTTGCCGCCCAGGCTTGTGGTGACCGGTGCGCCGAGCAATTCGACGAATTCCCGAAGCTGCGGCCAAGCCTGCGACCACTGCACGCCGGTGCCCGCGTAGATCACCGGCCGCTTCGCCGCCAGAATTGCCTGCGCTGCCTTGCGCACATCGACCGGATCGGGGGCGGTGCGCACGTGGCCGACTGGTGTGTAATCCAGCTCGCCGATCTCGGCGCCCCACAGGTCGGTGGGGATTTCAACGATACAAGGACCACCGCGGCCGTTGCGCAGCCGCGAGAAGGCACGTCGCATCACATTCGACAATTCGCTCGCGACCACGAGCGGCTCGGCGGATTTTGCCACGCCGCGCATCTCGCGCACTGCGCTGTAATTCGGATCGATATGCGCAATGCGTTGCGGGTAGCCCTGCGGGATCACCAGCACTGGCACTGACTCGCTGTAGGCCTGGGCAATGCCGCCATAGGCGTTTTCGGTGCCCGGACCGTGCTGCATGCAGAACGCACCGATCTTCTTGCCCGATGTAACGCGCGAGATCGCATCCGCCATGTGCAGGCCGATGCGCTCCTGGCGCACGATAATCGGCCGGATGTCGGCAGCGGCGGCGTATTCCAGCAGATGGTTGACGGGATAACCGCAAAGGATCTCGATCCCTTCGCGTTTCATGATCTCGGCAACAGCTTCGCCAACCTTCATTTCCCTCGTTCCCTCTCCTGGGTGATGGGGCGGCACGGTAGGGCGCGTCCCGCCACATGGCAATGTCACCGCGGCACCAGCACGCTTGCGAAAAAGCCGTCTGTGCCGTGGCGGGCGGGGGTCCAGACCCTACTCTCGCGTAGCTCGAACTCTGGATGGCGAACCAGGAAGCCCGACACCTGGTCCTCGTTCTCTTCGCGCAGCAACGAACAGGTCGCGTAAATGAGCTGCCCGCCGCTGCGCACCATTGCAGCGCCCTGATCCATGATGGCCGCCTGTTCGGGGAGCAGCTCGGTTAGGCGCGCCTCGGTGAAACGCAGTCGCGCGTCGGGATTGCGCCGCCAGGTACCAGTGCCGGTGCATGGTGCGTCCACCAGCACGCGATCGAATGTCCCCGTGCAACTCGTCAGCCAGCGGTCACCAGGTGTGAGGAAATGCAGCTCCGCGTTATGGACACCGGCACGGCGTAGTCGCCCGGCGGCGCGCTTCAGCCGCGTGGCTGAAAGATCGCATGCCACGAGTTGCCCGCGGTTCCGCATGGTCATTGCCAACGCCAGGGTTTTGCCGCCGGCGCCGGCGCACAAGTCGATAATCCGAAAGCCCGGCCGTGCGTCGACCAGGGCTGCGACCAACTGGCTGCCCTCGTCCTGGATCTCGACCAAGCCCTGGCGGAATGCTTGATCTGTCGTGACCTGGCGGCGGCCCTCGACGCGCAGCCCCCAGGGTGAGTGCGGCGTCGGGGTTGCCTCCACGCCCTCGGCTGCCAGCGCGGCGCGCGCCTGCTCGCGCGTGGTCTTCAGCAGGTTGACCCGCAGATCCAGCGGAGCGGGAGCCAGCAGAGCGCGAAGCTCGTCGGCATCGATCCGCGGCAGCAGCCAATCCGGCACCTCCAGCCGGACAGAATGCGACATGGAGGGATGATCCAGCGTGTGGCCTTCGAGCCGGTACAGCGCCGCCTGTTCGGATGGGATCAGTGGCGCGGGAGCGAAGCGAGCTCCGGAAAACGCGTCGGCGATGGCGTCGTAGCTGCTGCCAGCCAGCAACAACGAGGCTGCGATCAGCAGCCGAGGGGTGGCTTGATCTTCAAGCCACCAGCTCAGCCGTCGGTAGCTGCGCAAGACGCGCCAGACCAGCATGGACACGGCGCGGCGATCGCCAGAGCCGATGAAACGACGACAACGGAAGTAGTCGCTGGCGAGAGCGTCCCCTGGACTCGTCGGCTCTTCGAGGATCGCTGCCAGCAGTTCGATCGCAGCGGCGATCCGTGCAGGGTGAGTCATATTGGCTGAGCTGGCGGCACGGAGCGCGAGCCATCAAGTGCTGCGTGCTCTTCAGCAGGCCGCCTGGTTCTGGTGGCTTCCGGCCCGTTCCAATGCCGCACGGTCCCACTGTCCAAAATTGGCCGCCGCTTCATACGTGCTGATCAGGTAGCGCATCAGGTCGTCATCCGGTGATTCCGCCTGACGGACGGCGTCGTAGGGCAGAATGAACTGTCCGAGGCTCTGGTCGTAGTATGTGGCATCCGGAGCCACCGGCGCCGATGCGAACTGCTGGGGCTCCGGGTAGGCGTAGCTGTAGAAGGCAGCCTTGCCGAATCCCCCATTGCCCGGCCAGAAGCCGCAACTGCTCACTTCATGCGAGTACGCCTCCTGCATGACCCAGGCGCCCAGGTTCGGCGACTTGCCGGCCAATAGAGGCGCAGTGTGTCCGGAGAAGCGAGTGACCGCCATGTCGAAGCTGCCCCAAAAGAAATGAACCGGACTCACCTTGCCCAGGAATTGTGCCCGGAACTGGGTGAAAACTCGATCCACCTGGACCAGGGTCTGCCAAAACCGCGCGACATATACCGGGTCGTAGGAGGCGTGCGTTCGGTCATGCTCGAATGGGATGGCGTCGGGTATCTCGACCGGCATGGTCCAGATCCGCGTTTCCAACCCAAGTCCGCGAAGACGACCCATAACCTCCGCGTAGAAATCCGCAACGGTTCGCGGGCTGAGAACGATGGTTTCAAATTGGCCCTTGCTCGTTTGGAGCGTCAGGGTGTGGTCGAGAAAATCGAAGTCGATCTGAAAACTCACGCCGCCAAAAGGGATGGGCGAAGTGGTCAATCCACGACAGGTCACGTACAAAGGGACCTGCCACCAGTGGTTGACCATCGGCGCATAAGCGAGCCGTATCTTTCCCACCACCTGGGTCCAAAGATGCAGAGTCGCGCAAGTGTCGGCCCAGTCTGGCAGGGGGAGATCGGGCCAGTCGCTTGGAATGGACCGGGGTTCATGGTGCGACATCGTGCAGACCTTCTAATCTGAGTGCCGATCCGCGCAGCGTAGTCACTCGATTGCCTGCGGCACGCCGGTGAGATCGGCGAGCTCGGTAACCTCCCCGCGCAGTCCGTACTCGTTCGGCTGTCCGCTTCGGTTCACCCAGAACACGCGAAAACCGAAGGCCAGTGCGCCGAATGCGTCCCACGGGTTGGATGAGAAGAACGCGATAGCGCGCGGTTCCAGGGCGAACCGCTCGGCTGCGAAGCGGTAGACGCGTGGATCAGGCTTGAACACGCCGACCGCCTCCGCGCTCAGCCGCTGCCAATCCGGGTCCAGCCTGGCCGCATGTGTGGACATAGCCGACGTCGAGCAACGTCCCGTACGCGTCGATTGCCTGCATGGATCAGAAAGGCCAGGGGGCGCTGCCCCCTGGACCCCCGCTAAGGGCGCAGCCCTTAGAACCCGGTCGTTTGTTGGTGGGAGGGGGCCTATCGTGTCGGTTGCTGTGTCCGTGTAGGCCCCCTCCCACCACCAAACAAAATGGATTCCAAAGGCTACGCCTTTGGTGGGGGGTGCGGGGGGCAAAGCCCCCCTGGCCTTCCTTTGCATCAGTCCTGCCGGTAGTTCGGGGCCTCGCGGCTGATCGCCACGTCATGGACGTGGCTCTCGCGCAGGCCGGCGCCGGTAACGCGACGGAACCGTGCGGTGCGTTGCAGCTCGGCGATGCCGGCGCTGCCGGTGTAGCCCATGCCAGCTTTCAATCCGCCGACCAGTTGGTGGATCGCCTGGGCGACCGGGCCCTTGTACGGCACCATGCCTTCGATGCCCTCCGGCACCAACTTCAGTTGGTCCTTGATGTCCTGCTGGAAATAACGGTCAGCCGAGCCACGGGCCATCGCGCCGATACTGCCCATGCCGCGATACGATTTGTATGACCGGCCCTGATACAGGAACACCTCGCCCGGCGCTTCGTCCGTGCCGGCAAGAAGTGCGCCGATCATCACCGCATCGGCACCCGCCGCGATCGCCTTCACAATGTCGCCCGAGGTGCGCATGCCGCCATCGGCGATGGCCGGCACACCATGCTCGCGGCAAGCGGCGGCGGTTTCCCATACGGCGGTGAACTGCGGCACGCCGACGCCGGCGACGACGCGCGTGGTGCAGATCGAGCCGGGGCCGATGCCGATCTTCACCCCATCGGCGCCGGCGTCGATCAGGGCCAGCGCGCCTTCCGGGGTGGCGACGTTGCCGGCGATCACCTGCACCGCATTCGAGTACTTCTTGATGGTGCCCACAGCATCGAGCACTCCACGCGAGTGGCCGTGCGCGGTATCCACCACGATCACGTCCACTTCGGCCTCGATCAGCGCACGCGAGCGCGCCTGACCTTCAGCGCCCACGCCGCTGGCAGCGGCGACCCGCAGTCGGCCGAGTTCGTCCTTGTTGGCGAGCGGGTAGGTCTCCGCCTTGTCCATATCCTTCACGGTGATCAGGCCGACGCAGCGGTAGGCGTCGTCCACGACCAGCAGCTTCTCTATGCGGTGGCGGTGCAGCAGGCGGCGCGCTTCCTCGGGGCTGACCCCGGCGGTGACGGTGACCAGGTTCTCCCGCGTCATCAGTTCGTAAACGCGCTGCGCAGGGTCGGTGGCGAAGCGGACGTCACGGTGAGTGATAATGCCGACCAGGCGGTTGGTGTCGCGCTCGACGACGGGGATTCCGCTGATCCTATGGGTGTTCATCAGCGCAGTGACGTCGGCGAGAGTCTGGTCGGGGTGGATGGTGAGCGGGTTCACCACCATGCCCGATTCGTATTTCTTGACGCGCCGGACCTGCGCCGCCTGTTCGGCGGGTTCCAGGTTCTTGTGGATCACGCCAAGGCCGCCCTGCTGGGCCATGGCGATGGCCATCGAGGCCTCGGTGACGGTGTCCATGGCGGCGGAGATGATGGGAACGTTGAGCGAAATGGCGCGGGTGAGCCGAGTGCGGGTGTCGGTGGCGGACGGCAGCACCTGGGAGTAACCCGGGACCAGCAGCACATCGTCGAAGGCGAGCGCTTCGTCTATGCGGGGCGGAGTGCCGTGGGGCTGTGGGGTGTCGAATGCCATGGGGCGGGCCTTTCCGCTACCTTGGCGGCGCCTTGTAGGCGCGGGCGCGGGGGGAGCGCAAGGAGGGCAGCGGCGGGCGGCAAATTCCCGATCTTTACACATCAGGTAGACCAGGGCGCGAGGTTCGGGCGATCCCGCCGCAGGTTATCACCCCTTGGCACTCGTGCCCGAGGAGTGCTAATCAAGCTGATCGCTAGCCCGGGGTTGGGCTGCGAGGTTGGCGTGCCTGAACACGCTATTAGCAACATCGAGCAGGAGGATCCATGAAGTTCCGTCCTTTGCACGACCGCGTCGTAGTTCGTCGGCTGGAAGCCGAGGAAAAGACCGCGGGCGGCATTATCATCCCCGACACGGCGAAGGAAAAGCCGATGGAAGGCGAAGTCATCGCGGTCGGTCCCGGTGCGCGCGACGAGGCCGGCAAGCTGGTGCCGCTCGACGTCAAGTCTGGCGACCGCATCCTGTTCGGCAAGTGGTCCGGCACCGAGGTGAAGCTCGATGGCGAGGAACTCCTGATCATGAAGGAGTCCGACATCATGGGCATCGTCGAGGGCCAGCCCGCCGCCAAGCGCAAGGCAGCCTGATTGGCCCAGGCACACGTAGATCGCACACACACAGATCGCATAACGGAGGATTTGATATGGCAGCCAAGGACGTAAGGTTCGGTGGTGATGCGCGTCAGCGCATGCTGCGCGGCGTGGATATCCTGGCCGACGCAGTGAAGGTGACGCTGGGCCCCAAGGGCCGCAACGTGGTGCTGGACAAGAGTTTCGGTGCGCCGCGCATCACCAAGGACGGCGTGACCGTCGCCAAGGAGATCGAACTCGGCGACAAGTTCGAGAACATGGGCGCGCAGATGGTGCGCGAGGTCGCCAGCAAGACCAGTGATATCGCCGGTGACGGCACGACGACCGCGACCGTTCTGGCCCAGGCGATCGTGCGTGAGGGTGCCAAGGCGGTGGCTGCCGGCATGAACCCGATGGACCTGAAGCGCGGCATCGATCGTGCGGTCAGCGCGGTGGTCGAGGAGCTGAAGAAGAAGACCCGCAAGATCACCACACCGGCAGAGACCGCGCAGGTGGGTGCGATCGCCGCCAACGGCGAGGCCGAGATCGGCAAGATGATCTCCGAGGCGATGCAGAAGGTCGGCAACGAGGGCGTGATCACGGTCGAGGAGGCCAAGGGGATCCAGACCGAGCTCGACGTTGTCGAGGGCATGCAGTTCGACCGCGGCTATGTTAGCCCGTACTTCATCACCAACGCCGAGAAGATGGTGGCCGAGCTGGCGGAACCGTACATCCTGATCCACGAGAAGAAGCTCAGCGGCCTACAGCCGATGCTGCCGTTGCTGGAGAGCATCGTGCAGTCCGGGCGTCCGCTGCTGATCATTGCCGAGGACGTGGAAGGCGAAGCGTTGGCCACGCTTGTGGTGAACAAGCTGCGCGGCGGCCTGAAGGTCGCGGCGGTGAAGGCTCCGGGCTTCGGTGATCGCCGCAAAGCGATGCTGGAGGATATCGCCATCCTGACCGGCGGCACCGTGATCAGCGAGGACCTGGGCATCAAGCTCGAAAGCGTCAAGCTGACCGATCTGGGCAAGGCGAAGAGGGTGCTGATCGAGAAGGAGAACACCACCATCGTCGAGGGCGCCGGCAAGAAGGACGACATCGTCGGCCGCTGCAACCAGATCCGGGCGCAGGTCGAGGAGACCACCTCGGACTACGACCGCGAGAAGCTGCAGGAGCGCTTGGCGAAGCTGGCTGGTGGTGTCGCGGTGATCCGCGTCGGCGGCTCGACGGAGGTCGAGGTGAAGGAGCGTAAGGACCGCGTCGATGACGCGTTGCACGCGACCCGCGCGGCGGTCGAGGAAGGCATTGTCCCGGGCGGTGGCGTGCCGTTAGCGCGTGCCTCCATCGTGCTCTCGAATATGAGGGGGGACAACGACGACCAGCGCTTCGGCATCGAGATCGTGCGCAAGGCGATCCAGATGCCGCTGCGACAGATCGCCGAGAACGCCGGTGAGGACGGTGCTGTCATCGCCGGGAAGATCCTGGACCGTGAGGATTACAACTGGGGCTACGACGCCCAGAGCGGCGAATTCAAGGATCTGGTGAAGGCTGGCATCGTTGACCCGACCAAGGTGGTGCGAACCGCGCTGCAGGATGCGGCCTCTGTTGCCGGCCTGCTGGTGACCACCGAGGCGATGGTGGCAGAGAGGCCGGAGAAGAAAGGGCCGGCAATGCCTCCGGGTGGTGGCGGAATGGGCGGCATGGGCGGTATGGGCGATATGGACTTCTGAGCTAAGTCCAGCATTGGGACGAAGGGAGCGGGCCGCAATGACGGCCCGCTTCTCTTATGGGGATCGGACGCAAGAGCGAGACAGCGGATGGCTCTTCACTTTACCCGCCAAGAACTTGCGTCGCGCCGGCACCGCGCCTGCGAGGCGATGGCGAAGTCCGGTCTGCATGGTGTGCTGATATTGCGCCAGGAGAGCCCAGATTACCTGACCGGCTATGACACCAGCGGCTACAGCATGTTCCAAGGCATGTATCTCGGCGTGAACGGTGGCCTGGCCTTGCTGACCCGCTCTGCCGATCAGCAGAGGCGCGCATGACCTCGGTCATCTTCATTGATACTGATTGCTAGGTCAGAATCCATTTCGACCACACCGCATTGACCTTGGCGCGGTTCTCATCCCACCAGTTCACGTCTTGGGTGAAGCAGCGCTTCATGTTCTCCGGGCTGCCCGGCAGCTTCGCGACGGTGTCGGCAGGCAGCAGCCCGAATGACTTGCGGTTGACCGGGCCGTAGTTCAATTCCATGCCAACACCGGCGTTTGCCTTGGGGCTCATAGAGTAATCGAGCAGAAGCTGCGCCTCCTTCTTGTTTTTGGCATCTCCAAAGATGCCGTAGGCCTGGACCTGCAGCATGTGCTGGTTCCACTCGATCGCCAGAGGCGCGCCTTTGTCGGCGACCGCTTGCAGGCGCCCGTTCCAGATCGAGCCGATGTACGACATCCCTGTCTGCCAACATTTGCGCGGACAGCGCCCCGGTATCCCAGAACTTTTTGATTTGCGGCTTGATCCTCAACATCGACTTGAACGCGCGATCGATATCGATGGGAAAAATCCTGTCCATCGGCACGCCGTCGGCGATCAGCGCGAACTCCAGGTTGGGAGTTCCCGAGGCTATGTCCGCCAGCATGCGTGGCCCGGGAAATTTCTGGATGTCCCAGAACTCGGTCCAGCTCTTGGGCTGGGTGCCGTCGGGGAACGACTCCTTGCTGAAGCCCAGCACGCTGGCGTAACGATAGATCCCCAACGTCGCGTCGGTCCTGTACTCCTTGGGGACGTCATCAGGATCGGTGTACTTCCAGCCGGCGTAATCGATCGACGCCAATGCTCCTACCTTGTACAGCGTGACCAGAGCGTCCAGCCCGGCATCGGCGACATCGAGCTCGATATTGCCGGCCTTCACCATCGCCAGCATCTTGGTTATCGGTACTCGGGCACGATGATCACCTCGATCCCGGTCTCTTTGGTGAACGGGTCGTAGACATACTTCTTCTGCGTATCGCTATAGGCGCCGCCGGGGTTGCGTACCACGACCTGCCCGGCGGCACGCGCCGGCCGCGAATGCACAAAGGGCATCGCAAGCGCGGTGCTGGCCCCCACGAGCAGGCTCCGACGTCGCGTCAGGATGGGCGGTGTCATGGGCGAAGTCTCCCGCTGGCTGCTTGTTGTGCGGCTGGACGCGTAGCCCACGGATCATGACCTATCCTGGCCGCGCCATGTAATCGTAGGCCGAGAGCACATGGCATTTCACGACATGCAGGAACTCCTGGACGGTGACGTGTTCATCGGTGCTGCCCATTCCGGTAGGCGAGGGGCCGTAGACGATCGCCGGCAGGTCCCTATCGCGCCAAAGCCGTGCATCGGTACTGCCGAAGCTGATCACCGGCGTCGGGTCGATGCCGGAGACTGCCTGGGCATTGCTGCGCACGGTGAATTCCAGCCATAGCGGGCCCTTCTCGCCGAACCGCACCGTCCTGGGACCGTTGGGTTCGCCATACAGGCAGCAATCACCGATGACCTCCGGATGGTGCTCGAACAGATAGCACGCGCCCAGGCCCAAACGTCTCCTCGTCCGAAACCGCCGACAGAGTGAGCCGGCCGTTTGCTTCCTGCTGCAGCTCATGCAGGTAGATGTAGGTGAAGAGGGAGGCGGTGGTGCCGCACTTCATGTCGCAGGCACCACGGCCGTAGATACGACCGTCTACCAGCGCTCCACCCCACGGATCCTGAGTCCACCCCTCGCCATCGCCGATCGGGAACACATCGATATGACCATTGAGGGCAAGATGCCGGCCCGCCTTGCCGCCGGCAAAAGTTGCGACGATGTTCGGCGTCGTCGGCTGCGGCGCTATCACGCGGTATTCCACGTTGTGCCGGTCGAGCAGCGGCGGATATGTGCCGCCGCTTCGCGCGTATCACCGGGCGGATTTGGGCTGGTACAGCGAATGAAACCGCGCAGGAAGTCGATCAGGATGTCGCGGTCGTTTTCGATCCGCTGCAGCAGCTCTGCCTTGCGGCTATCCATTCCCAAACCCCCGCTTCAAGCATGATGAGGTCAGGTCGACATCATCATGCTTCGCTTCTTTGTCTGAGCGCGTGATTCAGACCTCCGGGCGTTCCGCCTCCGGTCATCATGCGCTATGCCCCAGCATAGGATGAAGCGGCCGCCCAGAGCGAGGGCGACGCCGCGTTGAACGAGAGGATAGTAATAATGCCGAAGATCATCGTGATCGGCGCGGGCGTCATGGGCGCTTCGGTGGCGTTTCGACTGGCGCAGGCGGGTGCTTCCGTCACCGTGCTGGAAGCGAACCGAATCGGCGGCGGTACCTCCGGCACGAGCTTCGCCTGGACCAACGCGCATCAGAAGCCGCCGCGGCCGTATCACGAACTGAACGTCGGCGGAATGCGAGCCCATGCCGCGCTGCGCGATGAATTCGGTGCGACGCCCTGGTGGCATGGTGGTGGCAGTCTGGAGTGGGTGTCGGAGTTGGCTCGCGTCGGGCAGAAGCAGAATGTCGAGCAGTTGCAGTCCTGGGGCTACGCGGCGGAGTGGATGGATGCCCGGCAATTGCAGGAGTTGGAGCCGGACATCGATCTGGCCACCGTCGGCGATGCTCCTGTGGCGTTCTTCCCCGAGGAAGGCTGGCTCGATCCGGTTCCCTACTGCTACGCCATGCTGGCAGTGGCCCAGCGCCAGCACGGCGCGCGCGTGATCTGCGGCGCCCGCGTCACCGATCTGGTCACGCAGGGCGACAGCGTGGCTGGCGCGCGGACGGCGGATGGCACGTTGCACGCGGCAGACGTGGTGGTGAACTGCGCTGGCCGGTGGGCGAATGATGCGGTGCGCGAAGCCGGGCTGCATCTGCCGCTTGCGCCGACAGTGGGGTTCCTGGTGTTCACGCCACCGGTCGCGACGGGGTTGTCACGCGTGGTGCGGTCGCCGGTGATCCACACCCGACCGGATGGGGCGGGACGGCTGGTGCTGCATTGGAATTCGACGGATGCAATACTCAGCATCGACAGCAGGCTGAGCCGTGAGATGCCGGAGGCGCGGGAACTCGTGCAGCGTGCGCGGACCCTGCTGCCGTGCATCGGCGCCGTCGAGCCCGAGGCAGTGCGTATTGCGCTTCGGCCGATTCCGGGTGACCAGTTCTCCGCGATCGGTCCGGTGCCGCGGCTGTGCGGCTATTATCTGGCGATCACGCACAGTGGGGTGACCATGTCGCCGTTCATTGGGATGGCGGTGGCGGATGAACTGATGCGCAACCGGCAACGCACTGAAGCTGGCCGGTTTTCGGCCGAGTAGGTTCTTCAACTGACGGCGACTTGGGCACATGGTGCCGAATCGCACCATGTGCCCGCCCGAAGCGCTACAGGTTCGCCTGGAAGTCCTGGTAGTCGCGAACCTTGCGATAGACCTGCAGCCGGTTGCGCTGGCTGTCGGCCACGATGATCTCATCCGTCGCCGGATTGAAGTCGACCGCAGTCGGGAAGCAGAAGCGCCACAGCGGCTCCAGATTCCGCACCCGGCGATACGCCTTCATCATGTCGGGGTTCGCATCCACGCTCTGCTTGCCCCACTTGGACATCACCTGCGCGTCGCCGTACAGGTTGGTCAGCGGCGTGCCATCGGCCTCGAAGATGGAGACCCGGTGGTTGCCCCAGTCGGTGACGTAGATGTCGCCGTCCGGATCGACCGCGACATCGGTCGGGTGGTTGAGCAAACCGGCCTTCGGATAGTTGGAGGTCGGCAGGCTGGAGACGAACGGTCCCAGATAGGTGACCGCAAAGGCGTCGTCCGGATGCGGTAGTTCGCCATAGGTCCCGATCTTCATCAGGAAGTGGCCCTGCGGCGACAGCTTCTGGACGCGGTGGTTCTTCCAGTCGGCAACGTAGATGTTGCCTTGCTTATCGAGAGTGATGCCCCAGGGCTGGTTGAACTCGCCGTCGCCTGAACCGGGCTTGCCGCAGGTGGCGAGCAGCTTGCCTTCCGGCGAGAACACCTGAAGGCGACTGTTGCCGCTGTCCGCCACGATGAGGTTGCCGTTCTGCTCGCAGGCCAGCCCCGCTGGGCGCAGCAATTCGCCGTCACCGCTGCCGGTCTTGCCGAACTTGTACTGGAACTTGCCGTCCGGATCGAACACCGAGATGGTGTTGGTCCATTCATCGGAACAGTACACCCGACCGTCGTTGCCGACCGCGACACCGAATGGCCAGGTTGCCTTGCCATCGCCTTCGCCGTGCTGGAAGAATTCGGCCAGCAGCTCCTCGTCACCGGCTCCGCCGAGGCGGATGCGGTTGACGCGCATGCCGAAGTTGTTCTCGTTGCCGCGGTTGGCGGTGTAGATGTCGTTGTCTTTACCCAGACACATCGTCTGAACGTAGTTGAACCCGGTGCCGGTCGCGGCACCGCGTCCGATAGCATGGCTCCAGTCGTAGGCCCTGCCGCGAACCACTGTTGTAAGCGCCATTCTTTCCTCCCGTCACATCGCAAGGTCGCTGATGCCCTCCCGTCCCCGGACGAGCGGGGAAGGGTCCGTCGGCCCTGCTAGTGCAGGAAAACCGGCTTCTCGTAGCTGCCGTTGACGATCGGCGCGGGGTTTAATCCGAGCCACTTGTCGAGAATGGTCGAGTAGATGCTGCGGAAGTCCATGCTTCGGGTTGAGGTCACCCTGCACGAGCTTGCTCGCTTCCAGCGACGGGTATTCGCCGTAGTGCCCGCCCTTCACCTTATCGCCAAGCACGAATGTCGCGCCCGCCGCACCGTGGTCGGTGCCCGAACCGTTGTCACGAACGCGGCGGCCGAACTCCGAGAACATCAGCACGATGACATTGTCAGCCGCGTTGTGTTCCCGCAGATCAGTCATGAAGGCGTCGAGACCTTCGGTGACCGCGGTCCACAGCCCGGCATGCAGCGGCGTCTGTCCGGCATGCGAGTCGAAGCTGCCGTGGTCGCAGTAGAAGATCCGGGTGCCGAGATTGGCCAGATGCACCTGGGCGATCCCATGCAGCTTCTGGGCGATCGAGGTGTTCGGGATACTTCACATTCGACTGGTAGATGCTAGGCGCCACCTTCAGGATGTCGGCGCCCTTCAGTGCATCGAGGCCGGTGGTGCCGAGATACTCCATCACCCCGCTGCCCTCGATCGGCTGGTACATGTGCGAGAAGGTCTCGAGCACCTTCAAGCGCTGCGCCTGATCGCGGATCGTCGGCAGGAAGCCGTACTGCTCCAGCGGCCCGGCGACGCAGGCGACCGGAACGCCGGGGACCGACAGGGCGCGGAACAGGCACGGTCCGAAGCTTACCGTAGTGACGACGTTCTCTTTGTTCGGGTCGAACTCGCGCGCCACGCGGCCCAGCCATCCCTCGGTGCCGACCTTCTCGGCCTCGCAGGTGTGCCAGATGTCCATGGAGCGGAAGTGCGACCGCGGCGAATCGAGGTAGCCGACCCCATGCATGATGGCGAGCTTGTCGTCGTCCCAGAACTTCTTCAGCGGCGCCATGTAGGATGGGATGGCGTGCGCCTGATCGAGCGTGACCATGTCACTCTCGGCGATTCCGACCGCCTTACGGTTATCCCGATACAGACCGTTGTTGTACGGGATCACAGTGTTCAGGTAGTCGTTGCCGCCCGTGAGCTGCAACACGACCAGCACCGGATCCTTCGATTGCTGTGTAGCCGACATATTGGTATTCCTCCTATCCGTTCCGTGTCATGCTTCAGCCGAACTGATATTCGCGCGTCGCCGCGATAAGCTGCAGCATCTCGGCTGCGCGCTGCGCGGCATTCCTGGCGGCGGCCGGGTCATCCCAGCGGATCTCGCCCCATGTCTTCGCCTGGTCGGTGAGCTCCTTCTTGGTGTCGGCGCCCACCTCCACAGGTCCAAGCAGATCCAGGCAGTTGTCCACCAGCTGCTCGGGCGTCTTGGTGTCCTGCGCCTTCAGGCGGTTGATGATCGCCTGCACGCCCGGCAGATCCGGATTGCCGATCTGCGCGGCGACGAAGTTGATGCGCGACATCAGCGAGCCGCTGTTGATCCACTCCTTGCCGGTGTGCCAGCCCTCGACCGATGGCGGGTTCAACAGGTCCTGGCCCATGTAGGCGGGCTGCATCGACAGTTCGCCATAACCGGGCTTCGGCAGCTCGAAGCCGCCCACCAGGCGCAGCGTTCCGACGACCACTTCGGCCGGCGACTTCAGGTGCTGATAGCGGGCCTTCTTGAAGAAGTCCGAGGTGAACAGCGCGCGCAGCACCGGCTTCATCTCGCAGTTCGAATTCGCGGAACACCTTGCACAGCATCTCGATCGCCGCCGGGTCGCGCGGCGCTTCGATCGACCACGCCGGCACCTGCGGCTCGTCGGCGACGAAGAAGTTGTACAGGTGGCGGCAGATGAACTTCGCGCAGGCCGGCTGCTGCACGATGATGTTTATGATGTCCTCGCCGTTGAAGTTGCCCTTGTGGCCCAGGAACTCCTTCTCGCCGTCGTCGTGGTCCTCGGGCCGATACTCGAACTTCCACGGGAAGCGGCCATACGGCAGGCGCGGCAGCTTGGTTTCGAACGTCCAGCCGGTGAACGCACGCGAGGCCTCGCGAACGTCCTTCTCGGTGTAGTTGCCGGCGCCGAGACTGAACAGCTCCAGCAGTTCGCGGCCCCAGTTCTCGTTCACCGCGGTGCCGTGGTTCTGGTTGTTGTCGAGCCAGAAGATCATCGTCGGGTTCTTGCGCGATCTTCACCAGCAGGTCGCGATAGTTGCCCATGCCGTTCTTGCGGAACAGGTCGATCTGCTCCAGCAGCTGATCGTAGTTATCGACCTTCGAATTGCCGGTGGCGAACACATGGTGCCAGAACAGCGCCATCTTCTCTTCCAGCGGGCGCTTGGTGTTCACCAGATAGTACGTGTAATTGACGTTGCCCATCGGCGGCTGACCGCCCGGCAGCAGTGCCGCCGGCTGATGCCGCAGCAGCGTGTAGGGATCGACCGGTGGCTGCGCTCGGGGTGCAGCAGTTCCTCGACCGTCGCGTCATAGCCTTTGGCCGCGCGTGCCTCAAGCTCGTCCCGGCCGGCGCCAAAGCCCGCACGCCGCATCAAGTGGGCCATCAGAGCGATGTCGTCCTTGTTCGCCATTTTCGATCCTCCCAATTTCCAGCGATAGTCAAGCTTAGCACCATCACAGCGGCGCAGATACCCCCGGCGCGCAAATCCAGCCATCAGAGGTTGCGAGCAGATTGTATCAGCGTTGCTTTCACCCTAGAGCAGTTCACGAATGCAATGTCCCGCAGCGAAACCGATCCAGGTTCACCGCGATGTCTTGCAGTCATGTGGCATTGAACTCAGCGGCTGCAGTCGCGCGTACCTGCACCATCGCCGCCAGCTATCCGACCGGCTCGAGTGCCAGGCGCTTTGGCATTGCTGCTTTCTGCTGCTGTTGTGTGGGTGGATTGCTGCTGATTTCTCTGCGTTGCTCCTCCACAAGGTCCTAGGGATGCCGGGGTCAGCTTGCCAGCCGCGCTCTATTTGTCCAATCTAAATATGCAATTACATCCATAGGTGGCGTCAATGGAAGGACGCACCGCCATGACCTTGGCCGAGCTGCGCTATCTGGTCGCGGTGGCCGATCTGTCGCACTTCGGCCGCGCGGCCGAGAGGTGTCGGGTTACGCAGCCCACACTCAGCAGCCAGCTGCGAAAGCTCGAGGAAAACCTAGGTGTTCCACTGGTCGAGCGGACCACGCGGTTCGTTACCCTGACGCCGATCGGCAAGGCCGTCGTTGCCCACGCGCGCCGCATTCTGGAGGAGGCCGACCAGATTTCGGAACTGGTGCGCCACCGCCACGGTACCCTGACCAGCGCCCTGCGCCTTGGCATCATCCCGACGTTGAGCCCGTACCATTCTGCCTCTGATTCTCGAGCGGCTGCACCAGAGTTTTCCCAGGCTTCGACTTGTTCTGCGCGAGGACATGACGGCAAACCTGATGGCCGCGCTGGACGCCTATGCGCTGGACGTTCTGTTGATCGCGTTACCCGAACACACGGACGGGTATCGGGCGATGCCGCTGTTCCTTGAGCCGTTCTGTTTTGCGTGCGCGCCGGGACACAAGCTGAGCAACCGGCCGGTGGTAACTGAACGGGAACTGAAGCGCGAATGCCTGCTGCTGCTGGACGAAGGACATTGCCTGCGCGACCAGGCGCTGGAGGTTTGCGGTGATGCGTTCGGCGAGGGCAGGGGACCGAGCGACGATTTCCGTGCCACCAGTCTGGAGACGATTTCTGAAATGGTGGCTGCCGGCCTCGGCTGCACGTTGCTGCCGGCGATGGCCGTACCGCACCTGACCGCGCGGCATCAGCGGCTGGAAGTGCGGCCGCTCATTGCCGCGAAGGCACATCGGCGGATAGGGCTGTTGTGGCGGGCGAGCTTTCCTCAAGGCGAAGACCTGCAGGAATTCGGCAGGTTCATACAGGGCCAGTTCCCTGACTGTGTTGAGCTGATGGGGGTGCCGTCGGCGAGAGTATGATCGGCTCAAGCCGATCCGATCCTCCAGTGGCCGATCGGGCAGCGACGCGCTGCGACACACCTCGTACCGCCTGTGCGGGGTTTGGCCAATGCCAAGCCACTGGCGCACTGGACCGATCCCGTCTGCACCATGCGCGGTGGTTGCGGCAGCGTTCTCCCACCCGATTTCTCGCATTCAGCGCAAAGGTGTTGTGACGCATGTAACAGTTGCCCCGATCGGGCGAGCGCTAATATTCCCACCCGGTTGACAGACCCAGGGTGAAACCGATGGGCAGAATCACGGCATGGTGCGCACCGCTCGCTGCCGTGGCCGCGCTAACGATCGGACTGATGGCGGCGCAGCGTTCATGGGCGGGAAGCCTTGACCCGCGCGGGACCTGGTTGACCGCGAACGGTCAGGGCGTGGTGGAGATTGCACGCTGTGGCGACACGCTCTGCGGACGGATCGTCGGGATCGAGCGAGGGCCGGCAGACCCGATGCCGACCGACGTGAACGGACAGCCGCAGTGCGGGCTCACCATCATCACCGACGAGAAGCCTGAAGCCGACGGCACCTGGCTCGGCGAAGTCGTCGATCCAAGGGACGGCGGCCGCTATCAGGCGAAACTCTGGCTAGACCAGCACGGCAACCTGAAGCTGCGAGGATTTATCGGCATACCGGAGCTAGGCGCCACCCAGACCTGGCAGAGGTTCACTGGTCATCTGACCAAGGAATGCCGCCTGGCATGACGGCAGGGAACTCCCAGGGCCACAACGCCTGCCGCCGAAACTGGAACAGGCGCTTGTCGAGCCGCCCTGGTGCTTTCTTCAATGACAAGCGGTGGCCGTCATATGTAGTTTGCCCTAGGTCTTGCTGATGTTCCAGAACGCCAGCACGTTCGACCGTAGCACACCGGCGATGTTGCTGCGCCACAGGAACGGCTGTGCAAACTGCCCAAGAGGCAGGTAGGGCAGCACCTCCCACAGGCGGCGATGCATGTCCTGAAGCAACGCCGCTCGCTTCGCTGCGTCGGGCTCACGAATATAGCGCAGGCGCATATCCTCCTCGACCTGATCGCAAGGCCATCCCGGGAAGTTCTTGCCGTCGCAGGTGGTAATGGTGGACGGACTGGTCAGCGGACTGGCGAGTTGTGCGCCGTTGGCGCTGGTGTGGAACAGGTTCCAGCCGCCGTGCGCAGGCGGGTCCTTGTTTTGCCGCCGGATTGCGACACTGCCCCAGTCGCTGAGCTGGAGATCGACCTTGAAACCGATCCTTTGCAGAAGATCGACGGTGACCAAGCTTAGCCGCTGATAGGCAGGAATGTCGGAACCCCCGATCAGCACGACCGGCGATCCGTCGTAGCCGGACTCCCGAACCAGTTGCCGCGCACGTTCCAGATCGGGCTTGCGATAAGGTTCAGAGCCGACCTCGGTGCCGTTCGGACTGCCGCAAACCCAATAGGCATAGCACTCGTGCCACAGCTTTGGGTCGCCGTAGGCAGCCGACATGTAATCGACCTGGCTGAACGCATGTGCCACCGCTCGCCGGGCCTTCAGGTTGTTGAACGGCGGGTAGAGCGAATTGAACCGCAGCACGGCATAGGATTCTAGCGGCCACACCTCTCCAATAACGACGTTGGGATCATTCGCCACGGTTGGCAGTAGGTCGAGCGGCGGGGCATCCAGCAGGTCAACCTCGCCGCTGCGCAGCGCGCTGAACGCGACAGAGGTGTCCGGGATGATCACCCATTCCACCCGATCCACCTTCACGACCTTGCCGCCGGCGAACCCGCTGGCGGGCTCCGGGCGCGGCAAATATCCTTCGAACTTTTCGTAAACCAGTTTGGCACCCGGCCGGTACTCGGCCTCGATGAAGCGGAATGGGCCCGATCCGATGCGTTCCTTCACCGGCGTGAATGGATCGGTCATCGCGTCTTTTTCGCGCATCACCGCGCCGACCACGCCGTTGCTGCCACCCAGCAGGAACTCGGTGAATACAAAGGGTGCCTTCAACCGGATCGAAAAGGTGTGGTCATCTATGCGCTGATAGCTGTCGATCAAGTTTGCCAGCAGTCTGATTCTGACCGTCTCGAATGAACATCCGCTTCAAGGAGGCAATTACATCGCGTGTCGTGACATCACTGCCGTCGTGGAACTTGAGCCCGCGGCGTAGCGTCAAGGTGTACAGCAATCTGTTGTCGGAGATTTTCCAGTCATCGACCATCTGCGGTTGGACGTTCATTTTTTCGTCCCAACCGAACAACTGATCGTAAATCGTGGCACCATGCATCGATACGTTATTCACCTGGGTGAACACCGGATCGAACGACTGCGGCTCGGCCTGCGGGACGACACGGAGAACCTTCCGGCCGGTCTGGGCAACAACGCGATGGCTGCGCGTAAGCATCGTTGCGGCCGCAACCGCGGCGGCGCCGGAGAAGGCGCGTCGTCCAATCATCTGATCACTCCACTGGGCTGCGTCCTTCCGCCCGCCCCGGGTCGCCAGTGGCGATCGGCCTTAGATCCCGGGCGGGAAGAACACCAGGCTGCGCACCTCGATGCTCTCGCGCGGCGGCGCGCCGGGCGCGAGCGGGTTGTCGAACGAGGTATGAAACGAGAGCCGCGCGCGGCCATCAGTGGCGCTGTCGTGCACCCGGATCAGCACGACCTCGTTCGGCTGCATCTCGGAGAAATAATACCAGCGATGGCCAGGCCGGTAGGCCACCGAAGAGGTTTCCCCGCGCACGTGGTGTACACGAGATCGCTCGCGATCAGGTCCTCATCGGTGAAGCTGCGGGCATCGCACAGCGCGAGCGGGAATCGAGCACCGGGCCCCGGATCGGGCGCCACACGTTGACGATGCCGAAGCGATGCTTGCAGCAGTTCCGGCGCTCAGCGCCCATGTGGTCGCGCACACGACGGGGCGCGGAATTGACGGTGTGGTCGTTGTGCACCCTGCGCGAGGGCTCGGCCATTCCGGGCCGTCCCGCGTTGCGCACATTGTGGTCGAAGACGAAGACGCGGCTTGCCCCGAGCGTGTCACGCAGCAGGCGCTCGACTTCGGGGTAATAGACCGGCTTATCTCGTCCCGGTGTAGAAGTCGCGCACCGCGGTCGGCGCCGTCACCAGCGCGAAGCCGTTGCGGTCGAGGGTGAATTCCGCCTCGCGCCCCCGCGCATCCTCGATCCTCATCTCATGTGGATCGTCGATGCCATTCCATTGGGGCACGCCGGCCGGCGGCTCGCTGACATAGCGCGCCGGCTTTTCCGCGCCACGCTTCAGGTAATGCAATGTCGCGGTCACGGTTCGCGCCGGCATGATATCGAGTGGCATGGGCTAGCTCCTCGCGCGGATGGGTTTGACGACATTTTTCCGGGCCGCACCCGGGCGCGGCCACGCGCAGATTGTAAGCCGCACCGGACGAGATATTCAAACCACCCAAGGAAGTCGTGCGCTGCAGATGCCTATGGGCCAGGACGGCGCCTTCCGCCGTTGATGCCGTCCTCGACGTGTGCCGCTTTGTCAGCCAACAACGTCCTGTATAGTTGTGCCGACATAGCGGGAGTGGCACCATGCCCCAATTATCGGAAGACCTCTACATTAGTCCGAATGGCGACCGTTGGCGGCTTATTCGTGATGCAGCATCGGGACGGATGTTTGTCCGCCACGAACCGAATCTGGCATCCGGTGGGCGGGTGTCAGACACGGATGTCGAGGAGTTTCTAAGCCGGGGTGGTTCGGGTCCGGAATACGCGGCGCTTCGGAAAATCCTGAGCGAACTGGGCCAGCCAGACGGCTAATGCCCAGAATCGCTGATAACGGCAGCCGTTCGAATTCATCCGTCATTCCCCTGCCGCGCGGGTGACGCAACGCCGGTGCTGACCTACCGACGCTGGAGCATTCCCATTGCGCGCGGGGAGGGACCCAGCGCCAGCCGTGGATCGCCGCCCCGGATTCCCAGCTGGTTTGCATCAAAGACGGCCGGCGTCGATAACCTCCGGGAGCTCGCGCACGACTGTCGCCATCATCCGCATTGGAGGAAAACATCATGGCCGTCCGCCTCGTCGTCACAATCAACGCCGCACCGGGGAAAGGTTCGGAACTCGCAGAGGCATTCCGCGCTCGCTGTGCCGAGTGCATGCAGGAGCCGGGCTGCGAACAATTCGAGGTGTTCCAGAGCGTGCTGAACCCCGACAAGCTCGCCTTGCTCGAGTTATGGAAGGACCAAGCCGCACTCGACGCGCATGCCAAGGTCAACGCCGCGCGCGCGCCACTCCCGGAAGGGCTGCGGGCCGGTGCCGGCGAGCGGGAGGACTATCAGTACAACCGCACTCGCTGACGCGGCGACCATCGTCCGCTGACACTGTCGAGCGAAGCGCGCGGCCTGGAAGAAGCGCAACCGCCGGCGGCGGCCTCGTTGAACGTCGTTCCCGGTGTCGATGAAGAGCGGCTGAAAAGCCGCCCGGCTTCATCTGTCGGAAACGCGACGGATATCAGGGCCGCCCAGTGATCGTCGCACAGGAGGTCCGCCGATGCCGCGCTCGATCTGACGCCGGAGCAGCACCAACTGTGAGGTGAGACCGCCGACGCACTGTTCCGCGGTATCGTCCGTCGAGCTGCCGGCGATCGTGACTGACGGCCTCCCGACTCCACGCACAACGCTACCTGCGGGCAGTCGTTCTGGCTCAGGCCGGCTCCATCTGCGATGTCCACGCCGGTGCGCCGACGTCGCGTCCAGACAGCGTTCCGGCGCGGACCACTTCGCGCACGCTTCGGCCGGCAGGATGTCATGCTCATTGCATGCCGCCAGCATCCGGCGCCAGCCCATTTTCAGCAGACCCATTTTCAGCAGATCGGCCAAGTTCCGATGCGACGTGCCAAGCCGATCCAACAGCCGCCTGATGCGCCCACCCGGCCACTCGGTTCTGACCTGCTCACCCACCTAGGCCTTCCTCTTAATACGACGTCTGCGCGACCTGCGACAGCATTCGCCTCACCGGCAGCATGGTGATGGCAACGCGTTGCGGGTCATGACCCGGCTAAGGGGCCGGGCGGCCTCACCCACAGGAGTTCTTGGCCGCCCGGGTCTTACGATAGCCCGCGCACCAGGGGAGCTCGTGCGCGAGTGCGGATTAGGACATTCCGATGCGCAATAGCAATAACCAGATCGGATTACATAGGTTCAAATCGGCAAGACACTGCCGCTGCTTGCGCATCTTCACCAAGGCGGCGAGCCGGGTGATACGAAGCATGGGTTAAGGTCTTCCATCCGCGCCGCAAATAGCTGGCAAGCGCGGCAAGGCGTACTGCGGCAAGTACGGACAGACACGCCCGGCGGTCTTCGCTACACGGGCGCTTCTACTTCGGAGCATCCACAGTGGACGAGCTTGACCGGCTGGTTGCCGAACACATCGAGAAATACGGCGTTAACCGCTGCCCAGAAGCCTATGCGTCGCCCAGTACAGGAGAGATCAGCGCCGAGGACCGTGGCAAGCTCGCCGCGCGGCATGCCGAGACTGCCGAACTCGCGAAAAACGCGCTCAGCGTTACAGGTCCAAGCCGATTCCGCGCCGTCGCGCACTTCATGCTTACCTGAAATCCCGGACACAGCCCTGGTCGGCGGGATGTTTCGATGATTGCAGCTTCCTTCTCAGGGCATCTGGATCGCCCAAATCGGTCTCAGTAGTGGGTAACCCAGGGGCTGTTCAAGGCTTCCTCAATGCGACGGTGGCGGGCCTTGATGACGTCCGACGGCACCGCGCTGACAAACGCATAGAACGTCTTCGTGCGGATCGCATCGACCACACGCTCCCCCACCTTCTTCGGATCTAGCCGCGTAGTGGCGAGCCGTTCTCCCAGCACCGCTTCTTCGCTGGCGCGGACCTGCGGCCCACCCATATGGTCTGGGCGATTCCGCGCACCACGGGCTATATTTGTGTTGATCGGACCTGGGCAGAGCACCGAGACGCTGACATTGGTGCCTTCAAGTTCGTGTTCCAAAGCCTCAGAGAGTGAGAGGGCGGCGTATTTGCTCATCGAATACGGCCCCTGGTTCGTGCCGCGGCGGTTCTGAAATCCAGCGACTGAGGCGGTGTTGACAACGTGCCCCTCCTCCCCGTGCCTGAGTATAGCGGGAACGAAGTGGCGGATACCGTGAATGATCCCCCAGATGTTTACGCCAATCACGAACTCCCAGTCACCGGGCGGCACATCCACCATCGGTGTACCGTGCATCGGCACGCCGGCGTTGTTGCAAGCGATGTGGAGCTTGCCGAAATTCCGTTCGGCTTCCGCCAGAGCGTCGATAATCGATCGCTCTTGCGTCACATCGATCCTCACCGGCATGACGCGCTTGTTCGTGCCAGAAAGGCCATGCGCAGCTTGCTCTACTGCGTCTTTTTGCGATGTCAGCCATGACGACGTTGACGCCCGCTTCCGCAAGTGCAGTCGCGATCCCAAGGCCGATGCCCGAAGCGGCACCGGTTACAATGGCGGTCTTGCCGGAGATGTCCATAAGGCAAACCTTCTATTTAGGTTGATCGATCTGTTCCATTAGCGCCAGGCCTTCCATCGCCAGCCCGTAACCAAGCAGGTCCTGCAAGCGCTTCTTCAGATATTCCGTGAACATCAATCGTGTGTAGCGCAGCAGGAGGGTGGGCTTTGACGCCAAAGCTTCAGCGTGCTCCCAGGCACGCGCCAGCACTTTGTCGGGCGGCAGGACCTCCGCCACCAAGCCAAGATCCTTTGCTTCCTGCGCCGATAGTGTTTGACCGGTGAGCAAGAAGTAGCGGCCCCGGTTCATTCCCATCAGCAGAGGCATGACGATATGCATGCCGTCGCCTGGCACCAGGCCGTTCTGGAAGTGCGCGGAATCTTGGAACGTAGCAGTGTCCGCGGCGAGCACGATGTCCGACAATAACGGGATTTCGCCGTGCCGCCACGCGGGGCCGTTGATTGCTGCAATCACCGGCACCTCGATGTTGAGCAGGTTCATCAGCAAGGCGCGGCCTTCCCAGTGCACGCGGTCGAACGCATTGGCAGTTATGCCTGAGCTGATCGCGCTCTGTCCCAGCGTCGCGCGGACGCCCGACCACTCGTCACCCGTGCCAGTCAGAATCACCACCCGGTTCTCCCGGTCGCGCGCGACATCTGCGAACGCGTCGGGCAATTCGCTATGCGGGCCTAGCCCCCAGCGGAGCGGACCGTTGTCGGTGTGAAACCGCATCTCCAGAATGCTTCTCACGCGGCGCATGTGGATGCACGAGTACCTCGTTCGCGTAGCTGTCGAAGGTGGTCATCGCGATTCCTTCCTCACCAGGCACTATCGGAGTTCTTTCGCTCGATATCGGCATCCTTGATCGCTGCTTGGAGCGTGCGCCATCCGTGAAGGTAGTCCGCGGTGTGGTGGAACTCAAACGCGTTGCTTTCGCGAGCCCGCGGGGTCGCGGCACGCGGCTGATCGTAGTATGGTTGATGCTTCAGTGCGCCCACACGGAGGCTGACGCCTCGGCTCCACGCAAAGGAGACCCCATCCATGACGATCGATGTAGCGACCGGCATTAGCCGCATTCTCAAGCAGGAGGGTGTGGGTTGGGTTTCGACCTTCCCCGTCTGCCGGGTGAACAACGCTCTCGGCAGGGAAGGGGTGCCGATGCTGATGATGCGCGACGACCGCTACGCTGTCGCGGTCGCCGACGCGTTCTCGCGCATCACCGCGGGCTCACGGATCGGGGTGTGCACCTTCCAGGGCGGCGTCAACGCCGCCGGCATGCAGTACGCCTACGCTGGGCTGGCGCAGGCTTATGAGGATGGTTCGCCCGTTCTGTGCATTACCGATGGCGTGCCGGCCGGCAGCTCGGGCAACAGCCAGTACGACGTCGCATCGGCCATGAAGACCGTGTCGAAGTGGTTCGGCTATCTCGACAAGCCCGAGCGCACGCCCGAGCTCATGCGCCGCGCCTTCACCATGCTGCGCAGCGGCAGACCGGGCCCCGTGATCCTGGCCATTCCCAATGCCACCGCCACATATGACGAGACCGCTGACCCGTACCGTCCCGTGAAGGGCTGGAAATCGGCGCCGGACCCGGCGGATGTGCGCGCAGCCGTCGACCAGCTTCTGAAAGCCCGTGACCCACTGATCTACGCCGGCGAGGGGGTGATCTACGCGGGCGCCTCGGAAGACCTGAAAGCGTTGGCGGAGCTCGTGAATGTGCCGGTGATCACGACTTTGAAAGCCAAAGGGGCGTTCCCGGAGAACCATCCGCTGTTCGTCGGCGTGCGCGGCGATCAGGTGGGGCACTACCTGAACAAGAGCGACCTCATCCTCGCCGTGGGTTCGAGCCTGTCGCCTGGTCGCTTCAGCCACGGCATTCCTGATGCGGCGAAGAAGACCATCATCCACTGCAACGTCGACGAGCTGCACATCAACAAGATGTATCCCACGGCGTGCGCGGTTATCGGCGATGCGCGCTTGACCTTGCAGGCGCTCCGCCAGGAAGTGTCCGACCGCACGTCCGGTGCCGGACGGCCGGCGGGTAACGTTGCGGCGAAAGTGAGGGCGGCACGCGACGAGGCGCTCGCCAGATACCGGCAGGTCATGAACTCCGACGAGACGCCGATCAACCCGTATCGGGTGTACGGCGATCTCATGCAGGTGCTGGATCTGCGCAATTCGTTCGTGACGCACGAGTTCGGCAACACGCGCGACCAGCTCAGCACCGTCTTCGACACGCTCATCCCTCGCGGCTTCCTGGGCTGGGGCAATGTCTCCACGCTGGGCTTCAGCCTGGCTGCTGCCATCGCCGCCAAGAAGGCGTTTCCGGACAGGGCATCCGTAGCGGTGACCGGTGAGGCGGGGCTTGGCTACATGCTCGGCAACCTTGAGGTTCTGCTGCGTGAGAAACTCGGGATCACCGTCGTGCACATCAGCAATGGGGGCTTTGCGGGCTATGGACCCGGCTTCTGGGGGCCGGGACACGATCCCTTCACACACCAGGTGCTGGGGCCTAACGACGTGGATATGTCGAAGGTGATCGGCGCCTTGGGCTTCCACACCGAGCGCGTGAGCGAGCCAGCCGAGGTCATCCCGGCTCTGCGGCGGGCGCTCGACGTCAATTCGTCAGGTCGCCCGGCGTATATCGAGTTCATCTGCTGCCAGTACCCCGTCTACGGCGGGTGGGTTGGACGGGGCGGGGAGTGAAGTGATGCCGAAGCTGATCCCCGTCCCCGACGCTTTGAGCAAGCCGTTCTGGGATGCCGTCAATCAAAGGCGGCTGGTGTTGCAGCACTGCGCTGCCTGCGACAGGCTGCAATATCCGCCGCAGCAGGCCTGCCAAGCCTGCAACTCGGCCGCCAGTCTGACCTGGAAAGAGGTCGAGGGACGGGGCCATATCGCGACCTACATCGTGATCGAGGATGGCCGCCTGAACCGGCGCATGCCCGATCAGCCCTATAACCTGGCAATGGTGACGCTGGACGCCGACCCGCGGGTCAATTTCTATTCCAATCTCCCGGGCACCCCACCCTACAAGGTGCCAGTGGGCGCTGCCGTCGAGGTGACGTTCGAGGAGGTAGCGCCAGACCAGCTCATCCACGAATGGCGGGTCGTCGGCGAGTGTTTGTGATCCTGACGGATGCTTACCGGGCCACGTGACACTGGGCACGCATAGGGGAAAAGGTGAAGCCATGACCGCGACAGACCGGTATCAGTGGCGGCGAGATAAGGACGGGCTCGGTGTATGGGAGCACCGCGGCAAGGTTGCAGTGGCGGGTGTCGGACATTCGCCAGTCGACCGTCGCTGGGACGGCGTCTCGATGGACAAGACGCTAGGTGCCTACTCCATCCTGGCCTGCCAGAAGGCGATGGACGAAGCAGGCGTGACGCCGGATCAGATCGACGGCGTCATCTGCTGCGACAGCCATATCGCGGGCGGCAGCGGCGGCTCAGCGTCTCAGTGGGCGCCACGGCCCTACTTCGCCCCGCCCTACGATTTGGAGTGGGGGCTTACTCTGGTCAACGCGAAGTGGCTCATCGAGCAGATGCAGCTACCCAACGTGAAATTTGCGCCGACAGGATTGCCGACCATCAGCGAAATGGTGGGCATGGCGGCACAGGCCGTGGGTGACGGCGTTTGCAGCACCTGTCTCGTCATCTACCCGACAGGCAATCTGGAAGGCCGCTATCGTCGCGGTGGCGAGAACGCCGACGACTACGCCCGCGGTGCACGGCAATGGACGGCACCCTGGGGCAATCACGGCGGCAACGATTTCATCAACATCTTCCCGCATGGCCAGTACTGCCTGAAATACGGGGGCAAGCACGACGACCTAGCCCCCTTCGTCGTCAACCAGCACCGCAACGGGCTGCTCACGCCGTGGGGATTTAATGCCAGCCACAACGTACCGCAGCTCACCGTCGAGGAGTACGTCAATTCGCGCTACATCCTGAACCCGCTGCGGCTGTGGGACTGCGACCGGCCGGTCAATGCATCGGCCGCGTATCTCTTCACGACGGCCGAGCGCGCCCGCGACATGCGGCAGTCGCCGGTCTATGTGCTCAATCACTCGCAGCACAACTTCAGACAGCGCACCACACAGGCGGATCTGGACGAGATCGAGGATTGGACCGACCGGGCGGCGCGGCGGATGTATGAGGGTGCAGGGTTGGGCCTGCGGACGTGGATGTATTCAATCCGTACGACGGCTATGCACCCATGGCGCAGTTCTTCCTGGAGGCCTTCCAGTGGCACGGCGTCAAACGCGGTGATGCCTTCGCGTTCTACGCGGGCGATATCAGGGTCGAGGGACCGCACCCGTTATGCTCGAGCGGCGGCAATCTGGGGAATGGGCGGACGCGCACGGCCATGTACACCGATTGCATCGAGCAGCTCCGCGGCACGGCTGGCGCACGGCAGGTCAGGGTTCGGGCAGAGACCGCGCTGGGGGCATTCACCACGCCCAGCAGTGGGGGGTGGATTATGTTCGGCAAACGCCCGAGCTGACGGCGTGGCGTTTTCCGTGGACACGTTGCTCAAGTGCCTAATCGATGAATGCGCTGCGCTGACGCATCTGGCACCTACACGCCCTGATTTGCCGGTTTGGCACCTTGGCAGCATCGGGGCCGTGCATCGTGGCGACATCTACGACGATGCCCGTTGGACCGGGGCTTGATGGTGTTCGCGAATCCCTACAGTCCTGCCCACTGCTCCTTGAGATAGCGGATTATAAATCCCATATTATCGAACCCGGCAATTTGATTGTTAAACGGCAGAGCGTATATGCCCTCAAGGAATTCGTAGACCTTCGGGTTGTCAACGTGGGTGTACTGAATGCCTACCACGTTTCTGTTTTTGAGGTAAGTCTGATATTCCGATAGAACTGGGTTCTCAACAAAGACATACGCCTGCTTGCCAAGCTTTATGGCAGTATTGAGTTCCGTGTGAGAAATAGAGAACTCTGTATCATGAGCCTTAGGCCCTGTGGACAAACCGTAGTTTTGCGGTGTTCAGTGATTGACTGAACAGGCGCGGGCAGCAAAAGGATCTGGGACTGTCGCGAGGCTTTGCGAAAAAAATCGAGACGGTCCCGCTCGGATTGGCCTTCTGCCGATCGCCGCGCGGCGATTCCCCGACACGGTGTGAATGTGATTCGAGGCTGACCTCTGTGTTGGAGGTTGGCAGTGATCCGAGGCCTGATGACGGACCAGGAATGGGGAATCTTCGCGCCTTTCCTGGCGAGCCCTCGCCGCTCGGCGGTCGCCCGCCGAAGGACCATCGCAAGGTGCTGGACGGGGTGTTTTGGATCAGCCGCACCGGCGCTCCATGGCGCGACCTGCCGGAGGTGTTGGGCAACTGGAACTCGGTGCACAAGCAGTTCCGTCGCTGGTGTCTCTCTGGCGTGTGGGACGTGCTTTTGCAGGCACTGGCGGACAGCGGCGGCGATGCCGACGTGTTGCAGATGATCGACAGCACCACGGTCCGGGCGCATCGCTGCGCTGCCGGCGAAAAGGGGGACGCAGAACCAGGCACTTGGCCGCTCGCGCGGCGGGTTCACCACCAAGATCCACCTCCGTTGCAACGCGGAAGGCCTTGCCATCGGCGCGGTGCTGAGCGAGGGCGAGGCCCATGACGTCACGGCCTATGACGAACTGATGGAGCAACGCGACAGCGACCCCGGTATCATGCTCGCGGACAAGGGCTATGACAGCGACGCGATCCGCCAAAACCTTCACGATCGTGGTGCCGCACCCGAGATCCCGACCAAGCGGAACCGCAAGGTGCAGTATCTGGTCACCAGGCCGCTGTATGCCCTGCGCTCACGCATCGAATGCTTCATCGGTCATCTCAAGGAGCAACGGCGCATCGCCACCCGATATGACAAGACCGCAAGTAGCTTCCTGGGCTTTGTCTTGCTCGGATGCGCTCGCATCTGGATCAGGTTTGGCCACAGGGGCTAGTGCCAAACCTGCCTCCGACGATGGAGACAAGAATATGGACCTTCCCTATCTCGTTGTAGCAGTATTTTTCGAGAGCATCTTTTGATCCGTATGGGATATGTCCACGCTCGTTCAAAACCGGATCAAAGCCCATATCCCGAATGAAGCCTTCGAGTTCGCTTCGCGCGTATTTGAGGTCGTAGAACGTCGAACTTACGAATACCCTTGGTCTAGCCATGGTAGCTTGCACTCTCCGAGTCCTAAGGGAAGTGTAACCGGCGAATCTTGACCGTTCAACTTGGATCATCAACGCGTTAGCAGGTTAAGGTTGCGGCTCTGATAGCAAAAAGGGCCGCGTGGGGCCCTGAAGCTTCGTGCGCTGAGTTCGTAGTATTTGACGTGGATGCCAAAAATGAGCTGGCGCGCCGCCTCCTCGGCAGACGCAAAGTCACCGCCACATGCGCGTTGCGCTGAGCCGGTCGCCGAACGTGCTCTGGAACAGCAGGACGACCTCGCATTGCCGAGCCAAAGGTGGACGAGGCATTGGCCGACGTCGCGCGCGGCGATTCATTTGCGTGAGAAACATCGCGCCCGCAACCTCGCTCAACTGGCCGCGCTGAAGGAGCAATGGCGCGGGTCGTTCCCAGCCATGAACTGGCATACGACAGGGACACCGGGCCGCGATCGTGTTAGGCTGCGATCATGGAACACATTGATTGGACCGAGTGCGACCTGATCGAGAGGGTGCCCGGAAAGCGGGGCGGCAAGCCTGTCATCAAGGGGACGCGGCTCCGCCCCGAGGATCTTCTCGCGAACCGGGAGCAGGGCATCGAATGGCTGGTTGAGAACCACGGCGGAATAACGCCCGATACGGTTCGCGCCGTGTTCAATTTCTACGACGGGCACAAAAAAGCGCGGGCGCGTCACCTGGCTTGAGGGCCCTGCTTGATCACAGCGTCCCGCGCGGTCTGCGGGCGCTTCTCCCCGGCGTCGAAATCAGGCACGCCTTTGAGATGGGTTGGCACGAGCTACGCAACGGCGATCTGCTCCAGGCTGCCGAGCGGGATGGGTTCGACGTTCTGATCACGTCGGACAAGAACATTCGCCATCAAAACCGGCTTCGCGGCATGAGAATCGCCGTCCTCGAACTCGGCAACAATCACTGGCCCACGCTGCAACGGCATGCCGAGACCATTTCCGTCGCCCTGGCCGATTTGGGAGACGGTGAGTACCGGCGGGTGGCTTTTCCGCGACCTCCCCTTATTCGCCGGCCACCGCCTGAACGCCGGACACCCGATTAGGCTGCCGCCGCTCTGATCCGCCTACGGTCGGGGAGTGTCGAAGCACAGCTATGCGCCGCGAAGCACCACGAGCGCGTCCACCCCCTTCACTCCCTGACCCTCCGGCAGCACCATGAGCGGATTGATGTCCAACTCTGCCAAGTGTCGTTCCATGTGTATGGCGAGACACGACACCCGAACCAGCATCTCCTGCAGCGCCCCAACGTCCGCCACCGGCCGCCCGCGAAAGCCCTGGAGCAACCGGGCCCCTTTGACCTCAGCGATCATCGCCTGTGCTTCGCGGCGTGTGATGGGGCAGCGTCGCAAGGCCACGTCGTTGTAGACCTCGACCATCACGCCGCCACTGCCGAATAGCAGCACCGGGCCCAATTGCGGGTCACAAGACACGCCAACGATAACCTCTACACCGTCTCCCACCATCTCCTGCACCGATACCCCGATGATCTGAGCCTGTGGGGCATTGGCCGTGGCATTGGCCAGGATCTCTGCGTAGGCCGTTCGCACCTGTGCCGCATCGCGCAGGTTCAGCCGAACCACCCCGGCCTCTGTCTTGTGCAGGATATCCGGCGAGTCGATCTTGAGAGCCACCGGAAACCCAAGCTGCTCCGCGGCCTCAACGGCGGCCTCTGCAGACGTTGCCAGTTGCTCACGCGCACTCCCCACGCCCCAGGCTGCTAACAGCCGCTTGCTCTCGGACTCCGAGAGTGTCGGACGCCCCAAGCCAAGCGTCTGGGTGATAGCCGCATCCTGCGCAGCCGTGCGCGACGGGGCCGTGGCAAAGCCATCGGCCAGGCGACGCTCGCGCCATGTATGATACGCGAGCCGGCTCTGCAGGCCTCGGGCCAATGAGTTCGGCGTGTAGAAGATCGGTATCCGGGCGCTCTTGAGCTGTGCCAGCCCAGCCTTGGCGTCCCGGCTTCCAGTCCACAAGAACACCACACCCTTGTTGGTCCGATCACGGTGGCCGATGACCTGCTGAGCTTGCGCGTCCGCCCCGGAACTCGCCACGACCAACGTCCCCATCCGGGGATCATTGGTCATCTGCTCCATGATCTGCGGGAAGGATTCACTATTGGCAAAGCCTGTCACATCGGCAGGATTCGCCGCCCACCCGAAGCCCTTCAGGATACCGTTGATGCCGTCACGCGCCGCATCGCCAAGCGGCGGCAGATCGAGACCCGCCTGACCGCACATATCGGCGGTCAGCGAGCTGATGCCGCCCGAGTGCGATACCACCGCGATGCCGGGCACGCCGGGCTTGGGGGTGTGGGCCAGCAGGTGCGCGACCTCCAGCAGTTCGTCGTAATCCTGCACCCGGATCACCCCGTATTGGGCAAAGATCGCATCGTACCGGGCATCCGCGCCCGTCAGCGCTGCGGTATGCGAGCGAGCCGCCCTCGCTCCAAGTTCCGAACGCCCGATTTTGATGAGGACGATCGGCTTGCCGCGCTCTGCCGCGAGCTTCGCCACTTCGAGAAATTTATCGGCCCGCTTGACGCCTTCGACAAAGCCAGCAATGACCCGCGTATCCGGATCGTCCAGTAGGTATCGGGCAAAGTCGGAAAAATCGAGGTCTGCCTCGTTCCCTGTCGAGATGATGTAGCTGAAGCCGATGCCGTTCTCCACCGCGCGGACCAGGAACGGCCCGAACGCCGTCGCGCCGCTTTGGCACACCAGGCCGATCGGTCCGGTCAGACCGCCCGCCCCGCGCGAGGAAGAGGTGGTCCAGATGTCGTGCTTGACATTCGCGAGTCCCAGGCAGTTGGGGCCGCTGACACGCATGCCGGAGGCGCGGGCAAATTCACCCAATTCCCCCTGCAAATCACGCCGGTCGTCCACGCCCCTCT
The DNA here is from genome assembly GCA_963830435.1 of uncultured Solirubrobacterales bacterium. Taxonomy (GTDB): domain Bacteria; phylum Actinomycetota; class Thermoleophilia; order Solirubrobacterales; family Solirubrobacteraceae; genus Palsa-465. The sequence goes on along the minus strand of CAWHMA010000007.1, from coordinate 77,064 downwards.
CGGCGAAGCCCGCCGAGATCACGATCGCCGATCCCGCCCCCTTGCGCTGGCTCTCCTGCAGGACATCGAGCACCTGGTCGTAGGGCACCACGATGCCGACGACGTCGGGGGCCTCCGGCAGGTCCGTCACACTCGGGTAGGACTTGACCCCCATGATTTCGTCATAACGCGGGTTCACGGCATAAACCCGCACCCGGCCCTGCGCCTTGAGCGCCGCCGCCAACATCCGCCCGCCATACTGCATCCGCGGCGTCGCGCCCACGATGGCGATGGAGCGCGGGTTGAGCATCTTATGGATCGACGTCATCTGCGGTTCTGTCCAGAACTCCATGACACCCCTGAAAAGAACGTGGTCCGACGGTCGGAAGCCTACGCTCTACGAACGCGGCTGGCACCCGCCGCTATTCCCCGCATGATCGCTGAAGCAGAGCGCTTGCGGCAGGCCTGCTGGCCGATGCGGGACGGGAGAGATTTGCTCAAGACGATGATCGACCGGGTCGAACCATCGTATCGCACTGCAGCATTTACTTTGCAGTTGAATGCTCCGTCTGCACGGGAGTAAGCCTGATGCATGATTGATGCAGGGTAGCAGCGGGCGGGCTGCTGGCTTTGCACCAACCCTGCTGGTTGCGAACGGCGAACTCCAAGGACCTTTCCTGGGACAAAAGCACGGAGCCGGGGTCGCCCTGTTCTACGCAGAGAGGGGGCACGCAATGCAAGTCATCGCTGAGAACGAGCACTATCTGCTGGTGTCCGACGGCACGCGCTGCACAGTCGTGGAGAGACGGGCCGGCAAGTTCTATCCGCTCTGCAATGGCATCCGACACGGAGTTGATCTTGACGATGAGGGTATCGCCGAGCTTCTTCGCTGGTCGGGTTCATACTCCGAAAGTGCCGGCCGACAACGTCTCGCTGACATCGCAAGCCAGTGGCGCGGGCTATTTGAGCATGTCAGGTGATCCCTAGGACTTCAGGTCCGACCACGCAACCGAGGTGAGCCAATGGCGATCCGGAAGCTGCTTCTGCCATTGCAAGCGGTCGCCACGGCCGAGGCGGCTCTGCTTACTGCAATCGCCGTTGCGAATTTGTGGGATGCCCACCTCACAGTGCTGCACGTTGAGATCGGAAGAAATCGAGGCGCGGGCGCCATTCGAGAATTATTCGACAAATTGGTCGCGCAAAGCGACATTGCGGTGACCGAGCCCAGGAGCGGTGTCGGTCGACCCACAGCCTCCTTTGCGCTGGCCTCGGGCAATGAGCCCGAGTTGGTAGCCTTCCAGGCCCGATTGGCCGATCTTACCGTTGTGCCACATCCCGCAAGTAGCAATGAGGTGTCGTCGTCCGATGCGCTGCATGCGGTGCTGTTCGATTCGGGGCAGCCCGTGCTGATTGCACCTCGAACCGTGCCTTCTACGCTCGGAAGGCGCGTCTGTTTGGGCTGGAATGGGTCGGCGGAGTCGGCCTCCGCAGGTGCTTGCAGCGCTACCGTGGTTGCACCGAGCAAGGGCAATTCGCATTCTGTGGGCAGAAGAATACCAACGCCGGGGACCACTTGCGCCTGATCTTGAGCAGTACCTTGCTCTACATCGGCTCAGCGCAGATCGAGCTATGTTCCAGCCCGTCAAAAACATCGTTGGAGCCGGGTTGCTTGCTGCGGCCAATGAGTTCGACTGTGACCTTCTGGTGATGGGGGCCTACTCGCAGTCTCGCCTGCGGCAGTTATTTCTGGGCGGTGTCACCCGCTACGTGCTTGAGCACGCGAACATCCCCTTGATGATGCACCGTTGACGAAGCCGCAACCAGAGGGCTCCAGCGTACCACAAGGATTGCCAGCCGCAATCCATCAGCTTCCCCATCCACAGAAAAGCCCGGAGTAACGGGCGACTCCGAGGGCTTATGCTGACCCTTGGAACGTAACGTCAGCCGTTGACCTGCCCGGCAGCAGGCGGGCCGAGTTCAGAATGAATGCAAGTTCCGAGGCCACGTGGACAAGTGCCGCGAGCAGCGGACCGAGCAGCCCAAGCGCAGCCAGCGCAATGCCGACTGTATCTACGGCGAGCGTGCCAACGAAATTCTGCCAGATGATCCGCCGCGTGTGCCGGGCAATGGCGAGTGTCTCAGCAAACCGAATCAGATCGTTGCCGATCAGCATCACGTCCGCACTCTCCTGCGCCACATCGGTGCCCGATCCCATGGCGACGCCGACATCGGCGGCGATCAGTGCCGGCGCATCGTTCACCCCGTCGCCGACCATCGCCACGACACGACCTTCATCGACCAGGGCCTTGATGTATGCGAGCTTGTCCTCCGGCAGCAGTTCCGCTGCCACCTCGCGAATCCCGACCATGTGCCCGACAGCATCGGCGACGACGTGCGTGTCGCCAGTAAGCAGGATCGTCCGCACGCGCATACGGCCAAACATTTGCGCGGCATGCTCCGCCTCCGGCCGGATCGTATCAGCGATTGCCACGAGCCCGAGCCAACGACCATCGCGCGCAACAAACACGTCGGTTGCCGCTTCAATGCCTGACGCCGAAGCGGATCCTCCGGGCACTGCTATGCCGTTGTCTCGCATCTAGGCGCGATTGCCGACGAGAATGGTGGCCCCCGATACGACAGCCGTGATGCCGCGACCGGGCGTATAGGCAAAGCGTTCAGGCTCGGCAATGGCACGACCCTGGGCCTCGGCGTAGGCGACGATCGCTTGGCCCAGGGGGTGTTCGGAGCGCAACTCGGCCGCTGCAGCGACGCTGAGCACCTCATCAGCCTTCGCTTCGGCTGCGGCCCTGACCGCCTGTACTTCGGGACGACCCAAGGTAAGCGTGCCGGTCTTATCCAGCACGACGGTATCGACCCGCCCAAGTGTTTCCAGGTGCACGCCGCCCTTGATGATGGCGCCAAGGCGGGCCGAGCGGCCGATGCCACCCAGAATGGCGAGCGGCGTTCCCGCGGCGATGCCGCAAGCGCCGGCAACGATGATGACCGCAATTGTCGCCTGGATGTCGCGTGTGACCACGAACGTAAGCACCGCGGCCGTGAGCGCGAAATAGACCAGATAGCCTGCAAGCCGATCGGCCAATCGCTGGACCGGCGCGCGGGAACGCTCCGCGCGTTCGACTGCCTCGATGATCTTGCCGTAGCTGGTATCACGTCCGATCCGCTCCGTCCGAACCTCCAGCGCGCCGGACTGGTTGATCGAGCCGGCAAAGACGCCAGCCCCCGCGGTCTTCTCAAGCGGCATTGACTCGCCTGTGATTCGCGATTCGTCGACGAAGGAGTGGCCCGAGAGGACTGTGCCATCCACCGGAATGCGAGCGCCAGGGCTGACAAGGATGGCGTCGCCAATCGTCAGCTCATCGGCTGAGACGGTGCGGACTGCGCCGGCGCGGCGCACCGACACTTCACGGGGCAGGAACTCCAGGAGATCGAGAATCGCTCTGCGGCCCCTCCCTACGGTGAGACCTTCCAGCACTTCGGCAACGAGCACGAACAGCGTGATGACCAGGGCAGTGAAGAACTGACCGATGGCAGAAGCTGCGATGATCGCGATCGTCATCGATAGCTCCATCGTCATGCGTCGTTCGATCAGGTTCGCGCAGGCCTCGTGAAGGATCGGCCAACCACCGGTCAGCAGGCCGACGACGCCGATTAGACTGACCGACGGCAGCGGCTCCCAAACGTGGAACCACACGGCCGCGGCGGCGAGGGCGACGAGAACGATGCGCAACCCGTCCGGCCAGGTGAGCGCGTGCGCCTGGTCGTCGTAGGCCTCGTGCATATGCTCGATGCCGTCCGAAGACTGGTCGACATGCGCGTCCCGCGACGCGCCCCTGAAATCGTCTGGCAGGGCCGGGACTCCGCTATTTCAGGTAGGCGCGAACGACCTCGATCAGTTCCTCGGCGCCCTGGGAGCGAGCGCGCTCGCTCCGCGGATCGACGACGTGACGGCGGATATGGTCTTCCATTACCTCGGCCATCAGGCCATTCACCGCGCCGCGGACCGAGGCAATCAGCATCAGCATGTCCGCGCAGCCCACCTCGTTCTCCAACCCGCGCTCCAGGGCCTCGACCTGGCCACGGATTCGTCGCACCCGGGTCAGCAGCTTGCTCTTCTCGCGAACCGTATGTGTCACGTGCGCCTCCGCCGCCTAAGCTATAGGGGGTTACCCTACTTTGTCGAGAGCAGTCCCGGTGCGAGGCGCGCGTTCCCAGTCGTGGTCACGGTAAATGGCGGTCGGACGGCAGGGCATATGCAAGATCCGCAGACTGCGGCGAGCTATCCGATGCCAGACGGCGAGACCGATCTCCGGCTGACGCGCCCGCTCCAGCACGCCCGGAAGAAATCCGGAAACGACCGGCGTGAATACCGGCCTCTCGGCATTCATGACGCGCGTGTCACGGCACCCGCATCGCGGCGACAAGCTTGTCGACATTGGAGCGGAACATGGCAGCGTAGGTTTGCGCCGGACCGTCCGGCTCGGACAATGCCTCAACATACAGCGTGCCGCCAGGCTGTGCACCCGTGGCTCGCGCGATCTGCTCGACGAGCCGAGGGTCGTTGGAGTTCTCGAGAATGCGAACGTGCTGTGCCTTGATCTGCTTGATCAGGGCCGCGACTTGCTGCGCAGAGGGCTCGCTTTCGGTCGATAGCCGAGTGGCGAGAGGAACGTGACGCCGTAGGCATGGCCGAACGCCGAACGCATCATGCGAGGTCAGCACCTTACGCTTGCCGGCCGGCACGGTCGCGACCTGCTGACGCGCATAATCATCCAGCGTCTTGAGCTCGGCGGCATAGCGGTCACCGTTCGCCTGGTAGGTCGCAGCGCCTCCCGGGTCCGCGGCCGACAGCGCGGCCACAATGTTGCGCACGTAGATCACGCCGTTGGCGGCACTGTTCCAGGCGTGCGGGTCGGTGATCTGCTTGCCGTCCTCCTGCATGTGCAGTGTCTGAACACCTCGGGATGTGACGACCGGCTTGCCCTGATAGCCGGACGCCGCGATCAGCCGGTCCATCCATCCCTCAAGTCCAAGACCGCTGACGAAGACGATGTCGGCTGCCTTCAGCTTGCGGGCGTCATCCGGGGTCGGCTCGAACGCGTGCGGATCGCCATTCGGACCCACAAGGGTTTGCACATTGACACGATCGCCGCCGACCTGATGAACCATGTCGGCCAGCACAGTGAAGCTTGCCACGGCCTCCAATTGCTTGGCGTCGGCAACGCGCGTGCCAGCAAACAGGCAAGCGGTCAGCATCACGCTGACAACGACAGATCGGCAAGTCATGAAGGGTTCTCCATGCTCAGCCCTCAAGATGCGGGCGGGGGAAGAGACGGCGCACCGCGCCGGCCGGTCCCAGCAGCAGCGAGGCGCCATAGAGAACGCTCGCTGTCAGTACGATCGTGGGACCCGACGCAAAGCCGAAGTGGAAGGACACGATCAGGCCGGCCAAGCCGGACAGTGCCGCGACACCGGCGGCGAGCGCCGCGAGCGCCGGCAACGTGTGCACCCACAGCCGCGCGACCGCCGCCGGCAGCATCATCAGGCCGACCGCCATCAACGTGCCGAGTGCCTGGAGTCCGGCGACCAGATTGATCACCACCAGGAACAGGAACAGTGAATGATAGAATGGACCGGGTCCTGCGACCGCACGCAGGAAACCGGGATCGAAGCACTCCGTCACCAGCGGCCGGTAAACGATAGCAAGCACGATCAAGGTGACGGAGGTGATGCCGCCGATGAGGTAGAGTGCATGAGTGTCGATGGCGAGGATGGTGCCGAATAGAACATACAACAGGTCGATGTTCGAGCCACGCAATGACACGATCAGCACGCCGGCCGCGAGTGAGGTCAGGTAGAAGGTGGCGAAACTCGCATCCTCGCGCAGCAGCGTCGTTCGGCTGACCAGGCCCATCGCCGGCAATGAAAGCCCGGCTGCGAGAAAGCCTATGGCAGCCCCTGGCAGTACTGCGTGGCTCATCGCGTCGCCGACCAGGCTCATCCGACGCAGCAACAACAGCACACCGACCGGGCCAGAACCAAGACCCAGGGCAAGGCAGGCGACGAGGGCGCGACGCATGAAGCCGAAGTCGGCAAATGGTGCGATCAGCACGTCGTAGGGGGTCATGCGGCGTGCTCCGCCCACGCCGATTGCCGCTCGCAGATCGGGGCCGCCTCATCCCAGGACTCCGACATGAGCCGAACACGGGAGAGGTTTTCCTGGCTTAGCACTTGCGTGGTCGGCCCCCAGGCGACAGCCTCTCGGGCGAGCAGCAATGTCTCTGGGAAATGTGCGCGCACATGTGCGTGGTCGTGCAGGACTGCAACGATGGTACGGCCCTCGCCGTGCCAGTCGCGAACCAGCCTCAGCAGATCGGCAGTCGTGCGCGCGTCGATTGCGGTGAATGGCTCATCCAGCAGCACAACGGGAGCGTCCTGCAGCAGTAGACGGGCGAACAGCACGCGCTGGAACTGTCCGGCGGAGAGCGAGCCAATTGCTCGCCGCTCGAAGCCCGTAAGTCCGACCGCGTCCAACGCCCCGCGCGCCCGGTTCCCAAGATCGCGGTCGGCGCCACGCAGGACGCCGATGCGCCGCCAGGCCCCCAGCAACACCGTATCTGCGACGGTCAGGGGGAAGGAGCGGTCAATCTCGGCGGCCTGCGGCAGATAGCCGAGATCGCGGACCGCCAGACCGTCGCGACCGATCGATCCGGTGGCCGGGGTCAGCGCGCCGACGATCGCCTTCAGCAGCGTAGACTTGCCGGCGCCGTTTGGTCCGCATATCGCGGTCAGGCTTCCCGGCGCAAAGCGGCCCTGAACGTGGTGCACGGCCGGGTGCCGGTCGTAGGCGATCGTGACGTCATGGAGCGAGATGCCGGCGCTCTTCATGGGACCGACACCGCCCAAACTATGGCCAGCCACAGTCCGACGAGCACGCAAGCCACGGCTGCCAGACGGAAAACTGCTGGCCGGGCCAGTGCCGTGTGGCGAAACGGATCGCCGCGCCGTGGCACCTCAGGCGTCGGTCCGGATCGGGGCAGCGGCACGCTCGAAGGCGGCAATCCCATCTTCGACGACATGCCGGTCGAGATCCCGGGTAATGAACACGATCCGCGAGTGCCGGTCATCACCGGGCGGCCAGCCGCGCAACAGTAGCGGCTCGTGGAAGACATGCTGCACACCATGGATGACGAGAGGGCGGTCCTGGCCTGCCAGGTTCAGCAAGCCTTTGATCCGCAGGAGGCTCTCACCGCGCGTGGCGATGAGCATCTCGAGAAAGGTGCCGATCCCCTGCCACTGCAGTGGGCGGGCAAAGGTGAGACAGAAGGCGTGGATGCGCGCGTCGTGCCGGTTACGATCGTGGGGGTCGTGACCGCCATGATGGTGATGGTGGTGGCCGTCTTGCGTAACCGGCGCGAAGGCCTCGGCGTTGAGCCACTGACGGACCACGTCGATCTTCGCGTCCGGCTGGAAGGGGCCGATGTCGAGCAGCAGCTTCGCATCGACCCGGCCATACTCTGCGGGGATCTGCGGCGCGCCCGGATTGAGCCGACGCAGTCGCTCCCCAAGCACCGCGGTCGAGGCCGGGGAGGCGAGATCCAATTTGGCGAGCACGAGCCGGTCGGCGACGGCTGCCTGCTTCACCGCCTCGGGCTGGGCATCCAGCGTCGCGTCGCCATTGACAGCGTCCACCACAGTGACGACGCTGTCGAGACGGCAGCGTGCGAGGACCAGTGGGTCGGCGGTAAACGTGTGCAGGATTAGCGCCGGGTCGGCGAGGCCGGTCGTCTCAACAACGATCCGCCGGAACACGGGCAGCTCACCGCGTGCCCGGCGCAGGAACAGCGAGCGCAGTCTGGTCACCAGATCGCCGCGCACGGTGCAGCACGGGCAGCCGGCGTTGAGCAGCACCACCTCACCGCGCAGGGTCTCGACCAGCAAGTGGTCGAGACCCACTTCGCCGAATTCATTGATCAGCACGGCGGTATCGGCCAGTGCCGGATCCCGAAGCAGGTGGTTCAACAGCGTGGTCTTGCCGGCGCCGAGGAAACCGGTGAGCAGCGTGATCGGGATCAGGTTATCCATGCCGGCGCCCCATCAGATGGGGCACAGCAGCACGAATTGATACTTTATATCAATACCTCCGAATGCGGCATTTCGCTTGACGGGCACCCACGTGCGGCGATACATGAATACGTGTTCATGAGTTAGATGAATGCTCGATCCGGATCAGACCACTGAACTCGCGGAGCTCTTCCGGCTCCTAGGCGAGCCCAACCGGCTCGGCATCGTGGCGAGTTGCCTGGACGGCCCGCTGAGCGTTGGCGAGATCACGTCCCGCTTGGCGCTGAGCCAGTCATTGGTCTCGCACCACCTGCGGCTGCTGCGTGCCGCGCGGCTGCTCAAGGCCGGCAGACGCGGCAAGCAGGTCCTCTACAGCATCCCCGACTGCCATGTGCGGGAGATGCTGACCAACATGATCGAGCATCTTATCGAACCGCATGAACAGGACGACATCAACAGCGAAGCAGGATCAAGACCATGAGTGTGACCGTCGATCGTGTGAAGTGTGCGTGCAGTGATTGCGTCTGCGTGGTGGACGTGGACAAGGGCGTCCAGCGGGACGGCCGCATCTATTGCGGCGAGGCGTGCGCCGATCATCATAAGAGCGGCGCCGGATGCCAGCATGCCGGGTGCACCTGCCACGGGTAGATCAGCCGAAGGCCCACGCCGCGTGCGGCGCCGCCGGACTACAAGGCGCGGCTCTCGGCGTGCCCATCCTTGCAGGTCGCACAGAGGCCGGTCAGTTCGACGGTGCGCTGGTCCAGCGCGAACCCATGCCGTTCACCGAGATCGTCCGCCGCGCGGACGATCCGTTTGTCCTCCACCTCGATCACCGTTCCACAGGTTCGACAAATCAGGAATTGCACGGAGTGCGGATGGTCGGGGTGGCCGCACGCGACATAGGATCGCGTCGTTTCCAGCCGGTGAGCCAGGCCAACACCGACGAGGAACTCCAGACTGCGATAGGTACTTGCCGGGGTCGCCGAGCGGTCGCCTGGTTTCAACAGGTCCAGGAGTTCGTAGGCGGTCAATGGCCGCTTAGCGGCGGTCAGCGCCTGGAGCACCGCCCATCGTTGCCGGGTCAACCGACCACCTCGTGCACGACAGAGGGCTTCCACATCGATCGGCGCGGCCGGACTCTTTTTAGCGGCCGCCGCCCGCCTAACCTTTGCCACCTTCGATAGCGATCGGGGTCGTCCCGACATTGTACTTTCCGCCAGCCGCGCGCGCCCAAGTATAGGCCCGCGCGATCACCCCGTCAGGCCCCGGTACCCGATCCCGCCAGCCATCATCGCCGTTTCACGTTACGGCACAAATCTCGAACCCGCGCCGAAGCGCCGGGCGATCCAGGTTGCGTCCGATGAACACGATGCGGCTCTGCCGCGGATCGCCCGACTTCCATTGACCGATATAGTCGCCATCGGCGATCATGTGCACCGCCTGAAAGGCAAATCGCTGTTCTTCGCGCGCGAAGTGCAGAATGCCCTTGGTTCGCAGCAGGTCCTGGCCCTGCTCCATCAGCACACTGCCAATCCATTGGTTGAACCGCTCTGGGTCGAGAGGTGCCTCCGAGGTCAGACTGACCGATGTCACCGCATCATCGTGCTCGTGGTCATCGTCGCCCGACAGGAAGGCCGGCTCCATCTCCAGAATCCGAGTAAGATCGAAGGCGCCGCGATTGAGCACCTCCGTCAACGGCACATCCGCCCTCTCCGCGCGCAGCAGCCGAGCCGAGCGATTGATGCTCCCGATACGGGCCTCGACAGTGGCCAACTCGTCAGGGCTCACCAAGTCTGCCTTGTTGAGGACGATCACGTCCGCGAAGGCGACCTGCTCCTCCGCCTCATGGCTATCCTCCAGGCGGGCCAGGAAGTGCTTGGCATCAACCACGGTTACGATGGCGTCCAGCCGAGAGCGCGTCTTGACGTTGTCATCGACGAAGAATGTTTGCGCGACAGGCGATGGATCGGCAAGCCCGGTGGTCTCGATGATGATGCCGTCGAGCTGACCCTTCCGCTTCATGAGCTGGCCCAGGATGCGGATCAGGTCACCGCGCACCGTGCAGCAGATGCACCCGTTGTTCATTTCGAACACTTCCTCGTCCGCATCGATGACGAGGTCGTTGTCCACGCCAAGTTCGCCGAACTCGTTGATCACTACGGCGTATTTCTTTCCGTGGTTCTCGGAGAGGATCCGGTTGAGGAGAGTGGTCTTGCCGGCGCCGAGATAGCCGGTCAGCACCGTGACCGGAATTTGCGAATGTGTGGCGAAACCGTGAACCGAGCTGGGCATGGTGAGCCTCCGATTGGGGCGGTCCAATCGACCGCACGTGGCAACCAACGCCATTCGTAAGCTATATGATACTTATATCAAATGTGCCGCCAGAACAAAGAAGCCGTCGCTGGCAAAATCCGACACCAAGCTCGAACCGGCGCCTGGGATGTTGACCCGAGCAAACGCCGGTACTGCCCGGCGTTCGCAGGCTGGCCGCTCACACCCTCTCGTGGTGGGAGTTGGAGGCAGTCATTTGCAGAACGCCGCAAGCGCGTTGAGCGGCAACTTCAGATAGTACCTGCCGTCGTCTTCGGCGGCGGGCAGACGTCCTGCTGCGATGTTGACCTGTAGAGCGTGCAGAATGAGCTTCGGCATGGGTAGTGTTGCATCCCGCGCGTGGCGAAGGGCAACGAACTCTGCTTCGCAGCGCGCCTGGGCAAGGTGAATGTTCTGGGCGCGCTGGCGAGCCACGGTGCTTTCCCAGGCGGGAGGGCGACCGCCGGGCGTGTAGTCATGGCCCGTGAACAGGCGCGTCGGATCGGGCAGGGCCAGGATGCGTTGAATTGTATGCCAGAGTGCGTGTGCGTCGCCTCCGGGAAAGTCGCAACGCGCCGTGCCGAAATCGGGCATGAAAAGCGTGTCGTGTATAAAGGCGGCGTCGCCCACAACGTAGGTAACCGACGCTAGAGTATGGCCAGGAGAGAACAGGACACGCGCCTCCAGATCGCCGATGTGGAAAATGTCGCCGTCGGCGAAAAGCCGGTCCCATTGTGAACCGTCCGTCCTAAAACTTGCCGGCAGATTGTAGATTTCCTTCCACAGTCGCTGCACGTCCGTCACGTGCTTTCCGATCGCCGTCTTCGCGCCCGTCCTCTCCTTAAGATACGCGCCTGCGGAAAGGTGATCCGCATGGGGATGGGTATCGAGAATCCATTCGACTGTGAGGTTCCGCTCGCGCACGAAGGCAAGCAGGGCGTCGGCTGAAGACGTGGCAATCGCCCCGCATTTTTCGTCATAGTCGAGTACCTGGATCAACAAGCGCGCAATGTTCGCTACTCGCATCAGAGACCACATATTGCACGCTGCAACTGCAGGCATCGAAAAAGGCGTCCACCCGCGGTTCGCGGACAAGATGGCTGGGGAGCGGTGATGTGACGTGGCTGCTCATGTGTCTTGCTCCGGATGGATTGCCAGATCTTGCCCTTCCTGACGGAAGTCCCACTGAGGCCAGGTCAATGACATCAGGTTGCCGGCTGCGGCACGATCCGGATGTATGGCTTCGGCGCCTTCCACCCCTCCGGGTAGATCTGCTTCGCCTCGCTGTCGGAAACGGAGCCCGCGATGATCACGTCGTCGCCCTGCTTCCAGTTGACGGGAGTTGCGAGCCTGTGCTTTGCACTCAGTTGAAGCGAATCAACGACACGCAGCACCTCGTCGAAGTTGCGTCCCGTTGTCATAGGGTAGACGAGGACCAGCTTGATCTTTTTGTCCGGCCCTATGACGAAGACGTTTCGCACTGTCTGGTTATCGGCTGGTGTTCGACCGTCTGAGCTCCCGGCCGTGCTGGCGGGTAGCATGCCATAGAGCTTCGAGATCGAAAGGTAGGGATCGCCAATCATCGGATAGTTTGGGGCGAAGCCTTGCGTCTCCTTGATATCACTCGCCCAATCGGCGTGCCGGTTGGTTGGATCCACGGAGAGCCCGATGATCTTCACACCACGTCTGTCAAACTCCGGCTTGATTTTGGCCATATAGCCGAGTTCGGTGGTGCAGACCGGCGTAAAATCCCCTGGATGGGAAAACAACACCACCCAGTTGCTGCCGATCCAGTCGTGGAAACGGATTTTGCCTTCTGTGGTCTCAGCTTCGAAATCGGGAGCTGTATCGTTGAGTTGTAGAGCCACGTATTCCTCCTACTGTTGGAAGTTGGCCAAGTACCGTTGAACGAAACCGTCGTGGCTCGCGTCGAAGGCGAATCCGACAATGGCCTTACGCACAGAGCAAGTTAGTGATTCGCGATTACGCTTCGCCTTCAGAGCGGCGCCGAACAGCTACGATCGTAAAAGTCGCGGGAACTGTCGTCGCAGATTCGCGGGGGCCAAGGGAATCAAGCTGGCGGTCCGGTATGGAGCATCGCCAGCGTCACAACCTTCCTGTCCCGACCGCCGGAGGGTCTTCGCTCGGGCCGTGTTCAATATCGCCGTTTCCGGCGTGCTCACGCTCGATGAACCGATGCTGACGCGAGAAGCGGCGCTGGCGGGCACTGGGCAGGCCTTAATCGATGTCATTCGGGAGACTGAAGCGCCCGCAGACGATGTTCCAGCGTGATCACGAAGTTCATGCAGCTCCGTTCGCGCTGGGTTGCTCACGCGCCGCTTTGAACCCGGCCACGAAGCGGGACAGCGTGTGGGAAATGTCGCCGCGGGCCAGCATCACCTCGATCAACTGGAATCGTCCGGTCGTCGCATGAGCATCGGCGAGCGCATTAGCCAACTCCTTGCGGGTGGTCACCCGCCGTCCCTGGCCGCCCAGCTGATCGGCGAGCGCGGCGAAATGCCAGTCGTCCAGGTCGTTGAAACGGCTCTCCGGCTGGAAGACGCGCAGCATCTCCCAACTGCGGTTGTTGAACACCACCACGATCGGGTCCCAGCCGTAGCGGCGGCAGTTGCCGAGTTCGAAGCCGGTCATCTGGAAGGCGCCGTCGCCGACCAGGATCAGCGGCCGCCGCGGCGCCATCACCGCGCAAGCGCCGAGCCCGGCGGGCACGCCATAGCCCATGCCGGCGTAGTAACCGGGTGCGACCAACTCGGTGTGCTCGATCTCCATCGCGGTGAACAGGCAATCGCCCATATCGGCGGCGATCGGCATGGCGCCGTGGCGTGCGAACAGGTCGTTGACGGCCGCGGCGATGTCGGAAGGCACGATCAGCGCGTCGTCCGCCGGCATGTCGCGCGGATAGTGCTGGGCGATCGGCCCCAAACCCGCGGGCCTCCGTTGCGGTCCGGCCCGCGAAAGCAGCGCATCGATCAGCGCATCCATCGGGATGTCCGGATACAGATGGTGCCCGATGCGCACTTTGCGATCGATCGCCAGAATGGCGCGGCGCATGTCGATCTTGCGGGCGAAACGGCAAAGTTGGTATCCGACAGGATGACGCCGAGCAGCAGCAGACCATCGGATCCCTCGACCAGCCGGGTGATGGCAGCATCCCCGGCGGCCCCGAAATAGGAGCCCAGCACCACGTCGCCGTACTGGCTCAACAATCCTCGTCCCATGAAAGTGGTGACGACGGGCAGATGCAGACGCTGCGCCAAATGCGCGACTTTGGCCTCGACGCCGTAGCGGCGCACTTCGACATCGACCAGCAACACCGGGTTGTCCGCCTTCGCCAGCCTGCCGATGATCTCATCGGCGCACTCGGCGAGCGCTTCCGCGGATACCGGCTGGGACGGGAGTGGTTCAACCGCGGCGACCTCGGCGCCGACCATGTCGCGTGGCAGTTCGATGTAGACCGGCAGCGAGGAGTCGCTGGCCGCGCGCAGCACGCGGGCGATTTCGCCGGGGGCGCGCGCCGCATCCTCCAGCACCGCTTGGGCGCAGGTGATTTCGCGAAAAATGCGCAGTTGGGTGTCGAGCGCTCGCGCCATGTGATGCAGTTTCCAGCCGGAGTTGCGCTCGCCGATGCCGGGTGCGCCGGAAATGACCACGACGGGCACGCGCTCCGCATAGGCGCCGGCGGTCGCGTTCACCAGGTTGAACGCGCCGGCACCCCATGTCACCGCGGCGACCGAGATCGAGGCGCGGAAGCGGGCTGCCGCATCGGCGGCGAACCCGATGGCCGGCTCGTGGCTGAGCGTGTAGAGCGGGAGGATCGCGCTGTCCTCGATCTCCTTAAAGAAGGGCAGGGCGAAATCGCCGGGAATGCCGAAGATTTCGCGCGCTCCGTGGGCCCGGAGGGCTTGCAGCAAGGCGCGGGCGAGGTTCCGCATATGAATCACTTTCGTACCACAGTGTTCGTTTGGCCTTTCTCGACGATATCGATGACAAGCAACTTGAGCGGCTTACCCCCGATGTTGGCTCCCATGTGCCATTGCCCTACCAATTCGAGAATGAAATCTCCTGGCTTGTAGGTATCGTTTTGGCGGGTTTCCATGTTGGTCACCCGCAGCTCCCCCGATAGAACATATCCGTAGCGGGGATAGGGATGCTTGTGCACCGGCAACATTGCGCCCGGCGCCACGTCGTAGATCGAAACAACGACCTGCGCATCCTTCTGCGGCAAGACGATGGGCTGTCCACTCGATGTAACCGTGGTGGATAACAGCTGCGTGACCGTGACATCCTTTCGCTCTTGCGCCTGCAACGGCGTGATGACCAGCGCGAAGAAGGCCGCAACCAACCAAACGAGTTTCATCGACCTTTCCATGTCAGGTGTGGCTTCGGGTTGTATTGCAGACAGTTTCGGCGAACCATCAATGCAGGGATATTTCGAATCGGGGTAAACTGGCTACCATCGTAACATTTTAGTGCAGGCCAGCTGCGAAGCGGGTCAGCGGCACGTTACGGCTTGACAACGATGGGCCCATACGAAATTCCAACTCTTAACAACTTGGGTTAGGGTTGCTGATCGGCGTCGGCTTTGAGTTGCAGAAGCGCCAACAACAGGTGGTCGCGGTGGTTGGTAAGATGGGCAAGATCCGCGCCGCGCAACTCCTCGGCTACGCCTCGCGCGATTGCTCCATTAAGCTCTTCGCTGAGCGTTACGTTGCCCAGGTCGTGCCACCAATTTTCCATCGGCGGCCCCAAATGCTCCAGCACGTGGGCGATGCCGCCGCGGCCCCCCGGACAGGTGTAGGTTGAGGAAGGGGCCGAGCAGCGCCCAGCGTAGGCCTGGACCCTGAGCAATCGCTGTGTCCACATCTTCAACCGACGCAATCCCCTGTTCCACCAAGTGACGCCGCGGCAAAGAACAACAAAACAATACAAACGGCGATTATCAATGCAGCCACGCTGCACGATGGCTCGCGCTCGGAGGGCGCCATGGGCCTCGGCGCTACGCTGAAGCGCGCCTGCTGGTCTTACCATGACATGAAGGCCGCGTTGCTGGCGTGCCCGGCGACACGCGAGTGGGGCGCAGGAGAACGAGTTCGGGGGCGATCGGCAGTTCCAACGCATCTGGGATCGGGCGGATGGTTGTGATCGGGGCTCGCAAGGTGGACTCAAATGGTCGTCGCAACACCTTGAAGGAGGAGTTGCGATGACGAGGCGCAGGCGGCGTTCGGATCGGTCTGGTCGGGCCCCATTGTTCTCACCGGGTCGCCCTGTGGTGGCAGCACGAGATGAGCAGCGGCGGTTCTGGGCGGCTATCGCGTCAGGTATGGCGAGTGAGGATGCTGCGGTCCGCGCTGGCATGTCGCAGGCTGTAGGAACAAGATTGTTCCGAAAGGCAGGCGGAATGCCACCAGCGGTGTATCGGCCATCAGCGAAGCCGCTGTCCGACCGGTATCTCTCATTTGCGGAGCGGGAGGAGATCGCACTTCTTCGAGTGCAATGCTGCTCCATGCGGGAGGTTGCGCGCCGGCTCGGACGAGCAGCTTCAACGATCTCGCGGGAGTTGCGGCGCAACGCTGCGACCCGAAGCGGCAGCCTGGAGTATCGCGCGACGACAGCGCAGTGGCATGCCGAGCGATCTGCTCGCCGCCCAAAGCAGGCGAAGCTTGCGCTCAACGCGGCATTACGGACCTATGTGGAGGAACGATTGGCAGGGGTCGTCGTCGCTCCGAGTGGGGCTCCTGTTCCCGGCCCGGCTGTGCGCTGGAACGGTCGCCGGCATGGACCGCGCAAGCATCGGCGGTGGGCAAACGCCTGGAGCCCGGAGCAGATTGCTCGCCGCTTGCCGGTCGACTTCCCGGACGATGAGACCATGCGCATCAGCCATGAAGCCATCTATCAAGCGCTGTTCGTTCAAAGTCGTGGCGCGTTGCGCCGCGACCTGACGGCCTGCTTGCGTACCGGGCGGGTGTTGCGGATGCCGAGAGCGCGGGCGCGCGGGCGGGGCAAGACCTTCATCTCTCCCGAGATCATGATCAGCCAACGTCCGGCAGAGGCAGCCGATCGCGCCGTGCCGGGCCACTGGGAAGGGGACCTCATCCTGGGCCTTGGCAGTTCCGCAATTGGCACCTTGGTGGAGCGTATGACGCGCTTCACTCTGCTGCTGCACCTGCCGCGCATGACGGACCATGGCCACGAGGCTCGCGTGAAGAACGGACCCGCACTCGCCGGACATGGTGCCGAGGCGGTGTGCGACGCCATTACGCGAACGATCATCACCTTGCCTGAGCAACTGCGTCGGTCGCTGACTTGGGATCAAGGAACTGAGATGGCTCAGCACGCACGCCTGAAGATCGACGCTGGCATCCAGGTCTATTTCTGCGATCCTCACAGCCCATGGCAGCGCGGGACCAACGAGAACACCAACGGATTGCTGCGCCAGTATTTTCCAAAGGCACCGATCTCAGCATGCATAGCGCCGACGACATTGCAGCCGTAGCGGCCGCCCTCAACGCACGGCCCCGAAAGACGCTTGCTTGGCAAACGCCGGCAGAGGCGCTTGACCAATTGCTCATATCGGCCACGTCAAGCGACGTCCGGAACTGACCCCCGTGTTGCCTCAGGATGTTATCGTGGCTTCGGATGTCGCCTGTCCGGATCCAAGATCCAGATCGCATTCCTTGGTGAGACCAAGAGGACCATTCCTCGGAGCCGACCTGCCTCCGGCAGAGTGCCGCGCGCAGGTCTTGTCCAGGATGCCGCTTGCGGCACCGGCGCGCAGCGCCGGCTCGTCCTGGACGAGACCGAGCACGGCGCTATGCTTGTCCAGGTTGGACCACCAGCATCGTCGAAAACTGCGCCGCCGCTGAGGCAATGCGGGGTCAGTTTGCAGTGTCGCCCGATAGGCCAACAAAGATCGTGTTGCGACGATCAATTGAATCACCGAATACGCAGGCGACCAGGGGCTCGATACTGCCGAGTTGGACATACCGAAACCCATCGCGCTCAACGCGTTCCTCGCATCTGCCAAGCGCCGCTGCGTTCATATCGCCCGGCGCCGATCAGACCTTCGACATCCGCCTCCATCAGCAATTGCAGCACCGCTTCCGCAACGCTGCGCAGAAAATCGCCGTCACCCGCCTTCTCCAGCAGCTCGGACAGCGCCAGTCTCTCCTCGGTCATCGGATCTCCTCTCGGCCACGGTTGAAGCTTCGCAACTCCACCCTAGCCGGCCGGTCCGATGGCCGCCTCCGCCTAAACCGCTACGCCACACCAAGCGGCGGTCCGAATCTCCACCACGTCTTTGGCCGCTAACCTGGTCTCACGCCGGCCGTTGTCAGTGTCAGCGTATCGCCGGGGACAGCGACCCAGCCCTGCGACGCCGCGTAGGCACAGGCGGACTTGAAGTCGGGCATCTTCCAGTCGCCGATTTCGGTCGCCTCCAGATCGTCCAACGTCAGCTTGCCGCCGACTTGGCAACCCTTGGTGTAGACCATGATTTCCAGCAGGCGGCGGCCAATTACCTCAGCCGTTTGCTATCTCAGACTTTCCCTACCATTGAGCCTTCGCCGGTGGTTGACGGATGCTGGTCCGTAGCGTCAGCCGGCACTCACTCACCAGCAGGTGGCGGAGATGTGATGAGGCTCACGGGTCTGTGCCTTTGTCGGCCGAAATAGCTCGCTTCTCTCGGGACGATGCGGTCCGCCACACCGGGCAAGCGAAGGGCCTTCGGGTTCTTGCCTTGCCCCGCGTGGCGATCGCAGGGCTCGCTTTCGGCGAAGATGCTGCCCGAGGTGCAATCTCCAGCGAACTTGCCGGCTTTCGTATCCACCCGGTGAAGACCGCCTTGCCGACGCTAGGCGCCTTTGATCTAAACGGCGCTTGTATGAGCGCCGCTAAGATCAGGGACAGTCGGTCGGATGGAGATCATCACCGGGGTTGAACGGCGGCGCCGTTGGAGTACTGGCGGAGAAGCTAGGGATTGTCGCTGAGACCGAACAGCCAGGCGCGGGCATTGCCGAGATTGCCCGGCGGTATGAGATCAGCCGAGGTCTGCTGTGGAACTGGCGAAGCCAGGTACGCCGTGGCGTTCTCAGGCCGGAAGCGCCAGCGGTATTTGTGCCGGTGCAGGTGATCGGTGAACCGCAGCGCGCGGAACTTCCAAGCGTGTCGAGCGCGTCGGACGGGTCCCGAGCTGCTGTGGCCGACAGCAGGATTGAGATCACGCTGCCGGACGGCACTTCGATCAGGGTTGGACATGACGTCAGCCTGGTGACGCTGCGGCGTGTTGTGACGTGCTGCGCGGATGATTGCGCCACCGTCTGGTGTGCGGGTCTGGCTGGCCACGGGTGCGACGGACATGCGCCGTGGGATGAACGGTCTCGCCTTGCAGGTTCAGGAGGCACTGCATCGCGATCCGCATGCCGGCGATCTCTACGTGTTCCGCGGCAAGCGCGGCAACCTGCTGAAAATTCTTTGGCATGACGGTCTGGGCATGTCGCTGTATGCCAAGCGTCTGGAGCGTGGCAGGTTCATCTGGCCATCACCGGCGGACGGTGTTGTTGCCATTACCGCCGCGCAGCTTGGCTACATGCTGGAAGGGATCGACTGGGAGCGTCGGGAGACCGGCAAGAGACAGGAGGTGAAAGTCCACCACGGTGAAGGAGTAGCGATCCACATCGACCCCGAGTCATGCGCGGGCGGTCGCGAGGCCACGCGTGAAGCGTTGACAGGGGCGCGTGCGGGCCAGCCATTGAGTGGCGAAAGACTTCACAACCGGAGCGCCGATGTCATCCAGTCGGCAGAAGGCAACACGGTCGGGCGCGCTATCGCGAGTGCACGGCCGGCTCCGCGTCATCGTAGACCCTGGCACGTACGTAGGTCTCTTGCACGGGAACCGAGAGGTCTCCGCGCCGCCACGGGATGCCGATCCCGTGGCCGCACCGGGAAGGCACGATGCCGAAGCCGGTGATGCATGGAGCGGAGAAGTCAGACCCGCGGGTAGTACCCGATGAAGCCGGCGAACAAAGCGGGGCAACCCGCGGCGGAGTTGGCGGAGGGAAGCGGCGGGACCGAGAGGAATGCACGACTGCAAACCACGGTCCGGACGCAGAGCCGGGAAGCCGTGTCACAAGCGCAGGCGCGCATACGAGAAGCCGTAACCAGGAACAAGAAGGAAAAGCTGACGGCGCTCCTGCATCACATCAGCATCGACGCTCTTCGGTGGGCATTCCTCAACCTGAGGAAGGACGCCGCACCGGGGATCGACGGGCTGACATGGGATATCTACGCGGAGAATCTCGAGGACAACCTCGCTGAGCTCCACGAGCGGATTCTCAGAGGGGCGTATCGAGCGCTGCCCTCGCGGCGACGGTTCATCCCGAAGCCCGATGGCAGGCAACGGCCGCTCGGCATCGCCGCCCTGGAGGACAAAATCGTCCAGAGCGCGGTGGTCTCGATCCTGACGCCAATCTACGAGGCGGAGTTCTTGGGCTTCAGCTACGGGTTCCGTCCTGGGCGAAGCCAGCATGATGCGCTGGACGCGCTCGGGTATGGCATCAAGGGACGCTATATCTGGTGGATCCTGGACGCCGATATCCGATCGTTCTTCGACACGATCAGCCATTCATGGCTGGTCCGGTTCGTGGAGCACCGGATTGGTGACACCCGGATTATCCGCCTGATCCAGAAATGGCTGAAGGCGGGCGTGCTGGACGAAGGCCAAAGATTGGACACGCTGGAAGGGACGCCACAGGGCGCGGTAATCTCGCCGTTGCTGGCGAATATCTATCTTCACTACGTATACGACCTTTGGGTTCACGCGTGGCGCAAGCAGCGCGCGACTGGCGATCTTGTCGTCGTCAGATACGCCGACGACACGATCGTTGGCTTCCAGCATCATTCAGATGCGGTCAGCTTCCTCAGCGACCTGAAGGAGCGATTGGCCAGGTTTTCGCTCACCTTGCATCCTGAGAAGACGCGCGTGCTCGAGTTTGGGCGGTTTGCCGCCCGGCGACGAGCCAAGCGCGGCGAGGGGAAGCCTGAGACGTTCGACTTCCTTGGCTTCACGCATATCTGCGGAACCAAGAGGAACGGGCACGGCTTCCAGGTCAGGCGCAAGACGCAGCGGAAGCGGCGTATGGCCAAGCTCACGGCGGTCGCTGAGGAGCTACGCAGTAGACGGCATCAGACGATCCGCGAGCAGGGTCAATGGCTCAGCGCCGTGCTGAAGGGCTACTATGCCTACTTCGCGGTACCGACGAACATTGCCTCGCTGCGTGCAATACGGCACCACATCAAAGTCCGATGGCGCATGGCACTCCAGCAACGGAGTCAACGCCAGCGTATGGGCTGGCGCCGCATGGAGCGGCTCGCTGATCGCTATCTACCGCAACCGAGCGTCCTGCACCCGTGGCCGGAACAACGGTTCCTCGTCAAGCACTCGAGGTAGGAGCCGTATGCGTGAATTGCGCACGTACGGATCTGTGCGGGGGGCGGTCAGCGATGACCGTCCCTACCGCGATCGACATCCGCGACGAACCTGGCGTCCGCTAGCATGCGGGATGAACCGAAAAATATTGACTTGGAGCACAACATATAGTGCCGCACACGAGCGCTGTGTGATTCCCTCGCCGTCCTGGACGGCGATCGTTGCAGACCTGCCGGACGACGTTGATGCGCTGAAGGCGGCGCTGACGGTCGAGCGCGCGAAGATGCGAGAGGTCGTCGCGGAACGCGATGCCGGCGCAGCGGAATTGGCGGTGGCGCGGGCCAAGGCGTCTGATGACCTGGCCTTGATCGCGCATCAGAAGCTGCGGATCGCCAAGCTGGAGCGCCAGCTCTACGGCCCTCGCTCGGAGCGTCGGCCCGGCTCATCGATCAGCTGGCGCTGCAGTTCGAGGAGCTGGAAGCCGAGCGCCACCGAAGATGAGCTGGCCGCGGAAATCGCCGTCGCCAAGACCACGACCGTGGCGGGCATTCACGCCGCAAGCGACCCGAACGAAACACCTTCCCCGAGCACCTTCCGCGCGAGCGGGTGGTGATCGATCCGCCGACGGCGTGCGACTGTTGTGGCGGTGCACGGCTGCGCAAACTGGGCGAGGACGTGACCCGGACCCTGGAGATCGATCCCGCGCCAATGGAAGGTGATCGAAACGGTGCGGGAGAAGTTCACCTGCCGGGACTGCGAGAAGATCAGCCAGGCGCCGGCCCCGTTCCATGTGATCCCCAGAGGCTGGGCTGGGCCAAACCTGCTGGCGATGATCCTGTTCGAGAAGTTCGGCCAGCATCAGCCCTTGAACCGGCAGGCCGAGCGCTATGCTCGGGAGGGCGTGCCGATCAGCCTGTCGACCATGGCGGACGCCGTGGGGTCGAGCTGCATGGCGCTGGATCCGCTGCTGCGCTTGTCGAGGCCCATGTCATGGCGGCCGAGCGCCTGCATGGCGATGACACGACGGTGCCGGTCCTGGCCAAAGGCAAGACCGATACCGGGCGATGTTGGGTCTATGTCCGAGACGACCGGCCGTTCGGCGGGACAGCGCCGCCGGCGGCGATGTTCTATTACTCGCGCGACCGCAAAGGCGAGCATCCGCAGCGCCATCTGGCCAGATATGCCGGACTGTTCCAGGCCGACGCGTTTGATGGGTATCGCCAACTCTATCTGCCTGACCGAAGTCCGGGTCCGATCTTGGAGGCAGGATGCTGGGTCCACGCCCGGCGCCCGTTCTTTGCCATGGCCGATCTCGAGGAGAACGCCCGACGGCAGGCCGCCGGCAAGAAGGCTGATCGCGCTCTCTCCCATCGCGATCGAGGTCGTGCGCCGCATCGACGCCCTGTTCGACATCGAGCGGCCCATCAACGGCAAGAGCTGCGGAGGAGCGCAGAGCCGTTCGCCAGGAACTGAGCAAACCGCTGGTCGAGGAGCTTCAGGTCTATATGCGCGAGCAACGCGCCAAACTCTCCCGAGGTCACGACCTCGCCAAGGCCATCGATTATATCCTCAAGCGCTGGACCGCCTTCACGCTGTTCCTTGACGACGGGCGTGTGTGCCTATCGAACAATGCCGCCGAACGCGCGCTGCGCGGCATCGCTCTGGGCAGAAAATCATGGATGTTCTGCGGATCCGATCGCGGTGGCGAGCGCGCCGCCGCCATGTACAGCCTGATCGTCACGGCCAAGATGAACGACGTCGATCCGCAGGCTTGGCTGGCAGACGTCCTGGCCCGCATTGCCTTCCGTATCGTCCGGTCGCGTTCACCGCGGGCACCCAAAGCGTGCGCGTCGTGTCGTGCTTAGCATTGTCCAGCGCGTCGCGGCGGCCCTTCATCTCCACGATCAGGTGTAGCGCGTCGTCAGGGGCCGTGGCTGTCATCCACGGCCGCGATGAAGTCAGGCCGGTACTGGTGGTCTTGTCCACCGTGGACATAGGGCACCTCAAACCCCAGGCGCTCATTCTTCACGTAACGCAGCACTGCATCGAGGTCGTCGAGCTGCTGCGCCGCCGCCTCCCAGTTTTGGTCACAGACCACCAGGTTGATCTGGCACTTGTCCGCGCGAGGCGTCCAGAAGTTGGTCTTGGTTGTAACGAAATTGACGTGCCGACTGCTGCCCGTCTCGTTGTAGGGGTTCATGATGGGCCGCAGTGAGCCGGCGTCGGCTGCGCTCTCGGCGCAGGCGCGGTAGATGCGCCCCGCAGCCTTGTCACCGATTTCGCGCCAGAGCAGGTAGGCCGGGAATGTGTCAGGCGTCTGAAGGCACTCCGTCATCCAGCGCCGGGTAATGGCCAGCAGCGAGGGGAACAGCCAGGGTTTTAGGTTGTCCTCTTGGTCTCGGAACCAGCGGCGCAAGGTGTAGCCGGCGAGGTGGAAGGCGATCGTGGCGTCGCGCTGGTGGCGAAGGTCTTCGAGGCCAAGCGTGACCTCCGGACCCACGATTGCGGCGTTGATCGCGGTCGGTGGCGCATCTTCCGGGGTGATACGAAGATGGCGTGTCCAGTTACATCAGGAACCGCCCCCTTGGCGACAGCAGGAATTGACCCCGCTGTGAATGTTTGTCTGTTCGACTGGTGGGGCCGTTTCTCTGCCCCGACCTGGATCCTCCTACGGTGTCGCGTGCAGCTGCGGTCAAGCATGGCCGCAGGCGGCGCGCAGCGTGCTTGAGGGCAGCGAGCACGACGCCAGGCTCAGGCTGGTCGGGATGAACTATCATGCGGGCTCTGTCTGTCGTGCTGAGGTGGACTTTTGCAAAAGACCGCTGCGACGCTTTTCGCGTAATCGGTAGCTGTCGCCTCGAATCGTGATCACGTGGCTGTGGTGGAGAAGCCGATCGAGGATCGCGGTGGCGACCACGGCATCGCCGAATACAGCGCCCCATTCACCGACCGCACGGTTCGAGGTCACCAGCATCGCGCCGCGCTCGTACCGGCGACTGACGAGCTGGAAGAACAAGTGCGCGGCATCGGGCTCGAACGGCAGATATCCGAGTTCGTCGATGATCAGGAGCTTCGGCTTGCCATAATGCGTCAGCCGTTCCTCCAGCCGGCCCTCAGCATGCGCCTTGGCCAGCTGCGCCACCAGTGTGGTGGCCGGCGTGAACAGAACCGTATAGCCGGCCACGATGGCTTCCCGACCGAGCGCGACAGCCAGATGCGTCTTGCCGACGCCTGGTGGCCCGAGCAAAAGCACCGCCTCGCCATTGGCGATGAAGCGACCCGTCGCGATCTCCCGAACCTGCGCCTTGTCGATCGAGGGCTGCGCACCGAAGTCGAACCCGGTGAGGTCGCGCACAAACGGGAAGCGCGCCAGGCCGAAGGCCATGTCGATGCGGCGCTGGTCACGGCGCGCGACTTCCCGTTCGCAGAACAGCGTCAGCGCCTCGCGGATCGTCAGTTCGCGCCGGCCTGCTTCGTCGATCAGGCTGTCGAGTTGGTCGCGCAACACGGTCAGCTTCAAACGGTCCAGCAGGGCCGTGAGATGGTCGTGGTCATCCATCAGAAGCCTCCTCCGGCCACCGCCTCGTACTCGGCCAATGGACGCAGCAGAGCGCCGGACGTGCCGACGGCGCTATGACGGGCGTTGGCAGGACGATGTGCGCCGGTCGCTCCCTGGCTGCCGACCAGCCCGGCCAGATGCGCGTCGTCGACGACGCGACCGTGACGACCCTTCAACTCGGCATGGACGGCGACCTCGCGGCCGCCATGATGAATGCGAATGGATTCGCCGCCGACCGTGACCCGCACCCGCTCGCCGATCAGGCGCCAGGGCACTGAATAGGCGTTGCCATCAACCGCGACCGCGCAATCTGCGCCGACCCAGCGCAGAGATCGCGTGCTGCTGATGAACGGCGGCATGCCGCCGAGTGGCCGCAGCGCCGAGCCTCGTCGCGGGCGAACCGATCGCAGGCGTCTCGCCCGTCGTGCCATGGACACGTAAATCGGCGATCTCCCGCGTCCAGACCTCCAGATGCGCTTCCATCTCCGGACCAGGTCGCAAAGCGTCGCCCAGCGATTGCGTTCCTCTTGACGTATCCAACGCCGCGCTCGTCCTTGCCTTTGGTGCGCGCGCGATACGGCGCGCAGGCACGCACGCGGAAGCCCCAATGCTTGGCGAAGGCATGAAGCCGAGGATGCAGTACCACCTCCCGGCTTGCCGGATCATGGTGCAGGATCAGCGCGCGGGCATTGTCGAGCAGCACCTCCCGCGGAACGCCGCCGAACGCCTGGAAGGCGCTTTCCAACCCAGTCGAACCAGCTGTCCTGCTTCTCGTGACCGAAGGCGCGGACATGCAGTCGGCGCGAATAGCCCAGCGTCGCGACGAAAGAAGAACACCTTGGTCGCCACACCGCCGATCTCAACCCGGCGCTCGCCGAAATCAATCTGCAGCTGATCGCCAGGCCGCGTCTCAAAACGTACGGTCGCCCGCGCCGCGGCCACAAGCTCCCGCCGCAGCGGTGCCACCGTTCGCTCCACCGTGCGCAGGCTGACGATGGATCCCCTTCTCCTGCGCCAACTCCTGGCGGATCACGTCGGCATTGCCGCGCGTGCCGCCGAAACCGCTCCGCCAGCCAATCCGACAAGCCGTCCAGCTTCTTCGAGCGCGACGGCGTCACGCAGGGTCGCCAATCGCCATACCGCAGCCAGCGCTTCACGGTGTTCCTCGAACAACCGAGCTCCGCCGCAATCCGCTTTGACCCCCAACCAAGCGCCTTCAAACGCAGCCATCGCCGACACGTCGTCCGGCGTCTTCATCTCGTCCCTCCGCGGATCGCCCCATCGCGGTGGAACCCTGACCGTCCTCCGTCATCATGCCGACCTCCTCGCTCATAGAGGGGTCAGATCCTCATGGCGTCAGGGGGTCAGTTTGTCGTGTCGCCTGACATGGCTCTCGTCGGTGAAGCGCGCGGTCACGCGTCCGGGTGGCAGCGCTGTCCGGTAGCCCACGACGCGCGGGAAGCTGATTTCCAGATCTTCGCGCTCCGGCAGGACAGCATGCACCTTGGTCGTCTTCTTTGGCGGCCTGAAGTCAGGTGCGGAGTTCGCTGGGATGAAGGAGAATGGTATGCCAGAGTACTTCGGCATATTCTTCGTCGAACATGGGGTTACCGTGCTCATCAACCCCCACCGGATCGTAGGAGACCCGGCGCAACGCTCGGCCGATGACCTGTTCACATAGCAACTGGGTGCCGAAGGCGCGAACGCCGAGCACGTGCTTGACGGTCCGCGCGTCCCAGCCTTCCGTCAGTATCGATACCTACACGACGCAGCGGATGGATTCGCCCAGGCGCCCGGTCTGTCCGACCGTGTCCATGACCTCCCGCAGCAGGTCTGCATCTGAAAGTTTCTCCGCCTCCGCGTGTTTGCCCCTGGCGCGAAGGTCCCGTTTGAATGCGTCGATTTCAGATGCCGCGGCCTGCGGAACGTGTTGGAGAGCGCGTCGCCGCTTTCCAGCTCCTCGCTGTCGATCAGGATCGTCACCGGCCGGGTCGACATTCGCCGCTGCCCACTCCCGTCGTCCTGCACGTTGACGAACAGCGCGAGTTTGCCGGGCATCAACACCGTGCGCTCGGAGCCGTCTGCGGACTTCTCAGTGATCTCGTAGCCGGCGATCCCGTCGTGCACCAGTTTGGAGGTCGCGGTGTTGTTGCAGACGACAATGAAGACCGGCGGGGTGGGACTGCCCTTGCCCTGCCAATTGGCGAACACCTTTTCGTAGTCTTTGTAAAGGATTGTGAGTGCACCGATCAGTCGGGCCGGTAGCTGCTCGGGGTCGAGCGCCTTTGCCTGCTTCCCGCGGCCTGCTGTTGGCAGCGTGATGTGCTTATAGATGTGGCTAGCATGTGGCGGTAGATCGGTTCGTCTCCCCCGGCAGGTCCTGAACAGGTACGCGCGGTACCTTGACGATGCCGCACTCAATGGCGTCGATCAGCGAGAAGTCTGAGACGACCCACGGGAAAGTTCGCCCTCGTCGTAGCCTGGTGATTTCCGCAGGAAACGGCGGTGTCGCGGACAGGTCGTAGACCTGCACTGGGTGGCCAACGATTTCGCTGCAGGGCTTCAATGCCACTGATCCACAGCCGGGCGGCGGCGTTCGCCTTCTTCGCCTGGGCCTTCTCGTCGGCGTCCAGCTTGGGCGCCTTGGCGGCGTCGCACCCGCCCACGCGTTCGCGAGCAATGGCGAGCTCGCGGGTTGTTGTATCAAGTGCGCCGGAGGCATCGACGACGCCGTATACATAGTACCCGGCGTCGACCGCTTGCATAGCGGCGAACGCGAGGCATACATCAACTGTAACACCCGCAATGATCAGGTTCTTGCGGCCGGTCTTCTCGATCGCGGCCACGAACTTAGGATCATCCCACGCGCTGATGATTCCGGGTCTATCGATCACCGGCACATCAGGAAACAGGTTCAACACCTCTGGGACAAACGGGCCATTTGGACCTTGACCAAGGCTCGTGGTCAGGACAGTAGGCAACTCGAAGACTATCCCGAGTTTCGCTAGCCCGATTACGTTGTTGCCGACTGGTGGTCGATCAAGACGAGTGCTGCGTTCTCTGCCGAGAACCGCGTCTGCGTATAGCTTTGTGTACTCATGATTGTTGCTCCAATTGATTGAAGTGCATGGAACGGGTACTTTTTAAAGCAATGTGGTTATGTCCTGTTTGCTTCGTACGAGTACGTATTGCTCGATTGGCGGGTCAGTCCGCAGCGAATCGCCGACGTGATGCACGAAATCGAGGCTGATATTGTTGCGGCGCAAGAGGTTCTTTACCCCCAGGCTGAAGTGATCTCGAATCGTATCGCGCTGCCGTTCATTTTCGGCGCCGCTCGACAGCATGAAGGAGAACCGTACGGAAATGCAGTGTTCACTCGTTTTCCAGTCGTTGCTCGCGAAAACTACGAGCTTACGGTGCGATCGCGCGAACCACGCCAGTGTCTCCGCGTAGCGGTTTCGCTCGAGGACAAAAATCCGCTTCACTTCTTCGCCGTCCATTTGGGGACTTCATTCCTGGAACGGCGTGAACAGGCCCGTCATTTTCTTTCTGCGGAGATTTTGGAGCGTTCGGACGTGAAGGGCGCGCGCATTGTCGCGGGAGATTTTAACGAGTGGACGCGCGGACTGGCGACGCAGATGCTAAGTCAACACTTGCAAAGTGCCGATATTGCGATGCATCTGAAACGCACGAGCACGTATCCCGGCGTGCTCCCGTTCATGCATCTCGATCACATTTATTACGACCCCGCATTTTACTTGGGCGAAATGCACTTGCACAGAACGCGGCTCGCCCTGCTGGCCTCGGATCACTTGCCCCTCATTGCGGATTTTGAGACTACCGGCAGCGCGCCTCCGGCGCGAATCGGACCGGATTCTTAGCTAACAAGTTCCAAATGGGGAAACGGCCCAGAAAAGCCTCGCCGCCGCCAAACACGTTCTCGTAGAGAAACGCGCCACCGCGACGAGCAAAGCAGACTGGTGAGAGAGAGAAGTCCGGCAATCCAAACAGCCTGGTGTGCGACATCATTCACGGCGATGTCCACCGAGTTATGCACGTTGAGCAACCTTCCGCGATCCAGCCGAAGGAGGCCTGCAAACAGAGCGCCCCAAAGTTAAGTTCTGTTCAGCATTCTTTCCGCGGTGTAGCGGCATTCCGGCCCATTTGCACCACCGGCGGTGGACAAGAGCCGCTTCCGGATTCTTGTGTGGCGCATTTTCAATAGCTTAGTTTTGGCAAATCATTTGCACTCCAAGATGAACGTTGGAGGAGCAATGAAAATTAAATTACTTGCACTATTACTGCTGGCAGGAAGTTCGATGTTCGCTGGAACTCGAGTTTTCTTCGGTGTTGGAGTCGGCGGGCCTGCTTACGGCTACTATGCCGCGCCACCTCCGCCAGCGCCGGTCGTAGCGTATGCGCCGCCTAGTCCCGGCCCTGGTTATGCATGGGTGGGCGGATATTACTATCCGGTCGGTCCGCGCTGGAATTGGCGTGCGGGTTACTGGGCGCCGCGGCCCTATGTGGGGGCATATTGGGTAGGGCCGCGCTATTACGGTCATCGTTATTATCGCGGCTATTGGCGACGATAGAAACCGATCGAACCGTGCCAGGATGCGGGGTGGATGCAGCAATCCACCCCGTTTTTGTTGGCATTGTTAACACTCGGGCATGCTAACCGCGTCTTCTCCACGGAACTCAAAAACTAGTTCCTGAAGGAGACATGCCCATGCGAGTGAAACACAAACTGTTGGCAATTGCCACGATAATGATCACCGCCGCTTCGCTAATCGCCGGCGGCTTCTGGGTTGAAATCGGCAAACCGTCCGCGAGTCCGGAGGCGCAGGCAAAACATGCCGTTCTCGTAGTCAGAGGATATGCGTGCAGCACGCCGGAAAAGATCGCCATCACCGCGATGGCCGAAGGTCTGGTCAACGGAAAACGCGAAACCATTCCGCTAAAACTGATTCCGCTGTCGGCGCAAGGCACCTATGCTTTGACACGGCAATGGCCCAGCGAAGGAAAGTGGGTGGTGACCCTGGTTGGATCGAACCCGAGTTTTAGCTGGCACGCGAGCGCGATTGCTCAAGTGGATGGAGAATCGGTGCAGTGGGCCAGCGTGACCCGCTTCTCACACGCTCCTGCTCAGGCCGACGTGGAAGCCGCCTTGAATATGTCGCAACAGAGCGCCAGCACAGTCGCGTCAAGGTTCTGAGAGTTTCAAAACGGAGTACGCTCAGATCACGTGCTGGTCTCAACCGCCGCCGAGCTGCATTTCGAAGAAGCCGCGCTGGTCCGCGCCGCACAAGGCGGGGACCGCTCGGCTTTTGGGCATCTTTACGAGCAGTATGCGCGCATGGTGCATGGAGTCCTTTTATCGCATGTCTCCTACACGGATGCCGAAGACTTGGTGCAGGATGTTTTCGTGCGCGCCCTGGAGCAGTTAAGCTCCTTGCGTAATCCGGCAGCGTTTGGCGGGTGGCTCGCTGCTATTGCGCGCCGCGTCGCGACTGATCTGCACCGGAAGCGTAAAGTGTTCACCGATACGAAGGATCGGGCGGGTGGCGGGACCCCTCCGGACCGCGAAGCGTTTGGAGTATTAGCCGTAGTGCAAAGTTTGCCGGAGGCGTATCGCGAAACGCTGGTCTTAAGACTGGTAGAAGAGATGACGGGGCCTGAGATTGCGCGGCGCACCGGACTGACACCAGAGTCTGTGCGGGTGAACCTTTGCCGCGGAATGAAGCTGCTGCGCGAGGCTCTGGGAGGCTCATCGAAATATGAATGAAGAGTATTTGTGGGATCGCACCGGTGAACCAGATCCGGAGATCGCGCGTTTGGAAGGGCTATTGGCTCATCTGCAATACCGGCCGGAAACGGCGGGGCGCGATTTTATAGCTCCAGGACGCGCGCCAGTCCGCAAGGCGTGGTGGCTGGCGACCGCAGCGGCTGCGGCCTTGGCGATCACGTTCGCACTCAGCTTCTATGAGCATGCTCATCGGTTGCAAGACAGCTCGATGTGGAAAATATCCTGGACGGGCGAGATGCCGCAAGTCGTGCGGAAGGGCGAGGCGATTGAAACAGACGGTTCGACCGCACGGCTCGAATCCGATTTCGTCGGTGAAGTACAGGTCGATCCGCACTCGCGGTTGCGTGTGACCGAGAGCACGAAAGATCAACAGCGGCTGGATTTGGAACACGGGACCATTCACGCGCTGATCTGGGCGCCACCCAAACAATTCGTGGTGGACACGCCGTCATCGACGACCATCGACCTCGGGTGCCGATACACGCTTCAGATTGCGGCGGATGGTTCGGGTTCTCTGAACGTGGAAACCGGATGGGTGGCCTTCCAATGGCGCAATATCGAGTCGTTCATTCCTGCAGGTGCGGCTTGTTCGACAAAACCGGGCAGAGGGCCGGGGACTCCTTACTTTGAAGATGCGCCGGCTGATTTGCGCACCGCGGTGAGCCGCTTTGACGGTGGCGACGCGAAGGCGCTGGACGTCATAATCTCCGACGCCCGCCCTCGGGACGCGCTTACTCTTTGGCATCTGCTATCGCGCACGCGCGGCGACGACAGAGACAAGGTGTTCGAGCGGTTTTCAGAACTGGTTAAGCTGCCGCCCAGCGTTACGAAACAAAAAGTAATTGATAGCGATCCAGCGGCGTTGGATACAGCTTGGAATGCGCTTAATCTCGGCGATACGGGCTGGTGGCGGGAGTGGAAGCGGAAATGGTAGCACCGATCACACGGCAATACGAAGACCGAGATGGTTCACGAAGGGTTCGAAGTCTTTGTCGTTGTGCAGCAAGACATGCCTGCTCACAAGGCATCGCGTCGCAATGATCGAACCTATCGTTTTACGAACCGTAACGCCGAGACTACGCAGTGCCCTGAAGTTCCGCGCCGCCTGGATTGCGATCTCCCGGCCGCCCAGCTCGATCACCACTAACGAGGTGAGCAGGCGCCGGGCTTCATTGAACGCCGTTTCGTCTGAAAAGCCCAGCAAGACCTCGGTCAAGATCAGGTCACCAACTGCTAGCAGCTCCTGCCCGAGCAGGCGGTCCAGTGTTTCACTTGGTCGATTGCTCACTCCTCTGAAATAGTCGACCCAAACACTGGAATCCACAAGAATCAACGATCACTCCTCATGGCGTCGAGATCGCCCTCCCAATCCAGCTTGCCGCGGAAGCGACGGATCTCCATTTGCCTATTCAGGCGCACCAGCGTTCGCAGACCCAGTTCCACCACCTCACGCTTAGTTTTTAGACCAGTTGCGCGAAGCGCCTCGCGCATCAGCTTATCGTCGATGACTATGTTCGTTCGCACTGATGTGTATCTGCTTATCAGTTATACACATCAGTGCGCGGGCCGTTTCACATGGCCGTTCAGCGGTTTGCAACTAAGCCGCGGCTCAAGGAAGCGGAACCATTTTCCACTTCTGATTATCACCACTCCCACAGCCCCATTGCTGTATGGGAACGCCATCGGCCGTGGCGGCCGGCCCCCCGGTCACATCGAGGCATTTGCCGCTCCCTTGCGCGACGAAGTTGTAGAATCCGTCACTCGTCGGGGTCAAGGTCCAGTGTTGTGCCGGGACGTCCCCGTACGGCCACTGAATGATAAGGCCGCCATTGTCGAGCGAGCTCCACGCGACGCTGAGAGACATGCCGCTGTTCAAAGATATGACTTCGAAGGAACCATCGCCCACCGGCACGAGCTGCCAAAGCTGGTTCGCGCCTCCGCCACAAGACCATTGCTGGACTTGAGCTAGTTCGATTACAGATTTGTCCCGCACATCGAGGCATTCGCCGCTTGATTTAGCGATGATTTGCACTGAGCCGACAACGCCGGAGGAGGCAGAAAGGCTTGACAAATAGTTATTCCACGTCGATTGCGCCGCGGACGCAAAGTTTTCAAGCTGCGAATAATCGTCTCCCCACGTCGTGTACATCAGACCGACTACGCCGGGAATCCCGCTCGCCTCAGCCAATTCGGACTGAGCCGCTGAAGTGCCGTTGCCACTGTCGTAATACCCTGCAATGATCTGCTGGTGCGCGACCGGCTGCGAAGGATTAGCCCCGGAAACCAATTGAGCGAGTTAGTTAAATTCCCGAGATTCCAATTCAGGACGGTGACGTTTGCGGGCAAGCCGCTCCAGGATCCTGAAATGTCCCCCTCAACGTAGTAATAGTTATTCACCGCATTGTGATACGGATCGAACATGTCATTCCAAACGTAGAGCGGCGAACTCGGCATAGCGGATTGATAAATCGAGAGCGACTGGCCGGTGCTCCAGGCCAACAATTGGCCCGGGGTCATGTTCTTCGCCTTGCAGCTCAAACACGAATTCATTTGCCGAATTTCGTCATAGCCCAGAAGAACAGAGCCGCCCTGCGGCAAAATGCCCGCCAGCGCTTGAGCGTTCTGTTTTACCCAGTTCAAAACACCCGGCTCGGTAAAACACATGTTCACGCTCAACACGCCAGGGATCGGAAATACGTCATAAGAATCGATTGCCACCACTTGGCCGGGTGAAAGATGTGTTCCCGCGGGCAATGTCACGGTCGGAGGAGTGTGATAGGTATCGGTGAACGGCGTCAGCGCTGTCATTTGGGGATCGCTGATGTAGTTGTAATCCGTCCCCTCCTGAAAAACTGTGGTGGGATTGTTAGGATCGTAAACCCGTAGCGGAGTGCCGGCACGTCCGCGAGTCACGTAGACCAAGTCTGTCTCCTCGATTTGAATATCATCGAACCATAGCGTGCCTGAGTTGCCGCCCCAGACCCCGAGGTACATGGAAGCTTGTGTGGTGTCCTGGCTGTTGAACGTGTAGTCAAGCTCGGTCCAGTCCTGAGTGCCGTAAGCATTAATTGTCGGGTTGAGCCGCACAATGCTGAAGTTTGCGGCATCGAAAACCGCGAGCATCGAATAGCCCTGGAAATTCTGCGATTTGTAGAACAGACGCACATGATATTGCCGCCACGGCTGGAGAGAAAAATTCTGCTTGAGCCGCGCATTCGCTGGCGCGTTGTTGATCACGGCCGATGCGAAACCCGTGTGAGCAACGGTCGTATCGACACCGACGCCCGGGTCGCCAATTGAGAACCAGTCCACTTGCCCTGATTCGAAGCCAGGATTCGCCAGGCCTGGAAAGCTGTTGAGGACTTGAAGACTTGTGCCGGAAGGATCAACCTGAAACTGGGTTCCCACCACACGTTGCGCCTCAGCCCAGGATGGATTGTTCTCCAACACATCATTGGAATAGCCAAATGGGGCAGCGGTCACCATCACTTGCATGCCTTTTGACTTCGCGTAATTCAACGCCTGCTGAAAGTAGGCCATATTGCTAGCGGGCCAAAACGATGAATTAATGAACTCCGAACTGACGTCCCAGAAAGCGACGCCGGTATACCCGGCTGCGGCGGCGCGGTCAATGAGAGCCTCGCTCGAGGCGAGGGCTTGGGGACTGGTGAGCAAACTATGGTGCCAGTACCAAAGTTGCGGTTTTGGCGCCTGCGCCGCCAGTGGGAGCGCTAAAACTGCCAAGAAAGCTGCGAACAAAGTGGATCTGATCACCTGGTGCCTCCGTTATGTTGTATTTTCATAAATCCTGCCTATTCTATAAAGATCTCAAATGGTACTAACGTACCAAGTATTTATCACAGGTAGCGGTTCGCGCGAGGCACGCTCGTGCCAACGCGCTCCAGAAAAATGAAGCTTCGACAGGAGTTTCTTAAGGCCGTGTATGCTATCGGTCTGGCTGCCTCAACCGGCGAGCGAGGTTGATTCAGGGCAATCGGTCAGACCGCCGCGCTCGCAAACTAACTGTGAAAGCGATCCTGAACCAGTTCGGCGGATGACAACGCAGTGTGGCTGGTGGAGTCTCGCATTTCTCTGATCTGGTGCCATCCAAATCCAGGTCGTCTCATGGATTTTCCAAGCTGGATTACCATCGCGCACTTTGGCCAAGCTCAGTGCACGTAGGCTTACGGTCAAAGCGCGCAAAGCATGCCGCGTCAGGTATTAGTACCGGTGCGCCACGTGCGCACGAATCGTCTAACACGTTGGAGGTCAAAGGATGTATTTAAAAGGGATTCTCATTGGCTTGTGTTGCGGGGCGATCTGCTGCGTGCCCATGCTCGCTCAAGCTGGCGGTTCGAACGATGATCAGAAATTCGTAGACATGGCTGCGCAAACGGACATGTTGGAAGCGCATGTAGGTCAGATGGCGGCGGACCAGGCGGCATCGCAGGCGGTGAAGGATTATGCCCAAATGTTGGTGACCGATCACACAAACGATTACCAGCAGCTCAGCGCGGCCGCGGCGAAGGCCGGAGCCACCGTGCCTAAAGGCCTCGATGCTCCAAGAGACAAGATGATCGCGCCCTTTGAGAAATTGAAAGGTGCAGCTTTCGACCACCGTTTTGCTCACGAAATGATAGTTGGGCACACGAAAGCAATCGCTGAATACAAACACGAAGCACAGGATGGCAAGAGCGCTGATATCAAGGCCTATGCAAGCCAAGCGCTGCCCACGCTCGAGAAGCATTTGCACGAGGCCGAGAATCTGCAGAAGTCCAAGAAATAAGCGGACCCATTAGCGCGCGCTGGCGGAAAATTTCTTCGACACACTCGAAACGTAAGCGCCCCAGTTAGCTTTGGCCGAAGTCGCGAAGCTTTGGAGTTGCGAATAGTCCTCGTTCCAGGTTGTGTACATCAGGCCCATGACGTGAGGTATCCCCGCGGCTTGGGCCAATTCCTGCCGCGCCGCGTCCGCGCCGTCGTGCGTCTCTGGGTCATAGTAGCCCGCAATAATCTGCGGATGCGGCACCGGTTGGCGGCTGTCCAGTCCTGAAAACCAGGTCAGCGAGTTTTTGAGATCGCCGAGATTCCAGTTCATGATCGTCATAGTGGAGGGCAAACCTTTCCAAGAGCCTGAGAGATCGCCTTCGACATAGTAGTAGTTTTGGCGCGCGTTATGGTAAGGATCGAACATATCGCTCCAGATGTATAATGCCGATCCCGGCGCGACCGAGTTGTAAATCTGGATGGACTGTTGCACGCTCCACGCCAGCAGTTGCCCTGCGCTCAAGTTCTTCGCCCGGCAGCTCCCGCACGAGTTCATCTGCCGGATTTCGTCGTACGCGAGGAGAAGACCGCCATCAGAGGGTAGGACATGCTTGATTGCATGGCCGTTCCTGGCTTGCCATTTCAAAACCCAAGGCTCGGTCATGCACATCGAGATGCCATTCGTGGCCGGTATGGGGAAAGCAGCATAGAAATCCATCGCGACCGTTTGACCAGGCGATAAATGCGACCCGGCCGGCAAAGTGATCGGCCCGGGGTCATGATAATTGTCGCTGAACGGAGTACGCGTTGAGAGCATCCGGGGATCCGCGACGTAGTTGTAATCGACGCCCTCGCGATACACCGTCGCTGGATGATCGGGATCGTAAACTTTTAGCGGCGTGCCCGGACGGCGCGTGACATATACGAGCGCGGTTTCTTCTATTTGGATGTCATCGAACCATAGAATCCCGGAGCTGCCGCCCCAGACACCGAGATAGAGATTGCCTTCCGTGCTGTTCTGGCTATTGAAGGTGTAATCAACCTGCGTCCAATCGTGCGTGCCGGAAGCCTTGAAGTAAGCATTCAGACGAACCTTATCGAAGCTCGATGAGTCGAATACCGAGAGCATGGCCGATCCCTTGAAGTTCGAGGACTTGTAAAACAGCCGGAGATGATATTGCCGCCACGGTTTGAGCGCGAACTTCTGGCGAAGACGGGCATTCGCCGGAGCATCCACGATTACAGCCGATGTTTTTCCGCTGTGCGCGACCGTGTTGATGCCAATTCCGCGGTCATTGGTATCGAACCAGGCAGTCTTCCCCTGCTCAAACCCCGGATTCGCCAATCCGGGGAAACTGTTTTTCAAAACCAGCCGGTGTCCCGACCCGTCCACCTGGAATTGCGCGCCGATAATACGCTCCGCCTCGGCGAGATTGGGATTGTATTGCAGAGCCTCATTCGAGTAGCCGAAGGGCGTTATGGCGGCCAGAACTTTCATGCGCTTTTTCGCCGCGTGCTTCATCACTTCGTGCAGCCGGTCTTCGTTTTCCCAAGGCCAGAAGTCATCGGACATGAAGTTGATTCCGCTGTCCCAGATGGCCACGCCTTTATAGCCGGCCGCGGCGGCCTTATCGATCAGGGCTTCGCTGGATTCAACGGCATCTTCGCTATTCAGGTAGCAATGATGCAAGTACCAGAGTTCAGGCTCGGCGGGAGCTGGCGGCAGAGGCGCCTCCGCGGGAGGGGCGGAAAACACAAATGAAATGGCGGAGAACAACAATGCCAATCGAAGAAGTAGGCGAGCATTCATCTCTGACGATCTTATCGTCGGGAAAGCCGGCCGCCTTTGCACGCTGCCGGATTCTGCTATTAGCTAAGGTGTCAGTTTAGGAGGACGGATGCGCTGGTCTTGGAGAATCGGAAGAATCGCCGGAATCGACGTGAATGTTCACGCGACTTTTTTCCTGCTGATTCTCTGGGTGGTCATCCTGCACTGGCTCGCAGGACGCTCCGTGGAGGCAGTTATCAGCGGCGTGGTTTTTATTGTCGCGTTGTTCGCGTGCGTTGTGCTGCATGAATTTGGCCACGCTTTAACTGCAAGGCATTACGGCATTCCCACCAAAGACA
Organism: uncultured Solirubrobacterales bacterium; assembly: GCA_963830435.1. Lineage (GTDB taxonomy): Bacteria > Actinomycetota > Thermoleophilia > Solirubrobacterales > Solirubrobacteraceae > Palsa-465. The sequence continues at coordinate 39,990 of CAWHMA010000007.1, read as the reverse complement.
TCACACTGCTACCGATTGGCGGTGTTTCGCGTTTCGAACGCATGCCTGACAAACCGTGGCAAGAGTTCTGGGTCTCCATCGCCGGACCGTGTGTCAATGGCGCGATTGCGTTAGCCATCTATCTGGCGCTTTTTCTGACGAACGGCTTCAGGCCGGTCACTGGATTGAGCATGACCGGCGGACCGTTTCTGGAGCGCATACTGGTTGCGAATCTCATCCTCGCGATATTCAATTTGATCCCGGCATTTCCCATGGATGGCGGCCGAATATTGCGTGCCTTGCTGGCCACGCGCATGGATCATGTCAGGGCGACCCATATCGCCGCAGCAGTCGGGCAAGCGCTCGCTTTGGTTTTCGGGTTAATCGGCCTCTTCCGTGATCCTTTTTTGCTTTTTATTGCTTTTTTTGTTTGGATCGGCGCGGCTCACGAGGCCCAATCCGTGCAGATCAAAGATGCCTTTTCCGGCATTCCGATCCGCGCCGCGATGCAAACCAAGTTCAGCACTCTCAGCACGAACAACACCCTCGGAGATGCGGTAAAAATGATCCTCGATGGGTCGCAGCATGACTTCCCAGTGATGTGGGGCGACCGGGTATTAGGAATTCTGACACGGGCGAACGTATTGTCCGGCTTATCGGAAACCGGACCGGAGCAACTGGTCACAAGCGTTATGGAACGTGAATTCGATACCGCCGAGCCGAACGAGATGCTGGAGGGAGTGCTGAACCGGCTGGCGTTATCGAAGACCCGAGTTATGCCTGTGCTTCAGGATGGAAATTTAGTCGGGTTGGTTACTGCCGAGAACCTAGGCGAATACATGATGGTTCAGAACGCGCTTCACCGGAGGCGCATTGGCACAACACCCGGCAAATAGAAGCTTGCCACATCCAGCTATTGGGAAACAGCCACCCTCATTTCATTCGCCGAGTTGTCACATTCGTACCCGCCCTGCGGATCCATGACCGATCCGCGCGTCGAACGCGCCAACATAAAGTCTGCCAAGAGGTTCCGCTTCGTTCTATACTCGAGTTCCGCAATGCGAATTTCATCCGCTGCCACGGTGAGCGCGACGCTATCGGCGTGCATCATCGAAACCAGTAAGTGCCAGAAATCGACCTTCGATGCAAATCGCCGCCAAGCTTCTCGATACGCCGCATGGAGCTGACGGAACTTTTCCTTCTCTTTTGCGGATCGCATAGTTGCTTAGACGGAGGCAGGGTCAAATTAGATCCGCGATCTTGTCCAAAAGATGTAATTTGATGCTGAATGGCAATGGGAAGCAGACAGCGGTTATCCGCGGAGCGGTGGGAATCGTAATGGAACGCTCAATACCGCTGCACGATGACTTCGCGGAATCCCGTGCCCCGAAGCGCATCGCGCGTGGACGAGAGATCTCCGGCATCCCGAATGGGGCCGATGAGAACGCGATAGATCTTGGAATTGCCGGGCTTTGGCACGGCGTGGGCGCGGAATCCTTTCTTATGCAGCACATCTGCAACCGCTTCCGCTTCGTCCCTCCCCGTCGCCGCGACCTGCAAGAACTCCTGGCCGCTCTGGGGCAAAAAGCTTTCCGCAGGGGCTGGAGCGGCCGTTTCCGGCTGGCGACGCCGTGAGTTCTCCTGCTGCTTTGCGCTGCGGCGAGCCGAGCGGCGGTTCTTCGGATTGTTGCGCTCTGTGAGGTTTCGGCCTGCGTGTCCGAAGGCGCTAGCACTGGAACTCTGATCGGGCGAGGTCGCCGTTTCAGGGGCAACGGAATGCGTTTCGCCGCCCGTCCCGGTTGGAGTTGCGGACGATGCCGTTTCCTGAGTTGCGGCCGTCGAGACCGGCTGCTTCGCCCGAGCCTCGCCCCACCATGTAACCGCCCGTGAAGGCGATACCCAACAGAATCGCCACCACAAAAAATATGCCAAGGAGCTGCTTGTTCCCGAGCAGAATCTCCGTCTCTTCTTCGCTTGACCGCAACATTTCTACTTGAAATTGTACTTAAGATCTGAGTGGGGGTAACGAAAATTCGACGCGTTACCCTACATATAAGTTATGCGTTTTCGTGATATCTTTGTGCCGGCCGCGGCTGTGTGCGCTTTGGCGGCCGCTTCGCTGCTCATCCAAGGAGCTGGAGTGGGCGAGCGGCAGAGACTTCGAGGTTGTCCATGCGGCGGGGAATCCGCCTGCAAAGCTAATCGTTCTTCCCGGGATGCCGCCGGTCCTGGATCCCAACAATCTGTACTCAGCGGATGCGCCGGGCATGCTGAGCCCTACCGTCAAGAATTTCCCGCCACGCATTTATGTGCCGAACTCGAAGAGCGACACGGTGGACGTTATCGATCCGGCCACTTACAAGATCATCGGCCACTTCGCGCTTCCAAAGCACTCGAAGGGGCCTTCTGGAACCACAACACGTAGTGCCTTCCTGGGACCTGAAAAAGCTCTGGGTCGCGCAGGATCTTGGAGATCAATTGACCATGATCGATCCCGCCACGGGCAAGGAGGGCGAGACCATCCACGTCGACGACCCGTACAACATGTATTACACGCCCGACGGCAAGTACGCGATTGTGATGGCGGAGCGCATGAAGCGCATCGATTTCCGCGATGCCCAAACCATGCAGATCGTCAACAAAGTTCCGGTGAACTGCGATGGTGTGAATCACGCCGACTTTTCGCCCGATGGCCGCTATATGCTGGCCACCTGCGAGTTTTCGAGCGAGATGATCAAAGTGGATGTGGCCGCGCAGAAAGTGCTCGGCCACCTGAAGCTCGAACCGAAGGGAATGCCCCAGGACTGCCGAATCTCGCCTGATGGCAAGGTCTTCTACGTCGCCAACATGGATTCCGATGGAGTGCATATCATCGACGGCGATTCGTTCAAGCAGATTGGGTTCATGAAGACCGGCAAAGGCGCGCACGGCCTTTATTTCAGCCGTGACTCGAAGTACTTATACGTTTCGAACCGGGGTGAAGGCTCGATAACGTTGATTGATGCCGCGACCCGTCACATTGTGAACAAATGGAAGATTCCCGGCGGCGGAAGCCCGGATATGGGCGGCGTGTCCAGCGACGGAAAATCGCTATGGCTTTCCGGACGTTACAACAGCGAGGTGTATGTGTTCGACACATCGAACGGCAGTTTGCGGGCGCGAATCAAGGTCGGCGAAGGACCACATGGATTGTGCGTGTATCCTCAACCCGGCCGGTATTCGCTCGGACATACCGGGAACATGCGCTAGAGGAGCGAATCGAAAAAATAAGTGTCCAATACAGCGCCTGAACCGTGGCTACGCGGGCCGATTCCGGATGTTCATCCGCTGGTCATGCCCGTCTTCTTCAGTTTTGCGATGGTTCGCGAGGACCTCGCGAAGCACACCGCCGGTCTGACGCAGAGAGCAGGTCTGGCGGAAAATCGACGGCGCTTCGCTCGGCTTTCACCTGACGCACATTGCAGGCAGCGTAGACCGGCTGACCACCTATCTGCTCGGCGATCAGCTCAGTGAAGAACAAATTCGGGTGATGCGGCAAGAGTCTGAACCGGGACGATGCTGAGCTGTCCTGCCTTGTTGAATCTTGTGGATGAGAGACTTCGGGCCTCCGAAGAACAGTTGCGCCGGATCGATCCTCAGAAGCTGTACGAACCGCGGACGGTTGGCCGGAAAGAGCTCCCGACGACGGTAATCGGTCTGATCGTTCACTTCGCGGAACACACCCAGACGGCATTTGGGACAAGCCATCACGACCTGTAAAATCCTGCGGCAAACGGGCTGATGTCGGATTTTACCCGGCTGCTGCGGCCGGAACCGAAACTACCGCTATACCTGGGCGGGGCAGATCGTCAGCGAAGTGGGCGATCATTTCAACAATGTCGCCGTCTTGAGCCTCGCGGTCGCTGAAACGCACAGCGGCGCGGTAATTGCGGGGCTGATGCTTTCCCGTGCAATTCCGGCGGTCCTCGCAGGCCCGCTTGCCGGAGTGCTGCTCGATCGTTTCGATCGCCAGCGCATCATGATCGCAAGCGATCTGGTTCGGGGAGTCGATCGCGCTCGGCTTCATTCTTGCGATTGGTTACAAACAAACCTGGCTCCTGTATCTTCTCAGCGCGCTGCTGATGCTAGCTTCGCCATTTTTCACCAGCGGCCGCTCCGCCATTTTGCCGTCGATTGCGACGGAGAGCGAGCTGCACACAGCCAATTCCCTAACGCAAACCACCGGCTGGATGACCCTCGCAGTGGGCGCCTTTTTCGGAGGAACCACCGTCGCCAAATTCGGATACCAGCTGGCGTTCGTGTTCAACTCGCTTTCCTTTTTCTTTTCGGCGTTCTGCATCGCGAATCTGCGGTCCGTGCGCGGGCACTTCCGGGCGGAGAATCGCAGCCTGAATGAAACGAAGGTCGCGCGCCCCTGGCACGAATACCGGGAAGGGCTTGGCTACATGGCCGGAAGTCCGCTCATCCTGGGCATCGGTTTGATCGCGGTAGGGTGGGCGAGCGGCGGAGGGGCGGCGCAAGTCCTCTTCACGTTGTTCAGTGAGATGGTATTCAAGCGCGGCGCGGAAGGGCTCGGCCAGTTGTGGGGAACGGCCGGCATTGGGCTTCTCATCGGCGGCATTATCGGAAACCGGCTGGGCAAGACGATTGGCTTTGAGGCTTACAAAAAAACGGTATTCTTTTGCTATCTGCTCCACGGCAGCGCGTATATCGTATTCAGCCAGATGCCGAACTGGGGAGGCGCGCTCTTTTTCATGGGACTGTCGCGCGCCAGCGTGGCGGTCAGCTCCGTACTGAATTGGTCGAACCTGCTGAAACACGTGGATGATCGCTTTCGCGGACGCGTCTTCTCCACCATCGAAACCATGAACTGGTCCACCATGATGCTTTCGATGATGGGAGCCGGTACCGCTTCGCAGTACTTCAGTATTCGCGCCATCGGAGCCGCCTCCGGACTGCTGAGTTCATCCACAGCTATTTTCTGGGGGTGGGCAAACTGGACGGGAAACTTCCCGAACCGGCCCTTACGGAAGACGATGAACTGGTGGAAATTCATGGCGATCCGACGGCCTAAAGCATGGCTCATGTCCGTGACTTTTATCGTGTCTGCCTTCAATATCGCCAGTCACAACCACCTTCAAATTGTCTTTTCCGGGCGTGTCCTTTAGCAGAAGCCGGGCTTTCTTGTTCCCCTCCTCATCAAGCTGATAAAACTTTTTGTCGCTCCGTGATCAACCCGTATCCGGCTCTATCGTAGTTCTTCATCAGAGAGCAGCTCCGGTTCCGCTCCAGGGTTTTCTCGCGGCCGTCGCGAACCATGGCTTTTGTGCAATTCCAATCGGCGATAACGCCCTGAAGTTCGGCCGCCGGCAAGAGCACAGCGCCCCAGCAGAAAAGCAAACCAGCTCAACGCCATTCTTCGCAATCCCGTTCTCCACGGCCGCTTGGCGGGCGGCAGTCGATACTCTAAATAATCAGGAACTTTACTATCCACCTGTAAATCCAAGGATTTGACAACCGGTGAGAGGGAAATGTTGCGAGCAGTACTGAGGAAAAAACTCCGCTAAACTTGGCTACGCGCGCGGGTGACGGCAGACCGTTCAAGTGCGTTGGGCAGCAAACAATCAAAGGGTGAACGAAAGAGTCATGGCAGACGTTCAAGAGCAAAAACAGGAAAGTCAGGGTGAGGAACAGGCGGACGCCCATAACGATCAAAAAGAGACCGCTAGCCGATCCGGGAAAAAAATCGAATCCGCGGCGCAAGAGAACCATTCGCTTCGTGCTCTGGCGCTGCTGGTGGTGGCCGCCATTGTCGCGATTCCGGTCTATGCCTATTACTCGGTTCGCGAATCCACCGACGATGCGCAGGTAGATGGACACGTGATTCCCATTAGCCCGCGGATCGCGGGCACGATCCTCGAAGTTCTGGTGAACGATAATCAGCCCGTAAAAGCCGGACAGGAACTGGTGAAGCTCGATCCGGCGGATTATCAGGTCGCGTTGCAGCAGGCCCAAGCCCAGTTGAGCAGTTCGCAGGCGAACACGTCGGAATCGCAGCAAAACGTGCCGATCACCACCATCAACACAACCAGCCAGATCAGCACCAGCACTACGCAGGTGGAGCAGGCGCAGGCTGGCGTCGCCGTCGGCGCAGCAGGCCGTCAATGCGGCGCGGGCACGACTGAACTCCGCGACCGCCGCTGTGGCTCAAAAGCAAGCGAACTACGTCAAGGCGCAAAAAGATCTGGCGCGCATGAAAGATCTGGTCGAGAAGGACGAGATTTCCAGGCAGGATTACGATGCCGCCGTGGCGGCGGCGGAAGCAAACGCGGCGCAGGTGGATTCGGCGAAGGCCGACGTTGTGGAGGCGCAGCATAATCTGGACCAGGCGGTTTCGCAATTGGATGAAGCCAGGGCGCGGCTGGCCACGGCGCATGGTGCAGCGGCGGCAAAGCGAAGCAGATTCGCGCGGGGCAGCAAGCCGTCAGCGAGGCGCGTTACAAGCAGGCGCAAGCGCAGGTGAAGCAGCGGCAAGCGGATCTCGCGCAGGCGCAGACTGAACCTGCAATTACACCATCATCAAGGCTCCTGTCGACGGTGTTGTCAGCCGCAAATCCGCCGAACCGGGCATGCAAGTTTCGCCGGACAGCAAATTATGGCGCTTGTCCCGCTGGACGATGTCTGGATCACAGCCAATTTCAAGGAGACGCAGCTCGAAGAAGATGCGCGTCGGCCAGAAAGTCGAAATCGAAGTCGGATACTTACGGCAGCAGCCGCAAATACCGGGCGCACATCGATAGCATTGCGGCGGCTTCCGGCGCGAAGTTCAGCCTTCTGCCTCCGGAAAACGCGACCGGCAATTACGTGAAAGTGGTGCAGCGCGTTCCGGTGAAGATTGTGCTCGAGCCGGGCAAGAATCGCGACCATCTGCTTCTGCCCGGCATGTCCGTGACCCCGACCGTACTTTTGAACAGCGGCACGAATAACGCCTATTAGACGCTATTGCGATGGCAGAAGAACGCCGGCTCAGGCGCAGCCGCAGTGGCGGCCGAGGTTCAATCCCTGGCTGATTGCGCTCACCGTCACGCTGGCGAGCTTCATGGAGGTGCTCGATACGAGCATCGCCAACGTCGCTCTGCCGCACATCGCGGGCGGCATGTCGGCGAGCGAAGATGAGGCCACCTGGGTGCTCACTTCGTACCTGGTTTCAAACGCCATCATCCTGCCGCTGAGCGGATGGTTCTCGTTCTTGATAGGCCGCAAGCATTTCTACATGGTTTGCGTCGCGCTGTTCACGCTGAGTTCGTTTCTTTGCGGCATTGCGCCCACGTCTGGGACTGCTGGTGTTCTTCCGCGTTCTGCAGGGTATCGGCGGAGGCGGTCTGCAGCCGAGCGAACAAGCCATTCTCGCCGACACTTTTCTTCCGCGGCAGCGCGGCATGGCGTTCGCCATCTACGGAGTTGCGGTTGTCACCGCGCCCGCCATCGGGCCGACGCTGGGCGGCTGGATCACCGACAATTTCAGTTGGCGCTGGATCTTCTTCATCAACATACCGGTCGGAATCCTTTCGCTGTTCTTGACCAGCTTCATGCTGGAAGATCCGCCCTACTTCGTAAAGGAGCGGGCGGAAAAGCTCAAAATCAAGCTGCGCGTCGATTATTGGGGCATCATTTTCATCGCGCTGGGCCTGGGCTTCCTCCAGATCTTGCTCGATAAAGGCGAACGCGACGATTGGTTGGCTTCGAATTTCATCCGTACCTGTGCGCTTCATCTCGTTGCCGGCCTGATTCTTGGCGGTCTACTGGGAGCTGAAGGAAAGAGATCCGGTTGTCGATCTCAGTCTTTTGAAGGACCGCAACTTCGGAGTCTCGGCGTTCCTGATGTTCATGGTGGGCGTGGTGCTGCTCGGCAGTACTGTTCTGATCCCGCAGTATTTGCAGCTTGTCATGGGTTATTCGGCTACGCAGGCAGGGCTGGCCATCTCTCCGGGAGGATTGCTGGTGATGGGCATGTTGCCGTTCGTGGGCTTCTTGCTCAGCAAAGTGGAAGCGCGCTGGCTGATCGGCGTCGGGCTTGTCATTACTTCGCTGGCGCTGATCCACATGACGAACTTCGACATCTACATGGACTTCAGGTATGCGGTCTATCGCGCGCTGCTTTCAAGCGGCGGGGCTGGCGTTTCTGTTTGTGCCCATCAACACCGCCGCTTACGCGTTTGTGCCGCCGAACAAGAACAATGCCGCTTCGGGTTGATCAACCTGGCGCGAAATGTCGGCGGAAGCCTGGGCATTTCACTGGTGACCACGATCCTGGCTCGCCGCTCGCAGTTTCATCAGCCGCGGCTGACGGAGCATATAACTCCTTTGAATCCAGCCATTTCAACGACGCTGTCGATTCGGCAACGCACGTATTTGGGACCGGGAAGCGGGGCAACGGCCCGTACGCGCTGATGATGCGGACGCTGCAGCGGCAGGCCGACACGCTGTCCTATATCGATTGTTTCTGGCTGCTCGGAGTCGCGTTCGGCGTTCATGATCCCGCTGGTGTTTCTGATGAAAAAGACGAAGCCGGGCCGCGCGGCCATGGCGCATTAGGTCAGCCAGCTCTGCGCTGCCTGCTTTCCCGATCTCGTGGCTGTCGCCTGGCCGCGATACGTCTCGAGGCTCACAGGCAGGCTGAAGTAAAAGGTCGAGCCGACGCCTTCGCTTCGACTCTGCCCAGATTCGGCCGCCGTGCCGTTCCACGATTTGCCGCGCGATGGACAATCCCATTCCGGTGCCTTCCACATCGCGCGCTTGAAGGCGCTGGAACAGGCCGAAGATGCGCTCCGAGAACTGCTGATTGAATCCCCGGCCGTTGTCGGAAACCGAAAAGACCCAATTGGTCGACTCGCGCTTGGCTTCCACGCGAATCAGCGGGCGGCTCCTCGCGCCGGTATTTGATGGCGTTCGAAATCAGATTCTGCAAGTACCTGCGAGAATTGCACGTGGTCGACGACCAGCGCGGGAAGCGGTCCGTGCTGAATCTCGGCTCGCTCTCGCGAATCGGCGGCTTGCAAGCTGATTTCCGCTTCTTGCAGCAGCTTTTCGAACGAAACGGGCGCGAGGGTTGGCCCGCTCTTGCGCAGCCTCACCAGCGCCAGTAGACCGTTGATCAGATCGGTCATGCGGCGGGAAGAAGTGACGATGTAGCCGATGAACTCATCGGCATCCTCATCCAGCCGTCCTTTGTAGCGCGATTCGCAAGCAGTTGCGTAAAGCTGGTGATGGTTCGTAGCGGCTCCTGCAAATCGTGGCTGGCGACATAGGCGAACTGTTGCAATTCTTCGTTGGCTGCTTGAGATCGCGCGTGCGCTCGTCCACGCGCGCCTCCAGTTCCGCGATTCAGGCCCTGGTAAGCGGGCGTGCGCGTCATCGCGCCCATGTATATAGGTCAGCACCTCGTTGTAAAGCCACAACATGACGACAATCATGACCAGCGTGCCGACGAATGAAGAAGATGAATGCCCAGTGATTCAGGCGCCTTGGCTGTCCAGATACCCGGATTTCTCTGAGTCGCCAATCCGATCTGCAATTCTCCAGTGCGATGCGAATGGCGTTCATGGTGTCTTCCGAGCCGTCCGCCTTCGACAGATCGAGCGCAGCGGCGAAGCCTTGCGTTTGTCTGGACAGTCAGAATCTCGATTCGCCTGATCGAACCGTTGTCTTGACGAGCGACGTGAGCCGCTTCAATCTTGCTCCTGAACTTCGCCGGGCTCAGGTCTTTCGCATAGCGGCGGCAGGAATCGATTTGAGTTGGCAGCGGCGTTCGCGTGCTCCAGCGGAAACAGGTAACGTTCGTCGCCGGTCAAGCAGGAAGCCGCGCTCGCCGGATTCCGCGTCGTTGGCGAGCGAACGAAGCTGGATGACGCTCGACGACAGATTCTCGGATTGAAGGAGGCCGATGTCGGTGTGCTCGGTTGCAGACTGACGGCGAAGAAGAGAACACTAAACGCCAGCGGAACACGAAAACAGAGAGCTAAACGCCGCCTTGTATGTGTATGCACTGGCAGAGCCATCGGAAAGATCTCTTATGCGACGGCAGATCATGCATCGGAGTGATTACGCTTCGTTCCGGCTCGCAATCGCCTTGCTATCTGCTTGGATTGCGCCACGTCAGTCCGCATTGTTTCAGACCGTCGCCGCGGAATCGTTTCAGATGTACGCACGGATTCAAGCAGCTTGGCTGGAGCGAACAGGTCGGAGGCTGACGTCCAGCGCCTTGCGATGTAATCGGCTCAGCAGGATCGCTCGAAATCGTAATAGGGCAGGCGTTTCGGAAATGCGATACTCGCGCGCGGCACACCTCGGCGAGAGCACTCCGGGATATTGCCGATGGCGAGCCAATAAGCGGCGCTTGCGCGCGATGCATGAACCAGGCCGGGCGAAAGCGCCTCGAATTGCAACTTCGCGAAATTTGTTTCGCGACTCGGCGTAAATCGTCGCGGAAGAGCACGTCGAAGAAAGCGGATCACGCAAGCGCCAGATTTCGCGATCGCGGATCGCAAGCATCGCTCAGCTCCAGGCGCGCGCTGGTCCCACGCCGCGGCAGTCGCTAGTCGCCGCGATCGATCGCCCAGAGCAGATTGTTTGCGCGTATAAGCAGCATGGCGTCCGGTCGGCCTGCGCGGCGGCCAACTTCGCGATCAGAGATTCCGGGTAATCGCGCGGCCTTACTCCTGCGATCTCGAACTGCGTGACGAGGTGATAGAGGAGAATTTCGTCGCGCTTCAGGCGTATTTCGCGGAGCAGCAGAGAAGAGCCTCGCATCGTTTCGAACCTGCGCGTTGGCGGGCGTTCGGAATCAAGCCCAGGACAAAGATAAAGAAACTGAACTGCGTCGAGCGCGGCAAGAAAGCTGCTGGAGCCAACTGCCGTCCGGTGTGCAAGGCAGAAGCAAGACCGCGAGCAATCCCGTCAGGAAGCGTGGCGGCGGGACCGCCGGCCACGACGATCAGCATGCGGGTACGCCAGTCAGTTCGTGTTCTCTGGGAATAGCGGAGACCGATCCGCGAGAACAATCGTCTCAGTGAAAACTGAAAGGTCCACTGGCCGTGGAGACGAGTCAGCGCGGAACGGTCCAGCTAAACACCGAGCAATTCGAAATCCATCCCAAGAGCCGGCAACAAGTGTCCCGCTTCATGCAACACGACGGCGGCCGCAAGCGCGGCGAAAGGAGCCGACATGCCGCTGATGCTGTCGAAGCGACATTCTATCGAGCCGGAACTTGCGCCCAGGCCGGACCGAACAATTCGAGGACAATGCCAAGCACCAGCGCGAGGCAACAGCAGAGCCGCGAATGTCGAGGCCGCGTGACTGTTCGGAATCGCGCAGGCAAAGCGGCACGGATGGATTACAAGCGGGAAGAGCGCGGCCTTCATGCCGCTAGTATGTGGCGAAAAGCGCGACGCCAATAGCGAGTCACGTACGTAGGATGCGCGACACGATTACTGCCCGGTACGGCCTATGATGGCAAAGTGAATGTGCCTTCTTGCGTCCGCGCTTCTGGCCTGTCCATGCTTGCGTTCGTCGCATGCGCAATCTCCGACGCCGCCGAAATTGAGGCTGCCGGGAACGGTGCGGCCGCTCAGCTATTCGGCCGATCTGCGCGTGACGCCGGGAGACGATCGTTTCACCGGCGTCGTTCGGATCGAGCTGCAGATTCTGCAGCCGATCTCCACCATCTGGCTCAACGCTAAAGCGCTCGAGTTCCGCAGCGCGACGGTTCATCGACCGGAGGTAAGAACGGCGTGTTCAGATTGAGGCCGAGCGAGAACGATTACGTTGCCGTCACGCGCCCGAAGAACTTCGCCGCCGGGCCGCGGCTCTGACCATCAGCTATACGGGCGAGATCAGCCGCACGCTGACGGACGGCGCCTTTCAGCAGAAGCAGGGCAACGATTGGTACGTCTTCACGAAATTCGAACCGGTGACGGCGCGGCGCGTCTTTCCCTGCTTCGATGAGCCGTCCTTCAAGGCGCCCTGGCAACTTACGCTGCATGTTCCGCAGAGATCTGAAAGCTTTTTCGAATACGCCGATCGCTTCCGAACAGGACGAGGCGGACGGCATGAAAACGGTGCGCTTCCAAGCAAACGAAGCCGCTGCCGTCCTATCTGGTCGCATTCGCGGTGGGACCGTTTGATGTGGTCCAGACCGGGCCGGTCGGCAAGAACCGGCGTCCCAGCCGCATCATCGTTCCGCGCGGCCGGGCGGCGGAAGCGGCCTACGCAGCCTCCATTACGCCGAAGCTGATCGAGATGCTGGAGAGCTATTTCGGCACACCGTATCCCTACGAAAAGCTCGACCAAATGGTGGTACCTCTTACGACCGCTTGGGGCGCAATGGAAAATGCGGGCTTGATCGCGTACGGCGACTTTCTGCTCTCTCCGCCGCAGGAGGATAGCGAACTGCGGCAGCGTGGCCGCGCGAGCACGATGGAGCACGAGATGTCTCATCAATGGTTCGGCGATCTGGTGACAACGGCCTGGTGGGACGACATCTGGCTGAACGAGGCCTTCGCGAGTTGGCTTTCGAGCAAGCTGCTGGACGAATGGAAACCGGAATGGGAGATGAAGGCCGATGCCGGCCGATCGCTCGGCGATGATGCGCGCCGACAGCCTCACGACCGCGCGCAAGATTCGGCAGCCGATTGAAGCTCCGGGCGACATCGCGAATGCGTTCGACGGCATCACGTACGGCAAAGGCGAAGCGGTCATCGGGATGTTTGAGAACTATGTGACGCCCGGAAAAGTTTCAGCACGCGGTTCGCCTTTATCTGCAGCAGCACGCCTGGGGCAATGCGACGGCCGCCGATCTTCTGGCGCGCGATGGACGACGTCGCGGGTCCGGGTAACGGAGCGGCGTTTTCGACGTTTCTGAATCAAGTCGGATTTCCACTGTGAAGTAACTGTTGCTGTCGGAGTCAATGGCGAGCGACCGCAGCGACCCGACGTTGCAGTCTGGAGCAGCAGCGTTTTCTTCCCGCTGGGCTCGCAGGGAGCAGCGGATGCCGTGTGGGGCGTACCCGTTTGCGCGAGCTGGAGCGATGCGGACGGGAAGCATCACCAATGCATGCTGCTGACGAACCCTCGGCGGATTTCCGCTGCAAAGGCGCACGGCTGTCCCAGCGTGGTTCTTCGCGGATGCGAATGCGGCCGGTTATTACGCCGTCTCTTACGACGCGCGTTAGCGGACAACTGGTTCAGCAAGGCGCTTCCGAACTTGAAGCCGGCGGAAAGCGCCGCGGCGCTCCGCAACATTCAGCTTCTGTTTTCGTCCGGAGTAGGGGACCCGGAGCAGGAGCTGCATCTCGTGACGCAATTCAGCCGTAGCCTCCGATCCGGGTCTCGAGCGGCAGGCCGCGAAACCATCGCCGGAATTGAGCGATCTTGTACCGGCGGATCTGCGCGACCAATATGCGCAACTCATTCGGTCGCTCTACGATGCAGCGGGCGCGCGAACTGGGCTGGAAACCGAAGCCGGGCGAATCACAAGAGACGCGGCTTGCTGCGGATTGAGATCGTGCCGCTGGTGGCCACGCGCGGCGAAGATGCCGAGCTGCAGTCGCAAGCTTCGGCGCTCGCGCACGAATGGCTGCAGGACCGGCATGCGCTCGATCCCGACATGGTCGCGCCGGTCCTTTCCACTGCTGCGTGGAACGGCGATCGAGCCTTCTTCGATCTGCTGGTGGACGAGATCAAGAAGACCAAAGTGCAGCGCGAGCGGCTTTGGATGATTTCGGCGCATGCGCGGCTTTCGCGATCCGGCGATCACGCGTTCGGCGCTCGATCTGATCTTCGACAGCGGCATCGATCCGCGAGAGCTGCAAGCGTTCTGCTGCAAGGCGCGCCGCAAGAGACGCGCGAGGCGGTCTGGCAATTCGTGCAACAAAACTTCGATCGGCTGAACTCCACTCTGCCGGGCGCGCGCGGCATTCCCTTCGGAGCGACGCTTCCGCTCACGGCTTCGGGCTTCTGCGATGCGCAGCATCGGAGCAAGTGCAGAACGTTCTTTCGAACCCGGATTGCGCAGCTTGCCGGGCGGCGCGCGCAACCTGGCAAATACGCTGGAGCGCATTCGCCTTTGCACGCGCCCGCGCGGCCATTGTTGCAGCCCGCCGTTTCGAATTTTCTGAAAAGCTACCATCAAGAACAAGGAATGGCGATTCAGACGCTTTTCGGCTCCGGTCCCACTGAACCTAATCTGCTCGATCGGCTGAAGGCCGGCATTCAAAAGACGCGCTCCGGGCTTGGTGGACCGGCTCGAGGACGTGCTGTCGGGCAAGAAAGAGATCGATGCCGAGCTTCTCGAGGAACTCGAATACACGCTGATCACGGCCGATCTGGGCGTGCGCACGGTCGACGATATTCTGGAGCACATCCGGCAGCGCGTCGATCGCAGCATGACGGGCGATGCCGCGGAGATCCGCAACCTGATTCGCGAACAACTTGCTGGAAGTGCTGCGCGCTTCGGAGACGTCCGATCCGCGTGGTGACGACTCCGCCGGCCGTGGTCATGGTTGTGGGCGTGAACGGGGCGGGGAAGACCACGACCATCGGCAAGCTGGCGCATCGCTTTCTTGGGCGAAGGGCGCAAGGTTCTGCTGTGCGCCGCGGATACGTTTCGCGCGGCGGCTATCGAGCAACTAGAAGTCTGGGCGCAGCGCGCGGGTGTGGACATGATCCGGCAGAAGACCGGCGCGGACCCGAGCGCGGTGGTTTTCGATGCGCTGCAAGCCGCCAAGGCGCGCGGCGTCGATTACGTGATCGTGGATACGGCGGGCCGCCTGCATACGAAAGAAAACCTGATGGCGGAACTCGAAAAGATGCGCCGCACGTGCCAGCGCGTGGTTCCCGGCTCGCCGCACGAGGTCTGGCTGGTGCTGGATGCGACCACCGGCCAGAACGGACTGGAGCAGGCGCGCAAGTTCACCGAATCCGCCGGGCGTGACCGGCATCATTCTGACCAAGCTCGATGGCACGGCGAAGGGCGGCGTGGTGGTGGCGATCGCGCGCGAGTTGAACCTGCCGATCCGCTTCATCGGCGTCGGCGAAAAGATCGACGATCTGCTGCCGTTCGAACCCGAAAGTTCGTGGCATCGCTGTTCGATTGAGCCGATATGCGATGTCGATGACTCGTTCCTTCATGCAGGAAGCGCTGCGACTCGCCGAGCGCGGGCGCGGCTTGACGAGTCCGAACCCGACGGTGGGGGCGGTGGTGGTGCGCGATGGAAGGTCGTGGGGCGCGGGTTTCCATACCTGGGCGGGCGTCGACCACGCGGAAATTGTCGCGCTGCGCGAAGCCGGCGAAGCGGCGCGCGGCTCGACGCGTTTATGTCACCCTCGAACCGTGCTCGCATCATGGCCGAACCGGCCATGCGTGGAGGCGCTGATTCAGGCGGGCGTGGCGCGCGTGGTCGCGGCGATGCAGGACCCGAACCCGCAGGTGAGCGGCGAAGGCTTCGGCGGCTTCGCGAAGCGGGAATCGAAGTTGCCAGTTGACGAGGCGCATACGCGCCGAAGCCGAACGCCTGAACGAGCCTTTATTCATTTCATGAAAACCGGGCGGCCGCTGGTGACGATGAAAGCCGCGCTGACGCTGGACGGCAAGATCGCGGCGCCCGCAGGACAACGTCGGTTGGATCACCAGCGAAATCGCGCGCGCGGACGTGCAGCAGGTCCGGCATTTTTCCGACGCGATTCTGACCGGCCTGGGCACGGTTCTCGAAGACGATTGCCTGCTCACCGACCGCTCCGGGCGCGAGCGCAGCCGGCCGCTGCTGCGCATCGTGCTCGATTCGCAGCTTGCGCATTCCGCTCACTTCGAAGATGGTCACGAGCGCGAAGGGCGATGTTCTGGTGGTGGGCACCTCGGCCGCGCCTGCGCGAGCGCAGGAAGGCTCTGGAAGCGGCGGGAATTCAGGTTCTGATCGCCGATGGCCAGGGCGGCCGGACGGATCCGCGCAAAGTGATCGAATATCTGGCGCAGCGAGCGCTATCTGTCGCTGATGGTGGAAGCCGGCAGCAAGGTGAATTGGACGATGCTCGACACGCAAATCGCGGACAAGATTCTGTTCTATTACGCGCCGAAAGATCCTGGGCGGCCTGAAGAGCCTGCCGGTGGCGGGCGGCGCAGGGACGCATGCGGCGCGCCGATGCGATCCTGCTGGAGCGCGCTGACCGTGCATCCGATTTCGAAGGACGAATTCGCGGTGGAAGCGTACGTGGTGAAGAGCTGATGTTCACCGGAATCGTCGAAGAACTGGGCCGCGTGGTTGAGCTGGAAGCAGAAGGCGACGGGCGCGCGGCTGACGGTCGAGTGCTCGAACGATTCTTGAGCGATGCCGCTGTGGGCGCGAGCATCGCGGTGAATGGCGCGTGCGTGACGGCGGTCGAACTGAGCGCGGATCGATTTTCGGCCGACCTCGCGCCCGAGACTCTGAAGCGCACCAATCTGGGCGATTTGAGGCCGGGTTCGCCGGTGAATCTGGAGCGGCCGTTGCGCGCGAACAGCCGCCTGGATGGGCATTTCGTGCTGGGGCACGTGGATGGCACGGCCGAGATCGTCTCGCTCGAGGCGCTTGGCGACGATAACTGGTGGCTGCGCATCCGCGTGCCGAACGAACTCACGCGCTATGTCGTCAGCAAAGGCTCGGTTGCGGTGGACGGCATCAGCCTGACGGTGGCGGAAATCGAGAACGATGTGGTCGGCTTCACGATCATTCCGCACACCTACGAGCACACGACGCTGCATGCCTACAAAGCGGGTTCGCGCGTGAACATCGAGGTGGATATTCTGGCCAAGCATCTGGAGAAGCTGAGGTCCTCCGTGAAGCCATAATTGGGCTCGCTCACGCTCGAGGCTCTGCTGGAGCAATCCGCCACCATTTAGTGGTAGGCTATATTGCACCAACGATGACCGCGTGAGTGAGAAGTTAGTCTGGATCTTTGTATCTCTCGCGATGCCGTTGCTGCGGTAAGCGCGCAACCACTGCTACTGTTACCTGTTCAGTCCATGGCAGCCCTACCATTACAGTCACATCGCCCCCGGCTCCCTTCGCCACGTTGTGGAACCGAAGGGGCGGCAACGGGAGTGCAAAGGCATCGGGCGGACCAGGTGTGCAGCCGCTACTCAGTTCACCTATAGTGCCAGTGTCACGGGCGGAATCAAAGGTCCGATAGAAGCCAGGGCGTGACCGCATCGGTCGCCTGGTCTGTCCAACTCGTCTTGTCTGGCCCACGCCCGGCCCGGCTATGTCACCGTGATCTCAACCGCATCCAACCAATACTACGGATATGCGGGTGCAGCAAGTTCCTGGGCTCTGACTGGCCTTCCAGGTCCCTGGTCAGTTACGAGACATTTTACACCATACGTTCCCGATCACTCTGGGAGGAGGGATTTTCACCGGTAGCCTAACTGGGAACGCCAATAACTACCGATCAGGACTGCGCCGAGCTTTCAGGCCGGGGTCTCGGTACAGTCTCTCCTTCTACGAGGCCGATGGGGTCACGC
The DNA here is from genome assembly GCA_963830435.1 of uncultured Solirubrobacterales bacterium. GTDB lineage: Bacteria > Actinomycetota > Thermoleophilia > Solirubrobacterales > Solirubrobacteraceae > Palsa-465. The sequence goes on along the minus strand of CAWHMA010000007.1, from coordinate 22,460 downwards.
CAGTCCCCGTGACATGGCAATCACCTGGTCTAACATTTGTTCCCGTAACGCCCTGCCGGATCCTCGACACCAGAAACTCAACCGAAGCTTTCGGCGGTTCTACGCTTGCCGCCGGCGAGACGCGCTCCCTGGGCCATCCCCAACGGGCCCTGTCGCAGTATCCCGAGCTCAGCCGCCGCCTATTCGCTCAACATCAACCGTTGTGCCAAAGGGCACGCTCAATTACCTGACGCTCTGGCCTTCCGATCAACCGCAGCCGAATGTCTCAACGCTCAATTCATTGGACGGCCGTATCAAAGCTTCCGCCGCGATTGTTCCGGCCTCCGCAGATGGAACTGGGTCCATCAGCGCATATGTCACGGACCCGACCGACGTCATCCTCGATATCGACGGCTATTTCGCGCCTGCCACTTCGACGGGATTGATGTTTCATCCCGTGACTCCCTGTCGGGTATGGGATACCAGGCAGCCCGGCGATGGTCCGCTCGAGCCAAACTTACATCGCTCCTTCGCGGTGGCGGGAAATTGCGGCGTTCCAGCCGTCACTGGCGCGAGCACAGATCCTCAAGCGTATTCCTTCAACGTCACCGCCATCCCGTGGGGACCGCAGCTGGGATATTTAACGATGTTTCCCGCTGGCAGCACGCTCCCGCTCGTATCCACGCTGAATGCGCCTACGGGAACCATCACCGCCAACGCGGCCATCGTCCCTGCAGGACTCGGCGGAGCTATTTCGGTATTCAGCACGGACACAAGCCGACCTCGTGCTCGATGTAAACGGCTATTTCTCGCCCTCCCGACGCCACTGGAACCGGACTCTTTTTCTATCCGGTCACGTCCATCCAGGGTTCTCGATACTCGATCGTCGACTGGAGTATTCAGCGGCACCTCAACGTCGACGTTCTTGGAGCAGATACCGCCGTCCCCGCCACAGCGCAGGCTTACGTCTTGAATGCCACTGTTGTTCCGACAGGAAGCTTAGGCTGGTTGAGTCTCTGGCCCGCCGGCGTTTCAATGCCGTTGGTCTCAACGCTGAATGCCATCGACGGATGGATCACGTCAAATATGGCCATCGTGCCCGCCGGCAACGAACGGTTTCATCAACGCTTTCGCCTCTAACAACACCGATTTAATTCTCGATATCTTCGGGTATTTTCGCTAGAGCCGAAATCAGACCCCGACCGCCTCGCGCTCGGCCACCAGCGGCAACTCGATCTCCACCAGCAAGCCCGGTTCGGCATTCCGCGCGCTAATCGTGCCTTGATGAACGGATACGGCGCGCTGCGCAATCGACAGCCCCAACCCCACGCCCCCGCTGTTTCGATTCCGATCGGCTTCCACGCGGAAGAATGGCCTGAACAAATTCGGCAAGCTACCCTCGGGCACTCCAGGACCGTAATCGCGAATCGAGATCACCGCTCCTTCCGGCCTGCGCTCCAGCTTCACCTCCACCGGGCTCGATGCCGGGCGCATAGCGAATCGCATTTCGCAGCACGTTTTCCACCGCTCTCCGCAAAAGTTCGCGGTCGCCGCGCACCAACACCGGTTCGTGCAGCCGAAAGTTGCAGCCGGCAATTATGCGCATCGGATTCCATCGCGCTATCTTCCACCACGTCTCCAGCAGTCCCTGCAAGGAAATCTGCTCCATGTTGCGGCTGTCCGGATCGCTTTCGGCTCGCGTCACCTGCAGCAGTTCGGATACCAGCTCGTCAGCCGGTCGATCTCCTTCTGAATCCGGTCGAGCGATCTCGCCCGGTCCGGACTCGGTGCGCGCCAGTTCCACCGCGAATTTCAACCTCGCCAACGGCGACCGGAGTTCGTGCGAGACATCTTGCAGCAACCGTCGCTCGGCCGTGAGCAGCGTCTCGATGCGGTCCGCCATCACGTTGAATGCGCTCGCCAGCTTTCCGAATTCGTCCTGGCGCTTTGTGCGCCGCTCGAACCGCCAGATCGCCCCGTCCGAATCGCTCCACCGTTTGCTTCAGCGCGCGCAGCGGCGAGGCCATATGAACCGCCAGAATGTAGCAGAACACGATCGTCGCCACTCCCATCCACAAGTAATACGGAATCGGGCTCCACGGCCCCACCGGTCCCGGACCGTCGATCACCAGCCGGTATTTGCCGTCTCGAGACGGCCACGCAATCGTCATCCGGCTCTCCGTCCCCGGACTCCAATGCGGCCCACGTTGCGAAGTTCTTCGCTCCGATTCTTTCCGGTCACCAGGTCAACGCCGTTCTGGTCTACCAGCGCGTGAGTGCCGGGGAAAAAGCTGTCGAGCCTGGCGAAATACTCCTGAAGCGCCGCTTTTCCGCCCGTTTCGTACGCGTGCCGGGCTTCGCTCACCTGCAGCGAAAACGACCGCGAAAAGAAATCGTGCCGCCCGGGCCCGGACCTGTTGCGGAATTGGTTCGTGATCGTCGATCCCGCCAGGCACACGATCAAGCGTCACCAGAAACCACAGCAGAATCTTGACGAAAATCGATCTCATGCCGCCTGCTCTTCCTTGCACCGCGGGCCCCTCGCCCGCGGCAAACAGATATCCCACGCCGCGAACCGTACGAATCAGCGTGCGCCCGCGCTCCAGTTTTTTCCGCAAATGGCTCACGTGCACGTCAAGCGCGCGCTCCAACGGATTCGCCTGCCGGTTATAGAGAAATCTCGCCAGATCGTCGCGCGAAACCACTCGGCCCGCCGACCGCACCAGAAACTTCCAAAATGTCGTATTCGATCGAGGTGACGTCTACCGGAGATCCGTCGCAAACCACCTCTCGGGTGCCCGAATTCAGCCGCACGCCGTTGGCTTCCAGAACACTCCGGCTTCAGCGCCGATCCCTTTCCCACGCGCCGCAGTACGGCATGTATGCGAGCCAGCAAGCTCGTCGGGACTGAATGGCTTCGGCAGGTAGTCGTCGGCGCCGGCGTTCAAGCCCGTGATCCTGTCGCCGTGCTCGGTTCGCGCCGTGAGCATGATCACCGGCACCGCGCTCCGGCGCCGGATCTGCGCCAGAACTTCGAAGCCGTCCATCCTCGGCAGCATGACGTCCAGAATCACCAGATCGAAACTGCCTTCCGAGCGCCCGATCGAGGCCTTCCGCTCCATCGTGCGCCACGGAGAAGCGATATGCCTTGCGCGACGAAAAACTCCTCCATCAGCGCGGAAAGTTCCGCATCGTCTTCCATCAAAAGAATAGATAGTGGATTCAAAAGAGAACAGCCGCCAACCGGCTCTGACGAAACTATAGCGCGAGCTGACCCTGATACTGCATCTCTTTCAAGATCGAACTTCTTCTTCAACTCCATCTGTCCCATTTTCATCCTGAATTCCACTTGGCCATCGCTCAAGGCAATCGGCGAGTGTTGCGCGGGTGAAGTGAAAGAAGTAAACGTCGGAGTTTCCGATCTTCCGATAGCTGGATTCGTTCGCCGCGAGCGGCGCCTTGCCGTGAATAGCTAAGAAAGCCTGACGCGCGAGCTCTTTCGGATCCGAATCCGCCGTCCGGCGCCGGCAATCCCGCCACGGCGATCACGTAATTCGGCCTGGGCGTGTTGGCGGCCTGGATTTGCGCATCGGTCGGCTCGTTTCCCTCGGATCTCAGCTTCAGAACCGCAAGTCTTACCGGCGTCGCGCTCGCCCAGATAATCGTAAGCCCCGGCTGCGGCTCCGGCGCCCCCGCTGGCCCGTTCACTTGCGATGGCGATTGTGTATTGGACATGGTATGCAGCCCGTTCGGATCGGCTGGCCCCGCGCTGCCCGCATTTCCCGCCACCGTCATGTTCGTCCCGGTCGTTGTGTTCGACGGATTTCCGAGCGAAGCCGAAGGCGCCGGCGCGCCGTTCGAACCCGGCTCAATCACCATTACTCCCGGCCTGCCGAACGCCGGCATCGGAATTCGTTTCGCCCAGGGCGAATCGGCCATCACTGACTGAGCGTCTTTTAAAGTCCAGCTCTTGAAGTCCTTGTTTTGCCAAACACCCGTTCCGGCCCGGCCAGCAGCGCGGCGCCGCAGGTGAAAAGCGAGAAGAAGACTGCCCCGCCGGGATCGCATCGACGCCCTCCATAAATAATGACTTGAATCTAATTGAAGATGTAACACAATCCCTGTGGCGCGCGAGCAACACTGCCTGGAACTGACCCTGGGAAACGGCGCCGATTCGTACGAAAACCGACTTTCTACTTCAAGAAGGTGTAATGTCAACAAGAAGGTCCTTCCATGATTGCGCAAACTAGACGTTCTTTCTTCCTCGCGGTAGGTGGAGGCGCTCCGTTGATTCTCGGCGCTGCTAACAAATCCGGATCCGCCAAGCCCGTCGTTGGTTCTGGCGCCCACACGTTTGAAGTTACGCACGACTGGGGTGAATTGCCAAGCCAGATCAGCTATGGCAACACGCATGGCGTATGTCAGGACTCGAACGGGCACATTTACATTCACCACACAGTAAATGCCGTCAGTGAAAGCAGCGATTCAATGGTCGTATTCGACGAAAACGGCCGATTTGTTAAGAGTTGGGGAAAAGAATTCAAGGGCGGCGCGCATGGCCTCCATATTCGGAAAGAAGGCAGCACTGAATTCCTCTATCTCTGTGACACGAAGCGAGGGCTCGTCGTGAAGACCACTTTGAATGGTGAAGAAGTGTTCACGATTGGCTACCCGGATCTGTCGCCGGCGTATGCACCCAATTCGGACGGCACGAAGAAGAAGTACAGCCCGACCAACCTGGCAATCGCACCCAACGGCGATCTCTACGCTGGCGATGGTTATGGCTCCAGCTACATCAACGTCTATAACAAGGACGGCAAATATCTACGGACGTTCGGAAGTCCTGGCAGTGGTCCTGGCCAGTTGAACTGTCCACATGGGATCATTCTCGACGATCGCAAGCCGGCTCCGTTGCTTATGATCGCTGACCGTGCTAACCACCGCATTCAAACCTTCACACTTGCCGGCGAGCACATCGCCTTCATCGAAGGAACGAATCTGCCTTGCTATTTCGCCTTCAATAAGTCGGGAGAAATGGTTGTGCCGGACCTAGGCGCGCGAGTCACGCTAATGGACGGCGACAATAAGGTTATCGAACATCTGGGCGATGATTCGAGCTCGCATGACTGGGAGAAGGTTCGCAAACTGGACCGCACGGCATTTCAACCGGGTAAGTTCGTCTGTCCTCACGGGGCATGTTTCGATCACGACGGAAACATTTTCATAGTCGAGTGGGTCGAAGTTGGCAGAGTCAGCAAGCTCCGCCGCGTCTGAGTGGACCCATGGACATTCCAAAATTTTGGAAACCCTGGCACAAGTTTCAGACCCTAGTAGCGCTTCCAATCTTCGCTTTTGCTTCTGTTATGCAGAGCACTAGCGCTCCCCGCAAGATCGAGTTTCTAAGGTCTCTTACAAAAGTCACGGACAGTCTCTCTCTCTCGAAGTGCAAAACCTCAGCACCGACCCCAATTTCGGCATAAAAAGCCTGACCGATTTGACGTTGCTGGGTTATAAGATTACCGGACCAAATGCCAAGCTCTTTTCCGTATCCGGTTTGTCGTCGCTGAAGGTTCTCGACGAGGGGAATAAATACAACTTCAACCTCAACGTCACTCCCAAAGGGCCCGAAGGTTGGAAGTACGCGACCCTGACCTTGTTCACCAATCAGGAGCAGCACCGCCTTCGGGAGTCAGGGAGAAACTTTCACCTACAACGTGAAAGCCTACATCACCCCCACGCCCAGCAGCTTCGTCCTGATGGCAACCGGCACACTCCTACGCATGGGTTGCTGCTGTCTGCAACGGTGGCACAGCGGGATACTTTCCCAGCCCTGTACCGCGATCTCGCCCCGCGCTCCACCGGCCTGAATGTCCGAGCCGCGACCGTAAGGGAGCGGCTACTTCCACCGCTACCTTACCTTTGCGTCTTGCCACTGGGATGTTTCGGGTCAAGGGAGCGGTGGCGGTCCTACCCCCCGCTCCCTTACGCTCGCGGCTCGGCAGAACTACGGCTTCACCGGCATCGGCACAGGGGAGTTTCTCAGCAGCCCGGCAACTCCGGGTTCTCCGCCTTCTCGCCGTTCTCCGGCTCCGTATCCTCAACGACCTTGAGCGTGACCTGGAAGCCGAAGTCTTTCTTGATGGCTCCGTGGAACGGCTCCTTGTAGCTCAGCCACAACGGATCAAAAGCACAGATCGGAAACAAGAACTAGGCCGACGGTCCCTTGGTAGGCAGGACGGTCGGGAATCTCGCCGTCGCCGACACGCGGAAGGTTTGACGCAGCAGATATTTTCCCGCCGTCACCGGCACACTGTAGGGTCCATCGTAATCGTCCACCGACAGGCTTTGCTTGCCGCCGACGGAATGCGGCGGAACGCACAGCTTGAACGAGGCAGGTCGGGCCAACACCGACGGCGGCGCAGGCGTCGTCGTCGTAGGCGGCCCAAGTCATGGTGGAGTCGGAGTCGCTTGGCAAGAAGTCCGATGACCCGGCCCTCCATCGTCAGCTTGGCTTTTTTGACTTTGGGATTGTCGAAGGATACCTCGAAGCATTGCTCCAGATCGAAGGTCTGGGCGGCTAGGGCGTGGCGGGGGCGAATTCCGTAGGCGACGGCTGCTCCCGTCATGGTGACGACGAGAACGTCGGGCGTCGGCTGGGCAAGGTCGATGTTGCCGCCGCCGGGTGTGCGGGTCGCCGCGACGCTCCGGCGTGACATGGCCGTGACGAGGGCCGAGCACGAACGAAATCGGCGGCACAGTTGGAGCGGCCGGCTGCACCGTGATGGTCACCGGCGTCGGAGGCATCGGTGCCGGCACCTGGGCCAGCCAGGGTCGGCGCAGGCAATAACACCGCCCCGATTACAACGAACTTATGCATGATTCGATCTCCTGTCTTTTCCCGCTCCCTATTCAGCGCGCAACATTTCAGGACCGCATGATGACATCGGCTCCAAACGTGAACTGGTTCTTGCGAGTACCGTTATCGAACGCAGGCGTGTTGTAAGCGCGGTCGTAGCGAATTTCGGGACGCATGATGAGGTTCGGAGAGAAGTAGTGTGCCCAACCGACGGTGTGTTCCGTGTAGACGTTAATAAACCCGGTTCGCTCCCCTTTAATGTCGTCCAACATGTCGTTGCGAACCGTGAGATAGTCTCGCGGTGAGAGCATAAACATAGTGTAGTTGACCAGTCCCACGTCGGGGGAAATGCCCGGGATCAGCGGCCCGGCACCGATCCCCTCGAAGAACGGCTTCGGAGGGCCGTTGATGACCGTCCCGCCGAGCGGTCGTCGCGTTGCCAAATGAAATACCCTTTTGGAGCCGAGTGTGAATTCGGTCGTTGAAACGGTGGGTCCAGGTTGCGACCGCATCCTGGAGGTTATCGTGCTCGTTCTTGAACCGGCCGTCGCCGATGGAATCGCCAGGCCAAAATAGACGGAATCGTTGTTGTCCTTGGACACCCAACGGAGGAGGAATAAGCCGTTCGGCTGGGCGGAGTTGGACCAGGGCACCATGTCATTGCCCAGCGTGGAAACCGACATAAGCCGTCCAGTTGTCGTTGCACTTCGCCTCGGCCAGAATGCCCGTGAAGGTATAGGGATCGTAGGTGTACATGATCGAATGCGAGTACAGGTAGTTGTCCGGTGCGGGTTCCCCCTCGATGTCCGGCGGGGAGATGTAGCGGCCGATTTTCAGGATCATACCCTGCCCCGCCACCCAGGGGATGTACAGCAGTCCGTACACTTCCAGGGGATCGTCGCCATACAGGTTGTTGTGGTTGAGCAGCTGGTCGCTGAGCCAACCCTTGGCCGTCGTGTAGCGGTAGTCGATGCCGAAGAGGTTGGTGAAGCGGAAGCCCGAATCCATGTGGTCGGTCTGCACCGAGTCCGGTACGCGCTCGAAGCGGAGGATGGCCTGGTCGACTTGAACCGAATTGGGCACGATGTTGTAGGACAAGGGAACATTGGAATTCTTGGAGCTGCTGGCGTTGCCGCCAACGTCCACCCAGCCGTAGACGTTGATCCGGTTGTCGTTGAGGGCCGTTCCATCGGCGGTCCCCTGGAAGACTTGCATCAACGGGTAGGATCGGGGGAGCCAATCGGGACGCCGATGAGGGGCGGGCTACCCTGGTAGTCCGCACTGGGGAACGGTGGCGAAAGGAGGGGGGGCGGCAGTGCCCTCCGCTTCGGCTCCGGTTCTTTTTTCGTCCTGGTTTCCGCCGAGCTTTCGGGTGCGGTGCCCGACTCCCTTCTTTTGTCAGGAAATGTCGTCGTGCCTGGAAGAACGCCGATCACTCCCGCGTCCGAGAACAACGGCCAATAATACGGCGCGAAGCTCGCCAGCTTGATATCCGTCGATCCCGGCTCCAAGCTGAGATTTGTTGGCATAAACGGAAGGAATGGCGAAGGCAGCGAATTTGAGCACGCTGCGGTAAACGGGCAAGGGTTAGGCATACTGTCCCGGCATAAGGGCTGCGAGCAGAAGCACCCACTGCACCATCGCAGCCTCCGCTGGACAACTTTACCCAGATGCCATTCAAAAGGCAATCGGAGAGATCACCAGCAGGGAGAGCAGATTTGCCGGTTTTTCAAGAAGGAACGATTGCGAACCTTTGCCATCATTCCCCGGTTGTAATGATTATATCGGCAGATTCGTTTGCGGAAATGAACCGCCAAGGCCGGCAAGAAACGCCAAGAACAGAAGAGAGAAAAAAGTGCCCGGAAGACGAAGCTCTCTCATTTTTTGCTCTCCTTCTCATCTTTTCCTTGGCGTTCTCGAGCACATTGGCGATTGCTTTTGCAGAATGCTGCTCGTGGCCATTGCATTTTTGTCTTCCCTCTGCTTTCGTGACTGCATGGTTCGTTTTACCTGAAGGAAGGTTACTCGCATGCGGATTTTTCAGTCCCCCGAGATCGTTGTCCAGCGCGACAGCGACGGCGATGCGGCCTCATCCTCGATGTGCCGGGCAGCAGCGTCAATGTTTTCAATCGCCAAGTCTTGACCGATCTCGACGCCGCCCTCGATGCCGTCGCCGCCAGAAGGCGCCGCTGCTCGTCGTTCGCAGCGGCAAGAAGACCGGCTTCCTCGCCGGCGCCGATCTGCACGATTTCCTCGCCATCAGCGATACCGCCGCCGCCGAGGCGATCTCCGCGACCGGACAACGGTTGTTCGACAAGCTCGCCGCGCTGCCGATGCCGACCATCGCCGCGATCAGCGGCCCCTGTCTCGGCGGCGGACTGGAGTTGGCCCTGGCCTGCGATTATCGGCTCGTCTTCGACAAGCCGAAGACGCAGCTCGGCCTGCCCGAAGTGAGTTGGGTTTGCTGCCCGGCTGGGGCGGCACGCAACGGTTGCCGCGCGTCATCGGCCTGGAGCGGCGCCTGCGAGTGATCCTGGAGGGCAAACGGCTGAATGCCGTGGAGGCGCTTGCGCTGGGGTTGGCCGACGCCCTGGCGACGGAAGCGGAGCTGCGCGATCAGTTCGCCCAGTTGACCGGCCGCGGCTTCAGCGAGGGCAAACGACCGCTCACCGGTCTGCCGTTGCGGACGTGGCGGCAGCGGTTCCTGGAATCGAATCCGCTGGGCCGCCGCTTGCTCTTCCGGGCCACCGAACGCATCCTGCGCCGCCGCGTCCGGGACGACATGCCGGCCCCGGCCGAGGCGCTGGAGGCGATCCGCATCGGCATCAAGCGGCATGACGGCGGGCCTGGCCTACGAGCGCGCGCCGCCGGACGGTTGGCCGTCAGCCCGGCCTGCCGCAACCTGATCGCCCTGTTCTTCCCGCGCGAACAGCGCAAACTGCCGGAGGCGCTGCGCGGAGCCGCGCCGGCGGAGGTGCGCGCGTCGGCGTCGTCGGCGCCGGCGCGATGGGCGCGGCATCGCCCAGCTGGCCGCGATCAGGGGCTGCAAGGTCGTCGTGCAGGAGGTCAACCAGGCCGCCCTCGATGCCGGGATGGAGCGCATCAAGGAACTGTTCGCAAAGCCGTCGAGCGCGGTGCTGACGGAGCCGGACGGCCGAGCGCTTCGCCGCCGTGCGCGGCACGACGGATTGGGACGGCTTCGACGACGTCGATGTGGTCGTCGAGGCGGCGGTCGAAGACCTCGACGCCAAGCGAGCCGTCTTCCGCGAACTGGACGCGCCGGACGCGGCCGGCGACCGTGCTGGCCACGAACACGTCCTCGCTGCCGGTCGCGGCTGGAGGAGGGACTGAGCCATCCGGAGCGCGTCGGCGGCATGCACTTCTTCAATCCCGTCCACAAAATGCCGCTCGTGGAGGTCGCGCGCGCTCCGCCACCAAGAGCAGCCTGGCCATGCTGGCGCATGGGCGATCGACTGGGCAAGACGCCGGTGGTGGTCCGCGACAGTCCCGGCTTCGTCGTCAATCGCGTCCTGATGCCGTACCTCAACGAGGCGGTGATCCTCGTCGCCGAGGGATTGGCGATCGAAAGTGATCGCGTCATGAGGCGGTTCGGGATGCCGATGGGTCCGCTGGAACTGCTCGACCAGATCGGCCTGGACGTGGCGGCCCACGTGGCCGCGTCGATGCGGCCGGTGTTGGCGGCCGGTTCGGGCCGAACCCGGCTTTCGAGAAGATGCGCAGCGGCCGGCTGGGCCAGAAGAGCGGCCGCGGCTTCTATCTCCACGGCGGCAAGAAGCCGAACGTGAAACGCTGGCGCAAGAATCTGCTGCGGGCCGAAAACGGCGCCGTGCGAGACGCTGCCGCCGGCCGTTGCGGCAGAGCGGAGGCCGCGAACGGCTGGTGCTGCTGATGGTGAACGAGGCGGCGTTGGCGTTGGGCGAGGGGCTGACGGCGAGGCGGCGGCGCTGGACCTGGCGATGGTGCTGGGCACCGGCTGGGCGCCGCACCGCGGCGGGCCGCTGCGTTACGCCGACGACCGCGGCCTCGCCGCATCGTGCAGGCCCTGAGAACCTGGCGACGCGCCACGGCCAACGTTTCGAGCCGTGCCCAGAGTTGGAAACACCACGCAAAAGCGAACGAACCCTTCACGCAACCCGTAGCCGCCCTGGTATAAGACGAACGGCCGGTCGTTCTCATGCCGATTAGAGTTAGATGCGTCGAGTGACGCAGGGCGCCAGCCTTGTGGTCCCGATTTTTCGCGCATACGACGTCCTAGTCGTGGGGGCCGGCTGTGCGGGGTTGACGGCCGCCATTGGGCTGGCGAGGAATGGATTCGCGGTCGCCGTCGTCGAGCCGGCGGCGAAGGTTGGCAGCCGCGGAAAACTTGGCTGCGTCTACTCGCCGAAAACCTCGTCCACCCAGACATACTCGGTCCCGACGGCGTGGAGGCGTTGGCGTGGGAGCAGCGCTCGTAGAGCGCGGCAGCTTCGCCACCGACGGCCGGCGCATCGCCGGACACCTTTACCGTGATTCGGACGCCTTCCAGCACTGCTACAGCGTCCTTCACCCTCTTCGACCCCCACCTTGCGCAGGTCGCCCGTCCGCGGGGGGTCGCGCTGCGGACCGGAACCACGGTGAAAAGCCTGATCCGCGACGGACGGCGGATCATCGGCGTGGCGACGCGGCACGGGCCGCTGTACGCGATTTCCTTTTTCTCGCCGAGGGCGACGCCGGCCACTGGTCAGCGCACGAGGGACTGGCGTTCCGGCGACCCCCGCGACCGCCCGGCTTTTCTCTACGGCCTCCAGCAGGTCCTCGACCTGCCCCCCGGTGTCATCGAAGCGCGGTTTCGCGTCGGCCCCGAACAAGGCGTCGCTTACGGTCTTCTGCTGCGCAACCCCGTCCGCCGCCACTCAACGCGCGGGGGGTTTTATGCACAATCGCCAGGGATTGTCGCTGGGCGTGTTGCTGCCCGCGGAACACCTGAGCCGGAAGTTCGCCGGGGACCCGCGGCAACTTCTGGGGTGGTTGGTGGACGCGCCGGCGCTGCGGCCTTGGTTGCGCGATGGCCGGCGCGGCGCCGGGCGTCGAGCTTCTTCGTACTGGCGGCGGCGCAATATGCCGTATCTGATTGAGGACGGCCTGGCGGTTGGCGGCGCGGCGGCCGGGCTGGGCGTCGATTTCCCGGTGCTGAACCTGATCGGGCCGGCTACGGCTACCGGGACTGCTCCTGAGCCGGGCGGCCGCGGCCATCGCAGCCAAGGCGGCGATTTAGGCCGCGAAGCTCTCGTGCGTCACTACCTGGAGCCGCTGCGGCGGACGCGTTACTGGCACGACGGGAGTTCCTTAAGCGCTGGCCCGGTCATCCGGCGAACGCACGTCCTGTTCGACCGCGGGATCGATTTGTTCCTGGACCCCGCCGCGGTCTGGGGGGCCGCGCCGCTGGCTACCGTGGAAACTACTTGGCTGGTTGGGCGTGCTCGCCCGAGTCTCCTGGTCGGCGTGGGGCGAGCTGGGCGGCGAGTTGATGCGCCTGGGCCGGGCGTTACATTTGCCGAGGTGGCGGCTCGGCCGGCGCTGAGCCGCATGCTGCTGGACGGCGCCTTGAACGCCTTCGGCGACCTGGTGGGGCGGCCGCGGCCGCACCTGCCGCCCCCGGCGGCGTGCGAATGCACTTGGACTCTGCCGGGTGGACGGCGGGCCAGGGGGGCGCCCCTGCTGGTTCGGCGCTGGTTTGCGCGCCTTCGTCCGGTGCTGGCCTCGGCGGGACGCCAGCTGTACGCGAACGATGACACCCCGTTGTCCGCGAAGCGGGCCGGGCTATCGAGCTACTTATGCGACAGGTCAACCTCTTCGACCTCCTCGCCGCCGCCGGACTCGCCTTCGGGACCGCCCTGACCAGCGCCTTTGGCAGGCCCGGCCACTTTATTAGGCGTCAACGCCGGCCTCCGGGGGGCGCCCAGCGAGACGAAGTAAGCGAAGAAAAGACTTCCTTCCCGTTGCAGAGGCTCCCTCCACGTTCCCGTAAGGGCGCTTCGCTCCGTTGATCCACGTCCTGTGGAGACGACGCAGCCGGGGCAGCGGGCGGCCGCGGTGCGCAATCGCCGCGGGTCTGCCCGGCGGGCGTGTTCGAGGCCGCAGGAGAGCCGCCGGCAGCCGTGTAATTCGCCGTCCATCCGAGAGCTGCATCACGTGCGAGGCCTGCTGGCGGACCAGCCCTGGTGGACTGGGGACGGGACGGGACGCCGCCTGAGATAGCGACCTTGTTCCCCGCCAGGACGGGACGACGCCGCACGTCTTGGGTCCGGGGGCGGTTGAAGACGGGAGCGGCCTACGCGATCAGTGCCTCCGTTGCAGGAGGGAGCTGTCCCTCTGCTGGATCGGCTCGAAGACAGGCTGGAAGGATTCGATGCGGCTTTGGCCAAGGGGCCGGCCGCCGTGGATGCGCGCGCAACGATTATCTGGAGATGCTGGCCCGCTCGGCCCAACAACATCTCTACGGATCGTCCAAGTCCTTAAACAGGATACCTGCTTACGCAGGGCGGCGCTGGTGCTGGCCGGCCCCTGGCCGCGCGGGCAGAGGAGCGGACGCGCCGCACCTGGGACGGCCGTCTTGCCTGGGCGGCCGCCGATGGCCGGCTGCTTTGCGAGCACCACCTGGCCGGTTTGCGCCGCCTGCTTCGGCTGGAAGCGATTCCCAGGAAAGCGCCGGCGAAAGCCCCTGCGGTGCGTAAGGACTGGCTGCCGTCCGCGTTGAAGACTTCCGTTTCGACCGCCTGGGGCAAGCACTTGCTGGCCGACATCGCCGCGCGCCGCTATTTACTTGAGACGCTGGAGCCAAACGACGATCCAGCGACTCAGCCGAGCAAACCGAATTGATGGAGACGTTTCTCGCCGAGGTGCGCGATGACCTCATCGCGCAGACGGCCGAATGGAATACGCTTGGTATCGGCGAGCTAAATCTCGTGCATCCCGCAAACTCGCCCGCGGCGGAGGCGTACCGACGACAGGGTTCCCATTTGCTCGTCGATGGCGAGCAACTCCGCGCCTTTCTCGATGTTTCCGGCGACTGGATGACGCTGACGCAACGGCGAGTCCTTGCGGCGGAGCGCGAGGAAATCCTGGAAGCCGAACGACGCTTGCTCGTCCTGGCGACCGATCGGCGCGAGGCACGTCGGAAGAGGGAGAACGAGGACGATCTGAGCGCCGAATTTGGCCCAGGCGGGGCACGTACACGCCGGAAACGGTTGCTGTTGCGGACATTCGCTCGACTGGAGGAGGGAGCGGATACGGAGCTGCCCATTGTTCTACTGCGTGTTTGGCTGGATTACGCGGCAACGGTGCTCGATGATTTCACGATCGTCCTGCACGCTCGCCTGCGACCCGTCGTCCGCCACTTGGATCGCCCCCTCGTCGAACTGGATAGCGGCCCGCCCTTGCAGACCGAAACGGAATACCTGGCCGTGCCGGAACCGTACACGACCGGCGATTTCCTGCTGGCCTCGCTCGATCTCCTGCAACCGCGTCTCGTGCAGGAGATGATCGAAGCCGCACCAGACGATCAGCAAGGACACGCCGTCCCGGCTGCGATTGCGAATCTGTTTCTTCTCGTTCCCACGCTCTGCGTAGGAACGCACGATGGGACGCTCCGCGTCCCGTCTCCTTCGACATCGAGTGACGCAGGAGGCCAGCGTGGACGCTTCGGGCCGCGGAGCGGCCGGACGTGCGTTCCCACGCGGAGCGTGGGAACGAGATTCGCTGTATATTGGCCCAAGCTTCTCGTCGTGGAGATGATCGGTCGTTGGCAAGGTATGAGCCATCCGAGCCCCCTCGATCTGGAACTAGCGTGTACCCGCCTCGTACTTTCCGATCTTCGGCAGGACGGCGGCTGCGCTTTGCTGCACAGCACTGCATTATCCTCCGGATGTTGGCCAAGGTGGTGGTGCCGCGCTGGCGGCGCAGCGGGCGGCCTGGACTGCGCCAGTACGGCATCTGGAGCGGGACGTGCTGGAATTCGAGGCGCTCAAGGCAGACTTGCCGCAGCAAGTTGACGGCGGTGTGGCAGGTGTTCGGCGAAGCGCAAGTCCACTCTTCAGATGCGAACGTGCAGGCGAGCTGCTTCGCACTGGCCGAGGCGACGGCGTGGCTGAAAGCCGCGGACAGCACACTCGGACGCATCGCCTTGGCTCGTCGAATGAGCCAAACGGAGGAGCGCGAGGACCTGCACCGCAACAGGAGCTTGGTCGCCGCGTGCTGCGCCACTGCGATGCAGTCATCCGAGATCGTCTCTTTCGCTTCGATGAGAATATGGCATCGCTGCGGCACAGCTGTATTGCCCCCCACGTTCGCGCCGAGAATACTTTCGGTCTCGGCGGTAGGCGAAACCGACTTCCCCGTTTAATGTGTTCTTCCCCGTTTAATGTGTTCCGCATGGGGAAAGAGACACCGATGTCTTTCTGCCCTTTCCCTTTCCCGATTTCGGCTTCTCCATCGGGAACGGGATTCGGGAAAGGGATGGGGAACGGGATGGGGTAACATTTTCTATGCAAGAGAAGATGTCTGGTGGGAAATTCACCTCAATCCCAGACGTTTGAGGCGGCTGATGAAGGTGCTGCGGGCCATGCCGAGCGCAGGGCGGCCCCGGCCTTGTTGCCGCCGGCCTCGGCGAGGGCCGGACCAACATTTCCCGTTCCGCTCCTCGCTTTCCTTTCTCGATCGCCGCTACCAAACCGGGCGGCGCGACGATGCCCGACGACGGCGGCGACCAATGTCCTCGCGAATCTTTTCGTCCAGCGAGCTTTCCTCGTCCTCGAACGTCGCTCCCATTCGGCACTCGACGGGTATACAGAGCGGTGTCAACGGGAAAGAATCGGCGTGCAGCTCGGCCGGCAGCTCGTCCACGGTCACGATCGGTTTCTCGGCGACGACGACGGCGTGTTCGATGGCGTTTTCCAGCTGGCGGACGTTGCCCGGCCAGGCATAGGCTCTTGAGCGTACCAGAGCGTCGTCGTCGATGCTGTCACCGGCTTGTTCATGCGCTGGCCGTAGACGCGCAGAAAATGCAGCGCCAGCTCCGGCATGTCCTCGGCCCGCTCGCGCAGCGGCGGCACGGCGAATCGGCAGGACGTTGAGGCGATAGAACAGATCCTCGCGGAAACGGCCCTGGCCGATCAGCGTTTCCAAATCCTGATGCGTGGCGGCGACGATGCGCACGTCCACCTTGCATCGGCTCGCTGGAGCCGACGCGCTCGAAGGTCATTTCCTGCAGGACGCGCAGCAGCTTGATCTGCACTTCGAGGCTGACGTCGCCGATCTCGTCGAGGAACAGCGTGCCGCCGTTGGCCGCCTCGAAGCGGCCTACCTTGTCGCGGATGGCGTTGGTGAAAGCCCCCTTGACGTGGCCGAACAGTTCACTTTCCAGCAGCGACGGCGACAGGGCGGAGCAATGGACCTTGACGAACGGCTTGCCGGCCCGCGGGCTGTTGTCGTGGATGGCCCGGGCCAGCAGCCCCTTGCCGGTGCCGCTTTCGCCGCGCAGCAGCACCGACGAATCGGTGGCGGCGCACCTTGCGCACCAGATGCATCAGCTGCCGCACCTGCGGACTGGAGCCGACCATGCCGCTGTCCGGCGTGCGGCTGCCGCGTCCGCGTTCTGCCGCTTGGCCGTTCTCGACTGACGTCGGCCGGGCGGATGGCGGTTGGCGGACAGCTGGCTCTGCAAGGCCAGGATGCGGCGCTGCTGCTCGGCGATCTTTTCGACCTTGCCCTGCAATTCGCGGTTGAGCGTCTCGATGGTGCGGTGGCCCTCGGCGCTGACCAGGGCCAGCACCGTGATCTGGGCGAACGCCGTCAGCAGTTTGAGATCCTCGGGCGTGTAGCGCCGGTCCTCTCGGCGGTCGAGCCGCGCGGCTCGACCGGAGGGCCGAGAACAAGAAGCCCGAGCAATTGCCCCTTCGTGCAGCAGGCCGTGGGCGGTCGCGCCGCCGAGGAAATGCAGTTGCCGAGGGCCGGCGGCGGTCGAGCGGCTGCTGCATCGGCAGCGCCAGGCGCCGTGCGTCAACACGTCTCGACCAGCGGACAGCCGGACGACAGCTCGGTCAACGCCGGCGCGGGGCCGAGCGCGTCGGTCAGATGATACAGGGGCGGTCGCCCTGTCGCAGGTAGACGGAGCCGCGCTGCGCCGAGCAATTCCGCCGAGGTTTGCAGCAGGCGGCGCCAGCGTCGGCGGATCGACCAGCTGTTCGATGGCCTGGCTCATGCGCTGCAGCGTGCGGTCGAGCTGGTTTTTCTCGCGGCGGAAATGGCGATCGAGCACGGCCGTGAAGCGGCCGCGCAGCAGGTCGAGGCACCAGCACAGCAACAGGCCGTGCCGCTGACGCCAGCACGCTGCCTGAGCGACGGCCACTCGCTGGAGCGGCTGTCGACCAGCACCATGCCGGCGAACACCGACGATGCCGTAATAGACCAGGCCGGCCAGGAAGCTGATGAGGAAATAGACGACGCCGGAACTGAGGAGCTGATCGAGTTGCATCAGCCGATAGCGCGTGATGCTGATGGTGAAGGCGGCGGTCAGGCAGAGCGAGGCGGTGAACATCGGCCAGGTCGCCGCGCCGCCGCCGAACCTGCCTTCGGCCAGAGCGCAGATAGAGCGAATAGCCGATGGGCGCCAGCGACGGCCAGCGTGCCGAACAGAATCCACTTGACCTGATTGCTTTCGGTGACGTCGGCGGCGGTGCGATAGCTGTGCAGCAGGCTGACGACGCTGGCCAGATACCACAGGGCCGCCACGCCGAAATAGCAGTAGATCTCGACCAGCATCTCATCGAGCAAGGCGGCCGACGTTCGGTGGGGCCGCCGTGGAATGAGCCAGCGGATGCGCAGGTAGCCGGTAACAGCAGCAGCAGAAAAACACCGGCGGCCCGTAGAGCGCCAGCAGGACGCGACGCGGCGCAACGCAGATGGCCTTGGGTCGCGGGAAGACGAGATAGAAATGCAGACTGACCGCCGGCAGCAGCACGCCGCAGATCATGAACACGAGGATCAGGACCGGCTGCGTGACGATGCGATGCCAGTGATAGCCGCCGATGTAAGCGCCGAACGAGACGATGCACAACAGGAAAAATAGCGGCGCCGAGCGATCCTCCGGCCGCTTCCAGAAAACGATGGCGCCGACGGCGAACAGGCCGATTTTCAGCGAGAACCACAACAGAGACGGAACCAACGTCTCGTAGGGCGGCCGGCCGACGCGCAGCCACACCTCGCGGCGTGCGCCGTCGGCGGCGCGTTTGTAGCCGACGCGAACGATCTCTTGTCCGTCAAGGTCCAGATGCGACTTGCCGGAACCGGCATGGAGATCTTCGATCGTGCCGGGTTCACCGCGGGTGCGCGCAGAACGTTCAGTTCATGGAGGATTTGCGCCCAGTTGGAAACGTCCTGATCGCCGATGCGAACAATCTGATCGTCGCCGCTGGAGGGTTTCGGCATTCGGCGAATCGGTGGGAAAGAGAAAATCGGGATTGAAGTGATTGACGGCCGGCGTGAAGGCGGAGCGCACGCCGATGTCCGGCGTCAGCATGACGTAGCTGAGAACGCCGCCGGCATAAGCGAAGACCAGCACCGCAGCCGCCACGATCGCCCAGCGGCGGCGAGCGACCTTGTGCTGCAAGAGCATTGGTA
This sequence comes from uncultured Solirubrobacterales bacterium, assembly GCA_963830435.1. Taxonomy (GTDB): domain Bacteria; phylum Actinomycetota; class Thermoleophilia; order Solirubrobacterales; family Solirubrobacteraceae; genus Palsa-465. The sequence goes on along the minus strand of CAWHMA010000007.1, from coordinate 3,949 downwards.
TCAGAGACAGAACGGAACCTGACAGAGTGTTCCCCCTCCGCATCAAGATGCGGATCGGCTCCCAGGCTCGCAACAGGAGCTGGCGCATGAACAGCCTTCACTCTCTGAATCCGTTCGAAATCGCGCAGATGCCCGTTCCTCGCACTCCTTCACTCTACCCATGAGCTGGCCACGGATCAACCTTTCAGGCATTCCTTGAGTCCAACTGCGAGCTTGTACGAACCGCTTGTTGTCAAACCAAACTCTTTCCCATTATCAGCATAATCGATGGTCTAAGAAAGGTTACAACAAATTTACCATCTTTTCCAGAGCGCCAACTTCATGTCGAAAGTTCGTCATTCAGCCCAAAAGGCGTCGAAAAGTGACGAATTCTTGTCATCTCCTCATTTCGGTCGCTTTTCGTTCACAGCATGCCGTTTGTCGTAAAGTCAAATTTTTCAATGGTTTGCGTCAATAATCCGCGGACGCGTCTGGGATGGTTCCTACTTGCCGAATTTGGTATGAGGCGTGCTGAGGAGAAACCGTTCCACAACCCAGCGTGGCGGACTGAATCAAAAGCTCCAAACTCAGGATGGAGGAAAGGGTGCAGGCATCACTCGATTGGCTGACAGAGAGCGGCGCGGAGTTCAGTCCAGGGGTGGGACGTTCGGGTTGGCACATCTGAAGCACTACACGGCTCGCTATTGCGTGTGGGGCGAGGGACCTCCTCTCGTTCTGGTTCCGGGATTGGCGGGCGGCTTCGAGCTTTCTGGGACCGTTGGCTCGTCTTCTGGCTCAGGACTTCCAGGTCATCAGCTATCAACTGCGGGGCGAGGATGATTGCTTCGCCTTACGGCGGCGTTTCGCTTTGCCCGATCTGGTTGCCGACTTGCGCGAGTTTCTGGACTGGTTCGGCCTGGAAAGCCCGCCGGTGTTCGGCGTCTCATTCGGCGGCGTGCTGGCCCTGGAACTGGCGATGCGTTGGCCGAACCGTTTGCAAGCCCTCATCACGCAAGGAGTCGGAGCGCGCTTTGAGCACGGCTTGTTGCAGCAAGTAGCCCGGTGGGTGCTGTCGCGCTATCCTCTGCCTGCGGACAGTCCGTTCATCAATCAGTTTTTCAATCTGTTGTTCGGCGCCGGAGAACCGGGACCGCTGTTCCAGTTCGTCACGCGCCAGTGCTGGCAAACGGACCAGAGCGTGATGACGCATCGCTTTCATCTGGTGGAATCGTTCAATCCGGGGCCGCGTCTGGGGAGCCGTCCGCGTGCCGGCCCTGCTCTTGGCCGGCGACCGCGACTTGCTCGTCTCGCCGCAGAGCCTGCTCGACCTGTCCCAGAGCATCGCCGAGCGCGGCGGATCGCTCTGCCCGGCTGCGGCCATCTGGCCTTTGTGACTCAGCCCGAACGAGTCGCCGACGAAGTGAAACGCTTCCTCCGGAACTGAACGAGCAAAGATAACAAACCACGAAACGGCTTTGCTCCTTTTTGACCAAAGCACACGGAAAACGCCGTAATTAAACGATATTCCGCCGGGCAGTACAGACCAGAGCCATCTTGACGGTTGATCCCCATTTCGGCAAGATGTCGTCGGCCACGGAGGGCCGACGCTATGGCAACCGATAACCTGCCCGATCCGCACTTATTCAAATTCGATCTTGACCGCGCAATCCGGGAACAGCTTATCGAAGCACTAGACAACAGCCCGTTCTTGCCTCTGACGAAAGGCGTCGCGCCAAAGCTGAGCGGGCTTTTACGCGCTTATCGGAAAGGCGAACTCGTATACATGGCAAGGCGACGAAAGAACTTACCAAGAGCAAGCGCGCTTGCGAAGCCGCCTGAACGAGCATGTCTCGAAAATTGCAAGCCGCCAAAACATCCATCTCTCTGAAATGGCGTGTCGCTTTCTGACTTTTGAAAGCGAATGGTGGGTTTTCGCCGCTGAATACGCGGATTCATAACGCACTACACGCCCGTATGGAACAACTCCGGTTTCGGGAGCAAAGCGGAAGGCGTCGGTCGTCCAGGTACGGAGCGAGTCAGCATTTGGAACGCGCAGGTTTTTTTCCGAAAAAGTAAAAAAGCTGACCGTTCGCAACTATCCCCGTTGCGACAGACGATCCAAAAGCAATGGTTTCCGCGCGATGGTCAGCCTCTTTCCATTTCGTCGATACCATCGGCCCCAAACGAACCTTGACGATCAGATCGCATACGGTAAAACCAGCCTCTTCCGCCATACGCATGAAATCACAGTGCGCCATGCGACTTGTGGCGCTCACCATGTCGGTAATTTTCGCTAGTAACAAGCCGTCCGGCTTCAATACTCTTTTCGCCTGTTTCAAAAAAGGAGGATAAAGATAGCTTAATGTCCAGCCGTGTTCCTTGCCGCATTCCATCGTTTGGCCGAAGTCCACGTCGAAGCGCCGCACACTCTTGTCCGCCCTTGCGGGCCAACATGGGGCGGATCATAAACGACGGTTCCGAACTGCGCGCTTTGACGCCAGGCATTACTCGGTTGTGGCGAGAATGATCGGCTTTGTGGTGTGGGTGGCTGTCCACAGATCAGCCACACTCGCCGGTGTGGATTCCTTCCAGAACCGTCCCGCGTTGTAAGTCGCGTCCAGAATCGGCTCGGGGGGAATGGTGGGATAGAACGAGAGCATTGCTTCAAGCAGGTCACCGTCGCTTGTTCCCATACGCTGCTGAGCGGCTCGTAGACCTTGCCGTTTGGAGGACTTTGCGGTTCATGGCCGTTTTCGATTACCTTTTCAAAGAGCGTCGTTTCGGGAGATGGACCTTGAGCCGCTTCATTTTGTCCGCCCTTTCTTCTTCTCGATGAACAACTCTGCGACCGGGACACCGATGGCGTCGCCAACCGTTCCAACATACTCAAACGCGGATCAACAGTTCGGTACAAAAATTGCCATGCCGAATGACGCGCGGTTGGACTGGTGTAGCCCATTGCTGCCCTAGTTCGTCCAGCGTAAAGCCGGACGCCGCGAATAGTTCACGAGCGCAAAGCATTATCTTGGCGGGTAAATCGCTCATGAGTATTGTATATAACACAACACACAAGCAGCGTCAAGTTGACTCCAATCGAGCGCAGGAGACGGAACTAATTATGCAAGCAAGGCGAGATTTTTGTATTTTGTGCTTGCATTGCTTTTCTTGCTTGCATTATCATGGAAACCTGTGCTTGCATATTCTTCAAAGGAGATTCCCGTGGATCGTGACGAATCGAAAGCTATTGGCGGGTTCGCCCGTGCCGAATCGCTGACTCCGGAAGAGCGTCAGGAGATCGCACGGCGGGCCGCCGCTACCCGATGGCACAGCGACATTCCGGAGGCTAGTCATGGGTCTGCCGATCACCCGCTCCGAATCGGCGAACTTGAAATCCCATGCTACGTTCTCCGGAGCGAAACCTTTAAGGGTTCTGACGAAGAACGGCACAGTCATCACGCAACAGGGGATTATCGAGGCGCTGGGAATGTCTCGCGGCGGCAGCGGTGGCCGGAGTGGGAGCCGCTTGGCAAAATTTGTGTCTGGACAAGCGATAAGTGCTTATTTCCCAAGCGACTTCGACTATGGGATGCAACCGCTCAATTCCGAACTCCGCAGGGTTCAATCGCTCATGGATTTCCCGCAACGACACTGGCCACGATCTGCGAAGCGGTGCTTGCCGCCAGCGAGGAAGAGACCTGCATCATAACCAGTATCGCATCGCCAAGCGCTGCGAACTTCTAGTGCGCGGCTTTGACGTGTCGGCATCATCGCTTTGGTTGATGAGGCCACCGGCTACCAGCGGGACCGCTCTCGACATCACTAGAGGAAATTCTTGAACGCTTCATCGCAAAAGACCTTCTTCGTTCGGGCAAAAATGTTTCCTGACGAGTTCTACGAGCAAATGTTTCGACTGAAAAAGTGGGAATATGGCCAAGGGAAGCTATCAACCAAGAGGCCGGTACAAGTTGGC
>CAWHMA010000006.1:0-44710 GCA_963830435.1 uncultured Solirubrobacterales bacterium | reverse complement strand
CCGAGGCGTCTCGAGGCAGCCGTGTCGGCGCCTACGGCTACGCCTGTCTGACAGCTCACCTTCAGTAGGCTTCTCGGAGCCGGGCGGGCGTCCGGCCGCCGCCGGAATGGGGCGCACGCGGGTTGAGGAGGGGCCACCATGCTTACGAATCGGAATCACGTGCGGCACGCGCTCATCGCCACGGCGAGCGCGATGCTCACCGCGCTCCTCACAGCTTCCTCCGCCCTGGCACGCGGAGGCGGCGGCAGCGCAGGTTTCGGCGGTGGAGGCGGCGGCCGCGGCTTCGGCGGCGGAGGCGGCGGTTTCTATGGAGGCGGCGGTACGGGATCGGGCGGCGCGGCGGCGTTCGGCATCTTGATCGCTGTCGTCCTCATCATCATCTTCGCGGTGTATGTCCACCGCCGCGTGGTCGTTTTGCGCAGGGAGCACCGAGTCTCGAAGCGCGAGCACCGGGTCGAGCCCGCGGCGGCGGTTGCGGCCGAAGACGATGCTGCCTTCGCCAGCGACACCGTCCACAAGGAGGCGGCCGAGCTGTTCTTCGACGTCCAGGATGCCTGGGACGCCGACGATCGCGGTCGCCTTCAGCAGCTGGCTGGCCCTGAGCTGTGGAAGGAGTGGAAGAGAAGGCTGGATCACTTCGACCACATGCAGTGGCGCAACCGGGTGCAACCGCTTGGGCAGCCGAAGGTGAAGTACGTGGGCCTGCACAACGTCGCCGATGATCGCGAGGATCGAGTGGTGGTGGCGGTCGAGGCCACGCTGCGGGACTACGTCGTGGATTCCAACGGGAGACGGATCAAGCGCGCAGACAGCGCGTCGGAGATCAGTCACATGTTCGAGTACTGGACGCTGGCCAAGCGCAGGGATCTGAAGACCGATCGCGGGGCAGAGTGGATCGTGATGTCCATCGAGCAGGTCAAAGAAGGCGCGCACGAGCTCACGGAGGAGATCGTTGCCACGCCGGATTCCGACGAGAAGGCAATGCATGACGAGGCGCTGGTGGAGGGCGCGAGCGCCGAAGCGGTTCCAGAGGGCACCAGGATCGCCGAGGTGGCCGACCTCAACTTCCAGGGCGATGCTCGGGCGGCTGCAAACGACTTGAGCCTCGCCGACGGCCGCTTCGCACCAGACGTGCTTGAGATCGCCGCTCGCCGGGCGGTGGCCGCGTGGGCCGAAGCCGTCGACGGCGACCACGGCGCACTCGACGCGATCGCCGATCGCCAGGTGGCGGGCGAGCTGCTTCACCCCGGCGATCCCAGCGGCAGGACGCGACTCGTGATCCGCGGACCAGAGGCCAGGGAGATCCTGATCACGGGGCTCGACGCCGAGGCCGATCCACCTACGATGAAGCTCGAGGTGCGCCTCTCGGGCTGCCGGTACATCGAGAACCGTGACACCACCGCGGTCGTTTCCGGAAGCCCCTCCGCTCACGCTCGGTTCACCGAGCACTGGACGATGGGGCTGACGGGCGACAAGGAGCAGCCGTGGCGGATCGTCGCGGTCGGTACGCCGGCTCGGGCCTGAGCGCCGGCCTGGTACTAGCACTTGAGGCAGGCGGAGCGGGGGCCGCCGGAGCGACCCCCGCAACACGTGGCCTGTCAGCGATCTAGACGATCACGCAGCGCAGCAGCCCTGCTGCTCGCAGCCTCCCTTCTTGGTCTGGCACTGGTCGACGCACTGGTTCTGCTCATTGCAGCCGCCGTTGGCATTGGCACAGCCGCCGTTGCCACCGTCGCCTCCAATGGCGTTGCCGCCCTGCTGCGTGTCCGACCGCGGCTTGCTCCCGTAGGCGAGATCGCTCGTGTACGGACCGCCGCCGTCGCTCTGCATTTGTGCGTTGCCGCCGTCGGCGTTGCCGCCGTCGCCGCCATTGGCTTTGGCGGTTCCGCCGTTGGCCGACGCATCCTGGCTGGTCGTCGCATCCTGCGACTGGCTCGTCGAGCCGCCCTTGTTGGTCTGGCTCTGGTCGATGGATGCATCCTGCTCATTCGAACCACCGTTGGCGCAGGCCGTTCCGCCGTTGCCACCGTCGCCGCCAAAGGCGTTGCCGCCCTGCTGCTTGACCGATTGGCCCATGCCGTAACCGGTCTCCTCGCCGCGGTAGACGTCGCCGGCCTGCGGCGTGTCTGACATCAGCCGGCTCGGGGAACCGATCTGGTTTCCGCCGTATGCGTCGCCGCCATCACCGCCGTTGGCCTTGGCGGTTCCGCCGTTGGCCGACGCGCTCTGGTCAGAGGACGCACACTGCGACTGGCCGCTCGAGCTGCTCATCGCGTCGAAGACGTTTTCGCAGCTCGAGCCCTGGGAGGCGTCACCGCCGTCCCTGTTGGTCTGGCTCTGGCCGATGGACACTTCTTGGTCATTCGAACCACCGTTGGCATTGGCCGTTCCGCCCTTGCCACCGTCGCCGCCAAAGGCGTTGCCGCCCTGCTGCGTGTCCGAGCTCGACTGCCACACCGGGTCGGGACTAATCCCGAGCTGCACGCTGTCGCCGCTCAGCACTTGATTGTTGCCGCCAGTGGCGTTGCCGCCGTCGCCGCCGTTGGCCTCGGCGGTTCCGCCGTTGGCCGACGCGCACTGGTCAGCGGACGCATCCTGCGACTGGCCGCCGACCGGATCGTCGCGTGCGATGCAGCTCTGCTGTATCGCGGCGTTGCCCGGCTGCGGGGAGGCGTCGCTCGGCTGCAAGAAGCCGCCGCCGCCGCCCTTGTTGGACTGGCTCTGGTCGATGGATGTCTTTTGCTCATTCCAGCCACCGTTGGCATTGGCCGTTCCGCCGTTGCCACCGTCGCCGCCAAAGGCGTTGCCGCCCTGCTGCGTGTCCGAGCTCGACTGGCTCACCGGCCCGGGACTAATCCCGAGCTGCACGCTGTCGCCGCTCAGGACTTGATTGTTGCCGCCAGTGGCGTTGCCGCCGTCGCCGCCGTTGGCTTTAGCGGTTCCGCCGTTGGCTGAGGCGTCCTGGCTACTGGATGCGTTCTGCGACTGGCTCGTCGAGCTGGTCTGCCCATCCGAGTTGTCGCAGGGGTTGCAGCGCGACTCCGGGGAGTCTTGGCCGCCGCCCTTGTTGGTCTGGCTCTGGTCGATTGATGTGTTCTGCTTGTTCGACCCGCCGTTGGCACTGGCGGTGCCGCCCTTGCCACCGTCGCCGCCAACCGCGTTGCCGCCCTTCTGCTCGACCGGTCGGCGCGAGCCGGAAACCATCTCGTCGCCGCCGTAGGGGTTGCCGCCCTGCTGCGATTGCGGGTTCACTTGGCTCTCGCCGGAACCGATCTCGTTTCCGCCGTAGGCCTTGCCGCCGTCACCGCCGTTGGCCTTGGCGGTTCCGCCGTCGGCCGAGGCATTCTGGTCGGAGGACGCGTCCTGCGACTGGCTGTTCGAGCTGCCCTGCTCAGCCGACCTGCCGCAGGGGCTGCAGCCTCCCTCCGAGGAGCCGCCGCCCTGGTTGGTTTGGCTCTGATCGATCGACGTGCTCTGGTCATTCGACCCGCCGTTGGCACTCGCAGTGCCGCCCTTGCCACCATCGCCGCCAACGGCGTTGCCGCCCTTCTGCTCGACCGATTGGCTCGGGCCGTAACGCATCTCGTCGGCGCCGTAGGTATTGCCGCCCTGCTGCGCGTCCGATTTGCGTTGGAGCATGCTGGAACCAATCTGGTTACCGCCATAGGCGTTGCCGCCATTACCGCCGTTGGCACTTGCGTGCCCGCCGTTGGCCGACGCAGTCTGGCCTGCCGTCGCGGATTGCGACTGGCCCGCCGGGTGGTTCTGCATCAACGCCGAGGCGGGTGCTGTGGTGAGCGCCGAGACGGCACCAGCCGCCACGAGCGCACAGAGACCTCGTCTCATCACGTTCCTTTCAGTTCGTTTTGCTTACGTCGCCGGGAACGGGCCCGGCGCATCGCCGGGAGCGAGCTCCCGACGAGCCTTTGAAGTACCGGCGCTAAGCCCTAACCGGGACGTTCGAGAAGCAATACGAACTGGCACCGCGGGAGGCGGTCCGCGGTCACCACGAGGCGGCGGCCGGCAAATACCGCCGCCAAGATCAAGAGGAAGAGAAATGCCGCGGCCGGGACCCCACCGCCGCCTCCGGACGAAGCACCGGCGCTGGTCGCGCTTCCCCCACCGTACGGCGCCAGGACCGGCCCTGAGATCGTGCCCGCGGAGGTCGACCGGTCAGCTCGGCCCTGAGTGGCCGTGACCGTGAGCGCCGGATTCCAATCCTCGCGCGCGCCGGTGAACGCGGCGCCAGAACTCAACGGATGACCGCCGCGCGCACCGGTGGGTGCCGAACTCGGTCCACCAGGACGTCCCAAGGAAGCGCCTGAGGTGGACGGTCTCCCCGAATCTGTAGCCGCGGCGGGCGCACCCCGGGGGGCAGGCGGCGCGTTGCCCGAAGACGGCGGGGCGTCAGACGACCCCATGAGAGGCCTGCCGCTTTGCAAGCGGTGCGAGGGCCGGCCCGAGGTGAGCCGGTTGACCGCCCCGGTCACGGGGGCGACGGTCCGCGTGACCAAGTCCGTGGTTCTCCCCACGGGGACAGCGGACCGCACGGCCGACACGGTGTGGTTGAGGACCGGGGTCGTGCTCTTCACAACCTTGGCAACGGGGGTCGTGACGACCGGCACCGCGTGCTGGACGACCGCTCCGCCGAGCTGCGTCGTCTTGTCGGTCACCGAGCCGGTCGCCGACCCGCCCGACGTCACCGCATCGGGGACGGCGCCGGTCGTGTTCGTCACGGCCTTCTCCAGGCCCGGGCGCGCGTGGATGCCGCCGTCGCGGGCGAGCGCCGGTGCGGCAAACACCATCGCGCCGAGGAGAACGATCGCCGCCGCGACAATGATGTCTTTTGCTCTGTCCACTCTTCCCCTGCGCCTGTTCATGGCCCGCACCACGAATCTCGGCCCTCCGTCTTGTAGAAGCCCGATCATAACTGCCCGTTCCGATGATTTGCAAAAAATTAGTTTCGCTGCGCAGGAAGGCAGTTCGATCGCTGGACCCCAAAACTGTTCCCGATCGCGACTCGCCACCAGGCTTGGACCGAGAGCGAGCCGCTACCGCACTACTCGGACGGCCTCGCCCACCCCGCTATGTTTGGGGTAGAGCGTGACGATTGGGTCACGCGGCGTCACAATTTGAAAACAAGTGAGCACTCGATCGAGAGCCAACCCTGGGGGCATAGTCGATGTCCTGAGGGTCCTCGGCCCTGAGGTCGAGCCGCACGGCGGGCGCAAGCCTCCCTGGTTCAAGGTGCCGGCGCCCGGCGGTCCGAAGTACCGGCAGCTCAAGCGCCTGATCGACTCAGAGAACCTCCACACGGTCTGCCAGGAGGCCGCGTGCCCCAACATCGGCGAGTGCTGGCAGCGCGGAACGGCGACGTTCATGATCCTCGGCGACACCTGCACGCGACGCTGCGGCTTCTGCAACGTCAAGACCGGCAAGCCGACCTGGAACGACCCGCTCGAGCCGGCCCGCGTTGGACGCAGCGTGGCCCGGATGGGGCTGAGACACGCCGTCATCACGAGTGTCGACCGCGATGACCTTCCGGACTACGGCGCATCCGCGTTTGTGGGGGTCATACGGCAGATTCGAAGGCAAGCGCCCGCATGCAAAGTGGAGGTGCTCACCCCCGACTTTCGGGGCGCCGAGATGCCGCTCGCCAAGGTGATCGCCGAGAAGCCGGACGTGTTCAACCACAACGTCGAGGTCGTCCCTAGGCTCTACCCAGTCGCCAGGAGGGGCTCGAAGTTCGATCGCTCGTGCCGGGTGCTCAGAACCGCGAAGGACATGGGGGGCGACGAGGTCGTCACGAAGTCCGGGCTGATGGTTGGCCTGGGCGAGAGCTTCGATGAGATGGTCGAGGCGCTCGGCACCCTGCGCGAGCACCACGTCCAGGTACTCACGATCGGCCAGTACCTGCGGCCAACGAAAGACCACCTGCCGATCGTCCGCTACTGGCATCCGGACGAGTTCACGGAGCTCGAGAGGGTGGCCTACGAGCTGGGGTTCGAGCACGTGGCCGCGGGGCCGTTGGTGCGCTCGAGCTACCACGCCGACGAGCACGTGGCCCAGCACGAGCCAGGCGTCGGGCCCATCGCTTTGGAGGTGGCGAGCGCATGAAGCGCCGCGGGTTGATCGTGTTCGCCGTGCTCCTCCTGGCATTGGCGCTCGCGCCCGAAGCGCTGGCAGCCGCGGGCGGAGGCTCTGGCGGCTTCGGAGGCGGCGGCGGTGGGGGCGGCCGTGGCGCGGGCCTCTACATCCTGATCCAGATCCTGATCAGGATCGCCATCTTCGGCCACGGCATCGGGGCGGCGGTCCTCGTGGGATTGATCATCGTGGCGATCCTGGTCATGAACTTCGCGCCTCATGCGAGCCAGTGGTTCGCAGCGCAGCAGACCGCCGGGCCGGCCGCCCGGCGGCGCACCAGGCGACGCGAACGGCGGGTCGAGCTGGCCGCGGCCGAGGCAGCCGAAGATGAACCGGCGTTCGCGCCGGCAAACGTCCGCGGCCAGGTGGCGTCGCTGTTCCAGCAGGTCCAGGCCGCCTGGGACACGGGCGACCGCTCGCGTCTTAGAAACCTAGTCGCCCCCGACCTGCTCGCCGAGTGGGAGCGCCGACTAGACGACTTCCAGCGCCGCGGTTGGCGCAACCGGGTACAGCTGATTGGGCTCCCGAAGGTCGAGTACGTCTCGCTGCAACACCGTGGCGGTCTCGCCGGCGACAGGGTCACGTGCCGGATCGAGGCCAGGCTCCGGGACTACGTCGAGGACGGACGGGGGAACCGGTTGAAGAGGGCCGGCCGGCTGGGCGAGACGGTGCGCGTCAGGGAATTTTGGACTCTGGCCAGGCGCGGGACCCAGTGGGTGCTCCAGTCCATCGAGCAGGGGGCCGAGGGAGCCCACGCCATAGACGAGCAGCTCGTTCCGACCCCTTGGGCGGACGAGCGATCAATGCGTGACGAGGCCCTGATCGAAGGGGCACTCGCCGATGCTGTGCCCCCGGGAACGAAGGTGGCCGACGTGGCCGCTCTCAGCTTCGAGGGCAGCGCTCGCGCCGCGGCGCTGGACCTCAGCCTGGTCGATGGCCGCTTCGCGCCGGATGTGCTCGAGGTCGCGGCGCGGCGCGCGGTCGAGGCCTGGGCTGAGGCGGTCGACGGCGACGACGCCGCTCTGCTCGAGCTCGCGAATCGCGACGCCGCACGCCAGCTTCTTCACCCCGGCGACCCGAGCGGCCGCACACGGCTCGTCGTTCGCGGGCCGCGGGTGAAAGAGATCCGAATCGTGGGGCTTGACCCGCACGCCGAGCCGCCGACGATGACGATCGAGGTCGAGATCATCGGCCGGCGGTATCTCGAGGATCGCGACACGACCGCGGTCGTGACGGGCAGCAAGTCGCGGGAGAGGCGGTTCACCGAACGCTGGACGCTCGCGCTCGACGGCTCGGGCGCCGAGCCGTGGCGGATCGTCGCCGTGGCCTCTCCGTTCGTAGGGGCCTAAGAGCGAGCCAAAAACGGGGGCGGCGGAGCCCGCGGAGCCGCCCCTACATAATCCTCGCGCGTGATCCCGCTCAAGGACAACATCCCAACGGATCGGTTCCCGGTAGTCACGGTCGCGCTGATCGTCGCCAACTTCGTCGTCTACATCCTGGCGATCAGGCACGGGGGCTCTTTGTTCAGCGGGCCCGACACGCAGGAGGTGGTCAAGTACGGGGCGATCCCCTATGCGCTCACGCATCCCGGTGTGCACTGCGCCGAGGTGAGCACTCCGGCCGCCCCGGAGACGGCGCAGATGGTCTGCAACACGGCGCTGTTGGGCGCGAACCACATACCGGCCGAGAACCTGCTCCCCTCGTGGGAGACGATCTTCACCGGCATGTTCATGCACGCCTCGATCCTCCACATAGGCGGCAACATGCTGTTCCTGTGGATCTTTGGCAACAACGTCGAGGAGTCGATGGGGCCGGTGAAGTACCTGGCCTTCTACATCGTCGGAGGGCTGGCCGCGCTCGGGCTACAGGTGGCCATCGGACCGAACTCCACCGCCCCCACGCTCGGCGCCTCTGGAGCGATCGCAGCCGTGCTCGGGGGCTACATCGTGCTCTATCCGCGGGCTCGGGTGCTGACGCTGGTGTTCATCGTGTTCTTGGTAACCGTGTTCGAGCTGCCGGCGTGGGTGATGCTCGGGGTCTGGTTCGCAGAACAGGCCGTCTTCGGCGCCGCTGGACTCACGAATCCCACCGGGGGAGGCTCCGGCGTCGCGTACTTCGCCCACGTGGGCGGGTTCGCGTTCGGGTTGTTAGCGATCCGGCTGCTGGCCACCAAGCGAAAGGAGGTGCCGCCTCCGTACCCCGTGTACTGAGCGGGGGCCGGCCGGCTGATAGCTAATGCGCGGAGCAGTGCTGGTAATCGCACTGGTGTTCATCGTCTTACTCGCCTACTTGACAATTGTCGATTTCGTCCATCATGGCGTGACCGCGATCGGGGTACTTGGTGTGATGATCGTCTTGCTGTTCACGATTGGCATCCTCGGCGCTCTGCGCCATCCTCCCCAGCAATGAGTCCCTACTCGATCCTGCAAGAGGGCCACATGCGACGGCGGGGGCTCCGCGGCCGAACGCCGCGGGGGCTGCGCGGTCGCTCCCCTCGGCGCCCCCGGCGGCTGCGCGGGCGGTCGCCGCGGGCCCTTCGCGTGCTGGGATTCGTCCTGCTGCTGCTAGTGGTGTGCCTGGTAGTCCTGCTGGTGTTCATGGCCTCGCGTGCGTCTTCGCCGCAGCTCTCAAAGGCGGCGAAGCACGGTGTGGCCTCGGCCCCGAGCCGCAGTGACTACGGGATCGCGCTCGCTCCGCGCCAAGTCCAGGCGCAGCTTTCGCTGCCGCTTAGCAGTGGGGTGTTGTTCGACGTGCAGACGGGCCGCGTGCTGTGGGAACGCGCTCCCCAGACAGCCCTCCCGATCGCCAGCGTGACCAAGATGATGACTGCGCTCCTAGTCGTGGAGCACGTGCCTCCCACGGCCCAGGCGCTGATCACGCCCCAGGTGGTCCACTTCGTGGGCTCGGGGATCGGGCTGCTGCCCCTGGGCAAGCGGGTGTCGGTCGAGACGCTGCTCTACGGCCTGCTGCTCCCCTCCGGCAACGACGCCGCGATCGCGCTGGCGCAACGCGTGGCCGGAACGCAGCAGCGATTCATCGCGATGATGAATGCCAAGGCCCAGGCGTTGGGGCTTCGCTGCACCCACTTCACGACGGAATCGGGGATCGTTGACAAGGGCAACTACTCATGCGCATCGGATCTGGCACTGCTGGCTCACTCGCTGCTCGTGCAGCCGCTGCTGGCGCGGATCGTCGGTTCCTCGAAAGCCGTGATGCCCCTCCCCATCAAGGGCGGCAAGCTGTGGCTCTACAACAACAACCCGCTCTACGTGCTGGGCTATCCGGGCACAGATGGCGTCAAGGGCGGGTATACGACCGCTGCCGGGCAATGCCTCGTCGGAACCGCGCGTCGGGGGCGCACGTGGCTGGGGGTGGTCCTGCTGCATTCGGGCGATAGCGGCGCCCAGGCCATGCGGCTGTTGAACGCGGGCTTCACGGCCGAAGGGCTGCGCGGGTAGCGCTCAGTCCGGGTATTCGTCTTTGCGCCAGGCGCGGAACGCCTCGGTCTCGGGCTTGGGTGTTCGCTTGAGCAGGAAGGCGTGATAAGGGGCGACGAACGGGTCGGGCGCCATCACGGTGTAGGTGTGGTACACGCGCCCGTTCTCGCGCGCAAACGCGATCCAGCTGGGCCCCTCGCGCAGGCCGTCCTCTAGCTTGGCCCCGATGTCCCGCCCCCAGGCCTGGAGCCACTCGGGCGGGTTGTCGATCATCTCCTTGACCGGCGGGATCTGCTGGGCCTGCTCGGGCGTCAGCGCCAGCCCGAAGTCGAACGGAAAGTCAGTCCCGTAGGTCGAGACGTAGGGGAACTGCCAACCCATCCGTTGCTTGTAGGCCGTGAGCCGGTCGATGGGGGCGCGCGAGAAGCAGATCAGCGTCACGTCGCGGTGGTTCAGGTGAGGGAGAGTGCCGTCGAGCTCGTCCCCGAGGTTGGTGCACCCGGGGCAGGCCCCGAGCTCGTAGTCGGGGCCGTACATGATGTTGTAGGCCAAAAGCTGCGAGCGCCCGTCGAACAGCTCGGCCAGCGTCTTCTTGCCGTCCTCGGTGTCGAACTCGTACTCCTTCTCCACCGGAACCCAAGGAAGCTGACGGCGCTGCTCGGTCACCTTCTGACCAAGCTCGGCGTACTCGCCCTCCAGCTTCGCCAGCTCGTCGCGAGCCGCCTGCCACTCCTGGCGCGTTCCAATCGTGTGGTCTGACATCGCTACCTCCTTAGGTCGGGTCGCGGATTTTTCGCCGGGCGAACGCCGACGTCCTAGCTTATGACCCGAGCGTGGTCCAGAACTCATCGAGAGGGCACGGGGGTGATTAAACTCGCGCCTTACATGCCCCGGCTTGGAGCGATTGTGCTGGCGGCGGCGGCCACGCTGGTCGCGCCCGGGCTGGCTGCGGGACGCTCCCGGCGCCTGGCCGGAACGCCGGTGCCGCGCAGGTTCGTGGGGATGAACGTCGATGGGCCACTGCTCACCCCCCAAGGCGGCGTGGCGCTGGCGGGTCAGTTTGGGCTCATGCGCTCGAGCGGCGTGCAAAACGTGCGGGCGGTGTTCAGCTGGGCGGCCGCACAGCCCTATGCGAGCTCAGCTCAGATACCCGCGGGCCAGCACGGAGCGTTCGTGACCGGCGCTGGCGGCATCCCGACCACCTTCGCCGGCACCGACCAGATCGTGACCGCCGCCGCATCCCGCGGGATGACGGTGTTACCGGTCGTCCTCTACACGCCATCGTGGGCGGCCGGACCGACGTCCGGCATCGGCCTTCCGCTTCCGCGCGACGACCGGCTATACGCGCAATACCTGAGGACGCTGATCGGACGTTATGGGCCCCGCGGGAGCTTCTGGGGCCAGCACCCGCAGCTCCCCAGGCGGCCCATCCGCATGTGGGAGATCTGGGACGAGCCCGACATTGTCTACTTTTGGCCCAAGCCGCCGTGGCAAGGCAGCTACATCGCGCTGCTGGGGTTGGCGCACGCTGCCATCAAACGGACCGACCCGGGCGCCAGCGTGGTGCTGGCTGGCCTGACCGCCTACTCCTGGCTGGACCTGGCGTCGATCTATCGGGTGAGGGGGGCTCGCCGGCTGTTCGACGTGGTCGAAGTCCATCCGTACACCAAATACCCCGAGGGCGTCATCCGGATCCTCCGCTATGTGCGGAGCACGATGGACAAAGCCGGGGACCGGGCCAAGCCGATGCTCGCCGGTGAGACCGGGTGGATGTCCTCGCTTGGCCAGACGACTAATATGTGGGACTTCGAGACGACCGAGGCCGGACAGGCGCAGCGGCTCGGTTCGCTGTTGCCGCTGCTTGCCGCGAACCGCCGACGCCTGGGCCTCGTCGGCTTCGACTGGTACACGTGGATGGGCTTCGAGTATGCGGGAGCGTCTCCGTTCAACTTCGCCGGGCTGCTCGCCTCCCGGAACGGGCAGGTGAGCGCAAAGCCCGCGCTTGCCGCGTTCAACAAGGCAGCACACTCGATCGAGCGCTGAGGCTGCGGCGGTTCTCGGTGCCGCCGGCCCGCGGCCCGCGGCGCCAGTAGCGGCGGCCGCGCGCGCCGTTAGCAGCTGCGGCCGCGCGCCGGCATCTGCGCCTGCGCTGTCCGGAGCGCGGCCGAGAAGGCCGTCACATCCGGGCCGCCGCGCGCCCCCGGGGGACTGATCCCGAACCAGTCCTGGCTGTTACGGGGATCGCGCTGGGGTGAGTACCACGTGTAGAGGGTGGTGGCAGCCAGATTGCAGCCGCTGCTCCCCAGCGCCACCAGCGTCCGCTCGATGTAATCGGGGCGCAGCCGGGCCGGCAGGTAATCGAGGGCGCCCGGCGGGCTGGTCGTCCAGCCGAACTCGGTCACGTACAGCGGCACAGTCGCAAGCCCCAGTCGCTCGAGCGTTCGACGCGTGGCCACCACCTTGGCCAGCACTGCCGCTGGCGAGCCCGCGTATGGGTGGATTGCGACGCCGTCGATCTCGCCCCGGAGCCCCGGGTCCGCGGCGAGCAACTGCGGAAGGAACGTCACGGCGGTCGACAGTCCGCCGATGAGCACTCGCGCGCTGGGGTCCACCGCGTGGATCGCCGCGCGGGCGCCCGCGTAGAGCTGGGCGTAGCGCGCCGCGTCTGGCCGAGGAACCCAGAAGTACAAGCTGTCGGGCTCATTCCAGATCTCGAATTCCTGAACGGGCAGCGCCGGAAGCTCCGGATGCGCGCGCCAGAACGAGCCGCCGGGGCCGTAGCGCGCCGCGAGCGCGGCGGCGTAAGCGGAGTAATCGGAGGTGGCGCTGGCGCGCTGGCGGCGAGTGATCCTGCCCTGGGAGCGACTGCGCCCACCCCGCCGAGTAATCGACGATCGGTAGCCACCGCAGCCGGTTGGCGGCGAGCGACCCGGCTACCGCGTCGTCGAATGTCCAGTCGTAGCGGTGAATCCCGCCGACCGGCGGCGAAGGCTCAGATAGCTCCCACAACGCATCGGCGCGGGCGAGCGTCGCGCCGGTTGCCCGTAGCGCCTTCAGCTGTGCGTCGACCTGTGCGGCGGTGAGGCCGCGCAGGATGAACAGCAGGTTGACATTGGCCCCTATCTGCTCCTCGGGGACCTGTCTCCCGCCGCCTAGCGCGACCACGACCACGACCACTACGACTGCGGTGATAACGACTGCGGTGAGGGAGGCTGTGACTGCCGCGCGCCTCGAGGGGACAGGGCTCAAGGCGAGCGGCGCACGGCGCGGATCGCCTCGAGCTGTCGACGCTCCCTCTCTGCTTCACGACCGAGTGCGCGCTTGAGCAGGCGCCGTGAGGCGAACGTGAGCATCTGGGTCGAGTCGTCGAGCCGTGCGTACTGCGGGCCGAGGCGTCGGGCGACAACGTCGTGGCGGGCGCGCGCGAGCAGCTCGAACGGCTCGCCGCCGAAGGCCCGGGCTGTCGCGTGGGCGCGAGCGTGGATGACTCTGGCCTCCGGCCAGAACCAGGTCTCGATGCCCAACTCGCGGGAGCGCAGCCCAAGGTCGAGGTCTTCGCCGTAGAGGAAGATCCGCGCGTCGAACGGTCCCAGCCGGGCGAGGGTGTCGGTCGGCCCGAGGAGCGCACAGGCGACCGCCCAGCCAACGCGCCTGGGCGTGCGCGAGCGCCAAGGCGCGAGCGCCGGCCCGAGGCTTCCGATGGCGAACGCAGGCGGAATGAGAGAGCGGGCGAGCTCGGCGGCAGACCCCGGAGGGGGATGGACTGTGTCTTGCCGGGAGCCGTCGGGCCAGAGCACGAGCGGCGCCAGCAGTCGCTCAGGGCCGGCCGGCCGCAGCGCCTCCTCGACCAGCGTCAGCAGCGAATCGTCGATCAGCTCGACGTCGGGGTTGACCAGCGCCGTGACCGGTTCTCTCACCGCCGCCAAACCCCGGTTGCAGCCCGCGCCGAAGCCGTCGTTGCGCTCAAGCGCGATCAGATCGATGGTGACCCCTTCGCGCTTTTGTAACGCCACCTCGCGGCTGCGGTCTTCTGAGGCGCTGTCGACCACCAATACCCGAGTGCCCGGTAGGTGGCGCGCCACCGACTGGAGCAACCGCTCCAGCTCGCTTGATGAGTTATGGGTGACGGTCACGAGCGCCAGGGCCCGCGCCGCCTCGCGACGCGCCGGCGCCCGGCGCAGCCCGACGGAGCGCGTGACAGCTGCGAACTGCGAGCGCGCCTGCGCCAGGTCGAAGCGCGCCCGCGCGCGCTCCCGTCCGCGTGCGCCCATGGCCGAGGCCTGAGCCGGGTCGTCGATCAACCGCAGGACGGCGCCGGCGGCGGCGTGCGCGTCACCAGGCGGATACAGGATCCCGCACGAACGATCGACGATTTCCCGTGGGCCCGCGGCGTCTGGCGCCACCACCGGGCGACCGGTGGCGAGCGTCTCCACTAGCGCCAGCCCGAAAGGCTCGTGCGGCGCGCAGTGCAGGAGACAGGTGGCACGCGAGATCTCCGGGCGGGGATCCGCCACAGAACCGACGAAGTCGACCGCGCCCGCAAGGTCGGGCTGCGAGGCTCGCTGACGGAGCTGCGCCAAGAGCTTCTCGGCCGCCGCGCCCATGGGCGCGCCCACCAGCCGCAGACGCAGCTCGGGGCGGCGCGCCCGGGCGATCGCGAGCGCTTCGAGGGCCAGGTCGGGACGCTTCCAGCCAACCAATGCTCCCAACACCAGCACCTCGGGTGGATGCGCGGGCCGGCCGTTGGAGCGGGCGAACGATTCGACATCGACCGCCAGGTTGATGACCGCAACCCGGTCGCCTAGGCGCCCGGCGGGGTCTAGGTCGGCGGCGACCGCCGAGGAGGGCACTACCACCTGATCGAACCGCGCCGCTGCCGAGCGGACGAGCGTGGCGATGATCGGACCCGGGAGGAAGTCGAGGTGCGCGAAGATGATCGGCGCCCGGCGACGGGCGCTACGCGTGAACCACAACGCGAGCGCGGAGCGCATCCCCCAGGCAACGATCAGCTCGGGTTCGACGGAGTCGATCAGCGTGCGGATTTCGCGCGCGTGCGCCGTGAGCCGCCCCGCCGCCAGAATGCGCTGCCCGCGTAGCTCGAGGCGGTGCTCCTGCAGGACGAATACACGCAGGCCGCGCGTGCGGGCCGCGTCGGCGAGCGCGCCAGGCGGGCAGGCGAGACACGAGTCAGCGCCGAGCGCCCCCGCGAGCTCCACCAGCGCTCGCTCCGCGCCCCCCAGCACCCCGGAGTAGCTGATAAGGAGGCGCATCGCGGGCGGAGGCTATCGCCTGCTGGCGGGCCGCTAGCGGGCGCGCTTCTGGAGGTGATGCTCTCGGCGCTTTGTCTGATGCGGCCCCCTCTCGCCAGCCGGATGCAATACTTCGCCGCTCCAAATGCCGCGCAAGCTCACCGTCTGTCTGATTGCGGCCGTGGCGGCCGCTTTGCTCGTTCCCGCAATGGCGCTGGCCAGCGGCCCCTCCGCCGGCGACCAGCAATACGTCGACCCGCTAGCCGGCGGTCATTCGTCCACGAATTCTCAGAGCGGGCAGTCTTCGACGCCGCCATCCTCGGCGTCGTCCGCACCGGCGTCGAGTTCGGCGCCCGCCGCGACGAGCTCGTCCGCGCCGAGCTCATCGAGCGCGAGCTCGAGCACGACCGCGACCGCGACGAGCTCCACCAGCTCGACCTCGGGGACCACATCGGGCAACACGCTGCCGGTGACCGGCTACGACGCTCCGCTGGCCGTGCTGACTGGGTTCGGTCTGCTGGGCCTCGGCACGTGCCTGCGCCGCGCGACCCGCAGGGCTTAGCGACCGGCCGGTCCGCGGCCGTGAAAGGCCGCCTGCCGCCGGTCGCCATCGATGCCCGGGCCGCGATCCGGGTGCAGATCGGCGGCGTCGAACGGCTGGCGCGAGAGATGGCGTTGCGGCTCCCGGCGTTGCGCCCAGACCGCTACCGCGTGCTGGCCCCCGCCCGCGCGCTCGCCCACCGCGCGGGGCACCTCTGGGAGCAGGCGGTGCTGCCGGCGCGGGCCCGTGGCAGCACGCTGTTGTACTGCCCTGCCAACCTGGCGCCAGTCACCGATCGGCGCAACGTTGTCGTTATCCACGACGCTGCCGCGCTGCGGATGCCCAAGGCGTATTCGTGGACGTACGTTGCCTACCAGCGCCGGATGCTGCCGCTGATAGCGCGCCGAGCGCGGCTGGTGATCACGGTGTCGGAGTTCGCCCGCACGGAGCTGGTAGAGCTCCTGGGGATAGCGCCGGATCGGGTCAAAGTCATCCCAGCCGGAGTTGATGAGCGCTTTCGACCCACAGTCGATCCAGCCCCGGCTAAACGGGCCTACGGGCTGGAGCGACCCTACGCGCTGGCGCTCGGTACCCGTTCGGCGCGTAAGAACATCGCAGGGCTCGAAGCGGCGGCGCGTGCGCTGCGCGAGCATGGCATCGAGCCGGTCCTCGCGGGCGGACAGCGCGACTACCTGCGCGACTCGGACACCAGCCTGCGCACGCTCGGCTACGTGTCGGAGGCACACCTGCCCGCGCTCTACGCCGGAGCCCGCGTGCTGGCCGTGCCGTCCCTCCACGAGGGCTTCGGGCTGCCCTGTCTGGAGGCCATGGCCAGCGGAGTGCCGGTCGTCGCAGCCCGGCGCGGGGCACTGCCCGAGACGGTGGGCGACGCCGGGCTCCTGGTGGATCCCGAAAGCGGCGGAGAGCTGGCGGACGCGCTCGTGACCGCCGCGTGTGACCAGGGTTTGCGCGCGCGACTGATCGCGGCGGGCCTTCGGCGCGCGGCCGCCTATCCTTGGCGGCGGACCGCAGTGCTCACAGATAGGGCGATGGGCAAGCTTCTTGAGGAGTCCAGATGACGGCCCGGGTCACTGAAGACCAGAACGCAATGAGGACCAACGGCGCCGTGCCGGCACCGCAGACACGGGTCGCGCTTGTCCACGACTTCTTGCTCGACCTGCGCGGCGCCGAGCGGGTGTTCCTCGAGCTGTGTGCCATGTGGCCGACAGCCGACATCTACACCGCGGTCTACGACGAGCATGGGACCGAGGGGCGCTTCTCCGGCAGGTCGGTACACACGTCGTTTCTTCAGCGCCTTCATCCCACGGCGCGGACCTTCCGAACTCTGCTCCCCCTGTATCCGGCGGCGATCGAGTCATTCGATCTCTCCGACTACGACCTGGTCGTTTCGAGCTCCTCGGCGTGGGCGCACGGGATCATGTGCGATGGGCGCACGTTGCACGTGAGCTACTGCCACAACCCCTTCCGCTATGCCTGGAACGACCGCGAGCAGACACTCGCCCGTTGCCACAACCCGCTGATGCGGAGATTCCTGGGAGTCACGTTCCACCGCTGGCGTCATTGGGACCGGATGGCCGCCCGCCACACGGACCGCTACGTCGCCAATTCCCATACCACCAAGGCCAGAATCCACTCCTTCTTCGGCCGCGAAGCGCAGGTTGTCTACCCGCCCGTGGAGACCGGTCGCTTCAGCCCCGGACCGGTCCGCGGCCACTATGCGCTCGTGTCCGAGCTGATGCCGCACAAGCGGATCGACGTGGCCATAGAAGCGTTCAACCAGTTGCGCCTGCCGCTGATCATCATCGGCGACGGTCCGCTGTGGCGAACGCTGCGCCGCCAGGCGGGGCCCACAGTGTCGTTCGCCGGCCGTGTAACCGATACGACCGTGGCGGAGATCCTGCAGCGGGCGCGCGCCCTGGTCATGACCTCGATCGAGGAGTTCGGAATCGCGGCGGTCGAAAGCCAGGCGGCCGGCCGGCCGGTCATCGCGCGCCACGGCGGAGGTGCGCTCGAGAATGTGATCGACGGGGTGACCGGATGCTTCTGGTCGGGCGGGCCAGCGGAGCTGGCCCGGGCGGTGCTCGAATTCGATGATGCCGCGATCGATCCGGCCGCGTGCGTCCGTAACGCGGCCCGCTTTGACGCCGCCACCTTCAGGGCGGGCATCCGGCAGCAGATCGCAACCGCGTCCACGGCCCTGCGGCCCCAAACCGAGCGCCAGCCGCTGATGGCCACGCGATTGGTGAGGCGCGCGATCCAGGACGCGCACCGCTAGTGGTTGTCCCCCTACGCACGGTCCACTAGCTCCATGAGCCGCGGCGTGCTCATCGGCGCCCGCGCCGTACTGCTCGCCGGTCCGACGGTGCTCGCGTTCTTCACCGGCGGCTACTTCGACGAGCCCCGGGTATGGGCGGGGCTGATCGTGTGGCTGCTGGTGGCGATCGCCGCCGTTGTCAACGGCCGTTCGCTGCCACGCGCCCGGAGCGCATGGCTCGCGCTGGGGGGCCTGGCGGCGCTCGCGGCCTGGACGCTGGCCTCGATCGCCTGGGCACCGATCGCCGGAAGCGCCTACCACGCGGGTCAGATCGCAGTCCTGTACGTCGGCGCTCTGCTGGCGGCGGCGATGCTGTTGCGGGGTAAGTGGCAGCTGGCCGTCGAGCCGGCACTGGCGGCCGGGACGCTGATCGCGACCGGCTACGGAATCTCCGAGCGGCTGCTGCCGGGGCTGCTTCACTTCTCCCGGTCGGTCAGCGCGCGGGGACGGCTCGACCAGCCGCTCACGTATTGGAACGCGATGGGCGAGCTGGCCGCTCTTGGATTTGTGCTCTGCGCCCGGTTGGCCGGCGACCGCGATCGAGATCCGCGCCTGCGCGCGGCGGCGGCCGCTGCGTCGGCGCCGCTCGGATTGGGCCTCTACCTGTCATTCTCGCGCGGAGCCCTGTTCGCGTGCGCGGCCGGCATCGTCGCCCTGGTGGTGCTGGCGCCGCGGCGCGAACAGCTCGAGGGGCTGATCGTGACGATCGCGGCCGGAGCCCTGGCCGCGGCCGCGGCCGCGCCGTTCGGTGGCGTGACCTCGCTGACGGGGACGCTGTCGACGCGCGAGTGGCAGGGAGCGGTGGTGCTCGTACTGCTGGTCGTGATCATCGTGGCGGCGTTCTCGGTCCAGTGGCTCCTGCAGCGCCGTGCCACATACGACCGGCCGCTGCGGCTGCCGAGGGCAGCGCCCTGGTTGGCTACGGCACTGATCTGCGCCGGTCTGGGAGGAGCGATCGTGCTGGGCGCCAAGGAGGGCTCGGCTACGGCGCTGAGCGCGGGCGCCTCGCGCTACACGACCCTTCAGAGCAACCGCTACGCATACTGGCGCGTGGCGTTCAGAGCATTCGAGCACGAGCCGCTGCACGGCGTGGGTGCCGGCGGATGGGCGGTGTGGTGGCTTCGCTACCGCCCGTTCGCCGAAGCGGCGAACGATGCCCACTCGCTCCCGTTCCAGACATTGGCCGAGCTGGGAGTGGTCGGGATCGCGCTGCTGCTGGCGTTCGTCGGCGGGGTGGCCCTGGCCGCGGCGCGGGCGATGCGCGCCAGACCTGCGCTGGCCGCCGGTCCGGTGGCGGCGCTGGTCGCCTACGCAGTGCACTCCCCGCTCGACTGGGACTGGCAGATGCCGGCTCTGTCGCTGGTGGCGTTCGTTCTGGCCGGCCTGGTGCTGGTGCTTGCTGAGGACGATGGCCGGCGAAGCCGCGAGAGGGCGACGGCCGAAAGCGACGCGTCCAGACGCGCCGTTCTGGTGGGCGCCGAGGACATATGATGTCGGCCGCCCTGAAGCGAATCACCGCCAGCGCAGTCGCAATCGCCTTTCTCGCACTCGGCTCAGGCGCCGCGTCCGCGAGCCCGCTGCGCGTCACATGGATGCGGGGCGCAGCCCCGGCGGGCACTCCCGCGCGATACGACAAGGTCGGAGTGCTTAAGATCGGCCCGAGCTCGGCCCGGAACGTGCTGGTGCTGGAGCCAGGCACATCCGCGGGCAGCACGTACTTCGTGCCGCTCGCCCGGTGGATCGTCTCCAAGGTGCCGGGGTGGCAGGTGTGGTCGGTCGAGCGTCGCGAGAACCTGCTCGAGGACCAGTCCGTGTTCGATCTGGCCAAGGCCGGGAGGGCGAGCCCGCAACGGGTGTTCAACTATTACCTGGGATGGCTCTCGAACCGCAGCATCTCCCGTCACGTTCGGCTGATTCCCGACGCCAGCGTGCAGTTCGCCAAGCAGTGGGGCATGCGGGTTGCGGTCGAGGACCTGAAGCACGTGATCGCGGCGGCCAGACGTCTGGGCGGCAAGGTGGTGCTCGGCGGCCACTCGCTTGGAGGGTCGGTGGTCACCGCCTACGCGACCTGGAACTTCAACGGCCGGGCCGGTGCCACCCAGCTCGCAGGGCTGGTGTACGACGATGGCGGCAGCGGTCCGCCCGAGAGCGCCCAGGCGGCATCGGCGGCACTAGCGACACTGCGAACCCACTCTCCGTGGCTTGCGTTTGGCGGGATCCCGGCGCCATTCGCGGGGCTGTTCAGCACAGGCGGCGCACTGGCCGCACTGATCGCTCCAAACGGGCCCAACCTGGGCCAGACGTTCCCGTTGCTCCCCGCGAACCTAAAGCCGCCGGTTCCAACCACAAACCGAGCCCAATACGGCTTCGCGCTCAACGTCGGCACCTCCCCCCCGTCGCTTATTGCCGCGCAGGCGCACCTGGGAAGGGGAATCTCCGCCAGCACCGTGAACGGCTACCACACCTGGGACGGCACCGGGGCGCTGACCCCGATCGCGCGTTTCGCCAGGATGTTCTCGGGCCTCGTTGTCCGCGGCGCCGACGGCACCGAGTGGTACTTCCCGCAGCGGCTGACCGACGACACCGCCGCTGTCGGAAACGGGATCGCGAACCCCGCCCAGCAGGTCCTCGGCTTGCGCGCGACGATGGGCCGCCGCCTGCCCAAGCGTCTTTTGATCTACGCATTCGGCGCCGCCCTCGGCGGACCTCGAGTGCCAGCGGCGGCGATCGCGCTGGCCAAGCAATCGCGCATCCCGATGCGCAACCTGACGCTCCTGAACCGCCAGGGCAGCTACGCCCACAACGATCCCGCCGGCGCGTACCCGAAGAACGCGTTCTTCCATTATCTGGTGGGGTTTCTCAAGAAGGTGAGCCGCAGCCCCTAGCCGTATGGCGTGATACGTTTCCGGCGCGGTCGGGCGCCAGACAAAGGAGAATGGGTGTTGGCTCGTCGCGTATTCGTCGTTCTGGCAGTGCCGCTGCTGTCGTTGCTGCTCGCGGCGACCGCTGCCGCTCGCGTGCTGATCGTCACCAAGCGGCAGGTCTCCTACCCGCACTTCACCTCGATTCAGCGCGCCGTGAACGCCGCCAGCCCGGGTGACTGGATCCTCATCGGCCGGGGGGTCTATTTCGGAGGGGTGCTGATCACCAAACCCGGTTTGCACTTGCGGGGAATGGACCGCAACGGCGTGATCATCGACGGCCGGCATCGTGTGGGCAACGGCATCGAGGTCCGGAGGGCGAACGGGGTCTGGATCGAGAACCTGACAGTGCGGAACTTCGATCGCTCAAGCCGCGATGACTTCAGCAGCGGCAACGAGATCTGGTGGAACGGCGGCCGCAAGAGCTCGCGCATCGGACTGCGTGGCTGGTGGGGCCAGTATCTGACCGCCTATGACACCGGCCTGCTCGGCGGCTATGGCATTTACGCCGGCGAGTCGGTGAACGGGTGGATGAAGCATGTGTACGCCTCTGGGTTCAATGACGCAGGCATCTACATTGGCGCCTGCCGCGACTGTCGGGCGCTCGTTTCCGACGCCACCTCCGCGTACAACGGTCTCGGCTACTCGGGCTCCAACTCGGGTGGTCACCTGATCATCCAGAACTCGACCTTCCGCAACAACAGCGTCGGGCTTGCCCCCAACTCCGATTCCGGGGGTGACGCGCCCCCGCCGCAGGACGGCGCCTGCAACTCTGGCAGCCAACCGCTCCAACACGCCCACGTTCGCCTCGACCAACATCAAGCGCTGCACGATTATCCGGAACAACGTGATCGTCAATAACGGCAACATCCAGGCGCCTGCCGATTCGGACGTCCAGGAGTCTCCGTGGGGTGTCGGTGTCGAGCTACCGGGAACCTATGCCGACCTGGTCACCGGCAACACGATCAGGGGCAATCCGAACTTCGGCTTCCTGGGGTTCGAGTTCCCGGATCCCTTCCCACCGACGAGCAGCACGATCTACTTCCAGCTGTCTGCTAATCGAATTTCAGGCAACCGTTTCTCGGGCAACGGCACCAATCCGGGCGGGGCGGACCTCGGGATGGCGGGCGGCGTCTTCGGGTCGAAGAACTCCGTCAACAACTGCGTATCCGGGAACACATTCAGCACGTCGGTGCCGGCGGGCGTCCAAGGGGCGTGGGGGTGCCAGAACGCCACGACCCCAAACCCAGGCGGTGCGCTGCTGGGCGTGATTCTGAGCCTATTCAATGTCTCGCGGAACTCCGTCCCGCAGCCGGCCCCGCGCCGTCAGCCGACGATGCCGCGTCCGTGCCGCGGCGTGCCCCGCAACCCGCTCTGCGGGTAAGGCGTCGGCGCACCCTGTGACAGCCGGGAGTGCCGTTCAAGGGCCTCGGCGATCCGCGCGCGCCTCTCGCCGGAACAGTGGTCAGCCCTGGGCGGCCAAAAAGTACACTGCTCCTGACCTTTGGCGGCCACCGAGACACTGAAGCCGCGGGCGGCGGCGAACCGAGTGACGGCTTCCGAGGCTCCGTCGCCGGCCTTCGCGCCGCCTCCCGGCAACCCGCGCTTCCCGCTGTTCGATGGCCTACGAGCGATCGCCGTGCTCGGCGTGGTCACGTTCCACGTGTTCGAGTTCACGGGTCGGCTGGGATCGGGCCTCGATGGACGTTTCGGGGAAGTCGCCGTTGATGGAGTGCTGCTGTTCTTCGCGATCTCGGGCTTTCTGCTGTACCGACCCTACGTCGCCGCCCATGCCGCCGGCCAGGGCGGCCCTTCGCCCGCCGCATACGGCCGACGCCGGACGCTGCGGATCGTGCCGGCGTACTGGGTCGCGCTCACGCTGCTGGCGATCTTCCCTGGGATCGTGGGCGTGTTCTCGGGGGACTGGTGGCGCTACTACGGGTTCCTGCAGCTTTATGCGGGGCGCACGGTCGGAGGCGGCATCCCAGTGGCGTGGACGCTGTCCGTAGAGGTCATGTTCTACGTTGGCCTTCCGCTTTGGGCGTTGGTGATGCGTCGCCTCAGCCTCGGCGAGCGGACGCGGGGCGGTAGCCGCCGCTGGCTGGTCGTCGAGCTCGTCTCCCTGTCGGTCCTTGCCGCGGTCGGCCTGGCGGTGCAGTTGGCGGCTGCCCGCGGTGTCATCGGTCATTTGGTGGGCAGCTCGCTAGCCGGCGCGAGTCTGTGGTTCGCAATCGGAATGGCGTTCGCGGTTCTGAGCGTGGCAGTCGACCGCGGCGAGGTGCACCTGGACGGGGCCCTCCGGGTGGTCACCCGGTTTCCGGGCGCATGCTGGGTCGCAGCGGCAGCGGCGTTCGCCGGGCTGATGGCGTTGGTACCACGCGGTGGGGTACTTGGGTTCATCGCTACCACCCAAGCGCGACAGTCGCTCCACGTCGCCGCCCCGAAGATCGCGCTGGAGGCGGTGCTCCTGACCCTGTTGATCGCCCCGGCGGTGTTTGGTCACACGCGAGGGGGAGCGCCCCGATGGCTCCTGCGGTGGAAACCGATGGTGTGGCTCGGCGTGATCTCATACTCGGTCTACCTCTACCACCTGACGATCATCGAACTCATCGCGACGCCGGGCAAGAACGCCGCGTTCTCCGCCTCAGGTGCGAACCTGCTCGCCCACCTGCACGCCGCCCGCACGCTGGTGCTGTTCGTCGTGAGCGTCGCTGCCACCGCGATCGTGGCGTCGATCAGCTACCGGTGGATCGAGCTGCCGTTCCTACGTCGCAAGTAGCTGGGCACGCCCGGTCCTAGTCACAGTTCCTCGGCGATCCGAGGGGCCTCGCGGTTGAACACCCAGATCGACAGGATGATCAAGCCGAGAAGGATGGCCAGCGAGATGATCAGCTTGCCGGAGCCACCGGCGGCCGCGGTTCCCGGGTAGGGGGCCGCTGAAGCCGGACCGATGATCCACCGGTGCGCCAGCTCCAGCATCGGCGTCACCGGGTTTATCGCGATCAGCTTGGCGATCGTGTGCGAGCGCCCCTCGACCTGGGTCAAGGAGTACAGCACGGGCGTGGCGTAGAACAGCGCCGTCGCGAACACCGTCCAGATGATCGATAGGTCGCGGAAGCGCGGGTATAGCGAGGAAAGGAGCATCGCCACCGGGAGCGTTATCACCCAGAACATCGCCAGGATCACTGGCAGCAGCAGCCACGTCCACATGGGCGAGACACCGAAGCCGAGGATGAAGATGAAAACGACGATCATGTTCAAGCTCAAGTTGAAGAACGCTGTCAGCACCACTGCGGCCGGAATCGCCAGACGCGGGAACTGTGTCTTGCGCACCACCCCCTCTTGACTCACGATCGAGTTGACGGCGGTAGTCGTGGACTCTTGAAAGAAGCCGAAGAGGACGAGATTTAGGAGGAGGAACACGGGATAGTGGGGAATCTGCGAACCGAGCTTGAACACGTGCGTGAACACCTCGACCAGGACCGCGAACAGCAGTAGCGGACGTCCTACCGACCACAGGTAGCCGAGGGCGGTACCGAAGTAGGTTCGTTTGAAATCGGTCGAGGCGATCAGGAAGGTCAGCTCCCAGAACCGCTTCTGTCCGCCGCTGAGCGCCGACGGTCCCCGCACGTCGCGCAGCTTGACGCCGCCCTGCTCCGGCATCGCGCTCACCGCGATCCCTCGATCGTGGCGCGAACGTCCGCGTTCACGAACACCATTCCCGGCATCGGGTCAGTGCCTTTGACCAGGAAGTCCGCCAGGCGGACGTCGTGCATGACCATGTCGCCCTCGTTGCGGCTGCGGGAGATCGATCCCACGACCGCGTAGCGTCCTGGTACGAGCCGGTTGTCGAGGTCTGCGGAGACCTTCAGGCGCTGCCCCGCCCGCATCGGCTTGGGCCTGCCATCTGACTGCTTGAGCCGCAATCCGAAGCCTGACACCGCCACGTCGTCGACGTTCAGCAACTCGAACGCGAACGACGGGGAGGGTAGGTCGCGAGTGGCCTCGACCACCAGATTGATCCGGAACCGCTGGCCCTGGCTGACGTCCTGTAGCCGAACGCCGCGTCCGTCATCGAGCCATACGTCGAGCAGCCTGATGTCACTCTCGATGCCCTCCGGACGCTCCGGCGTACCAGAGAAGTTGAGCCTGTAGTAACGCAGCGTCGCTTCTTCGGGTTCGCCGAGGAATCGTTGCTCGCCGTCGTGGATCAGCATGGCCCGGTCGCAGAAGGCCTGGACGGTCGCCATGTCGTGGGTCACCAACACCAGCGTCTTGCCCGCCGCCTTCTTCTCACGAAACACATCAGTGCACTTCTGCGCAAAAGCAGCATCACCAACCGCCAACACCTCATCCACCAGCATCACATCCGCATCGGCCTCCACCATCACCGCAAACGCCAGCCGGACCATCATCCCCGAGCTGTAGTTCTTGAGCTTCAGATCCACAAACTCCCGCAACTCCGCGAACTCCAACACCGACTCCAACCGCCGCTTAGCACCCCGACGCCCCAACCCCATCATCACCCCATTGAGCTCCACGTTCTCCCGCGCCGTCAACTCCGGATTGAACCCCACCCCCAACTCAATAAACGGCGCCAACCTCCCCGCCATCCGAATCCGCCCCCCATCCGGACGATAAATACTGGCCAACACCTTCAACAACGTGCTCTTCCCCGACCCATTACGCCCCACCACCCCAAAAAACTCCCCCCGATGCACATCAAACGAAATCCCCCGCAACGCCCGCAACTCCCGAAACTCCACCCGCCGCAACGGATGCACCACACGCTCCTTAAGCGTGTCGCGGCGGCCGGCCGGGACCCTGAAGATCTTGTGCAGTCCCTGGACATCGATCACGACTGGACCTGCCAGGACCTTCGCTCTGGCCGAGGCGCGCCGCTTTAGGGCGCTGTCGTCATCCAGCCCGAACGCAGCCCGCTGCAGTGAGTGCTGAAGATTGAGCATCCGCGCGCTGGATGCTAGTCCCGCCGCCGAACTTAGATGCGCGCACGCCACCTGCGCAACCGCTTCTGCGTGAAGCCCTGCGGTGGCGGAATGCTCGCGTCGGACAGGCGGCCCCGCTGGTGAGGCCAATAGCGTGCGCGGAGTGCGATCAGGCGCTTCCACGCAATCCCCTGGGCAAGCTCGATCTCGGTCCCCAGTGTCTCAGTGCGGCCGACCAGCCGGCGCAGGGGGCGGCACGCCAGCCAAAACAGTGCCATCAGAGACTCGTCACAGGCGATGAACCGCTCAAGCCCACGGCGCTTCGCCTGCGACAGCCTGTCGGCGCACCGCAGGAGGGCGACCATCGCCTGGGTCTTGCGGGACAGATACCCATAGAAGTAGCCGGCCCGCCAGCGGGGCACCTTCGGACGCTCTCGTAGTCCCAACAGCCGCTGGCGGGATGGGGGCCGGCTGCCGTGGGTCACGTGCCCGAATACCGCTCCCGGATGCTGGACGTAGTCGTACAGGGGCCGATCGATGTATGCCGCGCGTCCCGATGCCAGCGCCACCACAGCGAGCCAGTGATCGTGAAACTGAAAGCCCGGCGTGTCTGGGAACGGAAGCCCGAGATCTAGAAGCTCGCGCCTGAACAGCGCCGAGGCGCCGGTGATCGTGTTCGCGACCAGCATCGACACTAGGTCTGAGTTGTTGTTGCGCCGACCCCGCCACATCGTCTCGCGCAGGGGGCGGCCGTCGGCCTCCACCAGTCGCATGTCGGAGTAGACCAGCACGGCGTCGCCGAGCCCGGCGCGGAGCGCGGCTAGCTTGTCGGGGTACCACCGATCGTCCTGATCGCAGAGAGCCACCAGCTCGACGCCCGCCGGCACCAGTTCGAGGACCCGCTCGAAGTTGCGGTACGGGAACAGGCGCTGAGCCGAGCGGGAGACCATGAACCGCGGATCATCGCCCACGATCTCCACGATCTTCTCAAAATGCTGTTGGGCGGAGCAGTCGTCGCTGATCAGGCAGATCCAGTTCTCATCCGTTTGCGCCCGCAGGGACTCGACCTGCGCTCGAAAGAGCGTCTCCTCAGGCTCGAACGTCGCCATGCAGATGGCGATCACGCTGCGCCCGAGCTGCGCTCGGGTCGAAGGCGGCTCCGGCGTTGAGGGCTCGGTGAACGCGATCGTGCCCAGCTGAATCTCGGCTTGCGCTCCGCTGGCAAGCTGGGCCGCGAGTGCGACGTCAACTGAGCCCGGCTCGCCGCGAGCCGGGACTGGGACCGTGGCCCAGAAGCCGCTGAAGAAGCTGTTGTGTGGGCAGGATGGATTCGCGGCCCCTACATCGGGACGGGGCAGGCCGTGGGCGGCGGCGGGATGTCCGGTCCCATCGATGCTTATCTGGAGACGTTCGATCCGCTCGCTGGGGTGAAAGCAGCTGCCTACCAGGAACACGGCGGTCGCGCTTCCGGTTGGGAGAGAGTCAGGAAGCGGCCGCTCGAGCTGCAGCCGGAGGGTCAAAGCCGCTCGCCGGGGTCGGGCACGGCGCGAGGCTCGGGCACCGCGTCCGGCTCGGGAGGGTCGAACAACGCTTTGACGTCGGCATCGAGTGTCACGTTCCCGGCTCCCGGACGCGTTCCGTACACGTAGAAGTCGAGCAGGCGAAGCATCTGGATCGCCATCTTCCCCTGCCACCCGCTGCGCGAGATCCAGCATTGCGTCGCGTAGCGGCCCGGGCGCAACGGGTTTTCGATCTCGGCCACCACCCGGATCCGCTCGCCCTCAGCCACGTGTCTTGGCCCATCCCCCTCGCCCCCCAGCCGCGTGGTGAACGTGAACACCCAGTGGCCGTCCATGTTCATGCAGTGGAAGTTGAATACCGGGTCGATCAGCTCTTGGCGCGCCTGCGCCACGAAGTTCAGTCGAAACGGCTTTCGCTGTTCAACGTTGTCGACCCGCTGCCCGCGATCGTCCTCAAGCCAGACGTCCTCGAGTCGTACGTTCACGTCCGGGACATCGACCGCCCGCTCGCCATTGCCGGTCGCACTGGGAGCACCGAAGTTGAGCCGGTAATAGCGGAGGGCCGCTTCTTCGGGTTCGCCGAGGAATCGTTGCTCGCCGTCGTGGATCAGCATGGCCCGGTCGCAGAAGGCCTGGACGGTCGCCATGTCGTGGGTCACCAACACCAGCGTCTTGCCCGCCGCCTTCTTCTCACGAAACACATCAGTGCACTTCTGCGCAAAAGCAGCATCACCAACCGCCAACACCTCATCCACCAGCATCACATCCGCATCGGCCTCCACCATCACCGCAAACGCCAGCCGGACCATCATCCCCGAGCTGTAGTTCTTGAGCTTCAGATCCACAAACTCCCGCAACTCCGCGAACTCCAACACCGACTCCAACCGCCGCTTAGCACCCCGACGCCCCAACCCCATCATCACCCCATTGAGCTCCACGTTCTCCCGCGCCGTCAACTCCGGATTGAACCCCACCCCCAACTCAATAAACGGCGCCAACCTCCCCGCCATCCGAATCCGCCCCCCATCCGGACGATAAATACTGGCCAACACCTTCAACAACGTGCTCTTCCCCGACCCATTACGCCCCACCACCCCAAAAAACTCCCCCCGATGCACATCAAACGAAATCCCCCGCAACGCCCGCAACTCCCGAAACTCCACCCGCCGCAACGGATGCACCACACGCTCCTTAAGCGTGTCCACCCTATGGTCTGGAACGCGGAAGGTCTTCTCGAGGTCGCGAACTTCGATCAGCACCGGCTCGCGGCTCAGGCGCCCGCGCGCCGGCGCGCCATCAACCGCCACTTGCTTGCAGGCAGAAGAGCGGGCTCACTCCGGGGATTCTATGTCTGCCCCTACAGTTGAAGCCATGTCGACCTACCTGGAGCCAGGTTGGATCGAGCGTTTCGCCGAGCTCTGGGAGAAACTCGGACCGGAGACCAGGACCGCGATCATCGAGCTTCTTCCGGAGGGCTTCTCCTTCGAGGGCAAGCGGGTGATGGACTTCGGCTGCGGCGCCGGACGGACGCTGAAGCACTTCATGGAAGAGGCCGAGCGCGCCGAGCTGTGGGGCGTGGACATCGACGAATCCAGCATCGAGCTGCTGCGCGAAACGGTATGCCCCCCGCTGAACGTGCTGCGCTCAGAGCGCATGCCTCCGCTTCTGTTGGAAGGCGCGAGCTTCGACCTGATCTGGGCGATCTCGGTGTTCACTCACCTGACGGACAACTCGCTGCCCTGGCTGCTCGAGCTTCACCGCCTGCTCAAACCGGGCGCCCTGCTAATCGCCACCTACATGGGACGCTGGGTGTCCGAGGCTCTGGCCGGAGAACCGTGGGAAGAGGACAGGATCGGGATGAACGTCCTTCGACACGACCACCCGGCGAGCGATGGCGCACCGCTAGTGCTGATCTCAGATTGGTGGCTTCGCGAGCACTGGGGCCGTGCTTTCGAGGTTGTGGAGATCGTCCCCGAGATCCATAACCAGAGCTGGGCAATGCTCCGCAAGCGCGATGTGGACCTATCGGTGGCCGACCTCGAGCGGCCCGGAGAGGATCCCCGCGAGTACGCCGCGCTGCGCCATAACCTTCGGCAACTACAGCGCGAACTCGAGGACGTCAAGCGGCGCGGCGACCACCGGCTCGACCAATCGCTGCGTGTGGCGCGCGACGACGCCGCCGCGGAGGTGGCGCGCCTCCGGCGGGAGTACGAGCGCTCGCTCAGCTGGGCGCTGACGCGACCGGTCCGGGCCGCCGGGCGGGCGGTGCGATCGCTGCGAGCGCTGGACTAGCGGCGGTCCCAACCGACCGCGACCACCAGCTCAGCGCCTCACGAGCACGTAGACCGACAGCCGCAGAAAGCCCGGGAGCACACGGGTCTGGACCGGCCGGAAGTTCCGAGTTACCTCCCGTAGAAACGCCGAGAGGGGCACGAACACCGGGGCGAAGATCCGTCCCGAGGCGCCGGCCCCGAAGGACGGGCCGAGAACCGTGACGGGGTCTATGCGGTCGGAGCGCAGAAGCGCGGTCATCGGGGCTGCGCCGGGCGCGACGACAAACAGCCGACCCCCAGGCGGGACCGACGCAGCTTGGCGGGCGAGCGTCGCTGTCGGCGTCGGCGGGAGTAGCGCGTACGGTGGCGCGTGCAGCGTCGCGACCAGCGGCGGCGATCCGATCCGGATCAGTGGCCGCCCCTGCTGCCCGGCATAGGCCAGCGCGGCGTCCATAGCCGCCAATGGCCCCGGGGTTGGCGCCGGCACGATCGCCACAGCGTCGCTCCTCTGGCCGGTGGCCACGATCAGCCCAGCCGCGGCACGATAGTCCGGTCGCTGATGAGCTGGGCTCAGCAGCGCGGCGGCGCCCACGCCGAACCCCGCGACCGCGAGGGCCGTGCTTACGTATCGGGCGGGCGCGCGCGGGGCGGCCAGCAACGCTCCGCCGGCCAGCGCCAGGCCCGGCCAGGACGTGATCAGGTTGCGCATGTCCCACGTGTCCTGTCGAAGCACGCTGTACAGGCCCAAGCCCACCGGCGTGGCGAGCGCGAGCAAAACCGGCAGCAACGCGGGCGACCGAAGCGCGCGGGAGATTTGCTCGAGTCGTGGCACGGTGGCGTACTCGGCCAGCGCGCTGACTGCGACTAGAACTCCAGCCACAATCAGCGCGAGCCCGATACGTCCCGGGACCGTGTAGAGCGTGAGGTACGGGTGTCCAAGCGAGAAGCCCGCCAGATCGTGGGCGACCGCGTGCGGCCCGAACGGCTCGAGGATCCCGAACGCCTTGGTCCCGACCGAGTGGCTGTTCTTGACCAGAATGGGGATCCACGGCGCGAACCCGGCAAGCGCCGCCGCGCTTGCGACGAGCAGCCTCCGGCGGGCGGCCGGATGGGTCGCTGCCGCCCAAAAAAACTGCACCACGAGCACGAATGCAGCCGTGTAGTGCGTGTACATCGAGGCACAGGTGAGTACCGCGTAGCCGGCCCACCACCCTGCGCGGCGGCGCTCGAGCGCGATCAGCAGACAGAGGGTCGAGCCGAGGACGAAGGCCATGACAAGCCCGTACGCGCGCGCCTCGGTCCCGTAATAGATCAAAAACGGGCTAAGCGATATCAACGCCGAGCCGATCAGCGCAGCTCGTCTTCCCACCGTGCGCACGCCGACCAGGTAGGTGAGCGGGATCGCTATCGTGACCGCCAACATCGGCGCCGCACGCAGCGCGAGCACCGAGTTGCCAAGATGGGTAATCAGGCGCGCGAGCAGGAAGTACAGCGGCGGCGTGAGGTCAACGGAGTGACCGTTGAGCAAGCGGACGATTCCGCCGAGGCTGTGCTGCGTAACGATGAAATAGCTGCCGACCTCGTCGCCGAACAGGGAATTGCCGACCGACGGCAGGCGCAGGAGCACGCCGGCGACGACGATCGCCGCCAGCACCAGCCAATCCCCCGCTGGCACCGGCCAGGGACCCACCGTCAGTTCCCGATCGCGCGGAGACACCTGCGCCTCAGCACTCTGTGAGGCAACCACGCTCACAGCGAATCGGCCCCCTCGGGGATCAAGCTAGCCGATCCGTCGCCCGAGGACGGACTGTCCGCTGGCCCCGCCCGCGGCCTCGTCACGAGGTACGCGGCGGCCGCGCTGGAACGCCCTGATCCTTCGCAGCGGTGCGGTCAGCCGCCAGCTCAGACTCTCCGTCATCTCGGCCATGATGCGCTCGTGCTGCAGCACCCTGGCGGCCTGCCGCATACGCGTGGAGATCGCTACCGCGCGCGTGATCGCGGCCTCAGCCTCGGCCCGCCGTGCCCGATAGCGCCAATCACCGCCGGCGAATCCCACCCCGGGCATCTTCCCGTCCCACTTCTCGCACACGGCCACGTGCCCCTTGCACCAGCTGTCGAGATCGCTGGCCAGGTTGAGCGAGTGGTTGTGGATGACCTTGAAGTCCGCGGTAGCGATCTTGCGGCCCGCTGCGCGGACCTGAAGGCAGAAATCGAAGTCGTATCCGTGGAGGGCCTGTCCCAGCGACTCGTCGAAGCGGATGTTGCGCACCACCCACGGTGAGAGCACGAGTACAAAACCATCGACCGAGTCCACCTCCCCCAGGTGTGCGTACGGCGCGCCCTCGTTCTCGTGCCATGTCACCGAGGGAAAATCACCGCCGCCAAACTCGGTGTAGCGATGGATGAACGATGCCCAGGTGACCGACCCCTCCCACCAGGCGATGCTCCGGACCCCGAGCGAGCCCACGCAGCCCACCACGCCCACGTCCGGATCCCGCAGCGCCTCCCTTAGCTTCTGGCAGAAGCGCTCATCGACGATCTCCGCGTCCTGGTGCAGCAGCACCAGCGCCTCGAGGCCCTCGATGGCCGCAGCCTGCTCCATGATCGTGTTGTAGTTGCGATAGATCGAGCCCTCCGCCTGGTGCGGCAGCACGAGCGAGTCGGGTTCCTTGGCTCGCTCGATCCCTGGCTCGGCGTACCGCGCGTACTCCTCCGGCGAGGTCACCGCGGAGCCGAAGACGATCATCGCGCCGAGTGTATAAGCGGCGTGGGTCTGCCCGGCGGAGGCCTTTTGCGAAGCAGGCTGCGGGTAACATCGCCCGCCCTGTGATCGCATTTGGCTGCTCGATCATCGCGCCCGACGTCTACGAAGGGCGAGCCAAGATCGGGTTCCAGCGTGCCGCTGAACCGGAGTCGGTGATCTTGGCACGCGCCGCCGCGGGCTCCGTGGCGCGCAGCTACAACCTGCTGTTTGACTCCGCCGCGAAGCTGCCGGAGCTGGAGGCGCTGGTGCTGGTTCACGAAGACGCAGAGATCGTCGATCCGGCCTTTTGCGCGAAGCTGCGCTCGACGCTGTCGGATCCGGAGGTCGGGGTGGTCGGGTGCGTAGGCGCGAAGGACGCGACCAATATCTCTTGGTGGGATGGGGATGTCACGTGGAGCTCTGCGACCTACCACTACGGAGAGCTCGGAGGCGGGGAGCTTCGCTTCCAGCCTGACGAGACGGCCTCGCCAGGGGAGGTCGACACCGTGTACGGCGTGATGATGGCGTTCTCGCCTTGGGTGGTGCGCAACCTTCGCTTCGAGGAATCGATCGGGATGCTGCATGGCTACGACTTCGATATCTGCAGACAGGTGCGCCGCGCGGGCGGCAAGGTCGTGGCGGCCGACCTCCAAGTCGCCCATCACCACTCGCTCGACCTGATCAAAGAGATCGAGATCTGGGTCGCGGCCCACATCCGCGCGGCCGAGTTATGGGACGACTCCGGACCGGAGGACCCGAACGATGTCGTCTGGAAGGAGCGAGCCCGCAGGGCGGAGGCGGCCGCGGCCGCGGCGCGCCTGCTGGCTGCCACGGAGCTGCTGCGCCTCGATGCCACGGCCAAGCAATCGGCCCAGGAGCAGCAGGCGATCGATAGCAGCAAAAGCTGGCGGCTGACGGCGTCGCTGCGACGTGGGAACGCGCTCAGGCGGTCATTCTCGCAGCGGATCAGCTCGCGTCTTCCTCGCGGCAGGCCCACGGACGCGGCCCGTCCGCAGCCGCGGTCCTAGTCCGACAACGTCTTCAGAATCTCCTCGCGGGAGACGGCCACGTCTGCCGGCGCGATCCCAGCGCGATGCCTCAACCGCGAGAGACGGTCCGCGATCCCGAAGGCCGTCGAGCGCAACATCCGTCGCAGCAGCTCCTCCTGGCGGCGAAGCCGTTCGAGCGCCGCCGTGACCTCCGCCATCTGCTGGTGAACGGCAGCGAGGTGAAAGGTGCGGTTCGCCTCGAGACGCTCCAGGATCGGATTGCGGTCCAGCGGACCGAGGAGTTGCGCCAGCTGGTCGGAGTAGGGCGCATCCACGTGCCACACGACCCCAAACCCGAAGAACGCGGGCACGATCGCCAGCCGCAGACCGCTCTGCTCACTCAGGAAGTCCTCCACGGCCGTCAGTACGCCGTTGCGCGGGCCACCCTCCTTCGCGGCCGGAAACTTGTATGGCAAGCCGCCGCGCTGGGGCCTCGGCACCCCCGGGAACAACCCTCCGCCCTCCACTGTCTCCTGACGGAACTCGTTCGGAATCAGCTCCGGATCGTAGTAGTCATCGCGCCGCCCATGCGGCCATCCCACGTCGTGGAACATGAGCAGGGGAAGCGGCTCCTGCCCCGTGGCCTCGACGATCAGGCGAAGCTCCTCCGAAACGGTGTAGTAGTTGTGGTCGCCATCGATCACGTAGGCGTCCGCACGTGGGAGATGCCGGAGCGCGGCATGGCTGGTCTCCTTCACCAGATCGACGTCATGCCGCTCTTCGGCCAGCGCTACCAGCTCGTCTTGGGGCGAGGGATCGACGGCCAAGACTCGAGCGCCCGACTGATCAGCCCACGTCAGCAGAAACCTGGTCAGATCCCCGGCGTATGCCCCGATCTCGACCACCGAACGGGGGCGGGCGATGCCCAGGCACGAGGTGATCATCTCTCCGTCGTTGATCAGCGACGCTCCCCACTGACCCGGGTCGCTGGCGAACGCGCACGCCGGATGAAGCGTCCAGGGAAGTTCGCCCCGCTCCAAGGCGCGCACCGCAGCATCGGTGCCCAGGTTCAACCAAACCCTCTCCATGGAGCGCCGGAAGTGTAACGGCGCTAGCGTTGCTGCGCGCTTGCAGGAGGAGAACGCAGTCACGACCACGACAGCCAGGGAAGCGGTCAGCTCATCGGCGCGCCGTCCGGACGGCCTGCACGTCCGGCTCGACGCGCCGCTGCCGCGAGAGCTCGAGGTGGGCGCAGGCACCGCACTGTTCGTGTGCGGAACCTGCTTTCACCGCGAGCAGCACGTTCGTGGGTTGAGGTTCGTGCTCGACGGACACGAGCAGCCGGTGGAGGCTCACGGCATGCCGCGCGTCGACGAGTTCCAGGCTCTGCATCCCGAACTCGATGTGTTCGCGATCGACGGGATGGAGGCGGATGGCCGATCGCCGGAGGACCCCAATCTTCGTGGCTATCTCACGGGCTTCTGGGGGACGGTCAAGATCGGGCCGCGGCCTGAGGGGCCGTTCGAGCTGCTGCTGCGAGCGGAGCTCGAGGACGGAAGCGAGGTGATCGCGCCGCTTGCCACCCTGACGGCGAAGGGCCCGCTTGCCACTCCCCTGGCGGATCCCATCGCGGATGCTCCGGGCCCGTTGGTCGTGATCTGCATGGCCACTTTTAACCCCCCGATCGACCTGTTTCGTCGTCAGGTGGAATCGATCAGATCGCAGACCCATTCGAACTGGATCTGCGTCGTGAGCGATGACCGCTCGACCCCGGGAAGGTTCGCGGCGATCGAACGCGAGCTTTCGGGCGACCCGCGCTTCGTGCTGTCTCAGTCGCCGAGGCGACTCGGCTTCTACCGCAACTTCGAACGGGTGCTCGCTCTCGTTCCCAAGCGAGCGGAGTTCGTGGCCCTCTGTGACCAGGACGACCGCTGGTACCCGGAGAAGCTCGCCGTGCTGCTGGACGCGGTTCGCGGATCCCAGCTCGCCTACAGCGATGTGCGCGTGATCGACGAGGACGGGCACCTGATCTCCGACACGTACTGGACCATGCGGCGTAACAACTACCGCGAGCTGCTCTCGCTGCTGATCGCCAACTGTGTGACCGGCGCAGCGTCGCTGTTTCGCCGTGAGCTGCTCGAACGCGCACTTCCGTTCCCTCCTGCACAGTTCGGCCACTTCCATGACCACTGGATCGCGCTGGTGGCGCTGTCGCTGGGCGACATCGCGTTTGTCGATCGCCCGCTCTACGACTACGTCCAGCACCGCGACGCGGTGCTGGGCCACGACGCCGCGAACAAGATGGTGGCGTTCAGGGAACGGCTCGGAAACCTGTTCAAGGACCCGCGCGAGCGCGTGAGGCTGTGGCGGTTTCATTACTTCATCGATGTCTCGCGCCTGACTCAGCTGGCGACGATCCTCCAGATGCGCTGTGGCGAGCGCATGACCAACGCCAAGCGCCGATCGCTGCGACGGTTCTTGGAGGCGGAGCGCTCGCCGATCGCGCTCCTGAACCTTTGGCGGCGCGGCCTCCGAGAGCTGCTCGGAACGCCGGAGACGCTCGGCGGTGAGTGGATGCTCGCGTATGCGTTCACGTGGCGACGCTTGCTCCGTCCGACAATCCGCGAGCGCCCGACGCGACGTTTCCGGTTTGACGCTGTTCCGCCGCCAGACCTATGGGTGAACCCGGGGGCGCAGATGCCAGGCGACGACGCATCGCGCGGAGTCGCGCAGCGGATCAGGCCGCTCATGCTGGGCTGCACGCCGGCCGCTCCCGAGCGGGTCAACATCCTGATCCCGACGATCGACCCCGAGGACGTCTCTCGGTCGGTTATCGGCAGCCTGAATCTCGCTCAGCGGCTGGCCGAGCAAGGGCTGCGTAGCCGGATCGTCACGGTCGACCCGGTTCGTCCGTTGCCCGGAACGTGGAAGCGCGCGATCGAGCGCCTCAGCGGGCTGTCGGGGATATTCCGTCGCGTGGAGGTGGCCTTCGCCCGCGAGGCCCGGGATCTGGAGGTCAGCCCTCGAGACCGATTCGTCGCGACCACGGCAGCCTCTGCGCACATCGCCCACCGCGCCGCGGCAGAGCTCGACGGCCATCCCTTTCTGTATCTGATCGAGGAGTACGAGCCGTTGATCGCGCCCACTGGCAGCGCCGCGGCGCTGGCTGAGGAGTCCTACGGCCTTCCCCACCACGCCCTGTTCTCGAGCGAGCCGCTGCGGGACTACTTCCGCCGCCGAGAGATCGGGGTGTATGGCGCCGGGCTCGACGACGGCGATCGCCGCTCGAACTGCTACCAGCCCCCGGTCGCGGGGGTCGATGCGTCCGTCGGCGACTTCGAGCGACGTTTTTTGTTCCTCGGTCATCCCCAAGCACAAGGCCGCAGCAACATGTTCGAGCTTGGTGTGGCCGCGCTGCAGGAGGCGGTCGGCGAGGGGACTCTGACCAACTGGCAGCTTGACTGCTCGGGCGCGATCGGCGGTCGGAACGCCCTTCGCCTCAGCGGGGCGACAAAGCTCCGGCTTCTCTCTCCTAACGACGTTGCCTACGAAACGTCGCTGCGGTCCAGCTACGACCTCGCGCTGGCGCTCGATCTAACCCCCTCGCCGAGACTGGAGACGATCGAACTGGCGGCGACCGGAACCGTGACGGTGACAAACAGCTACGAGACAAAGACCTCCGAAGTAATGAGCGCGATCTCAAGCAACCTCGTGGTCGCAGCCCCGACCATCGGCGGAATCGCGGGCGCGTTAGGGGTAGCCGCGAGGCAGGCTTCGGATCTCGAGGGCCGGATGAGCGGTGCTCGGGTCGCCTGGAGCCGAGACTGGAGGCAGTCGTTCGGGCCGGAGGTGACGCGCTGGATCGCGGCCTCGCTCACCGGCTGATGGCGCTCGCCGCGAACGCTTCGCCTGAGCCGGCGAGCCCTGAACAGGCGCCATCCATCACCGTGGTGATCCCGAACTGGAACGGTCGCCGGTGGCTGCCCGAATGCTTGGCCAGCCTTGCCGATCAGCGGCTCCGACCATCCCAGACCATCGTGGTCGATAACGGCTCGCGGGACGGCTCGATCGAGTACCTGCGCTCCGAGCACCCGGCGGTGGAGGTGATTCCCCTGTCAACCAACACCGGGTTTGCCCATGCCGCCAACGTCGGCCTGCGTGTCGCCCACTGCAGCATGGTTGCGCTGATAAACACCGATGTCGTCCTCTCGTCAGACTGGGCTGCCCGCATGGCAGGCGCACTCATGGCCGATGCTTCTGCAGCGTCTGTCGCGTGCAAGATCCTCGACCTGGCTGACGTCAGCCGGGTCTACGACGCCGGCGATGTGCTTAGGCGGGATGGCGCCTGTGAGCAGCGCGGCCGGTTCGGCCCGGACGACGGCCGCTGGGACTCGCCCGGAGAGGTATTCGGCGCGTGCGCAGGAGCGGCGCTTTATAGGCGCGATGCCGTGCTCGCGCTCGGAGGCTTCGATGAGCGCTTCTTCGCCTATCTGGAGGACGTCGATCTGGCATTGCGCCTCAGGCTCGCGGGTTGGACCTGCCGCTACGAGCCCGCCGTCGCCAGGCATGCCGGCGAGGGCTCCTCCGCGCAGCTGCCCGGGGGCCACCTCTACCTGGTCGAGCGCAACACGCTGCTGCTGGTCGCCAAGGCATTTCCCGTGAGCTGGCTGCCACTTGTCACCTACCGCCAAGCGGGGTGGGCTTGGCATGCCTTCAGGGAGGGTCGGCTGCGCTGGCAGCTCCGCGGCGCGCTGGCCTCGCTCCCACTGCTACCGGGGGCCCTGCGCGAGCGCCGGCACCTGCGGCGTCGTGCCGTGGTCCGGATCGATCAAGTGGTGCCCCGGCGCCCGATCCGCGGGCTCTCGGAGGGAGCGCCCGATCGCCGGCGGCCCGTTCGTCGGTCGCGAACCTTCGGGTGACCGGACGCTCAAGCGCCTCCGTCGCGACGCAGGACAGGACGGCTACGCACGCCTTCTGGGCTAGCACAACGGCTGACTCGCGTTGATGTATACACCGCACCCGAGTCGACCGAGTGAACGGTGAGTACGGAACTGTGATCACAGCCCAACGTGATGTGCGTGGTGTGATCCCACGCCTCCGGGCGTGGACAGAATGGGCATGGCGCTCGGCGGGACTGTGGTGGCTAGTGCTTGGGGCACTGCTGCTCGGGTCCGGTGCCTTCCTATATCGCGAGACCCGCGGGACGAACTTCTGGTTTGACGAGTGGACCTGGATCCTGAACCGGCGGAGCGGATCGGTCGGCAGCTTCCTGGATCCGCACAACCAGCACCTGTCGTTGATTCCCGTAACGATCTACAAGATCCTGTTCGCGACCGCCGGAATCGGCGATTACCGGCCATACCGGGTGGTGGTGACGCTCTGCCATCTGCTCGTCGCCGCAGTCCTGTTCGTCTACGCGCAGCGGCGAATCCCGCCGCCCATGGCGCTCTTGTGCTCGCTGCTGTTGCTGTTCTTCGGCCCCGGTTGGCAGAACTTCCTGTGGCCTTTTCAGCTCGGCTGGCTGATCTCGCTCGCAGCCGGAGTCGTGGCCCTCCTGATGCTCGATCGCGCAGACATGACCGGCTCGGTTGTGGCCGCGGTGATGCTCGGCGTGTCGCTCGCGAGCTCGGGCATTGGGCTACCGATCACCATCGGTGTCGTCGTCGAGCTCCTTCTGCGACGAGCTTCGCGAAGGGAGCTGTTGATCGTTGCGATCCCGATCGCGCTGTACGTCATCTGGTGGATCGGCTACCAGCAGGCCGGCATTGCGCGCCATGCGATCGTGCTCGCACCGGGATTCACCGCGAACGAGGCGGCA
Organism: uncultured Solirubrobacterales bacterium; assembly: GCA_963830435.1. GTDB lineage: Bacteria > Actinomycetota > Thermoleophilia > Solirubrobacterales > Solirubrobacteraceae > Palsa-465. Next base: position 5,794 of record CAWHMA010000006.1, on the reverse strand, counting down.
GCGACAATCGCGGCCCTACTGGGCCTTGGTGGTCAGATCATGCCTTCACAACCGGGGTACGCCGGCACCCTGCTCGAGTGGGGGCGTCCGCTCGCGCTCCTCGCGGTCATGGCACTGACGTTGCGTGTGTTGCGCGGCAGCGGCGCCCGTCCGCGTCTATTCGGACTGCTCGTGATGCTGGCCTCGTTCTGGATCCTGACGGCGCTCGGCCGGTCGGTCCCCGTTGGATCACTTGTGATAGGGGATCCCACCGCGTCCCGTTATCTCTATGTGGGTGCGCTGCTAGTTTTGCTGATCGCGGTTGAGCTCGTCTCCGATGGACGCCAGCGCGCGTGGGCATGGGTAGTCGCAACGGTCGTCGGACTGGCGGCCACCGTCTCCAACTTCGGGGTGCTGCGGGACGGCGCCAGACACCTGCGTCAGCAGGGCTCGCAGACGACAGCGGCGCTGGCGGCGCTTGATATCACCCGCGGTACTGGCCATGACTCGGCGGTCGCGACCGGGCTTCCCGGGTACCCGCTGGTGGTGGTGCCGGCACGGCAGTACTTCGCGGCCGCCCACGACCTGGGTTTTGTCGTTCCCTCGTCATCCCAGATCAGCGCCCTTCCCGAGGCCGCGCGGGCCTCGGCCGACACGGAGCTGGTGGACATCTACGACCTAGCGTTCGTGCGCGCCCGGCTCCCAGGGACCCGTTGTCTTCTCGTCGCGCCACCGCCGTTCACCGCCAACGGATCGGCGCCCCCCGAGTTGTCGGCCACAGTGCCCCCGGCGGGACTCACAGTCACTGCGAGCCAGGGAAATGCGAACGTAGGGATTCGCCGCTTCGCGGACGAGTTTCGGCCGGTTGGCACGATTGCCTCGGGATCCAGTGTGACGCTACGAGTGCCGGCGGATCGCTCTACGCAGCCGTGGCGTGTGAGCGTTCAGCCGCAAGGCCGCGCCACCGTTTGCACAGCTGTCGGATGAGCGGGCCACCCACCGCGCTGACAGCGGAGGACGCCGTGTACTCTGCCCGCACCGGGCGCAAGCATCCATGGCGATCGCACAGATAAGTCCGCGAGAAGCGAACGTCCTTACCGGCCGGTCGCGAATGGAGTACGTCGGCTACTTGGCCTTGGCGGCGATCGTCGCTGCGTGGAGTTTCCGGGCGTTCCACGACTCGGGGGCGTATGACACAGGAGCCGCATGGGAGGGAGGACGCATCGCCTGGATGACGGGCCATCCCGAGAGTGTCGGAACCTGGACCGGGACGCCCGTCCTCGCCGCGCTCTTTGCAGTGGTTAGCAGGGTGTTGGGTGCGCACGGCTCTGGTCAGCTGATCACCGCATTGAACGTTGGGGGAGCGGTTGCGGTCGGCGCAGTGGTGCTCCGTCGGATACGTCCGCTCATGTCGCCCGTGTCGTGGTGGATCGCCGCGTTCGGGCTGGTGAGCTTCGTTCCCCTGATGTCCACGATCTGGTGGAAGCAATTCAACCTCATCGTGCTGGCGCTGGGACTACTGGGCTTCGAGCTGCTGCGCCGTCAGCGGCCCCATGGGGCAGCGGCGGTGATCGGGCTCTCGATCTCGATCAAGCCAATGCTCATCCTGCTCCCATTCGTCCTGCTTGCCCGACGCACCTCCCGCCGGGCGGGAGCCGAGGCATTGGCTTGGGTCATCGGTCTCAACGTCGCAGCGCAAATTTTCATCGCCACCCGCGCACACAACTTCGTATCCACGTTGAATCCGTTCTCCCCCGTACACAACTTCTTCCACAAGTACAGCCCGCCGAGCCTATTCGCCTGCCACCCGGTGAATTTCTCGCCCAACTCGCTCCTGTGCCGCGCCATCGGGGGAGCGCAGTATTGGACGCTCCAGCGCATCGTCGTCTGGTGCGGGCTCCTGCTACTGGGGACATGGGTCGTGCGTAGCTTGCGTGGCCGGTCGATCCTCAGCTGGGAGTGCTTTGCATTCTCGTGTGCGCTGTCGGCGATGCTGAGCCCGATCGAGTGGACGCACTACCAGGTGATGCTCGCTCCGCTGTTCTTGCTGCTCCTGCTCCGGTTCACGCGCGAGGGTGCCAGCGTCGGTGAGTGGGCGGGGCTGGCGTTTGCGTTCCTCCTGGCCTCGCTCATCTGGGAGCCGTACGGAACGCTGGCTGGGACGATTCAACGAATTACCGGAGGCGCCAGGGAGAGCTACAACGCGCTCGGTGGCGCGCCGGAGCTGACGTTTCAGGAAGGGGTCTCCCAGTTCGCCCAGTACATCTTGGTCGTGACCGCGACGTTGTGGTATGGCAGTCGTCCCGCGAGGCCGAGCGCAGCCGTCCGTTCGACCGGGGGGACGGTCAGGCTAGAGTCGTCTTAGGCCGCTCTGGAGCGAATGTGCGAGGCCTTTGCCACGGTCGTCCGCTGGGCGTCTCTGCGGCGGTAGTCCCCGTGGCTCAGGTGGTGCTCGAGCCAGACGTACAGGACGATGAACAGGTAGCGGCTGCCCATCTCTTGGAGTCTCAGCTTCGACGCGCCATTTTGGCGATTGCGCCAGGTCACCGGCACCACCGCATAGCTAAATCCCCGGACGACGGCCTTTAGCGGCATCTCCACTGTCAGATTGAAGTGGTTTGACAGCAGCGGCTGAAGCTGATCGACGACGTGCCGGTGGTAGGCCTTGAACGCGTTGGTGGTGTCGTTGTATCCGTGCTGGAACAGGAATCTGATGCCGGCGTTCACGATCCGGTTGATCACAAGCTTCAGGCGGGGATACCCATGAGTCTTTCCTCCACTACCGAACCGAGTGCCGAAGGCGCAGTCGTAGCCCTGTTCGAGCACCCGGTAGTACAGGACCAAGTCCTTCGGCGTATCTGACAGGTCAGCCATCATGATCGCCACCGCATCGCCCGTGTAGCGCTCGAGCCCGGCGCGGACCGCGTATCCGAATCCTGGCGGTAGGTGCGAGCGCACGTAGCGCACACTGGGGTTCTGCTCGGCGATCGCCTCCACCACCTCGGCCGTGCCATCCCCGCTGGCATCGTCGATGACCAAGAGCTCGTACGGGATTCCAGCCCTCTCCAGCTCGCTGACCGAAGTCTCCACGGTCTCCCCGATCGAGTCGACTTCGTTGCGGGCGGGAATCACCACCGACAGTTTCATCTTGCCGTCAGCCATAGCTCCGCATTGTGCTCGTGGATCTCCGATAGCACCGTCTCGATGTCGTAGGTGATGTCCCACTCCGGGTAGTCGTCGCGGAACGGCTTCAGGTCGGAGATCCACCAGCGGTGATCGCCGACCCGGTTTTGATTGGACAACTCCCAGTTCAGCTCACGATCGACGATCCGCTCGCACATGCCTATCGCCTCGAGCATCGAGCAGTTGCTCTGCCTCCCCCCACCGATGTTGTAGACCGCCGCCGCGCGTGGTGCCCGGTGGAAAGCGTGGAACGCCGAGATGAGGTCGGCGGAGTGGATGTTGTCTCGCACCTGCTTGCCGCCATAGCCGAGGACCGTGTACGGCTCGCCCGTGATCGTGCAGCGCATCAAGTAGGACAAAAAGCCATGCAACATCGTGCCGGCGTGGTTCGGGCCCGTCAGGCAGCCTCCCCGGAAACACACCGTCGGCATTCCGAAGTACCGTCCGTATTCCTGCACCATGAGATCGGCCGCACACTTCGACACACCGAAGAGCGAGTGGGTGGAGGCATCGATCGACATCGAGGTGTCGATCCCTCGGTGGTAACGGTGCTCAAGCGGTAGGTCGAGGCGGTCCCCCAAGTCAATCAGCGGCAACCGATTAGGCAGGTCTCCGTACACCTTATTCGTCGAGCAGAAGATGAATGTGGCGTGGGGCGCATAGCGTCGGGCCGCCTCGAGCAGGTTTAGCGTGCCGTTGGCATTGATTGTGAAATCCGTCTGCGGGTCGGACGCAGCCCAGTCGTGCGAGGGCTGCGCCGCGGTATGAATCACCAGCTCGAGGGAGCTACGCACGCTGGCCACCACGCGATCTACGGCAGCGGCGTCGCGAATGTCAATCTCCACATTTCGGAACGAATCCCCAAGCGTCTGGGACAAACGGACGGTTGTAGGCCAGGTCGAAGCCTCAGGACCGAACAGACGCCCCCGCATATCGTTCTCCAGGCCAATTACCTCGAACCCGGTCTGCACAAAATGCTGCACAGCCTCCGAGCCGATGAGGCCACCAGACCCGCTAACAATCGCGCTCGGCATCCGATTTCATCCTCGTCAGACGCTGCGTAGAGAGTTCAGAGCGTACGCTCCAAGTCGGCTTCGTGTGCGCAGACCCACGCGTATATGTCCGCGAGAACCGCGCGTGGCCCGCGTCGCGGACGCCACTTTGAACGGTTCGCGAGTGCTCGGCAATCGGAGATGTACAACGGCACATCACCGGGCCGCACCTCTCGGCTGGCCTGGACTTCAACTCGATGGCCGGTGATCTCCGCGCATAGCGCGGTCGTTTCGAGAAGCGAGAGGCTGAACCCGCGCCCGCCGCCGACGTTCAGCGTCGCGCCATCCCAACGCTGCGGATCGAGAAGTTGCTCGTCCAGCAGCTCGACGAGATCCTGGACGTGGAGGACGTCGCGGACTTGCTTGCCGCTGCCGCCGAATCCGATGTACTGGAGGGGACGCTTGAAGTGATGAGCAAGGAGCCAGTAGCTGAAAACTCCCTGATCAACCTTTCCCATCTGCCAGGGCCCGGCGATGACGCCGCAGCGATTGATCACAGCACGAAGGCCGTAGGCGTGGCGATACTCGTCGATCAGCAATTCCGCCGCCAGCTTTGTGGCGCCGTACAGCGTCCGAAATCCTTGAAGCGGAAATTCCTCCGCGATCCCCTCGAGTGAAGCTCCTGGCAGCGGCTGCTCGGAGGACAGCTCGAATCGCGTCTCGGCCTCCTCGAGGCAAAGTGAGCACAGGGCTGGGATCGGGTAAACCCTGCTGGTTGAGAGGAACACCAGATGGGCGTTGTGCTGGCGCGCCAGCTCGAAGCAGTGATATGCGCCGCGGAGATTCGTATCAACGACGTAGCCTGGCCGACCGTCAAAACCGCTCAGGGCTGAGGGCTCCGCCGAGCACTCGAGGATCGCGTCGAGGTCGCCGACAATGTCAAGGTCGTCGAATATGCGGACGTCGCCATGGATGAACTCGATCCCAGCCGCGCGCAACCGTGACAGGTTCAACTCGGAACCGCGCCGACGCAAGCTGTCGAGGGCGATGATCTCCCATCCGGGATGGCGCTCGATAAGCCCAAGCGCGACGTTGGCGCCGACGAACCCAGCGCCGCCTGAAACGAGGACTCGCACGATCGGTCAGGGCGTCGGGAAACGTGGCTCCAGCTGCCGGAGGCGAATGGCCGCCGCATAAAACGTCACCGGATCGCCGACGGAAGCCCGTGACAGCCACAGCCACGCCGTGACGTTTTGCGGCTCGCTGCCAGTGACCGCCTTGAGCACCCGTCGCGCCGCCGCGTAGTCGCCGTGCTCGAACTCGGTCTGCCCCAGCAGGACATCGGGCTGTTTGTCGGGGTTGAGAAGCCGCGCGCCGCGCGCGAGGGAGCTGACCTGATGCACCTGGGCGGCCGTGGCGTGGTTGCCCTGATTGGCGATCGCGGTCGCGCGCGAGGTGTCGATCGCCTGCCGGATCCCGAACACGAACCAGGCGCACGCGACGAGCGCCAGCGCAGCACAGATCCAGCGGACTCCCTTCATGGCCCGGGCACCATACGGGATGCGGGTAGGGTGAACGACCCCACCAGGCTCGGATGCTGGAGGCGAGGGCCGCTTGAGCGCGGTGTCAGCTGCTCTTCC
>CAWHMA010000005.1:0-456315 GCA_963830435.1 uncultured Solirubrobacterales bacterium | reverse complement strand
GTGGGGTAGCACACGCCTAGAGGCCAACGTGGCGTAACCAGCTGATCTCAGGGTCTCTCTCAGAGCCGACGCGGGGACTCGAACCCCGGACCCCTTCATTACGAGTCGCTCATTTGCAGGGCAATCGCCGTAGTTACGGGCGATTCCTTCTAGTTGCAGCAGTTAGTGCAGGCCAGAATTGCCGAGTTGGGGACACGGTTCGGGACACACGCGGTCACGAAGGCCGTGCCGGCCTCCGATGCCCGCGCGATCACGAATGCGGGTCTTGATGCGCGCGTCGCCACGCACCCGCTTCTCGCCAGAAGGAGGGACGCGGCTGCCGGGCTTAGCAGGGGCCTACCTCGGCCCACCTCGGCCGTTGCAGTCCGTGCCACTGCTCGGTCGCCGACGCGATCAGGGGCCATCACGCAGCCGGACGGACAAAGCGCTCGTCGGGTTGACCCTGACCCGCGGCGAGCGCGGCCGATGCTTTGCATGGCAAGGGAGCAGCGGATGCCGGTCGCGTCTCGCCTCGTCAAGTGAGCGAGATGACGTGCGCCTGGTCGGGAGGGACGTGCCCGTCGAGCACGTCGATCCACGCGCGCTCGACGGCGTCGAAGCCATTGCCGGCGATCACCTCGAGCCAGCCGCTCGCCCACGCGCAGAATGGGTGCCAGGCGTCGCCCGCGCGCGTCTGGAGTCCAGCCGCGCCCCAGTCCCCGGAGCGCTTCTTGACCCTGTTTGGGGCGAAGAAGAACGCCGGCGGCGGGCCAGGCAGCTGCGCCTCGCTGCCGACCCCCGCGTCGCCGTGGTGCGTGGCGCCCACGACCATGCTGTGCCGCAGCTCGTCTGCGAAGTGCTGGTGGACCGCCTGCCGCACCGCGGCGTCGCCCGACATATCGACGAACGTTGCGGGACCCCTGTCGAGCGACCGGATCTGGTCGTAGGTGATCGTGCGATCGTAGATGCCGAGCCCCTCGACGAACGCTGCGCTGCGCTGCGAGGTGAGCGCGATGGGTCGAGCGCCCTCGCGCTGTGCGAGGAGGAATGCTGCTGCGATTGCCGTCTTGCTGGACGCGCTTGCGAACAGCACGGTCCCAGACGTCGCAAGGCCGGTGTCCGCCAGCTCGTCCTCGATCAGGAACGAGGTGAAAAACAGGGGACGCAGCAGCACCTGCAGATCCTCGGTTTCGCTGCGGTAGAACGGGTCCCCGTCTGCGAGCACGTAGCGCTGGTACGCGGCGGCGAGGCTCGCGCGGTGCGCCGAACCGTCAGAGAAACCGCGGGGGTCCACCGCCCTCGGCTCCACCACGACATGCGACGACGGCGGAAGGTAGCCGTAGAAGCGCTGCCCTGGCTTTACACCGTCGGCAGCGCTCCGCTCCACACGAGCGAAGCCCCACACTGGCACCCGTCCCCAGCCGTTAGAAGCCGGAAAGAAGCTCCAGTACGACATCGCATCGCCGAACACCGCGTAGGTGACATTGTTGGTCGTCAGCCCGAAGCGCTCCACGCGCAGCAGCGCCTGCCCAGCCTGCAGCTCCGGCGGGTCCGCCTCCTCGATGCGGCACTCGTGCAGATCGGCGCGCTTGATCAGGAAGTCCGCCATCGGCCGCGGCATGCTCTCACGGACACAGGCGCACCGCAAGGCGCGGCTCAGCTCTGCACCGCATATATGCCCGGCGTCGGGGGGCGCCGCCCTCGCTGCGGCGCTGCCGCCCGCAATGAGAGCAAGCGGTCGGTATCCACGTGAGAACAGCCGACTCCTGGTTCGCATGGACGAGCAGCAGCGGTTGCAGAACGGCCGTGAGCCGCTCCGCGTTGACGCTCTCGTTACCTTCGCGACTCGCAGTGGCTAGACGCGACTCAAATAACGTCCGCCAGACGATTAATGTCGCCGAAGGACTCGTCAGCGGGGTCCGTGGGGAGCGGCGAAAGCGACCGTCCCGGGCTTCTGAAAGGCTGGGGTCAGCCTTACGGCTACGGACGATCGCATTACTCGCCGAGGCGGCGCAGGTCGCACGGCTGCTTCGGCGACATCTCAGCAGTGCGAGCGGCTGACTTCAGACTGCTCCTTCCTCGCTCGGACACCACCGTCCCCGTCCAGAAAGGCTCCAACCGGGACGGGCTACGTCGCGGCGGAGCGTTCGTCCTTCGGCGCTAGCGGTGGTGCAGCGACAGCGGGTTGCCGTCAGGGTCCAGGCAGATCGCCTGCCAGCAGACGCCTGAGTCAAACGTGTCGCTGACGAAACGTACGCCCTTTGCCTCAAGGCGCTCCCGCGCGACGGTAACGTCGGCGACCTGCAGAGCGATCGGCATCGCGTTGCGCGAGAAGGTGCCGCCGAAGTCTTCGGTGCGCAAGATGGCCAGGGTGAGGTTGCCGGCTTGGTACTCGGCGCCCGGCCGGTTCCCGTAGCGCTTGACGAATGGCAGCCCGAGCGTCTCGCCATAAAAGCCGGTCATCGCGTCAAAGTCCTGCGCCGGAATGCAGACGAAGTCCACACCGGTGATGAGAGAGTTCGTATCGGTCATGGTGGCTTAGACCTTCGCAGGCCCGCTGACTAATCGGTGGTGGCCAACCGGGACTCATATCCATCAGCCAGTCGGCGACTCGCTGCACGCCGGCGGCTGCTCCGGTCACGATCTGCCTCGTCGCCTCTGCCTGGCGATCGCTTTCCTCGGCGGGACGATGGGCGCTGCGCCAGTCCGCGCCCCCCTCCTCTCTCCTTTCGTTATCAGCCCCCGCGCGCGCCGCGCCCAAGCCCTCTGTAGCGCGTCGACACCAGGCTTGCGCATGTGCGTGGCCATTGACCAGCCGACGACCTGGCGGGAGTAGGCGTCCTGCGCCGTCGGCGAGGTACAGCCAGCCCTCGCCGGTGCGCAGATAGGTGATGTCCGCGACCCACAACACGTTCGGGGCGGCCGGCCGGAAACGCCGCTCGACCAGGTCGGTCGCGGGCATGATCCCCGGGATCCGCATCGTCGTCTTCCAGCGCTTCCGCGGCCTGACGCCTGCGATACCCGCGGCTTTCATCAACCGGGCGACCCGTTTGCGCCCACCCGGATCCCGTGCTCCATGCGCAGCTCGGCGTGGATGCGAGGCGCCCCATAGACGCCCCGACTGTCCTCGTGGATGCGCTTGATCGTCTCAGTCAGGACGCGTCGGTAGATAGTCCCTCGGCGCTACCTCCCGGCCGTACCGAGCCATCAGGCGGGCTTGCGCTTTCATCGGCAAGGCTTCCGCGACCGGACGCCTGGTTTGCGACGGGACCGAGTATTGGATCTCGATCAAAGCGACAGGCACGTGCTGTCCAACTGGGAGCACGGATTATGCGATTGCGAGACCGGGCCGCACGCGCCGGTCCAGAGAAAGCAGCAGTCGCCGACCGTCAGCCGACGTCGCGACTCTGGGCCCCGGACGGCTATCTCGCCCAGACCGCGTCAGCCGTTCAGGGTAGCGGGGTTGGGGCTGGCGACGGCGTCGCCGCTGGGTCGGAGTGCGTCGCTCGCAGCGCGAAATAGAGCACCGATGCGCTGAGCGCGGTGATCGGCGCGATCGCGGAGTTGACCGCCCACTGCACCAGCGCACGGCCGACCGAGCCCAGGCCGGAGGCGGCAATGCCCGCTCCGATGCTAATCAGGAAGACGATCACGAACACGATCACGATCACCCCGAACACGTTCCAGCCGTTGCCGCGCACGAGCTCGCGGCTCCGGCGGAAGGCGGCGAACACGCCGGGACGCTCAAGGACCGTCACCGGCGCAACCAGCGACCAAATCACAAGCAGAATCAGCCCGGGGATGATCACCAGGACGAACCCGATACCGACGCCGAGTCCGAACAGGATCGAGACGGCCACCAGCGGCCAAAACACCGGCTCGACGCTGCGCAGCAGCTGGCCGACGGAAGGGTCGCGTCGACCGTGCTGGACGCCCTGCACAAGCTCGACGACCATCCCCTGATAGAGGATGCTGAGTGCCCAGAACAGCAGCACCAGCGCGATTGCGAGCGTCGCGGGGAGCACCAGGTCGATGACGAACTGGAGCGCGTACAGCACCACCGCGGTGCTTAACAGCACGCCGAACTGATCGCGATAGATCTCCCAGACCCGCGACACGACGGCTCCTGGACTGATCGCTTGCACACCCACAGCAGACGAAGCTTAACCCCACGAGCGCGCCAGCAGGAATGTCTCAGCCCCGAGGCACATCGAGGGTCGTGGGGGTGGCAAGCGGTGTCGACGGTACCGTCTCGCGAATGCTGGGACCGCTTCTGCAGACGCCACTTCCGAACTGCGGCTGCGTTCTCAGCGTGTAACGGACGCCGCGGCCGACGCTCTGCAGCGGGTCGGACTACACGTCCTTAGCGCGTCATTTGTCCCCATCGGCGAGACGCTCATGTGGTTCATTGCGCTCGAAGATCTCCTCGTCGCTGCGCGCAACCACGCCGGGCTGAACTACTGGCAGCAACGGAACGCCGACCCCGACGGCGTGGTAACGCCAGGAATCAGATATGCCCGCAACGCTGCAGTCCACGGAGAGCTCGTGGTTACGGTCGCCGTTGTTCCCGGAGCAGTTCTTGGCGCCGCCGTCCTCGGCCCCTTCGCCCTCGGACAAGGACCGTCGGCGCATTGGCAGCCTCGCTCCTTGCTCAAGCATGCACCCAAGACGACCCCTCACCTCGCTCAGCCGGAAGCGTCGCACGACACTCATCTCGCCGGGCGAGCCGTGATGCCACCGCTTGAGCTTGCGTTCGACTTCCTGCGCGATGCCGCCCGATAGCCAGGGGAGCAACCCGAACTTCGCCAGCGACAGCGCGCGCCCTCAAGCGGCGGTCTTCTTCGCGAGGGAGGACGACGGGCGGTAGGCGAGGCGTACTCGTTGATCGCCGCGGAGAAGACCAACTATCCCGTCGCCGTCATGTGCCGGGTGCTCGCGGTGAACCGCACCGCGTTTCATAACTGGGAGCGTCGAGCGCCGTCGGATCGGGCGCTCACCGACGCGTTCCTGACTGAGACGATCAAGCAGCATCCACGAGGCACAGTCGGGGCGTCTATGGGGCGCCTCGCATCCACGCCGAGCTGCGCATGGAGCACGGGATCCGGGTGGGTCGCAAACGGGTCGCCCGGTTGATGAAAGCCGCGGGTATCTGCAGGCGTCAGGCCGCTGAAGCGCTGGTAGTACGACGATCCGGATCCCGGAGATCATGCCCGCGACCGACCTGCTCGAGCGGCTGTTTCCGGCCGGTCCGCCCCGAACGTGTTGTACGTCGCGGACATCACCTATCTGCACACCGGCGAGGGCTGGATGTACCTCTCCGCAGTACTCCCAGACTGTCGCAACGGGCTAAACGCGAAAGCCACCCGCGCTCTCGCTTTCATCATCGCGATGGTCTCTGCTCGGACGCTCGCTTTGCGACGAAGGCGATCGTATGCTTCGTCCTCGGTCGCTTCGATCGCACGCTCGCCTGGTCGCCAAGGGAGTCGTCAGACCTCGTCGCCGGTCGCGGTGAAAGCGATCACGCGGTCAGCGCCGGTGGAAAGAGGTCCGCTTCGCCGCCGCACCGACGAGAGCTTGCACGCGAAGGCGGTGACGCGGCAAGGGTGGCTCCGTTGCTTTGCTAGACAACGTCCGGCGGCGGTCATTGTTCGCTGAGTTCGCCCGCGCGAGCGGCCTCTTGGGACGCACGCGGGTCAGCAGGCGACCGGCGCCGCGCTTTTGTCCGTGCCGGACGGTGTCGGAAGGTCAGTGAGCGTGAAAATGTCGTTCTCGGCACATCTCGCGGCGGCTACCACGCGCCTTGCCCGGCGCCGTGTCCTGGGCCCCAGGCGAGGATGACGTACGCAATCAGCGCGAGCGCGGTGAGCACGACGAGTAGGATGGCGACCGCCTCACGTGGTCGCCTTCAGCCTTTCAGCGGCGCAGTCAAACCACCGCGGCGGTCAAGGGTTTCTGCGTGCGTCTGGGCGTGGAACCGTCCGAGCGACATCAGAAATTTGGCATACGCAGGCGTTACCGTGGCACGGCGATGGATGAGCGGCTGCGGGGTTTGGGTTGCGAGCGGCGGCGGCCAGCCTGCCGGCGAGGCTCGATGCCGGATTGGCCGAGGTGGTCAGGGCGTTCGGGCGAGCCGGGGTCAGGTCGGTCCTGCTGAAGGGTCCGGCGGTGGCTCGCTGGCTGTACGGGCCGACCGAGTCACGCCGCTACACCGATATCGACCTGCTGGTGGCCGAGCCGGATCTGCCGGTGGCGTGCCAGGCGCTCGCCGGGCTAGGGTTCGCGCGCCTGGCCGAGCCGGATCCGCTGCTGGCCGTGAACCGCCATCACCGCGTGCTGGGGCGGGCGGGCGATGGTCTCGTGGTCGAGCTCCACTGGACGCTCATGAACGTTGGGGTGCCGGCCACGCGGGTGTGGGACGTCCTGACCGAGCAAACCGAACGGATCGCGGTGGGCGGCGAGGAGGTTGAGATCCTCTCGGCGCCGGCCCGCACGATGCACCTGGCCCTGCACGCGGTCCAGCACGGAGCAGTTGGCCGGCCGCGGGAGGATCTGGAGCGGGGAATCACCCTGCTCGACCTCGAGATGTGGGAACAGGCGCGCGATCTGGCCCTGCGCCTGGAGTGGACCTCGCCGTTCGTGGCCGGGCTCCGGGCGTGCCCGCCGGGACGTGAGCTGGCCGATCGCCTGGGTCTGCCGGAGGCGCCCGTCTACTGGAGGTTGAGGAGCCGGGCGCCGGAGACCGCCGGGCGGCTGTGGTATCTGCACCACGCCACGACCTGGCGTGACCGCTGGCGGCTTGTGCTGTGGTTCCTGCCCCAGACCCGTAGGGACGCCGGCTCGGGCCGCTGGTGGGACGCGTGGACGGTCGGGCCCGACGTGGCGCGGGGTCTTGCCGCCGCTGTCGCCTGGGTGTTGGCGGCGCTGGCACGGCGCTGGGCCGGCCGGGCTACGCGCCCAAGGCGGCGAGCAGGGCGGGCGCGGTGGCGTTGGCTTCGCCGCGCTAACCCTCGAGCGTGATGGCCTCGGCAGCGGCCCGGCGGACCGCGTGGAGGCTCTGCTCGGGTCGGTCGCGCGCGGGGATGGCGTTGGACAGCAGCGCCCGGGCCCCGGCGGAGGCGGGCCGTGGCTCGGGCCGCCAGCTGGCGTCGGGCCGATACGAAGTGATGGCGATCAGCTTGACCGTGAGGGCCCGGTCCCCCGTGCTGGCGCCGAGGTCATCGGCTGCTGTTTCCCGCGGGACCGGAGCCGGTCTGACGGATCGACAGCGGCTTGGGGTACGGGTGGACGCGGCCGTGACGGTCGAGCACCGCGAACTCGTCGGAGTAGCAGGCCGCACCCGCTCGAACCAGCGCGGCGACCAGGGTGGTCTTGCCGGTGAAGCTCGCGCCCGATATCAGCAGCGCGCGGTCGCCGGCCGCGACCCGCGCCGGCGTGCACGAACACCCAGTCGTGGGCATTGGCGGCCACTAGCGCCCGCACCCGGGGGTCCAGCACCCCCAGGGCCGCCTCGAGGTCGACCCCACCCGACGACGGGCTCGTCGTCAACGGCGACGTCGAAGACCTCGTCGCTCGCTTGGGTGATCTTAAACCGGGCGCCGACGGCTCGCGAAGCGGTGTCGCCGCGGGAGGTATAACGCCCTGCACCGCCGGCCACAGGTCTGCGTTGCTGACCGAAATCTCGATCGGCACCCCAAACGCCTCCACCGCGGCGCTCGTCCGGCTGTCCCGGGTCATCCAGGTTGCGATTATCCAGGTCCAGCCGCGCCGCGACAGAGGTTTCGCCGCTCGAATCGGGCAAGAAGCCGCTGGCCTGAGCGTGTAAGGGCTCCGACCGTCGCCACGACCTGCAGCAGCCCGCGGCAGCCGGGTTCCGGTGCGCGGGGGTTCTGATCAGGCATCGATGTGAAAGAGTTGTGAAACCGCTGTTGAGATGGTAGGTTCACGTCGCTGCGTTGTGCAAAGCGTAGTCTTGGAATGCGCACAGGCTTGCGTGAGCAAGGGCGTTGGAGATAGGGGGTTGGCTCGTGTCGTCAGGGTGTCCGTTGGCTCGTTCTGAAGGGCTGATCTCGGAGGAGCTCGACGGTCAGCTGTTGCTCTATGACTGCGACAGCAACGTCGCTCACGCGCTTGATCGACAAGCCAGTGCAGTGTGGCGGGCCTGCGACGGCGAGAGCGACGTCGCGGACATTGCGGTTGGCTGCCGGATGAGTGAGGAGAACATCCGGCTAACGCTGGTTCGCCTGGAGGAATTAGGGCTAATAGCGGTGGACCCCGACGATCTGCCCGGCGAGACGCGCCGCAGCATGCTGCGCAAGATGACCGTCGCGGGGGCAGGGGTGGGCGTGGGAATCCCGGTGATCTCTTCGGTCCTGGTCCCCACCGCCGCGAGCGCCATGTCCGGCGGGCGGGGCAAGCTGAGCGACATCCAGCACGTGGTGATCCTGATCCAGGAGAACCGGTCTTTCGATCATTACTTTGGCACCTACCCGGGCGTCCGCGGTTTCGCCGACCCGGTCGGCTCAGCCGCGTTCACCCAGTCCGGGTACCCACCGAACGGGGGCACGCTGATGCCCTTCCATCTGGGATCCAACGAGCCCCAGTGCTTCCCGGACATCACCCATGACTGGGCGCCTCAGCATGACGCTTGGGATGCCGGCGCAATGGACCGTTTTGTCTCTACGCATTTGTCCGTCGACGGCGCTGCTGCCGGTCCCGCGACGATGGGCTACTACCAGCGCGCCGACATCCCCTACTACTACGCACTGGCTGACGCGTTCACGATCTGCGACCGCTACCACTGTTCCGTACTTGGGCCGACCGATCCCAATCGCCTGTACTCGATGTCTGCGACGATCGACCCCAACGGCACGAATGGGGGTCCGCTGATACAGACGCAGGTTGGCGGGCGCGGGACCTATGCCGGACGCTTCACCTGGAAGACGATGCCCGAGTCGCTCTCGGACGCAGGCGTGAGTTGGAAGGTCTACACCGACCCCGGCGGCGGCTCGCTGGACAACGTGCTGACGTACTTCCATGCCTACCAGACGAACGCGGCGCTTGCCGCGCGTGCTCTTACTCCAACCTATCCGGCCGATTTTCTCGCCGATCTGGCAGCCGGAACGCTGCCGCAAGTGTCATGGCTCCTGATTGGCATCGCGGAAACCGAGCACCCCGGCTTCTCCACAGCCCAGCTCGGCCAGCATGCGACCGACCAGGTGGTTCAGGCGCTGATGTCCAGCTCTATCTGGGATTCGACGGCGCTGTTCGTGACCTGGGACGAAAACGGCGGTTTCTTCGACCACGTCGCGCCGCCCGTTGCTCCGGCGGGAACGCCCGGCGAGTTCCTCACTGTCCCCGATCTGACCAACAGCTCCGGCGGGATCAACGGACCGATCGGGCTTGGCTTCCGGGTGCCACTGCTCATCGCGTCGCCATTCAGCCGCGGCGGGTTCGTCTCCTCGGACGTGTTTGACCACACGTCACTGCTCCGCTTTCTCGAAACGCGCTTTGGCGCCCCGGTTCCGAACCTGACAGCCTGGCGCCGCGGAGTAACCGGAGACTTGACCAGCGCGTTCAACTTCGCGGCCCCGGACTCCAGCCTTCCCAGCTTGCCCGCGACCACCCCCGGAACGGGATGTGCGACGTCAGGCCCAGTGAACGTGCCCCCGAACTCGATGCCATCACAGGAGCCAGGATCGCCACGGCGCCCCAGCGGCCCGTAGCGGGCGGGCACGGGCGGCGCGCGCCGGCGCGGCGATCCCCGACATCTAAGCAGCGACCCGACCGCCCAGCGGCTGATCGCCTTCCTGTGCGACGCCGGCGCGGATGCCAACCCGCACGCCTCGGGTCGGAGCCTCCTCGACCATCTCATCGGGACCTAGACATGTGCTCTTGGCTGGCCAAGCGATCCCGAGGCTCGTCGTTGCCGCCGTTCCCCCGCGCCGCCCCATAGCCCCGGAGATCGACGCCGGCGCAGAACCCCCGCCCCATCCCGGTGAGGATGACCACCCCGCGCCCCCGGTCGCCGGCGATGCTCCGCAGCTCCACGTGCAGCGCTTCGCGCAGCTCCGAATTCATCGCGTTCAGCTGGTCGGGAGGTTCATCGCCAGCTGGACAACCTGCGGGGCCGGCTCCTCGCGGACCAGTAACTCACTCATCGACGCCATCCTACGTTCCTGACGTCAGAGCGAGCGGCATGTCTAGGAAGTAGCGGGGGCGGGATTCGAACCCGCGACCTTCGGGTTATGAGTAGCGGGGGCGGGATTCGAACCCGCGACCTTCGGGTTATGAGGCCGATTTCGCCCATCCGCCGAGTCCGGCCTCATGCCGCCGAATACCCGCAGATACTGGGGATTTGGCGATTCAGCGGCCGGTACGTGACAGCACGAAATCGGCTCGTCCGGCAGGGTTAGTTTGACAAATGTTTGACACGGAGGGTCGGCTGAGCGTGCGCGGTGTATGGCACCGGCGACGCCCAGTTTCGAGCTGGCCGGCGGTCGTGTCGGCATCTGCTGGCCGATAGGAAGTGTGTTGAGTGAGTAGGTGGTCGAACCGACCTGGGCAGCATCCACTTCCCGGTTGGGCGCGGTCCTGGATGAGCGCGGCCAACCGGGAAGTACCGACCCCAGCACCGTCCAGTTCCCAGTCCGGCTCGTCGCATCGCGCTGCGGTCCAGGGTGGAGATTGACCAGCCGGACGAGACTCTCACTCACGATGGAGTAGGAGCACAGCCAGGCGCCCTCCGGGCTCATTCCTCAGCTCTGAAAGGATCTGCGGCCATGAAGGATGAACTCGCGAACCACGACACGCCAAGCAGCGTCCACGAGCTCCGCCCCCCGGGTCGCAGGACAGCACGCGCGCGCGATAAAGAACCGGCGGGCGAAGCGCGGGCTGATCGCTGTCGTTCTCGTTTTTGGTGTCTTGGTCATCGCATTGCGAGTCCCCGTGGAGGAACAGATCGCGCGGGCGCGCGGGGCCGTGGAGCACATGCCGTCCGAGCAGTTGGACGACCTCGCGGCGGAGTTGTTCGCTCACTCCAACGTCACAGCCGCCGGCAGATCGAGTGCGGCCGAGCTGCACTGCCGGCCTCGCGAGGTATCCGAGGAGCCGGCGTGACTGGCATGGCCGCCGCAAACTCCCCCTCGCTCATGCGTTTGCCTGCGCTGTGGAATGTCGTGCGGAGGGCACTTGTCCGCCGTTACGATCCTGCCGGTCCGCCCCGGACACTCAGAAGGTCGATACGGAGACCGACGTGCCCCTGACGCTTCCTCAACTAGAGCGCCACCTGTTCGCCGCGGCGGACATTCTCCGAGGCAAGATGGACGCTTCGGAGTTCAAGGAATACATCTTCGGGATGCTTTTCCTGAAGCGGTGCTCCGACGTCTTTGACGAGCGCTGGGACGAGATCGTTCATCGGAAAGAGGAGAAGGGGCGCCCCCAGGTGGAGGCCGAGAAGCGCGCCAATCACCCCAGCTTCTACGCCGACACGTTCTTCGTTCCGCCTCTCGCTCGCTGGGACTTCATTCGGGATGAGCTCCATCACAGCGTCGGAGATGGGCTCAACAAGGCCCTTGGCTCACTGGAAGAGACCAATACGTCCCTCGATGGGGTCCTGACGCACATCGACTTCAACCGTCGCGTGGGCCAGTCGAAGCTCTCCGATCAGAAGCTCAGAGACCTCATCCAGCACTTCTCGCGATACCGGCTCCGGAACGAGGACTTTGAGTTCCCGGATCTGCTAGGCGCGGCGTACGAGTACCTCATGCGGGACTTCGCGGACTCCGCCGGCAAGAAGGGCGGTGAGTTCTACACGCCGCGCTCCGTCGTGCGAATGATGGTGCGCCTCGCCAAGCCAGAGGAGGGCATGCGTATCTACGACCCGTGCTCCGGCTCCGGCGGCATGCTGATCCTGTCGAAGGAATACCTCGACGAGCACCAGCGAAATTCACGGAATCTCCGTCTCTACGGCCAGGAGTCCAACGGCGGCGTCTGGGCCATCTCAAAGATGAACATGCTGCTGCACGGCATTGCCGACGCCGACATTCGGAACGAGGACACGCTGACGAGCCCTGAGCACCGAGAAGGGGGCGAGCTCATGCGATTCGACCGCGTGATCACGAATCCGCCGTTCAGCCAGAACTACACACGCGACGGTATTCCATTCCCGGAGCGCTTCCGGTTCGGGTGGTGTCCCGAGTCAGGCAAGAAGGCCGACCTGATGTTCGTCCAGCACATGCTCGCGGTCCTACGTGAACGCGGTGTGGTGGTTACGGTGATGCCACACGGCGTTCTCTTTCGAGGCGGCGACGAGAGGCAAATCCGCACCGGCATCCTCGACAAAGACATGCTCGACACAGTCATTGGGCTGGGTCCGAATCTCTTCTACGGCACGGGCATCCCTGCGTGCATCCTGGTGCTCCGCGCCGAACGGCGCAAGCCTTCTGAGCGGCAGGGCAAGGTCCTCTTTATCAATGCGGACCGGGACTACTACGAAGGCCGTGCACAGAACGAGCTCCTCCCGGAACACATCGAAAAAATTGTCAGCGCCTACAACGCGTTTGAAGACGTACCCCACTTTGCGCGCGTCGTCGAGCTCAGCGAGCTGGCAGAGAACAATTTCAACCTCAACATTCGTCGCTACGTCGACACCGCTCCTCCCGCCGGAGCCACAAGACGTGTGGGCGCACATACATGGAGGCATCCCTGCGGCCGAGATCGAGGACAAGCAGGACCTCTTCGCCACTCACGGTCTGGAGCCATCTCAGTTGCTCACCAATGGGACCGGCGACTATTGGTCCTTCGCCGAAGCAATCACGTCACGCCGAGACCTCGCGGGCTGTATCGCGAATAACCGCGGTGTGATCGCAAGGGAAGCGGAGCTGAACGTCGCGGTCGAGACCTGGTGGGTCGAGCGTGCTCCCGCCATCGCAGCGCTCCCGACGACGGAAGGATTGATGGAGTTGAGGGGCGAGCTCTTGTCCACCTTCGAGGAAGCGGTACGGACCGTCGGACTGCTGGACCGATTTGAGGTCACGGGTGCAATCGCGAGCTGGTGGGGGGCCAATCAGACGGACCTGCAAACGATCGCAGCCCGCGGCTGTCTTGGGCTTGTTTCCGCCTGGGAGGCCAGCATCCTCAGCGCGCTGGAGGACCGCGAATCCTCCGACAAAAACGTCAAAAAGCTGGCGCGAAGGAGGACCCTCTCGATCACAAGCTAGTCCGCCCATACTCCCCGAGTACCTGGAAGAGCTTTCCAAACTGCAAGCGTGGAAGGCCGACCTTGATGCTCGGCTCAAGTCGACTTCGGACCAGGAGGACGAAGAGGCTGGGGGCGGTGTCAACGGCGCGGATGAACTCTCGGCCGAAGAGATCAAGGTCTTAAAGAAGGACTTGACGGCAACGAGGAAGCAAATCAAGGCGCTGCAGAAGGAGTTCGTCGACCAACTGCAAAGCGCCCGCTTGTCCCTTGATGACACCTCAGCCCGAGAATTGATCTTGGCGATCTTGAAGGCCGAGCTGAGAGCCATCATCGACAGCTACGTCGCCCGCCATCGCGATGTTGTCGTGGCCGCTTTTGAAACCTGGTGGAACAGCACCACATGACGCTCGGCCAGATCGAGCACGAACGAGAACAAGCAACAGCCAAACTCACGGCCTTCATGGCGGAGCTCGGCTATGCCACCTGAAAGCTGGCAGACGAAAGAACTGCGAGCACTCCTGGCGGACAGCTTCCCTGGCGAATGGGGGGCAGATCCGGCGACCGGGCAGGGCAACGCGGCCGTTCTACGGTCAACGGATCTCGATGACGATGGACACGTGGACTTGTCAACCGCGGCGCGGAGGACGATCCCAGTCGCGAACTGGCTGCCAAACGCCTGCAGTCAGGCGACGTTCTGTTAGAGGCATCCGGCGGTGGACCGGGTAAGCCAGTCGGACGCGTCGCACTGTTTCATGGAGACGGTGACGAGACGTACCTGTGCTCGAACTTTTTCCGGACCCTTCGACCGCGCGACTCGGAGGTAGATCCTGCCTTCCTCTCCTGGCAACTTCAGTTTCTCTACAGAAGCCCTCGCATCCAGAGGTTTCAGCAGCAGACCACCGGGATTATCAATCTCAATACACACGACTACCTAGATGCTCAGCTACCACTGCCGGATAGCGCTGAACAGCGCGCCATCGCGACGGTCCTTGACGCGGCTGATGCCGCCATCCGGGACACCGAGCGCCTCCTGGCGAAGGTGGAGGCACTGGGGAAAGGTCTTTCCCGGGATCTCGTCTCTCTCGGAATTGACGAGCACGGCCGACTGCGTGATCCGGCGCGCCACCCCAACAGTTCAAGCAATCCCCGCTAGGCCGCATACCGACTACCTGGGAGGTGGCCTTGCTCGGCGAGTTGGCGGGCATCGTTACGAGTGGTTCACGCGGATGGGCGCCGTACTACGCGGACCGAGGAGCAATCTTTATCCGAATCGGGAACCTGACGCGAGAACACATCAACCTGAAGCTCGACAAGGTTGTGCATGTTGTCCCGCCTGGCACCGAAGGCACGCGCACCCGGCTCCTTGTCGGGGATGTCCTCATCTCCATCACCGCCGACCTCGGGATCATCGGTGTAGTCCCATCAGACCTGGGGGAAGCGTATGTGAACCAACACATCGCTTTGGTCCGACTCGAAGCGTCGGCTGCGAATAGCCGTTGGGTGGCTCACTACCTCGCGGGGCCGAGGACCCAGGCACTCATGCGTCGCTTAGATGACCCAGGGGCCAAGGCAGGCCTCAATCTCCCTACGGTGCGCAGCTTGCTCGTCGCTGTGCCTCCCCGGCCGGAGCAGGACGAACTGGCGAGTCGGCTCGATGCTGCTGACGCCGCCGTGGCCCGGGAAAAGGATCTGCTGGCGAAACTCATCCTGCTTAAGGCCGGCCTGATGAGTGATCTTTTGACGGGCTCGGTTTCGGTGGAGCCCGTGCTCAACGGTGGCGCACTTTGATTGGCGGACCCGAATACGGCGAAGTTGAGAGGCCGTTCCTGGACCAGCTTGCTCTTATGGACTGGAAGGTCGTGACGGGCAACCTGGACCACCCGTCCGTGACCGGCAGGGAGACATTTCGTGATGTCCTGATCAAGCCCGACCTCCGCGCCGCTGCGCAGGATCAACCTGCGCGACGGAAAGCCGTGGCTCGACGACGACCGCATCTCACAAGCCGTCAGCGCCCTGGAGCGGATCGCCTCGCCGAAGCTCATCGAGGCGAACCAGGCAGGGAACCGACTTGCTCCTGACCGGCATCGCCGTCGACGGCTTGCCGGACTGGAACCAGGGACGGTCGCAGACCATCCAGTACATCGACTGGGAGCACCCCGAGAACAACACCTTCACGGCGATCAACCAGTTCCGCGTCGACTGCCCCGGCGGCTTTGCCAAGGGATTCGTCGCCCCGGACATCGTGCTGTTCGTCAACGGCATTCCGGTCGTGGTCGTCGAGTGCAAGAGCCCGGGCACGTCGGAACCCATCCCGACAGCCATCGACCAGCTGCGGCGCTATTCGAACCAGCGCAAGGCTGCCGGCGAAGTCGACGAGGACGAAGGAGCCGAGCGCCTCTTCCACACGAATCAGTTCGTCGTTGCGACCAGCTACGACGAGGCCCGCGTCGGCACGATCAGCGCCGACGCCGAGCACTTCGCCGAGTGGAAGGACACCGCGCCGGTCTCGATGGCGGACGTCCAGAGCGGAGCTGGGCAAGGACCACCTGTCGAGCCAGAACAAGCTCATCGCCGGCATGCTCCGCCCAGCGCAGCTCCTCGACATCATCCGGCACTTCACCCTGTACCAGGAGGTCTCCGGGCGGACCATCAAGATCGTCTGCCGCTATCAGCAGTACCGCGCCGTGCAGCGCGCCATCGATCGGCTCCTGCACGGCAAGACCCGCGTTGCAGGACGGCGAGCACGACCGGCGCGGCGGCGTCATCTGGCATACGCAGGGATCGGGGAAGAGCCTCACGATGGTCTTCCTGGTCCGCAAGATGCGATCCGACCCCGACCTGCGCCGGTTCAAGGTCGTCGCCGTCACCGACCGGAAGGACCTGCAGAAGCAGCTCTCCGACACCCTCGCTCTGTCGGGCGAGAGCGTCCGGATCGGCAAGCGCGTCAAGCAAGTCAAGACCCTGCTCGCCGAGAAGGGGCCGGGCGTCGTCTTCGCGATGGTGCAGAAGTACACGCAGCGGGATACGCCGGGCGCAGCCGGCGGTCACCGAGGAGTTCCCGGTGCTCAACGAGGACGAGTCGATCCTCGTCCTCGTCGACGAGGCGCACCGCTCGCACGCCAACTCGCTCCACGCGAACCTGCTGAAGGCGCTGCCCAACGCCGCTCGGATCGGCTTCACCGGGACGCCGATCATCATGGGCGCCAAGAAGCGCACCCACGAGATCTTCGGCGAGTTCATCGACCAGTACACGATCAAGGAGTCCGAGGAAGACGGGGCCACCGTCCCGATCCTGTACGAAGGCCGCACGGCCGAGGGCGCTGTCAGCGATGGCCGCGACCTCGACCAGCTCTTCGAGGACATGTTCCACGAGAAGACCCCGGAGGAGCTTGAGGCCATCAAGCGCAAGTACGCGACCAAGGGCCACGTCTTGGAGGCGCCGAAGCTCATCGAGGCGAAGGCGCGCGACATCCTGCGCCACTACGTCGAGTTCATCCTGCCCAACGGGCTCAAGGCCCAGGTGGTCGCGTACAGCCGGCTCGCAGCCGTTCGGTACCACGCGGCGCTTCGCGACGCCCGGGACGAGCTGGTCGCCGAGGCGCTCGCGCTCGACGAGCAGACACGGACGCTGGAAGACGAGGAGCTCGCCACAAGCCGCGCACGCTCGCCTCTGCCGTCCGCGCTTGGCGCAACCTGGACCTTCTGAAGAAGATCGAGTTCGAGCCCATCATCTCGCCGGATAACAACGATGACCCGGCTGGAAGCAGTGGACCGACGCCTCGAAGATCGAGTCGCGCATCGAGCGGTTCAAGAAGCCGCTCGTCGACCCCGACCCGAAGCGCAGCGATCCGCTTGCGTTCCTGATCGTCAAGTCCATGCTCATCACCGGCTTCGACGCGCCGATCGAGGGCGTCATGTACCTCGACCGGTCCATCAGAGAGGCCGAACTTCTCCAGGCCATCGCGCGCGTCAACCGGCCGCGGCGCGGCAAGGTCGCCGGCATCGTCGTCGACTACTACGGGGTCGCCCGCCACCTGAAGGAAGCCCTCGCGGCGTACAGCGCCGACGACATCAAGGGCGCGCTCAAGAGCCTCAAGGACGAAATCCCGAAGCTGCGCGACCGGCGCGACCGGTGCGCGAACATCTTCCAGAGCCGCGGAGTCGACGACCTCAGCGATACGGAGGCGTGCGTTGTCCTTCTCGCCGACGAGCGCGTGCGTGCCGAGTTCACGGTCAAGCTGAAGCAGTTCCTCGACACGCTGGACCTGGTCCTGCCGCGCCCGGAGGGGCTGCCCTTCGTCAAGGACGCCAAGACCCTCGCCTTCATCTACGCACGCGCTCGCAATCGCTACCGCGAGGGGATGCCCGTGCTCGGCAAGTCCGTCGGCGGGAAGGTCCGCGAGCTCATCGACCAGCACGTCATCTCGCTCGGCATCGACCCGAAGATCCCGCCGATCTCGATCACCGACGCCGAGTTCGCCGAGCACGTCGGCAAACAGGCCTCTCCGCGCGCCAAGGCATCGGAGATGGAGCACGCGATCCGGCACCACATTCGAAAGCACCTCGACCAGGACCCTGTCCACTACACGAAGCTCTCGGAGCGGCTCGAAGAGATCCTCCGGCAGTTCGGCGAGAACTGGGATCAGCTCGCGCTGGCGCTGAAGGACTTCGTCGAGGAGGTCGAGGCAGGGCGCCAGGAAGCGCCCGCCGGGCTCGACCCGCAAACCCAGGCCCGTTCCTCGCCGTGCTCAAGGAAGAGCGCGAGAAAGAAGGACCCGTCTCCGATCCCGACTGGCCTGGCTGGCGGGCCTCACGATCCAGCTGGTCGACCACATCCGGACCCAGACGGCGGTGGTCGGCTTCTGGTCGAACGCTCACGCGCGCGAGGTACTCCGCGGCGAGATCTTCACGTTCCTCGACGACTACGAGATCGTGCCCGTTCGACGACGCCGACCGCGTCGCTGATCGGCTGATGGAGCTTGCGAAGGCCAACCAGGACAAGCTCGTGACCGCATGAGCACGATCACCATCGACGACCTCCACTTCGAACTACGCGGCAGCGACCAGCGCCGTTCGCTTCAGGTCACCGTCGACCGCGACGGCGACCTGATCTTGTTTGCCCCGCCTGGCTGCGACGAGGCGACGCTCGAGGCTTCGTCCGCGAGAAGCGCATCTGGATCTATCGCAAGCTCGCCGAGAAGGAGCTCCTGAGGCAGCCCGTTCCGGCCAGCAGTACGTCAGCGGCGAGGGCTTCCCCTACCTCGGGCGTAACTACCGACTCCTGCTCGTGGACGAACAGGCCTTCCCGTAAGCTCGAGGAGGGCCGATTCAAGATGCTGCGATCTGCCGCCGCCGACGGGCGCCGGCACATGGTCCGCTGGTACGAGGAGCACGCAGACCTGGCTGACAGAACGAGTCGAGCGCTTCGCTGCCCGCGATGGCGTCAGCCCACCGACGTTGCTGTCCGTGACCTCGGCTACCGCTGGGGATCATGCGGCAAGGGGACAAGCTCTACTTCCACTGGCGCGCCGTCCTGCTCCCTCCGCGCATCGTCGAGTACGTCGTCGTCCACGAGCTTGTCCACCTCGCGAGGCGCATCACACGCCGGAGTTCTGGCTCCTCGTGGAGCGCGCGATGCCCGACTTCGCGGCTCGCAAGCAATGGCTTGCCGAGCACGGCCACTCCACGAGCGCGATCTGAAGCCGCGACGCGTGCCGTTCGCGGCGGGCTACCGCCCAGGAGCTCGTCCGCCCCGGCCAAAGGAGGGGCCGCCGCAAGCGCGGTGACGATCTGAGACAGCGAGCGCGCTGAGATCGGCCGGCCGGCCGCCGCCGTCGTGATCGTCGCTGGGCTCAGGTGCGCGGCGGCGGCGAGGTCTGCGAGCGTCCAGCCACGGCGAGCGACCTCGCGGGCCAGGACGTCCGCGCGCAAAGGGACGCTCATTGCGCGTCGCGCGGCCTGCTACCGCTGCCCCTCCGCGGTGTGATGTCGCGCGCACGGGATGTCCTCCGCACCCGTCGCGTGTTCAGCGTCGACCTTTCCGGCGCAGTGCTGCACCAGATCGACGGCTTGTCACACGACTGTTGCGTCGCGGTGTGATCCACACGGCCCGGCTCAGACCCAACCGCGTGCGTTCGGGTCCCACCGGCCAGATGCGGAGCCATCGAGCAGCGGATCGAGGAACGGCCGCGCGACCGCAAGTGCCTCGTCGAGTGTCGGAGGCGTCGGCGGGAGGGCGTTGCGCGCCTCGCGGGCGTAGCCCGGCTCCCACAGGTCTCGTGCAGGAACGTCGAAGTGTTGCGGCAGGCGGATGCCGCGACGCTCGGCTTCGGATGCCAGCGCTGTCTTCTGGCCATCCGCCTCAACGGAGGCTCCGCTGGCGATGGCGACGAGGTCCACCAGGTCGCGGTAGCGAGTCGACGGCGTTTCCATCTGCCCGTATCGGTCGAAGGTCGCTGCGACCTTGTCGGCGACGTGGTCCACCAACGGGTACGCGCGGTACCCATGCTGCTCCACGTCGGGCATCTCGATGCGGGCGAGGGGAGGGACGTCGTCGGGCTCGCCCGTCATCCGCACGTCGGCACCCACCAGGTCCACGCGAAATGCGACCCACTGTGTCGCTCCGATGTACGCGGTCACCGGAAGCCGAACGCCGGCGGCTCCGTCTCCGACGGGCTGCGCCGGGCCGCTCTCGAATCGAAACCAGTCGCCGATGTCTCGCGCCGCCGCGTCTCGCAGCTTCCGTTCGGCGACGTCCGTGGCGGTGGCTAGGTACACGTCGATGTCGATGGTGGCCCGCACGCCGATGTCCCGAGCCAGGAGCGCCGCCGCGCCTTTCACGATCCAGCCGTCGTCGGCAAGGTAGAGCCGCTGGAGGAGGCGGTCGTAGGCCATCTGGCGCTGGAGCTGCGGCAGCCTCCACGGCCCTTCCTTCGCCGCGTTCGTAAGCCGGTCGGTCAGCGCACGGCGGAACGCCCCGGGACTGCCGTACGCGCGCTCGTCAGCCATAGATGGACTGCTTCGCGGGAACGTGGACGGCGGGCGCGCCGCGGAGCTCATCGTGCGTGATGTCTGTATAGACCGCGCGAGCGTCCTCCATCCACTTCTCCGTCTCGGGATCGTTGACGAGGTCGAGGAGCCAGCGGAGCAGCGCAACGCCGTCACCGCGTCGCAGGCCGAACCGCGCGGCGTGTGGCGCGAGTGTGTGCACGAATGTCCCGGCGTAATCGAAGACGCTGCGCAGTGCGTCAGCCACGATCTGACCAACCGCCTCGGAGTCTTCTCGATCAGCGAGAAGGTCCCCCGCGATCCGGGACGGCCGGGTCACGGGCAGACCCCGCAGGATGATCCACTCGCTCTCGTCGAGCTTCCCGCGGTGAATGCGAACGTCCGGACGGCGGACCTGCCTCCGCTGCGGAAGGATGAACTCGTGGACGTCGGCGGGCAGATGCCCGATCCCGTACACGGCGGCCGCGGAGCGGTGGGAGACGATGCCCTGCTCCGGTTGGCGCTGCCAGACAGGCGTGTCCGGTGCAAGCTGGAGCCAGGCCGATCGGAGCCCCACGTGGTCCGGCGCAGGGGCGCCGGCAAGTCGGTAGACAGCCGGCCCCGTGCGTTCGAGAACGCCGTCGCGAATGAGCCGCTGCATCGTGGCACGCGAAACACCGGCCGCCTCAGCTTGGCGACGCGGCACGAAGCCCCATTGATCTTCGGCGATGTGAGCGAGCTTGGTGACTGTGCTGGCTCGCGGCATGGCTGCATTATATCTCATAAACGAGCCACTACGCAGCTATCAATATAACGTATCTGCTCCGTAATGGCGCAGATATGATATGTATTGCAGCCCATCGGCATAGGCAGAGTCGTCGCGACGCGCCGCCTGGCCTCATCGGCGCTAAAGAGGGAGTCGCCATCGACGCTGCGTGGAGCTTGCCCGCGATGACATCCTCTGGGGTCTGATGACGACCGCTCAGGCCCCCAGCCGCGAGATCGATGGCAAAGGACGGTCGGTCCGGCGAGCTCCTCAAGGGCGCGAAATACTCCATCGACTACTACCAGCGCGAATACAAGTGGCAGGCCAACAGGTCACCGAGCTGCTCGACGACCTCACCGAGAAGTTCCTCGACAGCTACGACCCGGCCCATGAGCGCGGCGCGTAGCGGACTACGGCCACTACTTTCTTGGCTCAATCATCATCAGCGAGAAGGAAAGCCAGCAAGTTCATCATCGACGGCCAGCAGCGCCTGACCTCGCTGACTCTTCTGCTGATCTACCTTCACAACCTCTCGAGGACGAGGACGCAGCGCCAGCTCGCCGAGCTGATCTTCTCCCAGAAGTTCGGCAAGTGGTCCTTCAACCTCGACGTGGAGGAGCGCACGCCGTGCATGGAGGCGCTCTACCAGGATTTTTCGATCACGGACCGCCCCGAGTCGGTGCAACATCCTGGGCCGCTACCAGGACATCGAGAGACGTTTCCCGAGGAACTGGCGGGGCGGCGCTCCCTACTTCCTCGACTGGCTGATCGAGAACGTCCACCTGGTCGAGATCACCGCCTATTCCGACGAGGACGCCTACACAATCTTCGAGACCATGAACGACCGTGGGCTGTCCCTGACGCCGACCGACATGCTGAAGGGCTACCTGCTCGCCAACATCGACGACGCGGACAAGCGGATCCGGCCAACAAGCGCTGGCGGCGCGCATCGCGAGCTCTGCGTAGCTCGGCAAGGAGGAGGACGCCGACGCCTTCAAGGCCTGGCTGCGCAGCCAGTACGCCGAGAAAGATCCGTGAGCGCAAGAAGGACGCCAGGCCCGAGGACTTCGACCCATCGGCACGGAGTTCCATCGCTGGGTCCGCGACCAGGAGGAGAGCTCGGGCTGAAAAGCGCAGGACTTCGTCCGCTTCATCGACCGCGACTTCATCTTCTACGCACTGTACCTGCGACTCCGCGGCCGCCGACACCTGACACCCGGCCTGGAGCACGTCCACTTCAACGCCAGCACGGCTTCACGCTCCAGTACCCGGTGCTGCTGGCGCCCCTCCGCCGCGACGACCGAGGAGCGGTCCTCCGCAAGTTGCGGCTCGTCGCGATGTACCTCGATATCCTCTCGCACGGCGGCTGTGGAACTCCCGCACATCGCGTACTCGACGATGCAGTACGCGATGTTCCTGGTGATGCGCGAATTCGCGGCAAGGACCCGCCGCGCACGGAAGCTCTGCGAGCGGCTTGATGCGGAGAAGAGACCTTCGCCACCAACGACCGTCCGCCTGCACCGTATGAACCGCGCAGATCCACCGCTTTCTCGCCCGCCTGACCGACTACGTGGAGACCAGTCCGGGCATGCCGTCGCGGTACCCCGAATACGTCAGCGCAAGGGCAAGAACGGCTACGAAGTCGAGCACATCTGGGCGGACCACCCGGAGCGCCACAGCGACGAGTTCACGCATCCCGCGACTTCGCCGAGCACCGCAACCGGATCGGCGGTCTGCTGCTCCTGCCCAAGAGCTTCAACGCCAGCTACGGCGACCTGCCCTACGAGGAGAAGCTGCCGCACTACAACAGCCAGAACCTGCTTGCCCGCCTGCACCCGCATGCATACGAGCACAACCCTGGGTTTCTGGGCTTCAAGGAGGAGACCGGCCTGCCGTTCCACGCACGCCACCTTTCAAAAAGGCCGACCTGGATGAGCGGCCCGCGCTCTACCGCCAGCTTGCCGAGCGCCTCTGGGATCCCGCCCTGTTGGACGCGGAAGCCGAAGGCAGCACGGCCGCGGTGGCGGCGACCACAGCCAACTGATCCATCCTCCGATCCGCGTGCCGCATTCATGGCCGCGGTCTCGGGGTCCGTCCGGCGCAAGCAAATCGCGTTGTCGAAGCGATGTCCGGGGCGGTGACGCCACGAGTCTGCGAATGCGATCGTGCCGGCGACTTCTGTCCGCGGGATCTGAGCCGAGGCAGCTCGTTCGATGGCGTTCGCGCCGCCTCGCGGGTTCTAGGTTGCTCAAGGAGGCGCCGCGGCGACCCTCGCGGATCCGTGAATAGAAGTGGTTTGCCCGGTCCTCCGGTTCTCCCACTCTTTCACGAGTTCACCCGGGTGGGAAGATCACGCCCTTCCACCACGGCTCGGACGCCATCGGAGCCGCACGCGTAGCAGGTCGGGTCGGGCACGGGCTCCTGGACCGTTACGTGCGGCGACCTCTCGTTGACCGGCATCGTGCGCAAGATGCGGAAGCCGGACCGCGGCCGGCCGAGACCAGCCACGTACTGCATGAAGTCGTTTGCCGCCCATCCGGAGGCCATTGCGTTCAGCGTGATGACGCTGGGCGCGTGCACGTCGGGGTCGTCGACGTAGCGCTGATTGACGACCTGAACGGGGTCGCCGAGGAGCTCCTCGGAAAGACGAACGGGGTCGATCAGATTGCCGCACGAGAGACAACCGGGCGCGGTCCCGAGGGTGCGGACGACCCCGAAGACATCGAGCACGTTTCCGGTCTTCTTGTCGATCACCACCTTCGAGCCGACCTGCAACGTGGGGACGACGTACTGGTACGCGATCTGGTTTACGACGTCGCGGGCGAGCATCGTGTCGGCCGCGAGGAAGATGAAGTCGCAGTCGGTGATTCGCCGTGCGACGTCGTCGTCGGCGACATCACCGACGATGCCCTCGAATGTGATCGTCGCATTGGCGCGCCGGGCGATGCGGCGCGCAACACGCACCTTCCGCGCTGCGAACCGCCGGGCGGCACCCCGCAGCATGCCCCGGCTCCCCTCCCGATCGATGTACTCCATCGCGTCGAGTAGGGTCGCCTTGGGCAGGCGCGGCAGGTTGGTCGGGTCGACGCGCTGGGGGTCGATCGCCACGATATGCCCAACGCCGAGTTGGGCCAGCATCTGCACCAGCAGCATGCCCACGCCACCGGCACCGACAACCGCCAGCTTGGCTTCGCCGAGAATCGCCTGGCCGGCCTTCCCGTAGATGAGGGACTGGCGGTGAAACCGCGCCGCGACCACGGGCTCGGTGGTGTCCGGCATCGGGGTAAGGACGTCGAGCCGGTCGCCGATGACCACGGTGCGACGGAGGTCCGTCCGTGTGCCGTCGGGGAGCCAGATGTCGCCGGCCGCGGCTCGCTTGGCGAGAACGAGCCCGCCGACGGGCTGTTTGCTCACCCGGAGAAGAGTTGGGGTAACCGCGCTCATGGGAGGCGAGGTCATCGTCCGAGAAGCCGACTGAGTCGGCACCGGCGTGGTTGTGGACCGCGACGTAGACGAGCTTCTTGTCCCTGGCGCGCCGGATCATCCGGGTCACGAACTCGCCCGTAAGCAGGCGGTAACCGCGCCTGCCCGGGATGAAGTCGACCCCGTCGCGGGCGAGAATAACGTCGCGGACGAGGAGGCGGGTTGCGCGATCGCTGCGCGCTACACCGCAGAGCAGTGCGGCGCCGTGCTCGTCACCATCACCCGGGAACAGGTGGCCGTTGGAGCATCGACCACTGGTCCTCGGTCATGCGCAGTTCATAGGGCCGGCCACGAAGGTCACCGCGTCCTGATCCAGTCGAGGACCTTTTCGATCTTCTGCAACGCGGTTTGGCGGGTGAACTCGCTGCGCCGGGTACGCCGCGAGACCTGGATCACTGGTCGCTGAGTGGGTTCTCCTGGCCAGCTGAGCTGGGTCGCTGCGAACCCTTCGCCGAGGCCGCTGCCGTCAGCTCGGCGAGTCGGGACGTACGAACAGCGGATACACGTCGGCATTCGGCAGGTTGAAGGGCAGCAGGCAGATGGCGAAGCTCATCGGCTCGCTGTACGTAGCGCCGAGGTCGACGTTGGGATCTCGATCCACGCGCCGCCCTGTTCATCGGGCACGACGTGGACCCTTTTCCGTACGCCGTGGTGATGTCGGCGAGCGCCGCCTGCACTGCTTCCTTCATCGCTGTCAAGAGTTGTCGTCGCCGGGGATCGCCCAGAACTCGTCCCCGTCTTTGATCTCGACCTTCTTGTCATCGGCGATGGGCTTCTGCTTACCGTTTGGCAGCACCTCGGAGAGGTCGAAATCGGCCTCGATCGGGACGCCCTGCTCGATGGCGGCGGCCTTGATGCTGGCGCCCGTCTGGCGCCTGTCGCGGACGTCCACCGGGTCGTCGTTCACCTTGATGGCGATCTTCTCGTCGGGGCGGTCCTGCTCGGTGGCGGTGGTTTCTACTTGGCTCATTGGTCAGCCCTCCTCGGGCTATGGGTTGATACGGACGTGAGGCCGAGCGATGCCTATAATCGAACCGGCCGTCACACCCACAATTATAGCGCATGAGTGACGGCGATTTCATATCTGCAATCAGAGGAGTGCGAATGGATCAGAGGGCCCCTGGCCAGGCCGGACCGCAAGCGACCGAGACCGCCTTCAACGCCGATGCCTTTTACGAGACCCTGGACGGCGAGCATCGTAGCCGGGGGCTCAACTGGAAGGACTTCACCCAGGGGGCATTGGTCAGCCAGTCCACGCTCACCCGGCTCGGGCAGGGCAAACGGCCGGACATGGACTCCTTTGCCCGGCTTGTTCTCCTGGGGCGGCTTCGCCGCCGACCATTTCGTGGGCGCGCCTCGGCGGAAGCAGACGGGCGGTTTCCTCACCTCACTCCCGACGGCTCTGCGCAGCGACCCAACCTCGACGAGAGGGGCGTGCAGGCTCTGGAGACGATCATCCGCGCCGCGTACGACCAGTTTCGGCAGCCGCAGTAAGGATCGCCCGTGAAGCGCGGGTTCAAGAACAAATGTGAATCGATGGCGACGGCGGTCCGGGGCGAGATGGGACTCGAGCCCCACGCCCCGTTAAAGGCCGTGATCTTGCGACCTACCTCGACATCCCGCTGCATCCGCTGTCGGTACTCGTCGAGGCAAGTGGAAACGGCGTAGCCGCGGCCATCCGCGACGTCCGGGCCGACCGCACGGTGCTTTCGGCCATGACCATCTTTCCCGAGTGGCCCCGGCTCTCGCCGAGTGATCATCTTCAACGACAACAACTCAGAAGGGAGGCAGAACTCCGACGTCACCCATGAACTCGCTCACGGGCTACTACTCCACGAGCCTCGGCACCCCATCGTCAACGGCTGCCGCGACTACTCGAAGCTCGACGAGGACGAGGCGGCATGGCTGTCCGGCTGCCTGCTCGTCCCCCGCGAGGCGGCGCTCCTGGTGGCGGTAGCGCGGACGCCCATGGGCGTCGCGGCCACCGAGTACGGCGTCAGCACGCAGATGATGACGTTCCGCGTGAACTCCACCGGAGCCCGCAGACAGGCCGAGGCACGAGGCGCCGGCTCAGCGCCTGACTCACGGGGGTGTGGGTGCACTCAGTAAGAGGGATTCTCGATCCCGTGAGGTGCCTGACAGGGGATCGGTGACCTGCTGATGGCCCCGGAGCGTCCAGCCCGAGGCACCGAAACCGGTCTCTTGGCCTTTTTTAGCGCGGCGGGGCCCGACACTGGGGCCGGATATCGATCTCCGGGATGCTGCAGCTTGCCGCCCGCACGTCCACCTATCCTTGATCGAGTCATGCAAGGAGACGGCGCTGAGGAGCCGAAAGAAGGTGAGCGAGCATGGATACGAAGCCGAAGCAGAACGTGGTCATCCCACCTCCCAAGGGCGCCCCGGCATCGGTGACGAGCGGAAAGATCGCGAAAGCGCTGGAGATCCGGAAGAGCACCGCGAAGGCCAGGGAAGGGAAGCCCTTGGCGTTCCCGACCAGTCGCAGGCACCCCTAGCCTTTCCGCGGCAGACCCCGCTCTTTCATGCGCAGCACGCGGAACGCTATGCGCGGCAAGACCCGATTCGGGCTTACGAGCAGCGCTTCGGCTGTCGACTCGTCGTCATGATCGATGTGATTTTCCCGTACAGCGTGACGCTGCTCGAGGAGCTAATCGCCGGCGCGAGTCGTGACGAAGACCTGCACCTTCTGCTCGACTCCCCGGGCGGCGACGGCGAAACCGCCGTACGGCTCGTGCGTTCGGCACAGTCGCGCTGTCGCGAGCTCACCGTCATCGTTCCGAACCAGGCCAAAAGCGCCGGCACCATCCTCGCGATTGGTGCCCACAAGATTCTGATGGGCCCCACGAGCGACCTTCGTCCAGTCGATCCGCAGTTTCAGCAGCTTGATCGGCCAGGTTTGTACTCAGCAAAGGACCTGATCGCGGCGGTCGAGAACGCCGAGCAGGCCATTGCGGCGAATCCGGACACCTACCCCCTACACGTCTCGCTCCTCGCGGACGTGACGGCCGTCATGGTCCAGCAAGCGCGATCAGCGCTCGAGCGGACAGACGACCTCGTCAAGGAGGCGTTGGCCAGCCATCCCGACCGTCCGACCAGTGATGTCGACAGCATCGCCGCGGCGCTGAAGGAGAAGCTCATCGACCTGCCGCGCGATCATGGGGCCGTCTTCAACGCGACGGACGCGCATAAGGCCGGACTTGCCGTAGAAGAGATCGACCCGAACGGCGATCAGTGGCGGATCGTTTGGCAGCTCTGGACTAAGTATTTCGCGCTCGGGCTGGCGCGGCATCGATCTACGAGGGTCGCCTCGCCTCTCAAGTGGTTCATCGCGGCTAGAGCTAATCCTGGCCGCCGCAGCGACGGAGGTCCGCCGAGCCGGTCGCCCGGACGTTCGCTTTCATCAGGACGCCGGCGCGTCTGACGACAATCGGATTGACGACTAGAGCGCTCGTCTGATGGCGTCGGCCCGGGCTAGCGAGTGACAGCGCGGCTGCGATCGTCCCGCACAGCGATCTAAGCTCAGGCGATCGTTGGGGGAGGCGGTCGGCCGGCGTTGCCACGCGCTACTCGCGTGCCTTGAATTCTCGAGGCGGCATGACCTCCGTCCGGCCGGTGAAGAAGGCGTCGGAGACGCTATCTGCGACCGTACCGAGAGCGCCGACGTCGCCTCCGGCGGGGGTACTCCCGATCCGGCGACGGCCATCCGCGACCGTCACCGGATCGGGAGTCGATGATCTCCAGGTCGAGGGGATCGCTGATCAAGAAGAACAACCTTCTGAACGACGACCTCGTCGACGTCGGCGCGGAGGCCGTCAACGAGGGGTCACGCGTCGCTTCGGTCGGGTCCGGCCGCTGGCCGCGAGCCGTCTCTGCCCACTGCTCGATCTCGGAGCGCAGCCAGAGCATGCAGCGGCCGCGGCCGAGGTTGACGACGGGCCGCGGCATGTCGGCGTAGCGGTGCTGGTAGACGCTGACGGTGTTCGGCGCCGAGAGCCCGAGGATCTCGGCGACGCCGCGGGCGTCGATCAGGTCGTTGGTGTCGACGAGTGGCGTCAGTGCGGGAGCGTATCGCGGCGTCCGGTTCCGTCCGACGCGCCAGCTAGATTATAAGCATCATACCAACAAGCGGCCCCGGCGGTGTTGGAAGCACCCCGGGGCCCGGCCGGAACCTACGAAGGAGGTCCCGACATGCAGAACAGTATTCCGTCGCCCCTGGACGAGCTCGCGGGCAAGGCGACGATCACGATCGAGCAGACCGCTCGGATCCTCGGCCTCGGGCGGACCGCCGCCTACGACGCCGCTCGGCGCGGCGAGCTGCCGACGCGGCGGCTCGGGCGCCGACTGCTCGTGCCCGTCCCTGCGCTGCTCGAGTGGCTGGGGGTGGCGTGATGCAGGGGCACATCCACAAGCGCGTCCGCACCGACCGGGACGGCAAGGAGAGCGTCCGCTGGTACGTCGTCGCTCGACCTCGGGTTCGACCACGAAGGGCGGCGCCGGCAGAAGTGGCACGGCGGGTTCCGGACCCGCCGTGAGGCGGAGGCGGCGCGAGCGAAGCTCGTCAACGAGATCAACACCGGCTCGTACGTCGTCCCGGGCCGGACGACGCTCGAGGAGTGGGTCCGGGACGAGCTGGCTGCCGATGACGGAGCCGCGCGTGAAGCCGTCGACGTTCTTCTCCTACAAGCGGAACCTCGAGCTCCACGTCCTCCCCACCCTCGGCCGGAAGCCGCTCCAGCAGCTGACGCCGCCGATGCTCACGTCGCTCTACGGCCAGCTGGCTCAGAGCGCGAGACGAGCGGCGAGGGCTGAGCGCGAAGACGATCAGCTACATCCACGCGACGCTCCACAAGGTGCTCGGCGACGCGGTCGACTCCGGGCTCCTCGGCAGGAACATCGCCGCGGGCGCGAAGCCGCCGCGGCCGAGCAGGCGGGCGACCGGCGGCATCAACGCCTGGGAGCCGGACGAGCTCGTCCGGTTCCTGCGAGGCGGTCAGCGGCACGCGGCTCGGACCGATCTGGCGGCTCAGCGGCCATGACCGGCATGCGCCGCGGCGAGATCCTCGGGCTGCGCTGGCAGGACCTCGACCTCGACCGGGCTCGGCTCTCGGTTCGCCAGGCGCTCGTCTCGGTCGGCTACGACGTCATCCACTCGACGCCGAAGAGCCACTGCGCCCGCGTCATCGACCTCGACGCCGAGACGGTCGCGCAGCTCAGAGCGCACAAGCAGCGCCAGGACGAGGAGCGGGCGGAGTGGGGCGCCGACTACCAGGACCAGGATCTCGTCGTCGCGAAGGAGAACGGCGAGCCGATCCACCCGCACACGTTCAGCCAGTCGTTCGAGCGGCTGATCGAGAAGCACCAGCCTCCGGCGGATCCGGCTCCACGACCTCCGGCACACGCACGCGACGCTCGCGCTGAAGGCCGGCGTCCCGGTCAAGGTGATCAGCGAGCGGCTCGGCCACGAGTCGCCGGCGTTCACGCTCAAGCAGTACGCCCACGTCATCCCCGGGATGCAGGCCGAGGCCGCCGCTCAGGTCGCCGCGATGATCGATGGTCCGCCGCCGATCCGTTTGACAATCGTTTGACAAACGCCCGAAACAACAAGAGCCCCGGATCTCCGGGGCTCTTCGTTTGCCCGTATCTACAGGCGATTCGTGAGTAGCGGGGGCGGGATTCGAACCCGCGACCTTCGGGTTATGAGCGGCCGTCGCAACCGCGGATGATGTCCATCGCGATGCCGATGAATGTCGACAAGTACGCGTCGACCAAACAATCCGGCACAGTGCCCGGAGCTCAATCGGCGAGCTGCACGCCGAGCTTCCGAGCGGCCGCGCGAAGCGCCGGGTGGTCGATCGTGACGCGCTCTGAGGTGAAATGGGACAGATCGAGTGGCAGCGGATCCCAGAGTGCCCAGCAGATCCATTCCGGCGGCAGGCGACTCCGGTAGCGGAGCCCGTGCACCCTCGGCTCACCCGCTGGACCGAAGGCCGCCGACCGCCACAGGCCGGCGAGACGGCGCGTGAAGTTGCGGCGCTCGTCAAGGATTGCGCGCCGGTCGAGCGCGCGGAGCCCGAAACGGAGAAGCAGCTCGACGGCGCTCCGAGCTGTCTCTACATGCGTACGCCAATGATTGACGTCGAGGAACTGAGCTGAAGGCTCTGCGCCGGCACGCGCGAGCGTCCAATCAAGAGCGTCGATATCGTCGGCGTCAAGGGGGCTGAGCAGCTGGTCGGCGGCGAACTCCTCGTCCGGCTTGTCCTCGAGGAACGCCTCGATCCGAACGGCGGCGGCCGGATTCAGCGCAAAGTCGCCGAGCTTCTCGCCGATCGCACCTTCCGGGGGGCTTGCGCAGTAGAGCGTTCGGAAGACGCCGACAGCGTCGTCCCATCGCCCGGCATGCTCGTCCTCCTCATCGTCGTCGCCGACCGGGCGCGGAGGTGGCGGCGGATCGAAGGGCTCATGCCAGCTCGTGGCGCGCCAGAACCCATCAGCAGGCGGCGGTACGCGCCGGCAGTTGCGGATCGAGATCGCGGGCGACATCGCCTGCGCAGGGTACGAACCGCCCCCGACGGCGAGGCGGTGCGCCAGCGGTCAGCGCCGGGAGACGAAAGCCTCGGCGGCTTCTCGCACGGCCGCCAGGCGACCCTCGTGAAACGCCTCAATCGGTGCCTTCCCGCGCAACCGGGGGTTCGCACCGAGCATCCAGGACTTCACCGTCTCGGCGCGCATGCCGCGCTTGAGGATTCCGACGATGACGTAGAGGTCGACGAGCTGCCGATGCGCATTGTCATCGGGTCGCCGATCCCCACGGGCGTACCGACCGATCGTCTTGGGATGACGGTCGCTGAGACCAAACGCGACGAGCTTCTGCCCGAGAACGTCCTGGAGCTCGGTCGCGATCGAGGCGATGTCGCGGTCGTGGATCTCGTCGTGAGCGGTGTGGAATGGGTCGTGAACGGCCATCAGGTCCTCTGTCAGATGTCGACTATACGCTTATTGGTTCCCTTTTGGTCCATTATCGGCTCCGATTCGGAGACGAATTAGTCCCAGACTGTATACGTGCCCGCGGCGCCCGCTCCCCCAACCGTTCGGCGCTCCAGCTATCGATATCAGCAGCCTGGAATTCCGGCCAACCCTCCAGACCTTCTCCCCACGTGCCTTCAGCGCTGAAGTACTGCGAGACCCCAGCGCCATCCTTCGCCCGATCGGGCTCGCCGTCCGCGTCGGCGTGCATCAGCTCGGTCGCGCGCTTGAGCAGTCCGCCGAGAATGTTGCGGTTCTCGGCCGCGTATGAGAACGCGGCCACGTGGCATGGTTCAGCGGGTTAAGTACCACGTCGTGCTGCTCCTCCAGGTAGGTCAGTAGCTCGGTCAAGATGCGCTCAGACGCCGGCGCGCTGCGGTCCACCGCTGCCTCGCGCCATCTGGAATGGTCCGCCTCAGGCGCGACCCCGCGCCCGGCCTCCCACGCCATCACCGCGATGTCCCGCCAGGTGAAAGACCGCCAGCGCGGAGCCTGCGGACTCGCCTCGTCCTCGAGCGCCTCAGAGGGGTCATTGACGATGGTGATGAGCTGCCGCGCTGCGGGCGTGTCGGGTAGGTCTGTGGCGTAATCAGGCAGCTGGTCGGGCTGATAGTCCGCGCTCGTCTTGTTCTCAGACCACAGCCTCGCTACCCGCCCGCCCCGCATGTCTAGCGCGATGACCTCAGATCAACCGGACGGCCGTGGCGAGTGCGTTCCTCGACCTCAGTCTCGAGATCATCGGCACGCGGAAGACCGGATGCCTCAAGCAGCCTGTTGGCGAACGGCAGATTGCGCCTCCAGCGTGAGCGCGAACAGGTCCGTGAGGCGGTGCTCCTGCGCGGCGGCGAAGAGCGATAGCGGCGCGCCCCATCAGGAAGCGCGAATCGTCGACTGCGGGCGGCACCGACGGCACCCATGCCGGCGCCCAAACCGCATCCTCCTCCGTCATCACACCGTCCGAGGGTCTTTCCAAGCCGGGATGCCGTTCCGGCAGCCCAGT
The DNA here is from genome assembly GCA_963830435.1 of uncultured Solirubrobacterales bacterium. GTDB lineage: Bacteria > Actinomycetota > Thermoleophilia > Solirubrobacterales > Solirubrobacteraceae > Palsa-465. Next base: position 423,861 of record CAWHMA010000005.1, on the reverse strand, counting down.
GTGGGGCGCCCACTCGAAGAACCAGTTGGGCAGCCAGTACGGGACTGGCACGATGATGAAGGTCCGGCCTCGTGTTCAAGCCGCGGAGCGCCGTGAGGACAAACCACTCGTTGCGGCCAGGTGAACTCGGCGATTCGCAGTTCCGGCCTAGCAAAAACGTCTGGTTGCCGTGGTGGTCTTGCACTGGACGGCGATGAGCGTCTGGTGCCCGTGGTGCTGGGCGATGACGTCCGTCCGGGGCGTATTGCCGATGGTCAGGCTCGCATCCCAGCCGTGCTCGGCCAGGGCGCCGGCGGTGTAGAAGGCGCCGGCCGCGCCGGTCCGAGCGGTGCTGCTGGGCACTGCGGCAGCCTACCTGAGGTCAATCAGTCTGGCGGCGAACCCCATGCGCTCGCCGGCCCCGGTACGGTTGCCGGCATGAACATGTGGGGTGTGCACAACGACCATCCCGAGCTCGACCTCATCGGGAATGGCTTCATCAGCGTGGGCTGGGATGAGGTCGGCGACCTGAGCGGCACCGGGCCCGATAAGGAAGCCCTTAAGCAGACGGTCGCCGCCGCCTACCCCAACGCGAAGCCAGGCGCCATCCCGGTGTGGGCTGGCGTGCTGCTGCGGTTCGGGTTCGAGATGCAGCCGGGTGACCTCGTCATCTATCCCTACAAGCCCGACAGCACCCTGAACTTCGGGCGCATCGTCAGCGACTACTACTACGAGTTCGAAGCTCCGCTGCACCGCAGCCGCCGCAAGGTTCAGTGGCTGAAGACTGGCATCCCGCGGGCCCAGTTCTCAAAGAGCGCTCGTTACGAGGTTGGCTCCGCGGTCACGCTGTTCCGCGTCAAGAACCACGAGGACGAGTTCACCGCCTTCGTCAACGGCACCGCGCCGACAGTTGCGGACGGCGGGCAGCCGAGCCCGACCCTCACGAGCGTCTCGGCTGTGGCGGTCGCGGCTGACGAGGCCGCCGCTCATGCCGAGGACGAGCCGAACGCCGAGCGCATTGAAACCTATACCCGCGACTTCGTCATCGAGACGCTGCTTAAGGAGTTGGAGGGTTTTCGATTCGAGTACTTCGTCGCGCACCTGCTCGAGGCGATGGGCTACCGCACGCAGGTCACTCAGGCCGTCGGCGACGGCGGCTTCGACGTTATCGCCCACCGCGACCCGCTCGGCCTGGAGCCACCCATCATCAAAGTCCAGTGCAAGCGCACAGTCGGCGGCATCGGTGCACCTGACGTGCAGAAGCTCACGGGCACGTTGGCGCCCGGCGGCTCCGAGCTCGGGCTCTTCGTCACGCTCGGCGCCTACTCCAGGGACGCCCAGCATCTCGGGCGCACCCGCCAGGACCTGCGCCTGGTCAACGGCAACGAGCTGGTCAAGCTCATCTGTGAGCACTACGACAGCTTCACCCCGGAATGGAAGCGCCTGCTGCCGCTGCGCCGGGTTTACGTGGTCGACCGCGAACCGGAGGCCAACTAGGCTCAGGCCTGAGATGCGGCGAAAGCATGCGTCACACCGTTCTTGACGCTGAGCCGTCCCGCGACCTCTCGGCGCTAGTTTGGAGCGTCTACCTCGACATGGGGTCTCGAGAGTACCGCCCTAGTCGCTTAAGCAGGATGCGTATGTGATGGACAGGATGCAGCCGGGGGTGCCGCTCAGGTCGCCGCGATGATCGATGGTCCGCCGCCGTCCGTTTGACAAGCGTTTGACAAACGCCCGAAACCACAAGAGCCCCGGAGCTCCGGGGCTCTTCGTTGCCTGTATCTACAGGCTATTCCTGAGTAGCGGGGGCGGGATTCGAACCCGCGACCTTCGGGTTATGAGCCCGACGAGCTACCAGACTGCTCCACCCCGCGGTGGATGTATAACTTTAGCGAATCGCGGAAGGGTTGTGCCGGGTTTCGTGGCGCCTGAGGGTCGGAGCTGGCGGCTTGCGAGGGCTCGCAACCGTTCTTGCAGCAATCCGCTCCCACCGCAGGTCGCGTGCTCCCGCGGGCGCGTTCTCGCCGCCCGGCGAGCGCAGGGTGGTAAGGCCGCTGCCTCGAGGAGCTGATTGCGTCAGGTCCGGGGGGCCGCGTGGCTCCGACACCAGCTCGCTCCGACCGTCCGAACGCTAGGCTCAGCCGCCGGCCGAGGATGCTCGACAACTCTCGCCCGGAGGTGCCTTACATCGTGGTCGGACCATTCAATCTTCTCAGCCTTTCCCGCTCGCTGTTCTGTGCGCTCCTAGTGGCATGCGCTGTCGTCGTCCCAGCCTCAGGCGCCGCCGCGCGTCAGCCGGCGCAGGTATCGGTCACCACCGCTCCGGTGCGCGCCGCACGCACGAGCTGGGGCCGGATCGGCTACAGATCGGTCGGGCGCGGGTCCCCGCTGGTCATGATCATGGGTCTGTCAGGCAGCATCGACGCCTGGGATCCGAGCTTCATCGCCGCGCTGGCCCAGCACCACCGCGTGGTGGTGTTGGACAACGAGGGAATTGGGCTCAGCACGCTGCGGCCCGGGACGCTGACGATCACTCGCATGGGCGACGACACGGCCGACCTGATCTCGGCGCTGCACTTGCGTCGCCCCGACGTTCTGGGGTGGTCGATGGGCGGATTCATCGCCCAGGCATTTGCTGTACGCCACCCCGGGCTGTACCGCAGGCTGATCCTGAGCGCTACCGCCCCTGGTAACGGTCAAGGAGTGCTTCCGTCGGCCGCAGTCGCCAGTTTGCTCGCCGGCGGTGGGGAGCAGATCCTCGCCGCCCTGTTCCCGCCCGACCAGGCGAAGCAGGCCCCGGCCTACATCAAGGCGATCACGCGTTACCCAAACTTCTACCAGCCATCGGCGAAGATCAGCGCCCTCCAATTGACCGCCTCCACCCGGTGGCTGAGCGGTCAGGAGCCAAGCGGGCGATTGATTACTCGGTTGCGAGCCCCGACCCTCATCGCGGACGGCGCCGAGGACGTCATCCTCCCCTCAGCCAACAGCATCAAGCTCGGACGACTGATCCACGGCTCGCAGGTCAAGCTCTATCCAGATGCGGGCCACGGCTTCCTGTTCCAGGACGAGGCGAGCTGGGTGGCGCGGATCGAACGTTTCCTGGCATAAGTCGCCACCCGGCAAAGGGCCGAGGTGACCGTAGCCGCCGCGGAATCGGCACAGAGTCTGCACCAACGCGTCTAGATCGGTGACGCTTCCAGCCGGGATCCTGCCCTCTATGGCAACACTGAGGGAGAAGATCGCGGCGGAGCAGAAGGTGCGGGAGCTGTTGGAGCGTGAACGTGTGCCGCTGCCGGACAGGATCGAGTACGCGTTCACGTGCATCCGCCTGTTCTGGGACGGACCGAAGGTGGTGCTGGTGGTCGACATCGACGAGCTCGCGGAAGCTCCCGCGGAGGAGCTGTTGGACATCGACGCATTCCCGCGGGAGGTCTAAGAGGGGCGGCCCGCACACCTGAGGAGCCGCCAGGAAGGTCTCAGGGGGCAGCGGGAGGGTCCATCCGGGGCCGCCCGGGGTCTCACGCGCGGTACGCAGACGTACACCGGCACGTACGCGCACGTACACCGGCTAGATTGACATCCGACCCACCGGGAACACTTTCCCCACAACCTTCGGAGGGAGAGAAGATGTCGACCGTTCTCATCATCGTGATCGTGGTCGTGGTGCTGATCATCCTTGCCGCGCTGGTGGCGCTGCTAGCCCCCCGGGCGCGGGTCAAGCGGCGTGAGCGTGAGCTTGATCAGCGGCGCGAGCGGGAAGTCGGGGCGCATCGCGAGCAGGCGCAAGTTCGCCAGACTCGTGCCCAGCAGGCGGAGAAGCAGGCTCAGCTCGCTCAGGCGGAGGCTCAGCGGGAGCGCGCGGAGGCGGAGCTGCACCAAACCCGCGCTGATGTCCACGAGAAGGGTCTCGCCGACCACGAGCTGGTCGAGGATCACGAGCGTGATCGGTTCGCAGGCACGTCAGCGGTCGACAACCCTGGCCAGGACACCGGACGCGGCCGGGGCGGGGACGAACGTGCAGGTACGGGGCGCGAGACGATCCGAGACCCGGACCTGAACACCGAGGGCCGCTTGGTGCGCGAGCGTGAGGTGGACACGGGCTCCGGCGGCGGGCGTGACGTTGGCGCCGGCGGATCCGATATCGACCCCGGCCGGGACCCGGGAGCGCGCAGATCCTAGTCGCGCGCTCCTAGCCGAGATCCACCTCCGGGGGTCCAGCCTCGGTAACGACGAGCCTAGGCACGCGAATAGCCTTAGTGCTCGCCGAAGGGCGCGACTAGCCGCCCCGGCCTACGACAGCCCGACGGCCGCTATTGCCCGGCGGCCCGCCGATACCGAGCCACCGCCAGCGGCGCGAACACGGCGATGATCGCGGCGATCCACAGCAGCGCCCACCAGATGTTGTTTCCCGCCGGCGTACCAAGCCACAGCGAGCGCATCGCGTCGACGGTGAACGTGAACGGGTTGACTTGGGCGAACGCACGCAGCACCGCCGGCATCGTGGCCACGGGAACGAACGCCGAGGAGACGAAGGTGAGGGGGAAGACGGCGATGAACCCCACCGAGTTGGCGGCCTCGGGCGAGGACACGAGCAGGCCGAGGAACGCGAATACCCATGAGAACGCATAACCGAAGAACAGCAGCAGCCCGATCCCCGCGATCACGTGCAGAACGTCGGCGTGAAACGAGAAGCCGATGATCACGCCGGTGATGATCAGGATCGTCATCGACAGCGCGTTGGTGAGGATGTCGGCGAGGGTGCGACCCGCCAGCACCGCGGCCCGGGCCATCGGCAGCGAGCGAAAGCGATCGATCAATCCCTTGTGGACATCCTCGTTGAGACCGAGGGCGGTGACGAACCCGCCGAAGGCGATGTTCTGGACGATGATCCCCGGGATCAGAAAGTCGACGTAGGAGAAGCCCGGCGTGCTGATCGCGCCGCCGAACACATAGCGGAACAGCAGCACGAACATGATCGGCTGCACCGTGAACGCCAGCAGCAGATCAGGCGCACGTGGCAGCCGCACGAGGTTGCGCTCGGCGATGATCAGCGTGTCGCTCACCAGCCGTCTCATGAGCGGCCCTCGGGATCCGACCCATCCGACTCGTCAGGCGACCCGTCCTCAGCAGCATGCCCGGTGAGCGACAGGAACACGTCATCGAGCGTTGGTCGTCGCACGGCCAGATCGTCGACCTCGATCCCGGCCTCGCTCAGCCGCTGCACCGCCGCGACGATCGACCCGCGGCGCTCGCGTACGGTCAACCGGACCACACCGTCCTCGGCCAGGGGGTGGCCGTCGGCCATCGACTCCAGCGCCGCCACGGCCGCGGCCACATCGGCTCCGGCAACGAGCGTCACCTCCAGCCGCTCGCCACCAACCCGGTCCTTGAGCTGATCCGAGGTCCCCTGGGCAATCAGCCGGCCCTGGTCGATCACGGCGATCGTGTCGGCGAGGCGGTCGGCCTCGTCGAGGTATTGGGTGGTCAGCAGCACGGTCGTACCCTCGGCCACCAGGGCCTCGATCACCTCCCACAAGCTCAGGCGACTGCGGGGGTCGAGGCCGGATGTCGGTTCGTCCAGGAACAGCACCGGAGGCTTGGCCACCAGCGCGGCGGCGAGATCGAGCCGGCGGCGCATCCCGCCCGAGTAGGTCTTGGTCGGGCGACCCGCCGCGTCAACCAGATCAAAGCGCCCGAGCAACTCGGTACCGCGTTCGCGGGCCTGCGCCCTGCTCATCCCGTAGAGGCGCCCGACCATGGTCAGGTTCTCGAGGCCGGTCAGGTTCTCATCGACCGCTGCGTACTGCCCGGCCAACCCGATCCGGTGGCGCAGCTTGACCTCGTCGCGCACGACGTCCAAGCCCGCCACCGCAGCCGTTCCGCCGTCGGGCTTGAGCAGCGTCGTCAGTACGCGCACGAAGGTTGTCTTGCCGGCGCCGTTGGGCCCGAGTAGCCCGAGCACCGTGCCACGCTGCACCTCCAGCGAGACGCCAGCCAGCGCTTCCACGTCAGCGAAGGACTTCCGCAGGCCGCTGACGCTGATCGCGGCCGAGCTCCCTCCAGCCGAGCCGCTTCCCGACGCGGCATCGTCAGTCGCCGCCGACACCGCCGAGGATGAACCGAGATCCGCTTCCACGGCGCCTGACAGTACGCATCCTCTCCGCTGATTTCTTCCCGACGCGATGCATCTCGACCGCGCCCGCTGTGGGATGTTCAGGAGCTTGCGAACAGCAACTCGCCGTCCGCAGCAGGCGTTTCGATCTAACATCCCTGCTGGCTTAGACCGGCCTCAGGTGCCTCCAGCATCGTCATGCCCATGTCCAGCTCCAGCCGAGGCCCTCGTTCCGAGATCCTGCTCGCGGCCGCCGTAGCCGCGATCGTGGTTGTGGCTCTGCTCAGCTCCAAGACCGCGAGCAAGACTCCGGACAAACCGACGAGCCAGGCCACCAGCAGGACCGCCAGCGGTCACACGAGCAGGCCCCAGATCAGCGATCCCGTGGCCATTCCGCCGGGAGCGGCTCGGATCAGCGTCGGCAACGTCCCGTTCAGCCCCCCAGTACCTCCCGGGTTTGTCGGGCTCTCGTTCGAGTACACGACGGTCGAGGCGTACGCCGGCACCAACCCAAACGCGATCAATCCGGCGCTGGTGAACCTCGTGCGCAACCTCGCCCCTGGCGGGCGTCCGGTGTTGCGCATCGGGGGCAACAGCAGCGACGGGAGCTGGTGGCCGGTGACCGGGGAGAGGCGGCCACCCGGGATCCGGTTCAGTCTCAATCCGCGGTTCATCAGCGTGACTCGGGCATTGGCCGGTGAGACGAAGGCAAAGCTGATCCTCGGCCTCAACCTCAAGGCGGACCGCCGCTGGCTGGTCGGGGCCGAGGCGCGCGCACTGCTGCGGATTGGGAGCGGCGCCGTGCAGGCACTGGAGCTCGGCAACGAGCCCGAGATCTACGGTTCGATTGCGTGGTATCAGCACGGGCCGCACCATCCCGTCTTCGCCCGCGGTCGCAGCTATCACTACGCTGCCTTCCTCCGGGAGTTCACGAGCTTCAGCGGGGTGATCCCCGCATCGGTTCCGCTGGCGGGACCGGCAACCGGAAGCTCGAAGTTCTTTGTCCGGATGGGGGACTTCCTGAAGCGCGATCCTCGAGTGCGGGTGGTGACCTTTCATCTCTACCCGCTGCATCGATGCTTTGTTCGCGCCGGCTCTTCCTCCACTCCGACGATCGCCCACCTCCTGTCCCCCGCCGCCAGCGGCGGGCTGGCGGCGTGGATCGCGCCTTACATCCCCGTCGTGCACGCGTATGGAGCCGAGCTGCGGATCGGCGAGCTGAACAACGTCTCCTGCGCCGGCGCCGTGGGCGTCAGCGACCGCTTCGCCTCCGCCCTCTGGGCCATCGACATGCTGTTCCACCTCGCTGCCGAGGGCGTCGACGGAGTCAACATCCACACCTTCAACCAGGCGGCTTACCGGACCTTCAGCGCGCGGAGAATTGATGGTGTGTGGACCATGAACGTGGCTCCCGAGTACTACGGGCTGCTGGCGTTCGCGCGCGCCGCCCCGCCCGGGTCGCGCCTGTTGCGGGTCGGACCGAGCATCAGTCCCGCGCTGCGGGTGTGGGCAACGCGAGCACCCGACGATCACGTCCGCGTAGTGCTCATCAACACCTCCCGCGCGCGCAACCGGGTGCTCGCGATCAAGCTGCCGCCCGGGCCGAGCGGCGTGTCGGCGACGCTCGAGCGCCTGACCGCGCCCAGCCTGCGGGCAGCCCGCGGGATCACCCTCGGCGGCCAGACCTTCGCTCCGGCCACGACCACCGGCGAGCTGACCGGCACGCCCGTGGTCACCAGCCCGCCGCAGACGCGACAGGGCGCCTACGTGATCCGTCTGCCCGCGGGCAGCGCCGCGATCCTCACCCGCTAGCCCAGCTTGGCAACCCTCACCGGCTAGCCAGGGCAACGTCTTCGCTTCCCCGCAGCACCGCGTCCATGAGGCCGGGAAAGCGCGCTTCGAGATCCTCCCGGCGCAGCGAGTTGAGCTTTGTCGTGCTCTCCAGACGCTGCTGAATGACACCGGCCTCACGCAGCACGCGGAAGTGGTGCGTGCAGGTCGACTTCACCACCGGGAGGTCAAAGCTCTTGCACGAGCGCTCGCCGCCGGAGGCCAGTGCGGCGACGATCCGCAGCCGCAGCGGGTCGCTGAGCGCGTGCAGCACGTCCGACAGCTCGATCTGCTCTCGGGTGGGATGCGGCAGCGGCTCGGCGGTGGTCCCCGCCTCAGCGCTCAACCTGCCCATATGGTCATTGTACGACGTTCATCGAACAGGTGCTACGGTGGTCGATGACGATCCTAGCCTCACCAACAGCAAGAGGGACATGACTGCCGCCGAGCACACCGACAAGCGTCCGCACCTCCGCGCCACCCTGCTGCTGGCCTGCCTGGCCCAGTTCATGGTGATCCTCGACGTGTCGGTCGTCAACGTCGCGCTGCCGGCGATTCGCGGCGGCTTGCACTTCACGGAAACAAACCTTCAGTGGGTCGTCAACGCCTACACGGTCACGTTCGCTGGCTTTCTGCTGCTCGGCGGCCGTGCCGCTGACCTGCTCGGTCGACGGAGGGTGTTCGTCGCCGGGCTGGTGCTGTTCGCGCTGGCCTCGTTGGCCGGCGGCCTTGCCGACAGCCAGGGCCTGCTGATCGCCGCCCGCGCGATCCAGGGTTTGGGCGGCGCGGTGATCGCGCCCGCCTCGCTTTCGATCCTCACCACCACCTTCACCGAGGGCGCCGCGCGCAACCGTGCGGTCGGGATCTGGGGCGCGATGGGCGGCGCCGGTGGCGCCGCCGGCGTGCTGTTGGGCGGGGTGCTGACCGACCTGCTCGGGTGGCGTTGGATCCTGTTCATCAACGTCCCCATCGGCCTGCTGGCGGCGGTGGCCTCCCAGCGGCTGCTGGCCGAGGGCCGCAATCCCGAGCGGACGCGCAGCTTCGACCTGGCCGGGGCGGTGAGCGCTACCGTCGGGCTCTCGCTGCTGGTCCTGGGGATCGTGCGAACCGACGCCACGGGCTGGGGCTCGGCTCAGGCACTGATCCCGATCCTCGGCGGAATTGTCCTGCTGGCCGCGTTCCTGGCCATCGAGGGTCGCTTGGCCAAAGCGCCGCTGATGCCACTGCGGATCTACTCCTCGCGCACGCTGAGCGCCTCCAACCTGGTCATGCTGCTGATCGGGGGGGCCACGTTTGGGATGTGGTTCTTCGTATCGCTGTACCTCCAGCAGGTGCTCGGGTACTCGCCGATCAAGGCCGGACTGGCATTCCTGCCCATGACGCTGTGCATCGTCGCGGGGTCGACGCTGGCCTCCCGCGCTGTGAACCGCGTCGGCGCCAAGCTGCTGCTCATCGTCGGGATGACCGCGCAGACCCTGGGGCTGCTGCTGTTCACGGGCGTCTCAGTCCACGGCGGCTACATCAGCGACATGATCGCGCCGTCACTGTTGGTGGCGATCGGGATCGGGCTGTCCCTGGTGCCGGCGACGATCAGTGCCGTGGCCGGAGTGGCACCGGGCGAGGCCGGCCTGGCCTCCGGGCTGGTCAACACCTCTCGGCTGGTGGGCGGCGCACTCGGGCTGGCCATCCTGGCGGCGGTGGCGGCGGCGCGGACCAGCCACGACCTCCACCACGCGGCGGCCGGGTTGCAATCGATGCACGCCTCCCTCACCGACGGCTTCCAGCTGGCGTTCCTGGTCGCGGCGGGCTTTGCGCTCGTCGGCGGGCTGGTGGCGCTGATCGGACTCCCGCGGGTGCCCCGAGCGCATCCCGCGAGCATTCCTGCCGGCGCCGCGGCCGGCGAAGCCTGAGCTCCGGTCCCGCTGCTGGGGCGGCTCGTAGATCCGCCGAGCGCTCCATACTCGCCCGGTGCTGCGGCCCACCGGCCAACGATTTACCCGACTGAGTGCCGATCCCCGCGCGCCTGCGGCGACGCTGGTGCTGATCCTGCTGATGTCGCTGGGAGCCCGACTGATCGACCTCGGGTCGCCGTGCACAGCTCCTTGCCGTGGCAGCGCCAGCCACTCGCTGATCTTCGACGAGGCCTACTACGTCAACGCCGCCCGGGTGATCGTCGGCATCCATCCCCCGGCCGGGCTTCCCTACCACACCGCTCCGCTGCACAAGGATCCCAACGCCGAGCATCCCCAGCTAGCGAAGCTGATCATCGCCGGCGGGATCGAGCTGCTGGGCGATAATCCCTGGGGGTGGCGGATCGGCAGCGTGATCTTCGGCTCGATCGCGATCCTCGCCCTCTATGCCCTCGTCCGAGCGGCGCGCGGCAGCCCGTGGCTGGCCACCGGCGCGGCGGCGGTGATGGCCGTGGACAACCTGGCGCTGATCCACGGCCGGATCGCGACGCTCGACATCTACGTGCTCGCGCTGGTGCTGATCGCCGCGACCCTGTACGTCCGCGGGTGGGCACTCCCGGCGGGGATCATGCTCGGCCTGGCCGGGTGCATGAAGCTCGTCGGCCTCGGCGTGATTCCCGCGTTCGTGCTGCTCGAGGCTTTTCACGTGGCCTGGGCCCGGGGGACGCTTCGCGGGGTGCGCCGGACGCTGCGCGCTCGCCTGGTGCCAATGGCGGTGATGCTGGCGGGCACGCTCTCGACCCTGCTGCTCGGCTTGTGGCTCCTTGACCTGGTGGTGCCGGGCTATGACCCCGGGACCCACATCACCTACGCGGGCAGCCCATTCACCCACATCGGGCACATGCTGTCCTACGCGGCCCAGCTCAAGGCGGTTCCCCATGCCACCGGGATCAGCTCCACGCCGTGGCTGTGGCTGGTGGACCAGAAGCCGATCAGTTATGCGCGCGTGGCGGTCAACTCGCTGGCCGGCGGCAAGATCGTGGCCAGCCGCGCGGTGTTCGACGCCCGCGGGGAGATCAACCCGTTCATCATCTTCGTGGCGATTCCGGCGCTGCTGGCGGCCGTGACCGCGGCGTGGCACGAGCGGGACCGCATCGCGGCGCTGGGAGCAGCCTGGTGCCTGGGGACGTTCGTCCCGTTCGTGATCCAGGACGTGGTCTTCGACCGGATCTCCTACCTGTACTACATGCTGCTGGTGATGCCAGGGGTCTACCTCGTCACCGCACGTCTGTTCTCGCCCGGGCGCGTACCCCGCGCGGCCACCCTCGGCTGGGCTCTGGCGCTGATCTACGGCTTCGCCGATCTGTATCCGGTCAGGAGCCTGAGCGGACACTGATGGCGCGCGTGTTCGTCACCCGCCGGCTGCCGGGTCCCGCGCTCGATCGCCTGCGCGCGGTCCACGAAGTCGAGGTCTGGGAGCAGCGGCTCCCCCCCACCCCCGAGCAGCTGCGAGCGAGCGTCGGAGCCGCGCAGGGGCTGCTGGCACTGCTCACCGACCGGGTCGATGCGGAGCTGATCGGGGCCGCGCCGGAGCTCATTGCGATCGCCAACTACGCGGTCGGCTACGACAACATCGACCTCGACGCCGCACGGGGTCGGGGGATCGCCGTCGGCAACACTCCGGATGTGCTCACCGACGCGACCGCCGACCTGACCTTCGCGCTGCTGCTGGCGGCGGCGCGCCGGCTTCCGGAGGCGATTGCCGACGCCCAGATGGGTGAGTGGATCACGTGGGAGCCGGCCCGTCACCTCGGGACCAGCGTCGCCGGGGCGACGTTGGGGATCATCGGCATGGGCCGGATCGGCAGCGCCGTGGCCCGGCGGGCGAGCGGATTCGAGATGGAGGTGATCCGCACCGGCCGCACCGGGGACACGCCGCTGGAGGACCTCCTGGCCCGCGCGGACTTCGTCTCGCTGCACTGCCCGCTGACGGCCGAGACCCGTCATCTCATCGACGCTCAGGCGCTGGGGCGGATGCGTCCCAGCGCGATCCTGATCAACACCGCCCGAGGTCCGATCGTCGACTCGGTCGCGCTGCGCGACGCGCTCACGGCTGGCACCATAACGGGCGCGGCGCTCGACGTCACCGATCCCGAGCCGCTGCCCAAGAACGATCCCCTGCTCACCGCGCCCAACCTGATCATCACGCCGCACATCGGCTCGGCGACCCACAGCGCCCGGGAGAAGATGGCGGAGCTCGCGGTGGAGAACCTGCTGGCGGCGCTGGCCGGCAGAGCGATGCCCCACCCGGTGCTCAGTTAGCCGATGCGCGTCGCCGTCGTGGACATCGGCACCAACTCGACGCGACTGCTCGTGGCCGAGGTGCAGGGTGAGCAGGTCATCGAGGAGCTCGAGCGCCGCTCGGAGGTGACGCGCCTGGGAACTGGCGTCGACTCCAGCGGCTCTCTGCAGCCGGAGTCGATGGACCGCGTGTACGCGGTACTGGACGACTACCGGCGGTCGATCGAGCGCCACCATGCCGAGCGCGCGGTGGCGGTGCTGACCAGCGCGGTGCGCGACGCCGCCAACGGACAGGAGTTCGCGAGGGTGGTCAGCGAGCGCTACGGCTTGGAGCCGCACGTGCTCGCCGGCGAGCAGGAGGCACGGCTGACGTTCCTGGGGGCAACCAGCGAACGCGACCCCGCCGAGCGGACGCCGACGCTGGTCATCGATGTCGGCGGTGGCTCCACCGAGCTGGTGATCGGCGCCGGGCACGAGATGAGCTTTCACGTCTCCACCCAGGCCGGCGTTGTGCGCCAGTCAGAGCGCCACATCCACACCGATCCGCCGACGGCGGGGGAGCTGAACGCGCTCCGGGCAGACGTGCGCAAGATCATCGAGGACGCAGTGCCGGAGGACCACCGCGCTGCGGTGGAGCGCGCGATCGCCGTGGCCGGGACCGCGACCTCACTCGGTGCCATCGCCCAGCGCCTCGAGCCCTACGACCCGGACAAGGTTCACGGCTACGTGCTCGACGGGCGGGAACGAGATCGGATCCGTGACGAACTGACCGCGATGACGCTGGACCAACGCCGCCAGGTGCCGGGCCTTCACCCCGATCGGGCGCCCACGATCATTCCCGGGGTGCTCATCCTCGAGCAGGTGATGGACCTGTTCGGGCTGCGCGAACTGGAGATCTCAGAGCACGACATCCTGCGTGGCGCCGCGCTGGGTCTATAGGGCGGAGCGGCTGGGGCGCGTGCGCGTCGGCATGCGCAGCGTGCTCACGCCTAATCACTGGACGGATGTCGTATTGCTCTTGCGGCCTCGAGGGCGCATCATCTTCCCGGGGTCGGGCTCGCGCTGCGAGTCCCCTCCAACATAGGTTCGGGCGATAGCCGCAAACGTCGGCGCCTCCCGCCGCCCGAACCACTCAGAAAAGACCCTTTCAGGCGTACCCCTGCCCGTCCCGAATGGGTCATACCTGGATCGGAAGCCGCCCGCAGCGATGCGGGCGGTTTTCGTTTGCGCCCCCGCGGTCCCGGGCTAGGCGAGATTGGACCGGCGCGGGTAGGCCACCGCGGGATCGGTGAGCACGTTGACCACGGTCGGACGTCCGGCCGCGAACGCTCGCTCCAGCGCAGCCCGCAGCTGAGCCGGCTCGCGGACGAGCTCGGCCTCGCAGCCGAGCGCCTCGGCGACCTGGTCATAGCGGGTCTCGGGGCGCAGCTCGGCCACCACCGAATAGCCGTACAGCGCCTCCATCGGGTGCTTCTCCAGTGCCCAGATCCCGTTGTTGGCGATGATCGCGACGACCGCGACCCCGTGACGGGCAAGGGTGTCGAGCTCCATCCCGGCAAAGCCGAAGGCCCCGTCGCCCAGCAGCAGCACCACCTGGCGCTCGGGATGAGCCAGCTTGGCCGCCAGCGCGTAGCCGGGACCGCTCCCCAGGCAGCCGAACGGGCCGGGATCGAGCCAGCACCCCGGGACAAACGAGTCGATCACTCGCCCGGCATAGGAGACGAAGTCGCCGCCGTCGCCGATCACGATCGCATCGCGCTCCAGCAGCGGCGTGAGCTCGCCGTAGATCCGCAGCGGATGAAGCGGCGTGCGCGGGTCGGCCAGCTTGGGGGCCTCCTCGGTGCGTCGCTGCTGCTCGACCGCGCGCAGCGAGGAGCTCCATCGCTGCCGGAGGTCCAAACCGGCCCCGCCGGCGGCCTGGTCCCGCAGCCCCGCCAGGGTCGCCGGCAGCGCGCCGTAGAGCTCGGCCGCAACCGGGCGAGGATGCTCTCGCGCCGGTCTGGCGGCATCGATCACGATCACTTCGGCATCGGGCGCAAACGCCCCGCCGAAGCCCAGCCGGAAGTCGAGCGGGACCCCGATCACCACGGCCACATCGGCGCCGGACAGCGCCTGAGCCCGCGTCCGAGAGAAGAACAGCTCGTGGTCGGCGGCCAGGCACCCGCGTCCGAGCCCGTTCAGGAACACCGGAATCTGCAGCTCCTCGGCCAGCGATCGCAGATCGTGCTCGCCTCGCCCCCAGTAGAGACCAGTGCCGGCCATGATCACTGGACGCTCGGCATCACGCAGCAGGCCCGCGGCGCGAGTGAGCTCCGCCGCGTCGGCGCCGACTCCGCGCCAGGGCTCGGGCAGCGGCTCGGGCTCGGAGCCCTCAGCCGCCTCCATGAACACGTAGTCCAGCGGAAAGTCCAGAAACGACGGGCCGAAGCTCGGGGTCAGCGAGGTCCGCATCGCCTGATCGACGAGCGCGGGGATCTCGGCGGTGGAGGTCGGCGTGGCTGCGAGCTTGGCCAGTGGCGCGACAAAGGGCACGTGGTCGAGCTCCTGCAGCGAGCCCTGACCCCACCGCAGCTGCGGGGCCCGTCCGCCGAGGACGAGCATCGGCGAGCCGTTCTGCGCCGCCGAGGCGATCGCGCTGATGCCGTTGGTGACCCCGGGGCCGGCGGTCAGCGCGCAAACGCCGATCGAGCGCGTGACCTTGGCCCAGCCCTCGGCAGCGAACGCCGCCGTCTGCTCGTGGCGCACGTCGACGAGCTCGATCCCCTCCGTGCGGCAGCCGTCGTAGAGCGAGAACAGGTGACCGCCGGAGAGGGTGAACAGCCTCGTCACTCCGTGCGCCTTCAGCGTGCGGGCGATCAGGCGACCACCGTGAAGCTGGGTCGTGGGCTCGGTCGCCTCGCTGGCCACAGCCGGGACGCTAACACGGGCTTAAGTGCCGGGCGTAGGATCGAGGGCGGAATCGATCTAGGAGCGAGGAGCATGACCATCGAGCGCCAGGCAGCGAGCATCATCAACGACGAGCGCCAGCGGGCCGACCGACATCATCAGTTCGATTCTCTCTGCGCGGGTCTGGAGGACTACGACGCGCTGCCCGCGATGCAGACCTCAGTCCCCCGCCTCCAGCACCAGGACGAGCAGCCCGATGAGCAGCTCGACGACCAGATCCTGGCTGCACTCGTCTCCCCCTATTGAGCGCCCCGCGATAGGGTCTGCCCGTGGCCGAGATACAGGGCGATTTCGATCCCCGGTTCGCGGGCGTCGCGCAGGCGCTGGAGCGCAACCTGGATCAGGGGGCCGACATTGGAGCGTCGGTGGCGGTCGTGCTCGACGGGGAGCAGGTCGTGGACATCTGGGGCGGCCACAAGGATGCGGCCGGGACCGAGCCGTGGGAACGGGACACGATCATCAACGTGTTCTCCACCACCAAGACGATGACGGCGCTGTGCGCGTTGATCCTGGCCGATCGCGGCGAGCTCGATCTGCACGCTCCGGTGGCTCGATACTGGCCGGAGTTCGCGCAGGCCGGAAAGGAGCAGGTCGAGGTGCGCCAGCTGCTCGGCCACACCGCCGGCATGTCCGGCTGGGACCAGCCGCTGGCCTCCGAGGAACTTGCCGATTGGGAGCGGTGTACGTCGCTGCTGGCCGCGCAGGCGCCGTGGTGGACTCCCGGTGCGGAGTCCGGCTACCACGCGGTCACCCAGGGGTATCTCGTGGGAGAGGTGATCCGGCGGATCACCGGGCGAACGCTCGGTCAGTTCTTCAGGAAAGAGGTGACCGAGCCGCTGGGTGCTGACTTCCACATCGGATTGCCGGCGGCCCACGACGCCCGGGTCACGCCGCTGATTCCACCTCCGCCGGCGGATTTGCGCAGCATTGTGCTGCCGGAGATGGGGGTGCGGACGCTGACCAACCCGCCGGTGAGCGGCGAGCTCACCACCGAGGAATGGTGGCGCCGGGCCGAGATCCCGGCCGCCAACGGACATGGCAACGCCCGCTCGGTGGCGGCGATCCAGTCGATCGTCTCCAGTGGCGGTGAGGTACGCGGCACCCGTCTGCTCTCCGAGGCGGGCGTGGCGGCGATCTTCGAGCAGCAGTCAGATGGACGCGATCTGGTCCTTGACGTGCCCCTGCGCTTTGGGATGGGCTACGGCCTGTCCAGCGAGACGATGCCGATGGGTCCGCGCACGTGCGCATGGGGTGGATACGGCGGCTCGCTGGTGGTCAACGACCTCGACGCGCGACTGACTGTGGCTTACGTCATGAACCGGATGGAGGCCGGTGTGCTTGCCGATGCGCGAGGCGCGTCGATCGTGATGGCAGCGGCGCTCGGAGTGGCTGCCGGGCGGTGAGCTGCCCGCTCCTCGGGGCGTGATGCGGGATGAAGCGCGTGATCGCCATGGCCAGCGCCGTCGCCGCTTCGGTGCTGGCAATCGTGGCCTCGGCAGAGGCGGGCGCGCCGGTCGCGGCTGGGACTAACGCCGGCGCGCCGGTCGTGGCTCCGGGTCAGATGGGGGCGCCGCTCCCCGGTCCGTCTCAGGCCGCGATTGCGACGACTCTCCCGGGCGCCGCCGCCTTCCCGGAGAGCCTTGCCGGCATCCCCGGAAGCTCTAGCTTCTTCGTCAGCAGCTTCGTCACCGGAGCGATCTACAAAGGCCGCCTGGGCTCCCAGGCGCGACAGTTCCTACCTGCCGGCCAAGACAGCCGCACGTCGGCGACCGGGCTGCACGTCGATACTCACGGGCGCTTGTTCGCGCTCACCGGCGCCGGCCAGCAGCTCGAGATCTTCAACGCCGTTACCGGCCGTCGCCTGGGGGACTTCACCGCTACGCCGCGACCCGGCTCAGACCTCGATGATCTCGCGGTCACCCAGCGCGGCGACGTGTACGTCACGGACTTCGGGACCACCCCGCTGATCTATCGCATCAGCGCTGCGGAGATCGCGCGCCACACAGGGCCGATCAACGTATGGCTGGCTCCCCCGACCCGGGTCGTCCCCAAGCTCCCGTCCTCCAACCTCAACGGGATCGCCCTCACCCCGGACAATCGCTACCTGCTCGTCGGCCAAACCGGTAATGGTGCCCTCTACCGAGTCGACCTGGCGCGGCGATCGATCATCCCGGTGACGGTGACCGGCGGGTCGCTGATCAGCAGCGACGGCATACTGCTGCTAAACCACACGCTCTACGTCGCCAGGCACAACAACACGATCGCCGAGTTGCAGCTCAACGCCAGCTTCAACCGCGCCCGCATGCTCCAGCAAATCACCAGCCCAACCCTGAACTTCCCTACGTCGATCAAGCAGATCGCCGGCAAGTTGGTTATAACCAACGCCATCAAGACCGCAACCGCTGCCAACTACCTGCTGACCGTGCTGCCCGGAGACGGGGGATGAGATCAGCCTCAAGGAGCCGGTCGATGATGCGGACCCTGGCGCTGATGCTTCTCGCATCCGCAGCAATTCCGGCGGCGTCGTCGGCAGCGGGACGAATTCCAGCCCCCGCCTCCCCGCAGAACCCATTCCTGGCCCGGACGCCGTTCTCGAACATCCACGACGACACGTGGATGACCGATGCCTACCGTGCCGCCGGACCCTCCGGCAGCGTGTTCACCACTGGGTTCGGGATGCTGCCCACGTCGGTCTGTTCGGCGATGCTATTCGACGCCCATCGCCGGATCGTCACCATCTGTCCGTCGGTGACCGCAGCGCCGACTCTGCGAATCATCGATCCAAGGACGCTCACGGCGATCTTCTCCTACGTCTTCCCGGCCGGGCAGCCGCCGCCGCCGGGCACACCCGCCTACCAGAACTTCACCGGTGGCGGCTACTTCTATCTCGATGACCACAACCGGATCATCACCGCGACCAAGACCAACCACATCTTCGTCATGGCTGAGTCCACGGCCGGGACGAGCGTGTCCAAGATCACCGACTACGACCTCTCGCGGTACCTGACCGGCAGCGAGCGCATCACCTCGGCGCTGCCGGACTTCTCGGGACGGATCTGGTTCGTCTCCAAGAAGGACGGCAAGGTGGGCGTCCTCAACAGGCAAACCAGGAGCGTGCACGTCGTGCGCACCGGCGAGGAGATCGAGAACTCGTTCGCGGTCGGTGCCGACGGCGTCTACATCGTCTCTGACAAGCGGATGTACCGGTTCAACGCGGGTACCAACGGAGTACCGCGGGTGACCTGGGCGGTCAAGTACCGCAACTCAGGGATCCACAAGCCCAGTCAGGTCGACGCCGGCTCGGGCACGACGCCGACGATCCTTCCGCACGGCTTTGTCGCCATCACCGACAACGCGGACCCGATGAACGTAGTCGTCTACCGCACAGCGGCAAAGCTTCGGCGGGGGCAGCGGCGGACGGTGTGCCAGGTGCCGGTCTTCGACCGTGGGGCAAGTGCGACGGAGAACTCGTTGATCGGCTCCGGACGATCGCTGATCGCCGAGAACAACTACGGCTATCAGGACCCGCTCGGCCCGCACGCCGGTGCGCTGACCAAGAACGGCTTCGCCCGCATCGACATCGCCGCCAACGGCAACAGCTGCCGCAAGGTGTGGACGAACACCACGGTGCACGCGCCGACGGTTGTGCCCAAACTCTCGACCCGGACTCAGATCATCTACAGCTACGAGCAGGACGCGGCGGCGCTTCCGGCTCAAGATCCCTGGTACTGGGTTGGGATCGACGCCCGCACCGGCAAGCAGGTGTTCAAGGTGTTCGCCGGGACCGGCATCGCCGCCAACAACAACTACGCGGGCATCGGCCTGGGTCCGGACGGGACCGCCTACCTGGGCACGATCGGCGGCATCCGCAAGTTGCGTAGTTCCGGGTAGCCCGGCTCGCGGAACTGGATCGGCCTCGGCCGAGTCATCTCAGCCAGCCGCTCGAGCCGGTCCTTCGTTTGGCCACGGCGCGTTCGCCCGGCTCAGGCTCCGATCCGTGCCCGCACCGCCGCGACGTCCCGCTCCATTTGAGCCACCAGCTCCTCGACGGTGTGGAATTGCACCTCACCGCGGAGGCGTTCGACCAGCTCGACGCTGATCTCCCGGTCGTAGAGCTCACCGTTCCAGTCGAGGATGTAGGCCTCTACCAGCGGCTCCAGACCCTGACCGAATGTCGGCCGCACGCCTACGCTCACCGCGGCCGGATGACCCAGAGCACGGCCGGCATAGACGCCGAATGGGAGCCTCAGCGAGGATCCCGGGCGAAGGTTCGCGGTCGGGTAGCCGAGCTCCCGGCCGCGCTGGTCGCCCCGCACCACCGTGCCGGTGACCACGATCGGCAACTCACTGTCGCCGGTCGGAGCATCCAGCGAGGTGAGTCGATCAGCCGTGTTCTCACCGCTCCTGTTGCCGGCACGATCGAACATGTCCGTCGGGTTCAACGCCCGCTGATCCTACCCTGTGCCGGTACGCGATCCCCGCCTCGGTATGGCGGTTACGCCGTGCTCGCGCGCGAGGTGAGCAACGCCTCGGCTTGCATCAGTGAACTCTCCCCCTGGTACCAGCGGCGGTCGGCGCGGACGGCGGGGAGCTGCGTGATTCCCTGAGCGCGCAGCCGGTAGCCGACGTCGCGCAAGCCCTGGTCCAGCGAGCAGTCCCTGGCCGCCGCCAGGCACTGCGGGAGCGGCAGGCCAGCCGCCGCCGCCGCCTCGGCGAGGATCTCCGGATCCTCCAGATCAAAGCCGCCGCAGAACGCCAGCCGGCTGGACGCCAGAGCAAAGCGCGGTCCCGTCTCGAGCTTCCCGGCCTGGGCGGCGATGCGCAGCGCCGATGACACGCCGGTGCTGCCCCGATCAGGCCAGACGAGCGGCAACCGGAGCTCAGCGGCCAGATGCTCGGCCCGCCGTCGGACCTCAGCCGACTCACCGCGGCGTACCGAGGCCCACTCGGCGGAGAGCCCAGCGACGGGAACCCACTCGACCTCCCCCAGTACCCGCTCCACCCGCTCGGCGGTGAGGTATGAAAATGGGCAGTCGAGGCTGTAGAAGAACACCACGTCGGCGATGGGGACGAGGCCACGAGCCCGCGCCGTGGGCGCCGTGGTCGCGCGGTCGGTCTCTCGCTCGGCGGCACGCTCGAGACCTCCTTTAAATCCTCGGTCAGCTAGGACGATCAGTTCTCCCATCACCCTTATAACGCAGCTGGGCAGCAAAACTTGCGGCAACTCGTCTTTCAGCGGCGCTCAACCGTTGCTCTGGCGCCTGAGCGTCCGATAGACTCGAACTTAGTAGGAGGACCTAACCCCGGGAGCCAGAATGCCTCAGGCACCACCCCCCAAGCGGCACCCGTACGATCAGTGGGCTCCCGATGCGCGCGCGCTGGACCTGGTCGGCGACAAGTGGACGCTGCTGATCATCCGTGACCTCAGCGCCGGGCCGCGCCGGTTCGTCGAGCTCCAGCGGGTGTTGCCCGGGATCTCGACCGAACAGCTGCGTTCGCGGCTGAACCGGATGGTGGCCGACGGCCTGCTGACGCGCACGCGTTACCGCGAGGTCCCACCGCGGGTGGACTACGACCTCACCGATCGCGCACGGGAGGTGATGCCGGTCCTGGGCGAGCTGGCTCGGTGGGGGTACGAGTGGGCCTGGAGTCCACCGCGAAGCGCCGAGGCGGTCGACGTCACCGCGATCTTCCGTCTCGCCGCCGGGATCATCACCAGCGGGGTACATCCCCTGGGCACCATCGAACTGGTCCTTCGGGACGAGGCCGAGGCCGAGGCTCCAGTCTCCTACACCATCGCGGTGAGCGATACCGAGGTCACCGTGCGGGAGCGATCCGCCGATCAAGCCGATGCCAGCGTCATCGGAAGCACCGCCGCCTGGGTCGCGGCGCTCTCTCCCAGCCGCAACCGCAGCAGCCTGACCTTCACCGGCGACCGTGACCGGGCAGAGCAGCTGCTGGACGAGCTCGCCGGCGGGACAGCCCGCCCGAGCGCGAAGATCGTCGCCGCCTGAGGCCCGCGGATCTCCCAATTCGCTCGCCGTCTAAGCAGGCGTTTTTTGGGAGGCTGAGTGCGTTTGCGACTTGGCGGCTGTCGCCAAATGCGCTCAGGTAGAGCCGGTTTGGCGACAGGTGGATCCGCGTTAGCTGACCGGAGCCAGCGCGTCAGCTGACCGGAGCCAGCGGAAGCCCCGAGCTGCTCTCCGTGACCATCGCGGCCGCGTGGGCCAGCGCGTGCTCGCCCTGGAACCACTGGGTACCGCAACGCACCGCAGGAAGCTCGTAGATGCGCCGGAGCCGTAGGGCCCCCGCGGTCGCCCGCAGCGTCTGGTCCAGCATTGGGTCGGCGGCGGCGGCCAGACACTCCGCCGGCGCAATCCCGACGGTTGCGCCGGCCTCAGCCAGCACCTCCGAATCCTCGAGGTCGAACCCACCGCAGAACGCCAGCCGGCCCGCGGCCAGTCCAAACCGGGCCCCGGCTCCGATCTCGGCGGCATAGGTCGCCGCCCGCATCGCCGACGGCACGCCGGCGCCGGTGTGCTCGGGCCAGACGAGCGGCAGTCGCAGCTGCTCCGCCCGGTGTTCGGCCTGGCGGCGCATGCGCAGGCTACCGGCCTCAGCCGTGGCCGAATCGTCTGTGGCGCCGGCGACCGGGATCCAGTCGACCTCCCCCAGCCACCGTTCCACCTGCTCGGCGGCCAGGTAGGAGAACGGGCAGCCGAGGTCGTAGAAGAAGGCACCTGGCCCGCGCGGATCGGGGCAGAAGCGCTCGGCCCGCCGCTCGCTGAGAATGATCAAGTCTCCCATGGCTCCTGGCAAGGCTTGCGCAGGTTCGCGCTGCGCGGATCACTCTATTTCTGGTTTTCGCCCCAGACCGGGGCCTGCCTAGGCTCGCCGTCAAGACAATGGCCGCACCGGCGGGCCCAGCCACCTGCACGAGGGGAATAGAGGAGCCGGAGGCTACTTGCTGGAGTACTGGGCCTGACGGATCCGCGGGATCTTGCCCGGAGCGGCTCCCGGCAGCGGCGGGGCCACCCGGCACGCCTGGCTGGTCGTCGGGTCGACAGTCTTGGTATTGCCCGTCACTGGCTTGGGCCCGCCGACGACGTTGCAATCCCACGACGGCAGCGCCCACTGCCCGACCTGGCCGTTGGCGGAGAAGATGTTCGGGTCGCTGAGCCACAGCGGTGCGCCGTAGGCGTTGCCACGTACGTTGGTACCTCGGGTGTTGACAAAGGGCACTCCGCCGGAATGCACATCACTAAGAGCCACCGCCGTGTACTGACGCAGGAGGTGACCGCAAGGAACGCCTTGGCAGGTGAGGCCGCCGGAGCCCCCATACGGGGTCGTGTCGCCCTTGGCCCCTACGGCGGCGCCGCCCTGGGAGATGAAGTCGGAGACCGTCTGCTGGTGAATCGACAGCCAATCGAGAATCGGGTTCAGCTGCTCCAGGAACGGGCCAAGCGCCCCCAGCAGCGGCTGGGTGCCGTGGACCACGTCGCGGATCGCTGGCAGACCAGTCTTGGAAACGTCGATCAGCGGCCCGAGGTTCGTGAACAATCGCAGAAGATCCGGCGAGAGCACCGCCACCGAGTGCAGCGTCGGCCCCAGCGCCTGCGCGACCGGCTCGAGCTCCTTGATCACCGGATCGGTGTTGAGCGAGAAGGTCTTCAGCGCAGCGAAGGTCAGCTTGCTCTCGTTCAGGAAGGTCGGGAACACGTGGAAGGTGGCGGCGAGCGCGTTGTTGTTGGCCGCCGTGGTGGCAAACGTCTGGTCGGAGCTGGTGATCAGGTTGCGCAGCGACGACTGGCTCTGGGAGAGTGCCGCGAACACGGTGCCGCCGTTCTGAACCAGCCGCACCACCGATGTGTGCTCGATGTCGAGCACACGCAGCAGGTCGCTGAGGTCGGCGGCGAAGGTGGGCAGGTTGCCGAGCGCGTTGTTGAGGTTCTGGGCATTGCCGCGGAATAGGGTGGCCAGCGACTGCTGCCAGACCTGGAACGCCAGACGGGTCTGGGGGTCGAACGTGTTGAACACCTGGTCGAGCTGAACCGCCGGCTCCACCTGGGCCTGCGGGAGCATCCCCCCGTCGGGGAGCGCGGGGCTGCCCGGCGTGCCGGGGGTCAGCTCCACGTAGGTCTCGCCGATGATCGTCTTCTCTCGCAGGATCGCCCGTGAGTCACGGCGGATGGGCGCGAACTTGGTGCTCATCTGGATCGTCGCGACCGTGCGTCCGGTACTGCGGTCAAGCGTCTTGTCCACCACCTTGCCCACCGACACGCCGGCGATGCGAACGTCGGCTTCGGAGCCGAGCTGGCCGGCGTTGGCGAACGAGATCCGGACCCGGTAACCCTGGGGGTTGAACGGGATCGGGCCGCCGAAGGAGAGCCACAAGAACAGCAGCAGCCCGACGCACGAGAGCGCGAACAGGACCATCGTCACGATCCGGCGTAGTGAAGGTGTGCCCGTAGCCATCAGCCGCCTCCTGCCCGTGAGGCGGTCGCGGCCGGGTTCCCCGAGGCCAGTGCACCGGGAGCCGAGGACGTGATCGCGCTGGTCGTGGTGGACGCCGAGGAGGTGGCGGTGGTCGTGGTGGCACCCGTCGCGCCACCGGCGCCGCCGGTCGGGCTGCCGGCCGAGGCGCCGGTCGCAGAGGCCGCCGCGCTGGCATCGGAAGCGGACGCGGTGCTCGCGGTGCCGACGCCGGCCGTGTCGAGGGCGCTCGCGGTGCCAGTCGTGCCCGAGCCGCCGGCCTTGGAAGGCTGGTAGCCGAACCCTCTCCAATCGGTCGCGGCGGTCTTGTATCCCAACTTCTGGCACAGCGTCTGCACCGGGTTGATCTGCAGCACGCCAACGACCAACGAGCTGGTGAGATTGAGACCCGAGAGCGCGCTGCAGCTAGCCTGGATGAACAAAGGCCTGAACACTCCGTTTGCGTCCTGAACCGAGAACAGCGTGCGAGCGATGTGCTGAGCCCACGCCTGCCAGAACAAGTAGCCGTGCTGACCCCCGCCGGGGGAGTAGCCGAGGTCGTTGAACAGATGGTTGAGGACGGTGAATACACCACCAAGGTTGGGCGTGGCCGCCGCGAGGTTGGTGGCCGCTGGGCGCAGGTTGCGTACCAGCGGACGCGCAGCGACCACGAACGGGCGAATCTCGTTCTGGATGATCGGCGCGCTCGGCTGAGCCAACGCGGCCAGCGCCTGGTTGGCGGCCGGAATCGACTGCGCGGCCGGGAGCAGGCTGCTCGCTGTCGGCCCGAGCAGGTTGGCGAACGCCTGCACCTTCGCCAGGGTGGCGGTAGTCTGGCTCAGCGTCGCCGGCAGGTCCGCGACCGTCCTGCTGACGTTCTGATCCTCGGAGGCGAAGGCCCGGAAGACGGTTGCGCTCGCATCCACGAGCTGCACGATCTGGGCTTGGTTGCTACCCAGCGCGGTGTTCAGGCGCTGCAACGAGTTCACCAGACGGCGCAGGTTCGTCCCCCGCACGGCCACCGCCTGGTTGATCCGGGCAAGATCGCGATAAGTGGGCAGGAACCGCTCGAATACGCCAGCCAGCTGGTTGCCGCCGTTGTCCTTCAGCCCCTGTCCGGCCCCGTTGATCAGCAGCTGAAGGTAGGACCGGGTATCGGCGTCGAGCGAGCTGAGGATCTCGTCGACGTTGACCTCAGGCAAGGAATTCGACACCGGAACGGTGAAGCCTGACTTGGCCTGAGGTGCGTTCGTGGTCCCCGGATTCAGCTCCAGGAACACGTCCTGCAGCCCGGTACGCGGCCGGACAAGCGCGGTGGCGTCAGTGTGGATCAGGTGATTGAACTTCTGGTCGATGTCCATCTCGATAACGGCGGTGCCGTTCTTCAGCTGCACCGGGCCAATCGAGCCGATCTGCACTCCCGATACGCGCACCGACTGGCCCTGGCCGGGCGTGAATGCCTGCCCGGTAGCCAAGGCGGCGTACATCTTCACCGGCGAAGACTCGATAAGCGGGAAGCGCAGACGCTCGTTGTGCAGGATGTAACCGGCGATCCCGACCGCCAGCACCAGCAGCACGATGATCGCGCTGAAGTCGACGATGTGGGTTCTGATCGCGCGCTTCATCAGGGCTTACCCGCTGCCGATGGCGATGGCTGCTGCGGCTGCGCCGCCTTCTGCTGCGCCGTCGAGCCCGGGGCCGACTTGTCGCTCGCGGCACCGCGATCCTGAGCGGTCGAGGGGCTGAACTTCAGGCCGCTGAACGGTCCAGGAAGGATCGTGAGCTTGCTGGGATCAAGCGTGGTGGAAGTCGGGTCGCCGGTGTAGACGGCGGCGGGGGTGATGCCCTGGGACGGGGTCGACAGGGTGCGGATCGCCGGCTGCGTCTCGCAGGGTACGTTGGGCCTCAACGGCGGCCGCTCTCCTCCCGGCGGCAGTTCGGGCTGGGAGCCGAGTATCGGCTCCTCCGACTCGCCGAAGGCGTGCGGGGAGAGGGAATAGATCAGCGGCCCGCCCGATAGCCCGACCCGAATGATCGGCCCGATGGCATCGAAGGTACTGGTCTCGCCGGCGATCCCGGGCAGGAAGTCGCCGCCCTCGACGTACACCTTGTGGGGCGGGAAGCCGTTCTTGGCGTTGAAGTGCCCGTCGTTGATGGTCAGCTGCGACCACGGATAGATGACGTTGGCGACGCAGCTGGACGCGGGTCGCACGCCGCCCAGCATCAGCGGGATGGTTTCCTGGCTCAGCTGGGCCAGCTTGGGCACCGTCGCCGCCAGATCAGCGGTCAGCCCACGCAGCTCCGAGGGCTGAACCAGGTAGCGCAGCTGGGTGATGAACGGCAGGCTCACGTCGATCGTCGGTCCGGTGGACTCGGTCGCGGGGAGCAGCGTTCGCGCCAGCTGGCGCAGCGGCGGGAAAGCAGCGTTGAGCGAGTTGAACGCGGGGATCGCGGCGGCGAGCGTCTGCGGCAGATTGCTCACAGCCTGCTCCAAGGCCACGTTCTGGCGCGCGAACGAGTTGGCCGCGGTGTTGAAGTCGGTGATCAGGGCCTGGAGGCGCAGCGGGTGAGCGTCGAGCGCCCCGGCCACGTTACCGCTCTGGTAGATGAAGTTCGACAGGTCGTGGGGCTGGATCCCCAGCGTGTCGTGGGCCACGAGAGCCCCGTACTGGTAGGCGGGCAGCCAGAACTGGATCGAGGAGTTGAACGCCGGTCCTCCCTGCTTGACTGCGGTGCCGTACTGCTGCAGCAGCCGCTGCAGGTTCAGCCGGGTGTCGCTTGGCAGCGCGCCCAGCACCTGGTCGAACTGAACCGGCTCGGTCCCCTGCTGTATCGGGAAGGTGTAGCCGTTGGGGGCGGTTGGAGCCGACGGCGTTCCCGGCCGCAGGTCTATGAAGAAGTTGCCCTCGAGGAAGATCCGCGGCCGGATCGCGAACGTGGCGTCCTTGTGCAGCGGCAGCCCGCTGTTGTCGATATCCATGGTCACGTTGGCGGCCTGGCAGCCCGTGGCGCTTGTCCCCGCCTGCTTACAGCCCGTCACCGGACTCACCGAGGTGACCTTTCCGACGTTGACTCCGGCGATCCGCACCAGCGAGTCGGGGGCCAGCTGGTTGGCGTTGGAGAACAGCGCGTGGACGGTGAACTTGCTCGCGAACGGGTTGGCGAACTTGGTGTAGGCGAGATACGAGAACAGCAGGATCGCCACGATCCCGACCACGCCGGCCTTGAACCGAGTCATCCCGCCTCTGCGTGTGCGTCTGCGTCTCATGGGTTGGCCGGGTTATAGGGCAACTGCGGGCCGAGCTGGGGATTGCGGGAGAACGTCTCCCCGGCGGGAACGTGGGCGCGCCCGGTGAACGTCGGCCCCTGGTCGCCGGGAGTGTGCGGATCGGTCACGAGCTTGCGGCCGAGGGGATCGGCGTGGTTGAGCTTGTTCGGGAAGCCGCGCTGGCCGGTCTCGCAGTCGGCATTGCCCTGATTGTCGATTGCGGCCCCGTAGACCTGGGAATGCTGATACTGCACACCGCCGAAGCCGCCGGTAAAGCTTGTGCCGTTGTTCTGGTCCGGTTTCACGGAACCCGGGGTCCCATTGGCCGGACCGGTGCCGCCGTTCTGGCCCACTCCGATTCCCGGCGCGGCGACGCTCACCCCGCTCAGCTCGAAATAGCCTCGCGGCCCGACGTGGGAGAAGTTCTCGGCAAACCAGGTCCACCAGTAGTTCCAGTCGTTGCACACCGTCTGGAACGGCCCCAGGTAACGGAGCGTCGGGTTGAGAGTGTTGACGGTCGAGCTGAGCGCATTGATGCCGATGTTGGTGCCCGGCGCCTCGGCGAGCTGCTTGAGCGCGTTCATCACCTGCTGGAGCTGGGCGTCGAGCGGCGGCGTGCGGATCAGGGTCCGGGTTCCGGCCTCCAGGGCGGGATTGATGGTCGGGAGCGCGTCGTTCAGCTCCGCGGTCGCCGGCGTCAGATAGTGGCCGAGCGTGGCCGCATCAACCAGGAACGGCTGGCCGGCCGCCAACGAATCCGTGCCGGCGGCCAGCGTCGAAGGCGACTCGGCGATCGTCTGCTCCAGCGCGTTCGGATCCCGGGAGATGGCCTCGAACGTCGTCGCCGCTTCGCCGAACACGCGGGCGTTCACCTGCGCCAGCGGTTCCACCGCGGAAAAGAAGCGGTTCAGCGAGGTGAAGAACCGCGTCAGCCCGGTGCTGGGGTTAGACAGAGACCTGGCCACGGGGTACAGGTAACCAAGCAGGGCAGGCAGGGCCTGGATCGTGTCGTTGAGTGATGAGCCGCGGCCGGCGAGCGTGTCCCCGGCCCCGACCAGGGTCTGCTGAGCGGCTGTCCGAGTCTTGGGGTCGAACGTCTTATAAATGTCGTCGAACTGGACCGGGACCGTGGTTTGGGACTCGGGCAGAGTGCCGCCGTCGGGGATGATCTGGCGCGAGGCGCCCTTGGTCAGCTGGACGTACTTGAGGCCCAGCACCGACCGCGGCAGGATCGTCGCCGTCGAGTCGACGGGAACCTGGCCATCGGCCTTGTTGAGCTTCAACGTCAGCTGCGCTCCGACCTGACCGTTGGGGAACGCGACCGGCTTGAGCGCCGAGACGAGGCCGATCCGGGCCCCGTTGGCGGTGACGTCATTGCCGACAACAAGGTTCGACCCGTCGGCGATGTTGACCTTCAGCTCCCGGGTGGGAACGAACGGCAGGCCCTGGTTGGCGTCGTAGGCCAGGAATAGGGCCACGAGCACCGCGAGCACGGTGACCGCACCGATCAGCACCGGGTTGGCGAAGGCGGATTGAGAGCCTCGTCTCATGCGCGGGATCTGGGGGTCACGGGGCGAGGAGGTAGTTGAGGAGCTGCTGCGCTTTCGGCCCCGACGAGGACCCCGATGAGGACGACGACTTAGAGGGTGGCGGCTGGGATGCGGTCGTGGGCGTGTCCGCCGCGGTACTGGTGCTCGTTCCCGTGGTGGGGGCGGGTCCAGGGTTGGCGGCCTCTGCAGCGGCAACCGACAGCTTGCACGTGGTCGCGGGCAGCGCCCGCTCACCTGGAGGGGCGCCGCCGGGATCCGGTACGCACGCGCTGGGGTTGGACGGATCTGGCGTCGTGATGCCCGGCTGATTGGGACCGAGAAACGCGTAGCAGCGCCGATAGCTGGGCCCATACTGTTTCAGCCCGGCTGCGACCACCGTCGCGTTGGTGTACGGAGCGCACGGCGGCGTGGGGATCAGGTCGAGCGCCAGCATGTGGCCGAAGGGGCCGAACGTGTTCGCCGACAGGGGGGCGGTGACCGCATACTGGAGCAGCGCCTCCAGGCCGCTGAAGCCCTTGCCGCCGGGGCTGCGGGAATCGGCCTCAACCGCCCGGCCGCGATCGTCGAGGTCGTGGAGCACGATGTTTAGGTTTTGGGCCAGCTCGGGAGTGGGCTTGGCGAACGTGTTCAGATCCGCGATCGTCGGTTCGGCCGCGGTGACCGCCTCCTTGCCGGTCACCGACGCCTGCCCCAGCGCCCTGAACGCGGGCAGCGACGAGTTGGAGAAGCCGGGCAGGTCGGTGAACAACCGATCGAGCTCACCGGAAGCCGCGTGCAGGTTGGCCAGCACGGGCGTGTTGGCATCCACCGTCGCGCCCAGCTGGGCCATCGAGGGTCGCAGCTGCTCCAGGAAGCTCGGGAAGTTCTGGAAGGTCCCGCGGATGCCGGCTTCCTGGGTGGCACTCACCGCCGCCGTGTGGCCAGCCTCGCGGATGAAGCGCTGTACGTCGCTGCTGCTGTTGGCCAGGGCGGTGACCACTGCATCCGAGCTCGCGGTCAGCTGCTGGAGGGTGTGGGAGTCATTGGCGAGCAGGTTGAGCAGGTTGTCGGTCTCGGTTAGCGCCGGTACAGCCCGCCGCAGCGCGGACTTCAGGTCCTCCGAGCGCCCGGCGACGGCGGCGCCAAGCTCGTTGATGATGATCGCGAATCGTTGGCGGTAGGGCAGACGCAAGACGTTCTGGACGAGGTCACCGGGGATCGTCGACTCGGTCTGCGTCACCGGGATCGTGCTGCCGCTCTTGAGCACCTGGCCGTACTGGCCGGGCTGACACTCGACGAAGTACTCGCCGATCAGCGACTGGGGCCGGGACTGGCAGAAGGCGTCGGTGCGGAACTGGCCGTAACCGCTCTGGGTCACCGAGACCGTAACCAGCGCGTGCAGGGTCTTCTGATCGAGGTCGATCGACTGGATCTTGCCCGCGTTGACTCCCGCCACCCGGAAGTCCGCTCCGCTGACCAGGCCGAACGCGTTGTCGAACTCGATCTTGTAGGTGATCGCCTTCTTTCCGTTCGAGGCTCCACCGGCCAGGACCAGGAACGCGCTGGCGGCGAGCACGACCGCGGTGACGAGCAGGACCCGCCTCATTGCCCGCGCCCGGCGACCGTCGGGTCCTCGCTCGGGTTGCAGGGAAAGCCGCTCTCGGGATACCACAGCGCCTTCGGCTCCAGCGAGCCCGGGCAGCGGTCGCCCTGGAAGGCGGTGAGCTTTCCACCGCCGTTGGTCGGTCCGGTGGTGAGCAGCTGCGGGATCTTGGTTATCACCTGAGACACGGAGAGGCCGCTCAACGAGCTGAGCTGAGCGGGGGTGAGGCCACCGATCAGCGTCGTCGCCCGGCTGGCGCTGCCAAGGCCGTCCTGCGTGCCGGGGTGGGAGAACCCGTCGAACCAGCTGGTGAGATCGACCGCATAAGGACGCAGCGTGGCCAGCTCCGGCGTGACGTCGTTGAGCGAAGTGGTGGACACCGGGAACGCCCCCGGGCGAAGCTTGCCGTTGGCATACACGTCGTGGACCGTGGCGTTGGCGAGCGGCACGCCGAGCGCGGTGAGCTCGGTGAGGTCGTTGTCGGGGCCGGGGCGGCTGATGATGTTCGCCAGATCACGTACCGTCGGGACCGAGTCCTCGGCCAGCGGCTGCAGTTGCGCCAACAGCTTCTGCAGCTTCGGCGC
Source organism: uncultured Solirubrobacterales bacterium (assembly GCA_963830435.1). Lineage (GTDB taxonomy): Bacteria > Actinomycetota > Thermoleophilia > Solirubrobacterales > Solirubrobacteraceae > Palsa-465. The sequence continues at coordinate 393,324 of CAWHMA010000005.1, read as the reverse complement.
CACCGGCTTGGTGGCGTTCACCAGCGGAGTCAGATCGTCGAGCGCATTGCGGAGGTTGACGAACGTGGTGTCGGCGAGGGCCATGAAACCGGGCAGGCGCTGAATCGCCTCACCCAGGCCCGCCCGCTGCGCCGCCAGCGCCTGCGTGGTGGTGGCCAGGTGGCCGATCAGGCCGCTGAGGTCGACGCTGCGCTGGGAGATGTCGGAGACGAGGTTGCCCGACTTGACGATGAAGTTCGTGAACTTGCTCGTGTCCCGGTTGATCTCGGCGAACAGCAGGCTGCTGGTGGCGATCGCCGGATTGAGGTACTGCAACGCCACCTGTGCCGCCTGCGCGCTGCCCACGTACTGCGACGCCGAGCCCTGGATCACGTTCTGGAGGCCCTTGCGAGTGGGGGCATCGAGCGTGTTGAACAGCTGGTCGAGGTCGACCTCACTGGTGGTCTGCGTGGTCGGGATCGTGCCCCCGTTCTTGATCGACGGAGCGCCGCCAGGGCCGAGTTGAAGATCGACGTACCGGTTGGCGATGCCCGACAGGGACACCGAGCGGACGGTCGCGTGCGTGCCCTCCCGCAGCGGCCGATAATCCGAATTGGTGATGTTGAGGGTCAGATTGGCCTGACCGTCGGGAGTCAGGGCCACGCCAGTGACGGTGCCGATCCCGTTGCCTGCGACCTCCACCAGGTCGCCGCTGACGATCTGGCTGGCGTTCTGGAAGATCGCGTTGACCTTGTAGCTGCTTCCGCCCCCGAGCACGATCACCGCGACGGCAACGACGGCGATCAGCACCGCCGCCACTGCTGCCACCCTGCCGACCACAGTTGAGTTACGCACCGACGAAACCTCGCCCTGGCAACCGATCTCCTCCCGGCCGGGGTCGGGGATCTCCCCCGGCGCGTACGCGTGGCGAACCTAGCAAGGTCGGCGATTCAGTGTCAATCGGGAAGCGGGGGCGGTCCTGCGGTTGCATCGGCTCGCGGTGAATGGCGGATCACGCCGGAATTGTGAGCCTTTTGCGACAAATGCGCGCCGCATAGGTGGTACCTAAGCAGACAACGTGGGCTGCGGCCCGGTAGCGTTGAGGGGCTAGCCCGGGTGGCGGAACTGGTCAGACGCGATCGTCTTAAGAACGATTGCCCTTCGTGGCATGAGGGTTCGAGTCCCTCCCCGGGTATCCCAGCCAGAACCGCAACCTACGCCTCGCTACGGTGTTCCTGAGTCCGAGGGATAGGTGCCGACGGCCTGATGGAAGTCTCAGCTCTGAAATATTCCGGGGGCATTGGCCTCCACGCGCGGTCGCCGCTGCTCAGATTGCAGTCGGACGAGCGCCTGGTCGCCCTCGTACGACGTGGCAACAACGCGGCCTTTGAGGCGTTGGTGGCGCGGTTCGAGTCACGACTGCTGGCGTTCTGCCGCCACCTCCTGGGCTCGCGCGAGGACGCCGAGGACGTGCTCCAGGAGGTGCTGGCGGCGGCCTACAACGCGATGCTCGCCGACGAGCGCCCGATCAACGTCAAACCCTGGCTCTACCGGATCGCGCGCAACCGCAGCCTCAACCACCTCCGCCGGATCCAGGCGATCGGCGTGGACTCTATGGACGTCCATCTCTCTGACCAAGGCCAGAGCACGGCCGACAAGGTGCACGAGCGGGAGGAGTTCCGGCTGCTGGTGGGCGACATCCACGAGCTTCCGGAGAGTCAGAAGACCGCGCTGGTGCTCCGCGAGATGGACGCGCTCTCCTACGAGCAGATAGCGGAGGCGATGGAGGCGACCGTGCCGAGCGTGAAGTCGCTGCTGGTCAGGGCTCGCGTGTCGCTGGCCGAGGCCGCCGAGGCCCGCCTGCTGTCCTGCGAGGAGGTCCGGATCGAGCTCGGGGAGATGGCCGAGGGACTGAGGCGTCGCCCCAGCCCGCTGGTCCGACGGCATATGCGCGCGTGCGCGCGTTGTACGGCCTTCCGCGAGCAGCTCAAGGACACCAACCGGGCGCTGGCCGCCGTGCTGCCAATCGGTCCGCTGGTGATCCTCAAGAAGCTGGTGCTGACGCACGTCGGTCACTCAGCGGGTTCGAGCGCTACGGGAGCGGGCGCCGCGGGCTCGGGCGCTGCCGCCGGAGGGACGCTCGTCGCCGGCTCGACCACGGGCGGCTTCGTCTCCGCCGGAGTCGGCGCGATCGCGACCAAGGCCGCAGCCGGGCTAGCTGCCGCGGCGTTGGTCACCGGCGCCGCCGTGGAGGTCGATCACACGAGCAAGACGCCATCGCACAAGTTCCATCCGAGCACGCTCGCGGCCAGCGTCGCCGCGCAGTCGGAGCCGCTGTCCCCATCGGCGATCGCACGATCGTCCGGCCAGCCGGCCAGCCACCGCGTCGCGCACGCCGCCTCGGCTGCCCCCGCCCCCGCCAAGCCCAAGCCGGCGCCGTCCAAGCCGGCGCCGACCGCGGTCACACCCAAGCCCTCCCTCAAGGCCGCGCTGGTTCAGCGGACCACGACGACATCGGCAACGACCACGACCACAACCACGACCTCGACGACGACCTCCTCGGTACCAACCCACGTTCCCCCGGCGACGCCTCCGGTGCTCCCGGGGCGTACCCAGACCCAGACCGACCCCACGGTGCTGGCAGCGCCCCCGGAGCAGACGGTGACCACGACCGAGACGACCACCTCGGCTCCTGGGCCGCTCACGTCGGCGCCCCCATCCGGTACCGCGACGAGCAGCAGCACGACCGAGACCGAGGCCCCGTCGTCTGCCGGAACCGCTCAGGCCCCGCCGACGTCACCGCTTTCCGTGGGCGAGTGGCCGGGGACGGGCAGCGACGGACCCCCCGTCCCGTAGTCGCCGGCGGCGTCGGTGGCCGAGATCGATCTCGATCACTTCCAGGCCGTCGACATGCGGGTCGGGCGCGTTATCGAGGTGGAGGATTTCCCCCAGGCGCGCAAGCCGGCGTGGAAGCTCACGATCGACTTCGGACCCGAGCTCGGGCTGAGGCGCTCGTCAGCTCGGATCACTCACTACTCGCGTGAGCAGCTGGTGGACAGGCTGGTCGTGGCCGTGGTGAACTTCCCACCCCGGCAAGTCGGCCCGGTGCGCTCGGAGGTGCTCGTGCTGGGAGCGATGGACGAGCAGCTCGGGGTCGTGCTGCTGCGTCCCGACCAGGCCGCCAGGCCCGGGAGCCGCATCGCCTAGTGGACTCGGGCTAGGGTCCGGGTTCGCCGCCGATGGACAGCGCCCCTCTCTCGGCGCCGTCGACCTCGATCGCGTAGGTCCCGGCCCTCAAGCCGCCGATCATCGTGAAGGCATGGCCGTGCGCGGCCACCGTCAGCCGACGGGGTGAGGGCGTGTCCACGAGCACCCTGTGGGGCCGGGAGTCAGTGGAGGTGATCGAGAGGGCCACGGCCAGGAAGGCCGGTGCGGAGATCCTCGGAGGGTCCAGCGCACCGCCGGCACCTAGGCTGGAAGTTTGCGGGAACCCGGGCGTTCGTAGCGCCGCCGCTGGAGCCGCCCCCGGCTAGGCCCGTTGCTCCGGTTGGGGCCGACGCGGAACCGCTGGCCGACGACGATCCGGCCGCCGATGGGGCGGCGGTGCTCGGCGAGGCGGTTGAGGGTCCCGCGCCGGTGCTCGTCGCGTGGGCGAGCGACGAAGTCGAGGCGCTGCTCTTGGAGGAGCGCGACGAGCTCGACCCGCCACAGGCCCCTAGCAGCAGCGCGAGCAGAACCAGGAGGAGGGTGCGGCGGCTCACAAATGCGAGCATAGATGCGGCTCGGACGCGGGCGCGGCCGGGCTAGTCGCCGCTGTAGATCGCCAGCAGCCGCTCGAGGTAGCCGTGCTCTCCGTGCCGCTCACGCGCCCGCCGCAGAGCCTCCGCACCGCGCGCGACCCGCAGCTCCCGGTGTTGCCACAGCTCGGCCAGAGCGTCGGCCCACGCGGACACCTCTGCGGGGGGCAGCACGCTGTCCGAGCCCACCAGCTCGGGCAATCCTCCCACCGCGCTGGCCAGCACCGGCACGCCGGCGGCGAGGGCATCGATAACCGCGTAGGGGCACGGCTCCTCCCACCGCGAGGGCACCAGCGCGACGGCGGCATGCGCGCGCAGCCTGGTCAGCTCGTCAGCCGGGACCCGGCCGGCGAAGCTCACTTCGGGACCGGCCAGGGCGCGCAGACGTGCCTCGTCAGGTCCATCGCCGGCGATCACCAGCGGCACTCCCGCTTCCCGCGCCGCGGCGATCGCCGTGTCGTAGCCCTTCTCGGACACCAGCCGCCCGGCGATGAGCGCGTACTCCCCCTCGCCCGCGCGTGAATACTGCGCGTGGTCGTGGTCGGCGACGAAGTTGGGCAGCGCCGTCGAGTCCTGGGCGGGCAGGCCCAGCGCATGCAGCCGGCTCTCAGTGGCGGAGCTGACGGCGACGAAGCGGTCGACGTGCCGCCACAGTCGCCGCTGGGCCAGGGAAAGCCCGATCGCGTAGGCCGATCCCTCGAGCAGCGATCCCCGGCAGCGCAACGCCACTCCGGGCAGCGTGTTGGCGCCGCGGCAGCGGAAGCATCTCTCGCCCTCCCGATAGCCGATGGCGATGGCGCAGAACAGGCGGAAGTTGTGCAGGTGCAGGATCGTACGCGCGCCCGCGCGTTGAGCCGCGGCCAGCGCCCGCCAGCCCAGCAGCGGGTGGATGTTGTGGGCATGGACGACATCGGCTCCGGTGTGGGCCACCGCGGCCTCGACCTCCTCCGGATGAAGGCCTCCGGCCACCAGCCCGCGTGCGGCGGTGACCGGCGAAGCAGTTTCGCTAGAGCGCTCTATCAAGAACGTCTCGTGACCGTGACGGCGCAGCAGCGCGGCGATGTCCGCGACGGCGCGTTCTTCGCCGCCCTGGAGGCGGTAGCGGTTGTGGAGCTGCAGGACGCGCATCTAGAGTCCGGACGGCAACCCGCGGCCGCGGGACGCCCAGAGGGATTCTGGCAACGTCCGCGACATGGCGATCGCGTTGATCACCAACTATCTGGCCGACTACCGCCTGCCACTGTACGAGCGGCTGGCCGAGCGCCACGGCGTCGAGGTGCTGTGCTACGGCGGCGGCGAGCGCTACGTGCCGCCCTGGTTCTCAGACCTCGACGCCCAGCTCGCGCGGGCCAGGTTCCCGGCCCGTCGCCTCCACGGTCTGGCTGCGGCGCTGCGGGCCGGCCGCGACTACGAAGCCGTGATCGCGCCATTCGCCGGTGGTGCCATGCTGCCGGCCGCCTACGTGGGAGCCCGCGTGGCGCGTACGCCGTTCGTGCTCTGGGCCTCGGTGTGGGCCCAGCCGCGCTCGGGGTCGCATCTGCTGGCGCTGCCGGTAACCCGCCACGTCTACCGCCACGCCGATGCGATCGTCGCCTACGGCGAGCACGTGCGGCGGTTCCTCGCTGGCGTTCGCGCAGACGGCGGCAACGTGTTCGTCGCTCCGCAGTCAGTCGAGCCGGAGCTGTTCGGACGGCCCGTGGCCGCCGCGGAGATCGCTCGGTTCAGAGGCGAGCATTCACTTCCACGAGGTCCCCTGGTGCTGTACGTGGGCAGGCTCGTGCCCGAGAAGGGCGTGGCGGTACTGCTGGAGGCCTTCGGTCGCCTACAGGATCAAGCCACGCTGGTGCTGATCGGGGAGGGTCCGCTTGCCCCGCAGGCACGGCGCGTCTCGGGCACCCGCGTACTGGCGCCGATGGCCCGGTCAGCGCTGGTGGTGGCCTACGCGGCAGCGCAGGTGTGCGTGCTGGCGTCGGTGCCGACTCCGCGCTTCCGGGAGCCGTGGGGACTCGTCCTCAACGAGGCCATGCACCAGAGCCGGGCGGTGATCGCCAGCAATGCCGTCGGCGCCGCCGCGGGAGGGCTGGTACGCGACGGGGCCACTGGACTGGTCGTTCCCGCCAATGATCCCGACGCCCTGGCCGTGGCGATCGGCCGGCTGCTGGCCGATGAGACCCTGCGCCGCCGCCTGGGACAGGCGGGCCGGGAGACGGTCAGCGCATACACCTACGATGCGATGGTCGAAGCGTTCGATCTCGCCCTCGCCCGTGCGCTCGAACGCCACTCGCGCTCACTGCCCGAGTGAGAACATCGCCTCCAGATCGTGGCGCGAGTAGACCTCGAAGGCGACCATCGTCTGGGTCCGGGTCACGCCGGGTAGCTGGGAGATGCGCTCGGTTACCACCTGCGCGAGTTGTTCGGGCTGCCGCAGGCGGAGGATGGCCACGAAGTCCCACTCGCCGGTGACCGAGTAGGCCTCAGCCACGCCTTCGATGTCGGCGAGCTCGCCGCCGAGCGCGGTCAGCCGCGAGCGCTCGGCTCCGATCAGGACGATCGCGTGGGTCACGCCGAATGCGTCTGGCCGGGCTCGAGCACCACCACCTTGGACTTGGTGGCCGACTCCACCTCTGACTTGAACTTCTGCGCGTCGGTCTCGATCGGCGGGAAGGTGTTGTAGTGGCAGGGGATCACGGTCCTGGCCCCGATCATCTTGGCCGCCTCGACACCGTCGATGCGGTCCATCGTGTAGTGGCCGCCGATGCACATCAACGCGACGTCGACCGGCGTCGGCCTGGAGATCAACTGCAGGTCGGAGAACAGAGACGTGTCGCCGAGGTGGTAGACGAGCGTGTCGTTGAAGCTGACCAACAGACCCGCGGGGGTGTTGACGGTGCCCTTGGGCGTGGTCGAGGTGTGCCAGGCAGGCACCAGCTTGACCCAGCCCCAGTCGAACTTGACGGTGCCGCCGAGGTTGGGATCGTGGACCTCGAGCCCCTCCTCGCCCAGCTCGTTGGCCAGCTCGACGATGGCCACCACCGGCGCGCCGGTGCGCTTGGCGATGGCGACGGTGTCGCCGATGTGGTCGGCGTGGCCGTGGGTGAGCAGGATCGTGCTCGCCGGCACCTCCTCAGCGGATACGGCCGCCTTGGGATTACCGGACAGGAACGGATCTATCAGCACGGTCGTGCCGCCGTCAGAGAGCGTGAAGCAGGCGTGTCCGAGAAACCGGATGTCGGTCATCGATCTAGTCCTCCTGGGTGGTTGGGTCAGTGGGGGCGGAAGACGCCCGGTCCGGCGCAGCATCGGTCTGGGCCACGGACCCGCTCAGCTCCCGCGCAAGCTCGAAGCCGACAGCGACGCCGACGAGCATCCCCAGCCGGGTTTCCTCGTCGAGCAGATTCTGCATCGAGCGTGCTCGCTCGTGAGCGTCTTCGGAGGCCGCCGCCTCACGAACCGCCTGCTCGTGGCCGCCGCCGAACCAGCCGCCCTCGCTCAGCGCCGCGGCCAGCACCCGCGGCAACGACGGGGCGGCCCGGGCGACCACCTCCTGAGCCTGCTGCAGCCGCTGGGGGTCGGCGATCGCGGCGATGGCCGCATCGATCTCTGCGTCGCTGTAAGCAGGCTCCGGCACTCGAGGTTCAGGGATGATACGGACGTGCTCCCCGCGCTGACCTCGCTCTCGCACGGCGCCGGTTGTGGCTGCAAGCTGCCCGCGGCGGCGATCGGACCGCTCCTGGCCCGCCTGCCCCCGGGATCGGCCGACCCGCGCGTGCTGGTCGGCTTTGACCACGCCGACGACGCCGGCGTTGTCCGGCTGCGCGATGACCTCGCGCTCGTGCACACGGTCGACTTCTTCACGCCCATTGTCGACGATCCGTTCGACTTCGGCCGGATCGCCGCCACCAACGCGCTCTCGGACATCTACGCGATGGGCGCCACGCCGCTGAGCGCCCTGAACCTCGTCGCTTTCTCGCTCGCCGAGCTCGGCGAGGAGGTGCTGCTGGAGATCCTGCGCGGCGGCGCGGCGGTCGCCGAGCAGGCCGAGGTGGCGATCCTCGGCGGCCACTCGATCGAGGACGCCGAGCCGAAGTACGGGATGGCGGTCACCGGCACGGTGCACCCAGCGGAGCTGATCACCAACGCCGGCGGCCGTGCCGGCGATGCGCTGGTGCTGACCAAGCCGCTCGGCGCCGGGGCCATCGTGACCGCGGCCAAGCGCGGGATCGGCAACCCCGCGGTGGCCGCGGCGGTGGAGGTGATGACGACGCTCAACCGGGAAGGCTCGCAGGCCGCCCGACGGGCCGGCGCCCACGCGCTCACCGACGTGACCGGATTCGGCCTGCTCGGCCACCTGCACGAGCTGTCGCTGGCCAGCGGGCTGGCGGCGGAGCTCGACGCGGTGGCGGTCCCGGCGATCGAGGGGGTGCTGGAGCTGCTCGAGCCCTCCGCGGACGCTCCCGGAGCGATTGCCGGCGGCACCCGGCGCAACCGTGAGCACGCCGAGCAGTTCGCCGTGTTCGCGGCGGGTGTGGCGGAGGCCCGCCGGTGGCTGGTATGCGACGCGATGACCTCCGGCGGTCTGCTGGCCGCCATCCCGTTCGAACGAGCGCTTGAACTGCCGGGAGCGATGATCGGCAGGCTCGTCGACGGGACCCCCGGATCGATCAGCATCTCGTGATCCTGGCGAGCCGGGGTCAGCGTCGCGCCAGCCGGGCCAGCGGGAAGGCCAGGGCCAGCCCTCCGACCACGCCGACTCCTGCGGCCAGCCAGCTGGCGTGGATGACCGCCAGCGGCATCAGCGCCAGCACGGCAGCGATTACCGCCGTGCCCAGCAGATCACCCTCGATCTCCGTACCCTCGCGCAGCGCCAGCAGGTCGGGCATCGCCCACGCCGTCAGCATCGCCAGGGCGGCTCCGTTTGCCCCCAGCACCACCGGCACGGGGTAGGCGGCCGCCGTCGCCGCCGTACCCCCGAACCCCCCGATCACGAACAGCACGATCACCACAGCCGCTCCGTGACGGCGCTCCAGCAGCCATCCGTAGAGCGCGATTGCGCCCAGGCAGACGAACGCATAGCCGGTGTTGTCGTAGACGAACGGGGCGGTCAGGACCCGCCACCAGTCGGCGCCGGGCTTGCCCACCACCGCGAGCTGGTCCGGATGGCCCAGAGACGTGCGCCACAGCAGGCAACCGACCAGGCCGGCGATCACCAGCAGGATCGTGGCGTAGGGGCGTGACTCGGCGCGGATCCCCGGGATCTCGTCGCGACGCAGTCGCGGCAGCGCCGGGGCGGGCGGACGGCGGCGCCGCTCCCGGGCCACGCGGCCGTCCCGATCGAGCTTCGGAGCCCGCTTTCGCAGGCGGTTCCCGCAGTACGGGCACTCGGTGATGTAGGGGCTGACCTCCGAGCCGCAGCTCTTGCAAATCACGAACAGGTCGGGCCCGCCGGTGCTCACGACCCGATTGTAGAGCCGCAGGTTGAGGCTGTTCACCGGCCGCTCGGAGGTGGCGGATCTTCCGAGGCTAGACCGCGGTGGCGGCGACGATCTCCGCCATCACCTCGCGCAGATCGTGATTGGCCTCGTAGACGACGACCTGGCGGGCGGCCCCGTTGCCGCGCGTCAGCAGGTCTTCGACGGCCTCCAGCTCGGCGGCCGAGCCGAGCTGCTGGCAGTGCTCGCGCATCCGGTCGACCAGCCGACGAGCCAGCTCCCGGGTGGGCACGCGCTCGGACTTGGGCAGGTCGACCAGCTCGCCGTCCAGGCCGTGCCGAGCCGCCAGCCACTTGTTCTCGTCCAGCATCTCGAATGGATAGCGGGACAGCGGCTGCCCCGAGTCGAAGTGGTCGGAAAGCTCGTGAACGAGGCCGTGGACCAGGGCGGCGAGGGCGAGGGTGTGCTCGATGCGGGTCTGGGAGTCCATCACCCTGATCTCCACCGTGCCGAAGTTTGGATGCGGGCGGACGTCGTGCCAGAGGTAGGTGTAGTCCTCGATCACCCTGGCGTTGACCATGAACTCGATCCTGCGCGCGTAGTCCGTCCAGTCCTCGTAGGTCGGGGGGATCCCGACCCGCGGGAAAGCTCGGAAGATCGGCGTCCGGACCGAGGCCAGCCCGGTGGAGTCGGCGCGCCAGAACGGCGAGTTGGCCGAGAGTCCGAGCAGCACCGGCACGTGCACGCGCATCCCGTTGGCAACATGGATCGCCTTCTCTGGATCGTCAACGCCGACGTGCACGTGCATGCCGAAGATCAGCTCCTGGCGGGCCACGAAGCGCAGCGCCGAAACCAGGTCGCGGTAGCGCGGACGGGCGACGATCCGCTGGTCCTCCCACATCGCGAACGCGTGCGTTCCCGCCGACCCGATCGCCAGGCTCTTCTCGGCCGCGGTCTGCGCGACCTGCCGGCGCAGCGCTCGCAGCTGCTCACCGCCCTGAGCGGTGTTGGGGCAGGGCTCGGTCGAGATCTCCAGCACCGACTCCATCAGCTCGGGCTTGATCTCGCCCGAGGGTGCCCTCTCCAGCAGCGTCTCAATGGCGTTGACCAGCTCCAGCGACTGGGCGTCGAGGATCATCAGCTCCTCCTCGATCCCGATCGTGAACGGCGACCCGGTGAAGTGGTGCTCCACGGCCGAGAGCCTACGCGCTCGGGTACACGTCCGAGACCTCCGGGCCTAGACTTCCAACCACGTTACCCACTTAGGAGGACGGTTTCATGGCCCTGGGATACGACGGGAAGCTCTACATCCTTGCATTCGACCATCGCGGCTCGTTCCAGAAGAAGATGTTCGGGATCGAGGGCGAGCCGACCCCCGAGCAAACGAAGACGATCGCCGACGCCAAACACCTGATCTTCGAAGGGATGCTGAAGGCGGTGCAGCGGGGGGCGCAACCCAGTGCAACCGGCGTGCTGGTCGACGAGCAGTTCGGGTCGGATATTCCGCAGCGCACGCGGGAGAGCGACCTGAAGCTCGCGATGCCGGTGGAGAAGTCCGGCCAAGACGAGTTCGACTTCCAGTACGGGTCGAGCTTCGGCGAGCACATCGAGCGCTTTGATCCCGACTTCTCCAAGGTGCTCGTCCGCTTTAACCCTGACGACGACGCGGAGATGAACCAGCGGCAGCTGCGGCGGCTGAAGACGCTGGCCGACTGGCTGCATCAAAACGACAGGAAGTTCCTGTTCGAGCTGCTGGTGCCGGCCACCGACCAGCAGCTGCAGAAGCTGGGCGGCGACACCGACCGCTACGACGCGGAGCTGCGCCCGGAGCTGATGCGCCGAGCGATCCAGGAGATCCAGGACTTCGGGATCGAGGTCGACATCTGGAAGATCGAGGGCGTCGACGAGCGCGAGGACGCCGCGATGCTCGCCGAGCAGAGTCGCTCCGGGCCCGGCCGACAGGGAGTCGCCTGCGTGCTGCTGGGTCGCGGTGCCTCAACCGACAAGGTCGAGCACTGGCTCGAGCAGGCCTCGCCGGTGGATGGCTTCATCGGCTTTGCCATCGGTCGCTCGATCTGGTGGGATGCGCTCAAGGGCTTCCTGTCCAAGGAGCTCGAGCGCACCGCGGCAGCAGACCAGATCGCCGACAACTACCTGCACTTCGTGCGCGTGTACGAGGGTCAGGCCGTGCATTGAGGGTGGCGTTTGCCGGGGCCCGTCGCCGCGTCAGCCCGGCGGCCCCTCGCGCCGTCTGCGGGGGCCCGCCGCCCCGTCAACCGGCCACGCGCCGCGGGTGATCCCGGCCCATTGAGGTGGTAGGCTCGCCACCGATGGCGATGAAGATGCGCCAGAGCCTTGCGCAGCTCGAGCAGCAGTTCCGGCACGAGGCGCAGCTTGACCGCAGCCGCAGGGAGCACCTGCGGCGCAGCGCGGTGATCCGCTCGCGCAAACGCACACACGTGCGCGAGCAGAAGCGCAGCTCGATGCGCTTCTGGCTGCTGGTGGCCTCGCTCGTGGCCACCGCGGTGATCGTCACCGTGGCGATGTTCGAGACGCTCTACTACCTGTTGGGCTGAGCCCGTTTCGCGCGCTGTTCTGGTCCAGGCGCGCAAGCGGCGCGCTTGGCGCGGCGGACGCTACGTGCCTTCGCTCAGCCCGCGCAGCGCCGCGTCAACTTCCTCCCGCGCGTCCGTGCCGGCGGCGCCCCGCTCCTGCTGGATCTCCAGGTACACCTCCTTGCGGAACACGGGAACGTCCCGCGGAGCCTGGATGCCGATCCGGACTTTTTCGCCCATGATGGCCAGCACGGAGACCTCGATGTCGTCCCCGATCATGATGCTCTGATTGCACTTGCGAGTCAGTACCAACATGAAAATGCCTCCCTGCTTGCCTGGTGGATACGACGGCCGGCCGACACGCCATCCCGAGTGGCAGCTACGCGCGCAGCATACAGGCAACACCGGCGGACGAACAATCGCTGTTGCTCTCGCCCTTGCTCGCCCAAGCGCTCTGGCCGAGGCCTGTACTACTCTCCGGGCCCGATGCCGCGTAGATCTCTGAGACCAGAGCTGAACCGCATCCGGGCCTGGGTGCGTCAGGGGCGCACCGACGCGTGGATCGCCCACCAGCTCGAGGTCACCGTCCAGCAGATCCAGGCGTTCAAGCGTGAGCAGGGACTCGAGGTCGATGGCAACGGCGAGGCGGTCGGCGTGACCGCTGACTTCGACGACGAGATCGATCTGCGTGCCGAGGACGACGCGCTGATCGCCGCTGAGTTGGCGGCGGCGGAGGCCGAGCAGGAGGAGGAGGAGGAGGAAGGTGAGGGCGATGAGGCTCCGGCGCGCAGGCGCCGCAGCCGCCGCGGCGGCAGGCGCAGCGGCCGGCGCAAGGCTTCAGGCCCGCTCGAGGCGACCTTCGATCACGGCGAGGAGGGCTACGGGCTGTGGCTCGATCCGGCCGTCCAGGACGATCCCGTGTACGCCGAGTACTGGGCCGGGCACCGGCCCGTCGTGGTCACCATCGAGGAGGAGCAGATCGTTATCCGCCGCGCCGGGGGCGAAGACGCAGACCCAGACGACGAGTGACGTTGGGCTTCGGGACGAACCGTCCCGTCCTTCCGACCCATCAGATGCGGCCGCACGTGCATCAGTCGCTCTCGTCACGCCTGCGCCCACCGCCGTAGTCGCTGGCCTGACGCAGGTACCGGGCAAACGCGGCCCCGGCCACGGTGGTCAGGTCCCAGGCGTCCGGAGCGGCGGGAGCCGCGCGCGAGGCGATATCGAAGCACCAGTCCGTGCCTTGCGCGATGTACAACTGGGCCAACTCATCGGAGGTGAAGGCGCCGCCGAGCCGCTTTCTGAGCTCGTTCACGAGCGCGTCGGTGATGCGTTCCAGCACCGGTCGCTGGGATGGATCGGCCCGCTCCAGGCGCCGCTGACCCTCGCGCCAGAGGCCGATTACCTCCTCGAAGCTCACCGACACCGGCCCTCTCCCGTGCGAGTGGGGCGGGGACGATCCCCGCTCAGCGCGCCGGCAGCCCGATGATCACGTACGGGCGCTCGCCTGGGTGCACCATCCCCAGGGCGCGCGCCTCGCGCTCGATCGTCGCTGGGTCGTTCAGCTCCTGCTGCTCGCGCTTCAGCTGCGCGTTCTGACGGCTGAACCGCTGCACGATCGCCCGCTGCTGCTGAGCCTGGGCGTGGGTGGAGAGAAGCGAGAGGCCCTGCTTGAGGTACAGGGCCGCGACCGCGGTGAACACCACCAGCAGCGCCACCCGGCCGAGACGGTCCCAGCGCACGCGGAGCAAGGGTCCGTGCCGGACGACCCCCTGCGGGCGACTGCGCGCCCTGGTGGTCTCGCGATGACGCCGGCGCGCTGCGGCTGCGGAGGACGCTGACGGCATACCCTGAGCCCCTGGTTCGCCGCGCACGCTCCCGTTCCTGCCTGCCGATCGTGATCTTCGTCCACCCAGCTGGCAGAGCAGCCACTGCTCCCCCGATCACTCCTCTAGGGCCGCCGGTCACTCCCCTAGGCCCGGAAGGCACGACGTCCCGGATATTCGGCATCGGTCCCGAGCGCCTCCTCGATCCGCAGCAGCTGGTTGTACTTGGCCACGCGATCAGTGCGCGAGGGCGCGCCCGTCTTGATCTGGCCGCATCCGGTGGCGACGGCAAGGTCGGCGATGGTCACGTCCTCGGTCTCCCCCGAGCGGTGCGACATCACCGCGGTGTACCCGCTCTCACGCGCCATCCGGATCGCGGCGAGCGTCTCGGTGAGCGTGCCGATCTGGTTGACCTTGATCAGGATCGAGTTGGCGATCCCATTGTCGATGCCGCGCCGAAGGCGATCGGTGTTGGTGACGAACAGATCGTCGCCAACGAGTTGTAGGCGGTTCCCGAGATGATCGGTGAGCGTGCTCCATCCCGCCCAGTCCTCCTCGGCCATCCCGTCCTCGATCGAGATGATCGGATACCTGGCGGCGAGGTCGCTCCACAGCTCCGCCATCTGCGCCGCGTTCAGGCTGCGGGCCTCGCTGGCCAGCACGTAGGCCCCGTCGCGGTACAGCTCCGAGGTGGCCGGATCCATGGCGATCGCGATCTGGTCCCCGGGGACATAGCCGGCCGCCCGGATCCCGGCCATCAGCATCTCCAGCGCTTCCTCGTTGGAGCTCAGATCGGGCGCGAATCCACCCTCGTCTCCCACCGCTGTCGAGAGGCCGCGCTCGTGCAGCGTGCGCTTGAGATGATGGAACACCTCGGCACTCATCCGCAGGGCCTCGGCGAACCCGCGAGCACCGACTGGGACGATCATGAACTCCTGGAAGTCGACGCGATTGTCGGCATGGGCACCGCCGTTGAGCACGTTCATCATCGGCACCGGGAGTACGTGGGCGCCCTCTCCTCCTAGGTAGCGCCACAACGGCAACCGCTCCTCGGCGGCGGCGGCATGGGCTGCCGCCAGCGACACGGCCAGGATCGCGTTGGCACCGAGCCGGGCCTTGTTGGCGGTGCCGTCCAGCGCGATCAGCGCCCGGTCGAGCGCGGCCTGGCCGGAGGCATCCTGACCCCGGACCGCGGTGGCGATCTCGCCGTTGACGTTGTCCACGGCCCGGCTCACGCCCTTGCCCATCCAGTCCGAGCCACCGTCGCGCAGCTCGGCGGCCTCGAACTCGCCGGTGGAGGCTCCCGAGGGCACGGCCGCCCGCCCCCACGCACCCGAGCGCACGCTGAGCTCGACCTCGACGGTGGGATTGCCTCGGCTGTCGAGGATCTGGCGGGCGTGTACGTGCTCGATCTGGCTCATTGCCGGTCAGCTTCTCCTTCGTCGAATCGAGCGCGGAGGTACAGGGTCAGCTGCTCGTCGGTGGCCAGATCGTTCCAGCTTCGCTGCTCGGATGCCGCCAGCTCAGCCGCCCCGCCCACGCGGTCACGGAACCGCCCGGCCGCGGCCCGCAGCGCCAGCTCCGGATCAACCTTCAGCTTGCGAGCGGCGTTCACGGCCGCAAACAACAGATCCCCGACCTCGTGAAAACGCTCCTGCGGCGTCTGCGCCCGCTGGAGCTCAGAGAGCTCTTCCTCTACCGAGCGCAGCGGGCCCTCGACCCCGGGGAAGTCAAAGCCCGTCGCGGCTGCGCGCCGCTGCACCTTGCGGGCATACAGCGGCCCCGGAAGGTTCTCGGGCACCTCGCCGAAGATGCCTGGCTCACGTCCATGCTCGTCCTGCTTGATCTGGTCCCAGTTGCGGAGCACCTCCTGGGCGGTCTCCGCCTGTGCCTGCCCGAACACGTGAGGGTGACGCCTGATCAGCTTCTCGCTGCAGTGCTCCGCAACCTCGCCGAGGTCGCCGGCGCCCCGCTCGGCCAGTAGCAAGGCGAGGAAGTGGACCTGGAAGAGCACGTCACCGAGCTCGTCCAGCAGCTTGACATCGTCCTGTCGGTGGGCGGCGTCGGCGAGCTCGTAGGCCTCCTCAACCGTATGCGGGACGATCGAGCGCTCGTCCTGCTCGCGGTCCCACGGACACTCGCGCCGCAACCGTCTGGTGATCGCGTCCAGCCGCGCGAGGGCGGCCAGGGTCCGCTGCCGGGGCCGGTCGGCGTCCTCCGGCGTTCCGGAGCTCACGGCGCTAGGGCGAAGTCGTGGTCGGAGCGCTTTGCTGACTTGGCGCCGCCGTGCCGGGGGCGGAGGTGCCCGTACTCTTCGGCGGCTTGTAGCCGCTGCAATTGGCCGTGATCACGTAGTTGGAGCGGCACTGCGTCTGGTGCAGCCAGTTCTTCTTGACCTGGGCGTCGAGCGCGCTCTGCGAACTCGTCTGGGTCTGGCTCTGCAGGATCTGCTTGATCAGCGGTGTCGCCTGGGCCAGCGTTTGCTGGGTCGAGGGCTTGATCTTGGTCACCTCGAACACGTAGTAGCCGAAGGTGCCATGAATCGGACCGAGGACCTTGTTCTGCGTCGCTGAGAACGCCGCCTTGTCCAGCGCCTGCTCCTGCTGGCCGCGGGTGACGCCGGTGAGCAGGCCGCCCTTGTTCTTGGTCGCGGTGTCGACGGAATACTGCTTGGCAACCTGCTGCCAATTCGTGCCGGAGTCAAGCGCGGCTTTGGCGGCAGCCGCCTGCTGGGCGGTGTTGGTGCGCACGATGCGCACGTCCCGTGACTCGGGGGTTCCGAACTGGGAGGTGTGGCTGTTGTAGTAGGCCTGGATCGCTGCCGGAGTGACGGTATTCGGGTGCTTGGCCAGCAGCTTCTTGAGGAGCTCATTGATGCGCACGCGGAACAGGATGTCCTGCATCGTCTGCCCGCTCTGGGCGAGGAAGGACTGGAACGCGGCGTCGGTGGGGAACTGTTGCTTCTTGGCCGTCTGGAAAGCCTGCTGGACCTCGGCATCGCTGATCTTGACGTGCTCCTTGGCGGCTTCGGCCTGGTACCAGTAGGCCGTGATCAGGAACTGCATCACCTGGCTGCCGAGCGAGGTGAAGAGCTGCCCACAGTCACCCTTGAGCTGCTTGTCGGGCGTCTTGGCCAGCGTCGGGATCTGCTTGCGCGCCTGCTCGATGCAGCTCTTGAAGTCCGGTGGATCGTTGGGAACGATCACCGGCGCTCCGGGGCTCTGCGCCGAATTGCCCTTGGCAGCGACGAACAGCCAGTGGTTGAAGGCCTGGGTGGTGACGGGGTTCCCGGCCACGTCAGCAACCGAGTCTCCGGGCACGCCGCCACCGCAGGCGGACAGGCCGGCCCCCAACACGAAAAAGGCGCCAAGCGCCAGGGTCAACTTAGTTCGTCTCATCGGAGTTGCGGCCATGGTAGCGAGCAGGGCTGCGATGCTCCGGCCCGATGGACGAGCACCCGCTGGGAGAGCCGGTCGAGTTCGCCGGGGCGCGGTCGCCGACGTGGGCGCCACTGCGTGGTGAGCACGTGCTGCTGCGGCCGCTGGAGCCCGTCGCCGACGCCCCGCCGCTGTTTGCGGTCTCGCATCTCCCGGACGGAGATCCGGAGATCTGGCGTTACCTGGCCGACGGGCCCTACCGGGATCCGAGCGAGCTGCGGGCGTCGCTCGAGCGTGCGGCCGTCTCCGCCGACCCGCTGTTCCTGGCCATCGTGCCGCGGCCCGGAAGCGACCCCCAAGGCATCGCCTCCTACCTGCGGATCACTCCTCAGCACGGCTGCATCGAGATCGGCAACATCTGGTTCGGGCCGAGCCTGCAGCGCTCAACCGCGGCCACCGAGGCGATCTTCCTGCTCGCCGGCCACGCCTTTGACGAGCTCGGCTACCGGCGCATGGAGTGGAAGTGCAACGCACTAAACGCAGCCTCCCGCCGGGCCGCGGCGCGATTTGGCTTCCAGTTCGAAGGCGTGTTCGCCAAGCATCAAGTCGTCAAAGGCCGCAACCGCGACACGGCCTGGTACGCGATCACCGACGATCGCTGGCCATGGGTGCGGGCGGCGTTTCAGGCCTGGCTGGCGCCAGAGAACTTCGACCCCGGCGGGCGTCAGCGGCGGCGGCTGAGCGAGTTCATCGAGACAGATTCTTGACACCGCGTCACCCACATTTCACATCCGGGCTGACACGCTCCCGAGATGCGACTGGCTGTCGCCAATTCCGCTCACCTACAGCAGATTTGGCGACAGGCGGAGGCGATCGGCGGGACGTGTAGCGAGCCCGGATTCGCGCAGGCAGCGCCGAGACTGATCGACGTGACCAACGGCCGGGACGGTGCGCTCGCCTTGCTCGGCGACGTTCAGCACGGCGTGGTCGCGCACTGGCAGCTGATCGCCCTCGGCTACGGAGTCGGAGCCATCCGCAGCCGCCTCGACCACGCCCGGCTCCATCGCATCTACAAGGGTGTCTACGCCGTCGGGCGAAGCCGGCTGAACGCACGAGGGCGGTGGACCGCAGCGGTACTGGCCTACGGGCCAGCCGCGATCGTCAGCCACCGCACCGCGGCCGCGCTGCTGGACCTGCGCCCGGCTGGGCCCTGGATCGACGTGACGCTGCTCGGACCAGGGCGCCGCAGTCGCCCACTGATCGTGGCCCACCGGACCGTGCGGCTGGAACCGGAGGAGCGAGTCACCATCGACAACATTCCCAGCACCTCGGTATCCCGCACGATCCTCGATCTGGCCTCGATCCTGGACCGATCGCAGCTGCTGCGCGCGCTCGAGCAGGCCGACCGCAGCGGTGTGTTCAACCCGGTCGCGTTGCAACGCACGCTGACGCGGGCAGCGGGGCGGCGGCACCAGGACCTGGAGACGATGCTCGCCGCCTACCACGAGGCGCCCCCAGTCCGTTCGGAGCTGGAGCGTCGCTTCCTGGAGCTGATCGACGGTGCCGGACTCCCCCAGCCGCGGGTCAACCAGCGGGTGAGCGGCCTGGAGGTCGACTTTCTCTGGCCGCAGGCGCGGCTGGTGGTGGAGCTCGACGGCCGCGGATACCACTCCAGTCCCCGCGCCTTCGAGCAGGACCGCGTCCGCGATGCCCGGCTGATGGCGGCCGGCTACCGGGTAGTGAGGATCACCTACCGGCGGCTGGGCGAGGATCCCGCAGGAGTGATCGCCGACCTGGTCGGCGTGCTCGCCGCCTGCCCAGGCTGATTAGCGCGCGGAGACCGGCACTTCCTCGACGCCGGCCCCATCCTCCGCCTCCCGGCTCACCGCCAACAGCACATCCGCGGCCTTGACCACGGCGGGGAAGCGCTGCCCCGGGTCCTCAGGCACACGCAGCGACAGCTGCGACTTGCCGGACTCGTACAGCGCCTCGGGGATTTCGGCCCGGATGCGCTTGGCCCGGACCGAGTCGAGGTCGACGGGCGTGACCGCCAGGCGGCCGCCGCGGAAGGTGACCGCCTGGGCCCCGGCCTGCCCAAGCTTGATCCGTGCCTGCTGGAGCAGGATCAGGTTGCTGAGCGGGGCGGGGAGCTCGCCGAAGCGATCCTCGAGCTCCTCGCGCAGCAGCATCAGGTCCGCCACCTCGCGCGCCCCCGCGATTCGGCGATGCACATCGACCTTGGCCTGCTCGTAGGAGATGTAGTCAGCCGGCACATAGGCATCTACGTTGACGTCCAGGCGCACCGGCTCCCAGTCATCGCTCGCCGCAGCGCCCTCGGCCGCCGCCGCCTCGACCGCCTCGTCGAGCATCTGCATGTACAGCTCGAAGCCGAGCGCGGCGACGTGGCCGGACTGCTCGTCGCCGAGCAGGTTCCCGGCGCCGCGGATCTCCAGGTCGCGCATCGCGATCTTGAAGCCGGCGCCGAGCTCGGTGTAGTCAGACAACGCGCTCAGGCGCTGGGCGGACTCGGGGGTGAGGGCGGCCGCGCTTGGATACAGCAGGTAGGCATAGGCGCGCTCACGGCTCCGTCCCACACGACCGCGGATCTGGTAGAGCTGCGCCAGCCCGAACCCATCCGCGCGTTCGACGATCAGTGTGTTGGCCTGGGGGATGTCGATCCCGGACTCGATGATGCTGGTGCACACGAGCACGTCGACCTCACCGCGCAGGAAGCGCATCATCCGCTGCTCCAGCTGGCGCTCGTCCAGCTGCCCGTGAGCGGTCTCAAAGCGCATCGCCGGGCACAGCCCGCGCAGCCGCTCGGCGGTCTCGTCGATGGTCTCCACCCGGTTGTGCAGGAAGAACGCCTGGCCACCGCGGCCGTGCTCGCGCAGCAGCGCCTGTTTGACCAGCTCCTCGTCGTATTCGCCAACGTAGGTCTTCACCGGCCGGCGGCCCTCCGGCGGGGTCTCGATCACGCTGATGTCCCGGACGCCGGCCAGCGACATCTGCAGCGTCCGCGGAATCGGCGTCGCGCTCATCGAGATCACGTCGACCCTCAACTTGAGCTGGCGCAGCAGCTCCTTCTGCTTGACCCCGAAGCGCTGCTCCTCGTCCACGATCAGCAGGCCGAGGTCCTTGGCCCGCACGTCGCGGGAAAGCAGGCGGTGGGTGCCGATGAGGATGTCGACCTCCCCCCGGGAGAAGCGCGCCACCGCTTCCCGCTGCTCGGGCGCGGGACGGAACCGGGAGACGTGCTCGATCGCCACCGGGTAGTCCTTGAGCCGCTCGGAGAAGGTGCCGTAGTGCTGCTGTGCGAGGATCGTCGTCGGTACCAGCAGCATCACCTGCTTGCCGTCCTGCACCGACTTGAACGCCGCCCGCAGCGCGACCTCGGTCTTGCCGTAGCCGACGTCGCCGCAGATCAACCGGTCCATCGGCCGTGGTGACTCCATATCAGCCTTGACGAAATCGATCGCGTCGCGCTGATCGGGCGTCTCGCTGAACGGGAAGGCATCCTCGAACTCCCGCTGCCAGTCGCTGTCGGGCGGGAACGGATGGCCCTCACGCCGCTTGCGCTCGGCGTACAGGTTCAGCAGCTCGCCAGCCAGCTCCTGAGCCGCCCGCCGCGCCCTGGCCTTGATCGTCTCCCAGCGGGTGCCACCGAGCTTGGACAGCGGCGGATGGGCACCGCCGGCGCCGACATAGCGGCTGATCTTGGCCAGCTGGTCGACGGGCACGAACACCCGGTCGGAACCCGCATACTCCAAGTACAGATAGTCGCGGGTGACGCCAACCACGGTCTTGGTGTCAAAGCCGGCAAAGCGCGCGATGCCGTGGTCCTCGTGGACGACGAAGTCGCCGGTGCGCAGCTCGGTGAAGCTGCGCAGTACGCCCCGACGATGCGATCGCTCGGGACGTCCGCCCGTGCCCGCGCCAGCGCGCCGGCGGCGAAACAGCTTGTGCTCGGGTACCACCGCCAGGTGGAACTGGGGCGCGATGAAGCCGGTCTGCAAGCGCGCGACCGCAAACGTCAACTGGCCCTCGCCTGGCGGTAGACCATCTCCCGGCGGCGCAGCATCGCCAGACCGGATGCCGTCTCCGGGGTCAAGCCAGCGGACCTTCAGACGGCCGAGGTTGTAGGCGGCCCGCTCGCCCTCCCCGCGGCGCGCGAAGGCCACGACGGTGCGGTAGCCGGAGCGGGCGAGCTTCTCGAGCTCCGGCTCTGCCTCCTTGATCCCGCGGGCGGCGATGTCGGCGGCCTGCGCGCGGAACTGGAAGGCCTGATCCTGATCGATGCTTGAGAGCCGGATCCGCGCTCGTCGCCCCAACGCAGCTTCGATACGGTCGGGAGCGACGTAGAGCCGGTGGGCATCCTGGTCGTGGAAGGCGGCGCACACGTCCTGCCAGTGATCGGCCAGCGCCGGGGCCAAGTCCTCCTCGCCGGCGACCAGGATCGAAGCACGCTCGGGCGCCAGCTCCAGAAACGCGTGGAAGTCCTCGATCGGCAACAGCTCGGCGATGTCGGGGCGGTCGGCGGCATCCTCCAGGGCGGCGATCTCCGCCAGCTCCCGGTGCTCGGCGGCCAGCTCGGCGGCGGGTGCCACCTCCACCGCCTCCGCATCCCCCAGAGAGCGCTGCGTGAACGTCGAGAACCAGCTCAAGCGTTCGATCTCATCGCCGAACAGGTCGACCCGGACGGCGCGATCCTCGGTGGCCGGAAACAGGTCGAGCAGGCCGCCGCGGATCGCGAACTGACCGCGATCCTCGACCTGGTCCACGCGCTCGTAACCAGCGGACACAAGGTCCATGGCGGTCTCGTCGAGGTCGAGCAGCTCACCGGTGCGCAACCTGAAGCCGTGCGGGCGAAGGGCCGGGTCGGGCACCTTCTCCGACAGCGCCACGGCGCTGACCACGACCACCGGCGCAGGACCGTCCGCCGGAGGCTCGAGCAGCGCGTCGAGCGCGGCGATCCGCAGCCCGACCAGGTGCGCCGGCGGCGCCAGATGCGACTCGTAGGTGACGCCGCGGCTGGGGTAGTAGCGGACCACGCGCGGCTCCAACCACGCTCGGAGCGCGGCGGCGAGGTCTCGGGCGGCCCGATCGTCGCCGGCAACCACGATCGCCGGCGTGGCCGGATCGCTCTCCACCAGAGCCGACAGCAGGTAGGGCCGCAGCGACTGTGACACGAACGCCCGGCCCCCGGATTGCTGCAGGGCCTCAGTCTGAGGATCCTGTTCGGCGTTGTGCAGGAGCGAGCGAAGCATCGCCAACTGAGTCTAGGTCTCCGCCGATTGCTCGCGGATCAGCTGCTCGGCGGCGTCGGCGGCGGACGCGATCAGCCGCTGCACGTCTGCTTCGGGCTCGGCAAAGGAGCTGAGCACGTACGCGGCCACGCGGTCGGGATCGGTGGTCGGCGGACGGTCGACCCCCACCCGGGTGCGCCAGAAGTCCGGTGAGCCGAAGGCGCGACGCAGTGACTTGAGGCCGTTGTGTCCGGCGAGGCCGCCGCCGAGTCGCACGCGGATTTCGCCGAAGGGCAGGTCGATCTCGTCGTGGAGCACCACCACCCGCTCCAGCGGGACCTTCAGGGCGCCACGGGCGGGCCCGGCGGATTCGCCGGCGTCGTTCATGAACGTCTGCGGGCGCAGGATGGCTACTCGGGGCGCCCCGGGTCCCAGCCGGCCTTCGCTCAAGAGACCGCGAAACTTGGTCCGCGGCTGGGGGAGCCGCCAACGACAGGCGAGCACTTCCGCGACGGCAAAGCCGATGTTGTGGCGCGTGCGCTCGTACCTCCGGCCAGGATTGCCGAGCCCGACCAGCAGCCAGTCGGCGGGGGCGCCTGAGCGACCCGGGAGCGGCATGGCGAGCGTTCGCTACTCGGAGGTGGCATCGGCGGCGTCATCGCCGCCGGCCTGCTCAGAGTCCCCAGCCTCGCGCTCCTCGCCCTCGCCGACGACCTCGGTCTCCTGCTCGATCTCGTTCTCGTCCTCGAGCTGGAGACGCGGCGGGGTGACGGTGGCGATGACGGTCTCAGGGTCGTCGATCAACGTGACGCTGCTGGGCGGGACGATCGAGGCGAGCGTGACCGTGTCCCCCACTTCCAGCATCGAGGCGTCGTGCGCGAGCTGGTCGGGGATGTCGCCTGGCAGCGCCTCGATGGTCAGCTCGCGGGTCACCTGCTCGAGCACGCCGCCCTGCTTGACGCCGGGAGCGTCCTCGACGCCGACGAGCTCCAGCACCACCGTCGCCTGGATCTTCCGGTCCAGGCGCACCCGGAGCAGGTCCACGTGCAGGGTCTCGCCGCTGACCGGGTGCCGGGCCAGGTCCTTGAGCACCACGGGGGTGGCACTGCCGCCGTCTATCTTCAGGTCGATCACCGCGCCGGCGTGGCCGAGGACCTGCCTGAGCTCCCGCGCGTCCACCGCGAACGCAATCGCATCCTCGCCGCCACCGTAGACGACCCCAGGCACGTTGCCGGTCCGCCGCAGGCGCCGAACCGCGCGCGAGCCCGAGGGCTCGCGGAGGGCCACGGTCAGAGCACTACTGTCGGAGCCGGCCATCAGGCGCTCGATGGTAGCGAGCCTCCTTGGTAGCGGCGCTCGCGCCACCCCTTCGCAGCGGCGCTCCCGCGCGCTACCCTATCCCCATGTCGGGCGAAACTCAGCTGTTGCTGATGATCGCCGGGGTCCACCTCCTGGGGCTGGTCTGCGTTGCGATCCTGATGCTCCCGGCGCTGCGCGATCAGCCCGACGGTCCACCCCGCCCAGAGGGAGGCTCTGACGACGGCTGGGGCAACTATCCGCGGCGGCCTCCCAGCCCGCAGGACATTCCCGGCGGGGGCCTGCCGTTGCCCGACGCCCAGCCCGCCCGCGTGCGGCTGCGCGACCATCACCGTCTGGGCGAGCAACTGCCAACACGGGAGCGGCGTCCGGCCAGGGAGCCGCAGCGTCAGCCCCAACGCCAGCCCGCTTAGAAGCTCCGCGGGCAGTCGCTGTCGCTTCGGAGCCGCGGCGTGATCGCCAGCAGCTCGATCCGCAGCCCCTGGATGACGTCACCGGCGCGGTGCACGCGCACGCACTGAACCACCGGCAGCACTGAGGAGGATGTGTTCCAGGCCACGCGAGCGGTGCCGGTGCTGGCAGTCAGCGAGAATCCGGTCGACGGCTCGAGCTGGAGGATCGCGATCCTGCCCGGCCGCCGCAGCTGATCGCTGAGGCGAGCGGTGACTGCCTGGCAGATCCGGTTGCCTTGACAATCCTGGAGCCGGCCGACCGCGGCGGCGGTATCGCCGCGGGCTTCGGCGGCCACCAGGGCGATGATCGCGCTTCGCTCCGCCCCCTCGGCATTCCACGCCCGCGCCAGCAGCGACGAGATGGCAAGGAAGGCAACGATGCCAAGGCCGATCAGGAGCAGATAGAGCCGCCGCACAGCGCCACGGTAGCGGCGGGAAGGGGCCCGGAGCCGCTCAGCGCGAGACAGGGGCGGGAGTCGAGCGAGCGCCGAGACCGAGGGTTCAGGCGTGACCGAGACGAACGGTTCAGGAATCGCTCAGCTCCAAGAAGCGCTCAACCGAGGCCTCCTGGTGATCCAGCCGCTCGGCCAGCATCCGTGCGTGCTCGGCGGAGAGCTGCAGGAACTCCTCCACGCACCGCTCGGGATCATCGGCCAAGGGATACACGCGGGTGAAGTCCTGCTGAGCGCAGGCGATGCCCAGCGGCGGCCGACCGCGGGCGAGGGTTCGCGCGCCGCACACCGGCGTGACCACCAGCTGCGAGTCCCGCGCGACGAGCGCGGTCGGCAGCAGCCGCGCCGCCGGCAGCCGCACCGGCAGCTGGGCCGAGCGGTCGATGCCCACGCCCGACCCGACCAACTCGCCCAACGGTTCACGCCAGACGTCGAGCACGGTGTCCGCCCCCACCAGCGCATCTCGCAGCGCCCGAGCCTGCTCGGCATACAACCGTTCCGCTTCGGCGCGGTCCTCGGCATCACCGAGGTCGAGGTCACAGGGGACGCGCAGCAGCTCGCGGGCGGACACGGTCGCGCCGGCACCCCGGGTGCCAGAGGCGACGTAGGTCTGGAGCGTTCCGAGGTCCCGGCGGGCGTGGAAGATCACCGTCACCGCATCGCTCAACGGCAACCCGTCCACCCGCAGCGACACCGCAACCGCAGTCGAATCATCGAGCAACGCCCGCCGCAGCAGCTCATCCGCCGCGCCGTCCTGTGATCTTGGCTCCTCGTTGAGCATCGTTCGCTCCTTGCTGATCAGCCTGTTAACAGTCTATTTACTCGTACCGACGGCGACGCCACCATCTCCATCGGGAGCAGGTTTGCCGGCCGAGGCTGTCCTCGCGTCCGATGGGCGCGGAGCCGACGTGGAGGACCGACGTTCGGACTCGACGTGCAACCCGGTTTGAGCAATCCGACGTGCGGAATCCCTCCAGCCGGGTAGGCTGGCGGCCAATGAAGATCTTGTACAAGCCGTTCGCCATCATCGCCTCGTTGATCGCCGCCCGGATTGGTGCGCGCGTGTTCAAGACGATGTGGTCAAAGCTAGACGCTGCCGAGCCGCCCGAGCCAACCACCGCCGACGCCAGCCTGCCCAAGGTCGTGGGCGCCGCCGTCCTCGAGGCGGCAACGATGGCCGGAATCGGCGCCGCTGTCGACCGGGCCAGCGCGAACACGTTCCATCACCTCACTGGGATCTGGCCGGGCAAGCAGCACCAGGACGAGGACGAGGACGAGGACTAGCCTCGGGTCCGGGCCTCAAGCCTGAGGCACCGTCCACGGCGCCAGTCCCACCCGCGCCCACTCGGGGATCACCGCCTTGACCAGGGTGGCGGGGTCGACGACGACATGGCGCATGGTTCCCTGCGCCAACTCCTCGTTCCCGCGCAGGACGTCATGGCGGCTGATGATGCTGCTGTTGCCGAGGCTGACGATCGCGATCTGGAGCCTCAGCTGGTCGTCAAATCGCGCCGGCCTCAGGTAGCGAAGCTGCGCCTCGGCCACGACCAGGTCGATGCCCCGCTCCAACATCGCGCCGTAGCTGCCGAACGCCGCCCGCCACAGCTCGGTCAGGCTGATGTCGAAGTAGGCCAGGTAGTGGGCGTTGAACAGCACCCCCTGAGGGTCGCACTCGGCGTATCGAACCCGGAGATCGTGGCTGAATGGTGCGGGCGCTGGTTGACTCCCGCTACCAGCCCCGCTCGCCCCCACGGCCATCAGCCACCGCCGCGGAGCACGAATCCCCGTTCAGCAAGCTCCTCCAGCGCGTCCTCGAAGGCGGCGAAGTCCCGGGCCAGTAGCGCGTCGAGTGGCCGCCCCCGCGGTCCGCGAGCGCGCACCCACCGGGCCAGCACCGCCGAACCGGCCCGCTCGGCGGGTCCGGCCAGCAGGGCCAGCAGCACCGCCAGCTCGCGGCAGTGCTCGATCTGGCCGGAGAGCAGGCTCAGTGGGTCCACCGCCAGCGTGCGGCAAAGCTCGTCCTCGCTCAGTCCCAGCAGGTCCATCAGCGCCACGGCGCGCTCGCTCTGGGTGACCCTAGTCGACGAGATGGGATGATCGTCCGGCGGCACCATCACCTCCTTATCCGCTAGCAGCCTATCTGTCCCGGTTTGCCGTCACAGGTAAAAGGCAGGCGAGAGGCAACGCCGCCGTGGGTAGCCAAGAGCTCGACGGTCGCCACCTTCCCGCGGTGCTCGAGGAGCGTCAGGGGCAGGTCGAGAACGTATCCCGATCTCTCCGCTGCCTGGTTCCTGAAATTCTTGGCCACATCGGGCCGGTTGATGGTCGGCTTGAACGCTCCCAGGAAGCGGCCGGCGGAAAAGACGAGAATCGAGCTCGCGGGGTCGTGGCCCTTGGCGCTGGCCGCCCAGCCCGAGAGCCGTGCGCTCTCTCCCAGGAAGGGGTTGACGACCTTCTGAGACGAATCGACAGTACCGAGAACGGAGCCGGCCACGATCGGGAGTTGGTGTCCATCGCCATGTCGGTACCGATCGTGAAATCGCTTACCTGCCGAGCGCGGAGGTGGGTGGCCACGCATCCGGGCCCAGATCGACTCCTCGATCACCGCAGCCTCTGAGCCTCCTCGATCCTCCCCGGGATGCGGAGATCCTCGTCGAGTCTCGCCCGAAGGGCTCGCTTCGGGGCCGAATCTGACACCGACTGTCGCGCCAGTTGTCGTGCGCCCTGGTGCCTCAGAACAGCTGGTTCTCGCCCCCGAACACGTCGCTGACCGATCCGTCGGTGAAGATCTGGCGAATCGAGTTGGTCAGCAGGTCTGCGCAGGAGAGCACCCGGACGTTCTCCGGCGCTCCCGGTGGCCGGGGCAGGGTGTCGGTGACGACCACCTGCTCGAACCGAGCCGCGGCCAGGTTCTCCCACGCGTTGCCGGAGAAGATGCCGTGCGTCGCGGCGGCGTACACCCGGCGGGCTCCGGCGTCGTAGACGGCCTGGGCGGCGGCCTTCAAGGTGCCGGCGGTGTCGATGATGTCGTCGACGATCACCGCCGTCTTGCCCTGCACCTCGCCGATCACGTACCCGATCTCCGCCACCTGCTGGGCCGGGCGCTCCTTGTTGAGGATCGCCAGGTCAGCCCCGATGTTGGAGGCAAATTTCTTGTTCAGCTTCACCCGTCCGGCGTCCGGGGCGACCACGACCAGATCCTCGAGCCCGAGATCGGCGAAGTACTGGGTGAGCATGAACAGCGCCGTCATGTGGTCGCATGGCTTTTGAAAGAAGCCCTGGATCTGCCCCGAGTGCAGGTCCATGGTGAGGATCCGATCGATCCCGGCCGACTCCAGCATCCGGGCGATCAACCGTGCGCTGATCGGCTCGCGCGGAGCTGATTTCTTGTCCTGGCGCGAGTACCCGTACCAGGGCGTGACGGCGATCACCCGGTGGGCCGACCCGCCGACGGCCGCGTCGATCATCGCCAGCAGCTCCATCACGGCGTCGTTGGTGCTCAGCCCGCAGGCCGGGTTAGCACAGGTCGGCTGGACGATGAACACGTCGGCCCCACGCACCGACTCCTCAAACCGGCAGTAGACCTCGCCGTTGGCGAACGTCTTGAGCGTCATCGGCGAGAGCTGCACCCCCAACTTGGCCCCGATCCTGGCCGCCAGCTCCGGGTTGGCGCGGCCGCTAACCACCATCAGCCGCTTGTCGTACTCCGCGCGCAGTTCGCTCGGCGCCGTGGGTTGAGTCTGCAGGACGCTCATGTGTGCGCGAGTGTACGTGCGGGCGGTGACGAGATGTTCACGATTTGCCGCCCGGCTCGGACTTATCCTGATCGGCCCGCTGCCGGCGGCGCTGGCTGTAGCCCTCGACGTTGCGCTGGTGGGCCCGGGCCACGCCTAGCGCCCCGGGCGGCACGTCCTGGTCGATCACCGACCCGGCGGCCGTATAGGCGTCTTCTCCGACGCTGACCGGGGCGATCAGCGACGTGTCGACGCTGATCCTCGCCCGCTTGCCGATCGTGGTGCGGTTCTTGCGCGCATAGTCGTAGTTGGCGGTGATCGTGCCGGCCCCGAGGTTCGCTCCCTCCCCGACGTCGGTGTCCCCGACATAGGACAGGTGCGGGACCTTGGCGCCAGGGCCGATGTCGGAGTTCTTGACCTCGACAAAGGTCCCGATCTTGGCGCCCTGACGCAGCACCGTGCCCGGGCGCAGGTAGGCGAACGGACCCACGCTGACTCCGGGCGCCGAGCTCGGCCTCGGTGGCGTAGACGTGCACCACCTTGGCGCCGTCGCCGACGCGCGTATCCAGCAGGGTCGCATGCGGCCCGATGGCTGCCCCGGAGCCGATCCGGGTGCTCCCGTGGAGGCTGGAGAAGGGCGCGATCACCGTGTCCTGCCCGATCTCGACCCCGACGTCGATGACCGTCGCCAACGGGTCGACGATCGTCACACCCGCGCGCATCAGCCGCCGGTGGATCCGCTCCTGGGCCAGCGCACGGACCTCCGCCAGTGCCACCCGATCGTTGATGCCGAGCGTCTGGTCAGGATCGGTCAGCTCAAAGGCCACCACCGTCCGCTCCCGGGCCCGCAGGATCGGGATCACGTCGGGCAGGTACCGCTCATTCTGAGCGTTGTCACCGCGGACCTCGGCCAGCGCCTCCAGCAGCACGTCACCCTCGAAGGTGAAGATCCCGGTGTTGACCTCCCGGATGTGCAGCTCACTCTCGGTCGCGTCGCCGGCGACCTTGGTCTCGACCACGCGCTCGACCGTCCCGTCGGGAGCACGGATGACGCGCCCGTACCCGCTCGCGTCGGGGAGCACCGCGGTGACGATGGTCGCGGCGGCACCGTCGCGCCGGTGGGCCTGGACGAGCGCGCTGAGGGTGTCAGCCTCGATCAGCGGCACGTCGCCGTTGAGCACGACCACGGGAGATGCGGGATCGATGTGCTCCGCCGCCGCCTCGAGGGCATCGGCGGTCCCCCGCGCCCGTTCCTGAACCGCAACCTCTACCCCCGGCCCGAGCAGCGGCTCCAGGCAGCGATCGGGGGCATCGACGACCACGACCTTGGCGGCACCAGCGCGCCGCGCGGCCTCCACCGGCCATTCGATCATCGGCCGCCCGCACAGGGGATGGAGCAGCTTCGGGGTCGCCGAGCGCATTCGCGTGCCCTGCCCAGCGGCGAGGATGACGACGACGGGGGGCGCGGTCACGGCCGGTCCATCCTAAGCGATCGACGAGCGGCGACCAAAGTCATGCCGCCTCCGGCTTCTGCTCTGCACCTCCCTCGTCGTTGCCGGCGGTCTGTTGGTAGTAGCGCAGCCACTTGCGCACGGCGTTGTCCGAGACGCCGTACTTGCGCCCGGCGGCGACGAAGCTCATCACCGCCAGGTCCTCCAGCAACTGAAGGTAAGGGGGACGCTCGACCTTACGTGTCTCAGGCCGAGGCGCCCTCGAGCCCTTGCTGTCCCTCGTCATACAGGCGACGCTTGAGATGCGCACGGCTGTAGCCGGACCGCTGAACGAGCACCTCGGTCAGCGGGGTCGGCGCGTACGTGCGCCTCACCCGCTGCGACCACCGCGGATCGAAGTGCTCGGTCGAAACTCCGTAATGGGCAATCAGGCGCTTCAAGGTCTTGTGGTTCGATCCCGCAGCGCGTAGGCCGAGTCGTCGGCACGCCTCGGCGAGACTCGGGGCAGCGACAACCGCAGCTCGAACCTGAGCTTCCGTGTATCGCGGCAGCCATCCCACTCTGAGGAGAGTAGCGTCAAGGTCGGACGGAAATCCGGGATTTGCAGCAGTTTCGATCGTCCCGGGGTCACAGCTGGGGAGCCTGGATTCGAACCAGATCCTGGAGATTCAAAGTCTCCCGTGCTCGCCGAGTACACCACTCCCCATCGACTGCGTCGTGACGCCCAAGGACGTTATCTCATGAACTCCCGCTCCTAGGACCGAGCGATGCGCGTGAGGCAAGCGCGAATCCGCCTGGGTCAGCCGCCGGTTCGCAGGATCTGGGCGATCTCCCGTGGCAGACATGGATCGGCCAGCGCCGCGCGCACGTCCGGCGGGCGGTGCAGCCCGCGCTCGGTCCGCAGGATCCCGAGCTCGACGCCGGCCTGGACGACGGCATCGAGCCCGAGCTTCATCACGTCGGCATCACGCCAGGTCTGCTCCGGCATCGCGAACAGCTTCTGCAGGGGGCCGCCCAGACCGATGAGATAGAAGCCACCGTCGATCACCGGCCCCAGCACGAGCTCGCAGCCGGCGGCGAGGTCCTCCAGTGCGGCCTGGGCGTGGGCCGGACGCAGTGCGGGCAGCTCCGGCCAGACGATCAGCAGCGGCCCGCGGGCGTGCCCGAACACGCGGGCGCTGGCGTCGGCCACTCGACCGGCGATGCCATCCCCATTCTGAGGAAACAGCGCCACCCGGTTACCGAGTAGCGGGCGCAGCTCGCGGGCAGCTTCGGGCGGGGCGTGGGCGACATGGACTGCGCCGGGAGCGACGCTGTGGGCCCACTGCGCCGCCCGCGTGATCAGCGCGGCCTCGAGCGCGGCACACCGCTCACGCCCGAGCAGCGGCTCGAGCGCGCGGCGCACCTCGCCCGGCCGCGGCGCGCGCACCATGATCAGCACCGAAGGCGCTCTGTCGTTCATCCCGAGGCGAAGCGGTAGACCGTGCCGGCGGCCGCCACCGAGCGGTCGGACAGCATGGCCAGGGCAATCCCGAGAACCTCAACGAACACGCTGGCGCTGCGCCCCATGAGCGCGATCAGCTCCTCGACTGACGTCGGTTCTCCCGGCTTGACCTGGTTGGCGAAGTCGGTGACGAAGCCGACCAGCGCGTATGGCAGCTCGAGCTCCCCGCACAGGACGGTCTCCGGCCCCCCGGTCTGGCTGACGGCGCTCACACCACAACCAGCCAGCTGCGCGATCTCTGCCGGGGTGTTGAACCGCGGGCCGTCGACGTGGCCGTAGGTGCCTCCGTCGCGGACGGGATTGCCCGCCTGGGTGGCGGCCTGCACCAGCGCCCGGCGAAGGTCTTGGCTGTAGGGGCCGCCGTGCAGAATCCAGTGTCCCCGCGCCGGATCCCCGGGCTCCGAGAAGAACGTGCACAGGGTCCCGTCGGGCAGGCGGTTGGCGATGAAGTGCAGGTCGTCGAAGACCACCAGCGAGCCGAGGCTCAGGCTCGGGTCCACCGCCCCGCACGCTGTGCAGCCGATCACCTGACTCACGCCCAGCTCCTTGAGCGCCCACACGTTGGCGCGATGGGTGACCTGGTTGGACAGCCGCGCGTGCTCGGGCCCGTGACGGGAGAGGTGCAGCACCTCGACGCCGCCCAGCTCCCCTCGCGTCGGGTAGGCCTCGCCGTAGGGGGTCTGCACCACCGCCAGCTCGGCGCGGTCGAAGCCGGGCAGGGAGTACGTGCCGGAACCCGTGATGATCCCCACCGACATGGCGCGATGCTAGCCGCTCGTCCTGGCCACTTCGTCGCGCGAAATTGCCGCAGGGCCTGCGCCAGCGCCTCGGGCGCCAGCCTCAGGCCGCCAGTGGACGCGGCTCGTGCTCGGCCAGCCACGCGTCCAGCGCCTTGGCCTTCTGCGTGTCCTCGTAGACCTCGTACTCCTTCATTCGCCCCCAGGCCAGCCGGCCCCAGATCACGTAGCGATTCTCGTAGACGCGCTGGCCCTGTGCATCGTCGAGGTGATCCCGGCCGCGAACGCAGACGGTCTGCTTCCACGGGAAGCCCTTGACGATCACTTCGTCGGCGCCGATCTGGAGGCCGACCGCGGAGAATCGGGCCAGCCAGGAGCGGAGCGCTGGCTTACCCCGGAACTCGCCCGCCCAGGAGCTGTCGCCGGGAAAGCGGAAGGTGACATCGGGCGCGTCGAGCCGCAGCGTCGGCTCGGGGTCACCGGCATTGAGGCGCTCCATGTTGTAGACCAGTAGCCGCTTGGCCAGCCATGAGATCATGTGGTTATCTCCTAGATAGATCGCTCTAGCGAGTACCATAGGGCGCGATCGCCGGCAGCGCAAGCGAGTGACGGGAGACGGCATGGCAGCAGCGACCAGGGCGAGGATCGTCGATACCAGCGCGGAGCTGTTTCGCCGCCAGGGCTACGTGGCCACCGGGGTCAAGCAGATCGTCGCCGAGGCGCGGGCGCCGTTCGGCTCGCTTTACCACTTCTTCCCGGGCGGCAAGGAGCAGCTCGGCGCTGAGGTGATCCGCGCCTCCGGAGCCGTCTATGAGCAGTTGATCCCGGCGGTGTTCGATCCCGCTCCGGACCTTCCCACAGCGGTGCGTGACTTCTTCGCCGGCGCCGCCGCCCACCTGCACGACACCGGCTATGAGGACGCCTGCCCGATCGCCACCGTTGCCCTGGAGGTCTCGAGCAGCAGCGAGCCGATGCGGCAGGCTTGCGCCGAGGTGTTCGAGCGATGGATCGCCACGGGGACGGCGCGCTTCCAGCACGGGGGTCTCGGCGGCGCGCGGGCCCGTGAGCTGACGATCACGATGCTGTCGGGCCTCGAGGGGGCGTTCGTGCTCGCGCGGGCGCTGCGCAGCCGCGAGCCGCTGCACGCCGCGGGGGAGCTGATCGCGCGCCTGGTGGAGGATGCACTCGTCGTCGAGCCGAGGTAGGCCGTCCGGCGGCCCCGCCGGTCCGCGCTCCGGATGCCCGGGTCGCCGCCCGTACCTAGCGGGGCACCCGGCCGCCCTCGGCGCCGGGTTCGCTGGCCGGTCCGCGCGGCGCTGCGATCCCGAGCACGCGCATCGCCTTCAATCCCAGCGAGAGCTTCTCCCGGCCGTCGGTGGAGCTGACATCGAGTCCGGTGAGCTCCCGGACGCGCTCGAACCGATAGCGAACCGTGTGTCGATGGGTGATCAGGCGAGCCGCCGTGGCGTTGACGTTGGCGTCGCAGTCCAGGAAGGTCGCCAGCGTTCCCAGCAGGTCGGTCTCGTACTGCTCGTCGTAGATAACCAGCGGTCGCACCGTCTCCTCGTAGAAGCGACGCAGCTCCACGGGATCGTTCATGTGCGGGAGCAGCAGCTGGTACGTGCCGGTCTGCTCGTAGGCCAGCTCGACCGCCTCGGGATCGCCCTCGACGACGTTCGTGGCCAGTTGGGCCTCGTTCCCGGCGCGACTCAGATCCAGCGGATCCTCGGTCCGACGGCTGCGTCCCAGCGCGAAGGCGAACCCCGGAAGCCCCGACTCGAGCTCGCGCAGCACCGAAGCGGACACCCGTCGGCCGGTCTCACCGTCACCGTCCGGCACCAGCAGCAGCACCTGGCCGCCATCATCGTCGCTGAGAATCGCGATCGAGCCCGGGGCGATCGAACGGGCGCCGCGGCTGGAGACCGCCAGCAGCCGGCGGCGCCAATCATCCTCGGTGGGATTGCGAGGATGGGCGCGAACGACGACGACGCTGCCCCCGGAGGCCAGATCGATACCCAGCTCCCGGCCCCGGGCCAGGAGATCCTCCCGATCGCCGGCACGGCGCTCGAGCACGTCGAGCAGGAACGTGCTCGCGGCCTCTTCGGAGGCCCGCTCGGGCGCGCGCACGCGTTCCACCTCCGAGGCGATCAGCGTGCTCACCAGCCGCAGCAGGGGAGCATCGGGCCCAGCTTGGCGAGTTCTCATCCGCAGCTTGCCCACCGTCGCCTCGGCAACCTTCAGCTCGACCGTGGCCACACCGTCGCCGTCACGCATCAGCGAACGTTCGTCTGCCGGTGACCGGGCGGCGACGGCGAGCACCGAGGCGGAGCGATCGATCAGGATCAGGCTGGCGTCGAGGGCACGAGCCGCGGCCCGGAGGATCTCCGGCAGCCCGGCACCCGCCTCAACGGCATCGGTGATCGCGGCCAGCGCCGTCAGGTCGGTCCGGCGCGATGCTGACTCATGGCTCTCGGCCACGTCGGTCATCCCCACGGGTAGCTCAGAAGAACCGCGGCCACTCGAACACCACCAGCGCTCCGATGAGGATGCCGATGCCGATCAGCGCTGCCAGCACGTACAGCGACAGCACCACGGCCGCGGCGCGCTCCAGCGGACGCCGGTAGGCGGTGACCGCCGGAACGAGCACCAGCGCACAGAACGCGGCCAGACCGAAAACGCTCAGGAAGGCCGCGACGAGATAGGTGATGGCCTGGTTGCTCATGCCGATGTCCTCAGATTGTGCCTCACCGCGCCGATGCCAGCCGCTCTGCTGCGCCGAACTCGGCGTCGACTGGGAGCGCAGGCTGCGCCGGGCGATCCCCGGTGGTCAATGTCCGCGCGGCGTCCTCAGCGCGCAGGCACGCTTGCGGCCCCCAGAACAGACCGGCCACCGTCGGTCCGGAACCGCACACCAGGGCCTCGTCAGCGCCGGCGTCGCGGACGGCGCGCAGCGCGTCGCCCACCTGTGGCAGCAGTGAGATCGCGGCCGGCTCCAGGTCGTTGACCACCAGCTCGGCCGGCAGCCGCCCCCCGGAGACGAGCGCGTCCAGCAGCCGTTGATGGCCGGCGGCGAGATCGGCCCGGGTCCGTGGCAGCCCGAGCCGGTCCGCCTCCCGGAACACGGCAGCGGTGGCCAGCTGGTGGCGCTGGGGCACGATCACGAACGCGTGCGGAGCCAGTGGAGGCAGCGGCTGAACCTGCTCCCCCGCCCCGGTTCCGAGAACCAGCCCGGGCGTCAACTGACTCGGGACGTCGGCTCCCAGCGAGGCGGCGATCTCGGCCAGCGCCTCGGGCGAGGCCGGGGCAAGCTCCCGGGCCAGTCGCAGCACCGCGGCGGCATCGGCCGAGCCCCCGCCCATGCCGCCCGCCACCGGAACCCGCTTGGCGATCTCGATGCGTATTGGCGGGCCCTCCCAACCACGCGCGCGCAGGCCGTCCAGCGCGGCCATGACCAGGTTCTCGCCCGCCACCGCGGGACAGTGGACCGCGTCGCGGAGGCCTTCGCCGATGGTTAGCTCGTCGGCCAGCGAGACCGACTGGAACAGCGTCGCCAGCTCGTGGCGACCGTCGGTCTCCCGCTGGGGACCGAGGAGCAGGCACAGGTTTACCTTGCCCGGTGCGAGTGCCCGCAGCCTCACCGAACCAGCCTGTGGGCGAGCAGGCGGAATTCCTCCGGAGTCAACCGCTCGGCCCGCTCCTGGGGTGGGTGACCGAGGGCGATCAGGGCATCGCGCGCTCGCTCGCGCACGTCGGTCCCCCACCGCCCGCTGAGGGCCAGCGAGCCAGCGAGTGCCTTGCGGCGGTGGGCGAAGGCGTCCCGCACCAGCTCGCGCAGCGCCGGCTCGGCGGCCGCCCCGGTGCGTCGCAGCCCGACGAGCACCGAATCGACGTTGGGCACCGGGCGGAACACTGTGCGGCTGACCGCCCGCAGCACCCGCACCTCGCACGCCAGCTGCGCCAGCACCGAGCTGATCCCGTATTCCGAGCCACCGGGCGCTGCGGCCAGCCGCGTCCCGACCTCCCGCTGAACCATCACCACCCAGCTGACAGCGCTCGGGAGCTCCTCGATAGTGCGCAGGATCACCGTCGCCGCCACCGCGTAGGGCAGGTTGGCCACGACCTTGATCGGGGGCGGCGTCAGTGCCGCCAGGTCGATCGTCAGCGCATCGGCAAAGTGCAGCGAGACGTTGGCAAACGGAGCCAGCGCCGGCTCCAGGCGCTCACGCAGCCGCTCGTCGATCTCGACCACGTGCACGTGGCGAACGCGTGTGGCCAACCGCTGCGAGAGCAGTCCCGGCCCGCCGCCAACCTCCAGAACGACGTCCTCATCGCCCAGCTCGGCCAGTCGCTCGATCACGTCGAGGATGTTGTGATCGACGAGAAAGTTCTGACCCAGCCCGCGCCGGCGCGTACCTACCATCCGAACGCCGCGGCTGCGCTCTCCTCCAGCGAGCGCTCGAGCTCCGGGTAGGCGATGCGGCGCTCGAGCGCGAGCGCGAGCGCGGTGTGGACCACGTGGGCGGGTTGGTTCGGCGCCCCGCGCAGTGGCTGCGGCGAGAGGTAGGGCGCGTCGGTCTCCACCAGCAGCCGCTGGATGGGCACTCGCACCGCCGCGGTGCGCAAGTCGCTGGCACTGCGGTAGGTGAGGTTGCCGGCAAACGAGATCCACCAGTCGGGATGCTCCAGGCACTGCTCGATCCGCGCCGGCATCGAGAAGCAGTGCAGGATGACCCGCAGCCCGTGGGCGTGCTCGCCGAGCAGGGCGAGCGTTTCCTGCTCGGCGGCGCGAGTGTGGATCACCAGCGGCTTGTCGGTGTCCCGCGCGAGCTCGATCTGCGCCCGGAACGCCCGCTGCTGGTCGGCACGCGGAGCGTAGTCGCGGTAGAAGTCGAGACCCGTCTCCCCGATGGCCACGCACTTCTCGTGCGCAGCCAGTGCCGCCAGCTCGGCCAGGTCGGCGTCGTCGAACCCGGTCGCCTGGTTCGGGTGACGACCGATTGCCGCGTAGACCTGCGGAAACTCCTCTGCCGCCTGCAGTGCGGCCCGACACGAGGCGCCGTCGGTCCCAACGCTCACGATCCGTCGTACGCCGGCCACCGCGGCGGCCATCACCAGCTCCGCGTTGGGCTGCTCACAGGCATCGAGATGGGTGTGGCTGTCGATCACGCGCGCTTGGGGAACAACGGCTCCAGCGCGGTGACGGTGGCGCCGCTGCCGGTGGCGGCGAAGTTGGCCGCCGCGTAGTCGTGCTGCTGCGACCCCAGCGCCCGCAGCAGCCGCTGGGTGATCTCCGGCATGTAGGGGCAGAGCAGGACCGTGAGCGTGCGGACCCCCTCGGCCAGCGAGGCCAGCGTGAGATCGAGCTCGCCCGCGCGAGCGGGTTCCCTGGCCAGGGTCCACGGCGCCCGCTCCTCGACATAGCGATTGAGCCGGCGCACGCGGTGCCAGATCAGCTCCAGCGCCTGGGTGGCCTCGGCACGATCCAGCAGCGCGGCCACCTCCCCCGGCAGTTCCGCGAATTCCCGCCCCAGCTCTGGCTCGGTGGGAACGGCCGGCACCATCCCGTTCCGGTAGCGGTGGAGCATCGCGATCGTGCGGCTGGCGAGATTGCCGTAATCGTTGGCGAGCTCGGCGTCGTAGCGGGCCCTGACCGCGTCCATGCCCACCGCGCCGTCGCCCCCGAAGGCGACGTCCCGCATCAGGTAGAAGCGCAGCGCGTCGGTGCCGTACTGGTTGATCACTTCAAATGGGTCGAGCACGTTGCCCAGCGACTTGCTCATCTTGCGTCCGTCCGCCCCGAGCAGGAAGCCATGGACGAACACGTGGTGGGGCAGCGGCAGCTCGGCGGCCATCAGCAGCGCGGGCCAGAACACGGTGTGGAACTTCAGGATGTCCTTGCCGATGATGTGGAGGTTGGGCGGCCAGAAGCGCCGGATGAGGTCGCGCTCCCCGGGCGTGGCCGGCGGTGAGGCATAGGTCAATGCCGTGTAGTAGTTGAGCAACGCGTCGAACCACACGTAGAAGACGTGCTCGGGATCCCACGGCACGGTCACCCCCCACCGCACCCGAGCCCGGGTCAGCGACACGTCCTGGAGTCCGGAGGCGATGAACGATCGAGCCTCGTTGAAGTGCCGGCTCGGCATCACGAAGTCGGGGTGCTCGGCATACAGCTGCTCCAGCCGGACCTGGAAGCTCGTCAGTCGGAAGAACCAATTCTCCTCCTGCTCACGCGTGAGCTCGATCTCGTGGATCGGGCAGCGGTTGCCCTCCAGGATCTCGTTCTCGACCTTGAAGTCCGCGCAACGGGGGCAGTACCACCCCTCGTAGACACCTTTGTAGGTGTGGCCGTTGTCGTGGACCCGCTGCAGCACCTCCTGCACGCAACGCTGGTGTTGCTCGTCGGAGGTGCGGATGAAGAAGTCGTTGGAGACCTCCAGCTGGGGCATCAGCGCCTTGAAGCGCTCGGCATTGCGGTCGGCCAGCTCCTTCGGCGCCAACCCCTGGGCGCGAGCAGCGTCGGCGACCGGCTCGCCGTGCTCATCGGTGCCGGTGAGAAAGAACACATCCTCCCCGCGCTGGCGCATGTGCCGCGCCAACACGTCCGCGGCGATCGACGTGTACGCATGTCCCAGATGCGGCTGGGCATTGACGTAGTAGATCGGCGTAGTCAGGTAGAACGACAAGGAGCCGAAGGCTAGTGGTGCGATGAGGGCGCCGGCGATCTCGCCTGCGTCATCGCTCGGTACAGGGCGTTGGCCCCGTGACCGGTCAGCTCGCCGACCACGGCGGCGGCGACCCGCGGCTTGGCGCCGGCAGCGACCAGCCGCGTGAGCGCCCGCACCGCAGGCTCGAGGTCCTCCCCTGAGGAGCGCGCGGCGCCGATCACCAGCACCACCTCCCCGCGTGGCGGGGCCACGGCGTAGCGCGCAGCCAGTTCCTCGGCGCTTCCGCGCACCACCTCCTCGTGGAGCTTGGTCAGCTCCCGGCAGACGGCAACGGCGCGACCCGGGTCCAAAGCGGCCAGCACCTTCAGCGTTGCCGCCACCCGGCGTGGGGACTCGAAGGCGACCAAGGTCTCGGGCGCCGACAACGCCTGCCGCAGGTCGGGTTCCTTGCGGGGCAGGAAACCGGCGAAGCGCCAGCGGTCGGCCGGAAGGGCGCTGGCCACCAGGGCGGCCAGAGCCGCGGACGGTCCGGGCAGTACCTCTACGGCCAGTCCGGCGGCCACGCACGCGCGTACGAGTACGAACCCGGGGTCGGATACCAGTGGCATGCCCGAGTCCGAGACGAGGGCCACGACCTCGCCCGCCCGCATCCGCTTGACCAGCTCCCGCGCGCGCTCGGGCTCGTTGTGCTCGTGGTAGCTGACGAGCCTGGCGCCGACCCCGTAGCGGTCGAGCAGCAGGCGGGTACGGCGGGTGTCCTCGCAGGCGACCAGATCGGCCTCGCGCAGCGCCGCCAGCACCCGGAGAGTCACATCCTCCAAGTTTCCGATCGGAGTCGGGCAGACGATCAGGCGCCCAGTGATCATGGCCGGTGTCCGTCCAGCCCATCGAAGGCCATTGCCGCGGCGCCCACCATGCCGGCCTCGACGCCGAACCGTGCCGGGACGAGCCTGACGAGATCGCGCGAGGGGGGCAGTGCTCGCTGCGCCACCACGGCTCGAGCCGGCTCCAGCAGCAGCTCACCGGCCGCAATCACCCCGCCGCCGATCACCACCACCTGGGGGTTGAAGATGTTCACATAGCTGGCAATGGCCACTCCGAGTCGCGAGCCGATCAGCGTGATCGCCTCGATCGCTGTCTCGTCCCCGTCGTGGGCAAGCTCGGTGATCAACGGACCGAGCAGGGCTTGCCCGCGGGCGAGCGCGCGCCCGAGTCCGGACTGAGGTCGTTCTCCGGCCAGGCGCGTGGCTTCCCGGGCCAGGGCGGTGCCTGAGGCCATCGCCTCCAGACAGCCGCGGCTGGGGCAATTGCCCTGGCAGCGAGGACCATTCAGGTCGATGACCATGTGGCCGAGCTCGGCGCCGGCGCCAATCGCCCCGCGGAACGGCTCACCGCGGATGATCAGGCCGCCGCCGATGCCGGTGCCGATCGTCAGCACCACCGCCTCGCTGGTCCCGCGGGCAGCGCCGGCGCGGTGCTCGGCCAGGGCCGCCACG
Source organism: uncultured Solirubrobacterales bacterium (assembly GCA_963830435.1). GTDB lineage: Bacteria > Actinomycetota > Thermoleophilia > Solirubrobacterales > Solirubrobacteraceae > Palsa-465. The sequence goes on along the minus strand of CAWHMA010000005.1, from coordinate 353,307 downwards.
TTGGCGTCGTTGTCGACGAATACCGGCAGACCCAGTCGCTCCGCCATGATGTCGGCGAACGGGACGTTGGCCAGCGGCAGGTTCACGGCGATCACCGCCTGGCCGGTCCGTTGATCCATCAGGCAGGGGATCCCGAACCCGACCGCGTCGATCTCACCGCCGGCGCCCGCGCGCGCCTGCTGGACGACCTGCACGGATATGTCGATCACCGCCGCCTGATCGAGGCCGGTCACGGTCCGCTGGGCGCGATGGTGGACTCCAAAGTGCTCGTCGACCGCCCCGGCGAGCAGCTTCGTCCCGCCCATGTCGACGCCGATGGTGCGTCGGCCAGGCATGTCGTCACTATATGCAGTGCCCGTATGTCCGAGGATCCCCGCAACCGGGCGTGGTCGCAGGAGCGTCCGTACCGCCGGTACCGCAGCGGCGGGTCATCCGACGGCCCCCCCGACCAGCGCCCCTACACCACCTATCGATCCCGCCCGCGCGGACTGCGAGCGCTGCTGCGCGGCGAGGAGGATGCCGCGTTGCCGCAGGAGGGCGCCCGGGGGCGCGAGGATGAGCCGCGGGCGCGCGGAGCTCGGGAAGCGTGGCCGTTCGTACGGCGGGGGCTCAAGTACGTGGCCATCGCCGTTCTCGTCTGGGTCGTGCTGTCGCTGGTGCTGTTCATCGTCAGCGCACAGGTCGAACAGGGCAACCTGCCCGACTCGGCTCGGGCGGCCCTGACCTCGGGTCCCAACATGCTGACCTCGACCAGCACGGTGCTGATCGTCGGTACCGACCAGCGCCCGAAGGGCTCCAAGGAGCCGGGCGCGAACACCAACGACGCCGGCAGCCGCTCCGACACGCTGATGCTGTGGCGCGTTGGTGGCGGGGTATCACGGCGGCTGTCGATCCCCCGTGACACGGTGGCCGACATCCCCGGCCACGGGACCAGCAAGATCAATGCCGCCTACTCGTATGGGGGCCCGGCGCTGACGATCCGCACGCTGGAGCGCTTCACTGGCGTGCGGATCAACCATGTGATCGTCGTCAACCTGGCTGCGTTTCCGAAGTTCATCGACGCCATCGGCGGGGTCGACGTGACGACCGGGCGGATCTGCTCGGACATCAGCGGAGGCGCCGCCAACGGTGGCTTCTCGCTGTACCTGAGTCCGGGCGAGCATCACCTGAGCGGTATCCAGGCGCTGACGCTAGCCCGCACCCGTGAGAACAAGTGCAATCCGGCCGAGAACGACCTCACCCGGGTCAAGCGTCAGCAGGAGATCCTCAATGCGATCAAGTCAAAGCTGCTCTCCCCGAGCACGTTCATCCGCCTGCCCTGGGCCTCGTGGGCCGCGCCCAAGGTGCTGCGCACCGACATGGGCGGGTTCACGCTGTTGAGCCTGTTCACGGCCTCAGAGCTCGGGGGGTCGGCGCCGACCGTCGTGCTCAAGCCCACCGGGGCGACGACGCTGGCCGACGGTGAGTCCGCGCTGACCGTGACCCGCTCGGAGGTCCACGCCGCGGTCGCGAAGCTGATGAACGGCTGACCGCGGCGGCCGTGAGGAGCCCGACCCCGGCGGGGGCTCACTGAACCGACGTCGACGGCAGCGCAGACAGCTAGGAAGACGCGGGCGTCGGCGCGGTCTTGGACTCCGAGGCCTTGGAAGCGGGCTTGGTGGCCTCGGAGGGCTTGGAGTCAGACTTGGCACCGTCGCCTCCGGAGGAGGCGGCATCCGAAGTCTTGCTGTCGCCTCCCGACGAGCCCTCGGCGCCCTCCTTTTCGCGCGCCCGCTTGCGGGTGCCGTAATCGGTGTTGTAAAAGCCTGAGCCCTTGAAGTGAACCGCGATCGGGTGGAACACCCGGGTCACCGGCGCCGCACAGGTCGCGCACGTGGCGACGGGATCGTCCGCGATCCGCTGCATCACCTCAAAGGTATGACCCTGCTCGCAGCGATACTCGTAGATCGGCATCCCCTGGATTATACCGGCCGCGTTGGCACTCCCAAGGGACGAGTGCCAAGAGCGGCCTGTGAACCCGAGCCCTGCCGCGGGGGCGATGCGGCCCGGGTCCCGCCCAGGAGCTACCGCTCTCTTGGTCGACGATTACTGGTAACCGCCGCCACCGGATTCGTCATCCTCCTGGGAGCCGCCCTGCTGGCCCTCGCCGAAGCCTCCGCCCTCCTGGCCTCCGCCAGAACCTTCGCCCTCCTGGCCGCCGCCCTGCTGACCGCCGCCGAAGCCGCCCTCCTGGCCGCCGCCGGATTGCTGGTCACCGTAGCCGCCGGACTGCTGATCGCTGGAGCCGCCGGACTGCTCGTCCTGGCGATCCTGACCCTGGTCGCCGTACTGCTCGCTCTCGGACATGCGCTTGCCTCTCTCTCGGTGCGGAGGCGCCTCGGCGGCCACCTCCCGGGGATGATGGTTGTTGTCGTGTGTGCGGTTACTCGACTAGGGGATGGCCGGGACCTGCTCGTTGATGGGTTGGCCGGCATCGGATGACTGCTTGCTGATCGTCCCGATCTGGTCGTTGGCCTGGGTGATGTCCGCCGGGTTGACCTGGCCGCTCTTGAGCTTCGATCCGAGGCCCTGGATCTTGGCCTCCAACGCGGTCAACGGGCTGACCAACTTCGACAGCGTGGGGCTCGAGTGGGCGTCATGCAGCGCGAGCTTGACCTCGTGGTACACGAAGCCCGCCGCCAGACCGGCCCTGACCAGCGCGAGCTTGTGACTGAGTGGATGGCGCAGATCGCCGGCTCTGACCGGCTTGTAGATGAAATGGTGGAAGGCGCCGAAGGCCAGGCCGGAGTGAAGGACGAACTTCGTCTTGGCCAGTCCCACATGGGTGGTGGTGCTCGCCGCACCGGTGGACTCTGACGTGGCCGAGCTCGAGCTCGAGCTCGACGAGCCGCAACCAGCCACGGCAAGCGCCAGGACCAGAACCAGCGCCACGATCATCGTTACCCGGCGACGTGAGACCCTGTCGAGATACTTGGCAATGTCTGCCATCGAACACCTCCCGGTGTGGTGCGTTTGGTTGGACCGGCCGGAGACGAGCACGCCCCAGCTCGCGCAGGAGTGACCCTACCCACCACCGCGTGCGCCAATCAACCAGCGAGAGCTCCCATTGAGTGACAGGCATCTGGTCACGTGCCAGCGGAGGCCACGGATACCATCAGCCGCGCGATGGCCGAGGATGCAGTCACGATGGACAAGATCGTGTCGCTGTGCAAGCGGCGCGGCTTCGTCTTCGCGAGCAGCGAGATATACGGGGGTCTTGGCTCCAGCTACGACTACGGCCACTACGGCGTCCTGCTCAAGAACAACGTCAAGGCCCTGTGGTGGCGGGCGATGCTCCAGGAGCGTGATGACATCGTCGCGCTCGACTCGGCGATCATCCAGCACCCGCGCACGTGGCAGGCCAGCGGGCATGTCGCCGGCTTCACCGATCCGCTGATCGACTGCCGCACCTGCAAGCTGCGCTTTCGCGCCGACCACATCGAGCAGGACCACTGCGGGCGCAAACCGTCCAAGCGCCCGGGGGAGACCGCCGACTGCGATCTGACCCAGGCGCGCGACTTCAACCTTCTGTTCGAGACGACGGTTGGGCCGGTCAAGGAAGAGGGCTCCACCGTCTACCTGCGCCCCGAGACCGCCCAGGGCATCTTCCTGAACTTCAAGAACTACCTCCAGTTCGCGCGCAAGAAACCGCCGTTCGGCATCGCGCAGATCGGCAAGAGCTTTCGCAACGAGATCACTCCCGGGAACTTCGTCTTTCGCATGCGCGAGTTCGAGCAGATGGAGATGGAGTACTTCGTCCCGCCGGGCGAGGGCAACCGCTGGTTCGACCACTGGCTGGAGCAGCGGATGAGCTGGTACACCCATCTGGGGATCAGGCCTGACCACCTGCACCTGCGCGCGCACGCGCCAGACGAGCTCTCTCACTACTCCAGTGCCACCAGCGACATCGAGTACCTGTTCCCGATTGGCTGGTCGGAGCTGGAGGGAGTCGCCAACCGCGGCGACTTCGACCTGAGCGCCCACGCCGAGCACTCCGGCCAGAGACTGGAGTACGTGGATACCGCCAGTGGCGAGCGCTACGTCCCCCACGTGATCGAGCCGGCGGCGGGAGCCGACCGTGCCCTCCTGGCGTTCCTGATCGACGCCTACGACGAGGACGAGATCGAAGGCGAGAAGCGCACCGTGCTGCGCCTGCATCCGCAGCTGGCACCGGTCAAGGTGGCGGTGCTGCCACTGGTGCGCAAGGACGGTCAGCCCGAGCTCGCCGGTCAGATCCATCGCCGGCTGCGCGAGCACGTGCAGGCCGAGTACGACGAGGGCGGGGCGATCGGGCGGCGCTATCGCCGCCAGGACGAGATCGGGACTCCGTGGGCGATCACCGTCGACCACCAGTCGCTCGAGGACGCGACGGTGACCGTGCGCGACCGCGACAGCCTGGCCCAGGAGCGGATCGCCATCGACAGCCTCGATGAGGAGTTGCAGCGGCGGCTGCGGACGCCGTGGAGCTCGCCGAAGCTGGCCGGCTGAGGCACCTCCAGGCGTAGACGGCGCTCGGGACGATCGCGTCGGCTCAGCGCAGCCGTCCCGTCGCGCCCACCGAGAACCCGGCCGGGGTGGGACGGGCGGACAAGGACTCGATCTGCAGGTGCGGGTTGGAGAACAAGGTGAGCGTCGCCAGGGCGCCAAAGGGAACGTCCGGCTGGACCAGCAGGCGCCCACCGGAGACGGTAACGGTGGCATCGACGGTGGCGGTCACGCCAAGCAGCGTCGCCGTGCCGCGGAGGATGAGCTGGCCTTCGCCAGCGGCGACCGGCTGGACGCCATCAAGGAACGGGACCGCGGCGCGCAGGTCGTCCTCGCTCACCTGCGCCGAGCCCGTCAACCGATCTCCACGCTTGTGCAAGGTCGCGTTGCGCAAGGTCAGCAACCCCACGGTCATCCGCGAGGCGAACGCGTCAAGGATGCCGGTGGCACCGGCCTGACTCAAGCTCGATCCGAGGCTCGCGGAGCTGCCGCGATAGCTCGTCATCCGGACCTCCACGCGGTCGGCGTGGTGCCAGAGCAGCTCCACGGCCGGGAAGGCGTGCACGTGCACCGACGAGACGCTGCCGTTGCGCGACAGGCGATCTCGCAGCTGCCGCGCCGCGATCCCCGGCAGGATCACCTGGGCGAGGCCAAGCAGCAGGATCACCAGCGCGCAGGCGACGAGGAGCACGAGTCGGCGCATCGGCGGCCACCTTAGGGTCGTGGGCGCCGGGAAGGTAGGCAGGTCAGGCCAACGCGCTGGCGGCACGAGGGTCGGGTCCAGAAAACGAGAGGCGCCCCGAAGGACGCCTCTCAAACCAGCCTGCGGCGGCCAGGGGACCCTATGCGGCGCTGACCGGGGTCGCGGGCGAGGAGGACGTCGACCCAGCCGGCGGGGTGTACTCGAACTCCTCCTCCTTGCCGAACAGCGCGTCCAGCACCTTGGAGCGCAGGGATTCGCTGGCCGCAAGGGCCACGCCGGCGCCGAGGCCGGCGACGACAAGCTTCCGGCCCAGGCCGAGACCCTTGCGGGCGCGCTTGCGCGGCGCCTCGGTGAGCGAGGTGGATGCCTCGCGGATCGCCTCGTAAGCCTGCCGCAGGTCCTTCTGGAGCTTCTTGTCCTCGACAATGGCCCGGTGCGGCGCCTTGCCGTTCTGGAGCCGCGAGTACGCGCTCTTGCTCGACTCGATCGCCTGTTGCACGTTCTCGCGCAGGTCGGGATCGTCGATCAGACGTTGGATGTACGGGTTCGTCCTGGCGATGGTCGCGATATCGGCGGCGTTCGAGGCCACCGACTTGGCTGCCTTCTGCTTCTTCGATGCCATTGGTCTCCCTCGTGCGTGTGGCAGGTCTGGTCCTGAGAATACCCCGCAGCGGACCGCAAAGATCAAGTCTTTGCCGGCGATGGCGTCACGGCGCGGCGCTGCAGTGCCGCCTGAAGCACCTCGCCGATCTCCGAGACGAACCGGAACTGGAGCGCCCGGCGCAGGTGCGCCGGGATCTCCTCGACGTCCTGCTCGTTGAGCGCCGGTGCGATCACCGTGCGAATGCCGCTGCGCTGGGCGGCCAGCGCCTTCTCCTTGAGTCCGCCGATTGGCAGCACCTGACCGGTGAGCGTGATCTCGCCGGTCATCGCCACCTCGGCTCGGACCGGCCGCCCGGTGAGCAGCGAGGCCAGCGCGGTGGCGATCGCGATCCCGGCGCTCGGACCATCCTTGGGGATCGCGCCGGCGGGAACGTGGATGTGGATGTCGTGCTCGGCGAACCACTCCTCGTCGAGGCCGGGTGCGACCTGGTCGATGTTGCTGCGGATGTAGGACAGCGCCGCGTGGGCGGATTCCTTCATCACCTCTCCCAGCTGTCCGGTGATCGTCAGCTTGCCGCCGCCGGGCATCGCCGTCGCCTCAACGAACAGGATGTCCCCCCCGACCGGAGTCCAGGCCAGCCCCGTGGCCACGCCGGGACGCGCCGTTCGCCGGCGGGCCTCGGAGAAGAAGCGCCGCTTGCCCAGAAGCTCGCGGACGCTCGGCTGAGAAACCGCGAACCGGCGGGAGCCGTTGCCTTCAGCCACGCGCCGGGCGACCTTGCGGCAGACGCTCCCGATCTCACGCTCCAGCTGGCGCACCCCGGCCTCGCGCGTGTAATCGGCGATGATCGCCCGCAGCGCCGCGTCGCTGAAAGAGATCCGGCTGCGGGTGAGTCCGTTCCGCTCGATCTGGCGAGGGACCAAGTAGCGCTTGGCGATCTCCAGCTTCTCGGCCTCGCTGTAGCCCGCCAGCTGGATCACCTCCATGCGGTCACGCAGCGGGCCGGGGATCGTCTCCAAGGTGTTGGCGGTGGTGACGAAGATGACGCCCGAGAGGTCGAACGGGAGGTCCAGGTAGTGATCGCGGAAGCTCTGGTTCTGCTCGGGGTCGAGCACCTCCAGCATCGCGCTCGACGGATCGCCGCGGAAGTCCGCGCCCATCTTGTCGATCTCGTCGATCATCAGCAGCGGGTTCCTAGCCCCGGCATCGCGCATCGCCCGGATGATCGTGCCCGGCATCGCGCCGATGTAGGTGCGGCGATGCCCCCGGATCTCCGATTCATCGCGCACCCCCCCGACGCTGATCCGCTCAAACCGCCGCTCCAGCGCCCGGGCGATCGAGCGCCCCACCGAGGTCTTGCCGACGCCGGGCGGACCAACGAAGCAGAGGATCGACCCCCGGGCGTCGGGCTTGAGCGAGCGGACAGCCAGGAACTCCAGGATCCGGTCCTTGACCTGCTCGATGTCGTAGTGATCCTCGTCGAGCACCCGCCGAGCGTGGGCGAGATCGAGGTTGTCCTCGGTAGCGCTGTCCCACGGCAGCGCGGCGATCCACTCGAGATAGGTACGCACCACGCCATGCTCGGCCATCGCCGGCTGAAGCCGCTCCAGCCGCGCCAGCTCCCGGTCGGCCTGCTTTCGCACCTCCTCGGGCAGTTGGATCCCCGCCAGTTGATCGCGCAGCTCGGCCACCTCGGCCTGCACCTCGTCGGCCTCGCCCAGCTCCTCCTGGATCGCCTTGAGCTGCTGGCGCAGGAAGTACTCCCGCTGACCCTTCTCGAGCTCGGACTGGACCTGCGACTGGATCTTTGTCCCGATGGCCACGAACTCCAGCTCGCGGGCCAGGATCTCCGACAGCCGCCGCAGGCGCTTGGCTACGTCGAGCTCCTCCAGCAGCGCCTGCTTCTCGTCGGTCTTCAACCGCAGCGCGCCGGCGATCAGGTGGCTGAGGGCGCTCGGATCCTCGACGTTGGCGACCATCACCTGCAGCTCCTCGGGCAGGTAGGGGACCTCGGAGACGATTCCGGCGAAGGTCTGCTGGACGTTGCGCATCAGCGCCACCAGCTCCGGGCTCTGCCGCACGATGTCCGGCGCCGGGACGATCTGGGCCACCAGGTAGGGCTCGCCCGTCAGCCATCGCTCGATCCTCACGCGCTGAGCGCCCTGGATGAGCACCCGCAGCGTGCCGTCGGGAACCCGGATCATGCGCGCCACCACGCCGAGCACGCCAACGTCGTATAGCTCCTCCGGGGCGGGCACCTCGACCTCAGGCTTGCGGCCGGCGACCATCACGATCGAGCGATCCCCGCGCAGCGTCTCGTTAATCAGCTCGATGCTCCGCTGCTGACCAACGTTGAGCGGGATCAACATGTCCGGAAACGGGACCGCGTCGCGCAGCGGCAGCACCCCGACGCGTTCGGGCAGCGCCCGTGATTCCCCAACAGCGACATCGCGAGGGCCCCCGTCGGGAACGCCGATCTCGATCAAGGCTCAGAGCTCTCGATCGGCACTGCGTGAGGACGGCGGGACTGACGCCCCAACAGCGGCAGCTCGACGCGCAGCATCCCGTCCTCGTAACGCGCTCGGGCAGCATCGGCCTGGACGTCGGCGCCGAGCTCGACGACCCGACGGAAGCCGCCACGCTCGATCTCGACCTGCTGGTAGACGTCCCCCTCGACCGCGGGTGGCTCGCGGCGCCCGGAGAGGATCAGCTGCCGATCCTCGATCTCCAGCTCGAGCCCCTCCAGGTCGATTCCCGCCAGCTCGGCGGTGACGATCGCCAGAGGCGGATCGGCCGTGTAGGCGATGTCGACTGCCGGCGAGAAGCCCACCCGGCGTCGGGAGAGACCGGTGCGCTGCAGGACGTCGCCGAACAGCTCGTCCATGTCTCGGCGCATGCGCTCGAAGTTGGCGAACAGGTCTCGCTCACGCATCGGCGCAAGCGTACCCGGGGCGGAGGCCAGGCGAACGACGAACGGGCCGCGCTCGAGCAATCCAGCGCGGCCCGCATGGTCGACTCGCCAAGACGAAGCTCGGCTTGTGACTACTACTACAGCTTGGTGATGTAGTTCAGGCTGGTGACGTCCTTGAGCACCTGCGAGGCGCCCTTGGGCTTGTCGTTGGCGCCGTTGGGGGAGATGCCGTACTCGGTGCCGTGGGAGATCAGGCCAATCACCGACGCGTGTCGTGCTTCCACGGTGACGATCGACAGGGCCGCAGCGAGAATCTGCGGGCTCTTGATATTGAACGCCTGGCCCGAGTAGGCGGCAACGCCCTCATTCTCGAACGTGAACGCGGCCCGCAGGAAGCTGCTCACCCGCTTGGTGTCGCCGCGGTAGTTGAAGGACGGCTTGGCGATCGCTTTGCTGCCGAGCGCACTCTTCAGCTCGGCGACGTGCTTGTTCTCGTCATCGGTGACTGTCCGGAGGAACGTGCGCAGCTGCGGGTCTCTGCGAAGGAACCCGGTCCGGCGCTGATACGCGGTGGCCTCGTTGTAGAAGCCGGCCTCGAGGTACTCGAGGGTCAGCGCGAAGTTGAGGATCCCGATGTCGCCGGCACCGAAGCTAGCCGGCGGCCGGTCTCCAGTACTGAAGGCCGAAGCGGCGGGAGCCAGCGCTCCGAGGATCGCACCGCCGCCGACGAGCGCTCCGCTGGCCAGCCCGGCCCGGCGCAGGAACTGCCCCCGGGTATCACCGTCCAGGGCATCCATCGCCTGAGCCGCGGTTTCACGCACGGCGCCATCGACGTCGACGTCTTCGAGATTGAGGTTATGACTCATAAAGCTCCTTGTGGCGCTTGTTGTTGTCGACCCGGAACTCCGGCCCGTCCGGTCGCGTTCAGGGGTTGTGTACGCCGCTGAGGAGGAGTCGGATCAATCGCGTGAATTCGCCTGAGCGGCGGGTTCGCACGATCAGTTGCAAACCGCTCCATGCTCGTGACCCTGGGACACTGGTCACGTGGCCCTGGCACACGCGCAGATGTCGCTGCTGGCGACGGTCGGCACACAAGGGTTCGAGGTGGGGGTGCTGGTACTGGGGCTGCTGCTGCTGCTCGGCGCGTTGGGCTCCGGTCTGGAGCGCCGCAGCTTCCTGTCGCTGACCGCGCTGTTCGTACTCACCGGCTTCGTGCTCGGTCCCGGGGTCACCGGCGCGGTGCGCTTCGACGCCCGTTCGCCGTTCGTCTCCCAGCTGGCCACCGTCGCCCTGATCGTGATCCTGTTCCGCGACGGACTGGAGGTCGACGCCGAGATGCTGCAGGCGCACTGGGCCGTGCCCGTGCGCAAGCTGGTGCTGGCGATGCCGCTGACCGCGATGATCGTAGCCCTGGCCGCCCGAGTCCTGGTGGGATTGTCGTGGAGCGAGGCGTTGCTGCTCGGCGCACTGCTGTCACCGACTGATCCGGTGCTGTCCAACAACGTCGTCACCAATCCCCGGGTGCCACGGCTGGTCCGCCATTCGCTGAACCTGGAATCAGGGATGAACGACGGACTGGCGCTACCTGCGGTACTGGCCTTCGCGGCCGCGCTGAGCAGCGGGGGCAGTCACTTCGTGTGGTGGCGGTTCGTGCTCGAGGACCTCACCATCGGCTTCGCCACCGGTCTGGTGGTGGGATGGGTGGCCGGATGGCTGATGCCCCGGAGCAAGTCCCTCGCCGTCGGGATCCCCGCTCATCAGAAATCGCTGTATGCGCTGGGAACGGCGTTTGCCGCCTACGGAATAGCGGTGCTGCCGCCGCGCGGCAACGGGCTGATCGCGGTGTTCGTGGCGGCGATCACGTTGGGCATCCGGCGCCCGGACATCGGCAGCTACTTCATCGCCCAGGCCGCCGATCTGGTTGAGATCGTCAAACTCGGGATCTTCGTCGTGTTCGGCTCACTGCTCACCGTGCACGGCCTCCTCGGCGACGGCTGGGCGGCGCTCGGCGTGGTGGCGATTACGCTGCTGGTGGCGCGACCGGTGGCGGTGGTAACCGCGCTGGCGGGCACTGGCACCGACTTAGCCACGAAGCTCTTCATGTCGTGGTTCGGGCCCAAGGGCGTGGCCACGATGACCTTTTCGGTGCTGGTGCTGAGCGACCGGATCGCCGCGGGAGCCCGGATCTTCAACCTGGCCGCGCTGACGGTGTTCTGCTCGATCATCGTCCACGGCGTGTCGGACACGCCCGGGTCGGAGTGGATCGCCCGGCGCTCGGAGCGAGGACCGTCGGTCAGCGCTCAGCGTCGCCGCGACGAGACGGATCCACCGCCCAGCCGATGATGATCGCCAACAGCACGAAGGCGATGAACCCCCCGATCAGCGGCCAGAACATGCGAGAAACATATCGCCCTCGCCCATTGCACGCCGCGCGCGGGGGCGGTGGATCGCTGCCGTCATGGGTTCACGCCGCACGCGGGGGCGGACTAGGCGTGGAGGGCTACCTGCTCGCTCGGGGTGGGGAACGCCCACGCCACCTGCAGGCGGCGCTCCTGGCGGAAGACGAAGCGCAGTTGACGGGGCGGGCGCAGCCCATCCGGATGCGCGGGGCGGAAGGTGGCACAGGACCCCGCCTCCGTCACCGCGCACAGCTGGTTCTGACCAAAGAAGCAGTTCTCGCAGCTCACCTTCACCGTTGCCGCGCGCCCATTCGTCATGCCTGAGGTACTCCGTTCCTGTCCTTTTTCGTGTGTCAGCGACGGCGTCCATCAAAGCGAACTTCACCCCCTCGCGCAGAGGCGATTCCGGAAATCGCAGGAATCTTCTTGATCGTCAAAGAGGCTGGAAATTGCGGGAGGTTTCCATGGCGGGAGAAGAAGCGGCCGCATTTTCCGTAGCTTTCCGATGATGGACGATCCCGCCCCCTTGCCGCCTTCGGCCGCCGGCCCCACAGCGAATCCGATCACTCTCGCCGACTACGAGCGCAGCGCTGAAGCGAGGCTTGACCCCGGCGCGTTCGGCTACTACGTCGGCGGCGCCGGCGACGAGTTGACGCTGGCCGACAACCTGGCCGCGTGGCGCCGGCTGGCGATCCTCCCCCGGGTGCTCACCGGCGTCGGCCGACGCGATCCCGGGGTCACCGTGCTCGGTCACCGCCGTCCGCACCCGCTGGTGGTGGCGCCGATGGCCTTCCAGCGGCTGGCCCATCCCGAAGGAGAGCTGGCCACCGCGCGGGCGGCGGCCGAGACCGAGTCGGTGATGTGCCTCTCCACGCTCTCGAACACGGATCTGGATGCGGTCGCGCAGCGCGCGCCGGAGGGTTGCCGGTGGTTTCAGCTCTACGTCTTCCGAGATCGCGGGGTGACCCGAGAGCTGGTGAGACTGGCCGCCGCGCACGGCTATGAGGCGCTCGTGGTCACCGTCGACCTGCCGATCATGGGTGTGCGCGAGCGCGACCTGCGCTCGGGGGTGAGGGCCCCCGCTGCCGAGGTCGCCAGCGTCCGCGACACCGTCGCCCACGGCTCACTCACCCCAGTGGACTTCGCGGGGCTGATCGATCCCGAGCTGCGCTGGAGCGACATCGAAGCGTTCGTCGCCGACAGCCCGATGCCCGTGGTGGTCAAGGGGATCCTCACCGCTGAGGATGCGCTGCTGGCGGCCGATCATGGCGCCGCCGGGGTGGTTGTCTCAAATCACGGTGGCCGTCAGCTGGACACGGTGCCGGCTGGCGCCGATGCCCTGCCGGCGATCGTCGACGCTGTCGGCGATCGTCTCGACCTGCTGGTCGACGGCGGGATCCGACGGGGGACCGACGTGCTCAAGGCGCTGGCGCTGGGGGCGCGCGCGGTGATGGTGGGCCGGCCGGTGCTGTGGGGACTCGCCGTGGACGGAGCCTCAGGCGCGGCCAACGTGCTGCGGATCCTGCTGGGGGAATTCGACAGCGCGCTGGCGCTGGCGGGCACGCCGCGGGCGAGCGAGCTCACCCCCGCTGTGGTGGCCAAGGCTCCCTGGGCCGCCCAGGCGCCATGAGGATTCTCCTCACCGGGGTCACCGGGTACCTCGGCTCGCGCCTGGTGCCACGGCTGCAGCGCGACGGTCACGAGGTCCGAGGCATGTCCCGGCACCCGGTCCACCCCGGAGGAGACATCGAAGTGGTCAGAGCCGATGCCGTCTCGGGCCAGGGCCTGGTGCGGGCGCTGGCCGGGGTGGAGGTGGCCTACTACCTGATCCACTCGATGGAGCCGGGCCAGAACGGTAGTTTCAGCGCCCGCGAACGCCGGTCGGCCGAGAACTTCGCGGCTGCCGCTTCACACGCGGGCGTGGATCGGATCGTGTACCTCGGCGGTTTGGTCCCAGCGGGTGGCCCCGCCTCGGCCCATCTGCGCAGCCGGCTGGCGGTGGAGGAGATCATCCTGCAGGCGACGCCGACATCGATGGCGTTGCGGGCGTCGATTGTCATCGGGGCCGGATCAAGCTCGTTTCGCTTCATGGTGCGGCTGGTGGAGCGCCTACCGGTGCTGCCCCTGCCGGGCTGGCGCACCCATCGCACCCAGCCCATCGATGAGCGCGACGCGATCGAGCTGCTGGCCCGAGCGGCCACCAACGACGCTGTCGGCGGTCAATCACTGGACATCGGGGGACCGGACATCGTTACCTACGGCGAGCTGATCGAGCGGATTCGTCATCACATGTTGGTCGCCCGGCCAGCGTTCTCCCTGGGGCGGCTGACCATCACCCCGATCGCCAGCCGGATCGCCGCGGTCATCGCCGGTCAGGAGCACGACCTGATCGGACCGTTGATGGAGAGCCTGGACAGCGACCTGCTCCCGCGCGACGAGCGGGCGCGGGAGCTGTTGGACGTGCCTCTGCACTCGCTGGACGCGGCGATCGAGCGGGCGCTGCGTCAGTGGGAGGCGAGCGAAGAGCTGACCGCGAGGTAGAGGGCGTTACTGTCTGGAGCCGCATGAGCGAAGTGCACGCCAGCATCGAGATCGCCGCGTCCCCGGAGCGGGTGTGGGAAATCGTGATGAACCCCGACCGGCTCGGGGATTGGGTGACGATCCACAAGTCGGTCAAGCAGTTCTCCACCCCCTTGCGCAGCGGTTCCACGATGGAGCAGGTGCTGCAGATGCGCGGTGTTTCTTTCCACGTCAAGTGGACGCTGGCCGAGGTCGAGGCGGCAAGGATTGCGGAATGGGAAGGCTGTGGACCGGCCCGCTCGCGCGCCCGCATCCGCTACGAGCTCTCGCCTCGGGGCGACGATCACACCTTATTCGCCTACACGAACGAGTTCACTGCCCCCGGCGGAATGCTGGGAAACGTGGCCAGTCGGGTGGTCGTGGGGGCGGCCTCCGAGCGCGAGGCCAACAACTCATTGAGCCGGCTCAAGGCACTCCTGGAACGAGGCTGAGTCTCGGTTCGCTGCAACTTGACTGTCAGCACCGGGGGTTAATGTCCAGGTGCATGTATGGTTAGTGGGCACGGTCCTGGCAGTTTCACACGGGAGATTTCAGTGGCAGACTTCGTTGACGCGACGGTGAAGGACATCGACAGCCGCCTGCGTGAGCTTCAAGAAGAGGTGAAGCGGTTGGAAGCGGCGCGGTCGGCGCTGCTCGGTTCCCGGCGCGGCCCCGGCCGTCCCCCGGGCTCGGGGTCAGGCGCGCGCTCGCGGGTGGGTCGACGCGGTGGGCGCAGGCCGGGCCGCCCGCGTGGCCGACGGGGTGGCAATACGCGATCAAATCAGGCGCTGGAGCTGGTGCGCAATAAGCCGGGAATAACCATCCCGCAGATCGCGGAGACGCTGCAGATCGAGCCCAATTACCTCTACCGGGTCATGCCCAAGCTCGTCTCTGACGGTCAGATCAGGCGCGAGGGGCAGGGTTGGCACCCGGTCCGGGAGAGCACATCAGGGTAAGCATTCGGGTGGTCGAGACAGCGCCTGAGGGTCACACTTTCTCGACCACCCCACTAGATCAGTCCCAGCTGCTTGACCGCCTCGCGTTCCTCGGCCAGCTCGTTGGCTGTAGCGTCGATGCGCTGCCGGGAGAAGTCGTTTATCTCCAGATCCTGCACGATCTCGTAGGTACCGCGGCGGCAGCGCACCGGGAAACTACTGATCAGCCCCTGCTGGACGTCATATGACCCGTCAGATGGGATCGCCATCGACACCCACTCATCTCGTGGTGTCCCCAGCACCCAGTCGTGCACGTGATCGATCGCCGCATTGGCAGCCGAGGCGGCGCTGGAGGCGCCCCGGGCGTCGATGATCGCGGCGCCTCGCTTCTGCACCGTAGGAATGAAGTCACCCTCCAGCCACGACTGATCGTTGACGGTCTGCGCGGCGTTCTCACCCTTGACCTCGGCGTGGAAGATGTCGGGGTACTGGGTCGCCGAGTGGTTACCCCAGATCGTGACGTTCTTGATATCGCTGATCGAGGCAGCCGCCTTCTTGGCCAGCTGCGCCACGGCGCGGTTGTGGTCCAGGCGGGTCATCGCGGTGAACCGCTCCCGCGGAATGTCAGCCGCGTTTGATTGTGCGATCAGGCAGTTGGTATTGGCGGGGTTGCCGACAACCAAAACTCTGATGTCGGACGCGGCGTGATCGTTCAGGGCTTGGCCCTGCGGCTTGAAGATGCCCCCGTTGGCCTCCAACAGGTCACTGCGCTCCATCCCCTTGCTGCGCGGGCGCGCCCCGACCAGCAGCGCGACCGCCACGCCGTCGAAGGCCCGGCTGGGGTTGTCGTGGATGTCGATCCCGGACAGCAGCGGGAAGGCACAGTCGTCGAGCTCCATCGCGGTACCCTCGGCGGCCTTGACGGCGTCGGGGATCTCCAGCAGCGACAGGTGAACCGGCGTGTCGGGGCCGAGCAGCTGGCCACTGGCGATGCGGAACAGGAGCGCGTATCCGATCTGACCGGCGGCGCCGGTGACAGCAACGCGTACGGGGGAGTCAGTCACAGGTCTTTCATCTCCTCGGTGCAGGTGGAATGGGCCGCCCGACTGTATACCCGCCGAAGCCATCGGCACGTACCCGAGCGTCCACCGACCGGATGTTGGGCATGTACCTCGGGGCAGTAGGGTGAGATCGGCCATGAAGATCGTCTACACCCACACCGACGAGGCGCCGGCGCTGGCCACGCGGTCACTGCTGCCGATCGTGCGCGCCTACGCATCCGCCGCCGGCATCGAGATCGAGCTGCGGGACATCTCGCTCGCCGGCCGGATCCTGGCCCAATTTCCCGAGCGTCTCGCCGAGGAGCAGCCGGTGGCGGATGCGCTGACCGAGCTGGGGGAGCTGGCCCAGACAGCTGAGGCGAACATCATCAAGCTGCCGAATATCAGCGCGTCGGTGCCGCAGCTAAAAGCCGCGGTCGCCGAGCTCCAGGACCACGGCTACGAGATTCCGGATTATCCCGAGGATCCGGCCACCGACGAGCAGCGAGACGTGCGCCTCCGCTATGACAAAGTCAAGGGCAGCGCCGTCAACCCGGTCCTGCGCCAGGGCAACTCCGATCGTCGCGCGCCAACCTCGGTCAAGGAGTTCGCGCGCCACCATCCGCACTCGATGGGCGCCTGGTCTCCGGACTCACGCTCGCACGTCTCGACCATGGGCGAGGGTGACTTTCGCTCCACCGAGCGCTCGGTCACCGTGCACGCGCCGGGAACGGTACGGATCGAGCACGTAGGCGCCGACGGGACGGTGACGGTGCTCAAGGACAGCACGCCGGTCCTCGACGGCGAAGTGTTGGACGGCTCGGTGATGCGTCGAGAGGCGCTGCGGCAGTTCCTCGCCGACCAGCTGGCGGAGGCCTCCGAGCAGGGCGTGCTGTTCTCGGTGCACCTGAAGGCGACGATGATGAAGGTCTCCGACCCGATCATCTTCGGTCATGCCGTCAAGGTCTACTTCGCCGAGCTGTTCGCCGAGCACGGCGATGCGCTGGAATCGGTCGGGGTGAGCGCCAACGACGGCCTGGCGGCGCTGCTGAAGGCGATCGAGAAGCTGCCCGACGGCCAGCGCCAGGAGATCCAAGCAGCAGTGAAGCGAGGCCTGGAGCAAGGCCCGGCGCTGGCCATGGTCGACTCCGATCGCGGGATCACCAACCTGCACGTCCCCAGTGACGTGATCATCGATGCTTCGATGCCGGCGGCGATCCGCTCCTCCGGGCAGATGTGGAACTCGCGCGGAGAACTCCAGGACACCAAGTTCGTCATCCCCGACCATTCCTATGCCCCTCTGTACGCCGAGGCGGTCGAGAACTGCCGCCGTCACGGCGCCTTCGACCCGGCCACGATGGGCACGACCCCCAACGTCGGCTTGATGGCCCAGGCAGCCGAGGAGTACGGCTCGCACGACAAGACCTTCGAGATCAGGGCCGCCGGAAGCGTCCGCGTGGTCGACGATCACGGCGCGACGCTGATCGAGCACGAGGTGCAGGGCGGCGACATCTGGCGGATGTGCCAGACCAAGGACGCAGCGATCAGAGACTGGGTGCAGTTGGCGGTGCAACGTGCCCGTGAAACCGGAGCGCCGGCGGTGTTCTGGCTCGACCAGACGCGGGCCCACGATCAGCAGCTGCTGGAGAAGGTCAGGCCGGCGCTGGCGGAGCTCGACACCGACGGCCTCAGGCTCGAGGTCTTAGATGTCACCGAGGCGGCCCGGATAACCCTCGAGCGGGCCCGCGCGGGCAAGGACACGATCTCGGTCACCGGCAACGTCCTGCGCGACTACCTGACTGACCTGTTTCCGATCCTGGAGCTCGGGACCAGCGCCAAGATGCAGTCGATCGTGCCGCTGATGAGTGGCGGGGGCCTGTTCGAAACCGGCGCCGGCGGCTCGGCCCCCAGGCACGTCCAGCAGTTCCTAGCCGAGAACCATCTGCGTTGGGACTCGCTGGGCGAGTTCCTGGCCCTGGTCCCCTCGTTGGAGCTGCTGGCGGCCAAGGAGGACAACCCGCGCGCGAAAGTGCTGGCGGACACGCTGGACCGGGCCACTGGCAGGCTGCTGGAGGAGAACCGCTCTCCCCGGCGCAAGGTCGGCGAGCTCGACAACCGCGGTAGCCACTTCTACCTGGCCCTGTACTGGGCCCAGGAGCTGGCAGAGCAGGGCGATGATGCCGACCTGGCCGAGCGCTTTCGGCCGCTGGCCGAGCGCCTGTCCGCCAGCGAGGAGGAGATCGTGGGCGAGCTTGCCGACGTGCAGGGTACACCGGTCCAGATCGGCGGCTACTACCGACCTGATCCCGAGCGGATGACCGCGGCGATGCGGCCCAGCGCGACGTTCAACGCGGCCATCGACAGCCTATAGCGCGACTCCGTAGGCCTCGGTGAGCTTGGCCTTCAGGTAGCCCACGAACGGCTCGACGCGGATCGCGCCGCCGAGCCCCCGCTGCAAGAGCTCGCCGGTGCGGAACTTGGCGCCATGGCGATGGACCCGATCACGCAGCCACTCGCGCAGCGGCGCCAGCTCAGCCCCAGCGATCCGCTCATCCAGGTCCGGAAGGTCCTGGTGGGCCTGAGCCCAGAGCTGGCCGGCGATCAGGTTGCCCAGCGCGTAGGTGGGAAAGTAGCCGATCATTCCCGCCGCCCAGTGCACGTCCTGCAGAACGCCGTGGGCATCGTCGGGAACCTGCAGTCCGAAGTACTGCCGAAAGCGGGTGTTCCAGGCTTCGGGCAGGTCAGCGACGGCGAGCCGGCCCTCGATCAACTCCTGCTCGAGCTCGAAGCGCAGCACGATGTGCAATCCGTAGGTGGCCTCGTCGGCCTCGACCCGGATCATCGAGGGCTCGACCTTGTTCACCGCGCGGTAGAGCGTGGTCGGGTCGAGGTCATCCCGTGAGCCACCGGAGAGCTCGGCGATCCGCGGCGCGAGCACGCCGCAGAACGCGCGCCCGCGTCCGACCATGTTCTCCCACAGGCGGCTCTGGGACTCGTGCAGGCCCAGCGACTCGCCGCGGCCGAGCGGCGAGCGGCGCAGCTCGTCGGCGATGCCGTCTTCGTAGAGGCCGTGGCCACATTCGTGCATCGCGCCGTACAGTCCCGCAGGGAAGTAGGCCGGATCCCAGCGGGTGGTGATGCGTACGTCCCCGGCCCCGATCCCGGCGGCGAACGGATGCACCGCCTCGTCCATCCGCCAACCGGCGGGGTCAAAGCCCATCAGCGCCACCACGCCGCGGACCAACGCGCGCTGGTGCTCGATCTCGAAGCTGCCGTGCAGGCAGCCGTCATCGACGGCATCGGCGTGCTCGCCGAGCTTGGCAATCATCGGCACCAGCTCAGCCTTCAGCTCCGCGAACAGGTCGGTGACCTCCGCCGTGCGAGCCCCCGGTTCATAATCGTCGAGCAGTACGTCATAGGCGCAGTCGAAGGCGTCGAAGCAGTCGACGTACTCCCGCGCCAGCTCCAGGTTGCGGGTCAGGTAGGGCGCGAAGTCGTTGAAGTTCGAGCGCTCACGCGCAGCCGCCCACGCTTCCTGGCCGACCGACGCCGCGCGGGCTAGGTCGGCGGCGAGCCGGGCCGGCACCCGGCGGGCCTTGTCGTAGTGACGGCGAGTGACCCGGACCAGCGAAGCTTCATCCGCGTCGGGGGCGGCGTTCCCGACCGCGTGCTCGGCGGCGTCCAGCAGCCGCCCGGTGTGCGTGCCGGTAAACAGCTCGTGGGTGAATCGCTCGAGCGTGGCCAATGCCTCTGCCCGAGCCTGCCCGCCGCGCGGAGGCATCATCGTCAGCTGATCCCAACCGAGCAATCCCGACGCGTAGCGGACGTCCTCGACCGCGGCCAGATGTGTGCGCAATTCTCCTACGGGATCCGACACCGGCGAGCTCCAGTTCGTGACAGATGGCACGTCCGGCGGTCGGCCGCGACGCCTGTGCCACCATTGCAGCATGTTCCGCCGCGGTGGCTCGATCAAGCTGATGGATGTACTTGGGATCAGGATCGGTGTCGATGCCGGGTGGTTCCTGACGTTGTTCCTGGTCATCCTGTGGCTGTCGCCGTCGTTCCGCCGGGTGTTGGGCAGCTCCGACGGCATCGCTTACCTGACCACCGTCGCCAGCGCGCTGCTGTTCTTCGGCTCGCTGATCGTCCACGAGCTGGGTCATGCCCTGGCGGCGCGCCGTCAGGGGATCGAGGTGCGCAGCATTCAGTTGTTCCTGTTCGGGGGCCTGACGCAGATGTCCCGCGACACCCGCTCCCCCGCCGAGGAGTTCAAGATCGCCGCCGCCGGGCCGCTGGCGACGCTGTCGATGGTGCTGGTATTCCTGGCCGTCGACCTGGCCATTGTCGGCCCAAGCCGACTGTGGCCGGCGTTCGTGCTCGACAGCAGCGTTCACGTGACCCCGGTGCTGCTGGCGCTCAGCTGGCTGCTGCTGATGAACGCCGTGGTGCTGGTGTTCAACCTGGTGCCGGCCTTCCCGCTCGACGGGGGCCGGATCGCCCGGGCGATCGTGTGGCGGGTCACCGCCGACAAGCGCCGGGGCACTGTCGTCGCGGCCAAGCTGGGGCGCGGGTTCGCGATGATTCTGGCCGGAGCGGGATTGTGGCTGATGCTGGCCGGCGGCGGTGGATTCGGCGGGCTGTGGCTGCTGCTGCTGGCCTTCCTGCTCGGGCAGTCGGCCCGAGGCGCGTTGATGCAGAGCGCGATCAGCGAGCGGATCGACGGCGTCCGGGTCGCCGACATCATGGACCGCCAGCCCGTGGCCATCCCGGCGACAACACCGGTCTCCCAGGGGTTGGACGAGTTCTTCCTGCGCTACGGGTGGTCGTGGTTTCCGGTGATCGACACCGACGGACGGTTCCTGGGCATCGCTCGCCAGGAGCGGCTCCAGGCCGCGGTGGACGGCGGCGAGGGCTGGGTCACGGTCGGGGCGGTGCTCGAGCCCGCAGAGGCCGGCGGCTGGCGCGTGGAGCAGGACCGGCCGGTGACCGAGCTGCTGGCCTCCGAGGCTCTGGGCCGGCTCGGGGCCCTGATGGCGGTCGACGCGGAGGGCGTACTGCGCGGAGTGGTGACGGTGGAGCAGGTGCGTCGGGCCCTGCAGAGCGCCCTCGGTTCGCCCGCGGGCTGAGCCCACGGCGGCTCGGCCGAGACGTCCCACGCGAACCCGGGCGAGAGCGCCTCGCACCCGAGGCGAAAAGCAGGCGGAGCCTGCCAATAAATAGAATCGATTCTCGTGCCCTCACACGACGTTCTGATCATCGGTGCTGGCTTGGCCGGGCAGCGAGCCGCGCTCGCCGCCGCCCAGGCGGGGGCGACGGTGGCGATCATCTCCAAGGTTCACCCGGTGCGCTCGCACTCGGTCGCCGCCGCCGGCGGTATCAATGCGGCGCTCAACCCCGAGGACAGCTGGGAGTCCCACGCCTTCGACACCGTCAAGGGCTCGGACTACCTCGGCGACCAGGACGCGATCGAGGTCATGTGCCGCGAGGCTCCTGAGGAGATCCTGTGGCTGGAGCACGCCGGCGTCACCTTTCACCGCAGCGACAGCGGCCACCTCGGCACCCGTGCGTTCGGGGGCGCATCCGCCGCCCGCACCTACTACGTCGCCGACATCACCGGCCACGCGATCCTGCACGTGCTCTACGAGCAGCTGATGAAGCACTCGGCCACCGTCGACCGCTATGAGGAATGGTTCACCACCGACCTGCTCCAGGACGAACACGGTCGCTGCGTGGGCGCGATCTGCCGCAACCTCCGCGACGGCCATCTGGAGGTGTTCAATGCCAAGGCGGTGATCCTCGCCTCCGGCGGCGCCGGGCAGGCCTACCGGCCCACGACCAACGGCCTGATCGTGACCGGTGACGGCATCGCCCAGGCCTACCGGATCGGCGCGCGGCTGATGGACATGGAGATGATCCAGTACCACCCGACGACGCTGGCCGGCAACGGGCTGCTGATCACAGAGGGAGCGCGGGGCGAGGGGGCGTGGCTGCTCAACGCCGAGGGCGACCGGTTCATGGAGAAGTACGCCCCCAACAAGCTCGAGCTCGCCTCGCGCGATGTGGTCTCGCGAGCCGAGCAGACCGAGATCAACGAGGGCCGTGGCTTTTCCAACGGCACGGTCGCGCTGGACGTGACCAAGGTTCCCCGGCGGCGAACGCTCGAGGCGCTGCGGGAGATCGTCAACATCGGACGCGACTTTGCCGGCGTGGACATCACGCGCGAGCCGATCCACATCCGACCCGGTCAGCACTACATCATGGGCGGCGTCAAGACCGACATCGACGGCCTGACCACGGTCGCGGGGCTGTATGCGGCCGGGGAGGTGGCGTGCGTGTCGGTCCACGGCGGGAACCGGTTGGGTGCCAACTCGCTGCTGGACACGCTGATCTTCGGTCGCCGCTCGGGCGAGCACGCGGCCCGGCGCGCGCTGCAAATGACGATGCCGACGACCCCGGTGGCGCGGGTCAGCGATACCGAGCGCAACATTGCCGCGATCATTTCGCGGGACTCCGGCGGACGCCGCGTGGCTTCGATCAAGCAGGAGCTGGGCGAGGCGATGAACGAGTACGTGGCCGTGTTCCGCGACGCCGAAGGCCTGGCCAAGGCCCACGAAATCGTCCGCCGCCTCAAGGAGGAGGCGACCCGGGCCACCGTCGACGATCGCGGCCAGATCTTCAACCAGGACGTGATTGGAGCGATCGAGCTCGGGTACATGCTCGACTGCGCCGAGGCGACCGTAGTCGCCGCCCAGGAGCGCGAAGAGTCGCGGGGGGCCCAGTTCCGTACCGATTTCCCGCAGCGCAACGACGAGCAGTGGCTCAAGCACATCGACGTCTCGCTGAACGGGACCGACGTCCCCAACGTCACCTATTCCCCGGTCACGATCACGCATTGGGAGCCCCAGGAAAGGACCTACTGATGCCCGAGTACATGCTCCGCATCCGCCGCTTCGACCCACAGTCCGGCCAGGCCGCCTACTGGGATGAGCATGCGGTCGAGATGCCCGAGACCCAATCGGTGCTCGACGCGCTGCTGAAGATCCGCGACGACGTCGATGGCTCGGTCGGTATTCGCTGCTCCTGCCAGCAGGCGATCTGCGGGTCCTGCGGCGTGCGCATGAACGGCAAGCCGGGCCTGGCCTGCAACACACACCTCGGCGAAGCGGCCCAGCGCGGTCATGGGACGGGCTGGAATCCGGAGGCCCACGTGCAGCCGCAAACGGTGATCGAGGTCGAGCCGATGGGCAACATGCCGGTGATCCGCGACCTGATCGTCGACATGGACGCGGTTCACTGGAAGAAGATCCAGCGGGTCACACCGTGGCTGGTCAACCAGGAGCCGGTGCCCGAACGCGAATACATCGTCCCGCACGAGAACATGGTCGACGTCACCCAGACGATGGCCTGCATCCAGTGCGGCGCGTGTGTCTCGGACTGCCTGGCGATGGAGGTCGATCCGCTGTTCGTGGGGCCTGCGGCGCTGGCCAAGTCCTACCGGTTCGTCGGCGACCCTCGCGACGCCGAGCATCATGAGCGGCTCGCCGATCTGAGCCAGGATCCACACGGGATCTACGACTGCACGCACTGCTTCAACTGCATCGACGCCTGTCCCAAGGGCGTCGATCCGATGAGCCAGATCATGCGCCTGCGGCGCAAGGCCAGCTCCGATGAGGACATCGAGGATCCCAACAACGGCTACCGCCACGAGCACGCGTTCGTCAAGAACATTCGCAAGAACGGGCTGCTGCATGAGGCGGACCTGCTGCCGGACTCCTACGGAGGCAGGTTCCATCCGCGTGCGGTGCCGGAGCTGGTCAGCTCGCTGCCGACCGCCGCCAAGGCGCTGGCTCGCGGCAAGATGACCCCCAGGACGGCGCTGGGGCACCCCCACAAAGCGCCCAAGGAGGTCAAGCGGCTGTTCGACGAGATCGACGGGCGCGAGCAGCGGGTGGAGCTGAACCTGTACGTGACCGGGTACGAGGACGATCCTGAGGACGGAGGCCGCGAGACCTCCGAGGCCACCGAGCCGAATCGACAGGGCAAGCCCGAGGCGACCGGCGCCGCCGAGCGTTCGCCATCGGCGCAGACGGTGAACGCCGACGAGGTCGATTCCGAGGCCACCGATCAGGCCTCGCCTGAGGCAGCGAGCGAAAGCGAGGAGGCATGAGGGTCGCCTACTGGCCCGGTTGCGTGAGCCGCGGGTTCACTCCCGAGCTGCACGGTTCGATGGCCAAAGTCGCGCCGCTGCTGGACATCGAGCTGATCGAGCTGGATCGGGCGAATTGCTGCGGTGCCGGCGTGATCGCCGAGCACAACCAGGAACTCGCCGACACCCTCAACGCCCGCACGTTCGCACTCGCCCAACGGACTGATGGTGAGCTGATGATGAACATCTGCTCCACCTGCCAGGGCGCACAGTCCGAATGCCAGGAGCGCCTGGATGCCAACGCCGAGTACCGCCACCAGATCAACGGCAACCTCCGTGAGGAGGGTCTCAGTTACGAGAAGGGGTTGACGAACAAGAACTTCCTGTGGCTGCTGGTGGAGGAGATCGGTCTCGACGCGCTCAAGGCTCGGGTCAAACGGCCGTTGACCGATCTGCGCGTTGGCCCGTTCTACGGCTGCTACATCGTGCGTCCGGTCAACCGGCTGGGAATCGACCAGGAGCGCCCCCGGGACCGCTACATGCACTGGCTGATCGAGGCGCTCGGCGGCACCGTCGTCGACTACGCCGGCGTCTACAAGTGCTGCGGATTCCCGATCATCACCATGAACAAGGAGGCCTCGCTGACTCAGGCTGGCCGCCACCTCGGGGACGCGATCGACGCCGAGGCCGACTGTCTGGTGGTCCCGTGTCCGCTGTGCCACCTCAACCTCGACATGCAGCAGCCCGGGGCGGCCAAGGTGGTGGGCCGGGAGCTGGGGCTACCGGTGCTGCACCTGCCCCAGCTGGTCGGGCTCGCGCTCGGCCTCTCCCCCAAGGAGCTCGAGATGGGTAAGCACATCGTCAGGCCGACGTCGGTGATCGACTGGTCGACGTCGGTGGTGGGCGCGGCGGCGGCGTAGATCGCCAGCCTGATCATCCCGCCGGGGCCGCGCGCGACCGGTGGCCCTCGCGGTCGCTTGTGACAGACTCGCCCGCGGATGGAATCCCAGGTGTTCCGCGCTGGTCTGCTCGACGGACAGGTGGCGATCGTCACCGGGGCCGGGTCGGGGCTGGGACGCGCGATTGCCCTGGAGCTGTCCGCGCTGGGTGTGGACGTGGTCGCGTGCGGGCGACGTGCCGAACCGCTGGCTGAGACCTCCGGGCTGGACCCTAACGGCCGCATCGGGACCCAGGTCTGCGATATCCGGGAGGAGGATCAGGTGGCATCCCTGGTCGACGCCACGATGGATCGCCATGGACGAATCGACCTGCTCGTGAACAACGCGGGCGGGCAGTTCCTCGCCCCCGCCGAGGCCATCACCGGCAAGGGATTTCGCACCGTGATGCGCCTGAACGTCGAGGGGACATGGCTGATGACCCACGCCGTCGCGACCGCGGCGATGATCCCGGCGGGAAGCGGCAAGGTGGTGAGCATCACCCTCTCACCGCACCAGGGCATGCCGGGCATGGCGCACTCATCGGCCGCCCGGGCCGCGGTCGAGAACCTGATGCGGGTGCTGTCGATCGAGTGGGCTCGCTACGGCATCACGCTCAACGCGATCGCCGTCGGCCAGTTCGGCACGGAAACGATGCTGACCAAGTACCCCCAGCCGATCGTCGACTCGATGGTGGACTCGGTCCCGGCCGGTCGACTGGGCCGGGCGGAGGAGGTTGCGTGGCTGGTGGCATACCTGGCCTCGCCGGCCGGTGACTTCGTCTCCGGCACGGTGTTGACGATCGACGGAGCCCGGGACAACTGGCTGGGTCGCTGGCCTCCGGCCCCGGCCGCGGACGCCGAAGGTCGTCCGCTCGCCGAGGCGCGGCGTCAGCGTGGCGAAACTTGACAAGGACCTGTCGCCAAATCCGCTCACATACGGCAGGTTTGGCGACAGGCGGCTGGCTCTGGGGAAGCGGCTGAAAGGACGAGGGGCGGGGCCCCGTACCCCGCCCGCTCGCCGCTACCCCTGTTTGTCCCGCGGGGAGTGTGCGATGTCCATCTTTGCCGGCGCCGGAACCGATGTCTTCCCCTCCCCGGGGTGATCTTGGGGTGAGGGAGATGCCGCTCAGGGGTGATGCTCGGGTCACCCGCTGCCGATAAGCTCAGTGCGGCGCGAGAGGCGACCGCCCATTGCCATGGTCACTCGTCCACCCGTTTCAGTCGCACTGGCGCGCTTTGAGGACATCGTCAGCCGTGGGCTGCGGGCGCTGATCGAGGAGGATCCGACGCTGCGGCTGCTGGCGGCGGACATCCCGCCCGAGCGGATGGCACAGATGCTCGGGCATCACCTGCCCCAGGTGACGATTCTGAACTTCGGCTCACTCCGCAGCACCTCCGAGGTGCGCGATCTGCACCGGGCGTTCCCGGCGAGCCGGCTGGTGGTGCTGGCCAACCGTCCCACCCCATCCGAGTCCCGGCAGATGCTGGCCTTCGGCGCCACCGCCTGCCTGGCCAAGAGCACGCAGGCGCGGGACGTGCTGCATGCGATCCACCTCGCCTCACGCGGGCTGCACGTGATGCCACCAACCTCTATCGATCACCACGATGTCGCCGGACCCGAGCTGCTGACCCCGCGGGAGGCGGATGTGCTGGAGCTGTTGCAGAGTGGTCGCACCAACGCGGAGATCGCGCAGTCGCTCCACGTCAGCGTGGAGACGGTTCGAACTCACGCGCGGCGTGTCTATCGCAAGCTCGGGGTCAGAACGCGGCGCGAGCTGCGGCCCCGCCGCTGAGCAACGTGGCTCCCTGCCGTCACCAGGCCTCGCCCCAGCGCTCGCCGCGGATCACCTCGTAGAGCTGAGGGTCAGGCAACCTGGGCGCGGTCCTGGGCATCGACCAGCAACTCAGCGATCTGGATCGCGTTGGTGGCCGCGCCCTTGCGCAGGTTGTCGGAAACCACCCACATGCTCAACGCCCGCGGGTGTGAGTCGTCGTCACGAAGGCGACCGACGAACACCTCATCACGACCGGCGGCACGCACGGGAGTCGGCACGTCCTCCAGGGCTAGTCCCGGCGCGCTGGCCAGCAGCTCGCGCGCCTCGGCAGCGGACAGCGGATCACGCGTTTGCACGTTGACGGCCTCGGAGTGACCGACCATCACCGGCACGCGCACACAGGTCACCGACACCCCGATCGACTCGTCCTGAAGGATCTTGCGGGTCTCGAACATCATCTTGCGCTCTTCGTCTGTGTGGTCGTCCCCGTCGGCAAACGAGCCGGCAGCGCCGATCACGTTGAACGCGATTGGCTCGGGATAGACCTGCGGGGGGGGAATCGGCTCGTCGTGCACGTAGGCATGTGCCTGTCCGTTCAGCTCGTCGATCGCCTTCTTACCCATGCCCGAGACCGATTGATAGGTGGCCACCACCAGCCGCTCGATCCCGACCGCCCGGTGGATCGGCGCCAGCGCCACCATCAGCTGCATCGTCGAGCAGTTCGGGTTGGCAATCAGTCCGCGATACCCCTCGAGGACGTGCGGGTTGACCTCGGCCACGACCAGCGGGATCTGTGGATCGCGCCGGAAGGCGGAGGAGTTGTCGATCACGGCCGCGCCGGCCTGGACGAAGCGCGGACCCCACTGGCGGGACACGCTCGCGCCGGCGGAGAACACCGCGATGTCGAAGCCCTGGATCGTGTCCTCGTGCAGCGGTTGGACGCTGTGGCCGCCCAGCACGCGGCCGACCGAGCGCTCCGAAGCGAACGGTACGACCTCGCTGGCCGGGAACTCGCGCTCGACCAGCAGCGCCAGCATCGTCGTTCCGACGACCCCGGTGGCGCCAACCACAGCGACCCGCGGGTGCCGGCTCATCGTGCCTCCTGCCCGATCGGCCGCTCCTCGCGCACCTCGGAGGCGCCGAGGTCGAACACCGCGTGCAAGGCGCGCACCGCCTGGGGAACGTGACCGGCGCGGATCACGCACGAAATCTTGATCGGCGACGTGGAGATCATCTCGATGTTGATGTCCTCGGCAGCGAGCGTCTCGAACACCTGCGCCGCCACACCAGGATGAGAGCGCATCCCGGCGCCGACGATCGAGACCTTGCCGATGTCCGGATCGCGGTCCACGTGCTCGATCCCCAGGTCGGTCAGCACCGGCGCGAGGGCCTCGTCAGCGACCCGCAGATCGTCGCTGGAGATCGTGAACGACACCTCGGCATCGCGTCCGGCGCCACGCGGTTCGTTCTGGATGATCGTGTCGACGTTGCAGCCGGCATCGGCCAGGGCGCGAAAGATCGCCGCCGCCGCACCGGGACGATCGGGCACGCCCAGCAGCGTGATGCGAGCCTCCTCGGCCGAGTGGGTGACTGCAGTGATCAGCGGGTGCTCCATCGTCTCGTCTTCTCCTAGCACCACGGTACCCGGACCGTCCTCGAAGCTGGAGCGGCAGTGGATCCGCACGTTGTGGGTACGGGCATATTCGACTGAGCGAAGCTGAAGCACCTTGGCGCCCGAGGCCGCCATCTCCAGCATCTCCTCAAAGCTCAGGTAGGGCAGCCTACGTGCCTCGGGGACGATCCGCGGATCGGCGGTGAACACCCCGGAGACGTCGGTGTAGATCTCGCACACCTCGGCATCGATCGCCGCCGCGACCGCGACAGCCGTGGTGTCGGATCCGCCACGGCCGAGGGTGGTCACGTCCCGACTGGTGGAGACACCTTGGAAACCGGCCACGAGCACGATCAGATCATCGCCCAGCGCCTGGCGAATACGGTCAGCACGCACATCGAGGATCCGCGCCTTCGTGTGGGAGGCATCGGTGACGATGCCGGCCTGGGAGCCGGTCAGCGAGATCGCCCGGTGGCCGAGGTCGTTGATCGCCATCGCGCACAGGGCGCAGGACATCCGCTCACCAGTTGAGAGCAGCATGTCCAGCTCACGGGGGTCCGGCAACGGGGACACCTCCTCGGCCATGGCGATCAGCTCGTCGGTGGTCTTGCCCCGCGCCGAGAGAACCGCGACCACCCGCCGGCCGGCCTCGCGCTGCGCGACGATCCGCCGCGCGGCGCGCTTGATGCGCTCGGCGTCGGACACCGAGGTGCCGCCGAACTTCATCACCACCGTGGGCTGATCGGCCATCAACCCTGAGGGTACGCGGTGAGCCCGGGTACGTACCTCCGCCGCCGGCTGCCGGCGGCGGTGCGGGCGGCGCCTCGTGGCTGAGGTGGCGCTGCTGTTGCTCGTCCCGATGAGCGAGAGCTCGGCGTGGCTGAGCGCCCGCGACCAATCAGCCCCGGCCCACCGCGGTGCAGGCCACCACAGAGGTGCACGACACGCCCTGGAAGTAGCTGTCGTCCGCCGGGTTGGGGTCGGGGGTGCTCTGAGTCGTCCAGCTCGTGCCGTCCCACGCCTGCGCGAGCGGCTGATAGTTGCCACTGGGCAGGGGCTGGCCGCCCACCGCGGTGCAGGCGGTGCTCGAGGCGCACGAGACGCCATTTCCCGCATCACCCGAGCCGACGGGGGGCTGCAGCGTCCAGCTGGTGCCGTTCCAGCGCTCGAACAGCGTCACGGTCTGTCCGCTCTGGTTCACGTACAGGCCAACGGCGGTGCAGGCCGCGGCGGAGCTGCACGAGACGCCGTTGAGCCCGAGGAAGAAGCCGACGCCCTTGGCGTCGGTCGGATCCTGGGGGTACCCCAGAATCCAGCTCGTGCCGTTCCACGCCGCCGCCAGCGTGTGTTCTCCTCCCTCGGTGTCGGCGTAGTTACCCACCGCGGTGCAGGCGGTGGCGGAGGTGCACGACACGTCGACCAGCGTGGTCGACTGGGGATAAAAGGTGCCGCCGACCGAGACGCCCTGATTGGGAGTCGTCTGCACCGTCCAGCTCGTGCCGTCCCAGCGTTCGGCGAGCGTCTGGCCGATGCCGCTCTCCTTCTGCGTATTGATGACGTAGAAGCCGACGGCCATGCAGGCGGTGGCGGACGTGCACGACACGCCGAGGAGGGTCGGATCGTCGACCGCGGGCGTCGGAGTCGACTGGATCGTCCAGCTCGTGCCGTCCCAGCGCTCCACCAGCACCGTCTGCGTCGTCCCTCCCTGGCTGGTGTAGTTCGTCCCCACGGCGGTGCACGCGGTCGGCGCCGTGCACGAGACGGAAGACAGGACGCTGTGCTGCGATCCGGCGGGGCTGGGAGTGGCCACGATCGCCCAGCTCGTCCCGTCCCAATGCTCGGCCAGCGTCACGGTGTCCCCGGCGCTGTCCTCGTAGCTGCCGACCGCCATGCAGGCCGTCGCCGAGGTGCACGACACGCTCGACAGTAACGCCGAGGGGCCGGCCGGATCCGCGATGGTCTGAATCGTCCAGCTCGTCCCGTTCCAGCGTTCGGCCAACGGGCGCTGCGGGGCCGTCGTGAACGTGTCGTAATCCGGCGGGGGATCGGCCGCTGTGGAGCTAAACGTGCCCTGAGGACCGGCGCAGCCGTACACACCCCCGTCGTTCGGCGAGGCACAGAACACCCAGCGATAGGTCGTGCCGGAATCCAGGCCGCTGATCTGCGCGGAGACAGCCTGACTTCCGGTCGGGCCGGACACGGGTCCGTAGACGGCGGTCTTCGTACTGGTTGATCGGGGCTGGCTCGCGGGCCAGTACTCCCAGTACCAGGTGCACGACTGCGACCGGTCACAGCTGGCGGTGGCGTGCAGCATCGCCGAGGTGGACCCCACCTGGGTGGCACCAGTCGTCTTGCCGGCGCAGGCGCTCAGCGCCAACACCGCAGCAACCGACGCGAGCGCCGCCAGCAATCGTCGCATGACCCGCCGTCTCCTCTCGCTGCAGGTGGATGGCGACGCTACTCCGCCCGCCGCCCGAACGCAAACAGCCCAGTACGGCGTTACAGCGCGCGACGACCGGCCAGCGCGCGCCCCAGCGTCAGCTCGTCGGCGTACTCCAGGTCGGCGCCCACCGGCAGCCCGGAGGCCAGGCGCGTCACCGACAGCCCCGGGTCGATCTGCCGCAGCTCGGCGGCGATGTGCAACGCGGTCGCCTCCCCGGTGGTCGTCGGGTTGGTGGCGATCACCACCTCCCGGACAGCACCGTCACCAATCCGCGCGTAGAGCTCAGCGATCTTCAGATCCTCGGGATCGATGCCGTCGATCGGCGAGAGCGCGCCGCCGAGCACGTGATAGCGGCCGCCGAACTCGTGCGTCCGCTCGATCGAGATCACGTCCGAGGGCTCCTCGACCACGCAGATGACCTCGGGATCCCGCCGCGCGTCGGCGCAGATGCGGCAAGTCGGGCCGTCGGCAAGGTTGTAACAGACCTCGCACAGTCCGATGCGCTCCTTGACCTCACGGATCGCCTCCGCCAACGCGATCGCGTCCTGCTCCTCCGCCCGCAGCAGATGAAAGGCCAGCCGCTGTGCGGTCCGCCCGCCGACCCCTGGGAGCTTGGAGAGCTCGGTGATCAAGCGCTGAACCGGAGGTGCGTACATCGACGATGGACCGACGAGGGCTCGGACGGCTAGACGCCCGGCAGCCCCAGGCCGCCGAGGCCGCCGAGGCCGCCGGCGATCCCCCCCAGCTTGCTGGACGCCAGCTCCTGGGCGGCGCGCAGGCCCTCGTTGACGGCGGCCAGGACCATGTCCTGGAGCAGCTCGACATCTTCGGGATCGACCGCCTGGGGATCGATCTTGATCGACTTCACGTGCAGCTCCCCCGTCACCTCGACCGTGACCATGCCGCCCCCGGCGGAGGCGTCGACGACCTCGTCCTTGAGCGACTCCTGGGCCTGCATCATCTCCTGCTGCATCTTCTGCACCTGCTTGAGCATCTGCTGCATGTTCGGCTGTGGGGGCATCTACCTCTCCGCCTTGCGGTCGTCATGGTCTTCGGCATCCAGCTCTTCTGCGTCGAATTCCTCCAGGAAGCGCTTCACCAGCTCTTCGCCTGAGAGCACCGGCGCCTGGGCCGGCTCATCCGCGAACTCGCCTAGATCCCGCAGCTCGTAGCGCAGCTTCAGCGCCTGTCCCGTTACCGTGCGGAAGGCCTCGGTAGCCACGCGGCGATGATCCTCCTGTTCGGCCTTGCGCTTGAGGAACGCGGCTTCGGTGGGGAAGGCGACGGTCAGCTCCCGCTCGCCGATGGCCACGGGCTGTGCCCCGGCGAGCAGGGCGGCGATCATCGCGTTCTCGGCGCGGACGATGTCCACGACCGCCGGCCACAGCGACACCGTGCCCTGGAGGTCCAACGCGGTGTGAGGGTTGGGAATCTCAACCGGGTCGACAACGGGTGCAGGCGCAAGTGCGGACGCCGTGGCGGGTTCGGGCGCGGACGCCGGGGCGGGTTCGGGCGCAGACACCGGGGGCGCGGAGGCGGTGGGTTCGGGAGCGGCGGGTGCGGACACGCGGTCGGGTGCCGAAGCCGGTGCGGATGCGGGAGCGGGTGTGGGTGGACGGCCGGCGCCCAGCGCCGCCTCGAGCCGCTCGATCCTCGCCGACAGGGCCACGGTGGCCGGGTCGAGCTCGGGGGCGGCGGCCTTGATCAGCACCAGCTCCAACTGAATCCGCGGCTGGGCGCCGTTGGTTGTCGCCTCGAGCGCCGCCCCGACCAGGTCGAGCAGTCGCACGGCGTCGGTCTCGGAGACGGCCTGCGCCTGTTCCTCCAGCTGACGGTCACGCTCCGGGGTGAGGCGCAGCTCAGGCGGGACCTGCCCCATGACCTGGACTATCAGCAGCTCGCGCGCGTGCACCTCCAGGTCACGCAGCACCTGACCGGGATCGCGACCGGACTCAGCCAGTCTCGATGCGGTCCGGAGCGCACCGGCCGGATCTCGCGCGACCACGGCGTCGATCGCCGCGAACAGCTGCTCGGAGTCGACGACGCCGAGCACCGCCAGCACATCGGCGGGCTGGATCGGCGCCTGGCCAGCGTAGGTGACAAGCTGTTCCAGCGTCCCCAGGGCATCACGGAAGCTGCCGGTGGCGTGGCGGGCGATCAGCGCCAACGCTCGACCGTCGATGTCGATGTGCTCCTGCTGGGCGACCCGGCCGAGCACCTTGGCCACCTGCTCCACCGTCGGACGACCGAAGTCGAAGCGATGGCAGCGGTCCACGACCGTCGGCAGGACCTTCTGTGCCTCGGTGGTGGCGAGGACGAAGATCGTCCGCGGCGGGGGCTCCTCGAGCGTCTTCAAGAACGCGTTCCAGGCCTGCTGGGAGAGCATGTGCGCCTCGTCGAGGATGTAGACCTTGTGCTTGCCCGAGACGGGCGCGTAGGCCACCTTCTCACGCAGATCGCGGATGTCGTCCACGGAATTGTTGGAGGCAGCGTCCATCTCGATCACGTCAAGCGATGTGGCGCCATGGATCGAGACGCAGGAGTCACACACGCCGCAGGGGGTGACCGTGGGCCCCTCCACGCAGTTCATGCAGGCGGCGAGGATCTTGGCCGTGCTCGTCTTGCCCGTCCCGCGCGAGCCCACGAACAGGTAGGCGTGGTGCACCTTGCCCTGCCGGACGGCGTTGCTGAGGGTTCGCACCACGTGCTCCTGCCCGACGACGTCGGCGAACGTCCGTGGGCGGTGGCGGCGGTAAAGCGAGGGACCGGTCGACACGAGGACCGAGTCTAGTGTCCCCTGCGGCCACGGCCGGAGGGCAATCGTCGCTCGCCCGCGAGGCGGGCAGGCGGACCGTGCACCCCCTGTCGAGGCCCGTATCCAAGGCGCTGCCACTGATTCCGACTCCGGTCCGGCACCCCCGCTGCGCCTGAAGGTGACCGCTTAAGGCTGCTTCCTTCCGGACCTGACCTGGTTCACGGGTCTCCATCGCGACGGGACCGGACCATCACCGCCACAAGCAGGGCGCTGACCTCGGATCGTGCAGCCCCTCGAGGGGGAGTTCAGCCCCGCTAGAGCGGATTGCGGGTACAGGGCACCGCTAGCGCCCCACCTAGCACGGTCCGCAGCAGATCCTAGTGGGTCGAGGTCTGAGCTGCGCCGAACATGTACACGCAGTCGCAGCAGCCCAGCCCTATACAAGCGAGTAGTTTGGTCAAAGCGGCCATCTGGCACCAGGCACAATCGGAGCGTGCTGGATCACCACATCCCGCTGACCCGTCTCGACGATGCCGATCCGGCGCTGATGGAAGAACTGCTGGAGACGGTGCGGCGCGTCGCCCGCACCGCGGCTTTTACGCTCGGGCCCGAGGTCGAAGCGTTCGAGGCCGAGTTCGCCGAGTACTGCGACACCGAACACGCGATCGGCGTGTCCTCGGGGACGGAGGCCCTCGCGCTCGCCCTGCGCGCTCTCGAGATCGGGTCGGGTGATGAGGTGCTTGTCCCGGCGAACTCCTTCATCGCCACCGCGGAGGCGGTCTCGCACGTGGGGGCGACGCCGCGCTTCATCGACGTCGACCCGGATACGGCGCTGATCACCGTTGAGCAGGTGCAGGCGGCGATCGGGCCCAGGATTCGCTGCGTCGTCCCGGTGCACCTCCACGGCCGCACCGTGGAGCTAGCTCCGATCGTAGGGCTCGCGCGTGAGCATGGGCTGGCGGTCATAGAGGACGCTTGCCAGGCCCATGGCGCGCTGATCGATGGTCGCCGCGCGGGCTCGATCGGCGACGCTGGCTGCTTCTCCTTCTATCCGGCAAAGAATTTGGGGGCGTGGGGCGATGGCGGCGCGGTGGTCACGAGCGATGAGCGCGTGGCCGAGCGGGTGAGGATGCTGCGCAGCCACGGCGAACGGACCAGGTACCGGCACGAGCTGATTGGAACGACCGCCCGCCTGGACGCGTTACAAGCCGCAATCCTGCGCGTCAAGCTGAGCCGCCTTGACGAGGGCAACGCACGTCGTCGCCGGATCGGGGCGGCGCTCCGCGATGCCCTGCAGGACCTCCCGCTGACAGCGCCCGCGCCGCCCTGCGCCGATGGCGACCACGTCTTCCATCATCTTGTGGTCCAGACCGAGGAGCGTGACGCCCTCCGCGAACATCTGGCCATGGCGGGGATTGCGAGCGCAGTCCATTACCCGGTCCCGCTCCATCACACCCTGGCCTACGCCTCCGCGAACTTCGTTGGAGGATCGCTTCCGGTCGCCGAGGAGCTCGCGGCACGGATCTGCTCGCTCCCCGTCCACCCGTACTTGAGCGAGGACGAGATCGCGCGCATCGGCGACTGTGTGAAGGAGTTCCAGGCGCTGCAGGCGATCGAAGCCCGGCACCGCTGACTGCTGCCGTCACCCCTTGCTCGGAGAGCTTCGCCATCCGCGATCTACGGCTCGACGCAGGGAGCGCGGCCGAAGGTTGCGGGCAAGCGCAGCCGCGACTTCGCGTCCCCCATACCAGCTGCCCGAGACGAAGCGCATGGTGGGGCCGAAGCTCCGCGCGGCCGGCGCGCCGAGGATGTGCAAGCCCGCTACCGAGCTCTCCAGACCGCGCCCCAGCACCGGGTAACCGTCGACGACGCTGAGCTCCCGGAGGATGCTGTCGCTCAAAAAACGGTACTGCGTGACGTCGACCTTGTACCCCGTGCCGAACATGAGGTGGTCGACCTCCCGCGTAGTTCCGTCTGAAAGGAAGAGACGCAGCCCGTCGCCGCTCGGCTCGGCGCGCATCAGCTTGGTCGCCAGCGTCACCCTGACACCGTCCAGGCGCACCTGGACGAAGTACGAGCACGCCGGGCGGATCGAGCGGTAGGCGATTTGATCCTGCTTGCGGCGCGGCAGCCTGCCAAACAGCGCGGGCGCTGCCACCAGCCGGCTGTACCACAGTGGACCCACGTCAGTTGGCGCGTAGACGACATGACGAAGAGGACCGATGAAGTGAATCGGCGACCAGCTGCGCAGATAGGTGACCTCCGAGCCGCGCACCAGCACCTCCACGTCGGCGTCGCGCTCGTTCATCAGCACCGCGCACTCGAAGGCACTCTGACCACCGCCCACGACAGCGACGCGCCGCCCGGCAAAGACTGCCAGGTCCTCGTGTCGACTGGTGTGGGACACGAGCTCAGGCGCGAGCTGCTCGAATCCAGCCGGCACGTGCTCAAACGGCGCGATCCCGCACGCGACGACGACACGCCGCGCCGTGCAGCGCTCGCCGTCGCTGAGGGTGAGGGCAAAGCACCCGTTGGTGCGATCAAGTGCTGTGACTGAGCGGGTGTCGAGGTCAGGCACGCCGTTGCCCTGAACCCACAAGCCATAATCGACGAACCGGCGCAGCGACACGGGATGCCCAAAGGTCTCGCCGATCTCCTCCATGTATCGGTGCAGAGAGAGCGGCCCCTCGGGCTCCACCATGTTTGTGGCGCTCAGGTTCGAGCGCAGCCGCATTCCCTTCGGCATGGTCCGCCAGAAGGACATCGGCTGGCCAAAAGCGTGCGCGGCAATCCCGGCTCGGCGCAACTGGATGGTCGCCGCCAGCCCGTGCGGGCCCGCGCCGATCACGGCTACGTCGAGGTCTGGCCGCGGGACGCCGGCGGTCCCAAGCGCACGGGCCCCGTTGCCAGCGAGCGGCTGCGACGCCACAGGTTGCACGCCGTCAGGATGCATGGCGCCGCCCGCGCGCGCAACCATGGTCCCGCCAAGACCAGCCCTTCCACCGGGACGACTCCTCATACCAACCCAACGTTCGTCTAGTGGCGGGCGCGGTGATTGGGCAGACGACGCCGCCCTAGGGCGCCGCGGACGGAGCCGAGGGATGGTGGCCCCGGGCAGGGTTCTCACCGATCCGCCCAGCTACGATCGCCACGATCTCGTCGAGGAGATGCGGGTTGCTGTCGAGGCGCTGCAGCGGACCGCGCCGTCGCAGCTCGATTCGGCGGAGGTCCTCGGGCCTCGTCAGAAGTTTGGCCCGGCCGATCCGCTCCAGCCAGCGGTCCACGCCGCCAATCTCGCTCTGGAAGATGCTGTAAGCCGGGACTCCAACGTAGGCCGCCTCGCGGAGCATCGTTCCCCCCGCGCACACGACCAGGTCGACGCTCTTCAGCAGCGAGACGAACGGAACCGTCCGCTCGAGGACCACGGGCGGAAGACCCCAGTCGAGTCCATCCAACAGCGCCACCTGATCGGGCTCGCGCGGCGAGAACACCACGAGCGCTCCGGCTTGGGCCAGCCGCGCGAGCGCCGCCCTCGTCATCGAGCTGGAGCCCTTCCTGTAGTAATGGCTGGTCTCCGA
Organism: uncultured Solirubrobacterales bacterium; assembly: GCA_963830435.1. Lineage (GTDB taxonomy): Bacteria > Actinomycetota > Thermoleophilia > Solirubrobacterales > Solirubrobacteraceae > Palsa-465. The sequence goes on along the minus strand of CAWHMA010000005.1, from coordinate 316,386 downwards.
GGGGGGGCGAAACAGGACCCTCACCGCCTGATCGGCCACATGTCCGAAGTCGTGGGGCTCGATCGCGTCCAGATGGATCCCCGCAAACGTCAGATCCTCCTTGATCCCCCTGAACGGGATCAACTGATCTCGGCGCAGCCCTCGTCGTATCCACACCCTCCCGTCGATTACGTCTGGATACAGAATTGTCGAGTTGGTGACGCGGAAGAGCGCCACATGTACGTGTTCATAGTCGCCGATGACAAAGCTTGGGATGCGCATGCGCCAGGCAGCCCCGGCGGCAGCTCGGGAGGCTGCCAGAAGCACATCAGGCCGATCAACCCGTCTGAACAAGCGTTGCTGATCTCGCGCGCGCAGGATGACGGCCCCGCCCTTTCGCAGCTTGCTGCTGCCGACTCGCTGACCGAACACGTGCGGCTGCACCCCGACGCGCTCGAGCATCTCGACCGTCTTCCCGTAGTCACGAGCCGTGATCACGGTCCCCGCTCCCGCGGCCTCGAACGCGGCCCGGAAGGGAAGCAGATACTGCACCTGCGGCGGGTTGTCGATGTCAATCCAGACTCGCATTCATCGCGCCCCCCGCCAAGCCTAGCCCTAATTCCATACCGACCGAACAGGTAGCACCGCCCTCGACTTCCGGGGGGCTTTTCGAGACATCCAGACCTTCTCGACGAATACGGCAAAGGACCCTGGCTTCGAGTCCTATGATGCGAACGGCAGGAAGCCGTTTGCGATGGGTGCCGCTCGAATCGTTTCGAATCCGCCTCGGTCCCGCGCGCTGACTCGGGCAGAGCTTCAGCGCGCCCTCCTGGTCGGGGTGGTCGGCGCCGCCCTAGTCGCCACCGGGTGGGCTCTCGTACAGCCTTCGAAACTCGCGCTGGTCCCGGCGGCCGTCCTCGGTGGCCTGGCCCTGATGGTCGTATTCGCCGAGATCGGCTGGAGGCTGCTATGGCTGTGGCCGCCGTTGGGCGTGCTCGCGTATCCGCTCTCCAACCACTTGGGGAGCAACTACATCGCGTTCGATCGCATCTGGGTGGGAGGGATGGTGCTGCTGTTGCTCACCCGAGGCCGCGCCGCCAGTCATGCGCGGGCTTCTCGGCGGATGATGCTCGCTCTGCTCCTGCTGGTCATGGTGATCGGCGCACGCTCGCTGCTGACCCCCTCTGCCTCCCTCAATCCAGAACGACTGTGGGTGGACTCGCTGGTAGTTCCGCTCCTCCTGTTCGCGCTGGTTCGTCGGGCGGTGGGCGCTGACGCACGCCTCGCAGAGCGGATGGCCTTCAGCGTGATGGTCGCCGGTCTCCTGCTGGCGGTGATCGGGATCGCTGAGCACACCTTGGGTTTCGAGCTGGCCACTGCCTCGGGTTCGCAGGCGCGGTTCGACCCGGCGATCGGACAAGTACGGATCTCCGGCCCGTATGACGCCCCCGAGACTTACGGCCTCACGCTCGTCATCTGCTTGGCCACGACGATGTACTGGCTTCTCAGCCGTGCGCGCAGCGGAGCCCCGCGTCTTGCCGCCCTGGGGATAATCGGCCTCGAGCTTCTTGCCATCTTCTTGACGTTCTTTCGCGTCGGCTGGATCAGTGCCATCGTCGTACTGGTCGCGGCCTTGGGCCTGCGCCCTCACCGCCGAAGTCGCGCAATTGCGACGGTGCTCGTCGCCGGTTTGATCGCAGTACCGCTGTTCGTCGAGCTCGAGCAGGTTCCGGCCGTCGCACAACGGGTCCACAACGTCGAAAACATCTACACCCGGTTCGCCACTTATGAGCAGGGGTGGCAGATCTTCAAGAGTGCGCCCCTCTTCGGTGTGGGTGCTCAGAACTACACCAACGCTGCCCTCGCGCGCCCAGCCGTCTCCGTTGATGGATCAGCGTCGGAGCCGTATCCACATAGCTCCTTCTTCGAAGTTCTGGCGGAGGACGGGGTCTTCGGGCTCATCGTCCTGCTAGTGGCCGTAGTTGGCGTGTGGAGGTTGGTGCGGGCTCTCAATCGCACGGGGGGTTCGGGACCAGATGCGGTACTCCGGGCAGTACTCGCCGGTGCGAGCGTGTCTTACCTCATGTACTCGCTCACACTGACAATGCTGCCCTACATCCCGTCGAACGAGTATTTCGCGATCCTCTTAGGGATCGCTGCCGGCCGGCTGGATTTTTGCGCGCGGCGCCGCCGCCCCGCGGCCGACGCTGTCACTTACACGGACACTCAGGTTTCGATCACTCCGCGGTTCGCGGGGTCGACCAGCATAGCTTCCATTCTGGCTGGGCTGCCTCACGGCATCGACGTGAGTGAGGTACGACGTGGTGATGGCACGGTGAAAGCCGACTGAATGACTGCTTGGAGACGGCGTCGGGCGCAGCGCGTCGTAACTATCCTCCGGTTAACAACCGCTCCCGGCGAGGCCATTCAATCCTCGCCATCAACATTGCTTCGACGCCTGCTTGCATCGCGGATTGTTGGGCAGGCCATGGTGTTTGCTCTGGCCAGCGGTGTCGCCACAGGCTTGAGCGGCATTGCCAAGGCGATCTTCGCTCGTCAACTGAGTCCGAGCTCGTTCGGGAGCTTCTCCTTCGCGGTTTCGTTTGTGACCTTGGTCGCGGTGGCGTTCGACTTCGGGGTCTTCACCTCCGCAGCTCGTCGTCTCGCCCGCAGCCATGTCGAGGATCGCGGCGAACTCATCGCCGCATCACTCGCGAGCTTTGTCCCCCTCGCGGCGCTGACCTCGTTGGCCACGTTTGGCTCTTCTTTTTTCGTCGACGACGTGTTCCACACTCACTCAGCGGAGGTGTTACGCATCGGCTCTGTGTTCGCTTGGGCGTGGACGTTCCCGCTTCTGGGCGAGCTCCTGGCCATGGGCGCGGACCGCCTGCACGTGTTCTCGCTCAGCAATCTCCTAGGCCGCGTCGCCTTGCTCGTTTCCCTCCTTCTGCTCGTTGGCGCCGGGGCGTCGTTCTCGGCGACGTCCGCCTTTCTTCTCATGACGATCAGCATGGTCATCTCGATGGGTATCTTCGCGGTATGGCTGCAACCTCGGTTCCGGCGAGTTCGAATCCACATCCGCGATTACATCGCCGATACGCGGGCGTGGGCTTTCAATATGTACGTTGGACGCTTCTTCAGCATCGGCACCTACAACATGGACGTACTGATGGTGGCCTGGTTCAGCGACGCCAAGTCCACTGGCTACTACGCGCTCGCTTCTGCTCTGGCGGCATTCATGAGCCTTCCGATGCTGGGATTGACCGCCGCGCTGTTCCCCCGAATGTCGCACGAGAAGGTAATCGAGCGGCGATGGATAGTGACAGCATGGGTAATTGGAGCCGCCGGCGTACTCGCCGTGGTGCTGGTCGTTCCCACTCTTGTCGACCTCGTGTTCTCGAAGGACTACAGCCCCGTAGCCCCACTGGCCATTCCGCTTGTCATCGCCACTGCAGTCCGAGGCGTGACCACCGTCTACAACATATTCATGTCCGCGCATGCCCGCGGACGAGACATGCGCACCGTGGCTTTCATCCTAACCATCAGTAATCTTGTGTTCAACTTTGCCCTGATTCCACCGTACGGTGCTACCGGGGCCGCGTGGGCGAGCCTCCTGGCGCTGCTGGTGAACTATGTGGCCTACGTCGTTTACTACCGGCGATATGTTCGCAGCAATCGGGAAGGTCAAAGCTGACGCACAGGCGCGCCGGTTCTGGCAAACTCGCGACCTTGACTTGCCGTGGGGTCACCGGATTAGAGGGAGAATCAGATCACTTCGCATCACAGCATCGCGGGAACAGCGCGCCGCCTAGGACTACTGGTGGGACAAGTCGCGCGGGATTCGGCTCGCGTGACCGGTGCGCTACGCCCGCATCCTGACGGCGTCCAGGAGTCGGCGCTCGATGAAGCGGTGAATTGGCTCGCTCGCAGTCACGATGCAACCGGGCGGCGAGGGTCCTCGCGCGGCTATTCGTTGCTGACTGGCTGGGCTCCGGCATTCCCGGAGACCACCGGTTACATCATCGGCACTATGTTGGCCTACGCACAGCCCCGGGAGCGCGAGGACCTGATCGAGCGCGCCCGGGAGATGGGCGACTGGGAGCTTGAAGTTCAGGCCGCCGACGGCGGGATAATGCAAGGGCTGATAAACGGGAGGAGGCGTCGATCGATCGCCTTCAACACCGGGATGGTCATGCACGGGTGGCTGGATCTCCTGGCGGCGACGCACGATCAGCGATACCTCGAGGCGGCGAGCCGAGCTGGTCGTTTCCTAGTCGAGCGCCAGCATCCTGATGGCGCGTGGCGCGGGGAGTCCTCCTACAAAGGGATTCCCCACACATACAAGTCCCGGGTCTCCTGGGCGCTGCTGCGGCTCGCCGAGGCGACCGGCGACGGCGATTTCCGTCAGGCCGCGAGCCGCAACCTGGACTGGGTCCTGTCCACTCAGCGGCCAAATGGATGGTTTGAGCATTGCGCCTTCGAGCCCGGAACGCTTCCGAACACGCATGGCATCGCGTACACGTTGCGGGGTCTCGTCGAGAGTTATGCCCTTGTTGGCGACGAGCGGTATTTGTCCGCGGCCAAGCTGACGTCGCGAGTTCTGATGGATCAGTTGCGCCAACGCGGCACGCTGCCGGCTACCTGGAGAGCCGACTGGACACCTGCCGTCTCATACCGCTGCTTGACCGGGATCGTGCAACTCGGGGGCACGTGGCTGCGCATCCATGAGCTGACCGGAGAAGCGGCGTTCAAGGTAAGCGGGCTGCTCGCAGTCGAGCACCCTGCATCGCACCAGCTCGCCGGACGGATGCCTGAGCTACGAGGCGCGCTGCCCGGTTCCTTCCCGATCTACGGCTCCTACGCCCCGTTGGCGTGTCCTAACTGGGCGACGAAGTTCCTCGCCGATGCGCTGATGCTTCGCGAGCGGGTAGGTTCAAGCACGCCGGCCGGCGCAGACCACGCGGTCTGGGGATGAGTGAGCGGTGAGCGCTTCCACGAGTGCGGTCTCAGTCGTGCAACGCTACGGCTTTCACCCGGTGCCAATTGGCGCAAGCGCCATTCACCGGTTGCGCGTACGACACCGACTGCGGCGGCTGCGCAAGGTGTATCCAACCGCCGTTGCTGAGCCGCGCGCGCCCGCTGCGCTGCGCGCTCCAGCGGTCAACTTCCCGCCAGCGGACCGGCTACCGGCCGAGCTCCGCGCCGCAGCCGTCACCGTGCGCCAAGAAGCCGAGGCCGTGCTTGACCGCCGGATGGACTACCTCGGTTCAGGACTAGTCGACCTGGGTCCGGAGATTGATTGGCATCGCGACTTCAAAAGTGGATATCGCTGGCCCCCAACTTTCTACCAAGACCTCGAGATCACACGGCTGCACGATGACAGCGACGCGAAGGTACCATGGGAGCTCAGCCGAGGGCACCAGCTTCTGACTCTGGCTCGGGCCGCAAGGTTGTACAGGGACGAGCGCTTTGCCACCGAACTCGAGGCACAGCTGACGTCATGGCTGGACGCAAACCCTCCGGGGTATGGAATCAACTGGGTCACCCCGATGGAGTTGTCCATTCGAGCGGTGAATTGGACGTGGGCAATCGGAACGCTCGAGGGTTGGCGTCCGCTGGACGCCCAGCTGCACGCGCGGGTCTCCCACTCGCTACAGGTCCATGGGCGCCACATCGCGCTCCACCTGGAGGGCAGTCCGCTGCTACGTGGAAACCATTACCTCGCCGACATTGTTGGTCTGCTCGTGCTGGGGGCGTTCCTTCCCGATGATCCTCAGGCCTCGCGATGGCAGCGCCTCTCGCGGCGGGCACTGGAGCGCGAGATCAGCACCCAGGTGCTAGACGACGGCGTCGGCTTCGAAGCTTCGCTGCCCTACCACGGTCTCACGCTGGAGATGTTCGCGATTGCCCGGTACGTGGCGCAACTGGTCGGTCGTCCGCTGTCCGCGCGCTTATCCGGCCGGCTTGTGCAAATGCTCGAGGTCTCACGCTCGGTGCGCCATCCCGATGGGCGAAGCCCGGTATTCGGCGACCAGGACTCCGGACGTGTGCTGCCTGCCGGATTTGCCCGACCTCCCACGCACGACAACCTCCTCGACCTGGGCGCGGCGGTGGTTGAACTGCCCCACCAGCGCGACGCGCCACCCCACGAGGAGGTTGCGTGGACGTTCGGGCTGGAACGCTGGCGCAGCCTCGCCGAGCGCCCGGTCGACCGGCACCGCGCGACCACGGCATTCCCCATAGGCGGCCTCTATGTCCTGCAGGGCGGTGGCGCGCACATGGTCGTGCGCTGGGGCGGCGTCGGGCAGAACGGGAACGGCGGACACGCCCACAACGACCTTTCGTCATATGAGCTGTCTTACGGAGAACCGATCGTCGTCGATTCCGGCAGCTACGTGTACACGGCCGATCCCCAGGCACGCGACACGTTTCGATCAGCGACCGCTCACAATGTCATGGTCGTAGATGGACTCGACATGCATCCGCTGCCGGCGGCCGAGCCTTTCCGGATGCCTGCTCACGCCCAGTTCGAAGTCGAGGAATGGCGCGAGATGGATGACGAGGTCGTGCTCAGCGGTTCCCACGACGGGTTCAGCCGGCCGGGCGCACCGATACGCTGCCGGCGGCGGATCAGCCTGACCCGCAAGCTGGGCGCGATCGAGGTCATCGACGAGGCCGCGGGTCAGGGGAGGCACGAAGTCGAATCCCTGATCCATCTCACTGCTCGGACCGAGGCCACCAGCGACACGGCAAACGTCGTGCTCGTGCGGTCCGTTGCCCGCGCGCTGCGGATCGATTTCACGGGCGCTACATCGGTGAGCGTCGAGCGCGGCTGGGTGTCATCTCAGTATGGGGTGCGGGAGAGGGCGCCGTTGATCCGCGCATCTGTCAGTGGCGAGCTTCCGGCCAGGATCGGCTACCGAATCGCGCCCGCGTGAGAAAGATGGCCCGTTACGACGTATGCGCCGCGGTGATCAGCGACCTGCCTTTCGACGCGCGGGTCTGGAAAGAAGCTCGATCGCTCGCACGCACAGGTCGCAGCGTGTCGCTAACCGGCCCCGCCTACGACATCGAGCAAGCGCGCCGACGACGCGATGAAACCGGAGTCGAAGTGCTGGAGATACCCTTCGGATGGCGTGACCGCCCCAAGTCGTACCTTCGCCGAGTGTGGGTCCTGGCACGCGTCTCAGCGGAGGTGCTGGGTACTTCGGCGCGCGTCTATCACTCCCACGATATCCACGTCGGTCCCGCATGCTGGCTTGCCGCGCGCCTGAGACGTGCCAAGTTGGTCTACGACGGGCACGAACTCTGGGGCGAGGCGTACGAACCGGGATTTCGGGCCTGGGTGATGGCCAAGGCTGCCGCCATGGTCGAGCGTCTGATGGTTCGCACCAGCGAAGCCGTGATCACAACGAACTCATCGCGCGCCGAGGTGCTCAGCACGCGCTATGGGCGCCGCGACATCGCTGTGCTCGCGAACGTGCCGCCGCTCACCCGTGAGGTGGTGCCACTCGATCCCGGCTACCCGCGCGGCAAGCGTGTGCTCCTATATCAGGGCTGGATCGCCGCCGAGCGGTGCTTCCACGAGACCGTGCAAGCGCTGGCGATGGTCGATGATGACATCCATCTGGTGATCCTGGGATTCGGCTGGGACTCAGCCCGAGAGCAGATCCGTGGGTGGGCTGACGAAGCAGGTGTGGTCGATCGGGTGCACTTCCTTCCGCCGCGCCCGTGGTACGAGCTGGTGGCCACCGCGGCAGCAGCAACCGTGGGACTCGTGCCGATCCGGGGTGCGCCGCTCAACGATCAGCTCGGCGACACCAACAAGCTCCACGAGTATCTGATGGCTGGCCTGCCGGTGATCGCAAGTGACCTGCCGGAGATACGGCGGATCGCCAATCTGTCCAACCCGCCGGTCGCGGAGCTGTTCGATCCGTCCGCGCCGACGACGATCGCCGAGGCCCTGCGGACCCTCGTCGACGATCCCGAGCGCCTGACGGCGAGGCGACATCAGGCCCGGCGGCTCGCCGAGGAGCAGCTGAATTGGGAGGTGGAGGAGCCACGCCTACTGACTCTCTACGACCGGCTGTTGGGCAGGGAAGACAAATGACCCCACAGGCCATTCCCGCCGGCTCAAATGCTCGCTGCGTGCTGATCGCCAGCGGCTCGCCTTTCGCCGCCGAACATGCGGCCCGAAATGCGGGATTAGATCCAGGGCTCGTACTGACTAAGCGAGATTGTGCCGGGCGGCTCAATTCCGTCCGTCGCCGAGCGCGCGTTCTCGGCATCGAGACCGTCGTCGTCCACAGTCCAGACTGGGAACGACAGCCAATGCCTCAGTTGTTCGAGCTAGCCGCAATGCGACTCGCGCTGCGAGAGTGCCGCGTGCTGGTAGGGGAGGGTCAGGTTCAGCTATCACTCAGCCGCACAGCCCTGGCTCTGCGGGCGGCACGACTCCCGCTCGAAGCAACCGCCGCGCTGACGCGGGTCGGAGCAGAGACCTCTCAGCTCGCGCGGGGGCGGCGACACTCGAGGCCGGCGGCGACGGAGGGCGGGAAGCGCGACGCCGTGCTTGCGATCTGGCCTGGATACCCCGGTACAAAAGTGGGAGGTAGCGTTACCCACATGAGCGGGGTGCTGGCTGCCTTCCGGCATCTCGGGTTACGCGTCGGCCTGCTCACGCTGGGGCCACCGCCACCGCAGTTACAGGAGATCGCCGATGACATCCAGGTGGCGCCACCGCTATCGCGCGAGGCACGCCTGACCGGGGAGATCGCCGCCGTCTGCTCAAATCCAGTTGCCCGCGCCGCCGGACGCCAGCTGCTGAGGCGCCTGCGTCCGCGGCTGGTTTACCAGCGTCACGAAGCGTTCGCGACGTATGGCGTCCAACTTGCCGAGGCTGCCGATGCGCCGCTCGTACTCGAGTGGAACAACTCTGAAGCCTGGGTCCACTTCCACTGGCACCTGGCAAATCCGGTCAAGCGTGTGTTCACCCCGCTGGCGGCGACGATGGAGCGCTACGTTGTGCAACGCGCGGCGCTGGTCGCTTCGGTGTCGAGCCACTCGGCAGCGATGGCGCTCGACGCGGGCGCCTCACCGGACGCGGTACTTGTTCTTCCCAATGGAGTCGACATCGAGGTCATCGAGCGTGCCCGCCGCGCCGCCGCTCCCGTCTCCTCCGGACCCGGGACGCTGCTTGGTTGGGTGGGCTCCTTCGAACCGTGGCACGGGGCCGACGTATTGGTACGCGCGCTTGCCCGGCTCCCCGAGAGCGTCCACGCTCTGCTGGTGGGAGACGGCCCGGAGCGAGCCAGATGCCAGTACCTAGCCCAAGAGCTCGGTGTAGCTCAGCGAATCGAGTGGACTGGTCTGCTGCCTCACTTCGAGACGGTGCAGCGACTTGCCGGCTGTGATGTTCTCGTCTCACCTCACCCCCCGATGCAAGGACGTCCTTTCTTCGGATCGCCGACGAAGGTCTTCGAGTACATGGCCCTCGGCCGGCCGATCGTGGCCAGTGGGTTGGAGCAAATCGGCGAGATCCTCAACCACAACCGAACCGCGATCCTCGTGACACCCGGAGACACTGAGGATCTCGCCCGCGGAATTCAGGTCGTGCTGGCCCTGCCGGACCGGGGTCATCGGCTCGGGATGGCGGCTCAGCATGAGGCCGAAAGCTCCCACACCTGGGACGCGCGGGTCCAAGTTATCCTCGATAGGTTGACCTACAACGGTGGCGGAGAGGCAGCGGAGGTCGTTGATCTTCAAGCCGCCGGCGAGCGACTATGAGCAACGGCGGCGATCGGCGACCCCGGCCCACTCGCAGGCGATGCTGGATGGCAATCTCGGTACGCCCGTGAAGCAGGTCCTACAGAATCGGTCCGGGCTAACCGTTGTCCGCGAGGTCCCGCTCCCCCCGTGTCCCCCAGCCGGGATCCTCGTCAACAATGCGTTCTCGGCCATCTCCTCCGGTACCGAGCGGACAGCCGTCGAATCGGGCCAGAAGTCGCTTGTAGCCCGCGCACGGGAACGACCCGATCTCGTTCGCCAGACGGTCGACCTCGCCAGGCGTGACGGCATCCGCAGCACACGCGACCAGATCCGCCGCAAGCTCGATGAGGAGGCCCCGAGCGGTTACAGTTCCGCGGGCCGCGTGATGGAGACTGGACCTCGGGTGCGCGGTATCGCGGTTGGAGACCTGGTTGCCTGCGCGGGGGCGGGGCACGCCAATCACGCCCAGGTCGTAGCCGTCCCGAGCAACCTGTGCGCGAAGGTCCCGGAAGGTGTGCCGATGCCCGCCGCCGCCTTGACGACGCTCGCCGCGATCGCGCTGCATGCCGTACGCCTCACTCGGGTGGCCGTGGCCGAGCGGGCAGCGGTTATCGGCTGCGGGCTGATCGGTCAGATCGCCTGTCGCCTCCTGGCGGCGGCCGGCGCGGAGGTGATCGCTCTCGACATCGACCACGACCGGGTCCAGAGCGCGCTTCGCGAAGGCGCCGATCACGGTGTCGAGGTGAGCGAATGGGCGGCCGAGCGCGTCCGCGAACTAACCCGCGGCATCGGCGTCGATCATGCGATCGTCACCGCAGGTGCTCCAACCAGTGATCCGCTTGTGCTCGGCACGGAACTGCTCCGGGAGCGGGGTTCGTTGACATTGGTAGGTGCCGTCCCGATCCATGTCCCTCGCGAGCAGCTGTACATGAAGGAGCTCACTTTCCAGGTATCACGCTCCTACGGCCCTGGCCGTTACGACGCAGAGTACGAGGAGCGCGGGCTCGATTACCCGATCGGCTTCGTGCGCTGGACCGAGCAGCGCAACATGGAGGCCGTGCTCTCGCTTCAGGCTCGAGGCAAGCTCACGCTGCATGACCTGATCGAGGACGTGATTCCGGTGGAGCGAGCGAACGAAGCCTATGCGCGGATAACCGGTCCTGCGGAGCAACGTCCACGTGGAGCGCTGATTCTGTCCTATCACGACCTGGGCGAGCAACCGATACGCGAGGGCGTCCAACGTTCTGGGCCGGCAGTTCGCACTGGCAGCCAAGCTCCGGCGATCGGCTTGGTCGGCTATGGCCAGTTTGCGAGTCAGGTGCTGGTTCCGGCCTTTACCGCTGCCGGCGGGCGCCTCGAGCTGGTGGGCGGGGGGATGGGTCCGTCCGCCGAGGCGGCCGCGCGGCAGCTTGGCTCCCGCGTAGCTGAGAGCGAGCAGGCAGTGATTGAGGACGGCGTGGTCGACGTCGTCGTAATCGGAACTCGTCACGGCTCGCACGCAGAACTAGCCGGGGCCGCGCTCCGCGAGGGCAAGCATGTCTTCTGCGAGAAGCCGCTTGCGTTGAGCCTCGATGAACTCAGTGCGGTGATGACCACTGCCGAGCAGGCTGAAGGAATCCTCGCCGTCGGCTTCAACCGCCGCTTCTCTCCACTTGCCATGGAGCTTCGGAGGTTCCTCGCCAAAACGGGAGGTCCCACGACGATCCTCTGCCGCGTGAGTGCGGGCAAGGTTCCCCCAAGCCATTGGGTTCACGATCTCGAGCAAGGCGGCGGCCGAGTACTTGGCGAGGTTTGTCACTTCATAGACACGCTCGTGTTCCTCGTGAACTCTCCGGTGACCGAGGTCCACGCCAGTGGCTTTAGTTCGATCGGTGCGCCCGCGCAAGCGCGCGACAATGTTGCTGTCACGCTCCAGCATGCGGACGGATCGCTTGGCACCATCGTGTACATCGCGCAATCGTCTGCGCACGTGGGCAAGGAGCGGATCGAGGCCTTCGGTCAGGCTGGAATCGGCATCCTCGACGACTACCGCTCGCTGGAGCTGAATGACAGCCAGCGGCGTCTAGTCAAGGTCCGTGGCCAAGAGAAAGGCCACAGTGAGGAGATAGTGGCCTTCATGGAGGGGGTCCGTAGCGGCCGTCCACCGGTCCCCCTGCCCGAGGTGGCCAACGTCAGCCTGGCGACCCTAGCCGTAGTGGAGTCGATGAAGACTGGCGCATCGGTTCGTATTGACGCGGTGCGATCCTGAAACACGCGAGGAGCGCTGGGGCGACTGTGGCCGACGACCGGTGGGCCTGATCGTTCTGGGCGGCAAGACGGTGAGCGAGTCGGTTCCATTCAGATCACCGCCCGGTCGCCGATCTCCGCCCGAAGAGGTCATCGGGTGAGCGGCACCGAATCCCGCGCCGTGGCGGGTCGTTTCAGCGCCCGCGGCAGGTAGGTTCGCAGCCAAATTTCCAGCATCAAAATCCCGGTCAGCAGATGCCCGTGCGAAAGATCCTCCCCATCTCGGTGGGCGAGCGTGAGACGCTTGATGACCTCGTGGTCGAGGAACTCGGTGCAGCGCACCTCAGATCCCAACAGCAGCTCGGGAATGGTCTGGCGCAGCTGAGTTTGGAGCCAAGCATCGGACGCACCGCGGAAGAACCCAAGCTTGCGTTTGTGAATGATCCGGTCGGGAACGATTCCACTGGCTGCTCGCTTGAGCACGGACTTCGTCTGCAGTCGGCGCACCTTGAGGTCCGCCGGGATCCGCGTGCAGTACTCGACGACGTGATGATCAAGGAACGGGACGCGTACCTCCAACGAGTGGGCCATCGAAGCACGATCGGAGTAGTGCAACATGGAGTCGACCAACGCCAGCTGTGCATCGATATGCAGCGTGGCAGGCAAGGGCTCGTCCGTTGTTCCAGCCAGAGCCTCGCGCATCGCGTCGATTGCGGCGGCGCCGACCTTGCCCTGGAGGGGCCCGCAGTACAACGCCGTTCGAAGGCCGCCGCCGAGACGTCCGCTCATTTCGATCAAGCGGGCCACCGGATCGGGGGCGGCGAGCGTACGGGCAGCGCGGCGAAAGCGCTTTGGACCTCTCACGGCAAGCGCTGCACCCGTCTCGCGAAGCGGCTCGGGTAGGTGCTTCCAAGCGCCGACAAGTGATGCCGCTCGATGCTTCTTGTAGCCGCCCAGCAGCTCATCGGCCCCCTGACCGCAAAGCGCGACGGTGACGTGATCCGACGCTAGTCGCGAGAGCGCCTCCAGGCCGAGCGCTGACACGTCTGAGAGCGGCTCATCCAAGCACCACACCAGCTCCGCCAGGTCAATCGAGTCGTCGAGAAACGACAGTTCAAGCTCATGGTGATCGGTCGCGAACACTGAGGACACGTAGCGCGCGTCGGAGAGTTCGTTGAAGTCATGATCCTCGGCAAACCCAACCGAGAAGGTCTTCACCGGCTCGCTCATGTTCCGGGCCATGAGCGCGACGATCAACGACGAGTCCAGGCCGCCGCTGAGCATCGCCCCCAGCGGCACGTCGCTCATCAGGCGCAGACGCACAGCCTCCTCGAGCACCTCGAGCAGACCTTCGGCGTACTCGTGCTCCCCCAGTCTGGGGGAGCCGACGATGGGCGGAGGGTACTCCCAGTAGCGCTGGATCTCGTGGTTGCCATCTTCGACCACCAGCTGATGGCCTGGCAGCAGCTTGGAGACACCTGCGAGAGGCGTGCGCGGAGCGGGCACGAAACCGAGCGTGAGGTACGCGTCGATCGCGTCGTAATCCAGCTCGCCGTCAACCAGACCGCTGGCGAGCAAGCTCTTGAGCTCCGACGCAAACACAAGCAAATCGCCGGCCTGCGCCCAGTACAGCGGCTTGACGCCGAGACGGTCACGCGCCAGCACCGCTCGTCTGCGGGACTCATCCCAAACGGCGATCGCAAACTTTCCTCGCAGCTGCTCGGCAAACCGTGGCCCGGCGTCCTCGTACAGGTGCGGGATGATTTCCGTGTCGCACCGAGTGCACAGCCGGTGTCCGCGAGCGCCCAGGTTCCGGCGGATCCCCTCGTGGTTGTAGAGCTCGCCGTTCTGCACCGCCCGCACATCGCCGCGCTCATTCGCGACAGGCTGGTGGCCGCCCTCGACGTCGACGATGGACAGGCGGCGCATGCCGAGCGCGATTCCCGGAGCCTCGTAGGTGCCACGATCGTCGGGGCCACGATGCGACATCAGGTCGGTCATATGCACAAGCAAGTGCGACTCGATCACCTGCCGTGGCTCGCCTGCCAGCTGCACAATTCCGCATATTCCACACACAGGGCCCGAAGCTACCAGTGACGCGTGGGTGTCACGGCGGGGGACGGACACAAGGAGGGGTGGACCCAGACTTATGGCCAGGTCCAACCAGGGAACAATCGCGCTCAGCGGTCGGTGGTTTCGATCGAGTCAGCGGTAGTCCCGAGCGCCTGCCGTCCCGACTGCCTTTCCCGACCGACGTGGCACTTGACCGTAGTAGTAGCTCGACTCGGGGCTTCGCTTTACACCATTGGCCACGACTCCAACCACCTGAGCCCGGATCGCCAGTAGTTCCTCGCGCAGCTGCACGGCCGCATCGCGCTTCGTGCTGCCTACCCGGCTGACCACGAGCACCCCGGCTACCTGCGGTATCAGCGCAAGCGGGTCGGGTACCAGTAGAGCGGGTCCCGAATCTATGATGACGAAGCCGTAGATCGCCGTGAGTTCGTCGATCAACTGCTTCATCCGCTTGCTCTCGATCAGCTCGGCCGGATTGGGTGGCACCGGACCGGCAACGATCACGTCGAGGGACCGGTCCCGCGCCGCTCCGCTCCCCTCGAGCACCGGTCCGATCTCGACTCTCTGGATCGCGTCGCCATAGTCACAGTCTCCGACAAGGACATCGCTCAGACCCGGAATGCTCTGCAGTCCGTGCGCCCTCGCGAGCGTAGTTCGCCGAAGATCTGCATCCAGTAGCAGCACGCGACTGTCACTCGACAGGGCCGTCGCGCATGCCAGGTTCCAGGCGACCGTCGTCTTGCCCTCTTGTGGCCCTGAGGATGTCACCAGCAGAGACTTCAGCCCGCCATCTAAGTTGTAGTAGCGCAGGCGAGCTCGCAACATGTCGAAGGCATCATGGCCATAGCCGGTAACCCTCTCGGACTGACCGTTTCGGGCCAGAACATCGCTTTCAGGCACCTCGACCAAAACCGGGACGCCATAGATTTGGCTCAGCTCCTCACGACCCCGCACGCGACGATACAGCCGTTCCAGCAACAGCACCAAGCCGAGGCCGAGCAGCAGGCCCAGCGATCCGCCGATTACGATGTTCCGACTCGTTTTCGGGTAGGAGGGTGACGTCGGGATGCCGGCAGGCGCAAGCAGCTGAGCATCCCCGGTCTGGGCCGCAGCAAGGGTGTTCAATTGCTCGATTCGAGCCTGAAGCGAGACCCCAGCTGGGCTCTGAACCTCCGCAGGACTCATCGTGTCAAGCTGGCTCGTCAGAGTGCTGCGGACGCGGAGGATCGTGCTGCGGTCGTTGTTGGTTTGGAACGCGATGAACGCGTTCGCATACAGGGTGGCAAGCCGCGCCGCGAAGGTCGGACTGGGATCCTGCGCCTGGACAGCCACGACGTTGGACTGTCCCTCTTGGCTGGCGGAGACGCTGCTGGCGACCCGCAGCGGGCTGAACCCGCGGCCAAGGGCGCTGGCGACTCGAGCTGCCACAGCGGACGATTCCACGAGCCTGACATTGGTCTCAGCTTGGGTCGCGGGGTCGGTGTTGCTAGACGAATTGGTGTTCCCCAGCAAGTCTGGGCCGATCTGAGACTGGCTGAAGAGAAGTGAGGCGGTCGCCGTGTACTGCTTTTGCCGCGTCAGCGAGAATATCGTCGCGGAGCCGGCCAGGAGCACGACGCACGCGGCGATAATGCCCCACCGGCGACGCAGAAGCGCAAGCCAGCGCTCCAGGTCAAGATGATCGAGTGCGTGCTGCTCGCCCATGTCGTCCAAGACCCCTTCCGTAGCAGTCCAGTCTACCTCCCCGCTGGTGTATCCACGTCGCTCCCGTATGGGTGTCTGACTTGGACGCTACGCCTGACCAGCGAGCAGTGGTTCGATCAGCGAGTCAAGCGGCTCCCGCTCGACCCAGTAGCGGTGCCACAGGGCAAAGTTGAGGATCGGCCACAGCCCGTAATGCTCCCTCCGACGAGGACTCGCCAGAGCCGCTTCAAGCGTTGGCACATGGAAGTATCGGCGGATCGCCTCACCGCCGAGAAGCTTCCCAAATAGCAAGCCCAAATCATCCCCCAACCATTGCACCACGGGGGCATGGAATCCCTGCTTGCGCCGCTGAATCACCCAGTCAGGCACCACATCCCGTATGGCATCGCGCAGGACGACCTTCCCTATGCCTTTGCGGAACTTACGCTCGATCGGCAGGCGATACACGTACTCCACGAGGCTGGGATCGAGAAACGGGACGCGGGCCTCGACACTGCTGGCCATTGCGAAACGATCGATCCGCATCAGCAGCAGCTCCGGCAGCCGAAGGCCGAATTCATACTCCTGCGTATCGAATGCGAGCCGGGACAGCAGCTCAATCGAGCCGTTGGCCGAATGGCCGTCGGAGGGCGCCCATCCGACCCGGAGGGCAGCCGCTGGATCGCTCAGAACCCGAGCACGATTATGCCGGGTGATTCCGAGCGGCATGTGCATGGGCAACGGGCGCCCAGACGCGAAGCCTTCAAGCAGCTGCTGCAGGTTGGCGAAGCGCTCCGCGGGAACGACCGCCGCCAGAGCTCGGCGGCCGCTTGCCGGCAGGCGCATGATCGCCTGCATCCAGCGCTCTCTGGAAATGATCCGCTGGTAGCTCGGATACCCCCAGAACAACTCGTCGGCGCCCTCGCCGGCCAAGACGACCGGCACACCCTTGCTTCGCGCAAGCTCGCAGACGAAGTGCAGAGGGATGCATACGGGGTCCGCGAGGGGCTCATCCTGATGATGAACGAGGCGGGGAAGGAACTCGATCGCCTCCTGCTGGCTGACGACCACTTCGTGGTGCTCGGTGCGAAACTGCGCCGCCACGCGACGCGCCTCGGCACGCTCGTCTAGCTCGGGATGGTCCTCGAAGCCGACCGAGAAGGTTGCCAGCCCAACTGCCTTTTCGCGGAGCAGCGCGACCAGGGTAGTCGAATCGAGGCCCCCGCTGAGGAGGACGCCGACGGGAACATCCGCCAGCAGCCGGTCCTGCACCGAACGGTCGAGTAACGCCCGCACCGCGTCGCGCGCCTCCTCTGGGCCGATGTCATTGAACTGCCGCGGCGGAAACAAGTCCCACCAGCGCTGCGTGCGCAAACCAGCGGCATCGCACGTCGCCATCGTCCCCGGGGCAAGCTTGTTGATCCCGGCGTACATGGTCTCGGGCGGAGTGGTTACGAGGTTGGTCAAGTAGGGGCCGATCGCGTTCTCGTTGACCTCTGGTTGGACCAGTGGATGCTCGAGCAACGCCTTGATCTCTGAGCCGAACACCAGCGATCCGGCAACCGCCGCCCAGTAGAGGGGCTTCTCGCCGATTCGATCGCGCGCAAGAAACAGCTTCTCCTCGCGCGGATCCCACAGCGCAAACGCGAACATCCCGTTGAGGTGGCTGAGGCAGCCGATGCCGTACCGTTCGTAGAGGCGAAGGACCACCTCGGTGTCACAAGTCGTGCGGAACCTGACCCCGTCGCTCTCGAGGTCACGGCGCAGATAGGGATAGTTGTAGATCTCGCCATTGAAGACGAGCACCTCCCCGTGCTGCCCGAACATCGGCTGTGCGCCCCCCTGGATGTCGAGGATCGCGAGCCGGCGCATCCCGAGTCCAACCCGTTCGTCGTCGCTGACCCATTGTCCAGCACCGTCTGGACCGCGGTGGTAAAGCGTCTCCCGCATGCGGAGCACGAGGGCATCGCTTACGCAGCCCGCCGTCCGACCGTAGTCATAGACACCGACAATCCCGCACATGAGCAGACTCTGGCCTTCCCCGGCTCTCCCGACTGGGACTATCGGAGTATGACGGTTTTCCGCTCGATAACGTCCCGCAATGGTCAGCCCCGCTCGCTCGAGAACCCCGCGGAGTCTTGCTCCCGTCGACTAGATGCTGCTAAAATGGTCGCGTCGCCGGCCCGTGTGGTGTGGGCTCTGATGCTTGTTCTGCGGGGCGTAGGTCTGAGGAGGTTGGTGCAACCGAACGTTGGTATACCTGTGGCCGGTCCGACGGGGCGGAAACGATGGATTCGGAGGAGCGGGGCGTTAATCGTGGCGTCGTGCTTGGCGTTTGTCGTGGGGGGCTGCGCGAGCGCGACAACCAACTCCGCGAGCAACGCAAGCTCTTCTGCCGCGACGCTCAACGCCAGCGTGAACCCCAAGGGGCTGGCCGCGACCGTGTACTTTGAGTGGGGCACCACTATCTCGTACGGCAACACGACGTCCACCCAGAGCCTCGCCGCCGGATCGAGCCCACAGGCCGTCTCGGCCCAGGTGACGGGACTCCTTCCCGGGACCACCTATCACTACCGCGTGGTCGCCAGCGACACCCAGGGTACGACCTACGGCGACGACCTGACCTTCACGACCTCCCCCGGCATCGTGTGCTCGCAGACCATGAATGGTCCTGGCACAGTCGCTCCGGGAACGGTCATCGCGCCATACCTGCGGGTTATCAAGAGCCAATACCAGAACGGCAGCTGCGGAGCGATATTCGTCGCCACCCGCGCCGCGGACGGAACGTTATGGGGAACCGACAACAACAACAACGTCTGGAAGTCGACCGATGACATGGCGACATGGCAACTGGTCTACACGGCCTCCGGCTATGACCAGGTCGAGAACGTGCTGACGCTGTCTACGGGAACGGTGCTGATAGTCGTGCGCGACAGCAACGGGATACGCCACATCCTGCGCTCAACAGATTCGAATGCCACCAGCTTCTCGGCGGCAACCTCACTGGACATCCCGGCGAACGGCTATCTACTCGGCAGCCAGAGTTGGGTAGAGACGGGAGGCGCGATCTACGTCGGTGATACCGGCGACGCGTCAGGCGGCCCAACCCTGTGGAAGTCGACCGACGATGGGCGTAGCTTCTTTGTGGCTCAGTCGTTCCCGACTGAGCGCGAGGTGCACTCGGTGGAGGCCGATCCGTACGCACCGGGGCGGATATGGGTCCTGCTCGATCAGGAGAACAACGTGAATTTGGCCAAGGTCGGATATTCCGACGACGGTGGTCAGACGTTCACCTACATCACCACAGGTGCCTACCCGCAGAGTCGAGTCGTAGGGCTGATGTTCGCGCCTGACGCCGTGTACTGGGGAACCGACTCCCCGGACGTCCCCAGCGAGCTATGGCGGTGGGATCGCAGCAGTGGGAACCTCACCCGGCTGCTGTCCGGTTTGAACGTGCCCTTCTATTCCGGTGTCTCCTATCAGGGGATGCAGGTCCAATTCTCGGGCGTCGAACCGCAAAGCGAGGGCTACATCGGCGACGAGTACATACACGTGCTCACGTCCAACGGCGGCAGCAGTTGGAGCGCCACCAAGACGCCCTTCATGCGCACGCCGGGCGACCCCAGCAACAACACAGTCATGACCGGGATCACCGTTCCCGATGCACAAGGCCGCTTCTGGGTTTCGTGGTGGAACATCAACGGGACCTACGCGCGTCGCAGCAACATCGAGTTTCAGCTCGACTCGACCGCGACGCTGCCTGGGCCGACGGCGTCCTTCACCGCTCCAGGCTCGGTCGGAACCAACACCCCAGTCAACTTCGACGGATCGAGTTCGAGCTCGCCAGCGGGTGGACTGAGCTTTGCGTGGACCTTCGGCGACGGCGGAAGCGCGACCGGCGTGACAACTTCGCACACGTATGCATCGCCCGGGAATTACAACGCTGAACTTCAGGTCACTGACGCCAACGGCAACAGCAATGAGACGCAACGACCAATCACGGTCGTCAGCGGTACTGGTTAGACGTCGTTGGCGAGGCTCACGACGCTAGCGCACGCTGCTGGCGGTGGTACCAACTCGGTCGTCGCTCTGGTAGACCGACATAACCGATCGGTCAATGGCGCCGTTGAGCAGCTTGCTGTCCCGGTAGTAGCCAACTTCTAGGTAGGTGCGCCCTGGGCCGGGCTGATCACCCGCAATGTCGCTGTTCGAATCGCGGTAGTAGTAGAGCGTGGAGGTATGTCGTGAAGTGACCAGTTTGCCGTCTAGCCACCATTGCACCAGTCCATAGCGGGGACGGTAGTCCCAGACGACGTGCAGCAGCACGTCATACCAGTGGCCTCGGCGCAGATGGCGATCACCCACGATGTGATCGTCGTGGGTGGTGCGATTCCTGGCCGGATAGGCAGGCGAATAGAGATCAACTGGATACCTCGGGGTCCCCCCACCTTCTGAGCGCAGCACCAAGCGCTGCCCCCGCCCTCGCGCCGGATCAGTATCTACGGTGAGGGCGAGGTTCTCGCAGCACGGGCCATTCGGCCAGTCGTGCCACTCGATCACCCAGTTCCAGTCCGACTTCTTGGCGGGTACGAAGTCTTTCGGGAAGTACACCCGGGCGTGGAACCATCGCTCCCGCCCCTGCATGCCAACTGCCAGCGAGTTGCTGCGCCGCTCTGAATCCGGCCACAGCTCCAACAACGCGCGCTGCCCGTCTTCTCCGTTGTCGACCGCGTTTTGATCCACGGTGGCCTTGAACACCGAGCCTGGCCCGCCGGCGGGATCGGGCACCAGTGAGAAGTAGCGGTGCTGCAATGCCGGCGTAGACGTGTTGCCGTCCAACGCATCCCACGCGTCGAACCCAACAGATCCAAAGTCGGCTGACCAGATCAGGCCGCTGGAGGAGGTGTGACTGCGACCGCCGGAGGGCGGTCGGTTGGCGGCGGAGGTGGCTACCGGGAACCGGCCACCGCCTGCAGCCGTCTTTGCCTGGCCACAGGAAAGCGTGCCGATGCCGCCTAGACCCGCGATTACCGCCAGCAGGCCGATCTTCACAAGGTTGACCACGAGCGATGCAATCTAGCCCTCCAAGCTGGTCTGCGCTCCGCTTGCATCAGGCCGAGCCGGCTCGGCGAAGGCGATTGCAACCTCCGCTTCGGCCGGTCCCGATGCCTGCCAGCGGCCGTCAATCAGCTGTAACGAGGTAGCCGCGCGTCGTCTCCACCAGTCGGCCACCTCGCGCGGCAGCGGCTTCCACACCGCCGGATCCTGCCGGAACGCGGCGAGAAAACGTGCGTAGGCCGAGAGGCGATCGCCTTCGAGCATGTAGTCGGGATGAACGAGCGCCAGCGCCATGCCTCCCCTGGACCGAAGCCGCTCCGCCTTCTCAAGCCACAGCGACTCGTCACGGCGCAGGATCACGAACACGGTGTGGTCCTGCTGCAGGGTGATCGGAAGCTCGACCATCCCCTCGTTGAAGAATGGCAGCCAGGAGCAGCACCCACCCGCCATCGGCTCGTAGGGGTCCGTGTCTGGATATGAGGTGTCGTATTCGAAACCGAGCTTCGGCATCCACTCCCATACGCGGTGTGTGGCGGGTGATCGAAAGCCCACGGCTCCCCATCGCCGGGCCCACCGCCGCATCTCGGGGAGGCGCCGTTCCAGCGTACGGAGAGACTCCAGGTCCCGGCCATCGTGTCGTAGGCCATGGACGCCGACCTCGCACCCAACTGACTTCAAGTGCTCGACCGATGAGTCCTCGACCCGGTAGCGTTCCGGGACGAGGTTCCAAGACGACCTGTATCCCGCCGCCTCCTCGATGGCTCGAACCTTCTCGATCGCCTCTTGCCCCGCCGCAGTCTCGACGTCGTGGGTGAGGACCAGCGCCCACGATCGCCCCTGCGGCCACGCCGCAATGTACGGCACGGGTATCCCGGCGGCGTCGGCAACACGTTGCAGCACCAGGTCGCTCAGGTCGTGAAGGGTTGGCTCGATCGGCCATCGAGGGAACGACGTGCGCGCCTGGATGCGGCTGAATGCGCGCCGGAGGCCGATCTGCACGCGGCGCGGCATCAGTGGCCGGATCGTGTAGTACGCGCGCCGGGAAACGGCTTTCAACGAGAGTCTGCGTGAGCCTTGGAGGCGCAGGTACCGCTCGCTACGAAGATTGGTGATGAGCTCGTCAGGGTCGAAGGGGAGGATCGTCTCACCTTCACTGGAGCGCCACACAGACGAGCGCTGGACTCCGGAAGAGTCGAGGATCGGCGTCTCGGGCATCCACTCGCCGGGGAGCGATGTCGCCAACGCGACCACCAAGTCCTCGGGCGCGACTCGGCCCCAGATCTGGAGCGATCCGAACCACCAGCCTGCTGCCGGTTCTCCGTCGCCCACGAACCAGTACAGGAAGCGGCGACGGTCAGCAGCCGAGAGCGAAGCCCACGACGGCTCCGGGCCGGGGGCACCGGAGCACTCGTAGGGAACCCGCAGCTCATCGAGCACCATGAGGCGCTTTGTCGCCGTGAGTGCCGGAAACCTCGGTGCGGCCGTAGTCTTGGAAGCCGTGCCCAGGCTCATGCGCTCGCGGCCACTGAGGCATCCTTGGCCTCAGTGGCGGCGCCGAGCGCGTCGGCTATGACCTCCGCGGCGCGTTCGCCGGCTCGGCCATCCCAGCCGCGCAGCGCGGGAAGCGTTGATCGCTGCGACGCCAGCGCAGGAGGAATCTCTCGCAGTGCTTCGACCCGGAGACCCAACAGGCGGTTGGTGCCGTGCGTCACCGTCACCGGGCGCTCCGTGTTGTCCCTGAGGGTAAAGCAAGGCACGCCGAGGAAGGTCGTCTCCTCCTGCACCCCACCGGAGTCGGTGATAACCGCTCGGGCGCGACTCTCCAGCGCCAGGAAATCGACGTAACCAACCGGATCGATGAGGTGCAGCGAGGATCCCGAAGGCCGAAACCCGTGTGAGCGGGCCCGAGTGCGTGGATGCATCGGGAACACGACCGGATGGAGCCCACTTAGCGCCTCGAGCTCGGCCAGGGCGTCCTTCAGGAGCGGACCATCGACCAAAGCAGGTCGATGCAGCGTGACCAGTAAGTAATCGTCCGCGGGGATGTTGAGTCGCCGGTGGACGTCGGAGTCCTCGATCCGGGGGCGCATCCGCACAAGCGAGTCGATCATGGTGTTCCCGACCTCGAACACCCGGTCACTAGAAATTCCCTCGCGGGCAAGGTTGTGCCGGGCCTCGGGGCTGTGCGTGAAGCACCACCGCGAGAGGCGATCGACGAGAACGCGATTGATCTCCTCGGGCATCGACCAGTCGAAGCTTCGAAGTCCGGATTCGACGTGAGCAACTGGGATGCCGAGCTTGGCGGCCGCGAGGGCTGCGGCGAGCGTAGAGTTCACATCGCCGGGGACGATGACCACGTCGGGACGCTCATCCAGCATCACGCGTTCGAGGCGCTCGAGCGCACGAGCCGTCTGAACACCATGGGTGTCGGAGCCTACCCCGAGCAGGTGATCCGGTGCTGGGACGGCTAATTCGGCGAAGAACACGTCCGACATCTCGCGGTCGTAGTGCTGCCCGGTGTGCACACCGACGTGGTGGGCCGCAGGAAGCTGCGCGCGCAACTGCTCGAGGACCGGAGCCATTTTGACGAAGTTGGGCCTCGTACCGAAGATGTACGCGATTACCGGCGCGCGAGTAATGCCGCCGTTGCGGCGGAAGTTCCCCCTCATCGCTGACGCCGCAAATCCATGGTCTGACATTGTCGTGTCCACGGTAGATCGTGACCCGGGCAGGATCGCTATCCAATCGACTGGTTTACCACCCCCGTGGCTGGACCATCGGGGGGCATCCAGCGTGGCCGGCTCACGCCACATTGTTGAATGGAGCCAAATGGGCTCCAAGGCACCGGTCCAACATGCCGCCGGTCAAGTCACCCGCCAGGAGGGCGCAAACTGGCGCCGCCTGCGCCGGCCCGCCCGCGCGGCGCTGTCGGTCGTGCGCGATCCGGTGGAAGGCGTGGAGCGCGTTCGAGAGAAGCTCTCCGACGTGAGGCAACGTCGCGCCGGCCCGACTTGCTTGCAGACCGACGCCGCATGGGAGACCTCGCTCCATGAGCTTCTCCACGCTCCATGGCCCTGTGAGGAGCTGGATCTGTTCGGGGTCATGTGGTCGGAAACGGTGGGGTCGGTCGGACGCCGAGGCCTATCGATTGGCCGTGGTGCTTATGGTGGTTGGGACGACGCCGATCCCGGCTTCGCCCGAGCGGCTTGGTGCGTAACGCGTCATCTCAAACCCCTCACGGTCGTCGAGACGGGCGTCGCCCGCGGGTTCACGACCCGGGTGGTCCTCGAAGCGCTCGAGGCCAACGGCGCGGGCCGGCTATGCAGCATCGACCTGCCGCCGCCGCTCGAGCCGCAGCGGCTCGAAGACGAGACGGGCGCGGCGGTTCCTGACCGCTTGAAGGGGGCCTGGACTCTGATCGAGGGTTCGAGCCGCCGTCGCCTTCCGGAACTCCTAAATGGGCTTGGAACAATCGACCTCTTCATCCACGACAGTCGGCACACACACCGAAACATTTCGTTCGAGCTGGCGCTAGCGTGGAGCGCGCTCACTCCTGGTGGGTTCCTGCTGGCGGACGATGTGCACTGTAACACCGCGTTTGAGCAGTCCTGGCGCCGATTCGGAGGTCCCGCCAGAATCGTCTGCGCTTCGGACGACGGACGGGGGATGTTCGGCCTCATCAAGAAGTCCGACGAGGCCGCGCGAGTCCCGCCCGACGGAGCGCCGGTGGCTTTTCGCCGATGATCCGCCTCGGCGCAGCTTTCGCGGCATCGGCCTCTCCGCCGAGCGCTCTCCTCCCCGAGCATCCCGTTCCACCAACGCTGCCGGTGCCCACTGCTGGCGGCTCGGCCCGATCACCCGCAGGGTTGACCGGAGCTGTAGTGATCGGAGGCGACTACCAGGGATTGGGCATCATCCGCAGCCTCGGACGGCGGGGGATTCCGATCTGCGTCATCGACGACGAGCATTCGATCGGTCGCTTTTCGCGCTACACGACCCACGCGATCAAGGTCGCGGATCTTCGCGACGCTGATCGAACCGTTGAGACCCTGATCGCCACTGGCCGCCGGTTCGGGCTCGACGGCTGGGTGCTATATCCCACTCGCGAGGAGACCGTGGCCGCGGTGTCGCGAAACCGGTCGGTGCTGTTGGAGCTGTTTCGCGTTCCGACTCCGGGCTGGGACATCGTTCGATGGGCGTGGGACAAGCGGAACACCTACGCGCTGGCGGCGCGGCTCGGCATCCCGGCGCCGCGGACCTGGTATCCCCGTCACCGGGACGACTTGCGGACTGTCGACGGCGATCCCCCATTTGTGGTCAAGCCCGCGATAAAGGAGGACTTCCTCCACGCAACGAAGTCCAAAGCATGGCGGGCGAACAATCGGACTGAGCTGCGGACTCGATTCGAGCAGGCCGCAGAGCTCGTCGGACCGGGGGAGGTGATGATCCAGGAATTGATACCCGGCGATGGGCGCCACCAGTTTGCCTGCTGCGCATTCGTCAAGGATGGAGACATGGTTGCCACGATGGTCGCTCGTCGTTCTCGCCAGCACCCGCCGGAGTTCGGCCGGGCAAGCACGTTCGTCGAGACAGTGGACATTCCCCAGCTCGAGCAGCTGTCGGGCAAGCTCCTGGGATCGATCCGGTACGACGGGCTCGCCGAGCTGGAGTACAAGCTCGATCCGCGAACTCAGAAGTTCAAGCTGCTCGATTTCAACGCCCGGACCTGGGGCTACCACACGCTCGGGATGGGGGCGGGGGTGGACTTTCCCCATCTGCAGTTCTCCGATCAGATCGGAGAGCCGGTGACGCCATGCCGTGCGCGGGTCGGAACCCGGTGGGTCCGCTTGATCACGGACGTTCCGACCGCCCTGCGAGAGATCTACCACGGGCGCCTTCATCCTCGCCCCTATCTGCGCTCGCTAGCCACCGCTCACGTAGAGGCTGTGCTGAGCCGCGACGATCCCCTACCGGCACTCGCGGAGCTCGCACTGATCCCGTACCTCGCCGTAAGACGCGGATTTTGAGAGTGTTGAGGCCGAGGCTTGCCGGCGGCGTCTGCCCGCCGTCCCAGAACCTCCCGCCGGCGGCCGCCGATGCCAACCGGTAGAGAGCCAGAACAAGCAGAAGCCATCCGGCAAGTTCTAGCCCCTCCTTCAGTCCCGGATAGGCCTGGTAGGCCCAACCCCCTGCCCCCCAGCCTAGTGCCTTCGTAATCGCCAACCCAAAGATGTGAACCGTGTACGAAGCAAACAGCGCCGCAAGCCCGGCGTTCATGATTCTGCCTTGGGTGCTGCGGTGAGCCAAAGGCCACACACACGCCACGAGGGCCAACAGCAGAGGCGCGTAGATCAGCTTACCGTAGCTAAGCCGATCCACCTGCGCGTGCACCGGTGAGGCCTCGGCGACGAACAGCACGATCAAGATCGCTGCCGTGACCATCCACCGAGACCGCCGCTGGGGCGATCGTGCGGCTCCTAGCAGCGATACCGCTGCCCCGACGGCCAGGGTCGCGGCAGCCATACGATGGGACCAACTCGAGTCGACGTTGGCGTCGAGCAGCCGAACGCGAGAATGTGCGACGCCGAGGTCGATCAGGTCCGTGCCAATCACCGCCATCACCGCAATTCCGGCGAGCACCAGGGGCCAGAGCTCAGAAACTCCGTTTCTGGTCGCGCCCCTCGGGATGGATCGTTCGTCGCCCACGAAGCAAGACTCTAACGGCGCTTGATCACGTCGAGCGTTTACGGCGGTGTTGCGTTCAGAAGCTCGCAAAGCCTGCTGCTCGGGCGAAACCGCGCTCGCGCGCATCCCGGTTGTCTACGAGGCCACCAGCTGCGGCTTGGCGCCCAGCAACCCGTTGACGTGGGCGTAGTGGCTGGCCTCTGTCCGGTTCCCAACATCCAGCTTCCGATAAACATTTGAAAGGTGGAACTTCACCGTCTGCTCGGTGACCCACAGTCTCCGGGCTATCTCCCCGTTCGTGGAGCCCCCGGCCACGAGCCGAAGCACCTCGAGTTCCCGCGCCGTGAGGCAGGAATCCGCTGCGGTCAACGCGTGCCGATGAACTCCCTCGACGGGACTCGCGCGCTTGTGAGGGTGGATCACGTGTCCGTTGATCGTCTCGCGAACAAGCGTGGCCAGCGCCACGGGATGAGTCGCCTTCGAGATCGCGCTGGTGGCGCCGGCATCGAAGATCGCGTCAAGCCACCACGAGTCCATGGTCATCGTAAGCACGATCACGACAATCGCGTCCTGCGCGGCGTTGAGCTGCCTAATGAGATCGACGGTCGAGGATGACTGCTCCCGGTCGTCGACCAGAACGCCCACGGGCGACGCGTCAAGGATCGTCCCCGCCGATGGCGCGGCGCCGTTTACGTGCCCTACCAGCCTGAACTCGCCGCTGTCCCGCAAGCCGATCGCGATCGCCTCGATGATCAGGGAGTTGTCGGCCACGACGACGAGTCGCTTCATCGCCCTCCCACCCTGGTGCGCCCGTTCATTTGACTCGCGAACTTTCTCCTGAGGATCCAGTCAACCCGAGGGCCATCTTGGCCCCAACGCGTAACTTTAGCCTAGTTTCCTGAGCTTTGTCGAGGAAACCTGAAAAAAAGTAGCTTGAGCGATCGCGGAAATCCGCATGCTGGACGAAGGTCCAGGGCCGTACCCCTCCCTGGACCGGTCTTCAAACTCTGGTCTAGCGGACTCAAACCGCGCAGGTTCATGCTCCATCAGATGAGCTCCGTCACCCCGATGGAGGCGCACCGCGCGCGAGGCGATCCCGACGTCGATGCCGGGCCCAGCGGTATGCCTCCCGTCGATTTGATCGCAGTCATGGACGGACGAACGCGGGCGCTGCTGGCCCGGCGGCGCAACGCGCGGCGCGCACGAGTGGTTCCGCGAAGTCTGCTGATCGCTGACCTCCTCGGAGTTGGCCTCGCCTACTTTCTCGCGACGCTACTTGCAGACGGCGAGGGCGCGCTCGGTTCCTCTCGAGAGCTGCTGGTGTTCGCGCTGACCCTTCCGTTCTGGTTGCTGGTGGCCAAGCTCCTCGGTCTCTACGGTCGCGACCAGGAGCGCGCCGACCATCCAACTTCGGATGACGTCGTGGGGATCTTTCACCTCGTCACCACCGGCGTCTGGGTGCTGCTGGTGGCCTGGCGATTGGCAGGACTGACGAGTCCAGGCATCTACTCGCTCATCACCTTCTGGTTCTTGGCCGTGTGCATCCTGCCGCTGGCACGAGCGATCGCGCGAGATGCCTGTAAACACACCGTGGCCTACGACCAGAACACGGTGATCGTCGGCGCCGGCGAAATCGGTCAGCTCATTGCGCGCAAGCTCGTACGGCATCCCGAGTATGGAGCCAACGTCGTCGGATTCGTCGACCGCAGTCCGAAGGCTCGTCGAATCGATCTCCCTGAGCACCTCACGATCCTCGGCACGCCGAACCGTCTGCCGGAAATCGTTGAGATCCTCGACATCGAACGGGTGGTGATTGCGTTTTCCCACGAGTCGATTTCGGAGCTGCTCGCGCTGGTCCGGCAGCTCCGAGATCTTCCCGTTCAGGTTGACCTCGTGCCGCGTCTGTTCGAGTTGGTCACCCCTAGTGTCACTGTGCACTCGGTGGAAGGAATGCCGCTGCTCGGGCTCCCGGTCATACGTGCGTCAAGTAGCGCTCGCATGGTGAAAAGAGCGATCGACGTAATCGGTGCGACACTCGCGCTGGCACTAACGGCGCCGCTGTTCGCCTACATCGCGTTGCGAATCCGGTTGGATTCCGACGGGCCCATCCTGTTTCGCCAAACCCGGCTTGGGTTCGCCATGAAAGAGTTTGCGACGCTGAAGTTCCGGACGATGAAGGTCGATACGGACCCAGCGGCCCACCGGGCGTACATCCAGCAGACAATGTCGTTCAACGCTGTGGCGGGGGACAGTGGGCTGTACAAGCTTGACCGCTCCGGTTCGGTAACGAAGTTCGGGGCCTGGCTGCGACGGACGAGCCTTGACGAGCTGCCCCAGCTGGTCAATGTGTTGCGCGGAGAGATGTCGCTCGTTGGACCTCGCCCTTGCATCCCGTATGAGGTGGAGAACTTCGAGCCTCATCATCTGGAGCGCTTCTTGGTGCCGCAGGGACTCACCGGCCTCTGGCAGGTGACGGCCAGAGCAAACTCAACCTACGGAGAGTCCCTCGAGATGGACCTCGCTTACGTGCGCGGCTGGTCGGTAGGACTGGACCTCCGGCTGCTCCTGCGCACGCCACTGCAGGTCATTCGTCAGAGGTCTTCGACGGCATGACTACGGCGACCAGCGACTGCCGCAGGGGCAGGAAGTTGAACCTCGCCGTCGTCGGCCTTGGCTATTGGGGCCCAAACCTGATCCGCAATCTGCACGAGCTTCCGGGCGTCGCCAGCGTCTGGGCCTGCGACCTGCGCACGGACCGCCTCCAAGCGATCACTCGCCGGTTTCCCACCACCAAGCTTACGACCAGCTACGACGAAGTGCTGACTGAATCCTCGATCGACGGCGTACTGATAGCGACCCCGATCGGCACCCATCACGGTCTCGCTGCGGCAGCGCTGGAGACCGGAAAGCATGTGTTCGTCGAGAAGCCGCTGGCAGCCTCAAGTGGCCAGGTGCTGTCACTAATGGAGATCGCGGCCAAGAACAGCCTTGTCCTGATGCCGGGGCACACGTTCCTCTACAGCCCGCCGGTGATAATGATCCGATCGCTGATCGAGACAGGAGAGCTCGGCGAGATCTACTTCATCTCCACGAGCCGCGTGAACCTAGGTCTGCACCAGTCCGACGTGAGCGTCGCCTGGGACCTCGGTCCACATGATTTCTCGATCCTGCGCCACTGGCTCAGCGAGACGCCGACCCGGGTAAGCGCGCTCGCCCGGGGGTGCATCATGCCGGGCATTCCGGATGTCGCTTTCATCGACCTCGAGTATCAGTCGGGCACTGTGGCCCACGTCGAGCTCTCGTGGCTGGCGCCCAGCAAGCTGCGGCGGACGACGATCGTTGGGTCACGCAAGATGATCGTCTACGACGACAGCTCGGCGGAACCCGTTCGCGTGTTCGACTCCGGGGCCGCCCTGCCGGATCCGGCTACCTTTGGCGAGTTCACCCTGACCTACCGGACCGGCGACATCCTGTCCCCACACGTTGAAGTCGCGGAGCCGGTCTATCGCGAGTTGGAGGATTTCTGCGCGGCGATCGTCGACGACACGACACCACGATCGTCGGCCGAGCTCGGCCTCGAGGTCGTGCGCATGATCGAAGCTGTGGATGCTTCGCTGGCGGGCGGGGGCACGCCCGTGGCCGTCGAGCCGGCGTCAGCTGGCTCCAGCGTGCCGGCAGATGTGGAGCCGGCTTCAGCCGGCTCCAGCGTCGGTGCGCCCGCTTCCGTCGAGTCGACCTTCCCCGAGCCCAGCCTCTGAGTCCTCGCCCGCGACTGGATCCCGGTTGAGCGAATTGATGGCCGCCGGCCTGGCCAGCCCTCCAGACCCGCTGGGAGCAAAGCCGAGGTGGTTGACATGGGCGTAATGGCAGGCCTCGGTCCGGTTGGTCACGTCGAGTTTGCGGTAGATGTTGGAGACATGGAATTTCACGGTCTGCTCGGTGATCCACAAGCGCCGAGCGATTTCGCCGTTGGTGGCCCCGGACGCGACCAGCTGCAGGATCTCGAGCTCTCGCTCGGTCAGCGAGGAATGCTCAGTAGCGACCGTCCCATGAGCAGCATTCTCACCTGTCAGGTCCGCGGGGGCATGCACGATATGTTCATTTAGCGACTCCTCCAACAGCGTCGAGAGCGCGCCTGGATGGACCGTCTTCGAGATCACTGCGCTCGCGCCGGCCTCGAGCGCGTGGGGAAGCCATTCCGCGTCCATCTGAACCGTCAACACGATCACGGTGATGTGGTCATGCTCTTCCTTGATCCTTCGAATCAGGGCGATCGCCTGCTTAGAATCATCGGCTTCGTCGACAAGGACGACCTCGGCGCCCGCATCCGCGATCATGCGGGCGCTCGCGTTGCTTGGATTGATGTAGCCCAGGAGCTTCAGCTCGCGGCTGTCGCGCAGGCCCGTGCGGATAGCACCGACGATCAGTGAATTATCGGCAACTACGATGAGTCGCTTCACCGTCGGCTCGCCCCCTCTCCGACTCCGTCGAGGTGATGAACTCGAGTCATTTTGGTCTCAGGTTTGCGTTCCCTAGGAGGAGGTTCTTGACCCTCTCCGGTCTCGAAAGGATGGGAGCCACAATGCAGCCCGGAGGATTCCTTCCACCTGGTCGGTCGTGATCGATCGGCGCATAGCCGTCCGTCCGTGACGGCCGCGGCCGGCAAACCTACCGGTCTAACGCTTCGAAAGACGCCAGTGGTTCCGAATTGCACAATGTTCACCCGTTGATAGACGTTCAAATTGCCCTCGGCAGACGGCCGCGGGCGATGCTGCGGAGACCTGGGCGCCCTTAGACGTGGCCACGGGCGCCTCGCGAGTTGCCCGGTGCTTAGGACAAACGCGAACTAGGAGTGCGAGCGAGCGTCACCCAGGGCGTTCGAGTTGCGAGACCAGCAACATCGATCGCCGAGGGACGAGATCCAAAGCCAAACGCCCACACAGGATCGCGTCCACGAGGCACACGGCGCCCAAGGCAAGCAGAGCGAGGGCCAGCGCACCCGACCCCGTTCCCCCGCTCGCCGTGGCTGCCTTCCCACCTGCGAGGAGCGCAGAGGATGTCAGGGTCGTTGCCAGAGACGAGGTGGACGGGGACGAGGGGCCGGCAGCCGCCTTCGGATGAGTCTGTCGAGTGGCCGAACGAGATCGAATCGAGGGCTGCTCCGGGCTCGACTCGAAGGTCGAGACAGAGGCAGGAAGAAGCCGATCGCCGGGAGCCGACGCCACAGGCGACCAGGAAACCCAGGTGGCGAAGGTGTGCCAGTGTGAGTGCTCTGAGCCACTCGCCACGCCACCGTGGTTTCCTACGCGCAGCAGATCGCTGAGCAGCCGTTGAAGCGCAGCTAACGCAGAGGCCAACTGCGGAGCGGCAGAGGGATCGGCACGGGTTAGAGCCGCCAGCAAGCGGCGCAGCAGCAGGACACGCGTGACCAGCGACCCAGCCGCCGACGTCGACGCACCAGCCTGCCGGATCTGCACCAGGAGCGGGCCGATACTCGGATCGCTGTGAACCAAGGCTACGAGCCGCGCGATCAGCGTCTGGATCGCCGGCCCAGCCGCCGAAACCGCCTGCAGTTGAACGCCCAAAACACTCAACGGGCCGTAAGCCTCGTGTACTTGTGCTTGTTGCAGTGGCGCGGGCGAGTCGGCTATCGGAGTATCCGGGGTAGAGCCGGCGGTACCGCCTTGTGTCGATGGCTGGATCGGCGTCTGGGCGGCAGGCGACACCGCCGAGCTCGTGAGCGCCGCAGTCGGCCGGGAGGTAGGCGAGCCAGCGGAGGTCAGGATTGACGGCAGCGTCGGTGACGTGGACGGCAGCGTCGGTGAGGTTGACGGCAGCGTCGGTGAGGTTGACGGCAGCGTCGGTGAGGTGGACGGCAGCGTCGGTGAGGTGGACGGCAGCGTCGGTGAGGTGGACGGCAGCGTCGGTGAGGTTGACGGCAGCGTCGGTGACGTGGACGGCAGCGCCGGTGACGTGGACGGCAGCGCCGGTGACGTGGACGGCAGCGTCGGTAAGCCCGAAGCCAGCGTCGGTGACGTTGACGGCAGCGTCGGTGAGGTTGACGGCAGCGTCGGTGAGCCCGGGGGCGTCGGCGGCGGCGTCACGTCATCGTCCGAGGTCGAGGCGGTCGACTGAGTCGGTCCTGGAGTAGCCGTGGTCGAAGCAGTCTCAGTAGCAGCTTGCTCGTTTGCGGAGGAAGCGCTGGTCGGTGTGCCCGTCGCGCTGTCGGACGACCCGTTGGAGTTGCCGGTCCCGGACCACCGGGTTGGATCCATCGAGCCTGGTCGTCTCGAAGGCCCCGTGCCCGACTCCGACACTGGAGCGGCTCCGCCCACAGCCGCCTGCG
Organism: uncultured Solirubrobacterales bacterium; assembly: GCA_963830435.1. GTDB lineage: Bacteria > Actinomycetota > Thermoleophilia > Solirubrobacterales > Solirubrobacteraceae > Palsa-465. The sequence continues at coordinate 283,568 of CAWHMA010000005.1, read as the reverse complement.
GCGAGGCGCCGGCGCCCGGCACCGAAGTCGTGGCGGCTCCGGGTAGACCCGGGCTCCTTGTCGAGGTTGAGTTCAGGCCACTGGCGCTCGAGGGCAACGCAGGATCGTTCCCGGAGGAGGTGAGTGACGCCGGCCGGTCAGCACTTGCCCTGACCGCGAGCGGCCACGTGAACAACGCGGCCATCACCGCCCCTGCGAACAAGAGGCGCAGCGACCTCAACCCGCCCAGAGCCGCCCTGCACCGGAGCCAGTGCGTCGGCCGGAAGCAGTCGCTGCTCCATTGACGGCTCTCGCCCAATCGTGCGCTTGACGCTTCACTTGATCTCCGACGCTGTGCAGATGAGTCCGCTGCAGCAGACCATGACTCTAGCGCCTTCTTATCACGGCTTGCGCGGAATTGCTCATCGCGAGGGAGGCCTCGGTCGGCCCAGAAGCGAGGCGCGGCCAAAGCGTTCCGCCTCCACTCCCTGCGCACGGGCTCGATAGGGTCCCGGGCATGACGATCGGCGTGATAGGGCTCGGTTACGTGGGCTTGCCCCTGGTGGTCGCGTTCGCCGAGGCCGGCGAGCAGGTCGTCGCCGTCGATGTCGATGAGGGCAAAGTGGCAGCGATCGCGGCCGGCGAATCCTACGTCGAGGACATTCCCTCCGACCGGCTGCGCCGTGTGCGCGAAAACATCGACGCCTCGATCCATTACGCACCGCTGGCGCGAACCGAAGCTGTGCTGATCTGCGTGCCCACGCCCCTGACCCCTAATCGCGAGCCCGATCTTGCCGCGCTGACCGCGGCCGGCCGCGCACTCGGGCACGTGTTGCAGCGCGATCAGCTGGTAGTGCTCGAGTCGACGACCTACCCGGGCACGACGCGTGACCGGTTGGTGCCCCTGCTCGAGAGAGAGTCCGGCCTGCGGGTCGGAGAGCAGCTCAACGTCGCCTTTTCGCCCGAGCGGGTTGACCCGGGGCGCACGGACTACACGCTGCTCAACACGCCGAAGGTGATCGGCGGCATGACCCCCGAGTGCGGCGACCGTGCCGAAGCCCTGTACCGCCGTGTCTGCCAGCAGATCGTGCGTGTATCCAATCCGGAGGCGGCCGAGATGACCAAGCTGCTCGAGAACATCTTCCGGTCGGTCAACATCGCGCTCGTCAACGAGCTTGCGGTCCTGGCCGGACGGATGGGGATCGACATCTGGGAGGTGGTTGACGCCGCCGCCACGAAGCCCTACGGGTTCATGCGCTTTGAGCCGGGGCCCGGCATGGGCGGGCACTGCCTGCCGGTCGATCCGTTCTATCTCACCTGGCGGGCGCGGGAATTCCACATGTCCACCGAGTTCATCGAGCTCGCAGGCAAGATCAACCAGCAGATGCCCTACCACTGCGTGGACCGAATCGAACAGGCCTTGAACGATGCGGCGAAGCCGGTCAGGGGCTCCAAGATCGCGATCCTCGGCGTCAGCTACAAGGGTGGAACGGCCGACATTCGGGAGTCGCCGGCGCTGCGAATCATGCACGTGCTCAACGAGCGCGGTGCCGTACTCGCCTACCACGACCCATTCGTGCCAGCGCTGGTCGAGCTCGCGCTCGACAGCGTGTCACTGGAGGAGGCGACTGCCGATGCCGACGCGGTCGTGCTCGTCACGGTCCACCCCGGGGTTGACCACGCTGCCGTGGCCAGGGACGCTGCCCTGTTCATCGACCTGCGCGGCGCAACCCGAGGGCTAGCGGTCGAGAACCTCGTTCGACTGTAGGCGGCGGGCGTCCAAAGGGAACCGATGGCAAGCGGTCGGTATCCGGGCGCGCCAGCCCCCTGACTCTGCTCGTAGGGGCGTAGAATTTCCCCTTCCCGGGCGCGTAGCTCAGCGGGAGAGCGCTCGCTTCACACGCGAGAGGTCGCTGGTTCGAGCCCAGCCGTGCCCACTCCAGAAAGCCCCGCTCAAGCGGGGTTTTCGTTTTTCAGGAGCGATCCGCGACAACGTCCGAAGGTCGGTTTGGAAGCATTTTGGAAGCGCTAGCGTGCGCGAGTGCCACCGGAGCGCCGCCACGAGTCCAGTTCAGCGCGCCGGAACCAGAGCTTGCACCCGGGGCCGTCCTGCTCAAACGGGATCATGCGAGCCGACGTGAGCTTGTGGAGCGCGGTGACTGAGATGCCCAGATGTTGAGCGGCCGCCTTCGCGGTCAGCCACTCGTCGGACGGGCGTCCCACGGACTGGAGCCGACGCGCGAGCCGCGGCGCCAAACGTTCTGCCAGCGATTCGAGCGCCTCATCATCGAGAGACATCGGCACAGCCTTGGCCAGCTCCGCTAGGAGCCTCTCACCGGCAGACGGTTCCATCCGGACCATCCTTGCTACGAGGCGCATCCAGCATCGTCTTAGGTATCATAACGATACTTCACGTGCTTCAACGTACCTCTTCCACTTCGCGGTCCTATGCCTGACGCGGACTACCTGACGCCGGCGCAGGTGGCCGAGAGGCTTCACGTGAGCGTGCTCACCGTCAGGCGCTGGATCGGCTCGGGTCGTCTCAGCGCTACGAAGGCCGGCCCGCGTAGGTGGTTGGTCCGAGGTTCCGACCTCGACCGCTTCCTCGCCGGCACCGGCGAGGTTGGTTCTCCGCTCGACGAGCCCTCGGAGGATCCATCCTTCAGCAAGCACCTGTTGGAGCCACATGAGCGTTGACCTGGCTAGAGAGCAGCTGGCGATCTCCGAGGGCCGCTGGGAGGCCGCGGTCGGCGACCATGCCCAGCCGCCTCCGGACGCCGGCTTCTCTCGTCGGCTTCGCGCCCTCGCGGACGCCGCGGCTCAGGAGCAGGCGGCCTATCGCTACGCCGATGAGCAGGGCTTTGGCTGGCGGTCCGGACCTCCGTGGCGACCGCCCGCCGAACTTCGCGCGGCTTCATGGCGCGGAGCGCTGGCGCCGGCTCCAGTGTGGGCGCGCTTCGATGACGCGATCGAGGCTCTGTCGCGCGCGCGCACGGGTGTGAGCGTCTCAGCGATCGCGTACGCCTTCGGGAACCTCGCCTCAGCTGCGTGGGCTCTCGCAACAGCCGTCGACGAGTGAAGCGCTGATGAAGCTCGGGAACGTGCGGCCTCCTAAGCAAGTCGCGCGCCCTCCCATTTGCTTCACGCAGTAGTCGAATGGATCGCCTCTCCGGTGATCCTCTCCCGTCGCACCGCCAGCAACCTACTCCCCAGCCTTCCTCCCGTTCCTTTAGACCCGACTCTCAGACCTACTCCGCCCGCCCCTGCCCCAGAGATCGAGCCTGCTAGGGAGACGGCGGCGATCGCTGCGGTCGCGGCTGTTGTGGTGAACAACCTGCCGGCGACGGTGCTGCTCTCCGCACGGAGCCTCCCGCATCCGCGGGCTCTGCTCATCGGCCTGAACATCGGCCCGAACCTGGCCGTCACCGGCTCGCTGTCGGCCTACCTGTGGATTCGGGCGGCCGGCAGGTCGGCGCGAGGCCCTCGATCAGGGCGTTCTCCGCTCGCGGGGTGTTGCTCGCTCCGCTGGCGATCCTGGCTGCCCTCGCGGCGGCCAGCCTGCTCTCAAGTCCGAGCTGATCAAATCGCCCCTGGGGTTGTCAGAGCGGCCCGGCGAGTTTCAGTCCGCCGCGGTCGATGTCCGGGCCGGTGGCTCGGAAGGCCGGGATCATCTCGCTGGTGACGAAACCCGCCTCATCGGTGAGCTCGTCGACGATCGAAAACCAATCGCGGATCCGTTTGGGTGTGTCGATGATCACGGTCAGGATCGGGACGCGGCGTTGCAGTTGCCAGAACGTGTCGCCGTGCGGCTGGTGGTCTCCGTGGTATCCCCAGATCCCCCGAAGGGTGGTCGCGCCGGCTGCCCCAGCCGCACGGAGGCGGCGGACCAGTTGATCGTGCAGCGGGTGGCCCTGGTGGCATGATCGCTCGCCGGTGTGGACCATTAGCTTCTGCCAAACGCCCAGCCCTGAGGCGTCCGTCTCGGGAAGGTGGCGGGGTTCGCTGAGCCGCTGTCCGTCGCGTTTGCAGACTCGCACGCGCTCTAGCGTGACCAGCGGCCGGGCGAGCATCTGCCCGAGCTCGGGCAGTAGCGCGCCGATGTGCTCGCCCTCGCCAACGGCAATCACCATCAGCGGCACCTGCGCATTGCGTCCGAAGAACCTCGCGCGCTCACGAACACCATGCGCCGTTCCGTCGACCCCGAGCAGCACCGTAGCTCCCGCGACGCCACGTTTGTGCAGCAGATCGACGATTGCCTCATATGCCGCTTGGTTACCGACTCGCTCCTGCCGGCCGACATAGACCGTGAGCTTCGTCGCCTCCCGAAGCTCTGGCGGAAGGTCGAGGCCATCGATCTGGCCGGTCATCATGCGGGCCCGCTCGAGCGTGACCAGTCCGTTGAAACGCAGCTGGTTGATTTCCGCCAGCGCAGTTTCGATCCGCGTTCGCGTGTCGACGGCGACCGACACTAACGGCAGGTCCTCCGAGAGCGTCAGCAGCCTGTCGGTGTGAAGGTGATGCTTGACCCCGAAGCCCTCGACACCGCGCATCAGCAGACTCGTCTGCAACTCGTGGCGGACGAAGATCTCGGTGAACGCATCGGCGAGAAAGCCGCCGTTGACCCGATCCCGTTCGCCAAAATAGGTCGTGAGCTTGAGGCAGTCCTCGTTCACAGCGTCGCTCCTAGGTGGCGGCCGAGCCAGGCGGCGCTGACGCCCAAGACAAGGCTGAGCGCGAAGTTCAGCGCCCCGATACGCAGGCGACCGTCCTCGCCGAGGCGGTGGCTCTCAAGGGTCCACGTGCTGAATGTGGTGAACGCACCGATCAGGCCGGTGCCAGCCAATCGGTAGGCATCGTTGCCGAGCGTGGCCCCGACGAACACCCCGAGGAGAAAGGACCCCAGGATGTTGACCGCCAGCGTTCCATACGGGAACTCACGGCCTACGTTCTCAGACACGCGACCGTCCAAGAGGAATCGGGCGACCGCTCCGGCTCCACCGAGCAGGCCGATGCCGAGGACGACGAGCAGGCTCATCCGGTCAGCCGTGCTCGGCGGACGAGATTAGTGGCGACGGCCACTGCAGCAAAGCCGACAACGACGCTCACCAGGGCATAGGTCGCGGCGAGCGCAATTCGTCCGCCATCCAGCATCTTCAGCAGCTCGACCTGCATCGTTGAGAACGTCGTCAATCCACCACAGAAGCCGGTGCCGAGCAGCGGCCGACGGTACGCCGACAGCGGCAGCCGCTCCTGCAGGCGAGTGGTGAAATAGCCGAGCGCGAACGCCCCCACGATGTTCACGCCGAAGGTCGCCCACGGCCACTCATTGGTGCTGCTCGGGAGGGCCTGAGCCAATTCGGCGCGGGCGATCGCACCGGCGAATCCGCCAGCAAAAATGGCCGCGAGCTCGCGGCGGTCAAGTTCCACCGACCACCCTCACTTCTTGCGGCGCGGAGGCTCATATCCGAGGGCGAGAAACACTGCAGCGACGGCTACGCCGAGCCCATACCCGAACGCGATCATGCCGAGATCACGGGCGCCACCCGGCGTCCCAACCGAGCAGAAACCCGCCAACGAGCAGGATCGCGGCAATCGCGCCGGCGGTCGCGGCGTAATGCCGTCGAGCCCGCCCACGGCCACCACCATTCGCTTACAGCCGGCATGAATCGAACACGACGATAACGGGCTGGGCCTGCCGTGTCTGGCAATCGAGCCTCATCCTGCCGCTCCCTCCGCAGGCGCAGAAAGCGGGGCTGCGGGTCGCGGGGTCAGGCCAGCATCGGGGCCGCGATCGCGTAGACCTTCCGTCTCGACGACAGGGCTGAACCGGCGTTGTGCGATCGCAGTCGGCACGATCGCCGACAGAACTACCACCGTGACCAGCAGCGAGAACTGCATGCGATTGATGATGTGCGCGTTCAGCCCGTAGAGCGAGCTGATCGTCCCGAACGTCAGCCCCGTGCTCATGAGCAGCGTCGTGAACATTGGGTGCTCCGGCACCCCACGGCGGGCGAGCGGGAATATCAGCCCGAACTTCGGCACCAGCTTCGCCGCCGCCAAAACCGCGACCACACCCAAGTTCGCGAACACAGCCCCCAGGCTGACGTTCAACCCGCCACGGAGGAAGAAGAACGGGGTCAGAAACGCGAACGCAACCACCCGCAGACGTTCCTGCTCCTTTCGATGCTGCCGGTAGTGGCGGCTCATCACCAGCCCGAGCACAAACGCCGGCAGCACCGCCTGGCTGTTCGCCTTGCTGCCTAACACCATCAGCACGAACAAGATCGCGAACACGAGCTTGATCTCCGGCTCGATCACACGATCCCCGTACCGACCGAAGAACCAAGGAGCGAGCTGGGGCAGCACCGCGATCAGCGCGACTGATACGACCAGGAACACCGGGAACCAAGCGGTTGGCTTGATGAAGATCGCCGACAGAGCGATCACCGTGCACATGTCTGTCACGAAGCATGCGCTCATGATCAGCTTTCCGACTCGGATCGTGTTGAGCCCCGTCTCCACGAGAACGGCGTACACAACCGCAAGGCTCGTCGTGGAAAGCGCCGTGCCAGCGATTAGAGCCGCCTTCGTTGTCCATCCTAAGGGCCCCGCGGCAATCAACGAAGTGACGACAAACGGGCCTGCGAACGACACCACCCCGATCGTTGTCGAAGCCCAGAAGCGCTCGCGGAAGTCATCCGGATCGACCTCCGCTCCAGCCAGGAACGTCAGCACGACCGAGGCGAAGCTGGCAATGAAGACGAGCCAGCTTGCATTCGGATTCAGACTGAATGCGTTACCGATCCCGCCACCCAGCGCGAGCTCGATCAGTGCGACGGAGACCCCGATTTCGACCGACACGATGCTCGCCAGCAGCACCGCTCCTGAGAGAATCGCCGCGAGTTCGACTGGCTCCATTTGCGGACCTCCACGATGCGTCGGTTGACGATGTCGTAGAGGCCATCAGCGGCGGACCGCGGTTATGGAGCGAGCCTCATCGCTCAAGCACACCATATCGCGGCAGAAAACAGTGAGAGGGCCCGCCGGCGGCAGGTTGGCCGACCGTCGCTGCACTCCTCACGGGAAAGAGCTCCCGAGCGGTATACACGTCGGTGATGGGAAAGCCAGATGCGACGGTTGCTGCGGCCGTTCCCGCAGGCCTACATCGCGACCTACTTGCAACCGGTGGGCCGCACCCCGCTGGCGAAAGGCGGGGAAGCGCCGCGCGTCCGGTGGGGTTTGGCGTTCTTCCCTCAGTTGCGCTCAACTGAGAGGAGGGCGCTGCGGCTGAGCAACGCTGGCCGATCACAAAAGCAGGCGGCGCCCGCCGCCGCCAGCTGACGTCATCGCCAGCGCCGTCGCAGCTGTGCTGCTTGGCCGGTTAGCAGCGGCGACGCGGCCGAGAGCTTGTCGTGCTGGGTGCGCTCAGGCCGGGCGTTGTGGGCGTGGCTGCTGCGATCCTCCCCGACCCTGGAGCGCTGGCCTGGTGCTGTGGTTGGGTGGCACGCGACGGCGTTCAGCTCGCACGGGCTGTCTTGTTCGGCGTGTTCGCTGTTGCTGAGCTGGTTTGGCATCGGCGACCCTCGCATGGCGGGTCTCGTCGAGGGCCGGCTGGCCGCGATGCGCCCCGGGCGTGCAATCGAATGCTTGCGAAGGCTCTTTCGGTTGCGTCCACACGGGTGCCTCCAATAGGAGTACTGTTGAACAGGAGCTGGCCCTGCGGCCAGGATTCTCAGCCCAAGCCCGAGGTCTACCGACGGCGCTCTTGCGCCACGAGGCATGGGGCGGCGGGTACTGGTTTTGACTGCGGGGCCGGTGCCGTACTTCTACCGGCGTTACACCACCGGCCAGGTGGTCGCGTCTCTATCTCATTGAACGCGCGGGGGTTCTAGCCCTCTTCCTTGAGCGTGGACCCAACGGAGGGACGGGAAGGCACAAAACCCATGACCAGCACGGAACAGAACTTGGCAGCGTGCAGTCGGGGCGCGCGCGATCGCGATCGTGGATCGCAGCAGCTCTCCACGCGCTGGATGCCCATGGACGTCTGAACGCGCGGCGAGCAGATAGCACCCGACCAAAGCAGACCCCGCATGGTCCAAGCGATCCCCGCCACGCGTATCTGACGAATCGTACGACTAGCACGGCGTACCGACGCCGCATTTCCGACGAACGAAGGAGCGGATATGCCCCGAGATGAGGTCCTAACCGCAGTTTCAGGGCGTGACCCTGAGGTCACGCTCGCCGAGCACGCCCGGTCGCGGACGCTCGCCAACGAGCATGGCGCTCGTCAGCTTGATGAGCGTATGGGATCGGCGGTCGTAGACGCCGAGCAGCAGATCAAGGAGTCGCACCCCCACAGTGGCGGCTCAGCTGCGGCCGCTCCGGCTCGCTCGGTTCGCCGTGCGACTGCCCGGCGCGCGAGCAAGAGGCGTGCGACCGCGCGCAGCCGTCAAGGCGACGCCGAGGCGAGCATCATCGACTTCCTCGCCCGGCATCCGGGGAGCACCGCGGGGGATCTCGCGAGGGGCCTGAACCTCAATCCCGGAACTGTCTCAAGCCGCCTGACCCAGCTCGCGAACGCCGGCGGGATCAAGAGGGCAACGCACGGTTACCGGACGAAGTAGGCGGCACGCCTTACGATGAGGGAAAGATGGGCTTTGATGTCGACAAGCGGCCAGGGCCGCTGGCGCCGCCGGACTGCAGCGGGTACCGCACCCGAGACGCCGCGTGCCTGTCAGCGCAGCGAGCCGGCCGGCAGCACGTAGCGCAGTGGCGGCGACGTTCGCGTTTCATCGCTGCCGCTGAGCCGCGAGCTGTGCAGGCCCCGCACCGCGACCGCAGCAGCCGCTGGCTCGGGTGTACCGCCGCGAGCGAGGATCCACGCCACGACCGGCGCCAGGTCGCTCCCTTCCGCAAGGATCGCTGCGCGCTCGATCGTGTCGCCGCCGGAAGCGTCCGCACGCGAAAGGCGAATCACCAAGGCGCGAATCGCATCATCGTCCACGCAACCGAGCTTAGCCCTCTTGCCAAGAAGCAGCCAGTCGCGGCTCGGAGCGACCAGCTGCCCCCTCCTACGCCGCTCGCTGGACCCGCGGCATTCCACTGTTGGCGCCTTCACCGGCGTCGACCGCGGCGGGACCGTAGCTCGAGTCTCGTAGAAGATATGTGGGTCGCGCAGGTCGATTGCGGCTCCGCCGCGTGCCACCAGGGCGTCGGTTGGAGCATGTCAACGCCGCAGTAGCCGCTCCTGCAGCTCCCGTAGCTCTGGTGCTGGTGTGCACCGAGCTCGTCGCGTAACCTCCGCGGAGGTTCGAGGGTGACAGCCGGCTGCCGTAAACTCGGGCTTCCTCGTATCTCGCCGTCCGACCTGCCTAGGAGAACAAGTGCATAGAGCCAAGCTCCTCTCCGCCTCACCGTTGATCGTCGCCGTGTTGTTGGTCGGATGCGGCAGCAGCAGCTCGAGCAGCTCGAAGGCCTCGAGCGCGCCGACCTCGACGAGTACAGCGGCGAGCAGTGCAGCCCCGTCCACGCCGGCGAGTGGTGGGGCGGCCGCGGGTGGAGTTGCGGTCGCGGCAGATCCCAGCGGGGCGCTGAAGTTCACCAAGACCTCACTCAGCGCCAAAGCCGGCAAAGTGACGATCGCCTTCGCCAACCACGCGCCTGAGCCACACAATCTCACGATTCAGCAAGGGACCAACGGACACATCGTCGGCGCAACCCCGACCTTCGCTGGAGGATCCAGGACGCTCGCCGTGAACCTCAAGCCCGGCACCTACACGTTCTTCTGCAGCGTTCCCGGGCATCGCGCCGGTGGCATGGTGGGTACCCTGACCGTGAGCTGAGTCCCCGGCCTTGGCGGCCGCGCCCCGCAGCCGCTGACCTCGTTGCCGACTTGCGGCTCCTATGCCGAGACGGCGCGCCGGATGGTCACTCCGATCGCGCCCAGCAGGAGTCCGGTGAGGACCAGCCTCTTCAGGTCGAGCCCGGTCATGGGCAAGGACCCCCCGCTCTGGCCAGCCGTGGTGGAGCTGCCGGTCGTGGACCCACCGGCTGCCGCCGGGGCAGAGCTGGTCGTCCCGGTGCTACCCGAAGTGTTTGCCGCGGCTGTCGTGGCGGAGCTGCCCGAGCCGGTGACGACGATCGTGCCCTTCATGAAGGGATGGACGGTGCAGTAGTAGGCGAATGTGCCCGCCTGGGTGAAGGTATGGGACGCGCTCTGCCCTTTGTTCAGGATGCCGGTGTCGAAGCTGCCGTTTCGCGCAGTCGCCGTGTGGGGGGCGGACCCGGTGTTGGTCCAGGTGATGGTGTCGCCAACGTGAATCGTCGTGGTGGCAGGCGCAAAGGCGAAATCAATGATCGTCACCGGTGGATCGCCTGCTATCCGGGCTCGGAACACGCCAAAACTGTTGACCATCCGCCGCTCAGAGGCAGCGACGACTGACGGTCGCGAGCCGCGTTGGGGCCGGGCCCGCACGACCACCGTCACCTTGGCTAACCGCGTCCTCGCGCCTTCGGTGATGCGCACCGACACCGCTCGAACCCCTGCCGATCGATAGACGTGCGTCACCGAGGCGGCGGTCCGGGTGTCGACGGCGTATCTGCCGCTTCCGTCGAGATCCCATCGATAGTCGGCCGACACAGCTCCGGCCGCGAGCACCCGAAAGCGCACGCTTTGGCCAGCGAGCGGGTCCGCGGGAGACATGACGACGGTGAGCTTCGGCAGGACTCCAGAGCTCGTAGTCCCGTGCACGCCGATTGGGAGCCCAGGCAAGGGGGACGATGTGGACCGCCCGCGTCTCAGCGTCCGAGCATGCGCGTCTGATCGCTGGCTCGTCTTCTCGACATGGATCAGCCGCGCCGGTAACGGCACTGCGACCGCGCTGAGCGCGGCGACCATGGACCCGTAGCGGCGGCGGCGATCGATCATGACTAATCGGACGGAAGACTAACCGGAATCCTTCCCAGAGGCAGTGTTACCCGCCTCCAGCCCTCCCTGGAGCCGCGGTCGCAGCGCCAGGGTCCCGCCGTGACCGCGCGCGATCGCATCAGCGATCGGGAGGCCGAGGCCGAAGCCGGTTCCGGTTCGTTGTTCGTGACGGTGGAACCGTTCGAGCAGCGTCGGGACTTCGCTCGCTCTCAGCACGGTCCCGTCGTTGGCGACGATCATTGTGCTGCTTCCGTTGCTGGTCGCGGTCGAAATCGAGAGCAGTCCTCCGGAAACGTTGTAGCGGACAGCGTTCTCGATCAGGTTGCCGGCCAGGCGCTCGAGCAGCGTCGGATCCCCTTGCACCGGAGCCGTTGCCAACGCGAGCCGGAGTTCCAGACGTCCCGCCTCGGGCGTGGCCGTGATGACATCGCGGGCAATCGCCGCGAGATCTGTGGATGTACGCGCGCCAACCGCTTCCGAGCGCGATAGGGTCAGCAGGGCGCTGACCAGTGCTTCTCCGCGGTCGAGCATGGTTCCGATCCGCGGGCCGACGGCTCGGAGCTCCGAGAATGATCACCCGCACGGCGGAGGTGAAGGGATCCGCGTTCTCGTCCCAGGCCCGGTGCAGGAGCTCCTCGGCGCTGACCACGCGGCCCTCCGCCCGGATGAGCAGCTCCAGTACGGCGCACTCGCGCGGCGTCAGGGTCAGCCTCCGGCCAGCGCGGGAAGCAAGCAGCCGCCCCGGGTCGAGCTCCAGCTCACCGTAACTGAGCAGTGCCGGCGACGGACGGACATCGCGGCGCCTCAGCGCCCTCAACCGAGCGCCGAGCTCGGCGAGCCGAACCGGCTTGACGAGATAGTCCTCGGCGCCAATGTCGAGGCCGCCGATGATTTCGTCAAGCTCGCCCGCTGCGGTCAGCATCAAGATCCGGGCCGGATGACCATCGTCGTTGAGTCGGCGGCAGACCTCATCACCGTGCACGACCGGCAGATCGCGGTCGAGCACGATCGCGTCGTAGTCGACGACGATCGCCTTGCGCAAGCCGCTGTCGCCGTCGCTGGCCACGTCAACCACGAATCCGAAGCGGCGCAGGCCCGGGGCCAGGGCCTGCGCCAGCTGGATCTCGTCCTCGACGATCAGGACGCGCATCCAGTCAGTATCCCGGTCGAATCAGGGCCCAGGGGGACCGCCATGACCCCCGGCCCCGCCCCCGCCCCCGCCGCCGTGGCCGCTGCTGATCGGGCTGCCATGGAAGCACCCAACCGTGTATGGGTACTCGAGGGTGGCCACGTAGTGGTAGACCCGCGTCAAGTGGCCGTTCCACAGGACCCTGCTCGTCGTTCCGTGGCAAGCGTCGAGCGAGGTGTTGGTCGGCAGCGTGCCCTTGGCGCTCTTGACGACATAGATGCCGTAGCCGTCGAGCGCGTACCCAACCAGCGTCGCCCGGCCGTTGCCGGCCTTGCTGAGGATGCACGGCGGGATGTCATGGTGGTGATAGGTATCCGACGGATCCGGATGCCCGGCACATACGTCGAGAACCTCGTGGGCGCCTGCGTCGCGACCCTCGCCATCGAGCGCGTTGTACAGCACCACGCCATCGCCCAGCACGCCGATCGGACCGCCGCCCGAGCACGATGGCTTGCTGGCCGCCGTCGGGTTGAGCGTCAGGCTCCAGGTGAAGCTCTGCGCCGCGATGTGGTTGCCGTTCTGGTCGTACTTGTAGGCGGGATCGCTGCTCGCTATCGGAAACACGCCCGTGCTGTGGTTGGTCGGGAGATCGTTGAATTTCAACACCCGCTTGCCGCTCACGACCGTGGCTGAATACGACGCGTTCGGCCAGTGGATCGCCCCGTTGACGGCTAGCTTCGTCGTGTAGTTCCACGTCTTGGCCCGCGTGTTGATCCATGGTCCCGCCACCCGGGCGCCCCCGATCCCGCCGAAATGCGTGACACACGAGTCGACATAGCCGACTCTTGGCGTCGTACCCACATATCCATCGCCCAACGGAACGGCCCTCGGATTGACTGGGCCACCGGACGTGGGCGTCGTCGCGTACTTGCTGGCGCTGGCGCCGGCGCTACCGCTCGCCATCATCGCCGTTCCCCCACAGCCGGCCGCGATGACCGCCCCCAGCACAGCTGTATACCTGGTCAGCCCAGGTCCTCGTGACCGCTTGGCTCTGGACATAGATCCTTTCCTCAGTTTGGATAACGCGGGCAGCATCGCGACCAGCGTGTTGCGCCAGCGTCAACGAGGTCCGCAACCGGACGAGCCGACAGGCGGCAGCGTTTGCCCTGTTCACCAGCACGATGCCATGCTTGTCCCATGACTCTTGACAATCCGCGAGTTCGACAGTGGCGACGGCACAGCTTTCCCTCGAGCTCGGACGACTGGCGCATGACGCTGTCACGACTCCTGACCTCCGGGGCCAGCTGACCCACGGGAGTGGTCTCATCCCCCGCCATCGACCGCGCGCTCGCGCTGCTGGAGAAACCACCTCTCAGCCCCGACGTCCAGCACGGCTACTTGGACCTTCTCGGGCGGACGACCCCTGGCCCCCGCTCGTTGGGCCAGCGGGCGATGACCAGCCGTACCCTGCCGATCGTCTACGAGCGACTGTGGCGACCGGTCGGCGTGCGCCTGGCCTTCGGGACGCTCGGAGTCGGTGGAGCGCTCGAGAGCAAGACCACCTACGAGTTGGAGCTCGCTCCCGGCGACGTGGTGCTCGATGTCGCCTGCGGGCCGGGCAACGTGACCCGGCGGCTGCTCCAGCCGGTCGGCAACTCGGGATTGGTGGTCGGTCTCGACGCGTCAGCGACGATGCTCGGCCAAGCGATGACGGACACCGACGCCGCCAATGCCGCCTACGTCCGGGCGGATGCGCAGCGGTTGCCATTCCGCGACGCGAGCTTCCACGCCGTCTGCTGCTATGCCGCCCTGTATCTGATGGACGAGCCGTTCACGGCAATCGCCGAGATGATCCGCGTTCTCGCTCCCGGGGGGCGAGTGGCCGTGCTCACGAGCTGTCACCGCGGGCCCGACATCCTGCGGCCCGTCGCCGGCCTGGCCGCCGCGCCAAGCGGGATCCGCTTGTTCGGACGCAATGAGATTACCGACGCGTTTCGCCGCGGCGGCCTGCACGAGGTCCGCCAGCAGGTGACGGGAGCCGCACAGTTCGTCGGCGCTCGCAAGCGGGTGGGCGCCTGATCGGGCACCGCCGGGACTCAGCGCGCCGTCCAGCCCTGGTCCATCGTGACCGGCGCCCCGGTGAACGCTCGTCCAGCCGGGGACAGGAGGAAGGCCACCACGGCGGCGACCTCGTCCGGCTCGATCAGCCGCTTGACTGCGTGCGGGGCCAGAATCACCTCCTCGAGCACCTGCTCCGAGCCTAGTCCATGCGCCCTGGCCTGGTCGGCCACCTGAGCTTCGACCAGCGGCGTGCGCACGTAGGCCGGGCACACCGCAGTGGCCGTAATGCCCTCGTCCGCCCCCTCCAGCGCGAGCGTCTTGACCAGTCCCAGGAGCCCGTGCTTGGCCGCCACGTAAGCCGACTTGAAGGGCGACGCGACCAGGCCGTGAACCGAGGCAATGGCCACGAAGCGGCCCTCGTCGGCGGCGAGCAGGTGAGGCCAGGCGTAGCGAGCCAGGAGGAAGGGACTCGTGAGCAGCAGCGCGAGCATCTGGTCCCACCGGTCTTCTGGGAACTCAGCCACCGCGGCGACATGCTGGAACCCGGCGTTGGGGACCACCGCATCGAGACGGCCAAACCGCTCGAGCGCCGCCGCCACGGCACGCTGGTTGCCCTCGCGCGTGGTCAGGTCGGCTTGCAACGCCACGTCCCCGCGCAGGTCGACGCTCAGGACATCCCACCCGTCCGCGTCCAGCCGGGACGAGATCGCCGCTCCTATGCCGCTGGCCGCACCGGTGACCAGGGCGGTCCCACTCATGTGATCGCCCGCCGGGCGGCCGGGACATAGACCAGCCAGGTGACCATCACCAACGCAGCCGTCGCCGCCAGCGGAAGGACGAGGCTCGTCTTCAGCAGCAAAGCGCCGGCCAGCGCGCCGACCAGCATGGCGACAACGGCGGCGAGGCGGCGCAGCGAGCCTTTGCCCGACCCCCCAGTGGGGGGTGAGTCAGCGGCCAGCCCGGTCAGGGTCATAGTGAGCACCGTGGTGGTCAGGTCGGGCACGGCGATGAGTCGTACGGTGGCGTTGCGAACGCCCATCGCGAACGCCAGCAGGGCGATCACGAGGTCTCCGGAGGCAGCGCCCGGGCGTACGGCGACGAAGACGGCAAAGACGGCTGCCACGCCGACCAACGACACCTCGATCACCAGCGCGTGGGCGATGTGCTCAGTGTGGCGGTCCTTAAACCGCTTGGCCAACAGGCCGCCGGCCCCGGCGCCCAGGAGGAAGCAGCCAAGTGAGATCAAGGGGGCCAGGACCGGCAATCCGCCGGCGCCGGCGATGCCGAAGCCGAGCAGCACGATGTTGCCGGTCATGTTGGCGGTGAACACACGGCCGAGGCCGAGATAGCTGACAGCATCGACCAGACCGGTGGTGAAGGTCAGGACCAGCAGCGCCCGGGTCAGCGGATGGCGAACGCTTCCGGCCCCACTCCGCAGCGACTCCAGGTCGGACTGGCGCGGTCGGGTCGATGTGCTCATCTCCGGCGTGCCGAGCAGCCGAATCAGCCGGTCGGTTCGGCCAGCAGGACAGCATCGAGCCGGCCGTTGATCAGGTCCCGGGCCACGTCCGAGAGCCGTCGGTTGCTGTGCCGAGCATGAGCGCGCAATCTCGCAAACGCCGCATCGATGTCGATCTGGCCACGCTCGGCGAGCACGCCCTTGGCCTGCTCGATGACCACGCGGCTGGTGAGGGCTTCCTGCAGCTGCGCGATCACCTCCCGCGACTCCCGGGCCACCCGCTCCTGCACCAGGGCGACGGCAGCGACGTCGGCCAAGCCTTGGCCCAGCGGAAGATCTGGCGCCTCCAGGCGCCCCGGCTGGCTGCGGAACAGGTTCAGCGCGCCGACGGTCTCGCCCCGGACGCGCATCGGCAGGGCCTGTACGGAGCGAAAGCCGCTTCGGAGGGCCGCCGGGGAGAAGGTCGGCCAGCGGCCGACATCGGCTTCGAGATCGTCGCTGAACACCGGCTCGCCCCGGTGGTAGCACTCGTGGCAGGGCCCCTCGTGGTTCTGGGACTGCAGCAGCTCGAGCGCGTCCGCGCGCTCGCTGGAGGAGGCCATGACGCGCAGCAGACCGGCGGCGTCGGCCAGCAGCAGGCCCGCCTCGGCACAATCCAGAAGCTCCACGCAGCGCTCAGCCAGTCGGTGCAGGAACTCGACCACGTCAAAGTCCGCAGCCAGCGGGTCGGCAAGTTCCACGAATGCGGCGACGATCCGTTGCTCTCGGGTCATCGGTTCACCATCTTTTACCTCATTTATCGGGTCCGTGGTGTCGGGCTACGCCGATTGTTCGAGGTGAAGACGCCCGGCGACAACCTCACCAGCCACATCCCGCAGCGGAATGTCGGCGGCGAAGGCGTGGGCGCGCAGACGGACGAAGGCATCCTTGAGGGGAACTTCGAGCTGGACCGAGACGATACCCGTGGCCTGATGGATCTCCGCCCACTGGGGTGGCTGGCCGGCGAGCAGCTCGTGCAGCGTCCCCACAGGAACATCGGTCTGCAGGCCGAGAACCAGGTGCGTAGCGACATCGGCGACGACGAGCCCATAGGCCAGCTCATCGGCGCCCAGCGGGCCCGGCCGAGCGCGATACAGGACCAGGACTCCCACCCGGAGGGCCCCCAAGGTCAGCGGGAAGGCGAACACCGCCCTCACGCCCTCCCGCACTCCGGCCTGGGCAAATGCCGGCCAGCGGACAACCGCCGGATCGGCCAGGTCCGGCTCCATCACCACCGCCCTGATCTTCCACGCCTCGATACACGGGCCCTGGCCGAGCTCGAGCTGCAGCTCCTGCACGGCGGCGATCCCCTTCTCTGACACGCCCGCGGACCCACGCAGCTCTCCGTCGACCATCAACGAGATTCCGGCGGCCGTGGCCGACAGGAGCGACGTCGCCGCCGCGCAGACGCGACCGATCACCGACCCCGAATCCTCGCCATCGAGGCCGCGGACCGCTCGCATCACGATGCTCAACCGATCCTCGCCCAATCCTCCTCCCTGGCGCTCCAGCTACACGATCGATCCTCCAGACTAAGCCAGCGCCCGCGCCTGCTTGAACCCGACCAGGCGACCGCGCTCCTCGTCCCAGAGCTTGAGGCGCACCGCGCGTAGGCCGTCAGCCAGCGACAGCGTCGGCACGTCCTGGAGCATCGGGTTCTCGTCGTGCGCGCGCTGGAGGTTGTAGTTGGGAATGCGCGCGTTGAGGTGGTGGATGTGGTGTAAGCCGATGTTGCCGGAGAAGAACTGCAGCAGTCTCGGCAGCTTCAGGTACGAGCTGCCAAGGAGCGCGGCGTCGGCGTAGGTCCACTGATCAGAGCTCTGCCAGTACGCGGCCTCGAACTGATGCTGGACGTAGAACAGCCAGATCCCGGCTGAGCCGGCGAGCAGCGCCGCCGGTGCCCAGACGAGCAGGAACGCCTCCCAGCCGATCAACCAGCACAGCGCGGCGACGACCATCAACAGCGCGGCGTCGGTGGCGAGCACGCTGTGACGAAGGCGCGGACGCTGCGAGCGCGTGACCAGCCGCGGCCCGATGATCATGGCGATGATCGGACCGATGCCGAACATCACCAGCGGATTGCGAATCGCTCGGTAGGCGAGCCTCTGCCGCGGCGAGCGCGACTGATACTCGGCGACGGTCATCGTGACGACGTCCCCGACGCCTCGACGTTCGAGATCGCCGGAGCTGGCGTGATGGATTGCATGGTCGTGGCGCCAGCGCCGGAACGGAGAAAGCACGAGCAAACCCAGGAACGCCCCTAGCCATGCGTTGGCGCGCTTGGATCTGAGCAGCGAGCCGTGCGAGCAGTCGTGAAAGAGAATGAAGGTTCGGACCAGAAAGCCCCCGGTGGGGACGGCAAGCACGAGCACCAGCGGGATCGACACCTCCAGCAACAGGTACATTGCCACCGACAGGACCAGGTAGGGCACGACCGAGGTCGCCACCTGCAGCAGGCTGCGTCCGTGATGGGGCTCCGCGTAGGGAGCTAGTGCTTCGCGCCAGTAGGGCGGCTTGCGCCGTGGCCTCGGGGTCTCCGCGCTTGCCGCTGCGCCCTCCCGGGCAGGCACTTCGTATTCAGCTCGCATGATGCTCCAGACACGTTGTGCGTCAAAACCAACGCCACCAAGGTCTGGGGCGACGCGAATGGGAAATTGCTCTGGTGCCAGCCTACTCGATGGGGCTCGCTGATGCCCCAATACTCAATTTGCAACACCTGAATCGACGGCTCAGCGCTTCCCTGACTCGAGCGCACGCTCGGCACGCGCCAGCGCCCGAGCCGGATCGTCATCGGCCTGCGCGCTGGCGGCACCGATCCTGACGTTGATTGCCAGCTCGCCCTCGCCGCAGGGGATCGTGTGCCCGACTGCGGACCGGAGACGATCGATCACCGTCCCGGACAGCTCGTCAGATGACCTGAGCTCGGCGACCACCGCGAATTGGTCGCCACCGAACCGGGCCACGGTGTCGGTGGATCGCAGCACACCGCGCAGGCGCTCGGCCACCGCCATCAGCACCTGGTCTCCGGCTTCGTGTCCGCGGGCGGCGTTGATCGTCTCGAAGTCGTCGATGTCGAGCACCATCACCAGCACGTCGCCGCCGTTTCTTCGGCTGCGCGCGAGCGCCTGCTGCAGTCGATCGGTCAGCAGCAGCCGGTTCACTGATCCAGTGAGGGCGTCATCGGTGGCGAGCAGGCCGAGATCGTCGGCCAAGCGGGACAGCTCGATCTGGGAGACGACCTGCCGAGCCAGGGCCTGAAGCAGCTCCACCTGATCGTTGGTGAGCCGACGCGGCTCGGTGTCGAACGTGCACAGGGTGCCCACGACGACCCCCTCGTCGAGTGCCCGCAACGGCATCGACGCGTAGAAGCGGACCGGCTCGGGTCCGGCCACGAGCGGGGAGCCGGAGAAGCGATCGTCGCTGGTGGCATCGCTGACCAGCACCGGAGCTTGGCGATCGAGCGTCAGCCTGGACATCGCGTCGTGGACGGATTGTTGGCCCGGCAGCACGGCGTGAGCGGCCACCCGGTGCGGGAAGCGGTCGTCGAAGATGTAGACCGCCGCCGAGCAGCCGCCGACCACGCATGAGGCCAGGCGGGTGAGCGAGGCCAGCCCCGGGTCGCCGACACGGCTGAGCAGGCCAAGACGATCGATTGCGGCCCTTCGACGCCGATCAGCCACCGGATTGACGCCAAGCGCCTCCCACCCCCGGCGGGAGATCCGCCAGACATCCTCGCCGCTCTGAAGATCCTGTCCCGCCGGCTCCAACAGGCCGTCGTGAATGGATTGCCGCCACGCCGCGGCCACGGCTTGGTCGTCCACGCACAGCTCCCAGGCGACGAGGCCAAGACTTGCCCCGCCCGAGAGCTGGAAGTCCCGGACTACGGCGAGAACTCGTTCAACCGGAATCTGAAGTGACATCGCGGTCAGGATAGCCGCAGCGGTTGATGCTCCCCCGATCGGGGGACTCCAGCCTCACCCTTCCGGGTGATGACCCGTTCCCCCTGACGGACTTGGCTCGTGAAGGCAACTGTGCCCGCCTGGGCGATGGCCGGCGGAACGGATCCGGGCGACCATCTCGGCATGGTTATTGATCCAGAAAGAGGGCAGAGGCGAATGGACTCGCAGCAGCAGCTTTGCACACTCGAACCGAGGATTTCTCGTCGTCCGAGCCGGGAGCGGCGCCCGTCCGGGCTGCGGCCGGCCGAGCCGAAGACGGCACCGCCACGGCTGGTGGGGGCCAGCCGCTGGCAGTTCGCGGCCAAGCACCTGATCGACCGCACCGTCGCGGTGGTGGCGCTGCTGGTGCTGGCACCCCTGCTGCTGGCGCTCGCGCTGGCGGTGCGGCTCAGCTCGCCGGGGCCGGCGGTCTTCCGCCAGCGTCGCGTGGGGCGTGACGGGAAGGAGTTCGACCTGCTCAAGTTCCGCTCGATGCGGATCGACAGCGACCAGCCCAAGTTCGCGCCGCACGCGGGACTGGCTCCCGGCGGGATTGAAGGGACCGACCGCCGCACGCCCGTCGGGCGCCTGCTTCGGGCCAGCTCGCTGGACGAGCTGCCCCAGCTCGTGAATGTGCTGCGGGGCGAGATGAGCCTGATCGGTCCACGACCGGAGCGTCCGCAGTTCGTGGAGCGGTTCAGCCGCGAGGTCCCCGGCTACGGCGACCGTCACCGGGTCCGGGCCGGCATCACCGGATGGGCGCAGGCGCACGGGCTGCGGGGGCAGACCTCGATCGAGGAGCGCGTGGCCTTCGATAACTACTACATCGACAACTGGTCGGTGCGGCTGGAGCTTCGGATCCTGGCCAAGACGGTGATCGAGGTGCTCGGGCTCGGCCACGGACCCAACCAGACTCAGCCGGTACACGACCTCCCCGCGACTCAGCCGGTACGTGAGCTTCACGTGCCTCATGCGGTACTCGAGGTCTCCGCGGCGACGGCTGCCGATGCTTCGCCCCAGCGCTCCCGGAGTATCGCCACCAGGTCGGCGATACCGCTCGCCGCCTGACCGGCGCGAGCCTGCTGATCCAAAACGTCAGCCGCCTCGGCGAGGAGCGCCGCGCCCACCAATCTGGCGCTTCCCTTGAGACGATGCGCGGCCGCGGCCACGGTTGCCAGGTCATCGCCGTCGACGGCGGCGCCAATCTGCTCGAGATCGGCTTCGATCTCGGCGGCCACGTCACGGAGCATTCGCCCGAACTCGCTGCCGGGAAACAGGGAGCGCAGCTCCTCCACCCGGTCGCGAGAGAGCTCGGCCCCTCCGCGGCTCGGCACCGCCAGCCAGCGAGTGAGCACCCGGTCCAGGACGCCCGCGCTGATCGGCTTGGCCATGTAATCGTCCATGCCGGCATCGATGCACCGCTGACGATCGCCCTGCAGCGCGTGCGCTGTCATGGCCACGATCGGCAGCCGCGGCCGCCCCGCCTGGACCTCCCGCTGGCGGATCTCCCGCGCCACCTGATAGCCGTCGAGCTCCGGCATCTGACAGTCCATCAGCACCAAGTCGAAGTCCTCAGTGGCCAATATCTCTAGGGCTTGCCTGCCGTCGCTGGCGTGGACGGCGCGGTGGCCTCGCTTCTGCAGCAGCCGCTCGATCAGCATCCAGTTGACCGGTTGATCCTCGGCGACGAGAATCCGCCTGCCCGCCGCCGTCGAGCTCCCATTCCCGTCCGAGCGCGCCTCCTTCGAGGTGGTCAGCAGGGATGAAGGCGTCGTCGCCGCGCCCGAAGCGGCCGGGTCGTACGCCATCACCGCGCTGACGGTGTCGAGCAGGCGCGACTGCCTCACCGGCTTGGTCAACTGCGCGTCGATGCCGGCCTCGGGGTCATCGGCGTCCGCCGACGGAGAGGAGGTGAGCAGGATCACTCGGGTCCAGCGCAATGTCGGCGTGCGCCTGATGCGGGTGGCCAGCTCGATCCCGCTCTCCCCGGGCATGTTCAGATCGAGCAGCACGAGGTCGAAGGGATCCCCTTGCTTGGCGGCGCTTTGCAGGCGCTCGTACGCCTCGGCAGCGTCTACGGCCCCTTCCGAGCGCATTTCCCACGAGCTCAGGTAAGCCTCGAACACCCGACGGTTGGTGGCGCTGTCGTCGACGACCAGGACGCGCAGGTCTCGGAGCTGCGTCGGCGGGACCGGCGCACGCAGCTGCGAGCGGGCGAGCGCGAACGGGATCCGGACTCGGAAGCTGCTGCCGGTTCCCACCTTGCTCTGCGCCTGTATGCTCCCGCCCATCAGCCGGGCCAGCTCCAGCGAGATGGCCAGCCCGAGACCGGTGCCCCCGAACCTGCGGGTGGTGGTCGCGTCGGCCTGGGCAAAGGGCTCGAACAGCTGCTTGATCCGCGCCGGATCGATCCCGATTCCCGTGTCGCGCACCTCGAACTGCACGGTCGTTAGGCGCACGCCGCGCGCGGCGACGCTGACCTCCAGGGCGACCTCTCCCTCGGCGGTGAACTTGACCGCGTTGGCGAGCAGGTTGACGAGGACCTGACCGACCCGAGTGCGATCTCCGATCACCGCACGGGGAACGCCCTCGTGCACGTATGACTGCAGCTCGACCCCCTTGGTCAGCGCGCTCGCCGCGACCATTTCGCAGCTGGCGTCGACCACCTCATGCAGGTCGAAGTCGCGGTTTTCGACCTGGAGCCGACCAGCCTCGATCTTGGCCACGTCGAGCACGTCGCTGACCACGCTCATGAGAGCGTCGCTCGAGCCCCGGGCCACCTCTACATACTCCCGCTGCTCCGGTGTCAGTGAGGTCTCTCCGAGCAGGCTGATCATGCCGACCACGCCATTGAGCGGCGTCCGGATCTCATGGCTCATGTTGGCCAGGAAGTTGGACTTCAGCACCGAGCCTTCTTCGGCCGCGGTTACTGCCAGCTCCAGTTGCCGTTTGGCCTGCGAGAGCTGCTCGTCGCGGCTCTGGATCGAGCTGGCCATCTCGTTGAAGGACGCTCCCAGACGGCCCACCTCTCCCCTTCCCGTCTCGGGTACGCGGACATCCAGGTGGCCCTTGCGCACGCGTCCGGCCGCCTCGCTCACCTGGCGAATCGGCCTAACCACGCCTCGCAACAGGTACAGCAGGAGCATGGCGAGCAGGACCAGCGACAGAGCGAAGCCAATCGCCGCGATCAGCGTTGCCCGCGAAGCGCTCCTGTCGGTGTCGGCGTGCTGCCCGGCCCGCTGGGCCAGTTCCGCCGTAGCGAAGGCGGAGAACTGCGCCCGCAGGGCGTCCAGCAGCTGCTTGCCGCGGGCCGTCGCGGCGATCTCCGAGGCCGAACCCGCAGCGGGGGGGTGCGCGATCAGGGGCTGGGCGTACACGCTTATGTATTGCCGGATCATCGCCGCCAGGCGAAGCGTCGCCGCGTGTTGAGCGCCACGGGTGGATAGACGCTCGATCCCGCTAAGGCGGCCAGGCAGCACCGCACGGGCCTGCTCGTAGGGGCCGAGGAACTGTCGCCTGCCGGTGAGCAGGAATCCGCGCAGGCCCGTCTCGAGATCCACGACCGTGCGCTCGATCTGAAAGGACTGAACCAGGACGTCAGACGCCCGGCGGGCGCGGTCATTGTCGGTTCGCAGCTCAGAGACAGCAAGCAGCAACACCGCGAACATGGTGATCACCACCAGGGCCCGGGCCACGAACAACGTGATCACGAACCCGCTGACGCTGCGGCTGCGCACCAGCGCTACTCCAGGAGACCGCGGCGCATGGCCTCGGCCACCGCCGCCGCGCGATCGCTGACCCCGAGCTTCTCGAACAGAGCCTTGGTGTGGGTCTTGACGGTGGAGGGGCTGATGAACAGGCTGGAGGCGATCTCGGGAGCGGAGTGGCCGTCGGCGATCATGCGCAGCACCTGGGATTCGCGCGGGCTGATCAGCGGACCGGATGGCCCTGAGCGCGTCTGGACCTCGGCGACAAGCCCAGCCTGAACCTGAGGCGCGAGCACGGCATGCCCCCGGGCGACGGCCGCGACCGCATCGCAGATCTCCGTCAGCGTGGCCGCCTTGGTCAAGTATCCGGCGGCGCCGAGCTGCACCGACTCGTAGACCAGCGAACCCGAGTCGTCGCCGGAGAGGATCACCACCCTCGTATCGGCGGCGTCGCGCTGAATCGCGCGGAGGATCTCCATCCCGGGCAGCGAGGGCAGCTGATGATCGAGGATCGCCACCGTCGGCTCGAGCTGCAGGATCTCCTGGAGCGCCGCCCGACCATCCTCAGCCTGGCCCACGAGCTCGAATTCAGGCCGCGCCTTGATCGCCCTGCTCACCGCTTCGCGGAAGACAGGGTGATCGTCAGCGACGTATACGGTTGTGCGGGGGGCCGGAGTCAATGCGGGTTCAGCGATCCAAGGTCGGGGTTGGCCTCCCTGGCCTTCTCGTGTCTTTAATCGGCGGCCGGCGCTCGGACCTAGAGCGGTGCATGGTTCGTTCCCGGCAGGCCCGGGTAACCCCGCGGTCGATGTTCGACCTGCTCTCGCTACTACGGCGCCTCGGGCTGCGAGGCGATTACCTGAGAACGCTGTCCATGGGCGCGGTTGGCCTCTGCCTCGGCCTGTGGATCCGGGCTAAGACAGTCGACCAGGACGAGCGCGGCAACGCCGAACGCCGAGCGATCTTCGTCGGCTTGTGGCCTCCGACCCTGTATTTGATCGGCGACTCGCTGGATCGAAGCGCTCCTCGCGGACTGGCCCGGTGGCGAGGTTGAACCCCTAGCCGCAGGGCTGCGGGCCGACGGGAAACCACCGGGCTGCGCAAACGGGACGGGGCGCTATCCGGCGTCCCGCCCGCGGGTGGCATAGAGCACGATCCGGGTGGTCAAATCGATCGCCCGACGTAGCTCAGGTCCGGCCGAAGGCGCCGGGGCCGCCAACCTCTCGGTGAACTCGGCGATGTACTCGGGTTCGGTGCGGGCGGCGAGCTCGCAGCAGGTGCGCGCGGCGGTTCTCACCACCGACGGCTCCATCGTCCAGATGGTCTCGAACGCCCGCCCGCCGAAGGCGGGACCGAGACGCTCCCAGCCGACCAGGCAGGCCGTAAGTGAAGGGTCATCGCAGATCAGCACCCACTCCCGCAGCAATGGGTCGTTCTCGCCGATGGCGATCTCCGCCGGGCCTCGCGCCGGGCGGCGGTTGGTGGGGAAGTCGGCGAGCACAAATGCGCCCTCGGCTGTTCGGGCCAACTCGCGCCACCGGGGTTCGGCCACGCGGTAGAAGCGTTCGTGCTGAAAGCACGCGATCAGCACCGGTCGCTGCGCCCGGGCGCAGCATTCGTCCTCGATCGCGTGGCTGAGCGACATCAACGCCCGCTTGGGCAGAAGCTGCGATTGCACATGAGGGAACGTATCCCGCAGCGCGGAGTACACCGACGGTCGCGGCTCGGTGCCGAGCGTGCGGGCGTGCTCGATCGAGGCGGGCAGCGACAGCCCCTGGGCACGCGCACGTACGACGGCCCGTACCTGCTCCAGATCGTGGGTGGTGTAACGGCGATGGCCGCTGGCCAGCCGTTGGGGCGTAGGGAAGCGGTATCTCGTCTCCCACATCCGCAGCGTGCCTTCGCTGACTCCACTGCGAGCGGAGACTTCTCTGATCGTCAGCTCGCCGTTGGCGCCGTCACGATTCCCGTTGGCCTGCGTGCGACTGGCCTCGCCGGCGCCTTCGCCGCCGGGCTCATCGTCCTTGATGGCGTCGACCATGGACACAAAACGTACTCGATGATCATGACCGTTTGGCCGATAACCTCAAACTCGGTCCAAATTAATTCTCAACGCGTTGTTGGAAAAACCCGCGGTTGGAGAGTCGCCGCTGCTCTTGAACGCCTCGCCGTCCACGCGCCGGGTCTCGATCTGGACGCCGCCGGTGAGCCGCCCGCCGGTCCTCCGTGCCACCTTCTCCACGACCGAGCTCCACATGTGCAGCTGCACCTCCTTGGCCATCCGCAGGTGGTCGTGCATCAGGGCCGAGAGGCGGTCACCAGCCCGAGCCCAGGACTCGATCTGGAAGTGCAGCAGACCCGCAGGCGCCTCAGCGCTCCATTCGATCTGGCCGGCTTCGAGATGGCCGCTCAGCGTCACAAAACGAAACGAGCACGGCGTCACCTCCACCACTCGGACCGGGCCATCCCATGGACCGGGCATCCGGATTAGCCACTCGTCGCCCAGCTCCATCCGCTGCGACTTCCCGACGGTCTTCTGGAATCGCGCCAGTGACCCCGGCGCCACCCGATTGGGATCGGGCTTGATCAGCTCCATCAGCTGCTCCGGGGTCCAGTCGGTATCCCGAATCGCGCCGGTGTAGGTGCGATGCAGCAGCGGCCCAGCCCCGTCGCGTGGAAGCTGCACCTCGTCATCGCGAGTACCCGGCGGCAGGCGTGGCGGGAGGTCCTGCGGGAGGTCTCCCTCCAGCTCACTTCGGCGGATCGGTGTCGTGCGCCAGATGTACCTCCAGGAGGTGATGGCGATCCCCACCGGCCAGATGGCCGCGGTACCGAGCCGGCGATGGAGGGGCAGGGAAACGGACATCGATTACCTGAATCGGGACCTATGGGCGAGCCCTTGCCCCTGCTTCCCGGTCCCCGGGCGCAGCTAACCACATTGGGACACGAAGGGAGCATGCCGTCGAGCTCACCGAACCCTCACCTGCGCAGCCGTCCGTCACTCGGCGGACGCCGCCGCGCTGGCTCGCGGCCGCGGGGCTGATGGGGCACGGGCAACGAGGGCGCGGGCGGGATCGGTAGCGCCTGAGGCTGCTCGGTCGAGATCGTGATCGCCTCGCCGTGGTGGGTGAGCAACAGCTCGGCTCCGTCCAGCAGGGAGTAGCGAGCCTGCTCATGGTCAACCTCCACCAACAGCCTGCGACCGCGGAAGGTGATTCGGAACGCGAGTCTGGTCAGCGCCTCGGGCAGCCGGGGGGCGAAGCTCAGCTCGCCGTCGTGATCGCGCATCCCGCCCAGTCCGGCGACGGCAGCGATCCAGGTGCCGGCCAGGGAAGCGATGTGGACACCGTCCCGGGTGTTGTGCTCCCGGTCATCGAGGTCCATCAGCGCGGCCTCGCCGAAGTAGTCGTAGGCCAGCTCCAGATGGCCTACTTCGGCCGCCATCACCGCCTGGGTGCACGCCGAGAGCGAGGAGTCTCGCACCGTCAACCGCTCGTAGTAGGCGAAGTTACGCGCCTTCTGCTCGGCGTCGAAGGCATCGCCGCGAACGTGCATCGCCAGCACCAGGTCGGCCTGCTTGACGACCTGCTTGCGGTAGAGGTCGAAGTAGGGAAAGTGCAGCAGCAGCGGGTACTGATCGGGCGCTGTGGCCGCGAAATCCCACACCTCGTGCTCGGTGAACCCCTCCGCCTGCGGATGGACCCTCAGGCCGCGGTCATAGGGGATCAGCATGTCCCGCGCCGCGTCGCGCCACGCCGCCGCCTCCTCCTGGTCGACCCCCAGCCGGATCGCGTCCCGGGGATGGCGCTCGGCGGCCATCGCTGCCGCGACCAGGTTCCGCTGCGCCATCAGGTTGGTGTACACGTTGTTGTCGCAGACCGCGCTGTACTCGTCGGGCCCGGTGACTCCGTCGAGCCGGAAGCGGCCCGCGGCATCGTGATGGCCGAGCGAGCGCCACAGCCTCGCCGTCTCCACCAGCAGCTCCAGGCCCACCTCGCGCTCAAACGAATCGTCCTCAGACGCCGCGCGGTAGCGCACCACGGCATCAGCGATGTCGGCATTGATGTGGAATGCCGCCGTGCCCGCCGGCCAGTAGCCCGAGCACTCCTGGCCGTGGATCGTCCGCCACGGGAAAGCGGCTCCGTGGAGCCCCAGCTGCTCGGCGCGCTCGCGGGCCGGCGGGAGGGTGCGGTGGCGCCAGCGAAGCGCGTCCGCGACCCCGTGCGGGGCGGTATAGGTCAGCACCGGCAGCACGAACGACTCGGTGTCCCAGAACGTGTGCCCGTCATACCCCGGCCCGGTCAACCCCTTGGCCGGAATCGCCCGCTGCTCGCCCCGGGCACCAGCCTGGAGGATGTGAAACAGGGCAAAACGGACCGCCTGCTGGAGCTCCGCGTCGCCCTCCAGCTCGACGTCGGCCCGGTCCCAGAAGTCATCGAGGTACTCACGCTGCTGGGTCAGGAGCCCTTCCCAAGCGGTGTGCTTGGCACCGACCACGGCCGCGATCACCTGGTCGCGCAGCGCGGGCATCGAGCGCTGGGCCGACCACCCGTAGGCGAGGAGCTTGACCATCCGCAGCGGCGCTCCCGGAGCCAGATCGGCCGAGATCGTGAGCCGGGCCAAGTCGTCGAAGCTCTCGATTTCCTGGTCGTAACGGCCGGGACAGTCGATCACGTGGTCCATCGCTGCCCCGATCAGCAGCCCGCTGGCGCGCGTGCGGTGCAGCAGCAGCGCCCGCGCATTTTGGGCGTCTGAGAACTCGCAGCTCAGGGGCGCCTGGAGCGCGGCGGCGGCGCGTGGATCCGCCTCGCCCTGGGGCAGCGGCTCGTTGCTGACCAGCTCGGACTGGATCACCACCGGCAGCTCATCGTCCAGCGGCTCCACCTCATAATGGATCGCCGCCACCGCGCGCTGGCGAAATGACACCAGTCGAGTGGATCTGACGCGGACGCGGCGGCCGGTCGGGGACTCCCACTCGACGATCCGGCTGAGCGTTCCGGCCCGGAGGTCGAGGACCCGTTCGTGCTGGTGCAGCATGCCGTAGCGAACGTCCAACGGTTCATCCGCCACCAGCAGCCGGATGACCTTTCCGTTGGTGACGTTGACGACCGTCTGGCCGTCCTCCGGGAAGCCATAGCCCGCTTCCGCGTACGGGAGCGGCCGGACCTCGTAGAAGCCCCCCAAGTATGTTCCTGGCAACCCGAACGGCTCCCCCTCGTCGAGGTTCGCGCGCAGCCCGATGTGGCCGTTGGCCAGCGCGAACACCGACTCGGTCTGCGCGAGCTTGTCCAGGTCCAGCTCCGTCTCACGGACCGTCCAGGGCTCGACCGGAAACGATGGGTGCTCGATGGCCACGACTGCCTCGTCGCTACAGGAGTTCGGCCAGGTCGCGCACGACCACGTCGGCACCATGCTCGCGCAGCGCCTGCGCCTGACCTACCCGATCGACGCCGATCACGATCCCGAAGCCACCGGCGTGGCCGGCCTGGACGCCTGCCAGGGCGTCCTCGAACACCGCCGCAGCGCTCGGCGCCACGCCGGCGATGTGCGCGCCGGCCAGGAACGTATCGGGCGCCGGCTTTCCCTTGAGCCCCTGCCGGTCGGCGACGTGGCCGTCGATTACGTCTCCGAACAGGTCCTCGATCCCGGCGGCGGCGAGCACGTCCCGGCAGTTGGTGCTGGAGGAGACGACGACCCGCTCCAGGCCGGCCTCCCGCGCGGCTCGGGCGTAACGCACCGAGCCCTCGTAGGGCTGCACGCCCTGGTCGTGGATCAGCCTCAACACGAGCTCATTCTTACGGTTGCCCAGGCCGTCGACCGTCTCGGCGTGGGGGGGATCGTCCGGGGCTCCCGGCGGCAGCTCGATTCCCCGGGACTGCAGGAACGAGCGCACGCCGTCGGAGCGGGGCTTGCCGTCGACGTACTCGTCGTAGTCTTGCTCGCGGTCGAAGGGAACGAACTTCCCCCCCTCTCGCTCGGCGCGTGCACGCAGGTACTCGTCGAACATCTGCTTCCAGGCCGCGGCGTGAACCTTGGCCGTCTGGGTCAGCACCCCGTCGAGGTCGAACAGGCACGCGGTCACGCCATCGGGGAGGCCGAGCATCATCGTCCACGGTACCCGAGCGCACTCACCGAGAACCCTCCGCCGGCTTCTCGATCATCTCGATCGCGACCAGCGAGCAGTTGGGCCGATGCCTGGCCATCGTCTACCGTTTACGTTGATTCCGAGCGCTACACCAATCTAGGAGCAACCACCGATATGCCTGCTTACAACGGTTTCGCCCTCCGCGGCGGCGGCGACGGCGCGACGCTGACCCGCGATCGCAGCCGCGCCGTCTTCGGCCAGGTCATGGGCCTGGTCGCGCTGACCGTCGGCTGCACCGCGCTCGGCGCCTACATCGGCCGCAACCTCACCGGCTCCACGGGCCTATTCCTGTTCATCGGCGCGTTCGCGTGCGTCTTTGGGCTCCAGTTCGCGACGCGGGCCGGACATGAGCAGCTGGCGATCGCGCTGCTGTTCGGCTTGGGCCTGCTGCTGGGCATGGCTGTCGGCCCGGTGCTGGCCGTCTACGCCAAGGCGCAGCCCTCGGCCCTGTGGCAGGCTGCCGGCGCGACGGCAGGCTTCACCGGCACGCTAGGCGCCTACGGGTACGCCACCCGCCGCGACCTATCCTCGTGGGCGAGGACGCTGTTCTGGGCGCTGATCGCGCTGCTGGTGTTCGGGGTCATCGCGCTGTTCGTCACCATCCCCGGAGCTCACATCATCTACGCGCTGGCCGGGCTGGTGGTGTTCGGCGGGTTCACGATCCTCGACTTCAACCGGCTGCGCCGCGCGGACATGGGCAGCGCGGTGCCGATCGCGGCGGGGATCTTTCTGGACATCTTCAACGTGTTCCTGTTCATGCTGTCGTTGTTCGGTGGCGGCAATCGGCGCTAGAGAAGCGCCGCCAGTTCAGCGGTCGCCGTCGGCGAGGTAGTGACGGCCGCCCCCGCGGTCGACCCAGACCCTCATGACCCTGCCGCTCTTGGGGTCGCGGAAGCGTTCTGTCGTCGGCTGCCACTCGGCGGCGGGTGTGTCTGCCTCGCCATGACCCTTCCCCCACCGCGTGGATGCCCGCCGGCGGCCGGCGGATGAGCTCGAGCCAGCAGGAGATCTGCTCGGCAGCGGCGGAAGGTCGCCAAGCGCCGGGGCTGCCTCCTCCCGCGTCTGCGCGCGGGCGATCAGCTCGACGCGGCGCTCGAGCTCAGCTACGTCGAGTCGACCGGCAGCGGCGTGCTGCTTGAGCACGTCCAACAGCAGCTCGCGCTCGCTGTCGCCGAGCCGCACCGGCTAGACGCGCCGGATGTTGACCGCGGTGCCGTAGGCCACGATCTCGGTGAACTGCTGGCCGATCTCCGAGGAGTCGAAGCGGACCGCGATGACCGCGTCGGCCTCCATCAGCTGCGCGTTCTCGACCATCCGGTCGATGGCATGACGGCGCGAGTCCTCCAGCAGCTGGGTGTATTGGGTGATCTCACCTCGACGCAGACCTTTGAACGACGCAGCCACGCCGCCGATGGCCCCCATGCTCCTCACGACCAGCCCGTAGCACACGCCGAGGTTCTCGGTCACGGTGACGCCCGGGAGCTCCAGGGCGGTGGTCATCGGCATCACGACGTCCGGCACCGTCGCCCAACCTACCACCAGGTACCGTTCTCAACTCCGATGTCGATCCCGCCGCGCTTGCTGTCACTGCTGATTGGGGCTGCCCTGCTCGCGGGCTGTGGGAGCAGCAGCTCCTCTTCCAGCTCGTCGGCAACTGCCTCGACATCCCCCGCTTCGCAGTCGACCGGCAGCGGGGCTTCCGCGCCACAGGTCGGTTTCGAGGGCGTCCCGATCGAGCCGGGGGCGGCGCTGGCGCCCGCCGGCACCACGCAGACTGAACCCGTGGACGGGATCAGCTGCGGCCCGACCGAGCAGCTCGCCTACCACATCCATGCCCACCTGGTGGTGTATGTGAATGGTCAGCCACGGGCGCTGCCCGGCGGGATCGGGATCCCCGGATCCAGCGTTCAGCCGAGCCAGCAGGGTCCGGTCGCCGCCGGCGGGCAGTGCATCTATTGGCTGCACACGCACGCTCCCGACGGGGTGATTCACATCGAGTCCCCAACCCAGCGGATCTACACGCTCGGGAACTTCTTCGACGAATGGCACCAGCCGTTGAGCGCCGATAGGGTCGGTAGCGCCGCCGGCAAGGTGACCGCGTACGTCGACGGCAAGCTCTGGACGAAGGCCCCGAGTTCGATCCCGCTCGATCCGCACGCCGTGATCCAGCTCGACGTGGGCCTGCCGGTGGTGCCATTCCGTTCCATGTCCTGGACCGGGCTCCAGCTTTAGCTGGCGACTCGCCGACCTGGAAAAGTTCGCCGATCCTGAGGCAGCACGGCGCTACGAGCCCGCCCGTCGGCGGCGCTTGAGGCGACGCTGCTGCAGAACCCCGCCGCCGACCACGAGGAGGACCAGCACCACCAGGGCGGTGGCCAGCACCCAGCCAAGATCGTCGACTGCGTCGACCACGGTCGGGCCGACGTAGTACGCGCCGAGGCCGATGCCTCCGGCCCACGCGGCAGCCGAGAGAGCGTTCAGAGGCAGGAACAGCCGGCGGGGGACACGATGGATTCCGGCGAGCCAGGATGGGGCCAGCAGCACCGCGATCACGGGCACGCGGCTGAACACTTGATCGCCGCGCGCGATCACCTTGCTGCGCAGACGCAGCAACGGCCCGGGGGCAGTCAGCACCGTCCGCCCGGCCTTCATCCCCCCCAGCCAGCCGGCGATCCCTCCCGCGGTGGCGCCGAGCCAGGCGACGACCAGCACCGAGCCAATATCCAGACGGTGATGGGCGGCGACCACTCCGGCCGCGATCAGCACCGGCTCCCCCGGCCCGGGCACTCCGATCCAGCTGGCCGCCGCCGCTGTGGCCAGGGCTCCGTAGTCGATCGGCGCTCCGCGGAAGTGGTGGTGCAGCCTCAGGGAGAGCGCCAAGAGCAGCATCGCCTTGGGGCCGAAACCGAGGACTAAGCGCAAAGGAAGCACTCCACGGCGACGATCGTCGCACAGGGCCAGGCGGGCTCAGCAGACACAGCGGCCGGCGGCCGGTCGGCCTTCTCATCCAATTGGACAGCCGATGCCGGCGATCCTTGGCCCCCAGGCCAATGTCCCCGAGCTTGCCCTCCCGGCAGGATTTCGCTGGCATGAGCAACGACATCATCATCTCCTACGACGGCACCCCCAACGACGACGACGCGCTGGCGCTGGGGAAGATGCTCGCTCGCACCGGGGCATCGCTGGCCCTGGCCTATGTGCGCCACTCGACCGAGTTCGACCCCAGACGTGAGGAGCTGGCCGGCCACGACGCCAACCGTCGCCTGCAACAGGGCGCAGCCTGGTTGGGAGACGACTCGATTTCCCGTCACGTCGTGGTCCATCCATCGACCTGGGAGGGGCTGGCTCAGCTGGCCTCGAGCCTTGGTTCCGCGATGATCGTGTTCGGCTCGGACTACCGCACGCCTCCGGGACGGGTGGTGCCGGGAACCAGTGCGCAGCACCTGTTGGAGGGCGGCCCAGTGGCCATCGCCGTCGCTCCGGCGGGAATCCGAACCGCCGATGAGATCTCGATCAAGACCATTGCCGCCGGCGGGCAGGAACCGGATGGAGCCACTCAGGAGACCGCTCAGGTGCTGGCCGAGAAGCTCGGCGCATCTGTCCAGGCTCAAGGCGGAACCGCTGACCTGCTCGTGCTCGGCTCCAGGCCGGGCACCACCGCCGGTCGGATCGAGTTGAGCGGATCTGCCCGGGCACAGCTGGATTCCGCCCGGAGCCCGGTGCTGTTCGTGCCTGCCGCGGCGCCAGTGCGGCTGTAGGCGGTTATCCCAATGTCCAGGACCCCCCGAGGAACCCTGGACTCGCGGCCATGTCGGGGCCTCCCGCCGGCCAGCAACATCTGCACCTGATTGGGCTCGCAGGCCCGGCCACCACGTGCGGTGGCTTTGTTTCGACCGTCCTCAAGGACAAGGAGATCAACTACATGTGGTCCGCCTATCCATCGTGGCTGAGCCCAGGAGACAACGCGTGGCAGATGACCGCCGCCACGCTCGTCGGTCTCATGAGCGTTCCCGGCCTCGTGGTCCTCTACGGCGGCGTGATGCAGAAGCGCTGGTCCATCAACAGCATGATGCTGACCTTCGCTGCCTTCGCCGTCGTGCTCGTGGTCTGGGTCCTCTGGGCCTTCAAGATGGGCTTCGGCTCGCCGTTCCACGGGCTGTCCCACTCCGGCTTCTTCGGCAACTTCATCGGTAAGCCGGGAAGCGTCCTGAACCACTCTGGAGAACAGGGGCAGGCGAACATTCCCCTCGCCACCACCGGCCCCAGCTTCAAGTTCCCGCAAGCGACGCTGGTGTACTTCCAGTTCGTGTTCGCCGGAATCACCCCGATCCTGATGCTCGGGTCGGTGCTCGGGCGGATCAACTTCAAGGCCTGGATTCCGTTCGTGGCGCTGTGGATCACGCTCGTGTACGTAGTCAACGCGTTCCTGATCTGGGGCGGCGGCTTCTTCGCCCAGCACGGCGCCGTCGACTTCTCCGGGGGCTACGTGATCCACCTAGCGGCGGGCGTCTCGGGCTTCATGGCCGCGGCGGTGATCGGCCCCAGGCTCCAGCGAGACCGTGAGATCGACGCCCCCAACAACGTGTTGATGGTCGCGGTCGGAGCCGGGCTGCTGTGGCTGGGCTGGAACGGCTTCAACGGCGGTGACCCGTACTTTGCCGGCGCATCGGCCTCGGGCGCGGTGCTGAACACGAACCTGTGCACGGCCTGTGCGTTCCTGGTCTGGGTGTTGTGGGACTACCTAACCGGCCGCAAGCCGGGGCTGATCTCCGGCGTCAACGGCATGATCACCGGGTTGGTGGCGATCACCCCGGCTGCTGGCTACGTCAACGGCTACGGCGCGATCGCGATGGGCGTGATCGCCTCCACGTTGGTGTACTTCGCGCTCAACTACCTCAGCCACCTACGACCGTTCCGCAACGTCGACGACACGTTGGGCGTGATCTACACGCACGGTTTCGCCGGCCTCACCGGCGGACTGTTGACCGGCATCTTCGCCGACCCCAACATGATCGTCTATCAGGGTCAGGGCAAGACCGCCAGCATCTCGGCCGGTGGACTGATCGACACTGGCAGCTTGACCCTGCTGAAGTGGCAGTTCCTGGCAGGGCTATGGGTGATCGTGTTCTCCTCCGTGGCCACGTTCATCCTGCTGAAAGTAGTGGGGTTGTTCGTGCCCCTGCGGATGTCCGAGGAGAACATGGAGATCGGAGATGTGGCCGAGCATGGCCACGAGGTGTACCCCTCCGATGTCCCGTCGCTGGGCTATCCCGGCGGCATCCCCGGCTTCTCCGGCGGGGGGGCCGAGCCGGCACCGACGCCGGCGTGACAGCAACGCATCGGGAAGCTCTCAAGCGGCGAGATGGCCGGCGCACAGCCGCTTGAGAGCCACCCGCAACCGGCAGCCGACCGGGGAGCGCCCCCCAGCGCTCCCCGGTCGACGCCGCTGACCGTCGTCTCCCGCGCAGTAGCGGGGGACGATCTGGCGGCAATCGCCGCCGACGCCCACGCAGCGTTGAGCCGGCCGGTGGTGATCGCCGTGCCGGAGCTCGGTCCGCCGGTACTCTGGCCACCGACTGCGGTCTCTCCGGAGGCGCTGGCGGCGGTCGTCCGCGACGCCGCCGCGATGCTTTCCGGCACCGGGCCTCCCGGCGTCGAGGAGGTCACGGTCCCGATCCGCGTCGCTCAGGAGGACGTGGGCATCGTTACTTTGCTCGGTCATCGGCGCTTGGACGAGCAGGACCGAGCGTGGCTGGAGGCCACGGCGGCCGCCGCCGCGGTGGCGAGATTGCTGCACGATTCCCGGCCGGCTACGCCTGAGGTCTCGGTCGAGATGGTGCTGCGGAGGCTGATCGAGGGTCGAGGAGATGACCTCGGGGCGGCGCTGCGGCAGGCTGCCCGACTCGACGTCGAGCTCTACCAGGGGGGGCTGGCGATCTGCGGCCAGGCTGTGGGCGAGCTGCCGGCGAACGCTTTGCTGCTGCCGGTGGCGCCGGCACTGGTGGTCAAGGTCGCCGAGAACCGCGTGGTGGCGCTCGCGCCGCTGCGATCTGCCACTGCCGGTGCCAGTGACGACGCGGCGGAGCTACTGGCTGTCCACTGGCGCGAGCTTGGCCTAAACGTGGCCACATCCTCCCCGCGGCGGGATCCGGCGCAGCTGCGCGAGGCGCTCCGGGAGGCTGAGGTGCTGCTGGAGCTGAGTCTGCAACGCGAGGCGGCACTGGCCGATCAGGAGCAGACCTACCGACTGCTGATCGGTGTCCTGCTGCGCGACCCTGATGAACTTCAGGCCCTACGCGCGGACACGATCGCGCCACTGGCCGCATACGACACTGAGCACGAGACCGCCCTAGTGGGAACTCTGCAGGTGTTTCTGGCCCACCACGGCTCGACCACCGAGACCGCTGAGGCGATGCAGCTGCACCGCCACACCGTGGGTTACCGCCTGGCGCGAGTGCACGAGGTCTCCGGGCTCTCCCCCTACGCCAGTGCCGGGCGTGAACGGCTCAGCCTGGGACTGAAGGCCCACCAGATCCTGGAGGCCGATGAGCGACGCGGGCTGGGCGCCTGAGCTCGCCGGTTGGACGCCCCACGAGGACTCAGCCCAGCCAGGTCGGGAGCGCACGCGCTCATCCCAGGGCGAGCTCCGCCGCGAGCGCTCAGCTCAGGATCAGCTCAGCCGCGCTCTGAAGCGTCTGTTGATCGCCGCCGATCAGCAACGTTGTCACGATGGAATCCCGCCACGCCTCGAGATCATGCCGGATTTTCGCCGGCGGCCCGATCAACGTCAGCTGCTCCAGCAGCTTCGTTGGCACCGCCGCAGCCGCCTCCTCCTTGTGCCCGGAAAGGTAGAGCTCCTGGATCTTGGCCACCTCACCCTCGTACCCCATCCGGATCGGGACGTTGGCGTGAAAGTTCGTCCCGCGTGCTCCCATGCCACCGAAGTACAGGGCGTACATCGGCCGCAGCGCATCTGCGGCCTGCTCGAGGTCCTTGGTCACGATCAATGGCACTGTTGCCGCGACCTCGAAGTCATCTCGGGCTCGTTGCGCGTCCCCTCGACGCGCCAGCCCCTCCTTCAAGGCATCGCGATAGAAGTCGTCGTGATGGGGTGAATAGAACAGGGCCAGCCAGCCGTCGCAGAGCTCCCCCGCCAGGGCGATGTTCTTCGGTCCCTCGGCCGCGAGGTAGATGGGGATGTCCTGGCGCAGCGGGTGGATGCTCGCCTTGAGCGGCTTTCCCAACCCGGTGCCGCCGGGCAGCGGCAGCGGATAATGCGAACCCTCGAGCCTGACCGGACCTTCCCGGGCCCAAATCTCACGCAGGATCCGGATGTACTCGCGCGTGCGCGCGAGCGGCTTGGCGAACGGCTGGCCGTACCAACCTTCCACCACCTGAGGACCGGATACCCCCAGCCCGAGGATCAGCCTGCCGCCGGACAGGTGGTCAAGGGTCATCGCTGCCATCGCGGTGGCGGCCGGAGTCCGCGCGGACATCTGCACGATCGCGGTCCCCAGCTTCAGCCGCTGCGTGGCCGCTCCCCACCACGCCAATGGGGTCAGCGCGTCGGATCCGTAGGCCTCGGCGGTCCATACGGAGTCAAATCCCAGTCGCTCGGCCTCGAGCACAGCCTCCGCCGCTCCGGCCGGCGGGCCGGCGGCCCAGTAGCCGAGGTTCAGCCCCAATCGAAGCGCTCGCGCCATTGGGCGAGAACCCTACCTCGGCTGGCGTCCCAGCAGCAGCGCGAGCCTGCGCCGCCAACGCGGGGGATCGCGCGGCTGGCTGCGCAGCCACTCCTGGCGGCTGGGCAGCCGGCCGGCGCGACGAGCCGCCAGCACGCACTCGGTGTGGGCATGACGGCGGCGGGAGGCATCGCCTTCGGGCATGATCAGCGTGTGCTCACGCAGCGCCGGCAGCGATCGTCCACACAACGGACAGCGATAGGTCACCGGCTTCAGATTCTGAGCCCGCCGCAGCGACCACCATCTCGCCTGCCGATCCTGCCTGCTGAGTCCAGACATCGCCGGTGAGAGCATGGCAGCGGCAGGCACGCGAGAGCCAAAACCGCTCCCGCGGCGGCTATCCTTGCCGGTATGTCCACCCGTCACGCCGACGAGCTCGAGGGCCTCAGCCGCAGCGAGATCCTGCGGGCATCCCCGCGGATGTTCGATTCCGATCTGCTGGACAAGCTCTCGCGTGTTCACCCCAGTGTGCCGCCAATCCTGTTCGCGCCAACGATCGTGTTCATGGTCGTCGAGGGTCTGCTTCATGGCTCCGCGTGGATGACCCTGGTGTGGCTGCCCGGCGGCTACCTGTTCTGGACGCTGACCGAGTACTGGCTGCATCGAGTCGTCTTTCACTTCGAGCCGGACCACGGGATCGGCGCGCGCCTGCACTGGATCATCCACGGCGTCCACCACGATCATCCC
Source organism: uncultured Solirubrobacterales bacterium (assembly GCA_963830435.1). Taxonomy (GTDB): domain Bacteria; phylum Actinomycetota; class Thermoleophilia; order Solirubrobacterales; family Solirubrobacteraceae; genus Palsa-465. The sequence continues at coordinate 245,755 of CAWHMA010000005.1, read as the reverse complement.
AATGATCCGATGCGCCTGGTGATGCCACCGTCGGTCAGCATCCCGCTCTCGGCGTTGTTCGTGCTGGGCTTCTTCGCCGTGCTCGGCAGCCCTGCGTTCCTCCCCTTCGGCGCCGGCTTCCTGGCTGGATATCTGTTCTACGACATGCTGCACTACCACGTGCACCACCACCGGCCGCGGACCGAGCTGGGCAAGCGGCTGCGGGAGCTGCACATGCGCCACCACTTCCAGAACCACGACCGCGGCTACGGGGTCAGCGCGCCGTTCTGGGATCACGTGTTCGGCACCGCGCCCAAGGCGCAGTGACCCGATAGCCCCGCCGGTTTCCGCGTCCGCGCTCGCGGGCTCAGGCGTAGAAGAAGAGCACGCCCAGCAGCGCGTACACCCCCAGCAGCTGGATGCCCTCGAACCAGGTCGACTCACCGTCGGCGATCAGCGTGGTGGAGATCAGGACCGCCAGCAGTAGGCCGGCCAGCTCGTAGCCGTTGAGCACCAGCGCCATCGGTGCTGGACCAAGCCCGGACGAGACAATCACGAGCACGGGGGCGACGAACAGCCCGATCTGGGCGCTGGAGCCGATGGCGATGTTGATCGCCAGATCCATCTTGTCCTTGGCCGCCACCACCACCGCCACGTAGTGCTCGGCGGCGTTGCCGACGATCGCCACCAGCGAACGCGCCGACAAAGAACTGCGACAAGCCGACATCCGCGGAGGCGTGTTCGATGGATCCCACGAGCACGTCGCTCATCATCCCCACCACCAGCCCCGCGAGCGCCAGCGTCGCGATCGAGCGAGGCAGCGCGACCCTCGATTCGGGAGCCTCGGTTGGTTCTGGCGCGAACAGGTCACGATGGGTTCGCAGCGAGAACAGCAGGCCAGCGAGGTAGACCGCGATCATCACCACGCTGATGACCAGCGAGAGGTGCTCGGCATCGGCCCCGAATGCCCGCCGCGGCTCGGCCCGTCGGCCAAGGCAAACCCGGCGATGATCAGCTCGGGTGCGTTACCGAAGGTGACGTTCAGCAGGCCGGCGATCCCGGGGCCCGAGCGGGTCGAGAGCTGCTCGGTGGCTGCGCCCATCGCGGCGGCGGCGGGGACCACGGCCAGCGAAGCGGTGAAGAACACGGCGACCGGCGGCGCATCGGCGAGCTTCAGGACCAGCGCGACCGGCACGAACACGGTCAGGAGGTAGACGGCCCGCACGCACCGGAAGGCTAGTGCCGACATCATCGGCCGGGTGCGACGATCCCGGAGCCGGAAGTGAAGGGGAGCCAGTGCGGCACCTCCTCTCAGGTAAGCTCGCCGCCCCAACCTGACCTGGAGCCTGGAGCTGCTACGAACTCGGCCGCAGATCGTGATCGCGCACCGACGCCCGCGGAGCTGCTCTAGTCGAAGGGTCCGCCGGCGCGGTGACGCTCGTAACCGAACTAAGCCTTCCGTGGTTCGACCCCAACGATCCCGCCCTGCGCGGCGAGTGTTGGCACCTGGCGATGCGCGAGCTGCAGGAGCAGGGTTCGTGGCTAGCCCGTGCGCCTCTAGGGGTGATCGTGCTCGACCGAGTCGCCGGGGAACAGTTCCTGCGCACGCGATCGGCGGTCTTCCCGGGCCTGCTGCTGGCCGAGATCTTCGGCATCGAGGCGGGGCCGCTGCACGAGCAGATGACGCGCAACATCATCAACGTCAACGGCCCTGACCACTCTCGGCTGCGCAGCCTCGTGAATCCGGCGCTCAGCCCGCGGGCGGTGGAGCACTATCGGATATACATGCGTGAGATCCTCGCGGACCTGTGGACAGGACTGGACCTCGCGTCGCCGCTTGACTTCGTCGCCGAGTTCGCCAAGCCCTACCCGTCCCGGACGATCGCCCGCGTGATGGGCGCCCCCGACGCCGACGCCGCTCGGCTGCACGACTGGTCGATGTGGATCCAGCGTCAGTTCGATCCGGTCGCGCTCGCCGATGCCGAACAGCGCGCGACGATCGACCGCAAGGTGGCGGAGTTCTACGCGTGGGTTCGGCCGCTGATCGCTCGTCGCCGCGCCACCCCGGCTGACGACTTGATCTCCTCGCTGATCGAAGCCGAGGAGCAGGGCGATCGCCTATCGGACACCGAGCTTGAGAACCTGGTGCTGAACATCCTCGTCGGAGGGGTCGACACCACGCAGAGCCAGCTCGCGCATGCCGTCCGCCTGCTCGCCGCCCACCCCGATCAGTGGGCGGCGCTGCGGGAGGATCCGGAAGGACTGGCGCCGAGCGCGGCCGCGGAGGCGCTGCGTTATGAGCCGATCACGCCGCTCACTGCACGTATGATGGTGCAGGCGCTGGAGGTGAACGGCGTGACGTTCCCCGTCGATACGGTGGTGATCGTCTGCTCATTCGCCGCCAACCGGGATCCAGACGCCTTCGAGGACCCGGATCGCTTCGACATCCGACTGGCGCATGAGAGCAAGCGGATGCTCACGTTCGGCGCCGGGGTCCACTACTGCGTGGGGGCAAACCTGGCGCGGGCGGAGCTGAGCGAGGCCCTGTCGTTTCTTGGCCGTCGGGTGGAGCGTTTGGAATCGGCGGGCGAGCCGCAGCTCCAGAGCGTCAGCGGGATCTACGGTGTCGATGCGCTGCCGGTGAAGCTGTCGCCCTCGGCCGCGGAATAGTTGCTGCGTCTGGAAAGCGGAGAGGGCGGGATTCGAACCCGCGATGGAGTGTTATCCCCATACTCGCTTAGCAGGCGAGTGCCTTCAGCCACTCGGCCACCTCTCCTGGGTGCTCGGGCAGTGTAGACGCTGTAGACGGAGGCCCCCGCGGCCACCTTCGGTACCGCCGCCGGCGCGCCCGGCTAGCATCGACCCGCCCCCGGAGGGGTGGCAGAGTGGTCGAATGCGCTGGTCTTGAAAACCAGAGTCCGGGCAACCGGACCGCGGGTTCGAATCCCGCCCCCTCCGCTTTTCCATCACCGGGCGGAGCGATAAGATGCCCGGCGGCATGGTCGACCTGACCGCAGAGGTTCCCGGGGTCCGTCACGATGGCCAGGCGCCGTCAGCGGGGCTGTCGATTCCTGACTTCGAAATCGTCCCGCGCGTCGGCCTCATCCTGTCGGGCGTGGTGGCGGTGCTGCTGATCATCGCGATCGCGGTTAACAAGCTATGGCCACTGGAGTTCCTGCACGTAACCGGAGGCGCGGCGTGGACGATCATCGACCTGTTCCTCGGCTTCGTGCTCGGCCCGATCATGGGGGCCATGTCGGTTCCCGCTCGCATCGAGTTCATGACCAAGCTGATGCCACGGATGGTCGTGATCATGCCGACGGTGGTGACCGTGTCCCTCGCCGCCGGCTGGCAGCTCGCGTCCAAGCTCGGCACCAACCTCACGAGCTACCCCAACCACGGCTGGGTGGTGGCGAGCATGATCGTTGTCGGCGTGATGGCGGTGATCGCACTCGGCCTGCTGGAGCCGGCCAACATCGCCGTGCTGGTGGAGCTCAAGAAGCCCCGCCCGAAGCCCGAGGTGATCGAGCGGCTGATGAAGCGCTTCATGTACTCGGCCGGCGTGCTCGGCGCAATGCAGGTCGCGACGCTGGTGATCATGACCAAGCTGGGCAGCGGATGAGCGAGCAGCGGCTGCCGCCGTTCACCGAAATCGGCATGGCCTCGCTGGCGCTGATCGTCGCTGGGGGCATCTACCTCTCGGCCCACCTCCCCCGCCACGTCCCCATCGGTCCCGCCGCCGGCCTGCTCGCCGCCTCGGCGATCCTGCTCATCGGCAACCTGTTGGCGCTCTCCCGCGTGCGGGACTTCGCCTGGAGCCGGTTCTTCGCCGTCGCCCGCTGGGCGCTCCTCGCCTATGTCGTCACCGCGGGGATGATCCTGTACGCGTTCCTGCGCGATCACGTCAGTGGCGGCACGCTCGTCATCCTCACCCTGTCGCTGGTGGTCTACGCCGTTCACGTCCCGTCGCTGATCGGCTTCACCGTTGCCCGGTTCCACGACGGACCCGAAGCGGCAGCGGCCCCGCCCGGCCCAGCCGCGCGCGTCTAGAATCAGCCTCCAAGCGCCCGTAGCTCAGCTGGATAGAGCGTCGGTCTACGGAACCGAAGGTCGGGAGTTCGAATCTCTCCGGGCGCGCTGAAGAAGCCCAGCTTAGGCGGGGTTTTTCTTTTGCGGGATGTGTGCAATTCTGAAACATGTCCCAAATATGTCCCGAAGAAGGCGTACGATCCTCGTGTGAGCAGTCGGCTGAACGCACCAAGCGGGCACGTGTTCCGCGTCGAGCGGGTACGCGGTCCCGTCTGGTACGCCAAGTATCGACTTCCCGACGGCCGGCAGGTCCAGAAGAAGCTCGGGCCGGCGTGGACCGGCCGCGGTCGCCCCGCCGGGGGCTACTTCACCAAGCGGCTGGCCGAGGACTGGCTCCGCTCGGCGCTCGAGCAGGCGCGGCGGCGGACGCTGCCGGGAAGGCTTCGGACGGGCGCGAGCTTCGCTGATGCGGCGGCCGAGTTCCTGCGCTATTGCGAGCAGGACCGCGGCTGCAAGCCGTCGACGCTTCGCGATTACCGGTCGAACTTGAATGCGCACCTCCTCCCCGCCTTCGGTGATGTTCAGCTCGAAGACATCACGGCGACCGGGATCGATTCGTGGCGGACGTCGCTTTCTGGGCTCTCGACTCGAACCAAGAACAAGCTTCTGGTCGTGATGCACGGCGTGATGCGGCGCGCGGCGTACGTTTGGGGCCTGACCGGCAATGCCGTGGCCGGAGTCGAGAAGCAGCGGCAGCGCTCGAGCGGAGACCTCGAGGTGTTCACGCCGGAGGAGATCTTGGCGCTCGTGCGCGCCGCCGCCTCCGACCAGGACGCCGCGATCTACCTCACGGCGGCGTTCACCGGTCTGCGGCGCGGCGAGCTACTGGCGCTTCGCTGGCGCGACGTCGATTTCGCTGGATCCGTGATCCGCGTCCGCACGAGCTACGCCGCCCGCGAGCTCACATCACCGAAGTCCGGCAAGGTCCGTTCGGTTCCTATGGCGCCTGATGTCGCCTCGAGGCTCGCCGCCCTCGGCCAGCGGCCGGATTGGGTTGGCGACGACGATCTCGTGTTCGTCGGCGAGACCGGAAGCTATCTGGACGGCTCTGCGCTGCGCCGGCGCTACGGCACGGCTCTGGCCAGGGCCGGCCTGCGGTCGCTGCGGTTCCACGACCTACGCCACACGTTCGGCACGCGGATGATCGCCAAGGCCGATATCCGCCGGGTGCAGGAGTGGATGGGTCACGCCGACGTCCAGACGACGATGCGCTACCTCCACTACGCGCCGCGCGGCGACGAGGCGAAACTGGTTGCCGAGGCGTTCCGTCTCGAGCAGTTTCCGGCGCCCGACTCAGTTGCGTAGTGCCACGGATCAGCGCCTTCTTCGGGATCGTGATCAAGATGTACTGGAATGAGCGCGACCACCCGTCCCGCACTTCCACGCGGAGTACGGCGAGCACGCCGCGGCGATCTCACTGGACGGCGAGATTCTCGGCGGCACCTCTCCGCCCCGCCCACTCCGCCTCGTCCGTGAGTGGGCAGCCGCCCATCGCAACTAGCTGCTCGACAACTGGGAACGGGCCCGGAGCCGCGAACCGCTCGAAGCGATCGAGCCGCTCTCCTAACATCTCAGCCATGCGACAGATCCCACCGCTCTTGCATGTGACCGGTGTCACCGTGATCGGTGACCACAGCCTCCGACTCCTGTTCGAGTGAGCTGGACCGGCTTTGACGGAGAGTGGGTTTGTAGGTTTTGATTTTGATTCATCGAGCCATGTCCTGGCACCGTCGAGCGGCTAGAGCTTCGAACTCGACGGGTGGGATGTCGCCGAGGGCGCCGTGGAGTCGGTCGTGGTTGAACCACGAGATGTATTCGACGATGGCGAGCTCGAGCTGGGTCTTGGTGCGCCACACGCGATCGGCGATAAGTTCGGTCTTGAAGCTGTCGAGGAAGCTCCCGGCGACGGCGTTGTCGTAGGCGCCGACGCTGCCGACGGAGGCCAGGACCCCGTGATCTTGCAGCGTCTGGGTGTAGAGGGCAGAGGTGTATTGACTGCCCCTGTCGGTATGCGCCACGAGCTGGAAGTCCGCGCCGTGTTCCCGGGTCCCCAGCGCCATCCTCAACGCATCGAGCACTAGGTCGGTGCGCATGTGGCCGGCGAGCTGCCAGCCGATCACGCGGCGACTGAAGACGTCGATGATGAAGGCGAAGAACACGACACCCTCCCAGCAACGCAGGTAGCTCCAGATCCCCGACCCACAGCCGATTCGGTGCCTGCGCCGTGAACTGGCGCTGCACCAGATCCGGCCGGCGGTGGGCCAGCGGATCGGGCCGGGTGGTGCGCCACCGCTTTCCGCGACGCTTGGCGCCCTGAATCCCATGGCTACGCATCAGCCGCTGCACCTGACATCTGGGAGCTCTCTCACCCGCGCGGCGCAGCGCCTTCCACGTCCGCCGGTAGCCATAGGCCTCGAAGTTGGCCAGGTGCACCTCCCGGATGCGCTCCAGCAGCCGCTCATCCCCCAGTGCCCTAGCCGACGGAGAGCCGCTGCGACGGTGGTAATACGCGGACGCCGACACGCCCAGGACCCGGCAGATCGGCTCGACGCCGAAGCGCTCGCGATGCTGATCGATAAACGCGCTCACTTCGGTCGGTCTGCGTCGAGCTCGGTCGCGAAAAACACCGAGGCGGCGTTCAAGATCTCGTTCGCTCGGCGCAGCTCGAACACTTCCCTCTTCAGCTGCTTGATCTCCTCGCGCTCCTCGCTGCTCGGCAGATCCGGGCGCAGACCCTCATCGGCCTCCACCTGCCGCACCCGCTTGCGCAGCGTCTCCGGCGGCAAACCGATGTCCTTCGCGACGTGCGAGACCGGCCGGCCGGACTCGATCGCCAACCGCACACCGCGGTCGATCAACTCCCGGGAATACTTCCTGGGTCGTGGCATCGCTGGAGAGTCTCCTGTCCCAAGGACAGATCGTCCTCGATTCGAAGCCTCCGTGAAACGCGGTCCGGCTCACTTTTGGGCGTCTCAGCGAGAGAGGGCTGAGACGTCGTGTTGGTGGTGGCGAAGCTCACCAGCCCAAACGCTGGCGGGTACGCCGAGCACGTCGAGAGCAAGACAACACCATCGAGTCCGCTAACTCAAAGCCGGCGAGCGGGTCGAGGCACCCGGACGGTGGGCGGGCGGTGCGAAACTGTTCGGGCTCGACCCGCAGCAGCCGGTCACCGGCGATCAGCTCGGACGGTGCTCGCGGTCCGACGCCCGGACACCGGCGCCGAGCTGCGCCGGACCGGTGCGGGTGGGCAGGCGGTGGCGGCGATCGATGCGACGTCCTCCGCCCCGAAGTCCGTGAGCGCGGTGTGGGGGATGGCTGACCCGGTCCTGCGGCTGCGGATCGAGCACACGCACGAGCACGCGATCGACCGCGCTCTGCACTACGCCGCCCGGCAGGTCCCAATGCTCCGCCGCCGCGTCGGCCGCGATCACGTCATCCACGAGAAGGGCGCGGGCGTGGTCGCGACGAGCTGGCGGCACACCACCGCCCGCGCCATCGGCAAGCAGGTGCCCGACCCGCAGCTGCACTCCTCTGTGCCTTGTGTGGCGACGGAGGGCGCTGCGGGAGCCGGCGCTCAGGTGCTTCCGAGGGGATCCTCCGCCCTTGGGCGGCAGCGGCAGCCGTAGCCAATGGCGCCAGCAGTATTGGCTGTGGCCGTTGCCGCCGCCCGGCAACCTGGTCTTTGCCTGCCAGTGGCCTGATCTGCACATCGACCTCAGCAGCGCCACCATCGATGCGGCTCCCATCCTGGAGGCGGCGGGCCCGGCCCATGTTGGCCGGGGCCGTCACCGGGGGAGGTCAGTAGCGCCCGAGCACGCCGCGGAGCCGGACCTCGAACGTCCACGCCAGGATCGTGTGGCCGACGTCGTTGGGGTGGACGTTGGGGTCGCTCGCCTGGCACATGTGGGTCCAGTTGCAGATGTTGGCGACGTTGACCGGCAGCGTCTGACCGTTGTACGAGCCGGTCATCTGCGAGTCGAACGAGTTGAACGCCCGCGCCGCGTTGGCCACCTTGACGTGGTACTGCCGGTAGGCCGAGACCAACGTACGATTGAACCCCACCAGCACGGACAGGCTCTGCTGCGCGGCCGCCTGCCCAGAGGCGCCCTTGAGGTAGTCGGCCAGGAACGGGTCGTAGTACTTCAGCCCGACGATCGGCACGTTGCCCCCCGCGGCGCGCAGGCCGGCCAGGATGACCGGCAGGTTCTTCTGGAGGGTCGCGAGCGCCTGCTGAACGCACGAGGCCTTGATCGCCGGAGCGCAGACGAGCAGGTCATCGCCGCCGATGTCCAGGGTCACGAAGGCGACCTGCCCGGGGTGGGCCTTCAGGAACGCCTCCGCGTCGCCGAGCTGGCTACCGGTCTGGTACTTGCTCGCGCAGTGGCCCCCGCCGTCGATCTGCTCGGTGGTGGGGTCCCCGCCGCAGCCGAGGTTCTCGAGCTTCAGCCCCGGGATCGAGCTCTTCGCCCACGAGAAGATGTCATCGACGTCGCTGTGACCGGGCGTCGCTCCGCCGCCCGTGGCCAGCGAACCCCCGAGCGCCATGTAGTAGCGCGTCGGCGGGGTAGCCGCTCCGGCCGCCGCGGTGAGCCAGGCGCCGGTGACCACGCACGTGATCGCGACCGCCAGCCAACGCATCCTCCATCGAGACCTCGCTCCGACCATGCGTCCTTCTCCTCGGTTCGGCTGTCGACCAGACACCGGCACATACAACACCGGGCCGAGCTAGGAGTTGCGGCCCGGGGAAGCACGCCGCGAAGTAGGAGCGTCTGCTGGACCGGCTCGTATGCGAACTCGAGGTGCGGCGCGCAGACCGTACGCCGCGACCCGCCGAGAGTGAACCGCCCTGGGTTTGATGGAGACCCTGGCGTTTTGTGAACGGACCGACGGCGGGTCGGTCTTGGGGACAGCGTAGAGCTGTCCGGGGGTGGGGTGTTGATGTTGATGTTGAGCATTCAGCCATCCCTCCCCACCGTCGAGCGTCCTGCGGGCTGCTGAGCGCCGGCGGGAAGCGCAGGGAAAGGAGCCGGCATTGAGCGCTCGCTTGCGCTAAGAGTTGACAGCGATGACGCGTGTGGCCGGCCGGATCGTGACCGAGACGTTGCCCTATGACGGGGGGCGGGCGGTCATCGCATACGTCCCGCCGAACCCTCCCGAGGCTGTGGTGTTCGCCGGGGACGGGCAGCTGATCGTGTCGTGGGGTGAGGTACTGGAGGCCAAGGATCTACCGCCCACGATGATCGTCGGACCCTACAGGGCTGGTTTTGAGGTGCGCCGGATTCAGGAGTATTCAGCCGGCGGGGACCTCAGCGCGTTCTCCTTTGACGCACACGGTTCGCGGCGCACGAGCGCTTCTTCGTCGACCACGTACGCAGTTGGGCGACGATGCGCTTCGGGATTGCATTCGCCGCGGCGCGCACCGCCGTGTGCGGTGTGTCAGCCGGCGGAGAGCTGGCGCTCGCAATGGGTCTGCGCCACCCCGAGATCTACGGCGCGTTGTTGTGTGTCTCACCCGGGGCCGGCTACCAGCCGCCGGCGGTGATGCCAAGCAAGCTGCCGCGCGCGTACCTCGTCGCGGGTACCCAGGAGCCGTTCTTCGCCGAGAACGCGGCTCGGTGGGCGCACGCACTCCGTGATGCAGGCACAGATGTCGTGCTGGCCGAGCGCCGCGGACGTCACTGCGACGTGTTCTGGAGGGCGGACTTCCCGTCGATGGTCGCTTGGGCCTTTGGGTAGGAGCACGGGAAGGGAGGAGGCAGCGAGATCGCCCGTACGGCCGGCGTCACTCCCGCACTCGTCAGCCACTACTTCCCCGGCGGCAAGCGCGAGATCTTTCTCGCCCTCGTTGCCGAGCTGAGCGAGACCCTCGTCGAGCTGATCCGCGTCGACCCTGCCACAGCCGTGCGCGACCGTGTCTGCGCGACGATCGAGCACTGGCTCGACTGGCTCGAGGCCAACAGCGGAACGTGGCTCGCCACCGCCGCGCAGGGCGACTACATCGCCGACCCCGACCTACAGGCCCTCGTCGACGCGGCTCGCGAGCGAACGATCGACGCGCTCATGCGCGACTACCCCGACGTCCTCAGCGACGACCGGCCCAGTCGCCTGGCGCTCCGGAACTGGCTCGGCTTCAACCGCGCCGCATCACGGAGCTGGCTCAAAGGCGACGCCACGCGCGACGAGACGGCTCTGCTGCTGGGCGAGACGCTCCACCACCTCATGACGGCCGTCGTGCCCGCCCTCGCGACGCTCGACCGCGCGTCGAGCGGCTCGGTCTGAGTCGCGCGGGTCAGGGACTGGGCTGGTGGGGGCGCGGTCGCGCGGCAGTGTGCCGCCCGATCTCGACGGCGAGGAAGAGCACGACAATCAGGTCGATCAGGGAGAAGACGATGGCTGGTCCGAGGTAGGCGGAGTTTCCGTTGAGCTGAGTGCCGATGATGATCAGGCCGAGCGAGCCAAACCGGAACCCCGAAACTAGCCCGGTGGTGGTACGGGTCTCGCCGTCTGTGCGGCCGACGAGGGCGCCGAGCCCGACGGCCACGAGCGCGATGAGCACCGAGGCCAGCAGCACCCACGATCCCAGGAGCGAGACGATCGCGTGCCAGTTGACGGAGATTCCCGCGACCAACGCTATGGCGAGCGCAAGATTTGAGATCTTCCCGAATTCATCCGGCCAGTTCTTGGCCTGCTCCGCGTAGCGGGCGCGGATCAGCAAGCCGCCCGCCAGCGGGGCAAGGACGAGCAGCGCCAGGTCGCCGAGGATCGAGCCGGCGCTGATCGACGCGCCGCTGACCACCGCGCCGGCCCACAACGGCACCGCCACGAGATTGACCAACTGGAGAACGACCACGATCGAGACGGCGAGCGCGAGATCCGCCCGGCCCGCGAGCTGAGAGCCCTTCAGACCCGCGGCGCTCGCGGCGCCGATCGCGGCAAGGGTCAGACCGACCACCGCGTCCGAATTGATCGGGAGCGCCTTGCCGATCCCGTACGCTGCCAGCGGAACCAGGATCGAGTTGACCACGATCATCAGCGCGACCAACCACACGCGGCGTAACGGTGCCAGCAACTCGGCAACCCGGTAGCCCATCCCGAGCGAGAGCACCGTGGCGGCAATCGAGACCACCACGCCGGCGTTGAACAGCAAGTTGAGGAGCTTGTCGGCCGTCATCGCGCAGCGCCGTTGGCGAACGCAGAGCCTGCTCTCCGCGTCATCGAACTGCCCACGGAGGGGCGGGCACGCGCCGCGGCAGTGCCTGGCCCGCCTTCCAGGAGATTCGCGGCTCGGGGCTAAATGCGCCGACGCCGCCGTCCGGGTGTGACGGCGGCGGCGACGACCGCGGTCCTCGCCACGGGGGCGCGGCCCGGTGTGACGGCCCTGGCCACGATGGCGGTCTTCGCTACTGGGGCGCGGATGACGCCGACTCTTCCGCGGCGTGCAGGTCTGAGGGGCATTTCAGTCTCCTACGGTCGTGAGTGCTTCATCGGCCTCGATCGAGGCGATGATCGCCTGAATGGGAATGCGTCCGTTGGCGATCAGCTGGCCGCCCGAGCGCCGTGCCGCTGCAGCGAACGGCGCCGCCCACAGGTTCTCCCAGATGAGCACGCCGGCCGTGCTTCCAGGCTCCATCGCCGCGGCGAGGTGCTCGAGGTCCTCCTCGGCCAGCAGCTCAGCAAGCTCGGCCTCGACCTGCTGTAGCTCCCCGAGCTCGGCGACATCGGCAAGCTCCGTCGCCTCGAGCCCTCCGTCCTCATCCTTGGTGAGGATCAGTGCGTCGATCACCCGGACGGTTCCGGCATCAACTAACGCGAGCAGTTCCGCCGCCATCTCGCCGGTGAAGTTGCTGGCGCCCGCTGGAAACTCGACCATGACGTAGTCGACGGGCCCGAGCTCATCTAATGGTGTATTCGCCATCGTTCTGCCTTTCGTGGAACAGTGAGTTGGCTCGCGTTGGGATTACGGGTCCAGCTGTGAAGGACGGATGGTCCCTACTGGACCGCGGTGGCGACGCGGAGGCGTTCTTCGGCGGTGATCAGGTGGTCGTGGTCGTCAAGGCCGGCATCGAGTTGGACCCACTTCACTGTCCCGATGAATCGGCTGGTCGCGCTGGTGTAGTCCTCGCTGACGGGAGTGCCTGAGTCATAGCCGACATCGCACGTCTCATCGCCGGAATAGATCATCGGGACCGTCGCTGCGATCTGACCGTCGCCGACCGCCCCGCCGTCGATGTACAGCGTGACGGTCCCGCCCTTCCCCAGCCCTCCGCCGTCGTAGGCGAACTCCATCCGCACCTGGTGCTCTCCGGCGGGGACGGCGGAGTCGGCCTCCACGTAGAGGCGCACGAGTCCGGCGAGGTTGTGGCAGTACTTCGGCTTACCGTCGTTGAGGTACAGCGCCCAGCCGGCGAACGCGCCGCCCTGGGCGATGATCACGCCGTTCCCGCCGTCGGCGGGAACGGCGATCTCGGCGGTAACGGAGTGAGACTTGTTCTTGAGGTTGATGACCGAGTTCTCGCTGAGACGCCCCATTCCCCCGTAGAGAATCTGAGAGTTGCCGTGCACGAGGGTCGGGCGGCCCGCGAGGTCCGAGTTGAACCGCTCGATCCGGCGATCATCGAGCGGCAGCACGTTGTACTTGACCGCCTCGATCAGCCACAGACGCTTGAGCTCCTCGAGCTTGTCCGGCTGCTCGGCGGCCAGGTCATGAGCTTGCGACCAGTCGGTGGCGGTGTCATACAGCTCCCAGACGTCGTCGTCGAGGGCGGGGAGCTCATCCCCGAACCTCCACGGGACACTGTGGCGGGTGACGGCGGTCCATCCCTTGTGATAGATGCCGCGGTTGCACGCCACCTCGAAGTACTGGGTCTCGCGAGCCTCGGGAGCGCTCGGGTCGTCGAACGCGTAGGCCATGCTGACGCCGTGTAGCGGCATCTGCTGAATTCCGTTCACGAACGCGGGCTCAGGAAGACCGGCCGCCTCCAGCACGGTGGCAGCGACGTCGATGATGTGGTGAAACTGGGTGCGGATCTCCCCGCGCGCCTGGAACCCGTTCGGCCAGTGCACGATCGTCCCGTTGCGCGTCCCGCCGAAGTGCGAAGCGACCTGCTTGGTCCACTGGTACGGGGTATCCATCGCGTGCGCCCACCCAACCGCGTAATGGTTGTATGCCGCCGGCGTCCCGAACGCATCGATATGTTCGGCCATGAACTCGGGGGTCTCGAACTCGGCGGCGCCGTTGAGCGAGATGATCTCGTTGAACGTCCCGTTCGGCGTGCCCTCGGCGCTCGCACCGTTATCGCCGACGATCACGTAGATCAGGGTGTCGTCGAGCACGCCGAGACCATCGAGCGTGTCGATCAGCCGCCCGATCTGATGATCGGTGTGCTCGAGGAACCCGGCGTAAATCTCCATCTGCCTGGCGAGCACCGGCTTGAGCGCCTCCGGCACGTCCGCCCACGCCGAGATCTCCTCATGACGGGCAGTCAGCTCCGCGTCGCCAGGAACCACTCCAAGCACCTTCTGCCGGGCCAGCGTCTGCTCACGAATCGCGTCCCAACCCATGTCGAAGCGTCCTTTGTACTTATCGCTCCATTCCTTCGGAACATGGTGCGGGGCATGCGTCGCGCCCGGCGCGAAGTACATGAAGAACGGCTTGTCCGGCATGAGCGACTTCTGCTGCCCGACCCAGGTGATGGCCTTATCGGTCATGTCCTCGGTGAAGTGATAGCCCTCCTCGGGTGTCTTGGGCGGCTCGACCGGAGTGGTCCCCTCATACAGAGCCGGGTGCCACTGATTCGTCTCGGCGCCCACGAACCCATAGAAGTACTCGAAGCCACTCCCGACGGGCCACTGCGTGAACGGCCCCATTGGGCTCGTCTCCCACACCGGCACCTCATGGCACTTGCCGAACTGCGCCGTGCTGTACCCGTTCAGCTTCATCGTCTCAGCCAACGGCGCCGCGTCGTCCGGACGGACCGAGCTATACCCCGGCGCCGAGGTCGCGATCTCGGTGATCCCCCCCATCCCGACCGCATGATGATTACGTCCCGTCAGCAGCGCCTGACGCGTCGGGGAGCACAACGCGGTCGTGTGAAACCGGTTGAACCTCAAACCCTGATCAGCCAGCCGCTCGAACGTCGGCGTACTGCACGGGCCGCCGAACGCGTTCGAGGAACCAAACCCGGCATCGTCAAGCATGACCACGAGCACGTTCGGAGCGCCCGCCGGCGGCCGCACCGGCTCGATCGGCGGAAACGACGTGTCCGGATCCTTCGCGTCATACGTAACGAGCCCAACATGCTGGCGCTCAGGAATTGGGAGGACGCTACGCGGCACGTCAGAAGAAGCCATTGATCATCCTCACAGTTGATTGCTGGCCCCCGAGGCCACACAAGAGAGCCGAACCTACCGCGGGCGAAGTTGGGCCTCATCATCCCATCCGGGTGACCAGCACAGACCCCCATTAATGGGCGGCGGATCGGACGAACCACTGGTTCCGTGCGCGACGTCCTCGCCGGAAGCGGATGAAGGCAGCTGAGGCCGCTCGTCCTCGACGCCAAGGAACTCGGCCGGGCTTGCAGGTCGAGCGAGCCGTCATGTGGGCGCGCCCGGCGATGTAGTAGCGCGAGCATGGACTAAGTCGGGGGCCCAGGAAGAGCGAGCAGCTGAACGGCGGAGGTGACGAGCAGTACCGCAGCGACACCTATCAGCCCGTAGCGGGCGACGGGGAGCGGGAAGCGGCTCCCGATGCCAACCAGGAACAGCACGGCGGCGAGCAGCACGGTGAGACGCACATACTTGTCGGCCGTTCCCGCTGCCGACTGGCCTTCGGTGAAATACGCGTCGGATCTCGCATTGAGGCTTCGACTCAGTGGCTCCTGTGCGATCCGGTACTGCGGCATGACTGACGGATCCGCCGGAGCGTTTGGGTTCTTGAGCGGGTGGGTCGCAAGCCAGGCCTGGAAGGCGGGGCGGTATCCCGCGCGAAGCCGTTTGACGTCAAGAGCGAACAGCTTTGCGTTGCCCGAGACGTAAGCGGTCTCTGCCGCGTTGAACGACACCGAGTCGAGCGTTCTGATCTGCGTGGCCTGAATCTCGGCGAGATTTGCTTTCGTTCGCGTCGAAGACGCCCTCGCCAGCGATAGCGACGACTCCGTTCCCCACTTGGCCGCCGAGTATCCCGACCATGCTGCCATGAGCGCCACGATCGACAGCAGCACCGCCTCGATGATCGACACCAGCTGGTGGCGACCCGCAGCGTGTTCATGCGCAGCATGGTCACTGAGCGCGTGCTCGCGATGCTCGGCGATCTCCTTGCCAACCTCCGCTGCCGATAGCCCCTCTGCCATCCAATGACGATCGCACCGGCACCGCGTCCGGCATCACCCCGATCGGGGGATGCGGCTCGTGTGCTCGCTCGGCAAGGAACCCGCAAGCAGCTTGTCGCCCGCCGTCAAGCGGCGGCGGTGCTGGCGCTCCTGGGCCGAGCTGAACTCGGACGAGCCGGCCGAGCATCCCACTGAACGGTTCCCCAATCTCCGTCTTGTCCCGCTGGAGGTTGACGGCGGTGAGAGCTCAGTGGGCCGCGAGGTGGATGACCCCGACGCTCTCCAGGCCGTCGAGTGCCAACTGAACGGCGAGCGCGGCGAGCAGGATGCCGAAGATCTTCTCGGTGACGAGCATGCGGCTTTCGTCGAGATGGTCGCTGGCGCGGTTGGCCAGCCGGAACACGGCAACGTCGAGCGCGAGCACCAGGGCGAGGACGCCGAGGACCATCGCGAATACCACGAGTGAGTCGGCCTCGGCCGAGAGCGTCACCAGCGCGACGATCCCGGCGGGATTCAGCAGGTACGGGATGGCGAGCGGGAATACGGCGATGCGAGTGGGATCCCCGCCGGTGACCGCCTCGTGGCCGGCGGGTTGCGGGTTGCCGAGGACCATCGTGATCGAGATGACGAACAGGATGATCCCCCCGGCGATCGACAGCGACCCGGTCGAGAAGTGCAGCAACCTCGAGAGCAGCTCGCCGAGCCCGAGGAGGATCAGGCCAACGACAGCGGCCGTCCTGAGCATCCGGCTGACGATGAGGGCCTTCGTCTCCCGGTCGAGTGAGGCGGTGAGCTCGACGAACGGCACGAGCGCAATCTTCGGGCCGATGCCGATCAGCAGCAGCAGGAAGGTGTCGATGACCAGGTAGATGTCGATCGATGTGTGCTTCATCGTCCGGATCCCGGATTCATCGTGCGGGCGCTCGGTCCGGCACTTGTCCGCGCGTTCGAAGCCTCAGCCGTCGCTCAGCTCGTCAATCGCGACCTAGCGACAGGAGGAGCGGTTCGTCCTCGCCGTCGCGGATCTCGATGCCGTACGTGTCACGGACCCGCAGCCACTTCTTCGACACCGTCGCGATCACGTCCCCGTCGCGCTTGATCTCGTCTTCGTGGTCGACCGCGTTGCCGCGGGCGCTGAGATCCTCGCCATCCTCGACGTCGATCTCGAACCGGTCGCGGATCCCGACCAGTGCCTTGTGGATCGTGGCCAGCGTGTGGCCCTCGCGCTCGATCTCCATGGTCCCGCGCACCCGGAGCTTCTTCTCCTGGATCTTCGCCACGTCGTTGCCGTCACGGTCCTTGAGGATGAAGGTGTCCCTCACGCGGAGCGCTTTGCCGTCGACTTTGTAGACGCGGTCGCCCTGGTCGTCCTCGATCCACGAGTCGTCGCCAATCGAAACGAGCTTCTCCTGCATCTGAAAGCGGCGCCCGTCGGGCGCGTCGCGGCGGTTTCGTAGGAGCCCCATGCGTGCTCAGGCTGCGCCTGCTGCGCGCGGGGTCGGGGCGATCAACGCCCCGATGATCCACAGGATCGGGAAGAAGAAGCCGATCCAGAACATCCAGTAATGCCCCTGGCGAAACGTACTCATTCCGAAGTAGATCCAGCACGCCACGTACACGATTCCGAGAATGATCCAGAGAAACGTCATAGGTCAACGGTCCTTTCAGGTCTGCCGGGTCAGGCGTCGCCAACGCCGGCTAGGGGTGTATGCGCCGCCCCACCGTTTCCGGTGGCGACTGGCACGGGCGTAGGTTTGGCCGCTGGCGTGGGCACGTCCTCCGACCAGCGTTGCTTGATCGCCAGCGTCGCGACGTATGCAACGACGACGCCGAGGATGGTCAGCGGCACGGGGTTACCGCCCGCCTGGGAGGTCAGCAGTGTCGCGACGATGATCGCTGTCAAGGGTTGCCGCAGCACGGCCACGATTGCCGCGCCGATGCCCACTGGGACGGCTGCCGGGAGCGGGAAGCCTGGTAGATGCGAGGCCATGATCCCGGCGGCCGCACCGAGGAACAGTGCCGGGAACACGGGGCCACCGCGGAAGCTGCCGAGCGAGAGGCTGTACGCCAGACCCTTGAACGCGATCAGCCAGACCAAGCCGGCCAGCGACCACGTTCCGGCCTGGCTGACCAGTCCTGGGAGCTGATCCTGGCCGGAGAACAGAACCTCGTTTACGCCCTTGCCCGTGATCTGCGCGAAGGCGATCGCGAGCCCGCCGATGAGCAGCCCGATCGCCGGCAGGAGCACCAGCAGTCGCCGGTGGGAGACCACCCGATACGTCAGCAGTCCGCCGCGGACGATGGGACTCGCGACGATCGCCACGGCGATGCCGAGCACCATCGCCCACCCGAACTCGCCGGCCTTCAGGTGACCGAGGATCGACAGCGGTAGCGGCCCGAGCGCGTAGTCATGCGCGCTCAGCCCGGACAGCGATCCGATGCCGAGCGAGACGACCGATCCGATCCCGGCGGCGAGCACCCCGGGGACCAAGACAACCCTGAGCTTGGGGCCGCCCAGCCCGATCGCCTCGATCAGGATCACCGCGGCGATGATCGGGTTGCTGAAGACGAACGACAGCGCAGCGAAACTTCCGGCGGCGGCGACCATTGTCAACATCTGCGGCGGCGCGTCTCGACGAGCCAGACTGACCGTCCACGCCGCAAGCCCTCCGCCCATCGCGATCAACGGAGCCTCGGGGCCGAGCACGAGCCCGAAGCCGAGGGTGGCAACGCCAGCCAGGATGATTCCCGGCAGAACATTCGGGCCCGTCGGGCCACCGGCTGACAGGCCCTTGGCGGGGATATGCCCGCCGTCGCCCGGGAGCTGCTTGATCGCCAGGGCCACGATCAGCGCGCCAACCGCCAGGATCAGCAGCAGCCACCACTTCGGCGGACCATTCTCATAGCCGAGACCGTGGGGGATCCGCACGAACAGCTCCTGCTGGATCTGGAAGATCCCCTCCAAGAAGCACCACGCCGCAATCGAGACGAGCAGGCCGACGAACGAGACCACCACGAGCAGGCCGATATACGGCTTGCTCCCGATCGTCGCGTCAGCCTGCTCAGAGGACAGCTCGAGGGCCGCGCCGTCGTCTGCCATGCCCCGGAACGCTAACTACGAGCCGCACACCGTCATCATCCAATCCGGGTGACTCAAACGCCCGCTTCGCCAGGAACGATCTCCTGGATCACCTGCCGCTGGATGGCTAGGACACCTGAGGCTGGGGGCTCGTGAGCGTCACGCTCATCTTGATTGCTCTGACCGCACCCGCGCCCGCTTGAAGCGTCAGGCCGAGCGCGAGCAGCAGGATCCCGGTACGAGCAGGACGCTTGATCCGGAGCATCAGGATCCCTAACCGTCCCCCGTCCCAGCAGGTAGGGCGGCGGAGTGCAGACGGTCGCGCTGAGCGCGCCGGTGACCGCGCTCGTCGACAGCTTCTCCCGCGTCGACTGCTCGCGCTTGACGCCGGTCAGCCGCGCGGGGACTGCGACGTAGCTGATCATCATCACGCCGACGACGGTGCCAAGCGAGAGGGTGAACCAGGGCTGGCCCCAGCGGGTGACGATCATGGTCGAGAACGCCAGCAGCACCCCCATCATCGTTCCCCAGAGCACGATCGGGATCCAGTGTCGCCGGGCCTGGCCGAAAGCCGGCCGGATCTCGAGCGGGGCTGGTTGGCGACCGTCAGTGCGAACACTGCGTTCAGGAAGAAGCTGATCATGGTGAGCAACACGACACCACGATGATCGGGATGAGGACGGGACCGCGGAGCACGTTGAACGACTTTCCGTGCAGCACGTGCGTCTTCAGGTCGAGCATCGCCAGCCAGATCCACATCGCGGGAAGGATCTGGACGAGCGCGAGTCGCCAGTTGGACACGAGTAGCCGGAGAGCCTGGAACAGCATCACGAACCCGCTCACGACCAAGGCGAGTGGCGCAAACACGCGGCGGCGGCGGCTCAACCGGAGGATCGCTTCCTCGACCCCCGCGTCGTCGTTCTCCTCAATCGCTCGGACGAGCGACCGTATCCGGCTTGAAAACGGCGCAGACCCGCGTTCGTTGGCCGGCTGCGACGCCGGCCCGGGCACTACCGGGCTGGCGGTCGTCCCCCGGGTTGGGAGCGTGCCACGAAGCCCTCGCCGGCCTACTTCCGGGCCGAGATGACGGCGGTGGCGACCACGAGCGACAGGGCGACGAGCGCTCCAAGCGCACCCAGCCAGTTGATTCCCACCGTCTTCCGAACATGGTCGACGTACGCGATGAAGCCGATGGGTACGGCGATCGAGAGAAAGAGCGCGGCTCCCCGGAGCAGTGCGCGCTTGTCGTGGCCATGGTCCTCGCGCTGGTCGGCCAACTTGATGGCGTCGAGGACGCTGCCCGCCTCGCCGTCGTAGAACAGCAACGTTCTGCGGCCGAGCTGACGCGCGTGCGTCTCGCAGCCCCAGGCCATCGCGATCATGAACGTGACCGGGAACACCCAGGTCGTCAACCAGATCCCGACAGCGACGAGGATGCCGAGCGCGGCCATGAGCTTGCCGACCATGTTCTTGTCTACCTTCGCGCTGGACGGCGACATGAATCCGCCGAACACCAGCAGCAGGTACACGCTGTGGACCCACGTGCGGAGCGATCGCCGCTGCTCAGGAGCATCCGGCTTCCCCGTCTCGCGCACCGCGACTAGCGCAGTCTCCGCGGCCGCGACATCCGTATGGATACCGCGCAGCGCCAGCATCTCGGCTGACGTGCGCAGATCGGCCGGGTCGCGGTCGTACAGCGCAGCTGTGCGCAACGTCATGCGCATCTCTTGGACGAGATACGTGAGGTAGCCCGGGACGAGCGCGATGAAGAACGGAGTGCCGGCGATCGCGCCGTCGATCCGTGCGATGTGGGCTGACTGGGTTCGCAGCTCCTCGGCGATCTCGGCGGGATGAGAATCGGGGCGAGAGCTCCGCGCTGTCTTGGCCCATTCCCGCGACAGATCACCCAGGCGAGAGGCCGTGTACAGCGTCAGTCGTTCAGACACGTGCTCGGGATCGCGGTAGGCGATGCGCACGAGCTCGCGCGAACTGGAGAATGCGTTCCTGATCCGACCTTTTGAAGGCGGCTCGTCCCCGACCGCAGCCAGGACCATTTCCGGCGGCTGCTTGTCGCTCGCCGGCACGATCGGCCTGGTCTCGTCGCCCGCTCCCATCCTCAGCTCCCGGACCCGCGCTGAGTGAGCGCCGCCTCAAGTCTCGCCAACCGCTGATCAATCCGCGCGAGCTGCCGGGGGTCGTCCAGCTCGGATTGCGCCGCGAAGCGTCGCCGGCTGCTTTCGATCAGCGAGGCGGTGACTGACGCGGTGATCACGGCAAGGAATCCGATCCCGGCCAGCATCACGACAGAGGCGATGGCCCGGCCGCTCGATCGCGCGGGTGTGACGTCGCCGTATCCCACGGTCGTCACGGTCTGCAGCGCGAACCAGAGGCCCTTGCCGAACCTCGGATACTCCTGGTGGTCAAGAACGCGCTCGAGGATCCCGCCCACCACGGTGACCACGACCGTGAAGGCCGCAATGATCCCGGCGGCCCGCCGCGCGGTCAGCGAGTCGCGCAGCATGAGGCGTGCGGTCAGCGGCACCTTACCCGGGCCGTCCGGGGGTTCAACCTGGGTACCCGGATCCATCTACGCACCGATTCCGTGGGCGAGTGCGGCGTGCTGTTCGTGCTCGTGGATCCCCTGGCGGTCCTCCTCGGCGAGGTGCGGGTCGATATCGAAGACGACCTGGTGGATCGTCCCGGTGAACTCGAACGGGGATCTGTTGTAGCGGAGTCCCTCCTCCGCGATCGCCGTCAGATGCGGCGTAGACACCGGGCCGCCGAACGTGCCCGGGTTGCCGAACCCCGCATCATCGATCAACACCAGAAGCACATTCGGGGCATCGTCGGGTGCACTTGGCCCGTTGAGGATTCGCCAGTCCGCCACGGAGCCGGCGAGCGGCCGGCTCACCGCGCCCGCGAACGGCCGCCGAGGTATCGGAAGAATGCAGCGATCGACCTCTTCAGCCACAGTTACCTCACGGTTTCGGTTGGGCGAGTGTTGCGGCCTACGGATCACCAGACATCACCCCGATGAGATGAGCGGTTGGAATCAGCCGCACTTCGACAGCTGCGGCCGCCGCGAATCCTGATTGTGATCACAGCGGCTCGCGCGAGTCGACATCGTCGCTGTTAGGTGCTCGCAGCAGTTCCGCGAAGCGATCAGCACAAGGCGGCGCTGACCCTGGCTCGACGCGCCGGCGGCGCGGATCTTGACCAGGAACGCCCAGGCAGCCAAAAGGTAATCAGCGAGCTCGCTGAGATAGGCGTCGTAGTTCCGTGCGAGATGCTCCTCCAGCGTGGACGGAGCGTCCTCGATGGCGGCGGCCAGGCGTGCTGCGGCGTGGTTCCCGGCGAGCTGGTAGGCAGCGAGGAAGCAGTCCTCTCGGTGAACCGCTCGGAGAAGGTGCTTCTCGAGCCGTCCGCGGCGGAGTTGGTCGCGGCGAGCTCCGGGCGGGGCTCAGAACGGCGCAGCGCCGGGGTCTCATCCAACCTTGCTTGTGATTGTGGTCGCCATCGATCTCCTTCCGAGATCTGATGCCTACACAGCAGCCGAACACACGGTACGAATCAAACTGGCTGCCCGCTCCCCGCGGCCCGCTCGGAGTGACGATGCGGCTCTACCCGCCTCTCCCCCAGCGCTTGACGGACGCTGGCTACCGCCGGCAACCAAGCGAGTCGGATAGACACACGCACCCGCAGGATCATGCACGGCGTCGCGTGTCGCCAGCTATGGACTCAGCTGTGGACTGAACTATGGACTGCGACTCCATGGCGCGGACCGATTTTCCCCCACACAGAGCGAGCTTCCGGCCGGAGCCGGAGCCAGACTACCCGCCCCCAACGTTGTGTGTTACGGGTAGTCTGGCTTCGGCTCCGTTAGCAACTGTCCGGGCGACAGGCTCCTCGATCTGTGCGGGGTCCGGAACACCTCGAACGTAAAGTTGGAGTGGTGGTCAGTTCCCTTCGCAGATGCGTTGGGCCGAGCGGTCATACCTTGAGGCTATGGCCGCGATCTGAGCAGCGGCGATAGTTCTGGTTGCTCGACGAAGAGCGAGCACGCGGGGCCTAGGGCAACCTGGATTCCGGGCTATATCGGCAGGTGCCACACCGATCAGTCGCGCGCGGGCCGCACGAGCTCGATCGTGACGCCGAGGTCGACGGTGGCCCACTCACGGTCAGCGGTGACCGCGGGCACTCCGAGACGCTGGGCGAGCGCGAGACACGCGCGATCACCGAGCGAGAGACCTGCTGCCCGGGTTTTAGCCCAGAGTGCCGCGGCTGCGAGGGCGTCCTCAGTCGTGAAGGGCTCGACCGTGACTTGAGCAGTAACGGCGTGGAGGATGTGCTCAGCGTCGCGTTGGTGGCGGACGAGTGCTGCGGCAACCTCGCTGAGGTTCACCGTGCTCACCGCCGCTCCCTCGGCGATGACGTCGGCCACTGCGCTCGCGCCAGGCTCCTGAAACAGCACCGTCAGCAGCGCAGAGGCGTCCAGCACCTTGAGCTCAGCCGAGTGGGCTTGCTGTCCACCCGGCGGATCGGTGGGTTCATCAGATTCGGACATTGGTGCTTCCTTTCGTGCGAGCAGCACTAAAGATCGGGGCCGAGCGCGCCATGCGGGGACCGAGTGCGGGCCGCGAGAAAGAGAAGTGCGGTCGCCGTCTACGCGCTGAGCACCGCGGGAGGTGCGTTCGCCGACCAGGCGGTCATCACGCCGGCCACATTGCGCGGAGCCCGATCGGCGCGTTCCGCGCTGCTGCTTGGCGCGGTCCTGCGGCCCGCCTCGTCGTGCCGGTGGTAGATAGGAAGCCGGCGAAGACCCAGCGTTCCGCGACGACGGTGCCACCGTGCCGTGCGTGGATCGGGGCCATGAATCGTTGCCCAACGCTTCAGCAACTCCAGGGCGGAAGGCGGAACGGGTCCAAGCTGATCGACGCGGGCGCTCATGGTGGCTGCACGCTATCGGCCGACATGGACAACTCTTGGCCTGACCGCGGCGCGACTGCCTCCTCGGCCGCAGCTTGCTCTCGACGATCGGCGGCGAGATCATCGAGCACCGACGCCTCCGCGGATCCGGCGAGCCCGATCAGGGCGCGCGCGGCGGTGCGCCGGCTCACGATCCGCAGGGAACCCCCGCTCTCCTCGCTGATCGTCACTTCGTCACCCGGCTTCAGACCGAGCCGCTTCCGAAAGTCGGCCGGGAGGACGAGTCGCCCCCGGTCATCAAGCCTGGTATTCCCACTTAGGTGCGTCATGTGGGATAGCATAGCACCCGCCCACGCATAAAGCTAGGTGGGTATCGCGCGGTGCCTCTTGCGTCCACGAACGAAGGCATGCCGGGCATGCTGGATGACGTTGCCAGTTGCGCGTTGGCGCCCGCGCGCGCCGACGTCTCAGCCGCTCTCGGAGGAGCTTCCTGCTACAGACTGTGCTACAGACCGCCAGTCTGTAGCACGGCGCGATTTTCCCCTGCAAATGGATGGCTTTCGCCCGGAGCCGGAGTCAGACTACCCGCCCCCCACGTTGTGTGTTTCGGGTAGTCTGACTCCGGCTCCGGTGCTGCGGTCGGCAACGTGGCGGATCCTCTGCTCCGGTCCTATCCCGGCCGGTTCATGTGAAGCGGACGGTTGGATTTCCCTGAATTCCTGGGCTGAGCGGTTTGCCGGCGACCGCGGCCGCACTTGTGGCTCGGAGGGTGCGGGCTTAGACCTAGGGATGGAGCTGTTGGCTTCTTCGCGTGATTGATCGGGGTGCGAGTTGCTCGTCCTCGCAGCTATCGCTTCGTCGAATGTGTTCTACAGGGGTGTCGATGCCTGTTGAGTCGCTGCCGAGGAACTAGCCACCACCGGAGCGGCGAAGACGTCGTCGACCCAGTCGGCCTCGTGGGCGCTCGGCGCGAAGTGCGCGTAGATCGCAGTCGTCCCGGGATCAGAATGGCCGAGCCACCCCTGGAGCGTTCGCATCGACACGTTCGGATTGGCCGCCATCATCGTGCCGAAGGTGTGTCGCAGGGTCAAGCGATTCACCCAGATCCCTCCAAAACGAATGGGCAACAGGCGCAGACCCCACAGCTCCCTCAATGACCGGCTCCCTTCACCCGCGCTCACACCCTATGTGGGCAGGACATATAGACTTAGGCAGCCTGGTAGCTTCGAGATCCCGACACGAACGGAGCCGCGGTGAAGAAAGTCTTAGAACTTTTGCTCTGCATCCTTCACCCGATCGCCGTGGTGCTTATCTGGATCGATCTCATGTCACGCCGGGACCTCGGAATAGTCGCCAAGCTGACTTGGGCGGTTACTGCGATCGTCCCTATCGTTCCCGTCGTGTACGTGCTGACGGGTAACGACTTCATATAGGCGAAGCCCTTCACTCCGGGCTTCGGGGACACGCCATGAACGCAGAGCACCGGCAGAGTCTGACCGACGACCGGGGCGGCTTGCGCTGGCGCGTCGCGGCAGCAGTAGCGATCGCCGGTGTGCGGTGTGTTGCTGGTCGCGATGAGCGGGCCGGCGCCCGCCGCGAAGGCGACGGTCGCCGCGCATCGGGATGCCGATACGCGGATCGCGTGGGAGGGGTGCGGCAAGCGGTTGCAGTGCGCGCGGGTGCGGGTTCCGCTGGATTGGGCTCGACCGCGCCTAGGCACGATCTCCTTGGCGGTGGTTCGTCACTTGGCCAGCCGGCCGAAGCAGCGGATCGGCTCGCTGTTTGTCAACTACGGCGGTCCCGGCGTGGCGGGGGTACCACTCGTGAAGGGCGGTGGAACGGAGCTGGACAGGCTTGGTCACGGGCGGTTTGACGTCGTTGGCTGGGATCCGCGTGGCACCGGCGCCAGTACGCACGTGCGGTGTTTTGCCAACGCCCGCGCTGAGGCGAAGTTCTGGGGCCCTGACTGGTCGGTCCCGACCACGAGGCCACAGTCGCTGCGCTCCCTGCCAAAGACGCTGGCGTTCGTCAAGCGCTGCGTCGCGCTCAGCGGGCGGCTGCTGGCGCACGACACCACCGCCGACACGGTCCGCGATCTTGACTATCTGCGCAAGCTGGTCGGCGACCGGAAGCTGAACTACCGGGGCTTGTCGTATGGCACCGTCATCGGCCAGACCTACGCGAACATGTTCCCACGGCGGATGCGGGCGATCGTGCTGGACGGTGTCCTCGACGCGGTCCCGTTTACGACCTCCACCCAGGCGGCTATCGCCGACAGCATGGGCGACTTCAGTCTGGTGTTCTCCAAGCTCCAGTCGTTATGTCAGGCCGCGGGGCCGGCGCGTTGCGCGCTGGCGGGTCACGGCTCGGTCAAGGCGCGGGTAAGCCGGCTGCTGGCAAGGCTGCGCCGCGGACCGATCCCGGCGCCCTCAGCGCCCACGCCGCACCGGCTCAGCTACGGAGACCTGCTGCTTTACATGTTCGGAAACCTCGGCCGGCCGGCAAGCTGGCCCACGATCGCGGCAGGGCTCGAGCAAGCCGCCAGCGGTAACGGATCAGCCATCGAGACCGCAATGCAAGAAATAAAACCCCTGTATCGGGGGGCGCTGAACTCAGCCACGGCGCTGCAGTGCGCCGACAAGCCGCGGCAGCGGCTGGGCCCGCAGGCGTGGCCGACCATCATCGGCCGGCTGACGCGGGTCAGCCCGTTCATGGCGGTGACTGGCTGGTGGCTGGCGGTGCCATGCGCCGGGTGGCCGCTGGTGAACGCCGACCGCTACACCGGACCGTGGAACAGGTCAACCCCGAACCCGATCCTGGTGATCGGCACCCGAGATGACCCCCAAACCGCCTACGCAGGCGCCCGCCGAGTCGCGCGCCGTCTCGGCAACGCCAAGCTGCTGACCCTCGACGGCTACGGCCACACCACCGACGTGGACCCCAGCACGTGCATCGACCACGCGGTCACCGCGTATCTCATCCGGCCCGCCACCGCACGACCGCAAACCTGCCACGCAGACCGAAAGCCCTTTGACCCCGACTTCGGGAAACCACTCCCGAACGTACCCGTCCTGTGACCGCCACGCGCGGCGAGGCCCGGCAGAGAGGCGGATAGCTGTGAGCGCGGAATCGCAATCGCCTGTCGCCGACGGTGCTCATCAAGCATTAGCTGGCTTCGAAGATCGTCGATCTTCGAGATGATCTGGGTAACGACCGCGGGGCCGCAGCGTCTGAGCCGTCGTTGGGCGAGTCCATAGCCCATGAACTAACAGCGACGGGAGACGGCCGGACCGTGGAAGCACTCACGCACGTTGGTGGGCTGCTCGAAGGCTGTGCGCGGCTATAGACCCGGTGGCCGCCGCGTTGGCGTTGCTACCCGGGATGCCATTAGTGTCGATCGGGTGTCGAGGCAGCTCGATCAAACATTGGTACTACCTAACGGGCGTCAGCTTCACAGGCAAGATATTCCGGTGCTCCTGCTGGGGGTGCCGGCGGGGACGCTCGGAGGCGTAGCGAAACGTCGAGCGGACGAACGCGGCCGCCCGCGCAAAGCATGCGGCGACCACGCCGGACTCGATCACGAAGAAGTCGTAGCCCGCATCGCCACCTGATCCAAGTGCGAGCAGGAGGCCTGGCTCATGACCGAGCCGCGCTCGTACGTGGGTTGACCAGAGGGGTCAGCGAGGTCTCGAGACGCTTTCGCAGGTGCTCGTGCTGTGGGGGCAGGCGCAGCGCCTCTCCCAGGTGCGCAGGATCCTCGTCGGCCGCAAAGCCGGGGCTGGGCGTGGCGAGCTCGAACAGGACACCGCCGGGCTCACGGAAGTAGATGCTCAGGAAGTACTGGCGGTCGATCACCGGCGTCGGGCGCTCCCCCGCGCCGATCAGACGCTCACGCCAGGCGGCGTGCTGATCGTCGCGGTCGCACCACGCGATGTGGTGAACGGTGCCCGCGCCCTGTAGTCCCATAGCCGTGGGTGGCTCGTCGTAGGCGTAGCTCGCCCCCCGCCGGCCCCCTTCCAGCACGTACTCGCCGGGCGCGGTCGCCGTGAAGCCCATCACCTCCGTCAGCAGCTGGTTCTCGGCCTCGCGAGCGGTGCCGTAAACCCTGACGCCGTCGAAGCCGAGCAGCGCATGCTCGGCCGGGATTTCCTGGGCGCTGGCGGGCAACGGCTCGTCGCCGCCGCCGACGCCGAGCTCCAGTCCGAGCCCTTCTGGGTCGCGGAACCCTAGCGTCCGACCGCCGTCATTGTCGTCGTCTACCGCGAAGCCCTCGTGCGCCAGCCGCTCACGCCAGAACCCCAGCGCCTCGCGCGAGCCGACCCGCCAGCGCAGCCGATGGATCATCCCAGCGCCGGGCCGGCCCGGTGCCGCGCCTGGGAACTCGAAGAACGTCAGGATCGAACCGGGCGATCCACGCTCGTCCCCGTAGTAGAGGTGGTAGACGTCCGGCGCGTCGAAGTTGACCGTCTTCTTGACCAGCCGCAGGCCCAGCACGCGCACGTAGAAGTCGACGTTCCCCGGCGCGTCAGCCGTGATACAGGTGATGTGATGGATGCCGTCAAGCTGCATGATCCGATCCTCTCCTCAGTCCTGGGTCTTGCTCAGTGTTCACATTGACAAGCCCGTCAAGCCGGAGGCCCCGCCCGCGGCGGTCCGGCCACGAGCTGTTGCTTCGCAAGGGCGTCGGCGGTGAAACTCGTGGCTGCATGAGGCCGGGACCAGATGCTTCGGCCGGATGCGGGAGATGGCTGCCTCAGTGGCAAGGGGTGGTCTCCGCTGGGCGCCGCCCAACCCTGCCCGCCCAGAGCAAGGCCGCACCGTACAAGCTCCGAAATTTGGATTTCAGCCTTGACTGTCCTGTCGCTGTTTGAGTCTCAGTAGCGGTGGGCTGTGGCGTGGTGCCGTGTCAGACCATGAGCTCCAGTCGCTGCGGGGAGCGTCGGTCATGCGTCCAAGCACGGCGAGCAGGGGCTCGTAGCGTGCGCGCACCGAACGAAATTCAAGCCAGGTCGCGAGGCGATCGTCTCGCACGGGAATGCCGACGTCTTGGAGCTTGCCGTATGCCTCGTCGAATTCCGCTTCGGACAGCGTGATCTCCGCGTTCGGTTCCGGCGGTCGATGGGGGATGCCCAGGAAGTCGGCGATCGAGATCAGGGCATGGACTCCGGAGTGAAGACAGAGTTCGCTGCGGGATTGGCGGGGCACGTCGCAGACGGTCGTAAACAGCGCAGCGCCGTCAAGCACGGCTTCTGCGGCTAGCACCCAATGGTTTGCGGGGTGCGGAGAACGAAAGAAGCCGAGTTGCGGGAACGTGGTCTGTGCCTCGCCGAGCTCGATGAACCAGTCCTCCCAGGCATCCCAGACCTCCTCGAGCTGGTCGAAGCGGCCAAGCTGCCAGCTTCGGGAGAGCAGCGCGGGACCGGAAGGCGGGGTCCCCGTTCGAATCACGAGTTTGGTGATTAGCGTTTCGCGTCGGGAGAACGCGCCGTACAAGCTTGGCAGGTAGGTGATCACCAGAGCGAGGAGCGTCAGGCCGACCCCCGCGGCGGCGAACGCCACCAGCTGCCGGCCCAGTCCGTGAGGCGTGTCGAAACCGAGGGTGAGCATCGCGGAGCCGGACAGCTCGAGCGCCCTGGCGACGCTGGCACTAGTGATTCTCGACACGCTAAGCGACCAGAACAGAGCCGCGAAGCACAGGAAGATCAACAGTGCCCAGGTGAACAGTTGCGCGAACAGCCCCAGCGGCGCTTGCAAAGCGAACACACGATCTCGGGTGCGGTAGTCAGAGTGGCCGGTCAAGCGCAGACGGAGACGGAGCAGCCCGCGGACAGCAAGGAAAGCGAGTCGCGCTATGCGCGCGGGAACTCCACGCGGGAGCACGACCGTGCGCAGCACCGAAGCTAGGACGGCCCCCACGCCGGCCACGGCAAGCACTCCAACGATTACGCGCACAACGGTCATCGCCGTGCCCTCACGCTTGGCTCAGTCCTCGGCACCGGCAAAGTAGTCACCCCAGCTGAGTGGGACTTCCGATCGCGATCGTCGTCCGACTGTGCACATGACGGTTTCGAGCGCCTGTTGGACGATCTGCTCGCTCTCGATATCGAGTGCGGGGGTGCCGTCGTCTGCCACCAGCCGACGCGGGTCCTTGAGGATCACCTGCGCGATCGCGAGGCGCTGGCGCTCGCCGCCGGAGAAGCGGCATCCACGCTCGCCGACGATCGTGTCTGCGCCGGTGGCGGCGATCCCGACGCCTCGTGACCCGAATCAGGCGGTGAGGGCGCCGGCCAGGCACTACTACGGTGCAGAGTCATGGTCGGCGTCCGCAGCCGGTCGGTCAGGACTGCACAAACGCGAGCAGGTCAGCGTTGATCGATTCGGCCTGGGTGGTTGGCATTCCGTGCGGGAATCCTTCGTATGTCATCAGGTTTCCGTTTTGCACGCGGAAAGGGATCGGCGTAGGGGACGATCTGGTCGTCGTCGCCGTGCATCACCAGGACCGGCACCGTGATGTTCTTACGGTCCTCGGTGAAATCGGTCTGGGAGAAGGCCACGATGCCGTCGTAGTGGGCCTTAGCTCCGCCCATCATCCCCTGACGCCACCAGTTCTCGACGATCGCCTCCGAGGGCTCCGCGCCGGGCCGGGTGAAGCCGTAGAACGGGCCCGACGCCAGGTCCCGGTAGAACTCGGACCGGTGGGCGGCGACCTGGGCCTGGAAGCCGTCGAACACGCTCTTCGGCAGGCCGCCAGGGTTGGCTTCGGTCTGCACCATGAGCGGCGGCACCGCCCTGATCGATACCGCCTTCGCTACGCGGCTCTCACCGTGCCGGGCGATGTAGCGCACGACTTCACCGCCACCAGTGGAGTGCCCGACATGGACGGCATCCAGGACATCGAGATGGGCAACCACCGCCGCCAGGTCGTCTGCGTAGTGGTCCATATCGTGACCATCGCTGGTCTGGGTCGAGCGTCCATGCCCGCGCCGGTCGTGGGCGATGACGCGGAAGCCGTGCTCGAGAAAGAACAACAGTTGGGTGTCCCAATCGTCGGCCGAAAGGGGCCAACCATGGCTGAACACGATCGGTTGCCCCGAGCCCCAATCCTTTCGAGGGCAACGGCATTCCTCACAAGATCCAACAGGAACTCGACGGCGGGAACCATCCGGCTCGGCCCGCTGCGTCCCATCGAGGTCGCTCGAGGACTCAGCGAGCTTTCCGCTTAGCAGGCGCTTCCGCGGAAGCGCCGTTATTTCTCGTGGTCGACGTCGAGAAAGGCGTAGCGCTCGGCACTGCGTCGTAGTGGGCGCGCGCCTCGGTGAACGGCTGAGAGTCACGGGCCGCGACTGCTGTGGGCTCGGCCGGGCGCGAACAACAAGCATCCGGCAGCCCTCACGAGCGCGAACGGGCCTCCACTCTCGCGGGTTGCCGGCGGATATGGGGTTGACTCGCGCGACCTTTGGCGCCAGCGCCGAGGCTCAGCGGGTGCTGTCGTGCCAGAGGCCGATCACGTTACCGGCGGGGTCGCGGAACGTGGCCACGGTGAGCAGCCCTTCGGGGAACGGAGCGGTGACGATCTCGCCTCCATGGGAGAGGATCCGCGTAACTGCCTCCTCGACCTGATCGACGTAGATGTAGGGCAGCAGCCCCGGCTCGGCGGCGGCGACGTGTTTGCTGATCCAGGCGCCGCTGAGGTGGCCGCTGGCGTCGTCGAAGCTGGGCCGGTCGCTGTCGGGGTTGTTGATGTGCCAACCGAACACTTCGCCATAGAAGGCGGCTGCTTGGCGGACGTCGTCCGCGGGAACGTGCAGGTAGGTGATCGCTCCGGGGGTGGCGAGGCGGCTGTCTACGCTGTGATCCTCGTCGACCGCCGATGGCTGCTCAGATGGTTCGCTCATGATGTCCTTTCTTCGGTCGCGCGTTGGCGCAGCCAGACCGTGTCGATCGCTGATCTCGCACGCATCGTCGAGCGCTGTCATCGGGGCGAGCTCGCGTACTGCTCGTCGGTGACGTGCTCACCCCAGGTGACGGGGGTGCCGTTCTCGTCGTTCTGGTGCATGGCGATGTGCACCATAAAGCGGTCCGGGGCGGCGCCGTGCCAGTGGTTCTCGCCGGGCTCGAAGAAGACGCGGTCGCCGGGACGGATGACCTCGATCGGGCCGCCCTCGCGCTGGCACAGGCCGACGCCTTCGGTGACGAAGATCGTCTGGCCGTTCGGGTGGGTGTGCCAGGCGGTGCGGGCGCCGGGCGTGAAGTGGACGCCCGCGGCCGCGAACGTCGAGGTGCCGGCGGGAGCGGCGACGGCGTCGATGTAGACGTCGCCCGTGAACCAGTCAGCTGGGCCCTTCTGAGTCGCGATGCTTGAGCGTGTGAGTTGCATGTCGGTTCTCCTTGGTTGTGGGTGACGGTCGGGCGCCGCCCATGTCTCGAGCGCCTCGCGCGGCGTCGGCTTGAGTCCTTGCAGCCTGACTTTGGGTTGTTATAGCTTGGCGATACCTGGCTGACTTCGGGTGCACATATTCAGCTACAATCCCGGGCATGGAGGCTCTGGTGCGTCTGACCGGCAAGCTCGATCCGCGCAGCGGGTGGGAGGCCAACCGCTGCTCGATCGCCGGCGCGCTCGACGTCGTAGGGGCCCGCTCAATCCTCCTGATCCTGCGCGAGGCCTTCTACGGCACCACGCGTTTCGACGACTTCGCGGAGCGTGTGGGCCTGAGTGAGTCGGTTGCCGCGGCTCGACTGCGCGAACTCGTCGAGGAGGGTGTGCTCGAACGCGAGCCCTACCGCGAGCCCGGCCAACGCACACGGCACCAGTACCGCCTCACCCAGAAGGGCGCGGAGCTGCTGCCGGCGCTCGTCGCGCTGATGCGCTGGGGTGACCGCTGGCTCACCGAGGATGGTGGTGCGGTCGAGCTCCACCACCACGGTTGTGGCCAACGAGTCGGCGTCGAGGTGCGCTGCGCGGCCGGGCACAAGGTCAAGGACGGCCAGCTCGATCTCTCCGTCCCAAACCGTCGCTGACCCCGTGTGCGGCCGCGGCCGCAAGGGCGGCCCAGGTCGTTCACCGCGGCTGAGATAGCCGAGCTGCTGCGGGCGCGCTGTGTCGGGCCAATGGGGCCAGCTTGACCAGTTGGCCCTGGGAGCACCTCTTGCCCACCCTGACCTTGCATGCACGGGCTATGTACCAGGCCCTACAGCTCCCCGCCGGATGAGAGTACCATCGGGCCGCGGCCGCCGCGCACGAGGAGAAAGATCGCCCTGTTGCTTTCTCAATTCAGCCGGGACACCGTTTCGGCTTGCTTCACACGACACCCGTGGGCCAGCTCGACTCGCTTGCGGCACCGTGACTAAGGTTCGGTGACTCGTTTTCGTCAGGACCTTAAGGTGGCTGCGCTCAAGCGCTCGCCCCTGTTTGAAGGTCTTTCACGTCGGCAGCTGACCGAGGTCGCGCGGCTGACCGATGACCTCGAGGTCCCCTCCGGCACGGTACTGTGCGAGGAAGGCTCACGCGGACACGAGTTCTTTGTGATCACCAGCGGCGAGGTCGAGGTTACGAGGGGCGGTGAGCACATGGCGACGCTTGCCGGCGGCGACTTCTTTGGTGAGATCGCGCTGCTTGAGCCGGTGAGGCGAACGGCGACGGTCACGGCGCTGACCCCGCTTCGATTCTTCATTGTCAGTGACCGCGCGTTCAAGTCTGTGCTGGACACCGATCCGACCATCGAGCGCAAGGTGCTGAGAACACTCGCGCGCCGCTTGATCTCGCTCTCCGGGGACCCGACGCTCCTGTAACTCACCAGTGCAGGGCAGCTCGGTCACGAGCGTGCCGTCGGTGGGCGATAGGATCGCTGGGTTTGCACCGGCCGACGTCACACCACCGGGGGTGAAGTTTGCCTTTCGACCTCGACTCCGCCGGCCCGTGATCAGGAGGTCGGTTTCTGGCGCCGGCACGCGCCAGGAAGAAGAGGCTGCTGACCGGGGGTCGTCGATTCCGCCTGGCCTGGAGTGGTTCTGGGAGAAGTACGACGGCGCCGTGAGGCAGATCGTTGGCTTCTGCGAAGCCTGTGGGCTCTCGCTCGGTGACCTTGACATTGCCGATATCGGGTGTGGCGAGGGAAGCATGGCGCTCGGTCTCTGTCACCGTGTCCAACCCAAGAGGCTGGTTGGATTTGACCCGGTGGCCGTCAATATCGACGAGCTCCGGGAGCGCAGCATCCTTGTGGGCGTAGCTGATGTGCTACCGACTGAGCTTGAGCTCCGTCAATCAACGCCGACCCGGACACCGGCGGAGACGGCGGAGTTCGACTTCGTGTACTCGTGGTCCGCCTTTGAGCATGTCGCTGATCCGATTGCGGTGCTGGAGGAGATTCGACGAATACTGCGTCCCACTGGGCATCTCTTCCTTCAGCTGTGGCCGTTCTATCTGTCGGCGAAGGGCTCTCACCTTTGGCAGTGGTTCGACGAAGACTTCCATCACCTTCTCGCCAACGATCGCGATGTAGTCGCGCAAGTAGCCGCCAGCGACCGGCAACCAAAGCCATGGGCGGACTACATGATCGGCGAGTTCGAGCGCCTGAATCGGGTCACGATCGCCGAGCTTCAGCGCGCTGTCCTGATCGCCGGTTTTGATGTCGTTCGACTAGAACTGCTGACGTCACCGACGATGCTCACGCCGTCGCTGGCCCGCTATTCCTGGACCGACCTCGGAATCAGCGGCATCAAATTGCTGGCAAAGCCGACATCACGCCCGGACCGGACGCGGTAGATCTATGAGCCGTACATCGATCGAGGAGAGCGCGTTCGAGCGTGACACCGCGCTCGTTCGAGGTTGTACCGGGGAGCTGAGAGGATCGCTCTCAGAGGGCTGGCGAGCCGGTAGTGGGCCGCATGGCGGTTACGTGTCCGCGCTGATGCTGCGCGGCCTGATGATGGCCATCGACGATGCTTCGCGCGCCCCACTTACGTGACCGTCCACTTCCTTCGTGAACCCGCCTTTGGGCCAGTCGAGCTGCACCCGACGGTGGAGCGCACTGGTCGCACGCTCACTTCGCTCTCTGGCCGGCTCACTCAGGGGGAAGAAGCGGTCGCAGTTGCGTGCTACTCGGCGGCTGAGGCCCACCGATGGGCGACTTGCACGAAGCGCAGACGCTTGGAATACAAGCCGCAGCATTTGCCGCCGCTGATGGCCCTTTCCGTAAGTATTGTGGGCTGGAAGACCATGAGCGTCGTCATGTACGTCAAGCCGGGCTGCCCGTACTGCCAAGCCGCTCGTGAGCATCTCGCGGCTGAGAGCGAGACGGTTGAGGAACGTGACGCGACAAAGAGCCAAGCATGGAAGGCCGAGCTCATGGGCTACACGAACGGCCGAGGAATCGTGCCCACCATCGTCTGGAGCCAGGGGTCACGGCAGGTCGGATTCCCGCCCGGCCGCGGCTGACACGTGCACTGAGCGGACGGTCGTTCGCTGACGTCACGGACTAAGGGTGCTGTTCTCCAGAGGGAGTAGCGAGGGCGGTCGGAGTCTCTGAGGTAGTCGAGTGACCAGAGAGCGAGCCCGGTCATCGCGGCGCGGAGGATCTCCGCGACCGCCTCACTGCCCGCGATGCCGACCTCAGGCAGCGATTGCGTCAAGCTCACGCAGCGCGTCCTGCGGCAAGGCGAGCCCCGCTCCGGTGACGTTCTCGCGTAGATGCGCCACCGATGAGGTGCCCGGAATGAGCAGGATGTTCGGAGCCCGTTGTAATAACCAGGCGAGAGCGACCGACATCGGGCTCGCCTCCAGCCGTGAGGCAACCAACGCCAACGTGGTCGACTGCAGCGGCGTGAAGCCGCCGAGCGGGAAGTACGGCACGTAGGCGATGCCCTGCCCGGTGAGGGAGTCGAGGAGCGCGTCGTCGACACGGTGAGCGATGTTGTAGAAGTTCTGCACGCAAACGACCGGCGTGATCGACTGCGCTTCGGCAACCTGCTCAGGGTTCACGTTGCTGACGCCGAGGTGCTTGATCAGCCCCTCTCGCTGCATTTCGGCCAGTGCGGTAAACGGGTTGGCGATCGAACCCGGAGCCGGGGCATCGACCGCACCGACGCGGAGGTTCGCGACATCAAGCGCGTCGAGACCAAGGTTCTCCAGGTTCTCATGGACGGCTTGGCGCAGCTCATCGGGCGCCAGCGCCGGCAGCCAACCACCGTCGGCGTCGCGCCGAGCACCGAGCTTGGTCACGATCCGCAGATTCTCCGGATAGGGATGAAGCGCTTCCTTGATGATCTGGTTGGTGATGTGCGGGCCGTAGTAATCGCTGGTATCTATATGGGTGATGCCAAGCTCAACCGCCTCGCGCAGAACGGCAATGGCTTCGTCGCGGTCAGCCGGAGGACCGAACACGTGGGGTCCAGCGAGCTGCATCGCGCCGTAGCCAACGCGTGTCACCTCGAGGTCGTCGGCCAGGGTGAAGGTGCCTCCCGGAAGCTTCGTCGATGACATGTTGTTCCTTTCGAAAATGGGTCTGCCTGTTGCTCGCGCGGTCACGGACCCGGATTCCCCCTCCTCAGATCGTGCCAGGAAGGGCTTGTACCGTCGCTGCCCTAGGCTCGGCCTCTCAGACGCAGGCCCAGGCCTCGCCGTCGGGCAGAGCTGTTCGGCGCGGGCTCGATCATCGCGTCGGCGAGCAGCCCGGTCCCCAGCGCGTAGATTCCCTTCTCGACAAGATCGATGATCAACTCGTCGCGCGGTTGAGTCCAAGGTGGCGCGCCTACGCCGGTTAGGTTCTCCAGGGTCTGGTCGAAGGTGAGGCGGATGTTCGCGTGCATCAGCGACGCGAAGGGACCACAGAGATTCGCGCACGACATGGTGCCGCGAATTGCACCCGCAGCCGCCCCGGACGCGTAGTGCATTGCCATGTTTCGCGTCCATCGGTCGGCATCCGATTCGTGCAACCCAAGCAGGCTCCCGAGCGTGTGTCCGGGAACATACGAATCGGGTCGATGGGTGAACCGCTGCTCCAGCTTCGAAGCCGCTGCCATCACCGCTGCGCCTCCCACGCCACTTGCGGCACCCAACGCTGCGCCTCTGCCCAGGGAAGTCACCGGTGGTCACTACCCATACTCAATCTGGGCAATCCGGAGCTGCCTGCAGCCCCTCCATCAGCTCAACCTCGTCCCTTGGACTCGGCGCCAGAAACCGCCCGCCCGCGGTCCATCGCGTTCGTCGACCAGCGCGTCGTGCAGGCCGTGCAGGACCGGAGTCCGCCTCGACGGAGGATGAGCGAGCCCCGGCGGCTCGCTCATCGTCCACCGCCAGGGTAGGTGACTCTGTCGCAGGCTGGAACCGGACCCTCAGCAGCGGCGTCGACTCGGCCGAGCTCGGCGACATGGAGGGTCTTCTCTCACCCCAGGCAGCGCGGCTTGAGCGGATACGGGCGGTACAGTCTCGGTGTGGTTGATGCCGAGCTGGGGCCAGACGCGGTCGCACTGTCGGCCGAAGATCGGGCGATCCTGGCCAAGGAGAGCTCCACCGTTGTCGGCCACACGTGCAAGATCATTCGGCTCGCCTCCGGCCTCGACATCGCGAAGTTACGGGCCTCGGTGTCTGGCCGGATTGCCGCGACGCCGGTTCTGACGTGGCGCCTGGGCGGCTCCGCGACTGCGCCCTGTTGGGTGCGTGACGAGCGCTTCTCGGTCGATTGCCACATCGTCGACGTCCGCCATCCCGTCCCGCTGACCGAGCCAGAGTTTCAGGCCGCCGTCGCGTCGCTGTTCGTCGAGCGCCTCGATCGACACCGGCCGCTGTGGCAAATCGACGTGCTGCATCCGCTGTGGGACGGCGGGACGGCGCTCGTGTGGCGGATTCATCATGCGTTGGCGGACGGGCAAACGTGCGCGCGGCTAGCTTCCGCGCTGCTCTGGGATCTGCCCGGAGAGCCAGCGGCGGGAAGGGCCACGCTGATGCGGGCCGCCGCCGATGCCGAGCGGTCGCGCCAGCGTCACCGACGCAACCTGGTCGGGGTCTTGGCGCGCGAAATGCACCGCGGCCACGGACGTTCGCCGTTTGACGGGCAGATCGGCGGGCGTCGCCAGGTCGCCTTTTGCAGCACGTCGTTGCCCGAGCTGCACGCGGCCACGAAGGCCGCTGATCCGGCCGCCACGGTCAACGATGCCGTGCTCGCGTGTGTCACCGGCGCCCTGCGGCGCTGGTTTGGCCTGCACGAACGCTCCCTGGCCGAGCTTCGGTGCAAGGTCCCGGTCAGCCTGCATCGACCAGATCAGGAAG
The DNA here is from genome assembly GCA_963830435.1 of uncultured Solirubrobacterales bacterium. Taxonomy (GTDB): domain Bacteria; phylum Actinomycetota; class Thermoleophilia; order Solirubrobacterales; family Solirubrobacteraceae; genus Palsa-465. Next base: position 208,092 of record CAWHMA010000005.1, on the reverse strand, counting down.
TGGCGAATCGAGACTCATTCTTCTATGTCGACCTTCCGATCACCGATCCTGACCCCGTCTCGCGACTCCGCACGATTCGTCGGGAGACCGGCCTGCGCAAGCGCGACCACGACGCCGAGGAGCTCGAACGTGCGCTCGAGCGGCTGGGACGTGCGTCTTCACATCTGAGGACGGCGTGCGACCGCTTCCTGTTTGATCCTCGTGGCTTCGCCGTCAACGTGTCGACGGTCAGAGGCCCCACCAGGGCCGTGTCCGTCCTGGGCGTGCCGGTTCGACAGCTCTACCCCCTGGCCGATATCGCCGAGCGTCACGCGCTGAGACTGTCTTCGTTCTCACTCCATGACCAGATCTCGTTCGGGTGCTGCGCTGACCCGGATCTGATCGAGGACCTCGACGGGCTCGCCTCGGGCGTCGCTCTGGAGGCGGGCGAGCTGACTCGAGCAAGCGGCCACCTCGCTGCGCCCGGAGGAAGGATTAGGCAGCGAGCCCGGCTCGAGCCTGCCAATCCGAGCGCTAAGTGAGGTAGCCGAGCTTCCGCGCGTCGGCGTTCACCTGGTCACGGAGCTCGGGTGCCCGACGGCGATCAGGCGCCTAACCCGCTCGGCGATGATCGGTGTTCCATGCGAGTCTTCCAGTAGTGGGACCCGAGACTAACTGCAACGTCCCCCAGCCGGCTCCGCCGGTAGGCCCTTGGATCGCCTTGAGCCACTGCCTACGATCTGGGCCGTGGACGAGATACCGGCAGGGGTTGAGGCTCTGACAGGAACGTCACCGACTATCGCTCCCGAAACACACGTGGCCGCCGTCGGCTACGTGGTCTTGTCGCACCAAAACCCAGCGCAGGTGCGCCGGCTCGTGGACCGCCTGGTTAGGAGCGATCCCACCGGTCAGGTGATCATCGCGCACGATTCGTCGCAGCCGCTCGAGCTCGACTCCTACGACGACCATCCCCGGGTCCACTTGCTCAGCAGCTCCTCGGTGCGCCGCTGGGGGAACTACGGGCTGGTGTCAGATCTGTTGGTAGCCGTTGCCTGGGCGCTGGATCACTTGCACCTCGGCTGGCTGGCGGTGATGTCCGGTCAGGACTATCCGCTGCGTTCCTTGGCGGCCTTCGGCGATCAGCTCGCTGGGAGCGGGTGCGACGCGTTCTTGTCGGCTAGGCCGATCCCGTTGCAACGGCCGGCGGCGTCTGACCGCGAGGGCGTCTACGCCCACGCACGCTACTGCTACCGCTGGTTCCGGATGCCTGATTGGCTGTTGGACTGGGCGAAGGAAACGCCAGTGGAGCGACTGGTGTTCGGCGCGCTACGTCGCCTGTCCGGAGCGCAGCCTCTGATCTTCATCTGGTGGCTACCGCGGGGTGGCGGGAACATGATCGGCTTCCGTCGCCGGAAGCTTCCCTTCGGCGACGAGCTCCGCTGTTACATGGGTTCGCAGTGGCTGACCATGTCTCGCTCCGCAGCCTCGGCGGTGATCGAGTTCGTCGCCCAACGCCCGGATGTCGTCAGGCTCTACCGGCGCTCGATCGTTCCTGACGAGTCGCTGCCCGTCACGGTCCTGTGCAATCGACCAGAGGTACGCGTTCGCAACAGCAACCATCACTACACGCGCATGACCGGCCCAGGCAACTCGCATGCGGCCGTCCTTGGGCTGGCGGACCTGGCTGAGCTGCGCGGGTCGGACAAGTACTTCGCGCGTAAGTTTGACCCAGACGTGGACAGCCAGATCCTCGATGAGCTCGACCGCTCGGTCCTCGGTGAGCAACAGGCATCGACCGGCCTCGTGCGGGAGCCCAGCAACACCGAAGGGCGCAAGGGCGCAAACTAGCCGCGCCGCGCTTTCTCGTTATGCGATCGCGTCCTTGACCTTGTCGAGGGTGCTGCGCTGATCGGAACCGCTTGGGTTCCTCGGGGTCACCGCCGCAATCTGCGCTTGAAGGGTCTTGGCCTCACCGAGCGCATGCTCTTCAGAATCGAGATTGCGCCGCAGCACCGCCACCACATCATCTCGTCCCATGGCGCGTGCGTTGATGATCAGATTCTCATAGACGCCGATCTCGTGGTGCTCGACCTCCACCGCGCCTTGGAGGAGCACGGAGTCCACCAGAGAGTTGTCGGTCTTCTTGGCGTTGGCCTTGCCCTCGGCCTGAAGGCCATCGATCGCCGGACAAGGAGAGTCATCGACCTCCCATCCGAGGAGCCCGAAGACCTCCTCGAGATTGGTGACATGGCTCCGGCTCTCCTCGAGATGCTGACGGAAGAGCTCACCCACCGTTCTGATCCTTGGCCTCGTCGATGTTGGCCTCCAGGATCGAGAGCACCGTCTGCTCCATCTTCAGCGCGGCACCCAGCTTGAAGTTGTAGGCCTCCTGGGGATTGTTGAGTCGTTCGAACATTGGTTCCTTTCAAGCAGCGGGACGTGTCTCGCCAATACCCAGCTCCAGTCAGAAAAAACACGTCATCGTGCCCTCTGCCGCCTAGCTTGGTGGACCACTCGCGCTTGATATGCTCGCGTCGACTCCACCTGAGTCGCAGTTGGCGTAGATCACGACCGATGGCCCAAACGCCCACTTTGTACGTTTGCCACGGAGATGACGGCGGTCCGCGGCTGCATCCATGCCGTCGCGTGCAGGAAGCGCTCCGCGACAGGGGGATCGAGTACGAAAAGGTGATCGCCGGCCACGGCAGCCCGGTTCCGTTTCTGCGCCGAGGCTCACGCGAGGAGCTACGTGCGGCTACCGGAGAGACCAAGCTGCCAGCACTCAAGCTGCCCGACGGAACGACCATCACCCATTCTCGAGCGATCCTGGCCTGGATCAAACAGCAGAATTAGCCCGAGCCAGCCAGCCGCGGAACCGAGCGCCGCTCTCTCCACCGTCCCGCTGCTTACCCGGTCTGGTCGATGCCTGACCAGCGGCTGAGAGCACGGCGTCCAACCAGCGTCACCTCGCCGTTGGCGTCAATCCAGTCTCGCGCGCGCAGCTCCCCGACGAGCCCGACATTATCGGTGGGTGCCGATCCCTCGCCGTGGGCGACGAGCAGATTGCTGCCGGGCTCGACGGTCCAGCGGCCGGAATCGAGGGCGCTGAGTGCCAGCCCCTGTCCCTCGGTCGGCAGGTCCAGCGGATGTGGCCCGGCGCCGCGGCGCATGTCCTGCTCAGCTGGTTCTGGCTCTGGCTTCGGATCTGAGCCTGCCTCGCCGAACACGACTTCATTTCTGATCGCCTCGGCCTGGGCGTTGAGCCATCGGCCCGCCCGATCGGCCAGATCCCGCGCCCGATCAGCATCGGTACCGATCACCCGGGCAATCTCGTCCATATCCAAGTCCGCCAGGCGCTCGACCGAACGAGTGACCTCCCGGGCAATCCACCGAAACCGCTCTTCGAAGCTCTCGCCGCCCTCGTCGTCTTCACTCACATCACCAATGATCGCATGCCGGAACCCTCGGCGGATTGCCGGGCGCCCACTGGCGTTCCCATCGTAGGATGCAGATCCGCGCACCGATCACGGCGAGGGGAAGGCGACATCGATGGCTGGCTACCCGCAGGCAATAGTTCCGGTCGATCACATCGAGCCGGTGCCCCGTCGGGTCCGAGCGGAGCTCGGGGGCCGGTTCGTGCTCGACACGACGCGCGCGCTGTACCTGTGGGAGTGGCCGCACTACCCACAATTCCAGATACCGGTGCAGGACGTCGATCCCGCGGCTCTTGTCGACGAGAAGCAGACTCACCGCCTGAGCCGGGGTACCGTCGCCAGGGTCGGCCTGCGGGCTGGCGGCGAGGAGCGGGAGGGCGCCGGGCGGCGCTACTTGCAGTCCCGGATCGAGGCCCTGGTGGACACCATCCGCTTTGATTGGGAAGCCCTGGACGCCTGGTATGAGGAGGACGAACGAGTGTTCGTTCATCCCCGGAACCCGTACTCCCGCGTGGATGCGCTGCGCTCGACTCGTCCGGTACGGGTGGAGCTCGACGGCGTGATGCTGGCCGAGTCCGACGCACCGGTGATGGTGTTCGAGACGGGGTTGCCGACCCGCTACTACCTGGATCGTGGTGCGATCGACTTCTCCCACCTGCGCCCGAGCGAGACGGTGACCTCGTGCCCGTACAAGGGTCGTACGAGCGCCTACTGGTCGGTCCATATCGGCGATGTCCTCCACGCCGATCTTGCCTGGTCCTACGACTTTCCCACCCGTGAGCTGCTGCCGATCGCCGGGCTGATCGCGTTCTACGACGAGCAGGTGGACGTGCTCGTCGACGGGATCAAGCAGGCCCGCCCGCAGACGCACTTTTCGAGGTAAGCCTCACAAGGCAATCAATCGGGTGGCCGTCGCTTTCCAGGTGGCGATCACCTCGCCACCGGGTTCGAGACCGAGCTCTGACAGCGCTTCCCCGGTTATCTCGGCCACCAGCGGCTGTCCGCCAGCCAAACCCACGCGCACGCGGTTGCCGAGCCTCGTGACCGACAGGATCCGGGCCGAGACGCGGTTGCGCGCGGACTCGTCGCCCGTCGCCGGGGGCCGGGCTAGGTTGATCTCCCAGGGATAGACGCTGAGGGCCACGCGCCCACTGCCCCGGTCGGTGGTGCTGGCCAGCCCACCGCCATCGAGCTCGACGACCGTCAGCTCGCCGTCGCCGAGCCTGGCCGTCCCGGTCAGGACGAGCGCCCCGGTGAAATCCGCCACGAAGGCGCTGACGGGCGCGGTGGCCAGGTCGCTCGGGGTGCCTCGCTGGACGATCCTGCCACCGTCGATCACCCCGACCTCGTCCCCCAAGGTCGCTGCTTCGGAAAAGTCGTGTGTGACCAGGATGACCGGCACCTGGAGCGAGCCCAGGACCTCGATCAGCTCGCGCGTGGCGCGGGCGCGCGAACGCGGGTCGAGTGCTGACAGCGGCTCGTCAAGCAGCAGCGCGGACGGGTCGGCTGCCAGCGCCCGGGCGAGCGCGACACGCTGCCGCTCGCCGCCTGAGAGCAGTGCCGGCTTGGCCTCGGCCCGCGCGGCGATGCCCAGACGCTCCAACCATGCGATCGCCACCTGCCGACGCTGGCGCCGAGGAGTCGTGCGCATCCCGTAGGCGACGTTGCGCCAGGCGCTCAGATGCGGGAATAGCGCGTAGTCCTGAAACAGGTAGCCACAGCGACGTCGCTCCGGAGCCAAGTCGGCACCGGTGGCGGTGTCGAGCCATAGCTCGGCACCATTGTGGATTCGCCCATGCCGCGGGCGGCGGGTTCCCGCCAGCAGGCGCAGGATCGTGCTCTTACCCGCCCCCGATGGGCCAGCCAGGGCCAGACTGGAACCCGGCGCGACGGCAAGCAGTACGTCGAGCTCCAAGCTCCCGAGCGCATCGGTCAGCTCAGCGGACAGCACCGACGAATCCATGGGCGGGGATCAGCTTGACCGCCAGCAGCAGCCCGGCAGAGATCGCCACCAGTACGGCCGATAACGCCAGCGCGGCGGGCAGGTCGCTGCTGAACTGATCGTAGATCGCCAGCGGCGCGGTCTGGGTGATTCCGCGAAACGAGCCGGCGAACATCAGCGTCGCCCCGAACTCGCCCAGCGCTCTTCCCCACGCAAGCGCCAGCCCGGCCGCCAGACCAGGCAGCGCGACCGGCACTGCCACGCGCAGGAATGTTGGCGCCTCCCCGCTGCCGAGCGTTCGTGAGACCTCAATCAGCGACCTGTCCACGGCCTGAAACGAGGACTGGGCCTGGCGGATGTAAAGCGGCGCGGCCACAAACGTCAGCGCCACGACCACGCCAGCGGTCTGCAGCACCAGCTGGATATGCAAGTCGGCCAGCGTGCCGCCGAAGATCCCCTCGGGTCCAAAGGCGGCCAGCAGCCCGATCCCGGCCACCGCCGGCGGCAGCACCAGGGGCAGTTCGATGGCGGTCACCGCGGCGGCGCGTCCGGGGAACGACCGCGTGGCCAGCAGGTAGGCGGCAGGGGTACCGGCGAGGACGATCGCGCCGACAGCAATTGCCGTGGTCTCCAGGCTCAGTCTGAGCGCGTCTCGGGCGGCCGGGTCACCGAGCCGCGACAGCAGCTTGGCCGGGGAGGTGTCGATAAAGATCGCGATCACCGGCAGGGCCAGAAAGGCGAGCGCGAGCGTCAGCGCCGCCGCCAGCCCCAGCACAAACCACGGCCTGCGGCTCACGCCCCCGGCGGCGGCAGGAACCCAGCGTTCAGGAGCGCCGCCCGGCCCGAGCCATGCAGTAGTCCGGCGATGAACTGCGCCGCTACGCGGCCGCGTGGGGTGCCCTTGACCACGGCCACGCCGTAGGCGACAACCGGTTGTAGCGAGGGCGGCAGGGCGATCGCTTCGAGCTTGCCGCCCGCGGCGCGGACATCGGTGACATAGGTGAAGCCAGCATCGACCGCGCCCTCCGAGAGCTTGCCGACGATCCCGCTCACGTCGGTCTCCTCCGTGCGGACGTTGCTCAGGATCTTCTGCGCGCGGGCACCTCCGAGCCGCGCCAGGAGCTTGCGGGTGTAGGCGCCGATCGGCACCGTGGCCGAGCCGATCGCCAGCGTAACTCCCGGACGCTCCAGGTCACTCAGGCTCCTGACCTTCGTCGACCCGGCGGGTACCGCCAGCACCAGCTTGTTGGCGGCGAAGGGGATCGGCCTGGCCACCAGGCCCTTGGCGTAGAGCATCTGGGGAGGGTGAGGTTGGCGGAGGCGAAGACGTCAGGCTTGACCCCTTGCTCGATCTGCGCCGCGAGGATGTCCGAGCCACCGAACGAGTAACGGGGGGTCGCGGTTTCGAAGCTGTGGCCATAGGTGGTGAACGCGCTCTCGAGCGACGCCGCCGCAGACACGGTCAGGTCGGGCTTGCCGCTGCCGCTGCCGCTACTGCTGCTGCTGCTGCCGCAGCCGGCCAGCGCCAGCATCAGCCCTGCGACCAAGGATAGGAACCACCGAGCCCTCATTGGGCCTCCCGTTCGATCATCACCGACGTCGCTTTCACCGTGGCCGTTGCCTCCATCCCCTCGATCAGCCCCAGCTCCTCCACCGAGTCACGGGTCACCGCGGCGGTGATCAGGAACGGTCCCGCCTCGAGCTCGACCAGCGCCATCACGCCGTCGACCTCGACCGAGCGGACCACTCCCCTCAGGCGGTTGCGAGCCGACAGCTGCCCGCCCGTTTCGTGCCGGGGCTGGCGGCCGCTTAGGCGCCGCACCTCGTCGACCGGAACGACGCGATGGTTGCGCTCGTCGCGCTCGGTGCGCAGCTTCCCGGCCCTGTCCCATCGTCGCAGCGTGTCGAGGCTGACCCCGATTGCCTGCGCCGCCTCACCGAGCGTGTACCCGTCGGTCATCCGCCAAAGCATTGCATAGGTAGGGCAGCGTTGCTGCCAGGACCAGGAGCGGCTTCAGTCGTTGGCGGTGACCGTCTCCAGCAGCTGCGCGAACTGCTGCCGCGCCGCCTCCCGCCGTCGCGGCACGTGCTGGCTGGGAACCTCGTCGGGCGGTACCTCATACCCCCGCAGGATCTGCCGCGCCACCGACGCCCGGTGGACCTCGTCGGGACCGTCGTAGATCCGAGCCGCGCGGGCATAGCGGTACATGGCCTCCAACGGCAGGTCGGTGGAGTACCCCAGCGATCCGTGCGCCTGCAGCGCCCGGTCGACCACGTCGTGCAGCACCCGAGCGCCATAGAACTTGATCATCGCGATGTCGGTGCGGGCGCCGGCAACGCCGTGGGTGTCCATCTTCCACGCTGCGTGCAGCGTCATCAGGCGCGCCGCCTGCATCTCGGCGGCCGAGTCCGCGATCCAGTTCTGCACCGTCTGGTGCCCGGAGAGCGTGGAGCCGTGGGCATAGCGGTACAGCGATCGCTCGCAGAGCATGTCGAACGCCCTCCGGGCGACACCGAGCCAGCGCATGCAATGGTGGATTCGCCCGGGATAGAGTCGCTGCTGGGCGATCAGGAACCCCGCGCCCTCGGCACCGAGCAGCGCGTCAGACGGCACATGGACATCCTCGTAGCGCACCTCGGCGTGATTGCCATAGCGGCCGAAGCTCTCCTCGGGATGCTCCATTGTCGCCACGTCGCGAATGATGTTGACCCCCGGGGTGTCGGCATCGACGACGAACATTGACGCGCGCTGGTGTTGCCTTGCCTCCGGATCGGTGACGGCCATCACGATCAGGAAGTCGGCGATCGAGGCGTTGGAGGAGAACCACTTGTGGCCGTCGATGACCCAATGATCGCCCTCACGCACGGCCCGGGTGGCCAGCAACGTCGGGTCTGATCCGGCGGTTTGGGGCTCGGTCATGCTGAAGGCTGACTTCAGGTCGCCGGCCAATAACGGATGCAGGTAGCGCTCCTTTTGCTGCGGCGTGCCGGCCAACGCGAGGATCTCGGAGTTTCCGGAGTCCGGCGCGGCGTTGCCGAAGGCCAAGGGGGCGATCGGGCTGGTGCCGAGGATCTCGTGCATCAGGCCGAGCTTGACCTGGCCGAAACCTTGGCCCCCTAGTTCGGGGTCAAGATGAGCCGCCCACAGCCCCTGCGCCCTGACCTGCTGGCGCATCGGCTCCAAGGCACGCTGGAGGCCGGCATAGCCGAGCTCGCCCAGCAATGTCTCCAGCGGCCAGATGTGCTCGCGGACGAACGCCCGCATCCAATCGAGCTTGCGCTCGAATTCAGGATCGGTGGAGAAGTCCCAGGCCATTGGCTGCGGTCTGGAAGGCTACTGACCGGTGGAAGGCCATCAAGTGAGAAAGGACGTGGAGGACGTGGAGCCAGAGCAGATCACCACGGAAGTGACCGGGCGAGTGCTGACGATCACCTTGAACCGACCCGATCGCCTGAACGCATGGACGGCGACGATGGGTCGCGAGCTGATCGAGGCGTTCGATCGCGCCGACGCCGACGACGAGGTGCGTGTGGTGGTGCTCACGGGGGCGGGCCGCGCCTATTGTGCTGGGGCCGACCTCGGCGGCGGCGGGGACACGTTCCGGGGCGCCGAGCAGACAGGTGGGCAGTTCGCCCACCGTGATAACGGGGGGCAGTTCACGCTGCGCGTATTCCAATCCACCAAGCCCGTGATCGCCGCGATCAACGGCCCCGCGGTGGGCGTCGGCGCGACGATGACGCTGCCGATGGACATCAGGCTGGCGGCCGAAGATGCCCGATTTGGCTTCGTGTTCGTGCGCCGCGGGATCGTCCCGGAGGCTTGCTCCAGCTGGTTCCTGCCCCGGGTCGTCGGCATCAGCCGGGCGATGGAGTGGGTGAGCACGGGCCGGGTATTCCCCGCCCGGGAGGCGCTGGAGGGAGGCCTGGTGCGGAGCCTGCATCCCCAGGGGCAGCTGCTGGAGGCAGCTCACGAACTGGCACGGGAGATCGTCGAGCACACTGCGCCGGTCTCGGTGGCGCTGGCGCGCCGAATGATGTGGACGATGCTCGGCGCCGAGCATCCGATGCTCGCCCACCGCGCCGATTCGCGCGGGATGTACCTCCGCGGCCAGTCCACCGACGTGGCCGAGGGAGTGGCGTCGTTCCTCGAGAAGCGGCCGCCGAGGTTCACCGACCGCATCAGCGATGGGCTGCCGGATATCTTCCCCGGATGGAGGCCGCCGGAGTTCAGCTGAGCGCGCGCGCCCGGGCCTGGCGGCGCGCCGGCCTCGAGGAGGTATGCGACGTGCTCGAGCCGTGGGAGCACGGCACGGTGGCCCTCGCCAGCCGCTATCCGAACTACTTCGACTTCAATCTCGTTGCCGTCGAGCGGGCGCCGAGGATGGACGTCGATCAGCTGATCGCGTTCTCCGAGCGAGCGCTCGAGGGTCTGCGTCATCGTCACATCGAGTTCGAGTCCTACGAGGCGGGGCAGGCGTTCAGGGCCGGATTCGAGACGCGCGGCTGGCGCACGGAGTGCGTCCTGTGGATGTGTCACTCGGGTACGGTCAAGCCCGATCCCGACGGCAACCCCCTCCAGGTCACGGAGATTCCCTACGACCAGGCGCACCCGCTGAGGGTGAGCTGGCACGCGGAGGACTTTCCCGGAGTGGACGCCGGCATGTACTTCGCGTGGGCGCGTGAGGTGGCATTGGCGCGCGACGCGCGTGTTCTCGGAGTCGGCGAGGAGGGTCGAGCGATCGCCTACGCCCAGGTCGAGCGCCGGAGCCGCGGGGCTGAGATCTCTGACGTGTATGTGCATCCCGATCACCGCGGGCGGGGGATCGGCACCGCGCTCACCCAGGCCGCGATCGCGGCGGCGCTTCCCGCCGGAGACCTGTGGATCACCGCCGACGACGAGGACCGCCCCAAGCACCTCTATGCCCGGCTCGGGTTCCTTCCGGTGTGGCGGGAGATGCAGTTCCTGCGCTTGCCGTAGTCCGCTGTTGCTAGGTTCGTGCGCCGATGAGCGGCGGCAGTGAACAGGTAGCGCAGGGCTGGTGAGCTACTCCGAGGCCGACGCGCGCGTGCAGGTGCTGAGCGAGCTCCACCGGGCTGGAGAGGCCATCGGCACCGCGCTCACCGCGTTAAGCGAAGCCTACGAATGGCTCGACGAGCAGACCGCTGAGCGCTTGGAGGACGAGCTGTTTCGTCCCGTGCAGGCCGCGTACGGTCGCGCTCAGCGAACACACGCGGAGTTCGCCGCGCGCCATCGACTGCCGGCAGCGGGCTTTCCCCCACCCGGATCCTTCGGTCGTCCCGGCGACGCGCGCGCCGCGATCGGGCGAGCCACCGATGCCCTTACTCAGGCGGAGCAGACGCTGTCGAGGTTGCAGGACTCGATGCTGCCGGTGGACGTTGGCGATCCGGAGCTGCGCAGCGGGCTGTCGACGGTGCGGGAGCTGATCGGGTCGCTGCCCGGGCGGGCGCGGGAGCTGCTGCGGATGCTCGGCCGCTAGCACCCGCTCCCACCTCGACGGCGCGCAACTGGGGCAACGCTGCTGACAGCCGCGGGTGATCGGCCGGCGCAGAGCCCTACTCAAGCGTCGCTGCCGGTCATCGGCGTCCGCGTGTACCGGGCGGCAACCTCCGAGAGGGCCCCAATCATCATCCGCGCGGCCGGCGCTACACCGGGACCGGTCATGGTCGCCGCCACAACCTGGCGCACCGGGCTGCGCGGAGCCAGCTCGCGGACCACGATCCCGGGATGCAGCCGGGTGAGCGCCAAGCGGGGTATCAAGGCCACCCCGACCCCGGCGGCGACCAACCCCTGAACAGTCTCGTAGTCGTCGCTCTCGAAGCTCACGCGCGGCTCGAACCCCGCCGCCAGGCACGTGCGAACGACGTGCTGGGCACATGGGCTGCGGGTTGACGTCTGCACCCATTCCTGGTTGCGGAGGTCGGCGATCGCGATCGCCGGCTTGGTTGCCAGTGCATGGGAGACGGGCAGGGCCACGTGCATTGGATCCTCCAGCAACGCCACGGTTCTGAGACCTGCTCCCGCGGGCTCCCCCCTGCCGGGGAACTCGAACAGGAGGGCGAGATCGAACTCCCCTGCCCGCAATCGAGGCGCGATCTCCTCGGGCTCCCCCTCGGCCAGCGTCAACGCCACCTCCGGATGAGTGGCCCGGAAGCTGGCGACGGCCCGCGGGATCAGCGTTGCTCCAGCCGAGGGGAAAGAGGCTAGGCGGAGCACCCCGCCACGCAGCCCGAGCACCGCGGCCAGCTCCGCCTGCGCGACCTCCACCTGAGCCAAGATCTTCTCGGCGTGATCGACCAGCGTGGCCCCGGCCACGGTCGTGCGCACACCGCGGCGATCACGGATCAGGAGCGTCACCCCGGTCTCAGCCTCCAGCCGCGCGATCGCCTGCGAAACCGCCGACTGGGTGTATGACAACGCCTCGGCGGCGGCTGAGAACGAGCCCCGCTCCACCACCTCCTGCAGCACCTTGAGCCGGGCCAGACTCAGCATTAGAGAATCTTATCCCAACGAGAAGGAACTTCATTAGCGCTGATAGCAGGCGCGTGGGACCCTCGCGGCGAACGAAACCTGACGAACCGGAATCGCGACCGAACTGGAGCAGCGCCAATGTCCCTGCACGCAATCGTCTCCTACGACGACACCGCCAACGACCACGACGCGCTGATGCTGGGCCAGGTGCTAGCTGACGCTGGTGCTCAGCTGACGCTCGCCTACGTCAGGCACAGCATCCTCACCGAGCGCTCCCGCGAGCAGCTGGAGGAGCACGAGGCCCAGGAGCTCCTGGAGCGCGGCGCGCGCTGGCTCGGTGACCTCTCCCTCTCCCGACGCGTTGTCCTCAGCCCCTCGACCGGGGAGGGTCTGCGCCGGCTCGCTGAGCAGTCCGACGCGCAGGTCATCATCTTCGGCTCGGATTACCGCACCGCGCCTGGTCACGTGGTTCCAGGCCGCTCGGCTCAGACGCTGCTCGAAGGCGGCCCCGCGGCGATCGCTGTCGCGCCGGCCGGCTTCCGGAGCTGGAAACCAGAGATCAGGACGATCGGGCTCCTCGCCGGAATGGGCGACACGGCGGCAGCGGAGACCGCGCAGGCGCTGGCCGAGAGCCTCGGCTCCGAAGTGACGCGAGAGCATCGCCGCGCCGACTTGGTGATCGTTGGCTCGCGTCCCGAGGCGGCCCCAGGCCGCGTACTCATCGCCGCTCAGGCGCAGAATGAGATCGAGAACAGCATCGCTCCGGTGCTGGTCTTGGCGCGTGGAGTACCGCTGACCCCGCGCACGCTCGTCGCCGCCTGAGCTCCCCGGACAGACCCACCGCGGCCGCCACGGTTATCGTGGCGCCGCGTGCGGACCCTGATCATCTCCGACCTGCACATCGGTGACAGGCACGGACAAGACGTCCTGACCAGGCCGAGGCCGCTGGAGCGCCTGCTCTTCGCGGTGGAGGAGGTCGACCGTGTGGTGTTGCTCGGCGATCTCGTCGAGCTCATGCAGGGGAGGGCCCGGCAGGCAATGGCACTAGCCGAGCCGGTGATGCGAGCCATGGGCGCGCGCCTGGGGGCCGGCGGCGAGGTGATAATCGTCCCCGGAAACCACGACCTGCCCCTGGTCCGTTCCTGGATCCGTGAGTACTCGGGCCGGATGCGGGCCGAGACGCAGGTGCAGCCGGACATCACTCCGGCGCTGTCGGCGTTGTGCCATTGGCTGCGTCCGGCCCGCGTCCAGGTCAGCTATCCCGGCGTATGGCTGAGCCCAAACGTGTGGGCCATGCACGGGCACTACGTCGATCGGCACCTGCTGCCCGACTCCGCTTACGGAATCAGCCGTGGGCTGCTTCGGGGTCTGCCGCAGGAACCGGCCTCCCCGGCCGAGTACGAGCGCGGGCACCGACCGTCGCTGGGGCGGGTCTCACGCTGGCTGCCGCAACCCCTGTCGCGGCTCCTGGAGGACGCTGCCGAGTTGCTGCGTGCGGCAACGATGCCGCGCGTGCGGCGGGGTCTCCTGCACCCGCGGTTCGCGCCGGTGACGGCCTCGGTGCTGGGGCTGCAGGTGCGACGCGCCGCCGTGCCGGCGCTGGCTCACGTGGTCCAGCGCCTCGGAGTGGAGGCCGAATACGTCGTGTTCGGTCACGTTCACCGGCTCGGGCCGCTGCCGGGTGACGACCCCGAGGCGTGGTGCGGACCCGGGGGGACGCCCAAGATCCTCAACTGCGGGTCATGGCTCTACGAGCCGCTGCTCATCCATCGTGCCAGACCTCCGCACCCTTACTGGCCGGGAGGCGCGGTTCTGCTGGCGGACGGGGAGGATCCGGTCGCCGTGAGCCTGCTCGACGACCTCAGCTCATCACAGCTGCGGTGAGCTCCTCCCCGACCGGGCATGGGGCCGATCGCCGCTACCTTCATGGCATGCCACGATTCTGGTTCTGGACCCAGGCGGCGATCGTCGTGTTCGTGTTGGCGGGAATCGTCATCGCGATCATTCGCCTGGCGTAGCTGATTGGCCCCCGGGGTACAGTCAGCCGCGTGTACGCCGCTATCGTCGTCGGCACCGATGGCTCGGACACGGCCAAGACCGCCGTCCGCTACGCGATCGATCTCGCCCGGGAGCTGGGAGCGCGGCTGCAGATCGTGAGCGCCTACGAGCCGGTGGCGGCCCAGCGGCTGCGGGCCGAGAGGATCGAGGTGCCCGAGGATCTGCAGTGGATGATCAACCCGCACGAGGACGTGCTGGCGATGCTCGACGAGGCCAACCAGGAGGCGGTGAGTGCCGGCGTGACCCAGGTCGAGACGTTTGCCCGCCAGGGCGACGCCGCGGACGCGATCCTCGACGTCGCCGAGGAGCAGCGCTCAGACCTGATCGTGGTTGGCAACCGCGGCATGACGGGGGCCAAGCGGTTTCTGCTCGGATCGGTGCCCAACAAGGTGTCTCATCACGCGCCCTGCTCGGTGCTGATCGTGCGCACGACCTAGGGGAGCGGCGCAGTCGCAGCGCCGGCGTCGAGCAGCCCGTACCCGTAATACCGATTTGGCCGTCCGCTGCCCAGCGGCTGAGCGGTCGCCTCCAGGCGGGCCAGGACCGCCTCCGGATTGGGATGCTTGCCGATCACTCCGCTGGCGATCACCAGCGCGGCGGCGGCGGCGACGTGTGGTGCGGCCATCGACGTGCCATACCAGCCGCGCGGGAAACCGAAGCGACGGGGGTGGGAGGAATCGAGGAAGGTCATCTGCGAGATGTCCGGCAATGTGCGCGTGTAGTGACAGTTGGGGTCGGTCAACAGCGCAGTGTCGTCATCGCCGCCCGGAGCCACCAGATCCAGCCGCGCCCCGTTGTTGGAGTAGTTGGCCAGGCAGCGGTCCTTGGTCGTGGCGCCCACCGAGATCACATCCGCCGCGCGCGCCGGATAGGCGACTTGCTCGACCCCTTCGTTGCCGGCGGCGGCGACGATGATCGCGCCCTGGCGGTGAGCGAACCGGATCGCCGAGAGGATGTCGGGGATGTCGGAGGGCGTGACGTCGAGCGAGAACTCCAGGCTCAGGTTGATCACCTGAGCCCCGTGGGTGGCTGCGTAGCGGATGCCCCTGGCGATCGTCGTGGCGTCTCCGGTGCCATCGGCATCGAGGACCCGCACCGGCATGACCGACGTGCCGTAGGCGAGCCCGGTCAGGCCGAAGCCGTTGTTGGTGGCCTCGGCGACGATTCCCGCGACGAACGTCCCGTGACCGTCGCGGTCAAGCGGGTAGCGGTTGTTGGCGACGAAGTCATAGGGCTTGACGAAGTGGGTGCCACGAAAGTCGGGGGACTCTCTGAATTGGTGCCAAGCTCGGTAGGCCACGCCGGTGTCGAGGATCGCGACCGTCACGCCTCGCCCGCCCGGGCGGTGGTCGGCCAGCAGGTTGCCCCATGCTTCTGGAGCGTTGACGCCCGCGAGGGGCAGGAAGTTCCATTGCATCGCCTCCCACCCCTGCGGTCTTCGCGAGCGTCCAGGGTCGTCCGGGAACCACTCGCCGGCCGCATGCGCGATGTAGTTCGGCACCGCGTAGGACACCCCCGGCTGTCGGCGCAGCTGGGCCACGGCGCGGCCCACGCCCAGGCCGGGGGGAAGCCGGATAATCCGCTCTTCCGGGGTTGGCGCGGCGACCGCCGCGGGCACCGGAATGCCGATCCGGCGAGTCACGGCGGCGGTCACGGCAGCGGGGTTCAGGCCCGGGCGCGGCGCGTAACCGACGATCACCTGCCCCGGTACGTAGCCCCCCGGCTGCTGGGCGGCGACGCCAATTGCGGGCGTGGCGCTTGGCGCGCTGGCCGCTGCGCCGGCGATGGTAGGCCCGCCGGGAGCCGCCGCGCCGGCGAGAGGCGGCGCCATCACCGCGCACGCCACCAGCGCCGCGCCGGAGGCGAGAGCAGGGCAGGCAAGGCGGCGGATGAGCTGCATGGTCGAGGAGTGAGTCGTGGCCGGCTTGCGAGCGGGCGCGCAGGCTTAAGACATCATGAGAAGCCCGAAAGTTTCCCTCGACAAAGCTAGCGGTCGTCCGGACGTGAGCAATCACTTCTTTCCCAGAGACGAGTACTTCATGCGGTTGGCAGTCCGCGAGGCCACCCGCGCCCTGGAGCACAACGATGTTCCGATCGGCGCAGTGATCGTGCACGAGGGCGAGGTGGTCGGCGCAGGGCACAACGAGCGCGAAATCCGCGCCGACCCCACGGCCCATGCCGAGATGATCGCGCTGCGCGAGGCGGCACAGGCGCTCGGCACGTGGCGCGTGCTCGACTCGATGTTGTACGTGACGCTCGAGCCGTGCGCGATGTGCGCTGGAGCGATCGTTCTCGCCCGCGTTCCGCGGGTGGTATTCGGCGCTGGGGATCCCAAGGCCGGCGCCGCTGGCAGCGTGCTCGACGTCCTTGGTCAGCCTCAGCTCAACCACCGCCCCCAGGTGCAGGGCGGCCTGCTGAGCGAGGAGTGTGGCGAGCTGCTGCGCGCGTTCTTCGCCGGGCGCCGGTGAGGCACGACCGGTGGCGGCCGCTGGCCCGGAGGCGAACTCGGATCCCTCTTTCACCGTCTAGCCCGGATCGTCAGGCTGGTGTAGGCGGTTTAGCTGAACTCAAGCTGGCAGCTGGGGTCAGCCTACCTCGGCAGGCGTGTTCGGGTGACGCGCGGGAAATAGCGGGTGAGCCGGTTCCATAGGAAGCCGGGCTGCACCCGGCAGGGTACGTTGCTGAACGCCACCGGCACTTGCGAGACGTTTTCGGTGTTCTCGCAGCTGGCTGAAAGCAAGCCGCCGCGAGCGACGTATGCGAGCTCCCCCGGGGCAAAGTTGGTGTTGTCACGGTTGCTCGGCTCGCGAACCGACTGGCCGAAGATGCTCTCATTGCCGGCCATCGTCACTGCTCGCAGGTAGTTTGCCGAACCGGTGGGCGTCGACGCCGGCGCGACGGCCTCGTTGGCGGCGGCGAGGTTCGCCATCCCGGTGACAAGCTCTCGGCTGTAGAGCCCGAAGATGCTGATGACCGGGGCGATCTCGCGCGCCGCAGGCAGCAGGGCGTCAACGGCGGGCCTGAACGCGACCGCGAAGCGGGTGATCGCGGGCAGCGCGGCATCGGCGGTATCGAGCAGCGACGGCGCTTGATGCAGCAGCTCGATTGTCGGCGCCGAGAGCGTGATCAGCTCCGAGAGCGCCGGCGCGAGGAGCGGGGCCGCCGGGCGCAGCGCAGCGAGCGAGGGTGCGGCCAAGCTGAGTGTGTGGTTAAGCGTCTCAAGCGTCGTGCGCAGCTGCGCGAGGAAAGGCGGCAGGTGGTCAACGGTGGCCGTCAAAGCGGCGTCGCGATTGGCGGTGGCGGCGAGCACCTGGCTGCCCGCGCTGATCAGGCTTTGAAGATCACCCGAGTGCTGGCCGAGCGTGGTGAGCACCGTGGCTGAGTTGCTGATGAGGCGCCGGACGTCGCCCCGCTGCTGGTCCAGTGCGCCCACGATTGCCTTGAGCTCGGTGGTGGCCGGATCCAGGTTGCCGAAGGCGTTGCTCAGGTCCTGATCGCGCCCGGCCAGGGCGATCCCGGTCCCGGTGAGAAAGTTCTGCAGGTTCTGCTGCGTGCGATGGTCGAAGGTCTGCAGCACCTGATCGAGCTGCTGGGTATCTTCGACTTGGCTCGTCGGGATCGTTTGGCCGTCTCGGAGCTTGGGCGCGGAACCATTGCCTGGGGAGAGCTCGACGTAGGCCTCGCCGAGCAGTGTCTTCTGACGCAGGACGGCCCGCGTGTCGACCGGGATCGGCGCGTACTCGTGCTGGATCTCCATGGTCACGAAGGACCTCAGGCCACGGTTCGAGACCGCCGTGACCTTGCCGATGTCCACGCCTGAGACGCGCACATCGGCCCCCGGAGCGAGCAGCCCTGTCTCCTTGAACGACGCACCGACCCGATAACCCTGCGGCTGGAAGGGGACCTTGCCCCCGAATTGCGTCCACACGAAGATCATCAGGCCTACGCAGGAGAGCGCGAAAGCGCACGCTGCAAGCACCGCCGAGCGCTTCGGTGCCTGGGTCACCATCTATCTCGTCCTCTTTTCTGACCCGCGGCCCGCGTGCGCGAGCGCCACCGCCATCAGCATCACTTGCACCCCAGCCTCGTGCTCAGTACCGCCTCGAGGATTGCGCCCTCGGGAAACGCGCTCAGTCGTGGGCAGGTCGCCATCAGAAGACCGCGCCAGACAGGTCCGTTGGCGTCGGAGTTGGAGATGAACGAGTCGGCGTTGTGCGCCAGCCAGGCGAGCCAGTAGAGGAAGCCCGGATTGCCCGAACCCTGGCTGTACGCCGTCTCGTTGGTCGCGTAGGTCAGCACCTTGAAGGAGGCGAGCAGGTCCGGGACCTCGGTTTTCAGGTCCCCCGAAAGTGCCGGAAGCGTCCTCGAGAGCGGAAGCGAGGCGTCAACGAAGGGTCGGATCTGGCTCAGGGGCAGGAGCGCCGATCCCTGGAGAAGCGTCTGCGTCCCCTGCAGGGTGTGCGGCAGCTGGCGAGCGCTCGGAACAAGCGCACTGGCGGTGGCTCTGAGCGCGTCCGAGAAGCTCGAGAGGTCTCCGAGTGTGGTGCCGGTCGTCGTGAGCGTGCCCGGGAGACGCACGACTGACTGATGCAGGGCGACGTCCTGCTCAGCCAACGCGTGGAACGTCACCGCGCCCGCGCGCACCGTCGTTGCCAGCTGGGCATCCTTCTTGCTCACCGCCTTGGTCAACAAGCCGAAGTTGTGGACCAACACCGCGAGCTCGCGGCGGCGCGAGGCGAGCAGGTCTCCCACCTGGCGGAGCTGGGAGGAGGTCGGCCCGAGCGCGCGCAGCAGCGAGCGAATGTCCCGCGCACGACCGCTCAGCCCCTCACTCAGCTCGGTTATCAGGCTCGCGAGCCACGTGCGCGTGTCAGCGTCCAGCGAGCTGAGCAACTCGTCCGCGTTGATCGGCGTGGTCGACTGTCCGATCGAGATCGTCGCGCCGTGAGGGAGCGCTCCGGCAGAGGGGTCGCCCGGCGCGATGTCGACCTGCATGTCCTGCAGCGGCGTCTTGGGGACGAGCTCCGCGTGCGCGTCTCGGTAGAGCTCCTTGATCTTGGTCGGATCGATCTGCATGCGAACGATCGCTTGGCCGGCGCTGAGCGACGTGCCGACGATTTGACCGACCCGCACGCCGGCGACGTTGACTGGTTCGCCCAGGCCCCCTACCACCCCGGCCGCGCTCGAGAACGCTCCGTTGACCGAGTAGTAGGTCTGAAACGGGTTCGGTAGCCGCTCCTGGCCAAGGATGTAGAAGCCGGCGGCGATCCCAAGGGAGATCAGCGCGAGCAGGACCGCGAAGTGGCGTGCGTAGCGCCTGACCTGGAGCCTCAGCCTTGCGCTCACGGTCGTTGCCTTGTTCTGCTCGCCGAAGCGCGGACAGCGCGGAGCCGAGCGGCGTCGGTGGCGGCACTCGGAGCTGCGGCCACCGGCGCGGATGCCGGGCGCAGGTCCGGCTGATTTGTCCGCGAGGCAAGGCCAGGGAGCGGCTGGGTCGCACACGGTGCTTCGGGATGAAATGCGGACGGGGTCAGCTGACCGACCCAAGCGGGACGCGCGCCGAGCAGCCCTGGCCCGTTGGGCGGCAGCGTGGAGACGATCTGCTGACCGCCGACCGTCGGGCCGGTCATGAACGCAGCCCCTGAAGCACTTAGGACCCGCGTGTAGGGCCCGTCTGCATCGAAGCTTCCGGTCGCGCCGGCAAATCCCGGGAGGAAATGGACGAAGTCCTGCCACACCGGGCGTCCACTGGAGAGCGATCCATCCGGCACCGTCTCGTCGAGCAGCGGGATCACGTGCGTCTGCAGGCAGTCTGTGACCTGCTTGGTGCTCGGAAAGGCGCGGCCGACCTCCGAGAGCATCGTCGGGAGCATCACGAACGCCACCTTCAGGGAGGCGAGCAGCTGTCCCCGCTGGGTGGGAGCGAGCACGTGGCCGAGCTGTCCGACGGTCCCGATGAGGCTGTCGAGGATCGGCGGCGAGCGCCTGAGCGAGGGGTCGAGAGCCTCGGCCAGGTTCCCCAGGGGCGGCAACGCGCGATCGATCGCATCGAGCGAGGAGGGGGCGATGCGGAGCGTCTGGTCGAGCGCGAAGATCGAATGCGCCAGGGCCCCGTCAGCCGAGGCGAGGGCGGTCGATGTCGCATTCAGGCTGTGCACGAGGTCCACCAGCTGGCCCGAGCTGCTCGCCAGGGTGCCCGTCACCCGCGAGGTCGAGCTGAGGAGGTTCTGGACGTCGTTTGGGTGAGTGCCCTGAAGCGCCTGATCGATCACGGCGATGTCCTTAGCCGCCGGCGTCAGCTGCGGGATCGCCTGCTTGAGGCCTCCGGCGCCGCTGGTGGCCAGGGGTTGGCCGGGCTGGGCGTCGAAGCCCTGGTCGAAGGTCTCAGACAGGTTGCTCAGGCTCCCACGCAGCGGTAGGTCAAACGTGGAGAGCACGCTGTAGAACTGCACTGGACTCGCCGTCTGCGAGAGCGGGATGGCGCCTCCGTCGTGGATGACCGGCGCGTTCGGCGTCCCCGGGTCGAGCTCGAGATAGTAGTTGCCCTCCAGGAACAGCCTGTCGCGGATCCGGATCGTGGCGTCTTGGTGCACGGGCAGGCCGCTGTCGTCGACCGTGAAGGTGATCTCGGAGGCGTCTCCGGCGGCTCGAATACCCTGCACCGATCCGACGTCGATCCCGGCGATCCGGACGGGAGACCCGCTGCGCACGTTGACACTGTCCCTCACGAGCGCGTGAAGGGTGAAGGGATGCACAAAGGGAAGCGTGCGGTTGAAGGCGTAAAACGTGAGCGCCGCCACGGCCAGGATCACGATCGCGGCAACGGCGAGTGGACGTCCTCGCCTGTGGGCGCGGGCGGCAGGATGACGCCGAAGCGGGCTCACGGAACCAGACCTGCCCCGGCCGCACGCTTCAGCACCCCCGCCGGCGGCCTGGTGTCATCGACCGTTGCTGGGGTCTGCTTCGGGTTGCCGATCAGCTGTCCCGCGCTGTAGGGCTCGTTGCCAGCCTGGCACTGACTCGCGTTCTCGATGGGGTAGTAGTTCAAATGCAGTTCCGGAAGCGGCCTGCTCACGGCAAAGAACTGTGAGGAGTCGAGGATCGGGAGCAGACGCAGCCACGGCCCGGCGCTGTCGCCCTCGCTGAGCGAGGAGTCAAAGTTGTGCAACCACAGGCCGGCCACGTTGCAGGAAAATTGCGCAGAAGCGACCGATCGGATGATTGCTCCCAACCCGACTACCGCGGAGGAGCCAAAGGTCGCCAGGTCGTTGGAGCCGAGGACCTTGAAGGACTGTGATGCGGCCGGGTCAGCCGCCACCGCGTTCACCGCGCTTGCCGCGCGGCGCAGATTGTTGGACAGCGCCGGGACGCGCCCGAACACCGGGGTGGCGCTCGTGAGGATCTCGTCGGTACGCTCCGCGGCGAGCGGGAGCTCGGCCGCAGCCGGCTTCAAGGAACGCGCTATCCCGGCCGCATTGGCGAGCACCGGCAGCGAACGGCGAAGTACTGTGGTGGCAGTCGACTCCGTGGGTGGGAGCTGGTCGAGCGTCTCCCCCAACGCGGAGCGCCTCAACGCCGCGAACGTCGCCGCCCCGTCGGCGAGCAGGTCATCGATCCTCGGCGCGACAGCCGCCAGGGCCCCGAAAGTGGTTGCCGCTCCGCTGATCAGCTGTGACAGCCTCGTGCTCGGCACCGTCACCAGGCGCAGCAGATCCTCAAGCGGCGCCATCAGCCCACGCAGGGAATGGATCGCGTCATTCAGCTGCGATCCACGTCCAGCAAATGCGGGACCCAACTCCCCGATCACTGCGCGCACCCCCCGCTGGGTCTTGGGACCGAACGTGGAAAACGAGGTGTCAAGGTCGACGAACGGGATGTTGTGGTTCAGCCGCGGGTTCGTGTTGAGCGTGAACGTCCCCCCCTCCGGAAGACCCCCGTGCTTGAGGCGTCCGGGCAGGATCTCGAGGTACTTTGCCCCCAGCACGGATGCCAGTCGCACCTGGTAGCGAGTGTCAGGTGCAAGCGGGTCGAGATTGCGGTTCAGCGCCAGTCCTAGCCGTGCGAATGGATGCGGCCACGTCCTTGTGGCCGTTTCCGCCCGGATCGTGAGCACCTGCCCGACGCGAGTTCCCCCGATCCGAACGTCGGCGTTCTTGGTCAGCTCCGCGGCGTCGGAGACGTCCACACTGACGTCGTAGGTCGCGACGAAGGGAAGCCCGTTCTCGGCGATGTAGGACAGGTACACCGCGATGATCACGACGAGGACCGTGATCGTCCCGATCAGGATCGGATTGCTGAACAGCCCGCTCGCGCTCTTGCGGTCCGGATTCATTTGAACAGGTACTCGAACAGGCTCTGAAGCGCTTGGTGGTTCTGCCGGATGAGCACCGCTGATCTCTCGGCCGCTTGTCCCGCGGCGGCAATCGCGATCGGCGTGCGCGCCGCGGCCCTGCCCGGTGGGCCGCCGGCTGGGGCAATGCTCGCCGCCTCGCCGGCGAGAGCATCGTTCGGCTCGTACGCGTGGTGCGAGCCGTACCGGGCACTGCAGCCCGGCACTGGAACCTTGGCGTAGACGCCACAGCTCGCTTTGCGCGGATCGATGAACAGCAGCGGCGCCATGTGGGAGGTCGCGTCAAAGCGCGAGAGCACGGTCCCCAGGTAGTAAGCGGAGGCGAGGAAGCTCTCGAAGAAGCCGTGCTGCTGGAGGTTCTCGAACAGATCGGAGGCGATTCGGGTGCCCACCAGCGAACTGCTGGTGTACGACCTCAGCGCGTTGATCAGCGGCGTCGAGCGACGGATCGCGGGAACCGCCCTTCGGAAGGTCGAGCTGAGCGTCGCGAGTCCTGGGTTGGCCACGGCGATGAACGGGCCGATGTCGCTGGCGACCCGGTTCAGCGCCGGAACGGCAACATTGATCTGCCGTAGGAGCGGTGTGCCGTTGACGGCGACTGCGTCTAGCTGCTGCAGCGAGGGTTGAGCGACAGAGAGCAAACCGGGCAGCTTCTCGATCGCGCTCGAGACGGAGTCCCGATGGCCAGCGATCAGGGTGCTGAGGGCGGCGGCGCGGTCGAGGAATGAGCTGAGCGCTGGAGCGTGGGTAGCGCCGTCGGCAGCCAAGGTTCCCGTCGCGTCGACGCTCCGGATCAACGCCGCACGCTGATGCGCGAGGATGGTTATCGCCCGACGGGCGAGCGAAAGGGTGGGATTGGCTCGCAACAGGATCGCGTTGATGTCCTCCCCGCGGGCCGAGGTGGCGATCCCGAGCTCATTGAGGAACACGGTCAACCGCTCCCGCGTAGGCAGGTTGAAGATGTTGAACAGGTCCAGCAGGCTGACTGGCTCGGTGGTGTTGGCGACCGGCACCGTCGGCGGATGACCCCCGCTGGATCTCAGCGGCGGACTGTTGGCGGTGCCCGGGTCGCACTCGACGAAGTTCTCGGCGATCAACCCCTGGGGGCGGATCGTGCAGCTCGCGTCCTGATGGAAAGGGACGAATCGGCTGTCGACGGTTGCCTCAATCCGCGCCTTGAAGTCCGGGGTGACGACTACGTTCTCGATCGTGCCGGCGGGCGCACCGGCGATTTTCACTAGCTGCCCACCGGTGACGCCGCGGGCATCGTCGAAGATCACGTCGATGCGGGAGCTGGAGCCGTTGCGCCCGCCGGATCGGCTCGCGAGCGCGATGATCGCGCCGACAACGGCCAGGCAGATCACGATGGCGGCCAGGCGTCTCACTTCTGGTCGTGCGCGGGATCACAGATGACGCCGGTCCTGGGTTCCACATCGGGGGCGATCCACGGGTTTGAGCGATCCGCGGCGGGTGGACCGCCGCCGCCCGGGCACGGGGCCAGCAGCCCGGTGCGAGCTCCGTTGAACGGTCCGAGTGAGCCGCTGAGCTTGCCTAGTGTCGCCACCAGGGTCGCGTAGGAGGCAGGGGTGCCCTGCACCGCCAGCAGGCTCTTGAGATAGTGACCGTTGGCGTCGTAGCCGCCTCCCGCCGCACCTCCGCTGCCGTTGAAGAAACCTGCTATCACGTCGGGCGCATAGGGTCTGAAGCCCGCAAGGAGCGGCGTACTTTGGGAAAGCGCCCGCGTCAGCGAGCTGACCGCCGGTAGCGCGGATCGCTCGACCTGCGGCAGGGAGCCTAACGCCGTCTCGGCGGCCGGAACGAGCGCCTGTACACCGGCGATCGTCGCCGCCGCGCTGCGCTCGGTCGGAGTCAGAACCTCCAGGAGCCGGGCCAGCCGCGGCGCGACAGGCTGCAGGTCTGACAGGGCTGGTGTGAGCACGCCGAGCGTGTGGTTGACATCGGCCAGCACACCCGTCCCCCGACCGAGAACCGCCGGGGCCCGGACCAGCGAGTCCTGGAGCGCCGCGCGCTCGCTGGCGATCTCTCGCAACGTCGCGGCCGTGCTGGAGACCGCGCTACCGAGGTCGGAGCTGCGTGCCGCCAGCGCACTCGAGACCTCGGCTGTCGAGGAGATGAGACGGTCGAGGGCGAACTTGTCCGAGACGATCTCCGAGCCGAGAACCGCGTTCTGGCTGAGCGACGGGTTCAGATAGCGCAAGAGCTCGTTCAGCTGCGAGGCGGTTGGTTGCGCGACCAAGAAGGCGCTGGCTCCGAAGAAGCGCTGGATCGAGGCGCGAACCGGCGGCGTCAGCGAGTCAAGGAAGGCGTCGAGGTCGACGATCCCGCGTGTCTGCGAGGGCGGCAGCGTTCCCCCACTAGGAATCGGCGGACCAGCGCCGGGGCTGAGTCCGACAAAGCGATTGGCGACACCCGTCAGGCTCAATTGGCCGATCGTGGCCAGCGTCCCCTGGCGCAGCGGCGTGATGCCCTGATCGGAGATGTCGAGCTCGACATCGGCAAGGCCGTGGTCGGTCAGCCTGATGCTCCCGATCGATCCGACCTGGTGCCCGGCGACGGTCACCAGGTCGCCGCCGACGAGCTGACCGGCATTAGAGAACTGGGCGTGCAGCACATAGGTCGAGCCGCTGGTAGCGAGCGCCACGACGGCGACGATCGCCGCCGCGAGCGCCAGCGCAGCAGTGAGGCGGTTCAATTGCCGGCGCGACATCGTCGCTCAACCTCCAATGGGCGTGCGCGCGTTACCACCCCAGAACAGCTGCGTGCCCAGGAGACCGATCAGGTGGACTCCGGCGATGTTGACGACCATCGACCGGGCGGTGGCCTTGCCGACACCGACTGGACCACCGGTCACGTAGTACCCGTAGTAGATGCAGACGAGCACGATGAACGTCGCCATCGCCATGCACTTGATGCCGGCGAACAAGAGATCCACCGGCGATTGGAACTGCCAGAAGAGCTGCAGGTAGCCGCCCGCGGAAACCTGCCCAAGCTGGATCACGTCCGCCAGGTAGGAAGCGGCGTATCCGACCGCCACCGCGATCAGGTACAGGAACGGAAGAACCAACCAGGTGCCCAGCAGCCTGGTTGCGCCGAGGTACAGGACCGAATCGAAGCCCATTGCCTCCAGCGCGTCGATCTCGTCGGAGATCCGCATCGAACCGAGCTCGGCGACGAATCCGGTGCCAACCTTCGCCGCCATCATGTAGCCGAACGCGTACGGGATCACCTCGCGCAGATCGCACAGCGCGGCGATTGCGCCCGTTGATGAGGTCGCGCCCACGGATTTCGCGGCATAAGCTCCCTCGATCCCGCATTCCAGACCCAGGATGAACACCAAGCCCAGGACGATGATCGCCGAGCCAACGATGAGGATCCCTGCCTGGCGCAGCGTCTCACCGGCGAAGCTCAACACTCGGCCGGTGAGGACCTTGATCACGATCCTGCCGCAGAATTGAGCGGCCTCGCCGAACGAGATCAGCGCTGCGCGCGGCCTCGTGAGCACTTTCATCTCGGTGTGTTCAGTCCGGGATGGGTCGCCAGCAGCGTTTGCGTGAAGACGTAGTCGATCGCGCCGATGCCCAAGAAGGCGATCACAACAGCCTGGTTGACGGCCCTGCCCACGCCTTCCGCCCCGCCCGAAGCGGTCAGCCCCTTGTAGCAGCAGACGATCGCGATCATCGCGCCGAAGAGCGTCGATTTGACGATCATCGCCTCGAACTCGGATGTGGTGGCCTGAGCGAAGAAGGTCGAGAAGAACGGACCTACCTGCGCCCCGTCGGAGATGGTGACGAGAACTCCGCCGAGGGTCCCGAACAGCAGCGCATAGATCGTGAACAGCGGCGTGAGCATCATCAGGGATAGAAACCGGGGCACGACCAGGCTCTTGACCGGGTCAACGCCGAGCACCAGCAGCGCGTCGAGCTCCTCACGGATCTTTCGTGCCCCGAGGTCAGCCGTCATCGCCGTACCGGCCACACCCGCCATCACGATGGCGCACACGAGCGGGGCGAACTCGCGCATGACGATGATCACGAACAGCCCCCCCAACCGGTCGAGGGCTCCGAGCAGCTTGAGGAAGTTTCCGATCTCGATACCTGCTGGGCCGTAAGTGAACGCGAGCGAAGCCAGGATCATCGGGAACCATCCCAGTCGCAGGGCGAACAGGAACTGGTCGACCAGCTCGGGTCCATAGTCCCGCGGCGGCGTGATGGCAGCGAGCGCGGTCCTGCGGAAAAGCAGGGCGATCGCACCGATCGTCTCGATGAATTCCCGCAGGGGTACGTATACGTACCTCAGGACCGCAGGCATGCTGGTTCCGCTCCTCCGCTCGACTGCTCCCCCGCCCGCTTGCGGCCGCCACGCAATTGCGTCGGCGGCCAACACCAATTAGATCGGATCCCCACTCAGCCGCCCCCGCGCAGGATCCGCTCAAGCTCTGCCCCCAGGCGAGACTCGATCTCTTGCGAGAGGGTGGACTGGAAGACGCTGAGCAGCGCTCTGGAGGCAATCGGGCGCAGGCGCTCGATTGCCGCTGTCACCTCGGGCCAGCGCTCCTGGGGGTAGCCGGACTGCTCGAACGGCTTCCAGACACCATCGACGAACAACTCCACGAAGGCGCTGGCAATGGTCGAGCTGTGGCGGCGGACCTGCTCGAGCACCGCGATCGCCGGGTCGATCTCCATACCGAGCTCGGCGAGCAGCCTGGTGGCTTCGAGCAGCGTCGGGTGCGGGGCTTCGAACCGCCCATCGTCGAGTGGGATCAGCTCGCCCAGCTCGATCGCCTTCCGCAGCGTGTCCTGACTCGCCCGATCGCCGAGTTCCTCGGCGAGCTCCTGCACGGTCACGATCACCGACTGCTCGGCCTCGAGCGGCGCGAGCAGGAGGTGTCGAAAGCCGAGCAGGCTCACCGCCGGGGAGTGGGTGGCATCGAGCAGCCGTTTGATTGCCTGCAGGTTGAACCCATCGGCCTGCATCTCCTGGATCAGGCGCAGCCGGGCCACGTGCTCAGGTCCGTAGTAGCCGATCGTGTTGCGTACCTCCGGGGGCGGGACCAGACCGGCGGTTCGGTGCGAGCGGATATTGCGCACGCTTAGCCCCGTCGCTTGCGCCAGCTCTTCGATCGTGAGCTGGTTGGGGGCCTGGGCCTCAGTCGTCGTGCCGCCAGACACCGTGCCCTGTGCCACATCCGGGTTCTGGGCGCTCATCCCGCGCCCAGAATATCGGCCCGGGAGCGACGTTGCAGCTAACTCCGTTACGGCTTTTCGTGTAACGCCTACAGCCGTCAAGTGTTCTGTCGTTGAATCTTGCTGGCGCCAGAACCACAGGAGGCTGACATGAGGCCAGTCCAGAGCAGGGCTGTAGCGGAGCCGGGCCAGTCGTCCGCGAGGACGGCGCGGGATGCTCGCGCGGGGGCGGCCCCCGGACCCTCGGTACCCCCCGACTCAACCCCCGGCGCGATCGACGATGGCCTGGTCGGAGAGGCATGCCCGTCCCCGGCCGGACCCGCGGAACCCGGACGAGCCTTCCTTCGCGAGCCTCCGCGGATTCCGCTGCCGCGGTCGGTCCAGGTGCTGCATGTGAGCCAGCGCCAGATCGAGTTCATGTTCCGCTGGCGGCGACGACTCGGCGATGTCTTCCGCTCTGACGGAATCATCTCGGGACGGCCGGTGATCACGTGCCATCCCGACCACGTCAAGTCGCTGTTCACCGCCCCACCCGAGCTCGTACCCACGCTCGCGGCCGAGTCGCCGCTGCGCCCGGTGCTCGGTCCCGGGTCGGTCCTGACGGCCAACGGCAGCCCGCACCTGCGCCAGCGCAAGCTGCTGCTCCCGCCGTTCCACGGCGAGTCGATCGAGGCCTACGTGAACATGATCCGTGACGTCGTCCAGCGGGAGATCGACACCTGGCCGGTTTGCCGGCCGTTCTCCCTGGCTCCGCGGATGCAGGCGATAACGCTCGACGTGATCATGGGCGGGATATTCGGGATCGCCGGACGTCCCCGCCGGGGCACCCTGGAGTATGCGCTGCGGAGCGCAATCCGGGAGCTGTTGCGCGCCTCCACGATGCCTGGGGCCAAGCTGGCCGAGCTGATGAACCTCGGGCACAAGGAGCCGTTCGGTCTGACCTGGCTGGGGCTGCGTGTGCCCGACCGGCTGGTCTACGCGCTGATCTCCAAGCGGCGCCGCGACCTGGACCTCGAGCAGCGATCCGACATCCTCTCGATGCTGATGCGAGCGCGAAGCGAGACGGGAGAGGAGCTCGGCGACAGAGAGCTTCGCGACGAGCTGATGACGCTCGTGCTGGCTGGACACGAGACGACCGCCAATCAGCTCGCATGGACCTGGGAGCGGCTGCTGCGGACGCCGCGGGACTACGAGCGCCTGCGCGACGCGGTCCGCTCAGACGAGCAGATCTCCTCGCACATCGAGGCGGCGATCACCGAAGGAATGCGCACGCGACCGGTGATCCCGGCAATCGGGCGTCGCGTCACCGTGCCCTGGCGTCTCGGCGAATACGGCATCCCTGGCGGTACCCCCGTGGTCGCGAGCATCGTGCTCCTCCACCACCGCGAGGACCTGTATCCCGACCCGTTCGCTTACCGCCTGGAGCGATGGCTCTCGCACAAGCCAGGAACGTACGAGTGGATCCCGTTCGGGGGCGGGACACGCCGCTGCCTGGGCGCGGCTCTGGCCATGGCCGAACAGCGAGTGGTGCTCGAGGCGATGATCCGTCGCTTGGACCTTGCCGTCGACGATCCCGATCCCGAACACGCAAAGCACCGCAACGTGACCATGATCCCCGGGCGGGGAGGGCGGGTCGTGATCCGGGCGAAGGCCACCAAGGTCGGGCTCGCGGCACGATGAGTCCCAGCTCGCAGGGGACCGGCGGGCTTGATCCCGGCCCCGTGCGGTAGCGCCCACCCTTCCTGCGCGGCGGCCGGCTGGCCCGGAGGCGACTGCGGCAGACCTTTGGCTAACGTTTGCCGTGCCTACACCGGAGAGGTGGCAGAGCGGTTGAATGCGCCGGTCTCGAAAACCGGTATGGGCGGTTCCGTCCATCGAGGGTTCGAATCCCTCCCTCTCCGCTACAGATCACGGATCTTCCGTCCCCGAAGGCGATCGGAGGTTCAGAAGGCCGTCACACGCACCGCCGCGGGTGGGTCAACGCGGGCCATAACGTGCCTCTGGCGGCCCCGTCTTTCCCCCAGCTTCCCCCCCACGGGCCTCTGAGCAACGACCACCGAGAGAGAGCTATGCCATGGCTCGGACGTGTCGCTTCCATGCCCGACGAAGCCTCGCGGTCAGATCCCTTGGCCCTGGGCAGGGTGGTGCGAGTCACCCAGGCGGCACTGCCTTAGGCTCACGGGTCTCAACCAGCCTCGATGGCTCGGTGCAGAGCAGGAGGCGATGATCATTCGGGCTCGGCTTCAGACCAACCTCGGGCCGGGCGGTTGGCTGGGATCATCCGTTATGCGCGATCAACGATCTGGAAGGTGCTCGCCCGTCACAGGCCCTCTCGACGCCCTCGAGGCGAACGACAGACCTGCGGTTGGCTGCGGCGAGCACCACCCCCATTCTCAAGGCCTTGCCGGCAGCGAAGCCGTTGATCGCGTGCATCCATCCGGGCAGCTTCGCCGCTTCGGTTCCACGCGGGCGTTCATGCCATTGGCGAGCCGCCACGAGCCACAAGAGTGCCCCGAGCACACGCTTGAGAATGCTCACCCAATCGGCCGGCTGTCCGCTGTTACTCCATTAGCTCCAGAGGACGCTAGGAGCACCACCGTGCCCAAGTACTGCAAGCCCGACAAACCGGCCGGCCAGAAGGGCCAACCCACGACCGGGCTCGCGGGGTCGCCAGCACCAGCACCACCCCGATGATCGGCAGGGGACTCACCGCGACTGCAACCGCGAGCGGCAGAATCTGTCCGATCGCCTTGCCAACCCCAACTCACTTCGCCCGCGTCGGGTTCCTTGAACCGGACTTGAACGCTGCCACTCTAAGCGGCTAAGCGCTTGAAGTCACGCACCGGGCCGGGCGACAGCTTCACCACTGTCCGGCTCGCCGTAGACGACCAGGCCGTGAAGAATCCACAAACAGAGCGCAAAGATCGCCAGCGACCACCATGGATGGACCCCGCCGATCGACAGCAGCGACTCCAACGCGCCGAGGCTTGCCGCGAATATCCCGACTATGCGACCGAAGGCCCCACCGCCCATCAGCGAGAACCCGGCGCCGAGCTGGATCACGCCCACGATGATTGTGACCCATCCCCAGGTATGGAGGCTCGAGAACACGTACTGCGTGTTATTGAAAAAGTGGGCGTTGCTCACCGCGGCGATGCCGTACACGATGTCGAGCACACCGGCCAGCACCAGCAAAATTGCCACAAATAGAGTCCGTCCGATGCCTCTCATGATGCCTTCCTTTTCGCTTGATCACCGAAGGTGGCCAGCCTCACCTGCGCTGTCCACCGCAACGGCATCGTCAAGGACCACGACCGCCAGTGCATCACCCCATGGGGGTGAGATATGCGAGCTAGGAGCCTGCCGCACAAGGCCGCCGAGCGCACTCCGGGCGTTACGATTCTGCTTGGAACCGCTCTCATCCACGCCGCATACGGGCACACGACCGAACCCGCGAGCAACGAACAGACGAGGCCTTGCACCTCCGGTCCTTCTGGACGGAGGGCTGATGTCCGACCCATCCGACAGCATTATCGGGCGACACGGAGGCGGCAGACTGCTCGCCGCGATCTCCGAGCCGATCGTCGCAAACGTCCGCGGCCACTACGGACGCGGGCCGATGAAGGCCAGGACCTACGTGTTCGACGATGGTGGTGGCCGTCGAGTGAGCCGGGGGTCCGTGGTGACTGTAAGTTGAAGCCAAAGGGCAATGCTCGATTTCGGGCGGTGCTATCGCCGTCGAGATCGTTCCTCCTGCCTAGGAGCTGGCGCTCCCCCGCGGCCCCGGCTGCCGTCCGCTGTGCCCGTTGGCTGGCCGGCAACACCCCGAACTTCGTGCCAACACGATTGGCGCGCCGGACCCAGAGTGGCAGGGTTGTGTGATCTTGACGTCCCGAGCCACGCACGAACGCCATGCCTGCTGCAGCCCGTCGCGCGGCGTCGCGGCCGATGAGCTGCCGGGCGCAGGGACTCCTGGATCACATCCCCCGTCAAAACCGGAGGGAAGCGCCCGGATGGCGAGTACGGCCGGGATGGTGGCGATGGCCGGAGGCCCGTTCGTGATGGGAAGCGACGACCGCTTCTCCTACCCCGAAGACGGCGAAAGCTCCTGCGAGGTAGAGGTGTCCCCGTTCATGATCGACTTGTGCGCGGTGTCGAACGCCGCATTCGCTGAGTTTGTGGCAGCCACCGGCCACATCACCGAAGCGGAGCGGTTCGGCTGGTCGTTCGTCTTCGGAGGGCTGCTTCCCGCCGACTTCCCGCCGACGCGGGCGGTTGCCGCCGCACCTTGGTGGCGCCAGGTCTACGAGGCCGACTGGCGCCGCCCCGAGGGGCCCCACTCGAACATCTCCGACCGGGCCGATCACCCGGCGGTGCACGTCTCCTTCGCCGACGCGCTGAGCTATTGCGCATGGTCGGGTAAGCGTCTCGCCACCGAGGCCGAATGGGAATTCGCAGCGCGCGGCGGTCTGCAGCGAGCCGCTTTCCCGTGGGGAGACGAACTCGAGCCGGCGGGTCAGCACCACATGAACGTCTGGCAGGGGTCGTTTCCCGGCCGAAACTCCCTTGACGACGGCTTTTACGGTACGTGTCCGGTCGATGCCTTTCCGCCGAACGGCTATGGGCTCTACAACGTGACGGGGAACGTCTGGGAATGGACCAGCGATTGGTTTCATCCGAGCTTCCGCGATCACGACTTGCGGCGCGACCCAGCCGGACCGCCCACCGGGACGCACAAGGTCCAGAAGGGGGGCTCCTACCTGTGCCATGTGTCCTACTGCCGGCGCTACCGGGTCGCCGCCCGTCAGGGCAGCGAGCCGACGTCGTCCACATGCAACCTCGGCTTTCGCTGCGTAGCCGGCGTAGGGGAGACGCTCTGATCTCCAGCAACGCAATCAGCCGCCGAGAAGGTCATTGAGGAACCGTCTACGGCACCGCCTGGTTAGGACTCATGGAGCGCAGCCAGGCGCGGTGTACGACGGCACCTAGGTTTCGTAGGGCGCGCAAGCAACGTCCGCGGGCCGCATACTTCGAAGCGGAACGAGTAGGCAGTCCCATACTGGCTGGAGGGTTCGGACCCAGACGAGCCGAAACCAATCGAGACGGAGCCCCGATTCCGACGCCGAGGAGCCCCGGGAGCATGACGACCGGCAGCCGCGCCCCGGCTCAGCCCCGTTGCTTCGATCAGGATGACGGCGGCGATATGGCCGCCATTTCCAGGCAGCGGGACAACAGGGGGTTCCCATCGTCTGCTGAAGGGAGGACGGGCGGGCGTAGCCACAAGAAGGGGCTAGGTCCTGCGGCGGCCGGCGAAGCTTCCGATCAACAGTCCGATCACCGTGACCAGATAGAGCTGGCCGATGAGCATCTCGATCACAGCGACGGCGTGACCTGCGGGTGTCGCGGGGGTGAAGTCGCCAAAGCCCGTTGTCGTCAGGACAGAGAAGCTGAAGTAGACCTTGTCGCCCTGTGAGCTGCTCGCGTGCTGAGCGAAGTAGGGCGTGCCACTGACCTGCGCGATGAAGCCGACGATCCAGGCGAAGATCAGGCCGATCGAGAGGTAGATCGCCAGCGAGCCGGCGACCGCGTGAGCCGTGACGCCATGCTCCCGCAGGAGCCGCAACAGCCCTCGTATCAGGGCGAAGGGAACCGCTGCCGTGACCAACGCCGCGGTCGCCGCAATCATCCAGTTCGGCATGACTCCCGCCGCGATGAGCACGTCGAAGGCCAGGAGCGCAACACCGATCACAAATGCTCTGCGGCGGCGAGCGGCAGGACGGTCACGGGCGGTTCCGACGGTGATAACCAGAGCAATCCCGGCGATTCCGATCGCCACGGCCCGCGACCAGTCGGCGGTGGGTGCGACGATCAGGAAGACGAGGGTGACAACCGTGAGGACCAGCACAGCGAAGTACCGGTACTGAGGCGAACCGGCGAGGTCCCGGCCCTGGACCGATATAGGGACCGGGGGCACTTCCTCACCCCTCAGTTCCAAACCCATCGCCGCGCACCGAGCATTCGAGGCGGGAGCTCAGCGACGGTCGGGAAGCGATTCCAGCTCTCCAACCTAATGGCTCGTCAGGCCTAGAGCAACCTCGTCGTTCTCCCGGCGCACGATGGCTCGGGTGGGGATCCCGACTCGCCGCTTGCCCCAGAGATGCCCGTGCTCGAGGACGCGCTGAGCGACCTGCTGACGATCCTCTACCACGAACCCCACCACATGTCCGGGGTGGCGGCCATCTCATGAGGTCACCGAGCTCGAACAGCGGAGCTCGATGTGCCCTTTGGGGATGCGGTCGTAGCTCACCGCCACGTGCTGGTCGTAGTTGGCGCTCGTCATCCCGCCGCCGAACGTCTCCGGCCCGAGGCTATCGTAGCCGGGCTGCGGGGATATGTACTGGATGCCGACATCGCAGGCTGGATCTTCCTCCAGCGGTTCCCCGAGAACCTTGTACGCGTACTGCTGGATCGTCTTGATCCGGCTTATCTCGGCGATTGTGCTGTCCAGCTGCAGCAGCTCCTCACCGTAATGAAGCCGGAGCCGATCGGCCGGAACCAGCCGCGCACGATCGTGCAGGTCGGTCGGTTGTACCACGAGGTGCGTCAGCCGTCGCCTACGCGGGTCTATGACGAGGTCGGCGAGGCCACCGTAGGGGTCATCCAGGCAATAAACCGGCATCTTGAGGTCAAGCCCCATGGAATGCCCCCCGTTCCCAGAGTCGATCACGGCGACTTAGTCCCGCGCAAAGGCGGCACGCGCTTCCCGCTCCAGATCCACGTAGACCTCACCGCTGAGGTTGAAGTCGATCTGAGCGATCTTCCCCCCGGTGAACGCAAACGGTGGCTTGTACTCCTTGCTCACCGAGTCGGCACTGTCACGGCCCACGCAGAGTCCTTCCCCGCACAGCGAGAAGAGTCCTGGCTGGGTGATCATCGGCCCCTGCGCCGCGACCCTACCGTCGACGTGGAGCTCCAGGGATCCGGTGAACTCACCGGTCTTGTTCTGGCCCTCCTTTGTGAAGGAGACGCCGATCAGGTGCTCGCCCGCGGTCAGGACCTCGTCGGCGAGGAACTGCTGCTCGGTGATGCCGAGGAAGTTGTAGACGTAGCGGGGTTTCCCGTCCTTAACGAACAGGCTGTGACCCCCGAACCGGGACCCGGTGGCCGTTAGCACGCCGTTGGCATTGGCCGAGGCGACCTCGACCCCGGCGATTATCGTGAACGATCGCCCGCGAATGATGGGACCCTGCGATTCCGGCACCTCGGCGGTGCCGGGATAGAAGACGTAGGTCTCGCGGGGCGGGCTCATCTGCGGGCGGGGAATCCGGATCTGCTCGATGGCAGTGCGGTCGTCGAGCGGCAGCACGTTGTTGGCACCAGCCTCATGCCACCACAGCCCGATCAGCTGCTGGAGGCGCTCTGGATGCTCCGCGGCGACATCGTGGCACTCCGAGCGATCGATCTCGTAGTGGTAGAGCTCCCACTCGTCCTTATCGAAGTTGCCTACGCCCGAGATCGCGCCGTGGCGAGCGACGGCCTTCCAGCCGTCGTGATAGATCGCGCGGGTGCCGAGCATCGCGTAGTACTGCGTCATGCGTGTGCTCTGGCTCGGATCATCGGAGAACGTGTAGCGCATGCTCACGCCCTGAATCGGGGTCTGCGCGTATCCGTTGATCGTTTCGGGCGGGTCCACACCGCAGACATCGAGGATCGTCGGGACGAAGTCGATCGAATGGTGGTACTGGTCTCGCACCTCGCCCGCCACGTTCTTCATCTCCTTCGGGTAGGAGATGATGCACGGGTCGGCGATGCCGCCCTCCAGGGAGTAGCGCTTGAACATCTTGTTGGGGGTGTTGAACGCCCACGCCCAACCCGTCGGGTAATGGTTGTAGGTGTCGGGCGAGCCCAGATCGTCGAGGTGCTTGAGGTTCTCCTCGAGCGAGTCGGGGTAGCCGTTGAAGAACTTGTTTTCGTTGACAGAGCCGTTCGGGCTGCCCTCGCCGCTGGCGCCGTTGTCGGAGATGAAGACGAACATGGTGTTGTCGAACTGTCCGGAGCGCTCCAGATAGTCGAGCAGCCGGCCCAGCTCGTGATCGGTGTAGCTGGAGAACCCGGCGTAGACCTCGGCCATACGGCAGAACAGTCGCTTCTGCTCATCAGGCAGGGAGTCCCAGGGCAGAACGGCGTCACTCTCACTGATCACCTCGGGAGCCGGCCACGGGTTAATCGGCGAAAGCTCCGTATCCTCCGGAACGATGCCCATCTGCTTCTGCTTCTCCAGCGTGATCTCGCGGTAGCGCTCGTAGCCCATGTCGAAGCGGCCCTTGTACTTGTCCGCCCATTCCTGGGGGCAGTGGTGGGGCGCGTGGTTGGCGCCGTAGCAGAGGTACATGGCAAACGGCTTGTCCGGAGCGACCTGCTTGGCGTCGGCGACCATCTGAATCGCCTTGTCGGTGAGGTCCTTGGAAAGGTGATAGCCGTCCTCAGGCGAGTACGGCTGCTCGACATAGGTGTTGTCCTGCGTTAGGTCGGGGTACCACTGGTTGGTCTCGGCCCCGAGAAACCCGTAGAAGCGCTCGAAGCCGCGTCCGGTCGGCCAGGTCCGCTTGGAGGCCGCCATGCTCTCCTCGTCCATCGGTGTCAGATGCCACTTGCCCACCGCATAGGTGTTCCACCCGGCCGCGACCAGCGCCTCGGCAAAAGTGCCGTTCTCGAACGGAATGTGACCGTTGACGCCCGGGAACCCGTTCGCCCCTTCGACGATGCACGCCATCCCGTTGTTGTGGGCATTACGGCCGGTGAGCAGCGTCGAGCGCGTCGGCGAGCACAGCGCTGTGGTGTGCATGTTCGTGTAGCGCAGGCCGCGGTCGGCGATCCGCTTCAGGTTCGGCATCTCGATCATCCCGCCGAACGAGTCCAGCGCG
Organism: uncultured Solirubrobacterales bacterium; assembly: GCA_963830435.1. Taxonomy (GTDB): domain Bacteria; phylum Actinomycetota; class Thermoleophilia; order Solirubrobacterales; family Solirubrobacteraceae; genus Palsa-465. Next base: position 171,711 of record CAWHMA010000005.1, on the reverse strand, counting down.
GCGATGCCGGTGTCGTCCCACACGATATAGAGCACATTGGGCGAGCCCGGAGGCGCCTTCACCTGGGCGTACGGCTCCCAGTCGGCGACGGAGTCGCGCGCGTCGACGTTGATGACGCCGTTGAATTGCTTGCTCATTTTGCGCTCCTCGCGCTCGTGCGTCCTGGGCGGATTCAGCAAGTCCCCAGCGGGACCGTCGGGCAATGGTCGTCGCGACGTGGTCGCTGGGCGTCATCCGATGCGGGTGAGAGGTCGGAGTGTGGGAGCAGAGGCACTCGTCGGGAAGCGGAGCGCGGGCGTCAGGGCGCCGATCCACGCCTCGCTGCGACTCGCGCAGCGATCGAGCCACGTGCCTGGGACGCGGTTGAGCGCAGAGATGCTCCCGCGACCGATCATCGGTGCGGCCGACCGGGACTGGCCACGGCGAGAGGTCTGGGAGTCGGGTGACCCATTCGAGGTGTCAGGTGGAGCCGGCGAGCCAAGACGATGAGCGGGTGGCTTTCGTCGCCCACCACGTGGTATGCCGCCACGCATTGGCAGCGCCCGACGCGTGGCAGCTCCAGAGGCGGTGGTTCGAGATGGAGCTCGCCTGGATCCTGGACCCCGACGAGTGGACCGGCACGACGTGGCGGCACCGCGGGCAGAGGGGTGCTTGCACCATCGCTGGGCAGAAATCCCTGTGGGACGATTGACGAAGGGTGATCCGACGTGGAGGGTGATGGAATGGCGACCACAGCGAGGGAAGGCGACGGGGGAGCCGGGAAGACTGAGAGGAAAGCGGCGAGCGCCAAGAAGGCACTGCAGAGTCCGGCCTGGGTGCACCTGTCCGCCGCCGCGCGCGTAGCCCGTGGCAAGGAGGCGCGGTCTGCCGTACCGCGCCCAAGCCACGCAGCCGTCGCCTGCGGCGCTGCCAACTCGGCCCGGCTGCTCTTGATGTCGGCCAACGACCAGCGCCCCGGCGGGCGCGCCAACGGCTCAGACCAGGTCGGCCGCAACTACATCTTCCACAACAGTCAGGCGGTGCTGGCACTGTCGATGGAGGAGAACCCGGCGGAGCGCCCGTTGACCAACCGGAGCGCTGCGCCCGGCCCGACCTACATGCCGCAGTACCACCCGGCTCCGTATGCCGTGTCCGTCGGCCTTGAGCGCTCGGGCCGACCAGCGATATCTCGAGGGCACCCAGGCCAAGACCAACGACGATCGGCACATCCTCTCGACCGTGTTCTTCGCTGCGGTCCTATTCCTGGCCGCTGTATCCCTTCGCCTGGAGTGGAAGCGACTGCGGATCGCCGTGCTCGTGTTCGGGTCGGTGATCTTCATCGGTGCGCTGGGCTTCGTGCTGACGCTGCCCACCGGATCCTGACCGGGCCGGTGGTCGGTCTCAGACCAGTGCCGCGCGTGCCTCACGTCCGTCGATCACCGCGATGACGTTGTCGGCGCACAGACGCGCCATCGCCTCCCTCGTGGCCCCGTCGCCAACCGATATGGGGGCAGCGGCACGGTGTTGGGCAGCTCCCGCAACTCCGCGCCGCCGCCAGCATCAGGGCGACAACCAACTCTGCGGTCGCATTCGTCACAATGCCGGGTGGGTTCGTCACGCGCAGGCCGCGCTCGCGGGCCAGGTCGAGGTCGATGTTGTCCGAGTCCGCTCCGACTTCGACACGACCCCCAGCGTCTCTCCAGCGCCTTCAGCAGGGCTCCGTCAACCTGGATCGAGGGATCGACAATGATTCCGCTGGCGCGTCGCGCGTGCAAGAGCAGCCATTCGCGACCCGAGTGCTCGCCGCCGATCTCGAGGGTGAACCGGTCTCCGAGCAGCTCGAGTCGCGGCGCCGGCAGCCTGAGACCGATGACAACCCGGGGTATGACCACAATTTCGCCGGCTCATACCTGTGCGGTCAGCTGCGCTCCCACGTCGCCGTCGTCGGGCTCACCCCAATCGATGTGGGCCGCCCCCGAGCGCTGGTCGAGTATCTGGGGTCCGCGGGTCTTGGAGAAGTAGTCCCACCCCCAGTCGACAAAGGCTTCGATCCGATTGCGCACGCCGCTCATCAGGGCTGCGTGGACACCCAGCCACGCCGCGAACGCGATGGACCCATGGAGCTCGTGACGATGCTTTCCCACTTCCGCGACGGCCGCTCCGCGTCCGATCATCGCCATGATGCCCTTGTCCTTGTACTTGAACGTCTTGCTCGACTCCCCTTCGATTTCGGCGAGGATGCTCTCGGCGACGCAGGCGCCGCTCTGCAGCGCAACCGACCCAAGCTGGGGAAACATCTGACCTTCGGGGCCCGGGATGTTGGCGATGTCGCCAACCACGTACACATCTGGAAAGCCTCCGACCGTCAGATCCGGCCGGACGTCGATCCGGCCTCCACGTCCCTGGGGAAGGCCGCTCGCCGCGGCGGGCGCGGCGGCCATCAGACCGCCAGCCCAGGCCACGCAACGGGTGGCGATCCTCGTTCCGTCGGAAAGCAGGACATGGTCGCTTGCAACCTCCTTGACCCCGGTACCCAGCCGAAGCTGGACGCCGCGCTCCTCCAACACCTTGCGCGCGTACTCGTGAGCGCGCTCCGAGAACCCGTTCAAGACCACGTGACCGAGATCCACCACCTGCACGCAGGCCCGATCCACCGCAAGATCGCGATACTCATCGGGCATCGTTTCATTGATCAAGTCGGCCATCGCACCGGCCAGTTCCGTGCCGGTCGCGCCCGCACCGACGATGACGAAGTTGAGCGCTCCCCGGTCGATCAGCGCGGGATCACGATCGGCATCCTCGAACACGGCGAGCACACGCGTCCGCAGTCGCTCCGCGTCGGCCAGCGAGTAGAGCGGGAAGGCGTGCTCCGCAGCACCCGGAGTACCGAAGAAGTTTGCCTGCGCACCGGCCGCCAGCACGAGCACGTCGCCCGTGATCACCTCGCCCTCCGCGGTGGTGACCGAATGAGCGGACGGATCCACGTCGCTCACAACGCCCAACTTCACGTCGACGTTCCCGTGCTCGTGAAAGGCCTTGCGCAGCGAGGACGCGATGCTCGTTGCCGCCAACTGCGACGTGGCGACTTGATAGAGCAGCGGTTGAAATTGATGGTAGTTGTGCGCATCGATCAGTGTCACATGCACAGAATCCTTGCCGGCCAGACCGCGCGCGCAGCCGAGTCCCGCGAAGCCGCCGCCGACGATCACCACATGTCTCTCAATGTCCCTGTTGCTCGAGTGCGCAGAGTTCACGTCCGGCCTCCTAATCAAACTTGTTGTCTTCGCCCCGACATCGATCGCCGGGAATAAGGGATTAGACGTTCGCGACCGTCAGCCGGCATCGTCCGATGCGGATGAAATCGACGTGATCCGCACTTTCATCAACCGCAGCTGGAGGGCTTCCCACGATGGAAACGACACAGACCAACGCTGATGACGCCGACGCCTCGCGGCGCACTTGGCTGGCCGCCGAGCGGACGTGGCTCGCCTGGTGGCGCACCGGAATCGGCGCGGCTGCCCTGGCGATAGCCATCGGCAGACTTCTCCCGGGCCTCACAGGTGCCGCGCGCTGGCCGTTCCGAGTGCTGGGGTTGGGCTATGGGGTGCTCGCCGTCGCGGTACTTGTGGTCGGCGCGATCCGCTAACGGCGAGCCGCGGAGGCTCTGCGCCTCGGCGGCTACGACCAGCTCTCCACGCCGTTGGTGATGTGGCTTACCGCCGCTGCAGTGGCTTTGTCGGTGGCAACTCCGGCCCTGGTGGCCGCCGCGTTGTGAGCTCAGGGTGTCCGCACGCTGGATTGCTGGTGCGCGCAACCTTGTCGCAGTCCAGCCGCTGATGAAGACTCAGCCGGCAGGCTCCTGACCGACCAGGCGATCTTCCAGTCGAATCGTGAAAGGACAACGATGTCAACCTTTATCTGGCTCCTGCTGGGCATCATCTACTTCGTGGTACTGGTGACGCTGGGGCTGAGCACGCTGCGGAAGGGCCACTTCTTCCTGTTCTTTGTCGGAATCTTCTTTCCGCTCCTGTGGCTGATCGGCGCTTTCATCGCACCAACACCTGGAGCCGCCGGAGCGCAGTAGGAGTCGGCGACCGGGGGCACGCAAGCGTCAACCGAACTTATCGCTCACATAGCCTCGGTGCGGATGTCTGCCGGGCGCTCGGAGATCTTTCCCGTGACGCCGGGTTCAACGAGGCTGCCGTCCAGCATGAACGCGGTCGAATCGGAGACCCGAGCAGCCTGCTGCACGTTGTGCGTGACGATCACCATCGTGTAGCGGGCCTTCAGTGCGGTGATCAGCTCCTCGACGTTCAGCGTTGCCACCGGATCGAGAGCAGAGCACGGCTAGATCATGAGGATCACCTCGGGCTGTGCGGCGATCATTCGGGCGATGCACAGTCGTCGCTGCTGACCTCCGGAGAGTGCCACCCCTCACGCTTGAGGAATGCTCAGGTGCGCGCACGCCTGTCTCAGACCGGCTGCGCCATTGTCCTCGCGACCGCCTCTTGCCGGGAGGCAACCCCGGACGCCAATGTCGGTCTCATCCCAGGAGCGTATGCCGAGAGCTGCGCCCGCGTCATCCCAGTCGGGCGACCCGGGCACGGGGGACTTGATCCTCCTCGGAGAGATCATCCGATCTGTGTGATGCCAATCACGCGTACTGAGGGCCCGATACTCCGGCGATGGCGCAATACGTTCCTCAGGACAACTATGCGCTCCCGCAGGACATGCCGAGGCTGCCGCGCAGATCATTTCTCAACCAGCCTGAAGAGAGGCGTAGTGTTGGGCGTGGAACGGGCGCTGACCTGCGTAACGAGCCGATGAAGACGCCCCGCGCGCGCGGCGTCCGCTTCCCCATCCACCGGGACATGATCGTGTTCGGCGCAAGCGAGCGCGGCGTGACTCAAGAAAGGAGTGGCTGAGATGCCGCTACGCAGCCTTATCTTCCGCACAAGCGTGGTGCTCGCGGTCGCCGCCATAAGCCCGGCAGCGGCGCTGGCGGCGTCGCACGGCACCGACCGCCCGCTGAAAGGGACCGTAAGCAACACGACGACGGTAAGCCTTGTTACGGGGGCGGCGACCAGCGTTGAGAGCGGACATCTCTCCCACCTCGGAGCGTTCACCGGCACCGGTGAGCTCACATTCACCCTCACGGGTGTTAACGGGTTCAGCTTTACGGGCACGGGAACGCTGGTCGCGGCGAACGGCGACGAGCTGTTCACGGCCACCGTGGGGTCGGGGACGTTTGGACCCCCGATCGAGACCACTGGCGTTACCACGATCACCGGCGGCACCGGTCGCTTCGGTGGCGCTACCGGGACGTACACCGCCACAAGCAGCCCCACAGTCGTCTCCCTCACCCCCACTAGCGAGACAACCCACGCCAACAGCACTTGGACGGGACAGATCAGCTACTAGGCTAGGACAGCCCACGGAGAGAGGCTCCTCCCCCGGGACCGAGAGCCTCTCCCCTGCTGACACCAGTAAGCGGTCCCGCCCAGACGGCTCCCGAGTTCGCGATCGGCTGCTAAGCAACGAGGCGCTCGGCCCATGCCGGTCAGGCGAACCACACTTAGCCTCGCTTCTCGCGAACCGCAACGTGGCCTTTTGTGGCGATAGCGCTCGAGGTCGTGCACCGGATCAGCCGTGGTGGCGACACCCGGGAGGGAAGTATCGAGTCCATAGGAGTCCATAGGAGAGGGAGGAAGGAAATCATGCCGACTGTGGAGTGCATCGAGAACTGGCGTGGGCAGGACGTGCTGGATGCCACCGGCGAGAAAGCCGGGAGCCTTGGAGAGGTGTATTACGACACCACCATCCAGGAAGCGATTCTGCTGTCGATCAAACACGGCGTGCTCGGGCGTCAGGTGACGTTGGTTCCGGCCGCTGAGGCGGTGCTGAGCCGGGACTACGTCCGGGTTCCCTACAGCGTCGATCAGATGTCCGTAGGATCAGGGGTTGTGGACACGGCCGTTGCCATGGTGCGTACGAGACGCGCTACTGTCGGACTGATGGCGATATCCAATCCTTCTGCAGCGGGCGAGGTCGAGCCGATCTGTTCGCTACCGGTCCTCGGCGCAACGACGGTCGAGGACGCGGTCTTCTACATTGCCGTCGGCGCGGTCGCGAGCGTCGGCTGGGTGGCGTGGCCGACCGCAGCGCTGATCGGGACGGGACACGCTTTGCACCAGCGTGCTCGGAATGTGGTTCGCGCGGGCGCAGTCGGCGAGGCACGTGCGGGCCTCATCGAAGCAGTCGAAGATGCCTTCTGATTGCTTGCGAGACTGCTAGAAGCCGTGCCTCAGTGCGGTCGGGTCGGTCCGGAGGGGATGTGCGTCCGCTGCTGTCGGGCTTGAGATAGCACCCGGAGCCGGGGTCCCAGCAGGCCAGGTCGAGCTTTGGATCGTCGTGTGCGCCGGCGATCGCGTCGCCCCACTGGTCAGTCGCAGGCCGGGTTACGAGCTGTTCAAGCAGGCTTCCTCGGGCAACTCCGGCAAACAAGTCCGCTTGGAACAGCGCCGCGAGGAAGCCCAGCGGTACGACGATCCGATCGCCGCCAGTACCCAGGACATCGTGGGCAGCGCGCCAGAATGCCACGACGCGACTCACGACACGATCCCGAAGGCCACGAGCAGCGGTCCGAACCTGCTAGCCGGGCACCGTCGCCATCGGCGCGACCGCTAGATAGCTGCAATCCAGCGCAATAGCCACCCGGTGCTCGACACATAGCCGCTCGTCAGCGCGAGCCACATCGCGGACGCCGATACGGGAATGACCGACGCCATCACTATCCCTCGCTGCGTTCTCCGCCCACGCTCGCGGCCATCTCCTTCGCACAGACGGTTTCGAGCACGTGGCTGACAGACCAACGGATGGAGCTCTCAACCGCCAGCTAGGGTTGGCTCGCTCGCGCCCTACCGGCCGAGACCTCACGCCACGAAGGGCCCCGGGATGGATGGCGCTTTGGGTCGGAAGGGCAGCACCTCGTCGCGTCCGTGGCCGACGATGCCGTACGTGGATTCGGGAACTTCGTTCCAGACGCCGGCGACGTCACCGAGCGGTTCGGAGACGATCAGTCGCGCGTTGTCTGAGACTTCTTGGAACAGTCGGCGCTCGGGGTACAGCTTGCGGAGCGCGGGTACGTTGGTGGTGTAGAAGAGCGAGCGAGAGTTTCTCTCGCTGGAGTATCGGAACGCCCAGATGCTCTCGCCGTCGCTGGTCGCGACCGTCCCCTGGAACGGGTGAGGGATCCCGTGGCGACCGGCCACTGCTTCGACGAGCCCGATCGCCTGCCCGATCGCCGCCGGCGGGTCGTCGTCGAGACCGAGGGTCAGGGCGAGATAGAACAGGACCTCAGTGTCGGCCTGCCCCTGGATGTGGGGATACAAGGACGGGTCGACAGCCAGTATGAGGTCACGTTTGATGGTGGCGAACTCGTTGATATATCCGTTGTGCATGAACAGCCAGCGGTCATAGCGGAATGGATGGCAGTTGGTCTGCTGCACAGCGCTGCCGATCGCCGCCCGGATATGTGTGAAGAACAGCGGCGAGCTGATGTGATCGGCGAGTTCGCGCAGGTTGCTGTCGTTCCAGGCCGGCTCGGTGCTGTGGAAGATGCCCGGGGTGTCGGGGGCACCGTACCAGCCGACGCCGAACCCGTCGCCGTTGGTCGGCTCGGCACCGAGCCGCGAATGCAGGCTCTGACCGACCAGCGAGTTCGGCCCCTCGTAGAGCGCCTCTTTTAAGAGAATCGGGGAACCGGAGTAAGCGAGCCAGCGGCACATGAGCCGCTCCTTTCCGTTGGGATGTCATATGGGTTAACCCTCTTGGTTCACGGCGAGCCATTCCGGTGCGAGAAACCGGTCCGTGAGATTGACGACCAGCTGGTCAAGGCCCGTTGACCGCCGCCAGCGCGTGCTGACGCTCAGCGCCGTTGGCGGCGGCGAGCGGCCGCACCCGATCCAGCGCCACCGGCGCACGCGAGCGCGAGTGCGTGTGGGCGCACTGCCCAGGAGCGCAGCGAGCGGCTCTCGCGCCGGAACCAAACGCCGAGTCGTGGAGTCCATCAACCGGGCGTCCATCCCGTCTCGTGCGGCAAGGAATCGCGGCAGTCCGGCGCGCGGGAAGGCCTGGAGATCAACTGCGGACGGAAGCGAAGCCACCATCACGGCCCTGCGAGAACGGGGAGCTGGCCGACAGCGCGAGCAGAACCGGGATGTTGCGGCGCAGGCCGTTGAGCAGCCGGATGGCGTCACCAGGCTCCGGCACGCCCATGTGCACGTCGAGAGCCATCGTCGGCTCACGCCGAGCAAGTGCATACAGCAAGTCATGCAGATACCGGTAGCGCACCCTCCGGAGAGTTCTGTCTCGTCCTCGACAGTCACCGTAGGCACGGTCCCGTGGCCGCTGGCCAGTCCCATCCCCCCCAACTCCCGCCCGAGCCGGCTGCGCAGCCCAGCTCGGTGCCCGAGCTGACAAGCGTCTTGCGCCGGATCCAGATCAGCGCGCCCGCGAGCAACAGCACGCCGAGGGCCAGGCTCAGCAAATGATTCCTAGGCACCCCTGGAAGCCTCGGGGGACGCGGGTGATCCGGCGCTCCCGACGTGCTGACGTTGGCGTCGCGCCAGCGCCATGAGCAGGCCCGAGCCCGAGACGGCGAGGTAGGCGGTGAGGACGGCAATGGCTACCGGCGCGATCTGCAGGGTGCCGATCTGGGTGGTGAGGGCGCCCAGCAGGATCAGCGAGAACGGGGCGGCGACCAGCGATCCCGGCAGGGCGGCGAACATCGATGCGAACGCGAGCGCCTCCGGCAGCCCCGGGATCAGCACGTGGGCGGCGATCCCGGCCGTGCCGCCGATGAACAGCATCACGAGGAACGGGCCTCCGATGAAGCCGGTAGCCTCGCAGAGCGCGAACACAAGGATCTTCGCGAACACGACCGCGATCAACAGGCCCGCCCCGAGCGCCGCTCCATCGTGGATCACGGTCGCGAGCTGAGCGGTTCCGGTGAACAGCGTCAGCGGCAGCACCACGCCGACCATCCCGAACGCGACTCCCCCGATCGCCGAGCGGAGGATCGTCCGGTTCGCGAGGCGAGCGGTGAACCGCGTGAGGACGGCGACCGTGACGAGGGTGATCAGCGCCAGAGCCGCCGCGGCCAGGCCGAGCGGAACGGCCGCGAGCAACTGCCAGTCCTCGAACTTGAACGACGGCACCGAATAGATCCCGACGAACGTCGAGCCCGCGATCGGAAAGTACACCGCAAACGCCACCGACGAGGCCAGCAGACCCGCGACCAGAGTGTCCGAGAAGCGGGCAGCCCTCGGACGCGCAAGCTCGAGCACCACAACGGTCGCCAAGATTGGAGACGACAGCAGGCCGCCGTAGGCCCCGGACATGCCGCTGAGCGTGTTCGTCGCTCGCACGTCCTCGTCGAGCTTGCGCCGCTCCGAGACCAAGGTACCCAACCCGCCTCCCAGCAATCCCAGGGCCTCCTCCGGCCCCAGGCTCGCTCCCCCGGCCAGCGAGACCACCGAGACGGCGACCGCCTTCAAGACAGTGGACGGCTCGACACGCTGGTCCTTTAGCTCCTGGACCGTGCCAGGCAACTTTGCCGGGAGCGCAAACACTCGCCGCAGCACGCCGACAATCACGCCGGCCCCCGCCGTCACCGCCACCCACCACAGACTCCCGTCCAACCAACCGGGGTGCTTGGGGAGCGAAAACCAGAGCTTGGTCCCGCCGTTGACCAACCCCAGGAACGCCAAGCTCACGAACGCGAGCACGACGCCGAACAACAGCGCGTACCGCATCAGCAGCCAGAACCCGGGTGATCGCGTCAGCGCCACGTCTGAGTCCGACGGAGGCCCACCACCGGGACCGGAATGCGACCCCTCGCTCACGAGCGGGCGATCACTACTGCGCCCAGGCCAGCGATGCCGTCCTGGCCATTACACATAACGCTCACCTGCCTTTCGTCTCGCATCGTGAACGGGGGCGTCAGCTGCGTCAGCGATCAAACTGCGGCTTGGCGCCTACCTCATCCTTGGAGAGGGTCAGCACCACCTCGTCGGACAGTATGCGATCGATCGAGCCGCTCGGGATCGCAGTCTCCCGCTTGCCCCAGAGATGACCGTGCTCCAGGATGAGCTGCGCGATCTGCCCCTGGCCGTCAAGGAGGAAGGCGACGACATGTCCGAGGTGATCGCCTTCTGACGAAATGACTTCGCTCTCCCGGCGGATCTCCACCATTCCCTTTGGAACCCGGTCAAAGCTCACGGTGACATGCGGGTCAGCGTCCAGGGGCCCTATACCGGCACCGAGTCCATCTACCCCGAGGGATTCATAGGGCGGCACCTCAAAGCCATCTTCGATTCCGATATCGGATTCGGAATCTTCGACCGGCCGCTCGCCCAAGCGTATGTATTCGGCTCCATGGAGAGGCTTGACCTCGTTAACGTCCGCGACCGTGCAGTCCAGCACGACTCCGCGCCGCCCCTCATCAACGCTGACTCGGCCGATCGGCATCAGACGCGCAAGGTCGTGGCGTTCAGGCGGCTGAACCACGAGATGTGTCACGCGTCGCGTGCCCGGGTCGATGACAATGTCTGAAAGCTCGCCAAAGGGGCCGTCGGCGCAGGTTACGGGACTATCGAGGTTGAGTCGCATGACAGCAAATGGTCGCGCTTTGCGCCCCGCTGCGCGTCACCCCAAGCGTATGAGGGGAGTAAGGGAGCGCCGCGAAGTCGGACAGAGCATGTGGCAGGAATTGGCGAATGATCCACCCAACCCGGACTCGATCACGTCGCGGCACGCCAGCGATCACGTGATCCGACGAGTTCTGAGCCGCGAGCCTCCGGCACGCACGTTGGCGAGGAGGATGGCGGCCACCCGGCGCGCGCCGCTAACCAAACGCCATTATCGACCACTATGCGCGGCGCGCGTGTCGTCCTCGCGGAGGATTCACCCGAATCGGGCGATGTCCGCCTCGGCGTCGTCTTCGAGGATTCGTCGCGCCATCGCTTGAAAGGAGAACTTTATGCCAAAGAGGATCGAGCGCCTGATCGACGAGGCACTCCTACACACAGCCACCTTGTCGGGCGTGCTCTACGTGCAACGGCGTATCCGACGCATCCTCCCGAAGGTCGCTATCGGCGCGGCGGTATTCGCCGGCGTGGGGGCGGCGGCTGCAACCGCGGCGGCGGGCCTTGGCGCGGTTGGGCTCATTGGCGGAGCAGCAGCTTGGTACCGCAAGCGCAAGAAGGATGGGGCCCCAGCCGCGGCAGCTGGTGCATCACCGACGATGGGGTGATTACCCTGGGCGCACGCATCCCAGCGAAGGACCATAGGTCGGAAGCCCCCCGCAGAGATGGAGCCTCGCGGTTAGGCAGAAAGCCTGGCCGGAGCCACACGGCCGTGGGATCGGCACACCCTCCCACGAGCGCTGATCCGACGAAGGCACGTTCGGCGGGCAGCCGCCGTACCGAGAAAGCGCCATAAACCCGGACGGAGTTTGAGTGCTCAACGAGAAGGGAGCGCCTATAAACCCGGTACCGAGTAAGGCTCGCATCAATGGGGCCTCTTGACCCCGACCGATTGATGCCAACAATCCGCCACCGGTCGCTCGGCACGGTCAGGTTCGGATCGTCGATCAGTCGCCCTTGATCGTCCCCATCGGTCTGCTCTCCGACAGCGACGGCGACGAGCTGTACGCGGGCCTCCAAGGCCTGCTGGATGGTTACCGTGACACTTTGGAGTTCGACCGTCGCGTGCTGTTGGAGCAGTTCGAGATGACCGACGTCGCTCGCAAGGTCGTAGGCGTCGGTAGCGTGGGCACGCGCGCGTGGATCGCGTTGATGCTGGGCAGGGACGGACAGGACCCGCTGTTCCTGCAGATCAAGGAGGCCGAGACCTCCGTGTTCGAGGAGTTCCTCGGCGCGAGCGAGTTCGCAAACCACGGCGAACGCGTCGTCGCCGGGCAGCGTTTGATGCAGGCTGCCAGCGACATCTTGCTCGGCTGGTTCCACAGTGATCGAGGGGTCGATGGCCAGGCTCGCGACTTCTACGTTCGCCAGCTCAAGGACTGGAAGGGCTCGGCGGAGATCGAGCAGATGGTTCCCGCGGGCCTGGCCTTATATGGCAGGCTCTGCGGCTGGACGCTGGCACGGGCCCACGCGCGCAGCGGCGACCCGATCGCGATCGCGGCCTACCTGGGCGGCGGCGGTAGCTTCGACCGGGCCATCCTCGAGTTCTCGGTCGCCTACGCCGAGCAGAACCAGCGCGACTACGAGGCGCTCAGCGAAGCCGTCGACTCGGGCAGGATCAAGGTGCAAACCGGGCTCTGACCTCGGCGGCACCCGAGGCTCTGACCGCCCCGGTCACCCGGACGACCAAACAGCGGTCTTAGAAGATCGCTATCGGGTTGATGGGCGAGCCCGTCCCTCCGTCGATCCGCAGCGGTGCAGCCACGAGCAGGAACTCCCACCGTGCGCGCTCCTCACAGGCCGCACGCAGATCCTCGAACTGGAGGTAGTCGAGCAGGTGAAGGCCCATGGCGTTGATCGCCAGAACGTGGATCGGGAACTCGACCCCTTCGGTGGTGCTGGGCGCCGTGTCGTTGTTGCCGTCCGCGCCCAGCGCGGCCACGGCTCGCTCGGCGAGGAACGGCACCGCGCGAGGATGCAGGCCGGCCTTGAAGTGCGCGGTGTCCCAAGGCCCGAGCTCGCGCAGGCGCCGCGCGTGGCCCGTGTTGACAAGCAGGATGTCGCCCGGACCGACGGCGACTCCTTGCTCGCGCTCGGCGGCCTCGAGGTCCTCGCGCAAGACGTGCTCTCCCGGGTCTAACCAGCGGACGCCGCGCACGCGCGGGATGTCGAGCAGTACGCCCCGTCCCACCAGACCGTCCTTGAGTACGTCGATGGCGTTGACCGGCGCTCCGTCCGCCGTGACTGCATCCTCCGCCTGGGCGTTGTAGAGCAAGCCCTCATATGCGATGTGGCAAAGCGCGTCGATGTGCGTGTGGCCATCGTTGTGATAGTCGACACCGACGTAGTCCTTGAGGAAGTGCAATGACCCTGAGCCGATGTCGATCCCGCTCGTGGCCGTCATGTAATGGACTGCTGGCTCGGGATTGTGGACGGCGTAACGCGTATTCAGGGGTAGGCTCAGCGTAACGCTGACGCCTTCGCGCACGAGCTGGGCCGCCGCCACGACGCGCTCAGAAGTGAGGTTGTGGAGCGCGCCGCGCTCGTCCTCGTCGCCCCACCGGCCCCACACGCTGAGTGACCGAGACAGATCGTGGAACTCCCCGGCGCCGACCTGAACGTTCACCGCCGTACCCGCCCTTCGCCTCGAATGGATCGGGCCAGTTGCGCGCGAACGCAGCCTTTGCAGTCCCTCTCCAGGTCGCCGTATGGCTCACCACTGAGGTTGAACACGCCCTGCGCGATCGTGCCCGCGGCCGTGGCGAACAGCGGCTGGTACTCCTTTTCACCGCGTCGGCGCTGTTGCGCCCGACGCGTCGACTTTGAATTGCTTGCTCATCGTGCCCTCCTGGCGCTCGGGCCGCTCGGATATAAGCGCGTCACCCACTCCGGCGCCGCACTCGATGCTCGAGGTTCACGGGGCGGTCTGCATCACCCAATGCGGGTGACGCCGGAGAGCAGCCGGACTCGCTTGCGCGCTCCGCACCGGGTAATCTCGATAAGCCCGTAATCCAGTTCCTGAGTTTCGATCCGTCATCACCCAAGGCTAGACGTGGTCCGCAGATCGCTGGCTCCCTACGACTGGCAGAGGCTGAGCACGGAGATGCTCGCGCGGCAGCTCGTCGGCGCTCTCGATAAGCAGTGGTTACAGCACGCATTGACCCTTGTCTACGCGACGACGGTGCTGCAGATGAAGTGGAACTGGCCCGGCCGGGACGACGACCGGGTCCGGGCCCTAGGGGGAGCGCCGGTGGCGCTCGCTGACCCTGCACGCCATCGGCCGTCAGGCGATCGCGGCCCTTGAGTCGTGGCGGCCGCAACGGAAGTGGCTCGACGTCCAACGTGCCTGGATGTTCGACCCCGGCGACTAAAACTCGGTCGCCGTGATCCGGTCCGTGGCGGCTCAGGTCATCCGCTTCGGGTGACGATGGGTGGTGCCGCCCATGGCAATATGCCGCCTCGTGGAAAACGCGAACGCGACGAAGCCGAGCGCGCCAGTTGCGGGCGGCTGTTGCAGACCGTCACGGGGAGCGGTGCACGCAGTTCGGCCGCCGAGCCACGCGGTTTGTTCACGTCGGGCCGCCGTCTTCCAACGGAATGCTCTCGCTGCCGGTACGCACATTCGTGATCAGAAGTGACGATCGTCTCGCCTGCCCCGACGACGGCAAGACGCCCCGAGGAGGTCGAGATCACGGCGTTCATGATCGACTCGTGCGCGGGTTACCGCGTCGCCGTCCGCCAGGGCAACGAGCCGGACCCTCCACCGGCAACCTCGGCTTCCGCTGCGCGACTGACGTTTCTCGCGTCGCGTGACGGCTAGAAAGGAGAGCAGTGCGTGGGTCGCGTCTTCGTCTTCGCCCTGACCGCTGCGCTGAACCCAACGCTGCTAGCCGCCGTGACGGTCATGCTGACCTTGGAGAAGCCAAAGCGGCTCCTGTCAGGCTACCTGGCCGGAGCTGCGGTCACCAGCGTGACGTGCGGCCTGTTGCTCGTGTTCGCCTTGCCGAACTCGAGCACATCCAGCACGGCCAAGCACTCCGTCAACCCGGTCATCAACATCGTGCTCGGAGCTCTCATCCTGCTGATCGTCTTCGTGGTCGGGACGGGTCGCGACCGGCGGCGGCGCGCTTGGAGCGATCGCAAGCGCGAACGCGCCCAGGACAAGCCGCCGCCCCGGTGGCGGCGCCAACTGAGCAAGGGCTCGGCCCGAGACACGTTTGTCGTCGGGGCGCTGCTCAGCTTTCCCGGAGCCTCGTACATCGCCGGGATGGATCTCTTGCACAAACAGAAGACCGGGACAGCCGTCACGGTGATCGTCGTGCTCGCATTCAACCTGATCATGCTCATCCTGCTCGAGCTCCCGCTGCTCGGCTACGCGACCCGGCCCGAGTCGACCGCAGCCACCGTGGAGCGGTTCAGCGATTGGCTGAGCCGCCGTGGCGGCCGCGTCGCCCTCATGGCAGGCATCACATTTGGGATCCTCCTGATCGTGCGCGGGATCATCAACTGGTGATGTTTTCGAGCCGCGCTTCGATCTTCTCCAGGCGGCTCGTTTCTCGCGGTGATCGTCCCGGTTGCCGTCCTTGCGGTGGTCGGCGACCAGGACTGGATCTCGGCCCTAATAGTCGCCGAAACGCTGCCGTTGATCCCGCTGTTCATGGCGCTGGTGGGCGCGGCGACACAGGACCGAATGACGCTCCAGCTTCGGACCCTCGCGCAGTTTCCCGTGCTGGGGGTCGACGAGCCCGGCGAGCACCTCGACGTTCCGACCTCCGACGCGCTGATGGCCGACCTGCTGGACACCACGGCCGGGTAGGCGATGCTGGTGATCACGCACCGGCTCGCTGGACTGGACGCTGTGGATGACGTGATCGTGCTCGACGGTGGCCAAGCGCTGGAACGCGGAACCCACGCCGAGCTGCTGGCCCTGGGGGGACGCTACGCGCACGTGTGGGCGCGCGAAGCGGAGGCCTGCTCACGGGAATGAGCTGGCGCCGAGTCTTCCGGGGACGCCTTTACGTGAGGGACTCCCTGTGGGTGCTGCCGCTCGCGGGGGCGGTGCTCGGAGCCGTGCTGGGCTCGGTGGACATCCTGATCGAGCGCAGCGTGCACGTCTCACCCGAGTTGCAGTACTCCTCGTCGACTGCGAGCACGCTGCTGGCGGCGATCGTGGGGGCCACGGCTGCGCTGACAGGATTCGTCGTGACGGTCACAACGCTGGTCGTGCAGATGGCAACGGGCACGTTCTCGGCTCGCTACATGCGGCTCTGGTATCGCGACCGGATGCTCAAGGTGCTGCTGGCGGTACTCGTGGGCACGCTCGCGTTCTCGTTCTCGCTGATGCGTCGCGTGGAGACCAGCTTCGTGCCAAACATCGGGGTGACGGTGGCCGGCGCCCTCCTGATCCTCAGCCTGCTGGTGTTCCTGGTGTTTCTCGATCGCTATCTGCATCGACTCCGGCCGGTCGCGGTGGCGGCGCTCGTCCACGGCTACTTCCAGCGCAACTTCGAATATGAGGTCAAGCGGGCTGAGAACCCCGAGGTCTTCGTCGGCGCGCTCGATGCCGGCAGCGAGGAGCCGTCCCTAACCGTGCGCAGCCGGCGAGCCGGGGCCATCCAGGCGATGGACGGCGATGCCCTGGTCGCTTGGGCACGCGACCAGGACTGCCTGGTCGTCCTGCGTCACGGCATCGGCGATTTCGTGCCTTTCGGCGCGGCACTTATCGACGTCTACGGCGACCACGGCCACGACCGCCGCGCCAGGCGGCGGCTCGACGACATGGTGGCGCTCGGCGACGAGCGGACGATCGAGCAGGACCCTGCGTTCGCGATCCGCATCCTCGTCGACGTCGCCAACCTCGCACTCTCTCCCGCCGTCAACGATCCAACCACGGCCGTGCAGGTGCTCGACTATCTTGGAGAGACCCTGCGCCTGGTCGGCACCACCGAACTGTCGGTCCAGAACTGGGAGGACACCGCACGGCCGCGAAGAGGCGTAGTGATCCCCGCCCGCAGCTGGGAGGACTACTTGATGCTGACTGCGGACGAGATCAGGGCATATGGGGCCGGGGGGATCCAAGTCATGCGCCGGCTGCGGGCGATGCTTCAGGAGCTCCACGAGGAGGTCCGCCCCGAGTACAGAGCGGCGCTCAAGGACGAGCTCGGCCGCCTGGATGCGACGGTCGCACACTCGTTTGGCGGCTCCGTCGACTTCGACCGCGCGAGCGTCGCCGACACGCAGGGGATCGGCGGCCCCCGCACGCGGCCCACAGACCACGCCGCACCTCGCTGAACCGCGGCCAGTTACCCATTCCAGGTGATGCTCGCTGCGGGAGACGGCGCTTCTATATCCAGCAACGACCAACGACCTGGCGCGCTGGCAGTTCGCGACGCCGAGCATCTACCACTTCCTGTTCGTGCCCCTCACGATCGGACTGGCCTTCCTGGTCGCGCTCATGCAGACGGCGTGGCACCGCAACGGGCAGCCCGAGTAGAAACGCCTGACCCGCTTCTTCGGGACCCTGCTCCTCATCAACGTGGCGGTGGGGTCGTCACCAGGCTCGTGCAGGAGTTCGAGTTCGGGATTGAACTGATCGCGCTGCTGGCGCCCTGGGGTATATGGCTGGTCCAATCGCGGCACACTGGACCGCTCCAAGTGTTCCGGGGGTTCGCCATCTGGGCCGTGGTGACCCCGTTTTTGATGAACATCTCCGGCTTGCTGCTGACCGAGAGCGGCCATCAGCCGTGGATCGTGCAAGGGGCTGATGAAAACCATCAACGCGGACTGCCGGTCGGTCGAGTCAACTGACATCTTGATCAGCCTGATCACGTTCGTGCTGATCTACATCGCGCTGGCGCCGCGGACGTGGTCCTGGGGCCTCCGCTAGGGGCGCCGGTATCTCTGGGTCAAGAGGACGCACCTGGCTCGGCGGGAGCCGCGCCCAGCTCGGGCGGGGACGCTCTGCCGGCACTGACGTATTAGGAGGAGACCCGATGCAGCTTGACCCTGGGGTTCATCATCGTGTCGATCTTCTCGGTCGGCCCAATCGTGCTCGAAGGGCTCGACTTCGGCGTCGGCGTCCTGCACACAATCGTTGGCAGGGACGACGAGCGTGGCGCCGCGCTGGACACCATCGGCCCGTTCTGGGACGGCAACGAGGTCTGGTTGATCGTGACCGGGGTGCAGCCGTCGTCCGAGCCCACCACGGTCACCACTCCGTACCACTCGGCGCGACGCGGCCCATGCCGTGTCACCCAATGAGGGTGATGACCGTCCAGGCTTCCGTTCCTAGGTTGCGGAGCGAAGAACTCGCACACGAAAAATTCCGGCGCTCCAGCAGCGGCGAAACGAGGGGGATAGACCATGGCAGTTGTCGCCGAACCTAAGAAGGACGGCAGGACTAGCTTGGAGGATGCGGCGGACATCTTCGTGGCCTTCGGCATCACCGGAGATCTCGCGAAGGTGATGACCTTCCGCTCTCTCTACCGCCTCGAACGGCGCGGCCTGCTCAACTGCCCGGTGCTCGGGGTGTCGGTCGACGACTGGACCGTCGAGCACCTACGCGAGCACGCCCGCGCCTGCATCGAGGGCACCGGAGAACCGGTCGACGATCAGGTCTTCGATCGGTTCGCCGCCCGGCTCTCCTACGTCCAGGGCGACTTCTCCGCCCCCGAGACATACGGACGCGTCCGCGACGCCATCGGGTCAGCGCAGCGACCCGTGTTCTACCTAGAGATTCCGCCGTTCCTGTTCGGAACCGTGATCAAGGGCCTGTCCGAGGCGGGCTTGACCGAGAAGGCCCGCGTGGTCGTCGAGAAGCCGTTCGGGCACGATCTCGCCTCGGCCCGGGCGCTCGCAGCCGACATCCACCAGTACATCCTCGAGTCCCAGCTCTACCGGATCGATCATTACCTCGGGAAGATGGGCGTGGACGAGATCCTCTACCTGCGGTTCGCGAACACGATGCTCGAGCCGGTCTGGAACCGCAACCATGTTGCCAGCGTCCAGATCACGATGGCCGAGAGCTTCGGAGTTGAGGACCGCGGTCACTTCTACGATCGTGTCGGGGCGTTGCAGGACGTCGTGGTCAACCATCTGATGCAAGTCGTGGCCATGGCGGCGATGGAGGCTCCGGCCGGCGCCGACGCCGCCACGCTCAAGAACGCGAAGTTTGCCGTGTTCCGGGCGATGGCCGACGCCAGCCCGAGTCACTACGTGCGCGGCCAGTACGACGGCTACCTCGACATCGACGGGGTCGCCCAGGGCTCGACCACCGAGACCTATGCCGCCCTGCGGCTCGAGATAGACAACTGGCGCTGGGCGGGGGTGCCCTTCTTCATCCGGACCGGTAAGCGCCTTCCCATCACCCAGACCGAGCTGCGGATCGTCTTTCGACGCCCGCCACGCTTGGGCTTCATGTCGGCCCCCGGCCGAGCCCCCGCCGACGGCCAGCTCGTCGTCAAGCTCGATCCGACGACTGGCGTCCGGCTCGAGCTGGACGCTCACCGTGCCGACAAGGGCGGCCCGCAGTCCATCACCCTGGACATGGAGTTCGCGCAGGAAGGCGGCGAGGCCCCGACCCCCTACGAGGTTCTCCTGCAGGCGGCCATGGACGGCGACAGCACTCCGTTCACCCGACAGGATGGCGTCGAGGAGGCCTGGCGAGTCATGGCGCCCCTGCTCGAGGCTCCGCCGCCAGTGCACCCCTACGCGCAGAGCTCCTGGGGCCCCCAAGCAGCTGACCATCTGGTCGCGGGCAGTGGCCGCTGGCACGAACCGTGGGTGGCATCATGAGCGCTGCTCAGGCGTTCTCGCACCTGGCGCTGACCGAGGCGGCAGCCCGAATCATCCTCGCTGAGCAACTGGCTCTGGAGGGACTCGGGCCGCCGAGCTCATCGGCGCCGGCACGTTCGGTACCCCCCACCCGATACGAGGCCGGATCATGAGCCACTACGACGTCATCATCATCGGGACCGGCGCCGGAGGCGGCACGCTGGCTCGTCATCTTGCGCCCTCGGGCAAGCGGATCCTGCTCCTCGAGCGCGGGGGATGGCTCCTGCGGGAGCCTGAGAACGCCTCGGCGGCAGAGGTCTTCGTGAAGAACCGCTACGTGTCCCCTGACACGTGGCGCTATCCGGGCGGGGAGGAGTTTCAGCCCCAGATCCACTATTGCGTCGGCGGCGCCACCAAGCTCTACGGAGCGGCGCTCTACCGGCTGCGCAAGGAGGACTTTGGCGAGCTTCGCCACCACGACGGTGTATCCCCCAGCTGGCCGATCGGCTACGACGAGATGGAGCCGTATTACAGCCTTGCCGAGGAGCGCTACCAGGTACATGGCGCCCGCGGAGAGGATCCGACCGAGCCGCCCGCCAGCGGACCCTATCCCTTCCCGGCCGTTTCTCACGAGCCGCGCATCCAGAAGCTCTCCGACGATCTGGCAGCCCTGGGCCACCATCCCTTTCATGCCCCCTGCGGGGTGATGCTCAACGAGCGCGACCGGCCCTACAGCAACTGCATGCGCTGTCAGAACTGCGACGGCTTCCCGTGCATCGTGCACGCCAAGTCCGATGCCGAGGTGCTGGGTGTGAGGCCGGCGCTGGAGCACGACAACGTCGAGCTACTGATCGACGCCGAGGCGGTGCGACTGAACACCGACTCAACCGGGACCACGGTGGCCGGCGTGGTGATCGACCGCTCTGGGTCTCAGGAAGAGCTGACCGCCGACTTCGTAATCGTCTCGTGCGGCGCAGCAAACTCCGCGCGGCTGCTCTTGATGTCGGCCAACGACCGCCACCCCAACGGCCTGGCCAACGGCTCAGACCAGGTGGGGCGCAACTACATGTTCCACAACAGCCAGGCGGTGCTGGCGCTCTCGAAGGAGGAGAATCCCACCGTCTTTCAGAAGACCCTGGGGCTCAACGACTTCTATCTCAGCGGCCCCGACGTCGATTTTCCGTTGGGCAACATCCAGATGGTGGGCAAGTCGCAGGCCCCGATGTTCCGGGGCGAGAAACCGGGCGAGACGAAGTTCGCACCGACCTGGTCGCTCGAGGACGTGGCCAGGCACGCGGTCGACTTCTGGCTTTCGACCGAGGACCTCCCCCGCGCGGAGAACCGCGTCACGGTCGACGACAAGGGCACGGTCACGATCGCCTACCAGTCCACTAACGACGTTCCCAAAGACCGCCTGTTTGAGCAGCTGAAGTCGATGCTCGGCGACCTGGGCATGCATCACCATCACCTGCTGCCCCATCATGCCTATCTGAAGAACCAGATCCCGGTGGCTGGAGTAGCCCATCAAGCCGGCACCTGTCGCTTTGGCTCCGACCCCAGCACCTCGGTGGTGGACACCAACTGCAAGGCCCACGAGCTCGACAATCTGTACGTGGCCGATACGAGCATCTTTCCGAGCATTGGAGCCGTCAATCCGGCCCTCACCGCGATGGCAAACGCATTGCGGGTGGGCGATCATCTGCTCGAGCGGATGGGAGTCAGCACAGACGCCGCTCGCCCGAGGTGAGCACCGTCTCGTAGGTCTCCGACTCCGCGGAGCTCAGGCGCTCGCAGAGGCACAGGTGATGGAACCCCAGGTCCGTGATGCAAGCAGCTGCCAGGCGTTGGCTCCCTAATCGCACGCTCGCCCATCTCTGGGAAGGCCTCGCGGACCTTCCCGGCGCGGACATCTCGCTGCTCGTCACCCTCCCCAAGCTGATCGCCCCGACTCCAACGCCTCCCCGAATCAACCGAACAAGACGACCCCGGCCGGGGGCTGGACGTGGTCACCACCTCGACGAACAGATCGACACCCCCTCACTTGTCATCACCGTGAAACGTCTTTCGGAGCGACGACGCGATATCGGTGCGAGACAGCTGAGAGGTCGCGACCTGGTAGAGCAGGGCGGGACCTGTGATAGGTGCGCTGGTCGATCAGGGTCACGTGCACCGAGTCCTCGCCGGCCAGTTCCCGCGCATCCCAGCCCGGCAAAGCGTCCACCGACAATCACGACATGGGCCTTGGGCTTCCCGTTTGTCGCCTGCTTCGTGCTCGGCGGTACCCTGGATCTCCTTGATCGGATCGCTGGATGGTCAGCCCGTTCGCACGTGGGGGTCGACTCCGCATCCCAGTACACGGGGTGCGACAACCGAGGGCATCGCCCGAAGCGGGTGAAATCAGGCTGAGGCGCCTGGAAAGGAGCGGGTAGATCGGTGCCCGTCCCGGTCATCCGTAAGCCAGATCGTCGTGTCCCCATCGGACGGCGATGGTCGAGCACCGGCCGTGGCGACCTGTAACTTGCCGGTGGGCGAGACGACGAACAGCAGGATGGAGCGTTCGCCGGGGCCGCCATTCGCTTCCGGTCGGCCCCTGGGCCGGGTGCGGGCGAGGCTGGCCCCCGCGTCGAAGCGCCGCGTCAGCTCGGTGAAGGTGAGCTCTCCGTCAAACAGCTCCCGCCCTTCGGCGTACGAGGGCTCGAGATCCAGCAGTTCGCTCTCCGGCGCCAGCCTGAAGACATGGTCGTGTCCGAGCTCCTGGCGAAGCTCGTAGGCGGCGAGCGCATTGAAGTTATCGCTGCCGGTCAGAAGCAGCGCGTCGGTGACATCTTCGAGCTCGGCCTCCCGGGCCGCTCGCTCACCCCCCAAGCGCGCTTTGCGTGCATCGATGCCCGCCGCACGGGCCGCGGTCTGCTCACCCTCCTGCCCGGTCCAGAGTCGCACCCCCACCCCAGCCGCCTTAAGGGCTGCGGCGATCGACCTGGCCCAGTTGTGTCCGCCGACTACGAGCACGACGGTGGCGCCGGTCCCGGCCAGGCCAAGCCGGCGGCCCAGAGGCGCCGCGGTGAGACCGTAGACGGCCACCGTCCCGAAGATCGCCATAAAGGCGAGCGGAAGGATCTTGCCGGCGCCGCTCACACCCGCCTTGGCGAGCTCGGGCCCGAAGGCGGATGCCGTGGCCCCAGCCACGATTCCGCGCGGGGCAAGCCACGCCATGAATACTCGTTCAGGTCGACCGAGCACCGATCCCCGCGTTCCCAGGACGATCGCCAGCGGGCGGATCACGAAGACCATGACCGCGATTAGACCCAGCCCGCCCGCGACGAGCGGACCGACCGAGGACGGCGTGACCGACGCCGAGATCAGCACGAACAGCACGCCGATCAGAAGCTGCACAACGGTCCCCTGGAACTCGAGCACTCTGGAGACGTCGAGGCGCCGCTGGTTGGCCAGAACGACGCCCATCGTGGTGGCCGCCACGAAGCCCGAGTCGCCGCGGATCAGGTCCGCCGCCACGATCGCTCCAACCACCGTCAGTAGCGCGGCCGCGATGCTCTGCTTCGGCACCGACCCCTGAAGGCGGCCGAGCAGCAGCCAGAGCACACCCGCGGCGATTGCTCCCACGGCCAACCCGGTGACGATGCTCACCACCATCTCGCCCGGCTTGAAGGCGCCGCCGCCGGCGACGTGCGCCTTCAAAGCGGTGAACACGACCACGCCCAGCAGGGCGCCGATGGGGTCGACCAGCACGCCCTCCCACTTGAGGGTCGAGCGAACCCTGTCGGTCGGACGTACGAACTCCAGCAGCGGCAGCACCACGGTGGGCCCGGAGACGACCAGAATTGCGCTGAGCATCAGCGACGATCCCCACCCGAGCCCCAGGATCAGCCGCGCCCCGAGGGTAACCCCCACGAGGGTCATCAGCACCCCGATCGGTATCAGCCGCAGGACGACGCGACGAGCTCCTCCCTGGAGCTCATCCAGGCGCAGCCTCAGCCCCGCCTCGAACAAGATCAGGCCCACCCCCAGGGACACGAGCGGCTGGAACGTGTTACCGAACAGGAATGCCGGACGGACGTCCTTCGTCACCGCTCCCGCGATGAAGCCGACCGGGAGCAGCAAGACGATTGCCGGCAGGCGCGTCCGAGTGGCCACCAGCTCGCACCCGAGCGCCAACACGATCACGAGGCCGAGACCGAGGAGAATGCTGTCGGTAGATGTCAGGTGAGTCTCGCGTGGTCGTGCGGTGCGCCGCTAACGCCGGCGTCGAGGCACAAGCTAAGCGCCGGTCATGTGCTGAACATCGTCCGGAACGGGTGATCACCTCCATCGGTTGCCGAGGCGGTTTCCGCGGGATGCCT
The DNA here is from genome assembly GCA_963830435.1 of uncultured Solirubrobacterales bacterium. GTDB lineage: Bacteria > Actinomycetota > Thermoleophilia > Solirubrobacterales > Solirubrobacteraceae > Palsa-465. The sequence continues at coordinate 147,896 of CAWHMA010000005.1, read as the reverse complement.
CCACGTACCCCATGCGGGTGCCCGACGCCCATCCGGGACTGGCGGCCGCGCTCGCACACGTCCTCGGTGCGCGGTAGCAGCGCTGCACGGTTCAAGGTGGTATTCGGCCCCATCTTGAAGCTCGAGTGCTTGCCGCCCAGGTGCCGCAGGATCGCCCCGCTCTGGTGCGAGAGCCTGTCTGCCGCCAGGTGTTACGTGAGGAGATGATCAGATTTTTGTCGCTGTCCTGCTTTTTCGAGTTCACGCGGAACTAGTCGTACGGATGGCCGCAGGTACTCGGAAGCAGCTGGTAGCCGTCGGTAACGGGACGTGAGCGAGGCTGCCCCACTGCAACAGGACCAGCCCGGTGGGACAACGACCTCCTACACGACTGAACCGAGCACATCGCCGCTCTGAACCACTTCTGAGTGCCGAGTCGTTCCAGAAGATCGGGTAGCAGGCAGTGATCAGTGCCGTGTCGTGAGGCGTCAACTGGAACTCGTGCGGATCGGCATTGCGTCCCCGGCATGCACGGCGCCGACGGGGCGATGGTTGGTGCTGTAGATCTGATCGGCGCCGTCGCTGGTGCTCGCGCTGCTGATCTCCCCTGTTGAGATGCGCTCGTCGGCGAACTTGGCCGGGAACGGTTCCTCGCAGACGCACTCGAGCCAATCACGGAGCGTTTTATGACCGGCCTCGCGTTAGCGCCGCTGTCTCCTAGCTGACGGACACGCTGCCGTGGTCCTCAAGAGCGGTCATCTCGATGCGACGCTGGAAGGTTCGAACACGGAAGTCCGAAGGGGGTAGTCGAACCACCGCTCGTGGTCACCCCGGGTGGAGGAGCGAGGACTGCGCCCCACCATGACGGCGGACTGTCCGTGACGAACCATCGCAACCACGAGAGATACCGGATCCCGGGTCGGTCTGTCGCGGCAGCTCCCCAGGGCCGGGAAGCGCCGTTAACCCGTTGACCATCGCTGTTGGCGGGTCCTCATGTCCTCACCCGTTTGGGAGGATGAGGACATCCCAGGCTTCAGCGTAGATTAGAGCGGATGGTACTGATCTCCCGCTGGCAACGGCGACCTCGAGCGTCCTGTTCGGGCTGGTCCGATTCGATGGGCCTCATGGCTTGAGGTTCTCCAGACCAGTGGTGTGCCATGCGGTTCTCCTGATCGACTGGTGTGCTCTAGTGTTTCTGCACGGCGAATGGGAGAGGTTGGCGGTCAGGGCATGAATGACGACCGAGTCGGCATCGAGTTGACCCTGTCGGTGATCGCGTGGTTCGCGCGGCCATCGTCAGGTTCTCCCGCGTCGAGCCTCGCCCGACGACGATGCTGACTTTCGCCTCGGACTTGGCAGCGGCTCGGAGCCAGATGGCGTTCACGCTGGGTTTTCACATCATCCTGGCGTCGTTTGGGGTGGCGTTTCCAGCGTTGATGTTGATCGCTAACTACCGGGGTCTGCGTCGCGGCGATGAGGACGCGCTGCTGCTCGCGCAGCGTTGGTCGAAGGCGGTGGCGGTGACGTTCGCCGTGGGTGCTGTGACGGGCACTGTCCTGTCGTTTGAGTTCGGGCTGCTTTGGCCTGCGTTTACCGGGCGCTTTGGCGAGGTCTTCGGCGTGCTCTTCGCGATCGAGGGCATCTGCTTTTTTCTCGAGGCGATCTTCGTGGCGATCTACATTTTCGGCTGGCGGCGGTTGGCGCCGTGGACGCATTTCTGGACGGGCGTGCCGATCGTCATAACCGGCCTCGGTGGTGCCTTCTCGGTCGTCGCCGTGAACTCGTGGATGAACCAGCCGGGGGGCTACTCGCCGACCAACGGCCACGTCACCTCGGTCCAGCCGCTCAAGGTGATCTTTAACGGCGCGGTCCCTTATGAGGTGCCGCACATGATCCTGGCCGCATATCTCGTTACTGGGTTCATCGTCGCTTCCGTGTACGCGGTGGGAATGCTACGAGGCCGACGGGATCGCATCCACCGCCTCGGCCTGCTTATCCCGCTGACGGTGGCGTGCATCGCGACGCCGATCCAGTTCGCTGTCGGTGACACGGCCGCGCGTGCGATCGCTAAGGACCAGCCGGTGAAGTTCGCGGGTATGGAGTGCGTGCAGAAGACTTCGACTGACGTGACGGAGTACATCTACGGCCGCTGCACCTCAAGCGGCGTGAAGGGCGGGATCGGTATACCCGGCTTTGACTCGTTCCTGGTCGGTTGGAGTACGAGCACGAAGGTCACCGGTCTTGACTCCGTGCCGGCTAGCGATCGGCCGCCCGCCAACACGATGCTTCATTGGGCGTTTGACACGATGGTCGGGATCTGCACGATGCTGATCGCCCTCGGGCTTTGGCTGGCAATCGGCTGGTGGCGCAAGCGCGACTTCCCACAGTCGCGATGGTTTTTGCGCGCGACGGCGGTGTCGGGGCTGGCCGCAGTCGCGGCGCTGGAATGCGGGTGGATCGTGACTGAGGTCGGACGCCAGCCGTGGGTCGTCTACAACGTCTTGCGCACCAAGGATGCGGTCACCAAGGCCAGCGGGGTGTGGGTCACCTTCGGCGCGGTGCTGGCGCTCTACGTGGTGCTGGGCGCCGCGTTGATCATCACCCTGCGGGCGATGGCGCGGCGCTGGCGAACAGCGGAGGGCCCCGGAGGCGACGGGCCCTACGGCCCTGCTTCGAGCCCGCCGCCAACTGTCGCAGCAGAGGGCCCGGGATGAGTAGCGCCGACGCGGTCGCCATCGTCCTCTGGATCGGCGCGACGATGTACGCGGTCTTTGGCGGGGCGGACTTCGGGGCGGGTCTGTGGAGCCTGCTCGCGGGCGCCGGCCAACGCGGCCGGCGCCCGCGCGACCTGATCGACTGGGCGATTGGACCCGTCTGGGAGGTCAACCACGTCTGGCTGATCTTCGTGCTCGTGGTGCTCTGGACCGGCTTCTCGTCCGCGTTTGAAGCGATCTTCTCAACGTTGTTCATTCCGCTCAGCCTGGCGGCGCTCGGCATCGTTCTGCGGGGATCTGGCTTCGCGTTTCACAAGACCGCTCGGCGCTCCCGGGGCCGGGCGGTAGCCGAGGCGCTGTTCGGCGGGGCGTCGCTGCTAACGCCCTTCTTCATGGGTACGGTCATAGGCGCGGTTGCCGGCGGCCGTGTGCCCGTGGGTAACGCCGCCGGCGACGCCGTGACGAGCTGGCTCAATCCGCTCTCGCTCGTGATCGGGGCGCTCTTCGTCGCCACCGGAGCGTACCTATCCGCGGTGTTCCTCGTCAGCGACGCGCGGCGCGCGGCGGCGCCCGACCTCGAGCGGTACTTCAGCACGCGCGCGCTGGTCGCCGCCCTCGTCACCGGCGCGCTCGCGGCCGCCGGCATGGTCTTGCTGCACAACGACGCGAGGTTCGTCTTTGATGGCCTCACCAGCGACGCGCTACCACTGGTGATCCTCTCGCTCCTGTGCGGGATGGCGGTGCTCGTGCTCGTTCGCCGCAGCGCCAGCCGCGGCGCGCGCCCGCTCGCGGTGGGCGCGGTCGCCGCCGTAGTCTGGGGTTGGGGCGTCGCGCAGAATCCTTATCTGTTGCCGCAGAAGCTCACGATCGCCGACGCGGCGGCTCCAAGCGCGACGCTCACCACGGTGCTGATCGTCTTCGGGGTCGCGGTCGTGCTCGTGTTGCCGTCGATCGGGCTGTTGTTCACCCTCGTCCAACGCAACCTCGTCGAGGAGACCTCGCGGCCGCTGCCCGCGGACGTTCAAGGAAACACCACCGCGGGGTCGCTCGACAAGCTGACGTCTCCGCCGTCGAAGTGGCGATCCTGACCTAGCTTGCCGAACTCTTCGTCAGAGACCAACGCGATCGGCAGCACGTGCAGTTTTCAGCGCGTCCTGAAGAGGCTCCAGCGCGCTTCGAGACGCCGTCCGGCGGCTCAAGGAGTCCTCGGGGGCCAACATCGCAATCGGCGTGCCGAGCTCGCTGGCCACGCAATCGGCGCGGGGCTGCTCGACGAGTACCTGTTCTTGTGCCGGTCGTGGCGGGAGGCGGCAAGTGCGCCCTGCCAGACAACGTCAGCGCAACTCGAACTTCTCGATGAGCGCCGGTTCCGAAACGGCGTCGTTCACCTCCACTACGGCGTAAGCGTCTGACCGAGCCGGCAACGCGACGCCTGGCAAAGACCGACAGCTCGGCCGGTCCGCGGGCGCGTCGCCTGAGCGTGACCGTCGGGGCGCAGGGCGCCGTCGAGAACATCCTGCAGGGGGATGTAGTACTGGGGGTAGTAGGGCCACTCCCACACGTACCGCGCGTGGATGGTGTCGAACACCGTCTCGCCGCCCAGCACTGCGCGGATTCGGCGTGGCACCGGCTCGACGCGATTGGTCGCCGAGCTCGGCGAAGGAAAATTGGTCATCCGCACGTCTTGGGATCGGTGGACTGGACGAGACCGGCGTAGCGGTGCGCGCGATGGCCGTGGCGCTGGCTCAGCCGGGGAACACGGCGATGACCGGACCGTTGGAGAAGGGCGGGGAGAACGACAGCGAACAGCCGTCGGCGGCCGGCAGTGAAACGGAGCGTCAGATAGATCACACCTCCGGCGGAGACGGCGTGCGAGTAGCCGTCACCCACCGGTGCCGCGATCGCACCGGGAACATGAAACTGCTTCGCGGACATTGCCGACCTCCAAGGCGGGGACATCAGGCCCATAGGCGGGACGGGCGGAACACCTAGACCTAGATGGCCAATTCAAACGTCGAGCCCTCGAGCCACCCCACAAGACAGGTCCTTCCGATGCCGCGGTTCGGCAACACGGCGCTCTGCCGAAGCCAGATCCAGCAGAGCAACGATCCCAACTGCGGCCGGTGGGACGTTGATTGGAGCAGCGGCAGGGCGCACCCCGGCTCCGCAGCTCGAGCATCAAGTAGTCGGCTGGACTGCGGTGCGCGTGGCGAAGAACTCAGCGAGCAGCTGCGTAACTTGCTCCGGCTCGTCGTGGTGAACCCAATGCGAGGCGTCTGGCAGGCGCACAACGCGGTCGAGATTTGGGACATCGGTCGGGTCAGGCTCGGCTAGCTCAGCACCGAGGTAGCGGTCACGTTCCCCCCAGACGACTAGCGTGGGCGCATCGACTTGGCGGAGCCGCGCCTCGGTGCGCCTCGGCGACTGACGGAAGACACTTCGGTAATAGTTGATGGTCGCGGTCGCTGCGTCCGGTTGCGACCAAGCCTCGACATAGCGATCAATGTCCTCGCGAGTGAACGCCCCAGGACGGGCATCGTGCTCGAAGCCATAGCGGAAGAACCACCATCGTCGGGCGCGCACCAAACGCTCAGGCAGCCACGGAAGTTGAAAGAAGACGATGTACCAGGACTTCGCGAGCTGGCGGGGGGTTCGCAGTCCGCGGAGGAACCGACGCGGATGGGGCACGTTGAGGATCGCCAGACGCTCGACGACCTCTGGGTGGTTCATCGCTGTTACCCACGCCACGGCCGCGCCCCAATCGTGACCGGCCACGAACGCGGACTTCGCTCCGCGCTCGTGAATGAGATCGCGCACGTCACCGGCCAAACGATCAATGTCATACGCCGGGACGCCCGACGGGCGCGTGGACAGGTTGTAGCCGCGCATGTCGGGCGCAACGACGCGAAGGCCGGCCGAAGCGAGTGCCGGAATCTGAAACCGCCAGCTAAACCAGAACTCCGGAAAGCCATGGAGCAGCACCACGAGCGGGCCCTCGCCAGCCTCGACATAGTGCAGGCGTACCTCGCCAAGATCGGCGTACCCGTCGCGCAGTCCGGTCATGTCGAGCGTCGCCACGAATCCGAAGCATTGCCCGTGGCCAATCAGAAGTCAATCAATCCAGCTCGTTGCCCGCACCGGTTCGGGGGCGAGAACCCAGTGGGAACGGGTCCGGCCCGACCCGCCTGGACTTCTGGTCTCGGCGGTGACCGGCTGGCTGGGTGAGAGTGCCCCCACGGGCGACCAAGCGGAAGCGGCGTCCGACCTTGGGTGGGGCCCTGGTGAGGTGTCTTCATGCGATGATCGCGAGGGTGGAGTCGGCGAGTAGGACCGCGATGAGCGCGGCGCTGATGCGCGCGGCACACACGCGCTTGGATCACCCATTACTGATCGATGATCCGTGGGGCGATCGACTCGTGTTTGCCGCCGACCGCGAGGCGATGTCTGCGCGGCTGGCTGCTGCGGACCTCGACGCTGCGCTGCGCGCGCACCCGGCGTACGGGGCGGTGATCCTGCGAAGCCGCTACGCCGAGGACGCCCTGGCCGGCGCGGTCACAGCCCACGTGAGCCAGTATGTGCTCGTCGGTGCCGGGATGGACAGTTTTGCGCTGCGATCCCCGTGGTTTGCTCAAGGTCTGGAGATCTTTGAGGTCGACCATCCGGCGACTCAGCGCTTTAAGACCAGCCGCCTTGAGGCGTGCGGGATCCCGTTGCCGACCGGCTTGCATCTCGTGCCCGCCGATCTGAGCGAAACCGGAATTGACGCGGCGCTGGCGCCCTCGTCGTTTCGCCCAGACAGACCGAGCTTCTTTGCGTGGCTCGGAGTCACGATCTATCTCACCCGGGCGGCGAACCTCCACACCCTTGGCGCGATCGCGGCCTGTGCCGCAGCGGGTAGCGAGCTGGTATTCGACTATGTCGATCAGAGCGTTCTGGACTCGCTCCCCGCCGACGGCTCGACAGGGCGAGCACGGACTCAGGTCGCTTCGGCGGGAGAGCCTTGGATCTCGGGCTTTGACCCCGCCCAGCTCCGGGACGACCTAGCCGGCACGGGATGGGAGCTCATCGAGAGCCTCGGACCCGAAGACCTCAGGCAACGCTACTGCGCTGACCGCACAGACGGCCTGACGCCGAGCCCCGGAACCTACATCGCTCACGCACGCGTTTCGAGCTGAAGCCGGCCCGGGGACGGATGCGATCGTCTGGCGCCGCAGCCCAGCCCTGCGTCACTTCGCACACAAATGCCCTCGAGAAGCACGATTGGAGTAGGAGCCGACGATCTTCGCTGACGTCGACAACCGCCACACGATTGCGCGGGAAGAGATCTTAGGGCCGGTGCTCGCGGTGATCCCTTACGACGGCGTCGATCAGGCCATCGCGATCGCCAACGACTCCGACTACGGGCTCGGCGGCAGCGTGTGGACGAGCGATCCTGAGCGCGCGGATGCCGTCGCAAGGCGCGTCCAGACCGGCTCGATTGGAATCAACCACTACCCGCTCGACCCAGCCGCACCGTTCGGCGGCGTGAAGGCGAGCGGGATCGGGCGCGAGCTTGGCCCCGAGGGTCTCGCCGCGTACCTGCAGTTGCAACCGCGGCCGCCCCCCCGCTTCCTAGCGAGAGGGACGGCGCCGCCGCGGAGTCGGCCTGTTAGCCACTGCCGGACAAACAGCTGCCCAGTCGGTTCCGGACCCGCCTATGGCGACTTAGGAGGCGTCCGCGCCCGCGGCGCCCACGACTGCTCCACCGGGTCAACCATCTGCCCGGGCCGGCCCCGCTTCATGTCCGCAGATTCACTCGAACCGTGTGACGCCGGCCGGCGGGCAGAAGAAGCCGGGGTCGCCGACCGAGTTAGTTTCCAGGTCGCCTCTGCCACCGCGTAGAGTGGCTCAGGCTATGACCTGGTGACGATGTTTGACTGCCTGCACGACATGGGCGATCCTGTGGGCGCCGCGCGCCACGTGCGCTCGACGCTCAAAGCCGACGGCACCTGGATGATCGTTGAGCCGAATGCCGGCGATCGCGTCGAGGACAACCTCAACCCGGTCGGCCGCGCCTTCTACGGGTTCTCGACGCTGCTGTGCACGCCGGCGTCGCTGTCGCAGGAGGTCGGACTGGCGCTCGGCGCTCAGGCCGGCGAAGCGCGGATCCGCGATGTCGTCGAGACCGGCGGCTTCGCGCGATTCCGCCGCGCGACCGAGACACCGTTCAATCTCGTGATCGAGGCGCGTCCGTGACGACGCCCTCCGACGCGACCGTGGCGCCCGCCAGTCCTGCGGGTGCCCGACCGCGGGAACAGAGCCGCGCCCGGTATCCGGACGTCACCGGGTATGTGGAGCGCGACGGCGTGCGTGTCTTCTTCGAGGTGTACGGGTCGGGCGGTCAGACCATCTTCCTGCTTCCGACATGGTCGATCATTCACTCGCGCTTCTGGAAGGCGCAGATCCCATACCTAGCACGGCACTTCCGGGTCGTGACATTCGACGGCCGCGGCAACGGCCGCTCAGACCGGCCGGTCGGCGCATCCGCGTACACCCCGGAGGAGTTCGCGGCCGACGCGCTCGCCGTCATGGAAGCGACCACCACCCAGCGGGCGGTCTTGGCGGCGCTCTCCTGCGGCGCGCTGTGGGCCACGATCCTCGCCGCCGACCACCCGGACCGAGTCGACAGCGTCATCTACATCGGCCCCGCGGTCGGCCTCGCGCCCGGCCACCCGGAGCGGGACGTACATCCGTTCGACAAGCCGCTCACGACCGAGGAGGGCTGGGCGAAATACAACAGCCATTACTGGCAGCGCGACTACCTGGGGTTCCTCGAATTCTTCTTCGCCAAGTGCTTCAACGAGCCACACTCGAGCAAACAGATAGAGGACTGCATCGGCTGGGCGCTCGACACCGATCCTGAGACACTCGCCGACACCACCCGTGGGATCGGGCTGGCCTGCAGGACCGAGAGCTTCAGGAACACATGCGCCCGCGTTCGATGCCCGACGCTGGTGATCCACGGCGACGAAGACCTTGTCCGCCCGCATGCGCAGGGCGCGGAGCTCGCCGAGGCCACGGGCGGCGAGCTGGTCACGCTGCACGGCTCGGGGCACATTCCGTGCGCGCGCGATCCAGTAGAGATCAACCTGCTTCTGCGCCAGTTCGCGGACCTTCGTACGCGGCCGACCTCCGCCTGGACGCGGGCTCGGGGCCGCGGGCGTCGGGCGCTGTACATCTCCTCGCCGATCGGTCTCGGCCATGCCCAGCGCGACATCGCGATCGCCGACGAGCTGCGCAAGCTTCACCCCGATCTCACCATCGACTGGCTCGCTCAGCACCCGATCACCAAGGTCCTCGAGGCGCGCGGCGAGCGGATCCATCCCGCGAGCGCAGAGCTCGCGAACGAATCCAGTCACATCGAGTCCGAGTCGGCCGAGCACGACCTGCACGCTTTCCAAGCGATCCGGCGGATGGACGAGATCCTGGTGGCGAACTTCATGGTCTTCCACGACCTCGTCACCGCCGAGCAGTACGACGTGTGGATCGGCGACGAGGCCTGGGAGCTCGACTACTACCTCCATGAGAACCCTGAGCTCAAGACTGTCGCGTACGTGTGGCTGACCGACTTCGTCGGCTGGCTCCCGATGTCCGATGGCGGCGCGCGCGAGAAGTTTCTAACCGCCGACTACAACGCCGAGATGATCGAGCAGATCGCACGCTACCCGCGCGTTCGCGACCGGGCCATATTCGTCGGCGACCCCGACGACATCGTCCCGGAGCGCTTCGGGCCCGACATGCCCGCGATCCGGGAGTGGACCGAGCAGCACTACAGCTTTGCCGGCTACGTGACCGGCTTTTACCCACCGGGATCCGCCGACCGCGATGCCCTACGCGCCGAACTCGGCTACCGCCCCGATGAGCGCGTGTGCATCGTGACGGTCGGCGGCTCGGGCGTCGGTGCCGACCTACTGCGCCGCGTGATGGCGAGCTTCCCCGAGGCGGAGCGCCTCGTCCCCGAACTGCGGATGATCGCCGTCGCCGGGCCCCGCATCGACCCGCAATCACTCCCCGGACACGACGGCCTCGAGGTCCGCCCCTACGTGCCCGACCTCTACCAGCACCTGGCGGCATCCGACCTCGCTGTCGTCCAGGGCGGGCTCACCACCGCGATGGAACTGACCGCCAGCCAGCGGCCATTCATCTACTTCCCGCTCAAGCACCACTTCGAGCAGAACTTCCACGTCCACCACCGGCTATCGCGGTACGGCGCGGGGCGGCGGATGGAGTTCGACGAGTCGCCACCGGATGCGATCGCAGCGACGATCGCATCAGAGCTCAACCGTGAGGTCGACTACCGCCCAGTCGAGTCCGACGGTGCCGCGCGGGCAGCGGCGCTGATCGCCGAGGTGCTCTGAGATTCACCACGGCCGCGATGATCGCCCTGGGCGGTGGCGCGCCCACACCATGATGGCTGACGGCCACTCAGAGCAGGAGTCGAGCCGAGCGATGACGAGACGACCGCGTTGGGGGAGTCGCGAAAGCCGGCAGCCGTCGCTCCCACTATGTTCAGGCGACGCATCTCTCGCTCCGCATCGCGAGAGACGCGCAATGCGCGGAAGGCAGGGAAGCGGGCGGCCATCCCGGCATCGGCGGCCGCCACACGGATGCTTAAGCACCGTAGGTCAGACCGGCGGTACCCGGCATCAGAAGCGCGCGATGCCTCCGCGTGAGACGCTCGCCAGCCTGGCGTTTGGGACGTGGAGTCTCGTCTACCTGACCGGCGGCCGATCGTTCCGGATGCGCCGGCGAATCAGCTTCGGCGCGACGGCGGCCGGTATGCGTTCTTTCCGGTAGCCGGCGTCCCGGGGTCGACGGGTTCGCGAACGTCGGTGTCTGGAGGCGCGTGCGCCAGCGGACGCCGCGTGTATGAAGCGGCCACGAGCCTGTACGCGTCAGGACTCGAGCGGCTTCGGCAAGAGGCCGGTGAGCCCGATGTGGGCATCACCGATGAACGGCGGCAAGCAGACCGGCGTATGACCGCACCAGCGCCGCACGCTCCTTATCGATCAGCGGACTTGAGAGCTCGCAGCCATCACGAACCCAGTGATCTGAGTGGCGCATCGCCAGGGCGCGTTGCTCGGCCGCGGTGCGGACGTCGGTCTCGGGCACCCCGTAGAGGTACGAATAGAGGGCAGCAAGCGCGTCAATGAGCGGACCCTCGTCACCAGCCTCGTTTGCGTGCTGGTGCTCCCGATGCACACGCCACCACTCGACCTCGAGCTTTGCCGCGGTGGCGGGGTCAAACGGCTCCTGGTGCCGACGTTTGACGAGGCGATAGAAGCTCTCCATCGCGCGCCGCGCCGCCTCGGGGTCATTGTCGGGAAACGGCGCCCAGAACTGGTTGGCTCGTAGCACCAGCCAGGCACCGCGGGCAGTCGCGGGCCACGGCAGGCCAAACGTGTGGCGTGTGAGCATCACCGCTGATCGCAGCAACGTCAACCATTCGCGACGGTAGTACGCCACCCACGCCACGGTCTCCAATCGTCCGACGACGCGAGGATCAAACGAACGATGGGGGTTGATCGGACGAGACTCTCGCCGATGATGCAGACGGTCGAATCTCACTGCCGAGCCGATGTCACCCCGCCCGGAATACGAAAATCAGACCATCACTCACCTGGCACCTCTCCAGCCCAGCATCGACATTCTCGGCCCATACTCCCCGACTTCCTTACGACCGGTCAAACGGCCCGCTGCCAAGGCGGTGGCTCACGGGTAACACGACCCGTGCCCCACTAATCATCGTGAGCTGTCTGGCAAGATCCCGATGTCAGAGGCGCTAGCCCGGCGACGCCGCTGGAAATCGCTGGTCTGCGAGGGAAGAGTGAGCAGATGACCGAGATGCACGCATTCCGAGCGGGGATGGCGCCACGTACAACCGAGGTTCGCGGCAGCGCCAGCGCCGGCCACGCCGCCGGAACGCTCCCGACGATCCTCGTGCTGCTGGCGCTGGCCACCGCGGCGTGGGTCGCGACGGTCATTCGAATGGCGGGTATGGACGCCGGCCCCGGGACGGAGCCGGGCTCGCTCGGCTTCTACGCGAGCACGTGGACGGTGATGATCATCGCGATGATGCTGCCCTCGGCGCTGCCGCCGGTGCTGGCGCAACCTGACGGCGGCCGGCGGGCGGCATTCGCGGCGGGTTACCTGGCCACGTGGGCGCTCGCCGGGCTGCTCGGCTACGCCGCGCTGAAGCTGGGGCGCCAGCTCGACGGCGGCTTCTTCGTATGGCACCGGGCCGGGCGAGCCACGGCGGCGGCGGTGCTGGTGTTGGCCGCCGCGTACGAGTTGACGCCGGCGAAGCGGAGGTTCCTGGCCGGTTGCCGCACCAGGGGACCGGCAGCCGAGCGGCCGCGCTCGGCGCTGCGCCTGGGGATCGCCAACGGTGGCGCGTGCCTCGGCTGCTGCGGGGGGCTGATGGTGGCGCTGTTCGCGCTCGGCGAGATGAGCATCACCTGGATGGTGGTGCTCACGGTGGTGATTGCGGTCCAGAAGCTGCTGCCCTGGCGGGCGGCCATGACAGCCACAGCGGCGACGTTGCTGCTGGCGCTCGGGACCGGGGTGGCGGCCTCGCCGGCGCGGGTCCCTGGGCTCACCGTCCCGGGAGGGAGCGCTGCGAATCACGCCATGCGCGGGATGCAGTCGTGATGTGGTAGCCGGGCCAACCCGGCAGATCCAACCTATGCCTCCTGGCGCTCCGCGGTGCGCGGATTGCTGAGCGGGGTCAACAGCCGCTCCAACTCGGGTCGGAGGTGCTGATGCTGGCGGGGCAGGCGCAGGTCCCCGCCGAGGTGGTCCTGATCCTCGTCGACGGCGAACCCAGGCGAGGTGGTGGCGATCTCGAACAGGATGCCCTGGGGCTGGCGGAAGTAGATCGAGCGGAAGTAGTCGCGGTCGATCACCGGCGTGACCTGCATCCCCGCGTTGGCCTCGCCATACGCGAAGCCCGGCTATGTCAGCCATACCAATACCGACCACGTCTCGGTGCTCAAGTTCATCGAGCGGAACTGGGGCCTGGCTCCGCTCTCGCAGCGCAGCCTCGACAACGTGCCCAATCCGGTCAGTCGACCTAACAATTCCCTACGTACCTGGCAACCGTCCCGCCACTCGGAGACATGTTCGACTTCTTCGACTTCCATACCGCTGAGGCCACCCGCGCTCACCTCCCGCTGCGCAGCGACGGGAAGCGCACCGGCGCACGTGTGGCGCGGGCGTCAGACCTGCTGCGCTGATGCCTTCGGGCGCTGCCCGGCCGCGATTTGCCGGTCGGGCAGCCCTCCCAGAATCGGTGACCTACACCCCGTTGCTGCTCGGCACCGAGGACCGGCCTCATCGGCGGGAGAAGGGACATGACTGGTAGCTTCTCGAAGGAGTGGCAATGCCGCGTGTGCTGATCCCGATCCCGAGCCGGGACTTCGATCCCACCGAGGTCGCGGTCAGCTGGCAGGTGCTCTCCCGGCGCGGGCACGATGTCGCGTTCGCAACACCCGACGGCTTGCCGGCGATGGGCGACGAGCTGATGCTCACCGGCGAAGGCCTGGATCCGTGGGGGTTTCTTCCCGGTGCGCGACGGCTGGTCGGGGTCGGGCGACTTCTGCGTGCCGACGCACGCGGACGGGAGGCTTACCAGCAGCTCGAGTCCTCGGCGCCGTTTCGGGAGCCAATCCGCTGGGACGACGCGGAGCTTGACTCCGCCGACGCGTTGTTGCTGCCGGGCGGACACCGTGCTCGCGGCATGCGCCAATACCTGGAGAGCGACGTCCTGCAGGCGCTAGTGGTCGAGGCGTTCAACCGGGGAGCGCCCGTCGGGGCCGTATGCCACGGGGTGCTGTTGGCGGCCCGCAGCATCGACCCGGGGACCGGCAAGTCCGTCCTGTTCGGTCGCAAGACGACGGGGCTGACGTGGGAGCTTGAGGCTCGGGCGTGGCGGGTGGCGCGGATCACCAGGTTCTGGGACCCTCACTACTACCGCACCTATCAGGAAGATCCCGGGCAGGCAGCGGGTTACATGTCCGTCGAGCAGGAGGTCACGCGGGCCCTGGCGCGAGCGGATGACTTCCTTGATGTGCATTCGGGCACGGCTGATTTCAAACTCAAGACGAGCGGCCGCGCTCGCGACAGCTTCGATGACGAGCGTCCGGCGTTCGTGGTCCGAGACGGTTCGTATGTCTCAGCGCGCTGGCCGGGAGACGTGCACACCTTCGCGAAGCGGTTCGCGGACGTCCTGGACACTTCACGACCTCCCGCTCGTCACCGAACGGCCAAGCTCTAAACACTTCACCAAATTAATCACCAGGCGCCCGCCTGAATCGGTATAGATCCGCCTACCTTGCTCGCGCGCCGTTCCGTCAAGCCCCGCCGGCCTGCGCGGCTGGCCGTCGTGGCTACGCTCGTCGTTCTTGGCCTCGCCGGCGTTGCCGTCGCCACGGACTTGATCCCGGGACAGATCGGTCCCTCGCTGCATCTGACCGCCAACGGCCATCTCCTGCGCCCGGCAGGTCGCCTGACCACGGTCGGGGACTTCCCGACGGGCAGCGCCGTGGTGCCCGGCGGACGGTATCTGTGGGTCGCCGACTGCGGCCATGGCGAGGACGATGTCAAGGTGGTCGATCTCTCACGCCACTCGGTCATCCAGACGCTGCCGCTGCCCGGCTGCTACGGCGGGGTGGCGTTCTCCCCTGACGGCGGCCATGCTTACGTCAGCGGCACGCCTAAGGGCAGCTCGCCCACCGAAGGGCCGACCAAGGGGGACCAGGGAGATGTGATCCACATCTTCGCCGTCAACCCGAAGCAGGGAACCGGCGTCGAAGACAATCCCCTCCAACTGGCGGCCACCTCAGGCGGTAGCGGGCGCACCAACTCGCTGCCGGCGGCGTCCGGTGTCGGTAGCGCCCAGCCGGAGGGCCTGGCCGTGTCCCCGGACGGGCGGTATCTGGTCGTGGCCCTAAACGCCGCCGACGATGCCGTCGTCGTGAATCTACACACGCTCACGCAGGCGGTCGTGCCCATAGGCCGCTATCCCGAGGGGGTGACGTTCGACCCGCAGGGCCGCGCCTACGTCTCCAACGAGTACGACGGCACTATTTCGGTGATCGACCCCCAGGTCGCGAAAGTGACCGCGACGATCAGCGGCTTGGGCGGAGCCCTGGGCGATCTGGCGAGCCACCCCGAGGGCATGGCCGCGGATTCCAGGCGCCCGCTGCTGTACGTCGCGGTAACCAACCGCGACCTCGTGGCCGCGGTCGATACGACGACGCACACGGTCACGCACCTGATCTCCGTCGCCAGAGCTCAGGAGCTGGGGACCGCACCCACGAACCTGGCGATCTCGCCCGATGACGGCACGCTGTACGCATCGGATGCGGGAGAGGACGCCATCGCGGCGATCTCGCTGTCCAAACGGCCGAGAGGCCCTGGCGGTCGAGGTCATAGGGTCTACTCCCCGCCCTCGGTACCGGCCATCGCCGCCTACCGCTCCAAGCGTGCCGAGGCGGCGCTGGAGCTGGCCAGGGCCAACCCCAGCGTCCGCGGAGCGGCGCGGCGGCGATACCTGAAGACGCTCCAATTCCTGTCGGCCCACTACCTGCGACCGGCGACTTCCGAGCTCTGCGCCGGACCTTCTCTACGCCAGGAGCGAATCTACGTTCAGCGCGTCCTCCGGGCTCTGGCTGGTCCTGCACGCCTGCGGCCCTCGGTAATCGCGCGGGCGCGGGCGGCGCTGCCGGTGGTCAAGGCCTGCGCCACCAGCTACCTACCCAACTTTCCCGCCTTCCGTCTCATCGGCCGGATCCCGACGGCGGCATACCCGAACAGTGTGCAGACCACGCCGCGGGGAGAACTCGTCTGGGTCGCCGGCAAGGGCTTCGGCTCGGGGCCGAATCCGACCTACTACTTCGGCGGCGCCCGGACCCCCCTGCAAACGCCTCCGAACGCCTACGGCACCTACGTGCTCGACCTGCTGATCGGCCGGGTCGGCGCGCTGGCGATACCGACCGATCGCCAGGTCCTCGCCGACACCGCAGCGGCGAATGCCCAGTCCAAGCCGTACAACAGCGAAAGGCGCCCTCAGGGCAGCCCGATCCCGGCCATGACCGGACAGCCGAGCGCCCAGATCAAGCACGTCTTCTACATCGTGCGCGAGAATCGAACCTACGATCAGGTCTTCGGGTCCGACCCGCGCGGTGACGGGGATCCGAAGCTGGAGCTGTTCGGCGACAACGGCGTGAGCGGTCCCACGGGAGGGATCACCCCGAACGCTCACGCGCTGGCGCGGCAGTTCCCGCTCTTGGATGACTTCTACGAAGACTCCGAGGTGTCCGTCGACGGCCATCTCATCACCGCGGGCGCGTACGCAACCGACTACGTGCAGAAGGCCACGGCGGCCAACTACTCCAATCGGCGTGCCACCTACGACTTCGGCATCTATCCGGTGACGTTTCCGCCGGACTTCTTCATCTTCGATCAGGCCGCGAAGCAGGGGGTCAGCTTCCGTGACTACGGCGAAGCGGTCGGCGCTCTTCCGATCGGGATGGAGCCCAACCGCCCCGAGTACTCGAAGGTCATCGCCAACGTGGACTCGAATTACCCCAACAACATCTTCATCGGGTGCCTCGCCGCCGGCGTACGCTCGAGCTGCACGCAGGACTCGGGGCTGTACAAGGGGACCGGGACGATCTTCACCGGCAAGAGCCGCTTCGACGGCTGGGAGCCGGAGTTCCAGGCGCAGGTGGCGGCGGGAACGGTTCCGAAGCTCAACTACATGATCCTGCCCGAAGACCACACCAACGGCACCACCAAGGGCGACCCGACGCCGCAGGCGGACATCGCCGACAACGACCTCGCGCTCGGGCAGATCGTGGACGCGATCTCACATTCGTCGATTTGGCCCTCGACGGCGATCTTCGTGCAGGAGGACGACTCGCAGGACGGAGCCGATCACGTTGATTCCCACCGCTCCCCGGCGTTCGTGATCAGCCCGTGGACGCGGCCCGGCGCCGTCGTCCACGCGCGCTATGACCAGTACTCGGCGCTGCGAACGACCGAGCTGATTTTGGGGCTCGACCCCCTGGCCCTCAACGATGCGCTGGCGACTCCGATGTATGACGCCTTCATCAGCGGATCGCAGAAGCCCGACGACGCTCCCTACTCGGTGCGGATGCCGCAGTACCCACTCACGAGTACCAACGGCGCGGCGGCTGCGGATGGAAAGCTGTCCGATGAGCTTTCCTGGAACCACCTGGACGCGGTGCCACAGGCGATCTCAGACCAGATCCTGTGGGCCTCGGTGTACGGCACGCAGCTGCCGGCGCCACCTTCCGGCCCCAATGCTTCGCCCGATGAGGTCGACCGCGCAGAGATCGTGCGTGAGATGCTGCAGGCCAATCCCGACGTATTTCATCCCGTGGCCCAGCGCAGCAGCGCAAGCTCCAGCTGTCCGATCACCTGGGCCTGTCGACCCGGTCCTCCCGGAGAGGGCTGAAGCCGCGGGCTCGGCGCGACGGTCGCCGACAAAGGCCAGGACGAGAGGCGGAGCTCAGTTAGACGGCGGCCTACAGGATGTCCAGGCAGCCGTAGATGGTCACCAGCGGGTTGACGACGAGTTGCCCGCTCGTGTCCCGAATGTTCGTCTGCCCGACGTAGGCGGGGGGCGAGCTGGCCTTGTAGCACCCGTTGGACTGGACGCTGACGTCGTAGCTGACCGGTGTGTTAGTCAGCGGCTGTCTGGTTCCCGGCAGGATGACGTAGACGTTCATCGTGCACGCCCAGTCCCCGGGCCCCTGGCGCCGCGTACCGCGTCCCCCGCAGACGGGCAGGATGCGATACTGGGCGCCCGCCGGAATCGGGTGACCGAGCAGGTCCTGCTGGAGCAACGTCAGGCGGCGGAACTCGGGGGCTAGGCTCGCCGTCAGCCGCGGGGCGGTGACGCCGACGGGCCCCCAACCAGAGGCCAGGGCAAGGAGAGCGATCAGGGCTGTTGCTCCCAGCGCAATCCGCAGCGGCGTCCGCCAGCCCGCTCGCGATGACTCGGAGCTTTCGACGAAGTCTCGCCGGGCGAGGATCAGCCAGGCGGCGCCGAGGGAACCGGCGATCCAGACGATGCAGACGACCAGGGACAACAGCAGCGGGGCGAAGAAGGGGTGAGCGGCGAACAGCCCATGCCAGGCGTCGAAGGCCGAACCAATCAGCAGGACGTGGACCCAGACACCTTGGCCGACGAGGTTGAGAAGCTGGGTGACCAGCGCGACGAGGATAGGCCCGAGGACGCCGAAGATTCCGTTTCGGGTGGCGACCGAGAAGAGGATCGCCAGGCTGGTGTAGGCCAGCAACGGCGGCAGGCAGATCAGCCAGCTGATCGCCACGAGCCACAGCAGGTGAGCCGGTGTAAGCTCGCGGCCGCCGAAGTTCACCAGGTGATGTGCCCCGACAAGGCTTACACCGGCGACCAGGCTCGAGACGGCCAACAGCACCCCGAGCGCGAGACTGCACATGGTCGCTGCGACGACCTTCCCGGCGAACATCTCCTCGAGCGTGCGAGAACGCGTGAGGATCGTCCTCCACGTGCCTTGCCGGTCTTCGGCAGCAAACAGATCGCCCGCCAAGACACCGGCGATGATCGGGAAGCCCCAGTTGGCGGCGAACCCGAGGACGACGAGCGAGACGGCAAACCCAGAGGTATGCACCCAAGCTCCGAACAGAGCATCGTTGGGTGTCCCGCTCTGTAGTCTCAGGAGGATCGCGAAGACCGGCGGACCGAGAAGGCAGACCACGGTCAGCAACCGCAGCGGCATCTGCGCGATCAGTTTCTGGCGCTCGGTTCGGGCGGCGGAGATCACGCCGTGGAGCCTGGATGGCCAGCCCGCCGAGGAAGCGGTGCCCGCCGGCTGGTAGGCCACCGTGCTCACTGGGCCAGCGCAGCCTCGTCGCGGGCCTGAGCCTGGGCGGCAATCCAGGATTCGGGGCCGGTGAGATCCTGGTCTGAGGTCAGCGAGAAGAACGTGCTCTCGAGCGGGCTGACGAGCAGCTCGAGGCGCTGCAGCTCCAGCCCCTGGCCCACGATCGCTCGCACGTAGCCGTCAAGCCGACCGGGATCCACGGCCAGACGGATGCCCGGCACGCCCTGCTCATGACTGGCGGCCAGGCCGTCACGACCCCGCGCGAGCTCGAGTGCCTGGCGGTCATCGCTGGTGAACAACGCGTAGACCGAGCCGGGAGCCTCCACCTCCAGCTGGGGCGCTCGCCCCTCCCAGACGACGCGTCCAGAATGGATGATCGTGTAGGAGTGGCAGAGCATCTCGATCTCGCCGATCAGGTGGCTGCTCAAGATCACGGCGACGCCACCCGTGGATAACTCACGCAGCAGTGCGCTCACGGCACGGATGCCGGTCGGATCCAGTCCGCTCGTTGGCTCATCGAGGATTAGGAGCCGGGGCTCTCGCAACAGAGCGGCGGCGATCCCCAGCCGTTGTCGCATCCCGGTGGAATAGCCGGCCACCCGATCGTTCGCCCGCGCCGAAAGGCCGACCCGCTGAATCGCATCCTCGATTGCCGACCCGCCGTCGTCGAGCTCGGCCAGCAGCTCTAGGTTGGCCCGCCCCGTGAGGTAGGAGTAGAACGCCGGTTCCTCGACGAAGCCGGCAACGCCGTTCAGCAACCTTCTTCGAGCTTTGGTCAGCTGGTGGCCGAGAAGCTCCACGGAGCCGGCGTCCG
Source organism: uncultured Solirubrobacterales bacterium (assembly GCA_963830435.1). Lineage (GTDB taxonomy): Bacteria > Actinomycetota > Thermoleophilia > Solirubrobacterales > Solirubrobacteraceae > Palsa-465. The sequence continues at coordinate 128,454 of CAWHMA010000005.1, read as the reverse complement.
GCCGCACCAGACCGAAGAGCGTTCGCAGGATCGTCGTCTTGCCAGCGCCGTTAGGACCGAGCAGCCCCCGGAGCTCGCCCGGGGCGACCTCGAGGTCGATGCCGTCGAGGGCAAGAACGTCGCCGTAGCGCTTGGTCAGGCCTCGAACGCGGGCCGCCGGAACCGCGGTGCTGACTGCCATCGCCGCAGAAGGCTAATCCTTGCCTGCGGGTTGGTCGTGAACGTCCGGATTCTGATCCTCGGATGCGCGCCGGGCGCAGGGCGCCGCCGTCAGTTGGTGGTGGCCCTGCGGCCGACGAAGCGCAGGGGCCGCGCGCGGATGCTGGCCACCCAGGACGCGATGACCACGATGAGGCCGCCGGTGAAGACCAGCCACGGGAGCGGGTCAGAGCCGCGGCGAGCGGATGTCGCTCGTGGGGCGCTCAGCGCCAGAGCATGATCGGATGCGGCGGCGAGGCGCTGGATCGCGGCGAGCGTGGCCGGACCCAGGGCGTTGCCGGGCGCGCTGGCGCTAAACGGCGCGGGCTGAGCCGCCGAGGCCGCACCGGCGTCACGGTAGAGGCCGAAGCCGGCCGGCATGACCACCAGCAGCTCGCCGCGGTACAGGAGCGAAAGCTCCTGTCCGAGGAAGCGCGCGTAGTCGACCGGCTTCTGCCAGAGCTCGGTTATCGAGCCGAGGTCAGCCTGAGAGGCGATCACGGCCACGCGGATGTGGTAGCCGCTGCGCTGGGCGGCGTTCAGCAACGAGACCAGCTGCGCCTGTGTCCCCGCGGAAAGATGGGCGTCCTGGGGCAAGAACAGAGTCTGCGTCGCCAGTACGTCGCTGGCCGGATCGCCGTCCGCGATCGCCGACTCCGCCAACGAGCCCGCCACAACCGTGGAGATCAAGCACGCCGCCAGCAGCCGCCCCAGTGGCCGAGAAGCGGGGGTGCGACAGCGCAGACGGGGCGTAGATTTGCTCATGAGATGAACTCGAGCCGCAAAAGGCCGTCCCCGTCCGACCACGGCCGTGGTTGATTCTATGACCCGAGCGCCTCGACGTGCCGTCGCCCTGGCGGCTGCCGGCGCGCTCCTGGCGACGGGCGGATTAGCGGCCCCAGCCCAGGCGCACGGACCCGTCGCGCCCGTCGCCTCCAGCTACCTGGCCCGGGTGGACCCGCCGCCGGTGGGAGTCGACGCCAAGGTGGTCGACGGCGACCAGCGAATGTGGCTGAGCGTGGCGCCGAGCCAGACGGTGGTGATCCTGGACTACCGCGGTGGCCCGTACTTGCGCTTCTCCTCCTCCGGCGTGGCGGTGAACACCAACTCGGCGATGTACTACCTCAACCAGACCCCGGCCGAGATCCCGCCCACGGGTGTCTCTCCGAGGACGCCGCCCAGCTGGGAGCGGGTCAGCGGCGGGCACGACTATGGCTGGCATGATGGGCGGCTCCACGCCCTGGCCTCGGTCGCGCTCTCTCCCGGGATGACCTACGTGGGGCAGTGGCGGATCCCGATCCTGATCGACGGCCGGCTGAGCTCGCTCTTAGGTGGTGTCGAGCACGCCGACGATCCTTCGATCGTGTGGCTGTGGCCGATCGCGGTGATCTTCCTGTGCGTGCTGGCGGGACTGCGACTCCGCCGCCCGAGACTCGACGCTCTGCTGGCGCGCACGCTCGCCTTCGTTTCTCTGGTCGCGGCCACGGTGGCTGAGGCTAGCCGCGGGCTTCACGGCCGACCCACGGTGTCGGCCCTTCAGCTGATCGAGCTCGGGATGATCCTAGCGTTCGTTGGCTGGGCTTTTCGTCGCCTCCTGGTCTGGCGGCGCGGCTACTTTCTGTTTTTCCTGGTGGCGTTTCTGGCGCTCTATGAAGGAAGCATCCTGATCTCCACGCTGCTGAACGGCTTCGTGCTGGTGGCTTTGCCCGCGGTCGTGGTCAGAGTGGCTACGGTGCTTTGCCTGGGGACGGGAGCAGGACTTCTGCCGCTCACCTTCCGGCTCTCGAGTGATGGCCAGTCCAGGAGGCGAGATCGCGACGATGCCCTCGACGGCGAAGATGAGAGCTTCGCGGAGAGCTTCGCCTAGTCGCGTCTCCAGCGCGGGCTTTTGGCTTCGTCGGGCAGCGACAGCCGGGGTGGGCGCGATGCTGCTGTCGGCGTGTGGCTCCGCGCCTCAAGCAGCGCCCGATCCTGGGATTTCCCCCGCGCTCCTGGCCCAGGCGCGTCCGATCGGAAGAGCGGCCATCTTCCATCCGCCGGCTATGGGGCCGATCCTCGGGGGATGCCGTTCGCAGCTGGGGCCGCGACGCGGCGTTCACGTCGAGGTGTTTGCCGCCGACCGTGTGGTGTTGATCCCCGCCGGTATCGGCACAGAGCCGCCTCGCGGCTTCTCCGCCGGAAGGATTTCCGGGGCTCGCTGCTATGGAGAACTCGTCACCCTTGAGCCAACCGGTGTCGTGCTCGTGCGCCGACGAGCACGACTCCGTGTCTCGGATCTGTTTCACAGCTGGGGTCAGCCGCTGTCCTCGCGTCGGCTGGCGAGCTTCTCGGCTCCGGGACGGGGGCCGGTGGAGGTGTTCGTGGGCGGTCGGCGATGGCCGGGCTCGCCGGGGAGCGTGCCCCTGACCCCGCATGCGGAGATCGTGCTCGAGGTCGGCCCGCACGTTTCCCCGCATGTGTCGTACACGTTCCCGCCGGGCTCGTGAGCCCGTGCGGAGATGGAGTCCCGGAGTAGCTGGTGGCCCAGTTTGCGCGCTTGCGGTGGCGCTCTGAGCCCACAGCGGTGGCGTCCCGAGTTGAAGAGCACGACGAGGAAGCCGTCGGGGCGCTCGGCCAGCTGGGCGGCGAGTTCGACGCCAGGCGGTGTTAGCAACAATCGCCCGAGGCTCAAAATTTTTCTGATAGCTTTTTCCTCTACTTTGCTGTCTATTTGTACACTAGGGGCTTACAGCACCTGAACGAGGCCGACACTGGGCTCGTCTGAACGGCGTTTTCCGGGGTTGTAGCAACATGATCCGTCTCCTCAAACGAGGCCGTACGAGGGATGCCGCGTCGTATTCGGCGCCGCACGTCGCACTGCTTTTGGTGCTGATCACTGCGATCGTCGTGGGGGAGTTCCTCAAGCCCCTCTACCTCGACAGCCTGCGTCTTCACGCGGTCATCGAGACGGCGGTCACGCTGTCGGCGGTCGCTGGTGCCTTGCTGCTCGGATTGGCATTCTGCCGCCGGGGACGGTGGGACGATTGGGTCCTGCTGACGGCCGTGGTATGCGTCACCGTTACGCATTTCGTGGTCTCCGCGCTCCCAGCGCTTACCGGGGTGGGCGCCACCCTTCCCGGTCCCGATGCGCAGGTGAGCGTGAACGTGGTCGTCGCGATCGCGTTCGTCGCCGCGGCTTTCGCTCCGCGTGAAGCTCCGGCACCCGAAGTTCGCCGCGCACTGGCCTTGACAGCCGCGCTCGGGTTGGTGGCGCTCGTCGCCGCCGTGGTCAACCAGTTGAGCGTAGCCCGCGGCGTTGAGGGGGTCGTGAGCTCGACCACGGACGATCTGCAGATCAGCGAGCTCGCCGGCATGATCGCGATCGGGTCGAGCTTGGCCATGGCCGCGGGGGGGATCGGCCTCCTCAACAGGGGAGCTTCGGCGTCGAGCGGGGCTTGGCTGCTGGCCACAGCCATGCTCCTGCTCGCAGCCACAATGCTCCAACCTCTGGCGATGCCGGTCGTCAGCGTCAACTCCGTTTCTGTCGCCGATGCCGCCCGCGCGGTGGCGTACATACTGGTGTTGTTCGTGGCCGCGATGCGCTCGGATGACAGTCGCCGCGCCATCGTCAACGATGCGATTCGCACCGAGCGCCGCCGGATCGCTCGAGACCTGCATGACGGCCTGGCGCAGGACCTGGCGATCATCGCCTTGCACTCCCAGCAGCTTCCGGCCACGATAGACGCGGAGCACCCGCTCACCCTTGCGGCCCGTCGAGCACTGACTCAGGCGCGGGGCCGGGTACTCGAACTGTCCGCCTCCGAGGAGCCGACGATCGGCGCCGCCCTGCGCAGGGTCGGCGACGAGCTCGCATCCCGCCTACCAGTTGAGACCGCAGTCCATACCGACGCGGCCGGCGAAGTCGTCTCCGGGCTCGACGATGGCATCCGCGAGGATCTCGTCCGCACCGCGCGCGAGGCGATCCTCAATGCTGCCCTCCATGGCGAGGCCAGGAACGTCACGGTGACTCTCGACTCGGTTGGCGCGCTGGCGCGCCTACGCATCGCGGACGACGGGAGAGGAGCCCCGGCCGGCGCCTTCACGAATCCGCGCGGATTCGGCCTCCGGACGATGACAGCTCGGACCCACGCGCGGGGAGGCACGGTCACCGCGGGCCACCGCGCGCAGGGCGGGACAACGATCGAGGTGCTGGTTCCAACCGGCCGCCGGACCAGGTCGCGGCTCCGGGGGAGCGTCTGGAGCCTCCGAGGCGAAACGGCGGCCGCCCCCGTCCCGTTCCGCTGGTTCTCCCCGTCAACTCGTGAGGGTTAGAAGGTGCGCAGCATCACGGAACGCCCAACGGTTATCGTCGTCGATGACCACGACCTGTTCCGCGGCGGTTTGGTGTCGCTGCTCGCGGAGCGTGGGGTCAGTGTCGTCGGTGAAGCAGCTCTCGCCTCCGAGGCCATCGCCCTGGCCGTCGAGCTGGACCCCGATGTCGTCCTGATGGACCTCAGCATGCCGGGCATGTCCGGTGTGGAAGCGACCCAGCGGCTCAGCGTGGCGGCGCCGCGCAGCCGCATCATCGCGCTCACGGTCATGAGCGACGATCGCGCCGTGATGGAGGCGCTGCTGGCGGGAGCCAGCGGTTACCTACTCAAAGACGCCACGATCAGCCAGATCGTCGACGGCATCCGGGCCGTAGCGGACGGGGAGTCGATCATCTCCCCGAGCGTCGCCAACCTCCTGGTCCAGCGGGTGCGCGAACCACACGGTTCGGCCGACGTGACCGGGGCCGACCTGACGCCGCGGGAGCAAGAGATCCTCGCCCTCCTAGCTCGCGGCCTCGACAACCACGAGATCGCCGCGGCGCTCCACCTGAGCCCGCACACGATCAAGAACTATGTCTCCAGCACCTTTATCAAACTGCAGGTCGAGAACCGTGTGCAGGCCGCCGTTCGCGCGGTTCGCGGCGGCATGGTGTGAGCGTGGCAATGTGAGCGACTTGGCGGCAGCGAGAGCCGCCGCGGGGCGGTGCCTACTCCTCCAGTAGCTCCAGCATGCTGCGACGATCACTGGTGCCGAGCTTCTGCATGATCGCCGAGGCATGTCGGCGTACCGTGACCTCCGAGATGTGCAGATGCCGGGCGATCGCCGCTGTTGCCTTGCCGGCGCGCAGGTGGCCCAGCACCTCGGACTCACGCTCGGTCAGGGCGACAAGTTGGCCGGAGACCTTTATCGACAGCCCCCGCTTGACGCTGCGATCGCGGAACTCGTCGATCAGCCTCGCCGCCAGCTCCCGGGGGAGCACCCCCTCGCCACCGAGCAGGCCGCGCACGGCGTAGGGGAGCCGCTCCGCCGACGTCGACTTCAGCAGATATCCGGAGGCGCCCGCCCGCAGCGAGGCGAACAGGTCCTCGTCGCGATGGACCCCGGACATCATCAGGATCCGCTGCTCGGGCAGCAGCTCGCGGATCCTCGCAGCGGTGCGAATGCCGCCACCCGGGAGGTCGACGGCCAGGACACAGACGTCAGGGCAATGCGCCAGCGCGCCGCGGACGGCCTCCTCCCCGGTGGTGGCCTCGAACACAGTCTTCAGACCCCCCTGAGCCAGGGCGAGGCGCATGCCGGCCCGCATCGCCACCTGGGCCTCGCCGAGGAGCACGCTCAACTCTTCCCATTTAGTGCTGCTTGCTCGAGTCACTGCCATCCCGGCTGTGGTTGACCCGGCCAGGCTATCGCCCTCGTTCCCGCCGCAGAACCGGCTCGTGTGGCCATCTGGCGTTCAGGCCTATGAACGGCAATCAGCCGCGTGGGACATTATGCATCCGGCGTTGCCCGGCGACACTTGCCTGGTGGAACCTGCGACCTCATTTGCCCCGGAAGCACCGGAAGAGTTCGTCGCACCGCCGCTCGAGGGACAGCACGTCCAGTTGCGGCCGGTGACTCCGAGCGACTACGCGCTTCTCCAGACGCTCGAACTCAGCCCCGACCTGAACCCTCGCTGGCGGTTTCGCGGTTCGACACCGAGCCCTGAGCAGTGGTCGCAGACCCTGTGGCGCGGAGTGCTGGCGCAGTACCTGGTGATGCGGCCGGGGCAGAGCCTTCCGGTTGGCCTCGTCCTGGCCTACAACCCGGCATTTCAGGACCAGTACGCGTACCTGGCCGCGGCCCGGTTCGGGGCCACCCAGCGCTCGCCGGTGATGATGCTCGGGCTCGGGCTGTTCGTCAACTACGTGTTCACCTGCTGGCCGTTTCGCAAGCTGTACATGGAGTCTCCGGAATACAGCTTCGCCGAGTTCGCGAGCGGAGCAGGCCGCTTCTTCGAGGTCGAGGGCCGGCTGCGTGAGCACTCCTTCTTCGGCGGTCGCTACTGGGATCAGCTGACGCTGGCGATCTACCGCGAGCGGTGGACCGAGCTCGGCGGCCGGCTGGCCGCCGCCGAGGCGCCGACACGATTGGAGCCCCAGCCGACGCGGGTCGCAGCACCGGCCGGAGCGCCGCAGTGACTGCCACCTCGACAGCGCCACTCGAGTGGCTTCAGTTCGCGGCCGCATTCGCTGAGCTGATCGACGACCCGCGTGAGCTCAGGCCCGAGACTCGGGTCAGGGATCTGGGGCTCGACTCGCTGGCGCTCGTCGAACTGCACGTTTTGCTCATGGAGCGCTATCAGACCCCGGAGCTCTCGCCGAAACTCGACGCCGAGATCTGGGAGGGGATGACCCTGGGCTCACTCTTCCGGCAATGCCGCAGCACCACGCGCTTGCCGGGCGGCTCAGCGTCCAGCATCACTTCTGCTCCCCGCTCCGGGTTCACGGCTTGAACGCAGAAGGGCCTGAGCGGCCGGTGGCCGAATCCCAGCCTACCGCGCAGACTCGTTCAGGCATCAGGGGGTCAACGTAATCGGCTTGCCTTCGCGCGCGTCGCGTCGGCTCTGATCCAGGACGGTTTCCATGAGCAGCTTCAGCGCCTTTCATTCAAGTTCGAGGCTGGTCAGGCAACTCGCCGGTCGCATCCGCATCCTCGGCGTGATGATCGTCTCTGCGGCTCTGATGGCGACGATGTCCTCGCGCGCATGGGCGACCGTCGTGCCTCGCGCGGTTCCCACGCTTGGCCTGGTGGCGCCTCCCAAACCGCCCACCAAGCCGAACCTCCCTACCGGCTACCAGACGCCGACCGCGCTCGGCAGCAAGGTCTCCGCTGGACCCGCCCAGCTCAGCCCCAGCGTGGTCGCGGCACCGTCGCAGGCGGTCACTTGGGGGCAGCGTTCGGGAGGACCCAGCGCGACCACGCTCGTGCTCTACGACACCACCGGTCCCTACGGCTGGCTCGGCGAGCTCAACGCGCTCGGCGCAGGACACCTCGCCACGCATTTCGGCACCGTGACGGCCGAGCCGGTGTCCGCCTACGTCTCCGGCCAGGTGAACAGCTACACCGCGACGATCTATGTCGGCACGACCTACAACGAGCCGCTCCCGACGGCGTTCATCAACGACGTCATCACCACCACGAAGCCGGTGATCTGGGCCGGTGACAACGTGTGGCAGCTCTCCGGCGCGGAAGGCAGCGCCGCCGACAGCGCCTTCGAGGCCAAGTACGGGTGGGATCCCTCCAACTCGTACTTCGACACCAGCGACAATCCGGTGAGCGTCACCTACAAGGGCCAGACGTTCAGCCGAGATCCCCTCAATGGTGCGGACATCCTTGCCCCCAACATCACCACCCCCTCGGCGGTCAAGGTCCTGGGACAGGCGAACTGCACGAGCTCGACCGGCGCGGCCACGACCTGCGCCCCGATCGCCCAGAGCAGCGGCACGAGCTTCCCGTGGGCGGTCCAGAGCTCCAACCTGACCTATGTCGGGGAGGATCCCTTCTCCTATATGACAGAGACCGACCGTTACGTCGCGTTCTCGGACCTCTTGTTCGGTGCGCTGGCGCCCTCGGCGCCCGCCTCGCACCTCGCGCTCGTGCGCCTCGAGGACGTGTCTCCCGGGTCAGATCCCACCGCAATCCGCCAGTTCGCCGACTATCTCTCCTCCCAGGGAGTTCCGTTCAGCATCAACGTCATCCCCGAATACACCGACCCCAAGGGCGCCTACAACAACGGGACGCCGACGACGATTACGCTGCCCCAGGCCCCAGCCGTTGTCGCAGCCCTCCAGTACGCCCAGTCCAAGGGCGGCACGCTCAACCAGGAGGGATACACACACCAGTACTCGAACGTCGATAATCCCTACACGGGGGTCAGCGGCGATGACGCCGAGTTCTACCGCGCTCAGTGCTCGAGCACTCAGAACCCTCCGTACAATTTCCAGGATCCGTGCCCGAACAGCGACTGGGTCATCTGGACCGGGCCGCTTCCCAACGACTCGAGCAGCTGGGCGGCGGGACGCGTCCACGCCGGGCAGTCGCTGTTCAAGCAGGCCGGCCTGAGCACGCCGTCGGTGTGGGTCACCCCGCACTACTTCGCCTCAGTCGCCGACTACACCGCCATCGACTCGGTGTTCAACACCCGCTGGGAGCGCGATGTCTTCTTCGGTGGGCAGCTCACGGGCGGCACGCCCGATACCAGCCACGTGTTCGGGCAGTTCTTCCCCTATTCGGTGCAGGACATCTACGGGGCCAGGATCATCCCGGAGAACCTCGGCGACTACGAGGCGACGGCGCAGAACAACCATCCGGCCCGGCTGCCGGCCGACATCATCCACAACGCACAGGTGAATCTGGCCGTGACCCAGGGAGTGGCGAGCTTCTTCTTCAATCCGGAGGATCCGCTCACCGACCTCCAGCAGATCGTCAGCGGAATCAAGGGTCTCGGGTACACGTTCGTGAGCGCTTCCTCGCTTCCGTGATCCGAGCCGCGGCCATGCTGGCCGCGTCACTCGCCTGGGTCCTCCCCACCGACGCAGCGATGGCCGGCGGCCGGCACCGATCTGGCGCGACCGCGAGCGCCAAGCGTCGTGCGGTCTACGGCGTGACGGTGGATGACATCGGCAATCTCGGCCAGGTGCTCACTGGGCTACACCGCCTCCCCCAGCGACCCACCGCACGGGTCTACTTCGACGTGAATGAGCCCGCACGGTATTACCTGCAGGCGGTTGCGGCGATGCACCGAGTCAGCTACGTCATGGGCGAGCTGCTCGATTCGTCCGACGAGCCCCGCATCAGCGCCATGGCTTACGCTCGGCGGGTCAGTTCCTACATCTCCAGCTTGCGCGCGCAGGTCGACGTGTGGGAGATCGGCAACGAGGTCAATGGCAACTGGACCGGTCCCTACCCGACCGTCAGCGCGAAGTTGATCGAGGCCTACCGCGCTGTCTCCACGGCGCACCGCCGGAGCGCGCTGACGCTCTACGACAACGTCGGTTGCGGCGACGGCTCCGGCGAGCTCGATCCCCTCTCCTTTAGCCGCCGCTTCGTACCGGCGGAGGTCCGTCGTGGGCTCGATCTGGTTCTGCTCAGCTACTACGAAGACCAGTGCGGAGGCGCCCGACCAAGCCCGGCTTCATGGTCACGCTACTTTCGCGCGCTGCACACGCTCTATCCCCGGGCACACCTCGGTTTTGGCGAGCTCGGGCTGCGCGATCCGGTAACTACCCAAACTCAGGCTTACGCGATCGGGTTGATGCGCTACTACTACGGGCTGCGCATCGGATTGCCGTATTACGTCGGCGGCTACTTCTGGTGGCACTGGGCCGAGGACTGCCTGTCCAACACGTCGCCGCTGGGAGCTGCGTTGCGCAGCGCCTTCGCCGCCGAGCGCATCGCCATGAGTGCAGGTACGAGGGGCTGAGCCCGCACAGCCGTGTTCAGGTGGCTGAACGGACTCTGTACGGCTGACCCCTTCTGACGCGCGCGCAGGGCCGCCATCCTGGCAAGCGTTGACCACCTTTGGCCGGCGCGGAGTGTTCACGTCAGGGGCGAGGGGGACAGACATCTGACGGCGCCAACGACCAGAGGGGCACGTGTATCACATTGTCGGTGCGGGGAGCGTGACAGCCTTTGCGTCCTCCGCTGCATTACCTGACTCGGGGACGTTCTGGCTTGTCGGTCGTCTCATGCTCGACGGAGCGGGCGCCCTGTTCGCGCTCTATCTCGTCGCCCTGATGGCGCTGCTGATCGCCGGCTGCGGACTGCGCCGCTGATGCCGGCCGCCGTCGCTTAGACCATGGTGGCTCCAGGCAGGCGTCCGGTGGTCCGGGCGACCATGACCCTGATGCTGGCTCTGGCGGTGCTGGCCGGGGTGGAGCCGGCGAGCGCCGTGCCTGCTCGCCTGTTCACCCGCCCGGGGCCATCCGTGTTCCGCGTCGACGTCTCCCGGCATCCCCGGGTGGGATTCGTGCTGACGGCTCCGGATACACCAAGACCGCTTACCGCGGGCTCGGTCACGATCACCGATCACGGCCGGTCGCTACGGCCACAGCTGACACCGCTCTCGCCCCAGGACATCGAGCTGGCTGTCTCGATCGACACCCGGGTGCCCGCCCTGGTCCCGGCTGAGCAGAGCGCCTCCACGGAGTTCTTGCTTGGCCTCTCGGCGCTGGCCCGGGTGGCAGTGATGCCGGTCAGCAGGTTCGTCGCGGATCCGCCGAGCGCCGTGCTCTCGCTTGCCGAAGCAGCGCATCAGCGGCCGCTGCCGCCAGCCACGCGTCTCTCGGCGGCGCTGGCCACGTTCACGGCCGGCGGAACGGTTCGCCGGACCATCGTCCTGGCTCTCACCGACGCGCAACGGCTGAGCGCAACTGTCGCGGAGCGCTTCCGCCGGGAGCTGGCGGCCAGTGGCACCGCGCTCTACGTATTGGATGCCTCGCTGCAGGGATCTCCCGCATTCGACTCCCTGGCGCCGACGAGCGGCGGCTTCGTCGCTCGGATCCGTGGCGCGGGCGACTGGGCTCAGGCGTACCGCAGGATCGACTCGGAGTTGAACGGGCAGTACTACGTTCGTTTCCGCGATCCGGTCGGCTTGCCCGGCGTCGCTCACGTGAGCGTGCGTTCGATCGGCAGCGCCTCCTTCGCTCTGCCGCTCCACAATCCCGTTGCTCCCCCGCCGCCGTTCGCACCGCTGCAGGACGGGCCGCTGCCGATGCTCGGGTTCCTGCTGGTGGCGGTGGTGATCACCTACGGCTTCGCAATGCTCGGTGCGTCGAGAGTCGAACCCCGCTGGCTGCGAAGCATTCGGCCTGAGCGCGCTCCGGTTCCGGGATCCTCCGGCGCGGAGGCTCCGCACCCCCGCACCTCAGCTCTGTTCTTCGTATTCCTGCTGCCGTGCCTGAACGAGGAGAAGGTCATCGCCAACAGCCTGGCCCGCCTGCTGGCCCTACCCAGCGACAACTTCGCTGTGATGGTGATCGACGACGGCTCCGACGACGCGACCCCCGAGGTCGTGGCCGGCATCGGCGATGACCGCGTGTGGCTGCTTCGACGTACCGCCCCGGAAGCGCGGCAGGGCAAGGGCGAGGCGCTCAATGCGGCGTTTCGACACCTTCATGAGACACCGAGCCTGGCCGCCCGTTCGCCCGAGGAGGTGATCCTGGTGGTCGTCGACGCCGACGGGCAGCTCGATTCTCGCAGCCTCGACGCGGTCGCCCCCTATTTTGTCGACCCGGGGGTCGGGGCGGTGCAGATCGGCGTGCGGATCAACAACCGGGCCTCGAGTCGCCTGGCGCGGATGCAGGACATGGAGTTCGTCATCTACACCGAGGTCTTCCAGCGCGGCCGGCGCCACCTTCACAGCGTCGGGCTCGGCGGCAATGGCCAGTTCATGCGCCTCTCGGCGCTTCGGGCGCTGGGTCCCAACCCGTGGAGCTGCAGCCTGACCGAAGACCTCGATCTCGGCGTTCGCCTGCTCGCCGCCGGCTGGCGCAATGAGTACTGCCCTGCGGCGGCCGTGCATCAGCAGGGAGTCGTGCATCTCGGTCGCCTGATCCGGCAACGCTCCCGCTGGTTCCAGGGCCACCTGCAGTCGTGCCGATTGATCTCCACCGTGCTGCGCGACGTGCCGCGTTTCGCGCGGGTCGATCTGCTCTACCACCTGTCGGGTCCGGTGCTCCTACTCATGGCCTCACTGCTGACAGCCTCGTTCGCGATGGCCGTGATAAACGCGGGCGTGCTCGCGGCTCATGGTAGGAGCCCATTTGGCTGGTGGATCGTCTCGAGCTATTTGCTTGCCTTCGGTCCCGCCATCATCTTCGGCTTCGTCTACTGGCTCACGGAGCGAAGCAGCGGCACGTCACTGGTGCGGATCGCCGGACTGGCTCATCTGTACGTCGCCTACACGCTCATCTGGTACGCCGCCGGCTGGTGGGCCGTGGGCCGTACCATCCGCGGCCGGACCGGCTGGATCAAAACCGAGCGGGTGGCCGAGGCCCCGCTTCCGGGAGCGCCGGTTGTCCTCGCCGGGGGGCCGCCGCCACCCGCGTTCCCGCTCGGCGTTCCGGTGGCAGGCTGGGGACCGCTGCCCACCGCGCCTCTCCCGCACGAACTGATAACCAGCTACGAGAGGAACAGTTGAGGAGGTTGGCGCACTTCGCCCGTCCCTCGGCATCGAGCACCAGGCCTGCTCGCCCTGCTCGCGCGCGCCGGACGACGATCACCGCCCGAGCGGCGGCCGCCATCGCGGCGGTGGCGGTCGGCGTGCTGCTGCTGCGCGGCGGTGACGGCGGCGGCGGCCAGAGCGCTACGCGGGACTGGTATCCCGTGTTCAGCGGGCAGGGCAGCGTGGAGATCAGCGGGTCGCACGAGAATGCCGCGATCACGCTGGCGCCGGCGGCGGCTCGGACCCGTAAGGACACGCACGCCGCGCTGGTGGTCAGCAAACGCTGGTACTACAACTTTGCCGCCACCGCCCGGGTCACCACCGATGGGCAGTTGCGCCACAGAGTGGCGGGTCAGCCTCGTCCGTGGGAGGTCGGATGGTTCGTGTGGCACTACACCTCGACCCGGCGCTTCTATGCGTTGACGCTCGAGCCGAACGGGTGGCTGCTTTCAAAGCAAGATCCGGGATACCCGGGAGGCGAACGCTTCCTCGCGTCGGGACCCGAGCCCCGCTTCGCGATCGATGCTCCGCACTCGGTCGGAGTCGTCCAGATCGGAAACCGGCTCACGATCTCGGCCGATGGGCATCTGCTGTCTCGCTTCGTCGACACTGAGCACCCCTACCTGAGCGGCGCGCTTGGCGCATACGCGGAGGATTCGGTCGCGCACTTCAGCGCCATCAAGTTCTATGCACTGTCCAATCGCGAGGCCGCCTCCTCAACGCTCCGATGCAGTGCGGGGAAGAGGAAGGGAGCGGCATGCGCCCGCTTCTGACCGAAGCAGACAGCGCTCGAAAGCGCCAGATCATGGTGATCTACGGGACGCGACCGGAGGCGGTCAAGGTCGCACCGCTCATCCAGGCACTCGAGAGCTCTCCGCTGTTCACGCCGCTGGTCGCGGTTACCGCGCAGCACCGGGGGATGCTCGACCAGGTCAACGAGGGGTTCGGAATCCGGCCCCAGTTCGACCTGGACATCCATCAGCCGGGGCAGACCCTGACCGAGATCACCACCCGGGCGCTGCGCGGAGTGCAAGCGCTGCTGATCGAGCAGCGGCCCGACGCCGTGATCGTGCAGGGAGACACCACGACGGTGCTGGCCGCCGCTCTGGCGGCGTTCTACGAGCAGACTCCCGTCGTTCACCTCGAAGCGGGACTTCGCACAGGTGACCGCTACTCCCCCTTCCCGGAGGAGGTCAACCGTCGCCTGACCGGATCGCTAGCCAGCTTGCACCTCGCCCCCACCGCCACCAGCCGCGCCAACCTGCTGGTGGAGAACGTCGATCCGGCGCAGATCGTGGTTACGGGGAACACCGTCATCGACGCGCTGCTCTGGACGGCGTCTCGAAGCCGGGACTACGGCAATCCACAACTCGAGGTCCTGGACCGCAGCGAAGCTCCGGTGCTGCTGGTCACAGCCCACCGTCGAGAGTCCTGGGGGGAGCCGCTCCGGGCCGTGGGTCGGGCACTGGCCAGGATCGCGCGCCGGCATCCCGATCTGATCGTGGTTTTCCCGATCCACCGCAATCCGACCGTGCGTCGGGCGATCCTGCCTGCGCTGCGCAACGCAGCGAACGTGATCGTGACGGAGCCGCTGCCCTACAGCGGGTTCGTCCGCCTGATGAACCGCGCGACGCTGATCCTCACCGACAGCGGTGGAGTTCAGGAGGAGGGCCCCAGCCTGAGCAAGCCGGTGCTGGTCATGCGAGAGAACACCGAGCGGCCGGAGGCTGTCGATGCCGGAACGGTTCGGCTGGTGGGCACCGAGGAGGACCTGATCACCGAGACAGCCGACCTGCTGCTGAGTGACCCAGCCGAGTATCAGGCCATGGCCGCGGCGGTCAACCCCTACGGCGATGGTCATGCCGCCGCCCGGGCGACGGCTGCGCTTGCCCACCACTTCGGCCTCGGACCTCCGGCCGAGGCATTCCAGAGCCCCGAGCTCGAGGGACGGCAACTGGCCCGCGCCTCGTGAGGCCGGCCGACCCCGCGTGCAGGCGCCCCGCACCTGGGCGGTAGCGGGCGCTGAAGGGCAAGTCAAAGCGCCCGTCGACGCAGAGTCGGACCTGAAGATTTGAAGCGATCGCGCGTTCTCTTGCATGGGAAGTCTGCTCTCCGGGCATAACCGGGTCTACTACTAGCCCTGGGAGGGCATGCGTGATCACACTCGGCGTCATTCTCCTCATTATCGGACTCATCGCCAAGGTCGGGATTCTGTGGACCATTGGGGTCATCCTGCTCGTGATCGGTCTGATTCTGGCCGTTCTCGGCACGATGGGACGTGCCGTGGGAGGACGACGGCACTACTACTGACAACCGGTCACTGCTCGAGCACACCGGGATCCGCGGGGACATCTACCGCGTGCTCGCGCAGCAGCGCGAAGGGGACGACCCCAAGCGTGCGTTCATGGGTGGAGGCGAGCACGACGTAGGCAGCAGCGCCGTCCTCATGAGCGCGTAGCCAATTGATCGCGGTCACGCACCAGCGGTCGCCGGGAATCAGGCCGGGGAAGCCGTATTCCGGGACCGGCGTACTGAGGTCGTTGCCGATGCTCCGCTGGTGCTCCAGGAACTCCTGCGTGACAACGGCGCAGATGGTGTGTAGGCCGCGGTCCTCAACGCCCGTGCGGCAGCAACCGTCGCGATAGAAGCCCGTGACAGGGTCAAGACCACAGCTCTGTAGTGGTCCCCCGAGTACGTTGCGGTCGGTCACTGGACCGGCGATAGGGCCGGCCGGCGATGTCCTGCCATGGCTCGATGTTTCCCCGCCTCGATCTTCCGCTAACGAGCGTCGTCGATCCCGACGTCCGGTCTCAAGAACGGCATCCGCCGCTGTGCGGCATGCCTGCCCAACCTCCTACAGAACACGGTGAGCATGCGCTCCCCTCCGTTCGGTACTCGTGCCCACACCAGCCGGATCACACTTCCAAGCCTTGCTTGGGCCGGGCTCGGTGTGCTGGCGTTCTCGTTCACGTTCCCGGCGACGGCGCTGGCCGAACGGAGCTTCGATCCATTGCTGGTCGGCGCCGGGCGCTCGGTGATTGCGGCGGCGATCGCTGGGCTCTGCCTGCGGGCTCTGCACGCGCCAGCGCCCGCCCGGGAGCATTGGCCGGGGCTGACCGCGGTGGCGCTGGGCTGCGGCATCGGTTTCGGGGTCCTGACCGCGCTCGCCCTGCGGCATGTCACCTCCAGTCACGCCGCCGTGGTCGTTGGGCTGTTGCCCGCGGCCACCGCCACCGTGGCCGTGGTCCGGGTCGGCGAACGGCCGGGGGCGCCCTTCTGGGCCGCCAGCATCATCGGCACGCTCGCGGTGACCAGCTACGCGCTTTCCCGCGGCACGGGTGCGTTACATCCCGCTGACCTGCTGCTGCTTTCCTCGGTGATCGTGGCGGCTGTCGGCTACGCCGAGGGTGGGCGGCTGACGCGAACGCTGCCGGGTTGGCAGGTGGTCGCGTGGGGCGTGGTGGTCGCGCTGCCCGTGTCGCTGCCGATCACCGTGGTGGCCCTGCTCCGCTCCCCGCCGGAGCACGCCGCCGCATCGGCGATCGCGGGGTTCATCTACGTGGGCACGATCTCGACCTTCGTGGGGTTCTTCGCCTGGTACCGGGGCCTGGCCGAGGCGGGAGTGGCGAGAGCTAGCCAGCTCCAGCTCGTCCAGCCGCTGCTGACCATCGCTTGGTCGGTTCCGCTGCTCGGTGATCACCTCGACGCGGTCGGCGTGCTCACCGCGGTCGTGGTCGGCGTCTGCGTGTTCGTTACCCAGCGGACCCGTACGGGGCCCGAACCGAGGCGCTGATCAGCTCAGCGCGGCTTCGATCGCGGCAACGACCGTCGGGTCCTCGGGAGTCACCTTCGTCGGCCAGCGGGCGACCAGCCTGCCGTCAGCCCCGATCAGGTACTTGGTGAAGTTCCACCTCGGCGGTCCCGAGGTAGGCTGGCGGGCGAGCTCCTGCCACAGCGGCGAGGGGTCGGCGCGGACCGAGGTCGGCTCACTCAGGGGGAAGCCGACTCCGTAGTTCTTCTCACAGAAGGCGCCTATCTCCTCCGCGTCGTCGTACTCCTGGCCGGCGAAGTCGGCGGAGGGAAAGCCCAGGATCTGCAGCCCGCGGGGGTGGTAACGCTCGTACAACGACTGCAGCCCGGCATACTGGGGCGTGAACCCGCATTTGCTGGCGGTGTTGACGATCAGCGTCGGACGGCCGCGCAGGGAGGCGAGGTCGAGCTCATTGCCGTCGAGCAGGCGCACCGAATGGTCATAGATGTCGGTGGACTCGGCCAGCTTGGGGGTGCGCCTGAGGTACATGCGCGCAGTGGAGAGAAGGCTCATGCTTCAAGTACGCCACCGGCCCGCTGATGGTTACCGGGCCATGGTCAGAGCGGTCGACGTCGCCGCCGCCTCGACAGGACCAGCGAACACAACCCAAAGGAGCCCAGGTGAAGGTATTGGTTGCGGGAGCGACCGGAGCTATCGGCCGACAGCTGGTGCCCCGGCTGCTGACGGCGGGACACGAGGTGATCGCGATGACGCGAACGGCCTCGAAGCAAGAGGCCCTGCGGGGGATGGGAGCTCATCCAGTGATCGCCGACGCGCTGGCGCGGGATTCCGTAGCCGCTGCGGTGGCGCAGGCGGACCCGGAGGCCATCATCCACGAGCTGACCTCGATTCCCGCCTCCCTTGACATCCGCCACTTCGACCAGGACTTCGCCGCCACCAATCGGTTGCGCAACGAGGGAACCGACAACTTGCTCTCCGCCGGCGCCGCGATAGGGGTGGATCGGTTCATCGCCCAGAGCTATGCCGGCTGGCCGACGGCTCGCCGGGGCCCGATGGTCGTCGACGAGAAGCAGCCGCTGGACCCCTCCCCAGCCAAGGCGATGCGGGAGACGCACGGCGCGATCAGGCACCTGGAGCAGGCAGTGAGCAGCGCCGACTGGACCGAGGCGCTGGTGCTGCGCTACGGCGCCCTCTACGGGCCGGGCACCTCGCTGGCCCGGGGGGGCGACCAGACCGAGATGATTCGGCGGCGGCGCTTCCCCGTGGTCGGTGGTGGCACCGGGGTATGGTCGTTCCTGCACGTGCAGGACGCGGCCGAGGCCACGGTCAGGGCGCTCGAGCAGGGTCCTCCAGGGATCTACAACATCGTCGACGACGATCCTGCGCCGGTCTCGGAGTGGCTGCCGGCGGCCTCGGAGATGCTGGGAGTGGGACCTCCGCGGCGCGTGCCGCGCCTGATCGGCAGGCTGCTCGCGGGCGAAGTCGCCGCGGTGATGATGACCGAAATCAGAGGAGCATCGAACGAAAAGGCCAAACGAGAGCTGGGGTGGACTCCCGCCCACCCCAGCTGGCGCGATGGGTTCGCGCAGGAGCTGACCTGAGCTCCACGACATCCGGCCCCGGTTCAGGCGGCAACCAGCGCGCGATCCCTCTCGGTCGCCGACGCGGGCACCGAGGCCCGCGCTGGCGCCTGGGGCTGGGGCTGGGGCTGGGTTGAGCGTTCCGGCCGGGCCAGCCGCACGATCTTCCTGACCACCGAGCCGAACTGCTTGTGTAGCGGCCCGGTGTTGTACGGCAGCCCGTAGCGCTCGCAGATCTCCCGCACCTCCACCGAAAGCTCCGCGTAGCGGTGCGCCGGGATGTCCGGGAACAGGTGATGCTCGATCTGGTGGGAGAGGTTGCCGCTGAGGATGTGGAACAGCTGGCTGCCGGTCAAGTTGGCGGAGCCGAGCATCTGGCGCACGTACCACCCGCCACGCGTCTCATCCTGAACCTCCGCCTCGGAGAACTCCTCCACGCCCGCCGGGAAGTGACCGCAGAAGATGATCATGAACGACCACACGTTGCGCACCAGGTTGGCGCTCAGGTTGCCGGTGAGCACGAACGGAGCCGCGGGGCCCGCCAGCAGCGGGAAGGCGACGTAGTCCTTGAGCACCTGGCGACGACCTTTGCGCCAGATCGCCTGCAGGATGTCGCGCTTGTCGCTGAGCGTGACCTCGCCGGCCTCGATCCGCTCCACCTCCAGGTCGTGGACCGCGACCCCCCATTCAAACAGCAGCGCCAGCAGCGTCGCGTACGCCGGGTTGCCGAGATCGCGCCGACGCCAAGGCTGATCCTCGGACATCCGCAGGATCCCGTAGCCGATGTCGCGATCCTTGCCGAGAACGTTGGTGTGGGTGTGGTGCATGTAGTTGTGCGAGTGGCGCCACTGATCGCCCGGGCAAGCCGTGTCCCATTCGAAGTGCCGGGAGTCAAGCGCTGGATCTCTGGTCCAGTCGTACTGGCCGTGCATCACGTTGTGGCCGATCTCCATGTTGTCGAGGATCTTCGACAGCGACAGCGCGGTGACGCCGCCGAGCCAGGCCGGAGGCAGGAAGCCCGCGAACAGCAGCCCGCGGCCGGCGACCTCCAGGCCGCGCTGGGCCTTGATGACGCGGCGGATGTACTGCACATCGCGCTCGCCGAGCTCGGCAACCACGCGCTGGCGAAGGTCGTCGAGTTCTCGCCCCAGGGCCTCGACCTGCTCCGGGGTCAGTTGTGGATGCGGAGTGGGCATGAGTTCTTGATCCTCTCGTTCAAAGTGCCAGGGCAACGTCACCGGCAGGTACAGATATGCACAGCTGAATGTCCTCGTCCTCCTCGGTGGAGACCTCACCTGTCCGCAGGTTGCGAACGGCGCCCGCCTGCTTGCGGCAGGTGCAGGTGTGGCAGATTCCCATCCGGCAGCCAAACTCAGGCGAGAGTCCCGCTCCCTCAGCCTGCTCGAGCAGCGTCCCAGGGCCGATCGGTGCCGTCACGTCGCTGCGCACGAACCGCAGGCTGCCGGAGGCGGCACCCTCGGTGATGCTCGGCGCCGGCGGGGTGAAGGTTTCGGCGAGCACCTGATCGGGTGCCTCGCTCCAGATCGAGCGGACAGCCTCGATCAGCGTCGGCGGACCGCACACGGCGACCCGGGCTCCGGCCACGGGAGCTCCATCCAGCAACTCGGACACGAAGCCCGCCTCGATGTGGCGGCCACCTTCCCGGGTGGCGATGTAGTGCACCCGGATCCCGCGATGGGCGGCGGCGAGACGCTCGACCTCTGACCGATAGAGCCAGTCGGCGGCGGTACGTGCATAGTGCACGAACGTGACCTCGCCCCCGTGGCCCTCGTCACAGAGGGAGCGCAGCATCGACAGCACCGGTGTGATGCCGCTGCCGCCGCTGATCAGCACCAACCGCTGTGGGCGCGGCGTCGGCAGCAAGAAGGCACCACTCGCCTGGCCGAGGTGAACTACATCTCCAGGACGCAGCCGTCGGAGCAGATGGCCGGAGACGAGGCCGCCGGGATGCGCGGTGACGGTCAGCTCCAGCAGGCCGTCGGCGCGATGCTCCGAGCAGGCGGGGGAATACGTGCGCGTCCGCCGGACGCCTTCGATGTCGACCCCCACGCGGACGAACTGTCCGGCGGTGAAGCCGCGCCAGGCGGGATTGGAGCGCAGGGTCACGGTGGCGCTGCGGGGCGTCTGTCGCTGAATCGACACGACCCGCGCCCGGGCCTCGCGGATCGTGAGGTCCGGACGGATCAGCTCCAGGTAGCGGTCGACCCCGTAGGGGCCCAGGAGCAGGTCGACCAGCGGAGAGCTCAGCAGGCGGCGGGTGGTGGTGGCGACGGGCATCTCGTTCTCAAACATTTAGTGGACAACTGTTCACTGGGGTGAGTCTAATCCTGCTTTCGGCTCCGTCAAGAGGTAGTCTGTCTTGTGTGAACGGATGCACACACCACCGGTGAACAGGCGTACACCTCGGTTGGAACCGGCGGCGATGAAACCTCGCGCCAGCGGCCGGGCTCGGCGCACGCAGGCGCAGCGGCGCCAGCACACGCGGCAGGCATTGTTGGACGCGGCGCTGCTGCAGATCGAGGCCGGCGAGAGCTTCGACTCGCTCAGCCTACGCAGCGTGGCCCGGGCCGCCGGCGTCGTTCCCACCGCGTTCTATCGCCATTTTCAGAGCCTTGACGAGCTCGGGCTGGTCCTGGTGGAGGAGTCGTTTCGCACGTTGCGGGCGATGCTTCGCCAGGCCCGTGAGGGGATGACCCCTGAGCACATCATCCGCCGCTCGGTGGAGATCCTCGTCGATCACGTGCGCCGCCACCCGCAGCACTTCCTGTTCGTCATCCGCGTGGGCTTCGCCGGTAACACGGTGCTGCGCCACGCCATCCGCAGCGAGATCCGATTGTTCACGAGCGAGCTGGCCACTGATCTGGCGCGGTTCCCGGTCCTGCGCGAATGGACGACCGAGGATCTACAGATGCTCGCTGGTCAGCTCGTCAACACGATGATCTCGACCGTCGGGGCGATGCTCGACGTCCCCGTGGCGGCGCCCGAGGCCGAGGCCGAGATCGCACGGGTGGCGGAGAAACAGCTCCGCTTGACGATCCTCGCGGTTCCTCACTGGCGCAGCCGACCCGCCCGAGGCTGAACAGCCTCGCGGCAGCGGCTACCGTGCCGCCTGTGGCGATCGCTCGGCCCGACCAACCCCATCCGCAGTTGTCCTGGTGGGGATGGGGCGATCCCGCGCGGGTGCCCGAGCTCCCGCCGGAGGTGCAGGCGCTGCTGGCGCAGGGACTCGGCGTCACCGGGAGCTCGCCGCGGCCGAGATCGATGGCCGACGTGGCTCTCGCGCCCCCGCGGCTAGCCGCCGAGCTGGCCGAGCCCCTGTGCGCGATCGTGGGGCCGGGCAACCACACCGACGACCACGACGCCCGGCTCCGCCACGCGCTCGGCAAGTCCACTCCCGATCTGCTCGCGCTGCGGACGGGCGATCCTCTCCCGGCTCCGGATCTGGTGCTGGCGCCCGCTGATCACGACCAGATCCTGGAGCTGCTCAAGCTCGCCTCGGCGCAGCGGATCGCCGTGGTGCCGTTCGGCGGAGGCACGTCGGTCGTGGGCGGCCTGCATCCCGACGCAGAGCCGTTCAGCGGCTGGGCAGCCCTCGACCTACGGCGGATGGATGCGCTGCTGGCTCTGGACGAAGCGTCACGGATGGCCGTGCTCCAGCCCGGCCTCCGTGGCCCGCAGGCCGAGGCGTTGCTGGGTACGCGGGGATACACGATCGGACACTTTCCGCAGAGCTATGAGTACGCCACGCTCGGTGGCTTCGCCGCCGCTCGCTCCAGCGGACAGGCCTCAGCGGGATATGGGCGCTTCGACGATCTCGTTCTCGGCTTGCGATTGGCCACCCCCACGGGGACGTTGGCACTGGGGCGCGCTCCCCGGTCAGCCGCTGGTCCCGACCTGCGCCAGCTGGTGCTCGGCTCCGAAGGCGCGTTCGGCGTGATCACCGAGCTGACCGTGGCGGTGCGTCCCGTTCCCGAGCAGCGGAGCTACGACGGCTGGCGAATGCCGTCCTTTGACCAGGGAGCGGATTCCCTGCGTCGCCTGGTCCAGGACGGGCCGCCGCCGACCGTGGCTCGCCTCTCCGACGAGGCTGAGACCGCGCTGAACCTCGCTCGTCCGGGCGAGCTGGGGCAGGGCTCAGATCCGAGCGGATGCCTGGCCATCCTCGGCTACGAAGGTACCCGCGCCGAGGTCGCGCGCCGGCGCGAGCAGGCGGAGAGGATGCTGGTGGCCGCCGGAGCACAACCCGATCCGGCGGCGGGCGAGGCCTGGGCTCGCGATCGCTTCCAAGGCCCGTACCTGCGCGACGCCCTGCTCGACGCGGGAGCGCTGGTGGAGACACTCGAGACGGCGACTTTCTGGTCCTCGCTGCCGGGGCTCTACGCGGCGGTGACGAGGGCACTCCGGACGTCGCTGAGCGAGCAGGGGACGCCACCGGTGGTGCTTTGCCACATCTCCCACGTATATCCGACGGGAGCGTCGCTGTACTTCACCGTGGGCTGCGCCGCCCAGCCGGACGCGATCTTGCAGTGGCGCACGGCCAAAGCCGCGGCGAGCGAGGCGATTCTCGCCGCTGGTGGGTCGATCAGCCACCATCACGGCGTCGGCCGCGATCACCTTCCTTGGTACAGGCGCGAGATCGGCGAACTCGGGCGGGCAGCGTTGCGCGCGGTCAAGGCAGAGCTCGACCCCGCGGGCATCCTCAATCCTGGGGTCCTGATCACCGGAGACGACGATGACCACCGGTGACCGGCTCGCCCGCCTGGCGGAGCTGATCGTTCGCTTCGGCGCGAACGTGCAGCCGGGTCAGATCGTGTCGGTGAGCACCGAGCCGGGCAAGGAGGAGCTGACGCGCGCGGTGGCCGGGGTCGCCTACCAGGTCGGGGCGAAGTTCGTCGAGCCCAGGTTCTTCGATCCGCACTTTAAGCGGGCGCGAGCCCTCCATGCCGATCCGGACACGCTGGGATACGTGCCGCCGTGGGTGGGGGCACACATGCTCGCGCTCGGCGAGCACCGCAGTGCGCTGATCGCTCTGCATGGACCGGTGGAGCCGCACCTGATGGACGGTCTGGATCCCGCCCGGCTGGGACGGGACATGCTGCCGAGCGTTCCCGAATCGACCCGGGTGATAAATCAGCGCACGGTCAACTGGACCGTCGGCCCCTGCCCGACCGTCGGCTGGGCGGAGCTGGTCCATCCCGGCCTCAGCGGCGGGGCGGCGCTCGAGCGCCTGTGGCAGGACCTTGCCCACGTCTGCCGTCTGGACGAGCCCGATCCCGCGGCGGCCTGGACCCAACGGATGGACCGACTGCAGGCGGTCACGCGGCGGCTGGACGAGATCAGGATCGACGCGCTGCGCTTCCAGGGACCGGGAACCGATCTGAGCGTCGGGCTGCTTCCCTCCAGCCGATTCACCGCCGGACGGTTTCGCACCGTCGACGGCATCGTCCACGCCCCCAACCTGCCGACCGAGGAGGTATTCACCAGCCCCGATCCGGAACGCACCAGCGGCGTGGTCACCTCGACCAAGCCGCTGCGGTTGGCCGGTGTGCTGATCAAGGGACTGCGGGTGGGCTTTGAGCGTGGGCGTGCGGTGCAGATCGACGCCGACGAGGGTGCGGAGGCGCTCCGGACCCTGGCCGGACGCGATCCTGGCGCCGCGCGCCTCGGGGAGGTGGCGCTGGTAGATCGTGAGAGCCGGATCGGTCAGCTGGCCACGGTGTTCTCTGACACCCTGCTCGATGAGAACGCGGCCAGCCACATCGCCCTGGGCGCAGGCTTCGATATGGCGGTGGCCGACGATCCCGACCGCGGGCGGTTAAATCGCAGCGACATCCACGTCGACTTCATGATCGGCTCCGCACAGGTCGCGGTCACGGCCACCACGCACAGCGGCAGCGAGGTGCCGCTGCTGGACAACGGGGAATGGCGCTTCTGAGCGCCTCGGTACCGCTACCCTAACCCCGGGTTTCCTGGAGAGGTGCCGGAGCGGCTGAACGGGCGCGACTGGAAATCGCGTAACGGGGGTCGACCTCGTTCGGGGGTTCGAATCCCCCCCTCTCCGCTTTGTGATGAGTCGGGACATATGTCTCTGATGAGTCGCGTCATAGGTCTCGCTTTGGCCAGCGGCCGGGCGCTTGTTGGGTGTTGCGCCAGTAGGTCTTGTTTGGCTGGATGAGGTGGGTGGAGAGGACCTCGCCGGTGGTGAGCTCGGTGACGGTGATCTGGTGGTCGTCGGCGAGGGCGAGGACGCGTTTGCGGGCGTGGGGGGTGCCGACGCCGAGGTGGTGCATCCGTCCGGCGCGGCGGATCGTCATCTTGCCTTTGGTGTCCAGGTGGTCGTAGCGCAGGCGGTAGTGGCCTTGGGGGTGGCCGTTGGTCGCGGGGGCGGCTTTGGGGGTGGCGCGGTAGGCGTCGCCTGGGGTTCTGCGGTGGAGCGCGCGGTGGGGGCGTTGCTCGTTGTAGTGCTCGCGGAACTGATCGAGCTGGTGCTGCAGCTGCGTGATGTTGGGGGCCGGTGGGCGAGCTCTGAGCCAGCGTTGCAGGGTCTGGTGGAACCGTTCGGTCTTGCCTTGGGTTTGGGGGTGGCCGGGGGACCCGTTCTTCTGGTGGACCCCGAGCAGCGGCAGCACGTATTCGAACGCGTTGCGACCGCCGGTAAACCGGGAGGTGTAGACGCTGCCGTTATCAGTCAGCGTGCTCGCTGGCGGCCCGTGATCGTCGATGACCGCTAGGAAAACGGCGACCACGTCATCGCCCCGGACGGGCCGATGGGCGGTGCAGGACAGCAGGTAGCGGGAGTGGTCATCGAGCCAGTTCAGGATCTCCACGTCGGTCCCGTCAGCGAGCCGCCAGTGGATGAAGTCCGACTGCCACATCTCGTTCGGCTGAGCCATCTCAAAGCGCGTGTAGGACGATCTCGGACGTTTGCGCGGCTCCGGCGTGATCAGCCCGGCCTGGTGCAAGATCCGACGGATCGTCGAGGTTGACGGCGCCCTGAGACCTGCTCGCTCGAGATGCCAGCCGATCGTCACCGGCCCCGCGTCCAGGCCATCACCGCTCAGCCGCGATCGGAGCTCAACCACCCGCCGACGGACGTGCTCGGGCGTCGCGATCGGGGTTGACCTGGGTCGGCGAGAGCGTGGCTCCAACGCGTCAAGACCACCCTCCCGGTAGCGCGCCAGCAGACGCTGTAAATGCCGGCGGGAGAACCCGTACTCGACAGCAGCAGCGGTGACCGACAACTGCTTAGAAACGACTTGCAGGACAGCAACGCGAGCATGAGACATGCCCGCGACTGTCAGCCCACCCCCGGACACCCACGCACCGGCGATCGCCGCTCCAGCACTCGCTCCGCTCGCGCCTCCGCGACGACCGCCGGCCTAGCTGTGACCTATGTCCCGACTCATGAGAGACCTATCACCTGAGACATATGTCGTGAACCCACACACCCCCCTCTCCGCTTCACAAGATGGTCACAGGTGCCTGAGGCGGTGTTCGACACCTCCGAATGTGGAAGATCATCGCCGCCGGCGCCGGCGTGGTCATCGCCTTCGGCTTTGTGCTGCTCGGCTTCTCGCGCCTGCCGGAAACCCGCGACGGGAGTCTCGCCGTCCGCTCGGCTTGGGGGGGCGCTTGTGCTCCTCGGCGGCGCCTTCTGCCTGGCCGCGCTCGTCGTCGGCTTCTTAGCGATGACGAGCAAGTAGTAGCGCTTGCGAGCGATGGGCCGCCGCGGTGGTCCGGTGGCACCGAATACTTATGATCCTGTGGCCAACCTAGCCCGGCCCCGGTAGCTTTAACCACCATGACCGCGGGGGGCAGAGCTAGATGACGCTGTACCGTCCCGCTCTGCGCCTGGTCCCCGGTGGGCAGGAGAAGCCGGTCGAGACGACCTGGTTCTGCGGTCGCTGCGCGACGCCCTCGCCTACTTCCGGTCCGCCCGCGCCGGCGGCCCGGGTGTGTCATGCCTGCGGGCTCGGCCTGATGCTCGAGACCCGCGCCGATCTGGCTCCCGCTCGCGGAGACGCGTTCTTGGTCGCCGACTCGTCCCTGCGAGTGCAGGCCATGTCTCCGGCGGCCGAGCGGCTGCTGTCGGTGACCGAGGACCTCGGGGTGGACCACCCGGTCAGCGAACTGCTCACGCCGGCGGACGCGGAGGCCGACAGCCGCGCCAGCTTCGCCTCGGCGCTCGCCTCGGCGATCGCCGGCATCGAGGAGCCTGTCAGTGCGCATGTGCGCCCGTGGAACATCTTCGGCGTGCGAATGCGGGCAGTTATCGTGGCCTGCGGGCCGCCGCGTGGAGCGCTGGTCGTGCTGGACGGCTGGATGGCGCCGCTACGACTGATCAGGAACTGAAACCGGCGGGGGCAGCCCAGCCTCCAGCTCGAGCCCCCCAGCCTCCGGTTCGGCGGATCCGGACAGCTCGCGCAGCCCCTCGAACATCTCGATCAGACTGCGGTGATAGGAGGTTCCGCCCACCAGGCAACGTTCGATGCCGGGAGGTCCGGCAGCGCCGCGCAGCTGCGCCAGGTAACCCTCAAGCTCGGTGAGCTTCTGGCGGTGCCACTGGAGTCGCTGCTCGATCAGCGGCCTGGGGTCGGCGCCGAGGAACACCTTCAGCTCCAGCTCGTCCCTGAGCTCGGGCGGCGCCGCGGTCGGCAGCGCAACCCAGGCCTGCAGCGCATCTCGCCCCAGCTGGGTCAGCGAGTAGAGCTTGCGTCGCCGTCCACTGTCCTCCTGTTGCTGGCTGAGGTAGCCGCCCGCGGCTAGGCGCGCCGGCTCGGCGTAGAAGGTCGTATGCGGCACAGGCCAGAAGTTGGCGATCGACTGGTCGATGAAGCGCTTGAGGTCGTAGGGCGTGCAGGGCTCCAGATAGCCGATCATGCCCAGGACGGCATAAGAGGTGGCAGATAAACGGGTCGCGGGGTCACTTGACATAGTACAAAATGTATGGTCTTATCTGAATCGTTCGTTTGACAGCTTACTCGTACCGGAGGCGCCATGACTGACCACACGGACTTCGACGCGATCATCGTCGGCGCGAGCCTGGCCGGGTGCACGACTGCGACCCTACTCGCCCGAGCGGGGGCGAACGTGGCGCTGGTCGAGCGAAAGCCCGATCCTCGGGCGTTCAAGCGCATCTGCTCGCACTACATCCAGTCCTCAGCGGTGCCGACGCTCGAGCGCTTGGACCTGTTAGACGAGATCATCGCCGCGGGCGGAGTCCGCTCCCGAGGCCGCTTCTGGACCAAGTGGGGGATCATCGAGCCGCCCGAGCCCGACCTGGTTCCGCCCGGGGTCAACATCCGCCGTGAGCTCCTGGACCCGATGCTGCGCGCCGCGGCAGCGCGGCAGGAGCGGGTAGAGCCGATCATGGGCGCGACCGTCACCGGGCTGGTGCACGACGGGGACGCCGTTGCCGGCGTGGAGCTCGGCGATCGGCGCAGCGGGATCAGACGTCTGCGGGCTCGATTGGTGATCGGCGCCGACGGCCGTGATTCGGATGTGGCCCGGTTGGCCGCGATGCCGGCCAAGGTCCTTCCCCATGGTCGCTTTGCCTACGGCGCTTACTTCCAGGGACCGCCGCCGGAGGGGTCTCCCGACGCCATGGTCTGGTTCCTAGATCCGCAGATGGTGGCGACGTTTCCCACCGATGGCGGCTTGACCTTCTATGCCTGCATGCCGACCAAGGACCGACTGCCCGAGTTCCGCCGTGACCTCGACGCCGCAATCACGACGTTCATCGCCGACATCCCGCAGCCACCCCCGATCCTGGCTTCCCAGCGGGTCTCCCCGATCTTGGGCAAGCTCGAGATGCCGAACGTGATGCATCCGCCGGCGGCGCCCGGTCTGGCCCTGGTCGGTGACGCGGCTCTGGCCACCGACCCGCTGTTCGGAGTCGGCTGCGGCTGGGCGCTTCAGAGCGGCGAGTGGCTTGCTGACAGCGTGGCTTCGGCGCTGCAAGGACGCGAGCCGCTGTCGGCGGGCCTGGCCCGCTACCGCGCCCGTCACCGTCGTCGGCTGCGTGGCCACGCGATGTTGATCCACGACTACGCCACCGGGAGGCGGTTCAGCCTCGCTGAGCGGATGTTGTTCTCGGCTGCGGCTCACGATCGTCGTGTGGCCCTTGACTTCGCTCGGTTCGGTACCCGCAATGCGGGACCCGAGCAGCTGGCGAGAGGAATCGTCCGCTCTCTGGCGGTGCACGCACGGCAACGCGCGGCTTCACGGCGATCACGAGTGCGAACGGTCGAGCGCGAGGCGGTGGCGTGATGAACACCGACGCGACGGCGGTGTCAGAGACACGGGTGGGCGTCCGCGGCACCGCGGTGCGGGTGCTGAGAGCGGGCGGAGAGGGTCGGGAAGCGGTCGTGTTCGTCCACGGCAATCCCGGCTCCGCGGATGACTGGAGGACGCTGCTACCGGCGGCCGGGGGCCTGCTTCCCGCGGTGGCCACCGACCTGCCGGACTTCGGCACTACAGCGGCCCCAGCTGACTTCGCCCACGAAGTTCCCGCTCATGCCGGTTTCCTGGACGAATTGTTGGCGACGCTGTCGATCGAACGGGTGCACCTGGTGCTGCACGACTTCGGCGGCCCGATCGGGCTCGTGTGGGCGGCCGGCCACCTCGACCGCCTGGTGAGCGTGACCTTGATCGACACCGGGATCCTTCCCGGCTACCGGTGGCACCGGATGGCACGGATCTGGCGAACCCCGGTCCTTGGTGAGCTGTTCCAGGCCACGACCACCCGCACCGCTTTTCGGCGGACGATCGGCCGCGGTGAGCCCCGAGGGCTGCCGCGTTCGTTCCTGAACGAGATGTACGACCACTACGACCGGCGCACGCGTCGCGCCGTGCTCCGGCTCTACCGCGCCACCGACGATCCGGGCACGGCGGCGCCGCTGCTGAGCGCGGCTCTCGCTGCTCGCGACGTGCCGGCGCTGGTGATCTGGGGTGAGCAGGACGCTTACCTTCCCGCGCGGTACGCCGAGCGCCAGCGTGAGGTCTTTCCCTCCGCCGCCGTTCACGTGCTGCCGGCCAGCGGCCACTGGCCGTTCGTCGACGCCTCCGAAACGGTCGAGCGGCTGCTGCTAGAGCTCCTCTCCGGCCCGAAGCCGGGAAAAGCGAGCTCCGAGGCGGCTGCGGACCGGCACGGCGAGGCGGCGGCTCATGGGTCGGCGGCCAGTGACGCCGTAGCGGCCAGCCCAGGCTCCGCGGCCGACTGAGCTTCAGCCCCCGTCCGCGGCGGCCAATACCGCTGGGGCTCCAACGCGTTGCAGCGCCCCCGGTAGCACCACGGAGCCATCGGACTGCTGGCCGTTCTCCAGCAGCGCGATGATCGTCCGGCCG
The DNA here is from genome assembly GCA_963830435.1 of uncultured Solirubrobacterales bacterium. Taxonomy (GTDB): domain Bacteria; phylum Actinomycetota; class Thermoleophilia; order Solirubrobacterales; family Solirubrobacteraceae; genus Palsa-465. The sequence goes on along the minus strand of CAWHMA010000005.1, from coordinate 99,023 downwards.
ACCGCGACCGCGGTCCCGTTGAGCGTGTGCACGGGCGCCGGGCGGCCGTCACCGTCGCGATAGCGGATGTTCAGCCTGCGCGCCTGGTAATCGGTGGTGTCCGAGCAAGAGGTCAGCTCGCGGTAGCGAGCCTGTCCGGGAAGCCAGGCCTCGCAGTCGTACTTCTTGGCCGCCGAGGCGCCGAGGTCGTCGACCGCGATCGCCACCACCCGGTAGGGGATCTGCAGATCCTGCAGGATCGACTCCTCCAGCTCCAGTAGCCGCTCGTGCTCGGCGACCGCCTGCTCAGGCGCGACGAAGCAGAACATCTCGACCTTGTCGAACTGGTGCACGCGGAAGATTCCTCGCGTGTCCTTGCCCGCCGCGCCTGCCTCCCGGCGAAAGCAGGTGGAGAAGCCGGCGTAGCGACGGGGCAGTTGGTCAGCGGCCAGGATCTCCTCACGGTGCAGCGAGGCCAGCGGCACCTCCGAAGTCCCGACCAGGTACAGGTCGTCGTCGGGCAGACGATAGATCTGCTGCTCGGTGTCGGGGAGGAAGCCGGTTCCGTAAAGGGCCTGCTCGCGTACCAGCACCGGCGGGATCACCGGCTCGAACCCAGCCGCCATTGTCTGCTCCATCGCAAACCGCACAAGCGCCAGCTCGAGCATCACCAGCTCGCCGCGCAGGTAGGCGAAGCGTGAGCCCGAGACCTGCGCTGCGTGCTCGGTGTCGATCCGCCAACCAGCGAGCTGCATGTGATCCCGGCCGATCGTGCCGGCCACTCCCACCTCCCGGATGACTTCGTCGGCAGCGGGGGCGTCGGCGGCGGGAAGGTTGGGCAACGAGGCCAGGGCGCGGTCGCGCTCGCCGCGCACCTCCGTCTCCTCGTCGCTCAGCGCGCGGCCGCGGGCGGCCAGGCTCGCGAGCTGCTCACGCTCGGCCTCGGTGGGAGGCCCCCTGCGCCCACGGCTGGCCCGATTTTGCTCCGCCCGCGCCTCCTCGAGCTCGGCCGTAAGCGCTCGCCAGCGCTCGTCCAATGTGAGCACCCGGTCGATGGTGGCGGCCGCGCCAGCGCCGCGACGCGCCAGCGCCGCGCGCACGACCTCAGGCTCGCGCCGGATCAGTCGAAGGTCGAGCAAGGCGATGCCCGCCCGGCTACTTCGTGCTCTGCAATTGTCCTGGCGATCGAGACCGCAGGTTCGTGCCGCCGCCGGCCCTCTCGCTGCTGGTGGGCTTGCTACCGGGTGCAAGGTTGGTGCCGAGCCCGGGCTGCACGCCGGGCGGCTGGCTCTTGGCGGCCTGCGTGGCGTTCTGCCCCGGCGTCGGCAGCATCCCGATCGGCTGAGAGACGCACGGCGTCTGCCCGACGATCAGCGGCGCCTGGCGGCCTGCGTACGTGGAGACGAACTGCGCCACTGCCCGCGCGTCCTGCCCGACGACGATGTTCTGGGGCATGATCGCGCCGGAGAAGCCGCCGTTCTCGATCGCGTACAGCACCCGGGTAACCGGGCGCTCGCAGCGGACGTTGAAGTTCGGTCCGTTGTTCATCAACGCCGTGCGGACGTTGGCGGCCGAACCGTTGGCGGCAGCGTAGGAGAGCGTATGGCACCCCGAGCAGCGCTGCGAGAACAGGACCGCGCCCTGGTGGTTTGGATCGGAGGAGGGCACGCTGATCTTCTCGGTCCCGCACGCTCCGGCGAGCGCGGCGAGGGCGAGCGCCGCGACTGAGACAAGGAGCACCCTGATCGGCCGGCTCATCGGCGCGGGATCATACGGAACTGGGCGCCGACGGCCGCCGTTCGGCGGCTTGGCGGCGGCGTTCAGACCGGGCGGCGGAACGGCCCGGCGCGAACTAGGATGAACCGGTGGTCGCGCTGCGCGCCGCGAAGCTCGCGTACGCCATCGTCGTGCTCTCGCTCACGGCGTGCCTTATCGGTTGCCAGCACGTGGTTGCGCTCGCCGGCGGCCACACCCTGCGGATCGCGCTGAGCGAGTATCGGCTGAATCCACAGAGCGTCCGAGCCCACGCCGGCACGCTCACGATCGTGGCGATCAACTACGGGCGGCTGACCCACAACCTCGTCCTCTCGCGCAGCGGACAGACGCAGGGATCGACCCGGGCGCTGGCGCCGGGGCAGTCGGGGGTGATCACGCTCCAGCTCACCCCGGGCACCTATCAAATGGCTTCGACGATCCTCTCTGACCAGGCGCTCGGGGCCTATGGAACGTTGACGGTCACCTCCTAGGTGGCGGGAGGAGGGCGGCCGTCGGCGCCGAAACTGTTTCTCAGCCCCGTCGCGGCGACAAGACGCTCGCCCCCACCCGAAAATGCGCGATCGTCCTTCCTACGGCGGCAACCACAGGAGCCGCGTCGGGGCATTTTCACCAGACCCTCCGGTCAGCGCCTCCACAGACGCTATAACCACGGCCGTGGCCAGCGATGCCGACCCCCTCCGGGCCGCCACGAGCACCGAGCCCTCCCGCGCGGCCACGAGCACTCCAGAGCGCGAGTTGTTTCGCGAGGTCTTCGGCCGCTTCGCCACCGGGGTAGCGGTGATTACCAGCGCCGGCCCGACCGGCGCCGGGGGTATGACCGCCAACGCGCTGTGCTCGCTGTCGTTGGACCCTCTGCTGGCGCTGGTGTGCTTTGAGAACGGCGCCCGGACGCTGCCGATCGTCCGTGACGCGGGCCGCTTCGGCGTCAACGTTCTCAGCACCGCACAGGAGCACCTCGCCGGCGTGTTCGCGTCCAAGCTGCCGGAGGCCGAGAAGCTAGACGGAGTCGAGCACCGCAGCGAACAGGGTGTGCCGATCATCGCTGAGGTACACGCGTGGGCGACATGTACGCTGCGAGAGCTGATCGCGGGGGGCGACCACACGATCGCCATCGGCGAGGTGATCTCGTTGGGGATGGGTGGCGGTGCGCCGCTGTTGTGGTATGGAGGCCGTTACCACCGCCTGATTCCTGATGCGTGACCCAGCGGCGACGGCGGACCAGCCATAGCCCCGATGCCCGGAGCGCCGCAGCTGAAGCTCGGTCCTGAGGCGCTAGGCCGTCCCCGCCGCCCGTGCCAACAGCACGACGATGACGATCGCCGCCAGCGTCATCACCCCAACCTCGCGCTGGACGATCGCCACCACCACAACCCGCTGCTCCTCCTTGGGGAGCCGTCCTACCTGCTCAGCAGAGTCGAAGCCGCGCTGGTCGAGCACCATCTGCGCGGAGGCAACCCGCAGCTGCTCGGCGACGAACGACACCGCCAGCGGCAGCAGCCCGTAGAGCACATGAATCCCGGGGGCCTTGCGCTGGGTCAGCTGGAGCACGCCGCCGAGCCCGGCCTCGAGCACGACCACGGCCTGGCCCGCGCGCAGCAGCCGCCAGAACCACGTCGCTGACTCGGCGCGCCACCAGCACCAGGCGCCGTGCATCCCGGCCAGCGCGTTGAGCGCGATCGCCGCCACCCCAACGGCGATGTGGACCCCGGTCACAGGCCCGCGCCACCGGGCCGATAGCCGCATTCAGCACTAAGTAACACTATGTTACAAACTACCCGTCAGCGGTGATATAACCCTTCGTCCGTGCTACGTACCTACCTTCCGGCAATTGTCTTCCTGGTCCTTGGTGGCGCGGTCGGAAGTCTGTTCGCGGTGGTCAATTTGTTCCTCGGCAAGGCCACGCCGAACCGCTCCAAGGTTTCGCCGTACGAGTGCGGTCTGCCCTCAGAGATCCAGCGCGGCTTCCGCTTTGGCATCAGCTTCTACCTGGTCGCGATGCTGTTCATCCTGTTCGATATCGAGGTCATCTTCCTGTACCCGATTGCGGTGCAGCTGCGGTCGTTCGGCACCTTCGCCATGACCGAGACGGTCGTGTTCGTGGTCCTGCTGATGATCGCGTTCGTGTACGTGTGGCGGCGGGGGGCGCTGGAATGGAAATAGCGCGCCAGCCGATCGATGATCCATCGGATCTGCGCGTGCGCCAGCTGCAGGCGCGGGACATGCTCCGCGGCGACCTGAATGACGAGCAGCTCCAGCAGTACGTGGAGGAGCGCGTGATGACCACCACGGTCGACAGGGCCGTGGCCTGGGCGCGCGGCAACTCGTTGTACCCGCTGACCTTCGGGCTCGCCTGCTGCGCGATCGAGATGATCACCACTGTCGGCGCTCGCGCCGATCTCGCCCGTTTCGGCTTCGAGGCGTTCCGCGCCTCCCCGCGCCAAGCCGATCTGATCATCCTCTCTGGCCGCGTGTCGATCAAGATGGCGCCGATCATCCGCCGCCTCTACGACCAGATGCTCGACCCCAAGTGGGCGATCTCGATGGGAGCCTGCTGCTCCTCGATGGGGGTGTACAACAACTACGCCCTGGTCCCGGCGGACAAGTTCATGCCGATCGACGTGCACGTCCCCGGCTGCCCGCCCCGGCCCGAGTCGCTGATGCATGGAATCCTGCGTCTGCGCGACAAGATTCAGGGCAATACCAAAGAGGGCTGGCGCGAGCGCTACGACGCGGTGGGAACCGAAGAGCTGCTTCCCGGCGAAGCCGAGCTCCACAGCACCGACGTGAACGTGTTCAGGCCCGGGGACACCGCCGGTGCCTGACGCCACCGGCCTCGAGCTGATCGCCCAGGAGCTCCGCGAAGCTGAGGCGGACTGCATCCTCGACACCGAGTTTCACCATGGCCGGGCGACGCTGCTGGCCAACCCCGAGGCCATCCGCGGGGTGCTGGGCCACCTACAGGACAAGGGCTACCGGTTTCTGGCCAGCCTCCATGGCGTCGATTACTACCCCGAGGAGCCGCGCCTGGGAGTGCTCTACGAGCTGCTCGACATGGAGCGCGTGGATCGGCTCAGCGTCAAGGCCCGGGTCCCCATCGAGGCCGCCGAGCTGGAGTCGGTGATTGACCTGTTCCCTGGGGCGGCGTTCCCCGAGCGTGAGGTCTACGACATGTTTGGGGTCAGCTTCGCCGGCCATCCTGATTTGCGGCGCATCCTGATGCCCGAGGACTACGAGGGTTACCCACAGCGGCGTGACTTCCCGCTGGGCGGCGAGCCGGTGCTGTTCACCTTCAACGAAGAGGCGAGCTACGGCAAATGGCAGTGAGCGCCAAGCTTGAACGGTTCGGTGACGCCGGCGGCCGAGGCGCTCTTTCAGGACGGTGGTCCGGATGACCAGCGGGGGACTCACCGACTACCGGCGGCGAGAGGAGTCGATCACGCTCGCCTCCGAGACCGCCGGCGAGAGCCACGAGCTACTGACGCTCAACATCGGTCCCCATCATCCTGCGACTCACGGCGTGCTGCGGCTGCTGGCGACGCTCGAGGGCGAGGTCGTGCGCGACATCAAGCCGATCATCGGCTACATCCACACCGGGATCGAGAAGACCGCCGAGGACAAGTCCTACTGGAAGGCGATCCCGGTGATCGAGCGGATGGACTACCTGAGCTACTACTTCAACGCGATGGCCTACTGCGGCGCCGTCGAGGCGCTGCTCGGAGTCGAGGTACCACCGCGGGCGCAATACCTGCGGGTGATCCACCTGGAGCTCAACCGAATCGCCTCCCACCTGTTCTGGCTGGCGACCGGCGCGCTAGATCTCGGCGCGATCTCGATGTTCTGGTACTGCCTGCGCGACCGCGAGAAGATCCTCGACCTGTTCGAGATGTCCTCCGGACAGCGGCTGCACACACGCTACATCCAGGTCGGAGGGGTGTTCGAGGACATCCCGCGTGGCTTCACCACCAAGCTGAGCGCGTTCCTCAAGGACATGCCCACTCGAGCCGACCAGTACGCCGACCTGCTGGAGAAGAACGAGATCGTGCTGGAGCGGCTGCGCGGTACCGGCGTCGTCGACGAGGAGACGCTGCTGGGTCTGGGCGTGACCGGCCCGCTGCTGCGCGCCATCGGCAACCCGTGGGATCTGCGCAAGGCCCAGCCCTACTCCAGCTATGACCACTTCGAGTTCAAGATCCCCGTCGGCACGGTCGGAGACAACTACGATCGCTACCGGGTCCGCCACGCCGAGCTCTACGAGTCGGTGAAGATCATCGAGCAGGCGCTCGAGGGCTTGCCCGAGGGTCCGTTCATCACCACCGACCGGAAAATAGCCTTACCTCCGCGGCATGAGCTGGCGACGAGCATGGAGGCGCTGATCCACCACTTCAAGCTGGTCACCGAGGGCTTTCGGGTCCCGCCGGGCGAGGCGTACTACCCGATCGAGGGACCCCGGGGCGAACTCGGCTGCTTCGTCCGCGCCGACGGCTCGGCCAAGCCCGCGCGCGTGCACATGCGTGACCCCAGCTTCGTCAACCTCCAGGCGCTGGCGCCCATGGTCCAGGACGGGTACATCGCCGACCTGATCGCCACACTGGCCATGCTCGACCCGATCCTGGGGGGGATCGACCGATGAATCGGTGCGAACGCATCGCCGGGGGTCATAGGTGAGCCTGGCTGAGCGCGTCCCCCGCTTCGGCCACGGCTCCCGCGTCCCCGGCTGGGACGAGGCCGTCGACCTGAGCAAGCCGCCGGCGACGGTTCCGGACCCGGCCACCACGCCCGTGCCCGGGGAGCTGCGGTCGGTTATCGAGGCGGCGATGGCCAAGTACCCCGATCGCCGCTCGGCGGCAATCCCGGCGCTGCACGCGGCGCAGACGGTCCATGGCTGGTGCTCGCCGGAGGCGATCGAACAGGTCGCCGCGGTTATGGCCCTGACGCCGGCCTACCTGACCTCCGTCGCGACCTTCTACGACATGTTCTCGATGGTGCCCAAGCCGCGCCACGACGTGTACGTGTGCACCAACATCTCGTGCTCGTTGCGCGGCGCCGACGAGTTCTACGAGGCGATGATCGCCGCCGCCGCCGAGAGCGGCGACGTGAGCGTAAGCTCGTTCGAGTGCCTGGGGGCCTGTGACATCGCCCCGATGGCCTCGGTCGACGGCGAGTACGTGGGTCCGCTGACCGACGAGGACGCCGGCCAGATCATCGCCGACCTGGGCGCAGGCCGCACCGTGCTGGAGCACAAGCAGCTGCGCTACCGCCGCTGCGCCGATCCTGGGGTGAAGGAGGCCGAGACCGACTTCGGACCTCCCGGGCCCAGTGAGATGCCACGGGCTGACACCGCCGGGCTGCCGCCCCGGGGCGAGCCTGACCGGCCCGGCCCCAGCGCCCCGATCGAGACTCCGACCGAAGAGAACGAGAACGGCGGCGCGCGACGGTGAAGGTCCTCTTCGACGACATCGACGAGCCCGGGCTGAACACGCTCGAGGTCTACCAGCGCCGCGGGGGCTACGACGCGCTGCGCAAGGCTCTGACCATGCCGCGCGCCGACGTCCTTCAGAGCATCATGGACTCGAACATTCGCGGCCGCGGGGGCGCCGGGTTCCAGATGGGTAAGAAGGCATCGTTCCTGCCCCACGGCGACATGGACAAGTACCTGGTCTGCAACGCGGATGAGTCCGAGCCGGGCACGTTCAAGGATCGCGAGCTGATGCAGAAGAGCCCCCACATGCTGATCGAGGGGATCGTCATCGCCACCTATTGCACGGAGATAAGCCGCGCCTTCATCTATATCCGCGGCGAGTACTCCCATCAGGCCGACATCCTCGAGGCGGCGATCGCGGAGGCAGCTCAGGCCGGGTTTCTGGGCGAGGGGATCCTCGGCTCCGGCCACTCACTGCGACTGGTCCTGCACCGCGGTGCCGGGGCCTACATCTGCGGTGAGGAGACCGGCCTCCTCGACTCGCTGGAGGGCAAGCGCGGCAACCCGCGGTTGAAGCCGCCGTTCCCGGCGATCGAAGGCCTCTACCACGGGCCGACGCTGATCAACAACGTCGAGACGCTGGCCTCTGTGCCCTACATCATCACCGTCGGCGGCGAGCGCTACGCCAAGCTTGGCACCGAGACCTCGACCGGAACCAAGCTCGTGTCCGTGTCCGGCGACGTGCAGCGGCCCGGCAACTTCGAGGTCGAGCTGGGGATTCCCAGCCGGGAGATCATCTACGACCTGGCCGGGGGCACGTTCGAGGGGCGCAAGGTCAAGTTCTGGTTCCCGGGCGGATCCAGCGCGCCGGTGCTGACCGAGGACGACCTCGACCTCGCCTACGACTTCGACACCATGGCCAAGGCGGGATCGATGCTCGGGTCGGGCGCGATCATCGTCGTCGACGATTCGCACACGGTGCTCGAGGTCGCGCTCAAGCTGGCCAAGTTCTACGCCCACGAGTCCTGTGGCAAGTGCGTCCCGTGTCGGGAAGGGACGAACTGGACCCACAAGATGCTGCAGCGGATCCAGTCCGGTGAGGCGACGCCGATGGACCTGGACATCATGGCCTCGGTGCAGGAGCAGATCATCGGCAACTGCCTGTGCGTGTTGGGCGACGCGATGGCGATGCCGATCGGCTCGCTGGTGGAGAAGTTCCGGCCCGAGCTCGAAGCCGAGATCGAGGCCGCTCGCGCGGCCGCCGGAGGCGCCGGGCTGGAGCACGTCGTTCCCATCGGCGTCGCTGACGAGCACGCGGGCCCGATGCCCGTCCACAGCTAGAGCGCTCTATCTAGACATGCCCCGTCCCGAACAGAAGACCATCCAGCTGACCATCGACGGCAGGGAGATCCAGGCTGTCGAGGGCAGCATGCTGGTCGATGCCGCCAAGCAGGGGGATGTCGAGATCCCGTACTTCTGCTACGAGCCCAAGCTCGGCAACCCGGTCGGCGCCTGCCGAATGTGCCTGGTGGAGGTCGAGGGAATCCCCAAGCTGCAGACCTCGTGCTCGACGCCGGTCAAGGACGGGATGGTCGTGCACACGCAGACCGACCGGGTCCGGCACGCCCAGAACGCGATCGTCGAGTTCCTGCTCGTCAACCACCCGCTCGATTGCCCAGTGTGCGACAAGGGTGGCGAATGCCCGCTTCAGGACATCACCTTCGGCTGGGGCCTCGGCCGTTCGCGCGTGGTCGAGCCCAAGCGCCACTTCGAGAAGCCGCTGGCGCTCTCACCCCTGGTGGCCATCGACCGTGAACGCTGCATCCTTTGCTACCGCTGTGTGCGCTTCTCCCAGGAGGTCGCCGAGGACTACCAGCTGATCTTCGCCGAGCGCGGTGCTCACACCTACGTCGCCACCCACGATGGTCATCCTTACGTGGCGCCGTTCAGCGGCAACATCGTCGAGCTGTGCCCTGTGGGTGCGCTCACCTCGCAGCCCTACCGGTTCCGGGCGCGGCCGTGGGACATCGAGGGCGCCGGCGGGATCTGCACGCTGTGCCCCTCGCAGTGCAATGTCACCTTCACCGTCCGCGACGAGAAGGTGCTGCGCGTGCTCGCCCGTGACCACGTCGACGTCGATGACGGCTGGCTGTGCGACAAGGGACGGTTCGCCTACCAGGCGATTCACGTCGACGAACGCATCACCGCGCCGCTGGTGCGCGACGGCGGCGAGCTGCGCGAGGTCTCATGGGAGCGTGCACTGGAGGTGGCCGCGGGCCTGAGCAAGCACCAGGGCCGCGTCGGCACGCTGGTCGGGGGGCAGGCCACCAACGAGGAGGGCTACCTGCTCGGCCGACTCTCCCGGGAGGGACTGCATTCCACCGATATCGACTCGCGCATCGGCGGCGAGGTGCCGCTCGAGCTGACCCGTGCGCTCGCCGCGCCGGCGCTGCAGGCGAGCGTCCCCGATTTGGAGTTCGCCCACACGGTGTTGGTGCTTGGCTGTGAGCCGCTCGATGATGCGCCGATCCTCGACCTGCGCATACGCAAGGGCGTCCGCCGCCGCGGCGTGCAGCTGGCGATCGCCACCGCCCGCCCGAGCGCGCTGGACCCCGGCGCCCGGAGCATCAGCCGCTACGGCCCCGGCGAGGAGTCGGCTTTTCTAGCCACGTTGGCCCAGGAGCTGACTGGCAGCGGTGGCGGAGAGCTGGCGAAGTTGCTGCGCGAAGGCGGCGAGGATGTGGTGATCGTGTGGGGCGAGCGGCTCGGCGCGGAGGCGGCGGGCCATCTGCTTCGGGTCGCCGAGCTGCTTGGGCTGGCCGATCGTTCCGGGGCGGGCCTGCTGGAGATCCCGGCAGGTGCCAATGGGCGCGGATTGCGCGAGGCTGGCGTGCTCCCCGGCGCCGGCCCCGGCTACAGCGACCTCCCCAGTGGTGCCTCCGGCCGCGGCGCGACGGCGATCGCCGGCGCGGCCGCGGACAGCGAGATCACCGGTCTGCACCTGTTCGGGATCGACCCCGTTCGTGACCTCCCCAATCGCGCTCTGTGGGAGCGCGCCCTGCACAGCGCCGGACTCGTCGTCGCCCACGCCGCCGTCCTCACCGAAGGCATCGCCGAGCACGCCCAGGTCGTCTTCCCGGCCGAGTCACACGCCGAGAAGGAGGGCACAGTCGTGCATCCTGACGGGCGCGTGCAGCGACTGCGGGCGGCGATCGCCCACCCAAGAGAGGTGCGGGCGGGATGGTCGGTGATCGTTGACATGGCCAAGCGCGTCGGCCTGGATCTGCGGGTGCTGACCAGCGGGATGGCGTTTGCGCAGTTGGCGAACGCGGTGCCGTTCTACGCGGGGTTGACGCTGGAAGAGATCGCTGGTCACGGCGTGCGCTGGCCGGCGCGGGACCAGGCGGCCGGAGCAATTCCCGGTTCCGCGCCCGCCGCGGGACCGAGATTCCGAGCCTCGGCCCTCCCAGGGACGAGGCCCGGCGCCTCCCCCGCCCCATCGGACAACGGCACGCTGCGCGCGGGCACCTATCGCTCGATCTGGGCCTGCCCGGAGGTTGAAATCTCCCCCGCGCTGCACTACGCGATCGCGCGGCAGCTGGTCGAGCTCTCGCCCGAGGACGCGGAGCGGCTGGGCATCTCCCCCGGGGAGCAGGTGGAGATAAGCCAGAATGGAACTCGGCTCCGGGCGGCCGCCCACATCCGCACCGGCGTCCCCGCCGGTACCGCGTTCCTGGCCGAGGGCGTGGCCGTTGACTCCGCCAACGCGCTCACCGAGTCGCTCATCGAGGTGCGCAAGAGATGATCGTCTTTGGCGACGCGAATTACTTCGAGCCCTGGTGGATCCAGATCATCAAGTCGCTGGTGATCTTCGCGGTGACCTTCGGCGTGCTACCGATACTGGTCGTCTACGAGCGCAAGCTGCTCGGGCGCTTCCAGGCCCGCTACGGCCCCAACCGCGTCGGCCCGTTCGGATTGGCTCAGCCGCTGGCGGAGATCGTCAAGTTCGCCACCAAGGAGCCATTCCGGACCACCACCTCGGTCGGCTTCCTGTACCGCCTGGCCCCGGCGATCTCGATCCTGACCGCGATTGCTGCCCTGGCCCTGGTGCCGTTCGGCGATGTGCAGAACATCTTCGGCCGCCGTGTGGGCATCTACGGGATCGACGTGTCGATCGGGCCGCTGTACGTGTTCGCGCTCGCCGGCATCTCCTTCTACGGGATCATGCTCGGCGGCTGGGCCAGTGGCTCCAAGTACTCGTTCCTGGGCGCGATGCGCGGCGCAGCGCAGCTGATCTCCTACGAGGTCTCACAGGGGCTGGCGCTGGTGGGCGTGGTAATCAGTGCTCAGACGTTGTCGCTGACCGGGATCGTCCACGCCCAGCGGGGGATGTGGTACGTGATCCCGCAGCTGGCCGGCTTCCTGATCTTCTTGGTCGCCTCGTTTGCGGAGACCAATCGGGCTCCCTTCGACCTGGTCGAGGCCGACGCCGAGCTGGTCGGCGGCTACTTCACCGAGTACGGCGGCACGCCGTTCGTGGCCTACCTGTTCTCCGAGTACATGAACATGATCGTGGTCTCGGGCATCGCGGTGACGCTGTTCCTGGGCGGCTGGATGCTGCCGTTCGGCATCCAGCCCCCGGGCTGGGTCGATCCGATCGTGGTCATCGTCAAGATCCTGCTTCTGTTCACCTTCTTCATCTGGATCCGGGCAACGCTGCCCCGGCTGCGCTACGACCAGCTGATGTCCTTCGGGTGGAAGATCCTGCTCCCGCTGGCTACGTTGAACATGCTCGTCACGGCGATCGTGGTGGTCTCATGACCTACGACCCTGGCAACGATGTGATCGAGGTCATCCGCCACCCGCCGCCCGGACCCGCGGCCGGCGCCTACCGCGTGTTTGGAGAGACTCTGCGCGGGCTGAAGACGACCTTTGCCCGGATCATCGAGGGTCCGGTGACGATCCAGTACCCCGAGGAGAAGACGCCCGTCTATCCGCGTTTCCGCGGCCGCCACAAGCTGCACCGCTTCGAGGACAGCGGGCTGGAGAAGTGCGTCGGCTGCTCGCTGTGCGCGGCCGCGTGTCCGGCGGACTGCATCCGCGTGGTCGCCGCCGAGAACACGCCTGAGCACCGGGTCAGCGCCGGCGAGCGCTACGCGGCGGTGTACGAGATCAATCTCAGCCGTTGCATCTTCTGTGGCTACTGCGAGGTCGCGTGCCCGTTCGACGCGATCACCATGGGCCACGACTACGAGATGTCCGACTACACGCGCTCGGACCTGATCTTCACCAAGGAGATGCTGCTGGCCGAGGCAATCGAGCGCACGCCGCTGCGCAAAGAGGGCGAGTGACGCGATGAGCTCGGTCCTGTTCTTCATCGCCGCGATCGGCGCCTTGACCGGTGCGATCGCCGTGGTCACGATGCGCAACCCGTTCTACAGCGTGCTGGCGCTGGTCGTGCACCTGATCAGCCTGGCCGCACTGTTCCTGCTGCTGAGGGCGGAGTTCGTGGCGGCGGCGCAGGTGGTGGTCTACGCCGGGGCGGTGATGGTGCTCTACGTGTTCGTCGTGGCCTACGTCGGCGGCGGGGATGAGGAGCTCGCGGGCGGGACCACGCTGCGGATCATGGGACCGGTGTTCGCGCTGGCGCTGGCGGTGGAACTGTGCATCGCTATGCTCGGATCGGCGCTGAAAGGGATCTCGGGCCACGGCGCGCCGTACGTCTCGGGCTTTGGCACTCCCCAGCACATCGGCACGCTGTTCCTGACCAAATACCTGTTCCCGTTCGAGGTCGCGTCGCTGCTGCTGATGGTCGCAGCCATCGGTGCGGTCGTGCTGGCGCGCCGGCGGCGCGGGTTGGAGTACGACACCGAGGAGCAGGACGAACTGACGGTCCGCACCCGCCGACCCGCCTACACCGGGACGATGGCCGAGGGCGCGGGCACCCGCTTTGCCGTCGCCGCGATCGAGCGTGACCAGGAGCACGAGCTTGAGCGTCAGCCAGTTGCCAGTGGCGCGGAATCTCCACGCCCCGGAGGGTGGTAGGCGGTGGCGATCGGCTGGTACCTGGTCGTCTCCGCGCTCATCTTCTGCATTGGCGCCGCCGGCGTGCTCACCCGCCGCAACCCGCTGGTGATCCTGCTCTGCCTGGAGCTGATGCTCAACGCCGCCAACCTGGCACTTGTGGCCTTTGCCCGGATGCACGGCGGCGAGGACGGGCAGGTGTTCGCCTTGATCGTGCTCGTTGTGGCCGCCTGCGAGGTGACGGTCGGGCTCGGGCTGATCGTCGCCATCTATCGTCGCCAGCTGCCGATCAACGTCGACGAGCTGCACGAGCTCAACGGGTGAGTCAGCGATGAGTGCGACGACGTTCGGCTGGCTGATCGTGCTGTGCCCGCTGGTGGGGACGGTGCTGATCGCGCTAGTTCGGCCGCGCCTAGGGGGGCGCAGTGCCGGCTGGCTGGCGACAATGGCGATCGCGCTGTCGTTCGCTTGCGCCGTGGCCGGGCTGGTGGCGCTGCTGTCCCGCACTCCCGCTCAGCGCCAACTGACCTCGACGCTGTGGAACTATGCCTCGACCGTCGGCGTCGACGCCAAGCTCTCGATCCTCGTCGACCCGCTGTCGATCTTCATGGCCCTGGTGGTCTCCGGGGTCTCCACATTGATCCATCTGTACTCGGTTACCTACCTGGACGCCGATCGCGGGTTTGTCCGCTACTTCGCGTACCTGAACTTCTTTGTGTTCTCGATGCTGCTGCTGGTGATGGCCGGCAACTTCCTGCTGTTGATCGTCGGCTGGGCGTTCGTCGGCGCGGCCTCCTACCTGCTGATCTCGTTCTGGTATCGACGGCGGACCGCCACCCGGGCAGGCTTCAAGGCGTTCGTGATCAACGTCATCGGCGACGTCGGCCTGGTGCTGGGGACGTTCTTCATCTTCAAGCACACCGGCACGCTCGACTTCCTGAAGACCTTCCACGCCGTCGATCACGTGTTCAGCCACAACTCCCCGGACCTCGTCACCGGCTGCCTGCTGCTGCTGGTCGGCGCGTTCGCCAAGTCCGCCCAGGTCCCACTGCACACATGGCTTCCGGATGCGATGGAGGGACCCACCCCGGTCTCAGCGCTGATTCACGCGGCGACGATGGTCACCGCCGGCGTATACCTGATCGCGCGGTTGCATCCGCTGTTCGAGCAGGCGCCGACCGCTGCCGACGTCGGCGCGATCGGCGGCTGTCTGACCCTCCTGCTCGCGGGCACGATTGCGCTGGTGGTCACCGACCTCAAGCGGGTGATCGCCTACTCGACGATGTCCCAGATCGGCTACATGATCATGGGCGTGTCCGTCGGGGCCTACTCCGCCGGCCTGTTTCACCTGATGACCCACGCCTACTTCAAGGCGCTGCTGTTCATGGCCGCAGGCTCGGTGATCGGCGCGATGGCCGGAGTCCAGTCGCTCGATCGAATGGGGGGCTTGCGCAAGGCGATGCCGTTCACCTTCGGCTGCTTTCTCGTGGGCGGCCTGGCCCTGTCCGGCCTGCCGCCGTTTTCAGGCTGGCTGTCCAAGGACGACATCATCGCGTTCCTGGACCATCGCGGCGGCGGGTTTGAGATCCTCGGCATCGCCGGCTACCTGGGGGCGCTGCTGACCGGCGCCTACACGTTCCGGATGATCTTCCGCGTCTTCTTCGGAGACCCCGTACCGGAGGCCCGCGAGCTCGAGCACGGGCACCTGGCCCACGCCGAGATTCCAACGAATCCGACCACCGGCGAGGAGGAGGACAACGACGTCGGGTTCCCCGGTCCGCGCCATTTCATCGCCGAGCGGGAGTGGCCGATGAAGATCGCCATGTCCGCCCTGGCTGTGTTGGCGATCGTCGGCGGGATCCTCCAGATCCCCGGTGTCGACGCGGGGATTCAGCGGTTCCTGAGCCCGACGTTCGCCGATTCGCATCTGGTCCGCGACGAGCCGACGACCGCCTCGGCGTGGACCGGCTTGGCTGTGGGAGCGGTGATCGCCGTGGTCGGCATCTTGATCGCCTACCGCATCTGGGTGCAGCGGCCGGGTACCGCCACCACCCTGCGCAAGCGATTCGCCCCGGTGTACACGTTCCTGATCAACAAGTGGTACTTCGACGAGCTGATCGACGTGCTCGTGGTGCGCCCGGTGGCCTGGTTCGGGCGCTTTGCCGAGTCGGTGCTGGAACGGATCCTCGTCACCGGCACGATCACCGGCGGCACCGTCGGCGTCATCCGCGCCGGCTCGGCCGCGGTTCGGCGCTGGCAGACGGGCTTCCTTCGCCTGTACGCGGCCGCGATCGTGGTCGGCGTGTTCGCAGTGTCGCTCTACTTCCTGGTCTCCTCGAGCTGATCCCGTGACGCTGTCGATCCTGATCTGGCTGCCCCTGGCGATCTCGCTGGCGATCGCGCTCGTGCCCCGGCGGGCGATCGGAGCCCTTGCCGCCGGAGGCAGCCTCGTCACCCTGGCCGTGGCGATCTCGTTCGTGGCCCGATTCAAGCTCGGGCACGGGGGCCTTCAATTTGTCACCGACCGCACCTGGATTGGCTCGCTGGGGATCCACTACAAGCTGGGACTTGACGGCCTCAACATCGCCCTGATCCTGCTCGCCGCCCTGCTCTTCAGTGCCTCGATGATCTGGGCCGCGCTGCGCCAATGGGATCGACCACGATCCTTCTATTTCCACCTCGGCCTGGCTCAAAGTGCGGTCCTGGGGGCATTCTGCGCCCAAGATCTCGCTCTGTTCGTGGCCTTCTTCGACCTGATGCTGATCCCGTTCTACTTCCTGGTCGGCGTGTGGGGCGCCGGGGAGCGGGTGCGCGCCACCACCAAGCTGGTGATCTACACGCTGATCGGCTCGTTCTTCATGCTGGCCGCGGCCATCGCCACCGGCGTGCTCGCCTCCCAGCAGCACGGCACCCCGCTCACCTTCGTGATCTCCTCGCTGCGCGCGCTCCCGCTCTCACACGCGTCTCAGGAGTGGATCTTTCTCTGCTTCGCCGCGGCGTTCCTGGTCAAGATGCCGCTGGTGCCGTTCCACGGCTGGCTGGCTGACGGCTATAAGTCGATGCCGATCCCCGCGGTGGCGGTGTTCTCCGGCGTGCTGTCGAAGGTCGCCGCCTACGGCTTCCTGCGCATCGTGCTGCCGCTGTTCCCGTACGCCGCTGTCCACTTCCAGATGCTGCTGCTGCTGATCGCGCTGGCGTCGATCCTGTGGGGGACCGCGGTCGCTTTCACCACGCCGGATGCGCGGCTGGTGGTGGCGTACTCCAGCGTGGCTCAGCTCGGCTTCATCACTCTGGGGATCTTCTCGCTGCGCCCCGAGGGCGCTCAGGGGGCGCTGCTGCAGATGGTCAACCACGGGCTGGTCACCGCCCCGCTGTTCTTCATCGTCGCCGCGTTGGCGGTGCGGGCAGGCGGGTCGGAGCGACTGCGTGACATGGGCGGAATCGCCTTCCGCGCGCCGGTGCTGGCGACGCTGTTCCTGATCGTCGCGCTGGCCACGCTGGCGATGCCCGGCTCCTCGAACTTCGTCGGCGAATTCATGATCCTGCTCGGCGTGTTCAAGTCCAAGCTGGTGATCGCGGTGATCGCGTTCAGCGGCGTCGTCGGCGCCGCCGTCTACGCGCTGCGGGTGTTCATCGGTGCGATGCACAACCGGGTCGGCCCGCGGGTGGACTCGCGGGAGATCGGGTGGACCGACCTGGCCGCGGTGGCGCCGCTGGTCGGCGTGATCCTGGTCTTGGCGTTCTATCCCCAGTTCGTGCTGCGGCGAACCGAGGTGACGGTAAACAGCTCGCTCGCCCCGGTCACCGCGGCCAGCCGCGACTACGCCTCCTGCGCCGGAGCCAGCTGCTCGCGCTCAGGTCGGCTCGCCTACGCCTCGCTCGGAGGCCGGCCATGACCCTGTTGCTGGCGACCGCGCACCTCAAGGGGCCTCACATCGACTGGCTGAGCCTGTCACCGCTGATCGCCCTGGCCGCGGGCGCACTCGGGGTGCTGCTCGTCGGGCTGCTGCGCGCTCGCTTTGCCCGTGAGCGGATCGTGCCCTTGCTGACGCTGCTGGTGCTCGGGGTGACCATCGGACTCGCCGTGTCCCGCTTCCACCGTCCCGCCTCGATCATCTCCGGCGCGCTGGCGATCGACGATCTGGCGCTGGTGCTGGACATGATCTTCGCCGTGGCGGCGATCGCCACCGTGCTCCTCTCCTGGCGCGCGCACGCCGCGACCTCGGCCGGGCACGGCGAGTACTACAGCCTGCTCCTGCTCAGCGTGATGGGGATGGCGGTACTCGTCTCCGCGCAGAATCTGATCACCCTGTTCATCGGCATCGAGCTGCTGTCGATCCCCCTCTACGTGCTGTGCGCCTCGGAGTTCCGCCGCGAGGGATCGCTCGAATCGGGTCTCAAGTACCTGGTGATCGGCTCGGTGGGGTCGGCGACGCTCGTGTATGGACTCGCGTTGGTCTACGGCGCCACCGGCTCCACCGACTTCTCCGGGATCGCGGCCGCGCTGGCCCAGGGCAAGTTTGCCGGCGGCGTGCTCGGCGACCCGCTCCTGTTCGTCGGTCTGGCCCTGGTCGTGGTCGGGTTTGCCTTCAAGGCTTCGATCGCCCCCTTCCATCAGTGGACCCCGGACGTGTACGAAGGTGCGCCGACCCCGATCACCGCGTTCATGGCCACAGCGACCAAGGCGGCCGCGCTCGGCATCTTCCTGCGCTTCTTCGACGTGGCCGCGATCACCGCTCAAAACACATGGGCGCCGCTGCTGGCAAGCATCGGGACGATCACCATCATCGTCGGCAACATCGGCGCCCTGGGCCAGTCCTCGCTCAAGCGGATGCTCGGCTACTCCGGCGTAGCCCAGGCCGGCTACATGCTCGGCGGGGTGGTCGTCGGCACACAGCTGGGGGTGCAGGCGACGGTGCTCTACCTGACCGTGTACCTGGCCATGAATCTGGCCGCGTTCGCGGTCGTCTGCGCCGTCGAGGCGGGAGGCGACCGCGGTGATGACGTTTCCGCGCTCGCTGGGCTCGGTTCCAGGCAGCCGCTGCTGGCCTGGGCGCTGACGATCGCGATGTTGTCGCTGGCCGGGATCCCCGGGACGGTCGGGTTCATCGGCAAGTTCCAGCTCATCCACGCACTGGTCAGCGGCGACTACACGTGGCTGGCAATCGTGCTGGTGATCGGATCGATGATTTCGCTGGGGTACTACCTGCGTGTGGTGGCGACGATGTGGATGGGACCGGCCGCCGCGCAGGACGAGCCCCGGATCGGCGGGCGGCTCGCGCCGGCGGGCACACTGGCTCCGATCGCCGGCGGCTCGCCGGAAGCCGACGCCGCGCCCGCTGGATTGGCGCCCAGGGCCGAGCGGGCACGGAGGCAAGCACCACTACCTGAGGCGCTGCTGGTCGCGATCATCTTCAGCGCCGCCAGCGTCTTCTTCGGCATCTTCCCCTCGCCGCTGTTCCACCTCGCCGCCCACGCCGGACACGCGCTGAGCGGCCTGTTCTAGGCCCTCCGCTCCACCCTGCGGGGGTGTCGAGCGTGGTGGGGGATTTGTTGCTCGTATGGCCACATATCTTCGATCGTGTAGCCGCGCGTGGAGCGGGTAGTCCTCCATCATGGACGAAGAGCGCAGCTCAGACACCGAGGAGACCTTCGGCACCCAAGACTCCCCGGGTTCGGTGTCAAACCAGAACAATGAGGAGGGCTCAGCCCCCGATATGGGCTCCGGCTCACCGGAACGAGCCGAGCGAGATCCCGCCGATCAGGACGAGGGTCGTGAGGATCGCTCCGGCGAAGCAGGTCGTCCCGGCGGCGCCGGCGAGCACTCGCAGGCCACCGGACATCCTGATAACGCCGGCTGAACGGGCGCCGAGCCCGCCGGTAGGATCGGCGCCCGTGCAGTATCCGGTTGAGAGCTTCACCGCGGACGAACGCGCGCGACTGCGCGCGCACTTCACCAACCTCGACCGGCCGGTGTTCGCGCTCGTCAACCTGCCCGAGACGGTCAAGGGCGCCCTGTTCGCGCGGTACTCGCGCTACCCAGGGACCCTGCGACGGATGTTCCTCGACGAGTTCGCCGCCGACCTGCCGCCGATGTCATCGGCGTTTGCGGGCGAGGAAGGCCACCGGGCCTCGCAGCTCTACGAGCGCATCTTCCTCGGCTATGGAGACGACTCGGTGGCGCAGCTCGGGGGCGCCCACCTCGCCTGCGAATGGGTCTCCAACGTCCTCACCAAGATCCTGCAGCGCCCGCGGCTGGGTGCCTACCTGGAGCAGTCGACCCGCTACATCGCCTATGACGTCCCCATGCCCGCACCGCCCGGCGGCTACCGGTACTACCGGGATGCTGAGCTGGGCCCGCAGTACGAGCGCGCGATGGACGAACTGTTCTCGATCTACGCCCACGCCCTGCCGCGGGTACGTGCCTGGGCCGAGCACGAGTTTCCGCGCCGGCCCACGGAGCCCGTGGCCGCGCATACTCGAGCGGTCAGGGCCAAGGCGCTGGACCTGCTCCGGGGCCTGCTGCCGGCGAGCTCGCTTTCGCACATGGGCATCTTCGCTACCGGCCAGACCTACGAGCAGCTGATCCTGCATCTGCTCGCCCACCCGCTGCCTGAGGCGCGTAGCTACGGAACGATGATCCTTGACGAGATCAAGGCGGTGATGCCGAGCTTCGTCGCCCGCGTCGAGCGTCCCGATCGAGGCGGCGAATGGATCTCCTACCTGGAATCCCGCGCGCGCGCCGGCCAGCGCTGGACGCGGCGGCTGGCGCTGGACGAGGATGAGCCCCGCGCCGCGCCCTCGGTGGCGCTGCTACGCGTCCAGGGGGAGGAGGACGACATGCTGGCCGCGCTTCTGTTCGAGTCCTCGACCACCTCGGAGGAGGCGATCCGTGACGTGGTCTCCCGCTTGGACGCCGACCAGCGGGAGGCGATGGTGGCCGATCTCGTCGGAGCCCGCAGCAACCGCCGGCACCGCCCGGGGCGCGGCTTGGAGGCGCTTCGCTACCGGTTCGAGATCGTCTCGGACTACGGCGCCTTCCGGGATCTGCAGCGTCACCGGATGCTGACCGTGCAGTGGCAAGGCCTGACACCCGACCTCGGCGCCGGCGTGCCCGAGCAGGTGGAGCAGGCGGGGGTCGGCGACCAGTACCGCCTCGCGCTCGAAACCTCCCGGAAGGAGTACGAGCGGCTGGCCGGGCGCGGGCTGTCTCATTCGGCTCCGTACGCGCTCTGCCTGGGTTACCGCATCCGCTACATCCTCGATCTCAATGCCCGCGAGGCGATGCAGCTGATCGAGCTGCGCTCCGGCCGCGAAGGCCATCCGAGCTACCGGGCGATCGCGCACGAGATGCACACGCAGATCGCGGCCGTGCACCCTGCCGTGGCCGGAGCAATGAAGCACCTAGATCGGACCGCCGAGCCACGGCTGGAGCGGATCCTGTCGGAGATGCGGACCGACGCTCGCGCGGCTGCCGGTTCGTGGAGCGCGTCTCACGACTGACGCATCCGGCGATCGGCCGTGCGCCCGTTTGGCCCCTGCGCGGCCGGCTGCTCAACGAACCGGGTGGTGATCGTCCGCGTATCGCCGTTGGCGTCGCTCAGGGTCCAGGTCACGCGGTAGCTCCCGGGCGCCAGCGCAGGCACGGCGACCCCCTCTCCGGTGTCCACGTTGCGGCGAGTGAAAACCGGGGCACCCCCGGCGATGCGAGCGATGCTGACGGCGATGTGCGAGCTGGAGTCGGTGGGCAGGACCTTGTTGTTCGGGCCCGGCAGTCCAGATTCGGCGATCGCCCTGAACCCTCCGTAGACCGTCTCGCCCTCGATCGGGGAGGTGTCCTTCACCTCTGGCACCTCCGTCTGCGTCTGACCGTCGCTGAACTCGTCGGTCTGGGCAATGTGCTTGCTCGAGAGTCCGGTGGCGTCGCCGCTGAGCGGGCAGATCTCGCCGGTCAGTGCCGTCCCTCCCCCGGCGCGTTCGCCCGCGCCGTCGCTGATGGGAATGGTTCTGAGTGGAGAGCCGTAGTACTCGCCCGGCTGGCAGCGACCCCTGGCGAGCACCGTCTGCTCACCCACGATCTTGACCTGCAGATGCGCCACATGCAGCGTGGTCAGCGTCCTTGATCGATTCTTGAGCCTCACCGTGCTCCCACCATGCAGAGCCAGCTCGGCGCTGATCCTGCCTTCGCCGTCGGCCACCCGCGTCGCGTGAGCCCTGGCGGTGATCAGCCAGTAGCGCCTCGCCGCCACGAGGCCCGTGCAAGACACCCGCTGGACCTCCAGATCGGCTCTGCAGCTCGGGAAGCCGCTGGGCGCGAATGGAGCTAGCGGGCTGTCCATCAGCGAGACCGCGTCGGGCTCCCCCACCGGCACGTGGAGGCTGACCAGCCCTCCAAGGGGATTGGGCGCAGGGCCATCCGGAGGGGAGAAGGCACGATTGTCGTTGGACGCGGCAGTGACGATGGTGCCGGGAGCGATCATCGGGGTGGCCACCGTCGCCGCATCGGTCTGGGTGTTGCAGACATCAAGCGGCGACTCGGTCGACGCGTTGTTTACGGTGAGCTGGAGAACCCCGGTCTGCGAGCACGGCGCCAAGGTCACCGAGGGCCCCCGCAGTCTTCGTTCATTGGTGGCGAAGCTGCCGTCATCCAGCGCCGCCCATCCCGTCCAGCCCGACTGGGTGAACGGGTCGCCGCCGTCGCCGGTGAGGATGACTTGATGCCTGGGCGATGGGGCTCCGGCGCCCGAATAGTCGACGTCGATTCGATCTCGGTCGTCGCCGACGGCGTGTGGGGCCACCGACGCCGACCAGTTGCCGTCAGCCGTGGTCTGGTTCATCGGCGAGCGGGCGACCGCCACCGGCTGGCCCCCGACCCCTGCCCGCACCAGCGTAACCCGCACGCCGATGCCTGCCCTGTTGGCCCCGATGTTGCCCGTCACGGTCGAGCTGAACTGAGAAAGGTTTACCTGGGCCAGCGGCAGGGGGCTGGCCGAGAGGGTCGTGCGCTGGACACACCCGTGGTCGTCGTTTGACCACATCTCCTGGGTGAGGTACAGGTGGCCGTTGACGATCTGGTTGTAGGGCGAGCCATTGGCGAATCCCAGTGGGGTACCGCGTTGAGGCCCTTGCTCACACTTGTCTCCCACCTCGAACCCGTTGGGATCCAGATAGCCGGCGCCCTCGGGATCGGTGATCGCCTCGACGGTCTCATGGGCGGCGGCGTCGGCCGTTGCCTCGGCGTCCGGATAGCCCTGCGGGTCCTCGCCCGGGGCGACGGCGGCCTCGATCAGCGGATCGGTGGTAACCGCGTAGATCGTCACCCCGTGCTCTCGTAGGTCGAAGGCCGAGTGATAACCCGCGAATGCATTCGTGCCGCAGGCCTCGGCCATGATGCACTCATCGACGTTCGGCGGCAGGAACACGTACCAGAGGTTGTGCAGGCCCCGCGGCGTGCCGGGGGTCGACTGGACGATCCGGTCGACCTCCGCCTGAACCTGCGAGTCGGTGACGCACGCCCCGCTGGCGTTGTTGGGCGAGGCGCACTGATTCGCCGAGGCGGGGTACGGGCTGGTGTCAGAGACCGCGTCGGAGGCGGGGTCATAGCTGATGCTGTAGTCGCCGGGTGTTACCCGCCCGACGCGGGTGCCCTCAGCGAACTGGGCCAGCACCGAGAAGACGTTGGTGAAGGAGCCGCTGTCGTGGGCGACATCGCTGAAGTACCGCTCGATCAAGCCCTGGTAGGTGGGGATACCCGGCGCCGGCGATCCCTGGAAGGAGAAGCCGGCGGGGGCCCAGAAGATCGTGTGGACGGTTACCCCACCGGTCATCACCGCGCCGCCGTGGTAGGTGACTAGCGCCTGGGTGTCAGTGGCGACGTCGGGGCTGGGAGACCGTCCGTGGCCGTTGACGGGCGGGATCAGCCCCAGGGCAGCGCCGATGCGCGAGTGAAACGTCGGCCGGGCCGATGCCGTGGAAGCCGAGGTGCCGAGGGCCAAGCCGACGATCAGCGTCAGCCAGATACGGCTTCGTGGCATCCCATACCCCCCTCCAGTTGATGCTCCCGGTGCCCCGGCTCAGCAACCTATCGTAATCAAGCCGCCGGCTGGCAGCTGGAACGAGCCCTCAGGTTTCCGGCCCCGGCATCGAGCCCTCGGTTTCCGGTCCCCGAGGTGCACAACACGACAACCGCGGCCAATCTTCCGCGGGTTGTCGTATTGACCACCGCTGAGGATGAAAACACAACAACGAACCCGGCAAATCGGCACGGTTGATGGGTTATGCACCTCCCACGGGGCTTGGGCAGATCACCCGCGGCCGGAATCGCGTTCTCGTAGCTCGATCCGCCTGATCTTCCCGGTCAGTGTCTTGGGCAGGTCCGAGACGAACTCGATCAGCCGGGGATAGGCATAGGCGGAGAGGTGGTCTCTGACGAAGGCCTTGATCTCCTCGGCCAGTGCCTCGGACGGCTCGTGGTCGCCGGCGAGCACCACGAACGCCTTGACGACGTTGCCACGCCGCTCATCCGCGGCGGCAACGGCGGCCGCCTCGGCCACGGCCGGGTGCTCCAGGCACGCCGACTCCACCTCGAACGGACCGATCCGGTAGCCGGCGGAGATGATCACGTCATCGGCGCGGCCCTCATACCAGAAGTAGCCCTCGGCATCGGCGCTGGCGGCATCCTTGGTGTGGAACCAGTCGCCGCCGAAGACCTCCTGTGAGTCCTCGGGCCGGTTCCAGTAGCCGAGGGGGTAGTGCGGATTAGACCGCGCACGCAGGCATATCTCACCTCGAGCGCCAGGTGCCACCGGGCGCTCGTCCTCGTCGAGGATGGCCACTTCCCAGCCCGGCATGGGCCTGCCCATCGAGCCTTCCCGCACCGTCATGAACGGGTAGTTGGCGCACAGCGGATAGGACTCGGTGAGGCCGTAGTAGTCGAGGACGGTGAGGCCGTACTGCTCTCGGAACCAGCGGATCGCCTCCGGGTTCAGCGGTTCGCCGGCTGAGCAGACGATCCGGAACTTCTGCGGGTATCGCTGCCCGGCGTCGGCGATCGACATCATCGCGCGGATCGCAGTTGGCGTCCCGAACACGTTCCTGACCTCGTGACGGGAGAGGAACTCCAGCTGTTTGTGGGGATCAAAGCCGCCCGCACGCTGCAGCACCGCCTGGACCGCCCCCAGCCGCCACGGCCCGAGCAGCGGGCAGATCCCGGCCGCCCACGCCCATTCGCCCATGCCGTGGAAGATCTCCCCGTCACGCACGTCGTGGCAGTAGGTGAATTCCTGGTGGGCGAGGATGTACCGGTGGGCGTGGAGGATCCCCTTGGCCAACCCCGTCGTCCCCGAGGAGTAATAGAGCTGCGCGGGATCTTCGGCGGCCGTGTCGAGGGTCTGAAACGTCGGCTCCGCCCCGCCCAGCAGCTCCTGGTCGAGGATCAGCACGTGCTCCACCATCGCCCGATCAATGCGGTCGGCATTGGCGGCATTAGTCACCAGCACCTTGGCCTGTGAATCGGTCAGGCGATGACGGATTCCCTCGTCGCCGTACAGGACCGACATCGACAACAGAATCGCCCCCACTTTCCAGGTGCCAAAGAACGCCGCCGCGGTCTCCGGCGTGGGCGGCAACAGCATCGCCACCCGGTCGCCCCGGCCGACGCCGTGTGCAGCGAGAACGTTCGCAAACCGGCACGAGTTCTCCTGGATCTCCCCCCACTCGATCCGCCGCACGCTTCCGTCGACGTCCTCGTGGATCAGCGCGAGCTTGTCGCGCGGGTGGCGGTCGCAGACGTCGGCGGCGATGTTGTAGCGCTCCGGCACCTCCCAGCGGTGCTCGGCGCAGGCCTGCTCGTAGGAGCGGATGTCGGTGGCTGTGCTCATGTCCACATCATCTTCCTCGGCGGCCCCCGACACAAGCCCTTACCGGCGAGGCGCCGCGGCCAGGGACGTGACAGCGGAATCGCACCTTCCCCAAGACCGCGGTAGTAGGCTCACCAGTTATAGGTATGAGTTTCGCCTTGGGCGTCCTGCTGGGGACCGGGCTCGTCGCGGCGCTGGCCGCGGCTTGGCGGTTGATCCACGTCCCGAACGCCCGACGCACCCCGGCCGCGCGCGGGATGCAGTCCGCGCTTCACGCCGCCACGGCAACGCTCCCGCACCTGCGGCGGGGCCTGAGGCCCGACAGCGCCGAGCACGCGGTTCCTCACCTACGGG
Source organism: uncultured Solirubrobacterales bacterium (assembly GCA_963830435.1). Lineage (GTDB taxonomy): Bacteria > Actinomycetota > Thermoleophilia > Solirubrobacterales > Solirubrobacteraceae > Palsa-465. The sequence goes on along the minus strand of CAWHMA010000005.1, from coordinate 73,613 downwards.
CGCTGACCGGCGCCGCGGCGATCGCGCTGGCCGACACCATGGCGGTGCTGGCCATCGACGGCGAGGGCCGCGAGCAGGTCCGTCCCGGGGATCTACTCTCTCAGCTGCTGGCCAGCACCCCGGATGATCGCTTGCAGATCGTCCCGCGGCTCGTCTCCTCCGATCCGACCTGCCCGCTGCGCGCGGCGGTGCTCGCGCCGCTGGTCGTGCAGGGGCGGCGAACGGGCACGCTGATCGCCTTTTATCGAAGCGTGGGGCGTCCCAGCCGGCACGAGCTGCGGGTCGTGCAAGAGGCGGCCAGCCTCATCTGTGCCCAGGTCGAGCTGTCCGTGTTCGCAGAGCAGGAGGAGCGGCTTGCGCAGGCCGAGCTGCGCGCCCTGCGGGCGCAGATCTCGCCGCACTTCATCTACAACGCCCTGGCGGCGGTCGCCGGCGACATCCACGCTCGTCCCGAAGAGGCGCGCGAGCTGCTGATCGACTTCGCCGAGTTCACCCGCTACCTGTTCCGGGATGGGCGACCCTACGTCACGCTCGGCGAGGAGATCGAGCACGTGGAGCGATATCTGCGGCTGGAGCAGGCTCGCTTTCGGGACGCCCTGCACGTCACGATCGAGATTGCCCCGGACACCGTCGACGCCGTCGTGCCGGCGATGTCCGTCCAGCCACTGGCCGAGAACGCGGTCCGCCACGGGGTGGAGCGCCGCGCCGGCCGCGGCCGGGTGACTATCACCACCCGGACCTGCGGTGGAGATGTCGAGCTGCGGGTCATCGATGATGGCAGCGGAATCGATCCCGAGCGGGTTTCAGCCGTGCTCGCCGGAGCCGGAGGCGGGATCGGCGTGGCCAACGTCGATGCCCGGCTGCGAGCCACGTTCGGCGAGCCATATGCGCTGCAGATCCAGTCCCAGCCAGGGCGCGGAACCACTGCGTTGATGACCGTGCCCCACCTCCACGGCAAGGCGTTGACCAGCGCGGAGAGAGTCGCGTCGGGATGACTCCTCGCGCCCTGAGAGTCCTGGCGGTCGACGACGAGCGCTCTCAGCTGGAGGATTTGGTCCGCTTGCTGGCGAGCTCACCGGCAGTGCAGGAGGTGGATGGCGCCAGCGACGGTCAGGAGGCGCTGGTCAGGGCGGCAGCGCAGGGCTACGACGCGATCTTCCTCGATGTGCGGATGCCCGGTCTGGATGGAGTCGAGCTCGGGCGAGTGCTGCGGCGGTTCGCTCGCCAACCTGCGCTGGTGTTCGTGAGCGCCTACGACAGCCCCGCGGTGAAGGCATTCGAGCTCCGGGCACTCGACTACCTGGTCAAGCCCGTAAGCCGAAAACGGCTCGAGGAGGCGCTGGAGCGCGTCGCCACCACCGTGGAAGACGGCTCGATCGCGGAGGCCGGCCACGCCGCACCGGCGCTCGGTGACCGCGCCGGCGAGGATGACGTCGTGGCCGTGGCCAGTCCGCGCGGGGGGGCGATCCGGCTGCTGCCCCGCAGCTCGATTCTGTACGTCCAATCGCACGGCGACTTCGTACGGGTGGTCAGTGCCCAGGGACGGTATCTGCTGCGCGAGACGCTGTCGGAGATCGAACGCAGGTGGCAGCCGTTCGGATTCGTACGCGTTCATCGCCAGTACCTGGCCAACCTGCGTCAAGCGGTGGAGGTCCGGCCGCAGCTGGGCGGTACCGCTCAGCTCGCATTCGCCGACGGGCAGACGATCCCCGTCGCCCGCCGGCAGGTCCCAGAGCTAGAGCGTCGTCTGGGAGTCTGACTTGCCCCGGCGTGGTCGGCCCGCGGGAGTAGCTCGCGAGGAGCCGGCCGTCGTCCGTGGCCGCGCAACTGCCAGGCAAATCACGTGTTGAAGAGCCGATGCCCAGGCTCAAGCGATCCCCCCGATCGGTCACGCTCCGGCCGGCGCTGATCGCGCTGCTCGGGCTCGGCCTCGGCCTCGGCGGTGGCATCGCCACTGCCTCCCAGCACCATCACCAAAGTGGCGGGCTTGCGCGCTCGAGAGTCGGCACGGGTGCTGTCGGAGTCGCAGCCTGGATCAAGCCGCAGATCGTCGGGCTGGTCGACAAGAGCTCCCAAACCGCGTATTTGCTGAGGCAGCCGTTCGCGATTGTCAATCCGGGGGAAGTCGCGCCCGACGCGGCCGCCTTCGGGGGCATCGTCATCAACGAGACGTGGGCGCAGCTCGAGCCCAGTCAGGACCACTTCACGTTCGCGCCGCTGCGACAGTCACTCGCAGCCGTGCAAAGCTACAACCGAGCCCACCCTGGGCATCAGCTAGCGGTCAAGCTTCGCCTGTGGGGCGGCTTCACCGCGCCTGGCTGGGCCAAGACGCTGGGCGGGAAGACTGCGGTGAGCTTCGCAACGCCAACGACGAGCGGAACCACCGGCCGGTGGTGGACCGCTGTCTACCGAGCGGCATGGTCGAACTTCCAGCACCGGCTGGCAGCGAACTTCGACGGCGATCCCCTGATCGGCTCGGTGGCTGTGTCCTCTTGTGCGACGTTGACCGCGGAGCCGTTCGTGCAGTCGCCTCAGGCGGGCCTGCACAGCGAGCTGTTCGCTGACGGCTGGTCCAGCACCGCCCAGGAGCAGTGTCTGATGGGCGCGTTCTCGGACTACTCGGGCTGGAGGCACACCCCGATCGACTATGCCTTCAACCCATTCGTGACCTACACCTCAGCCACCAACGTCGGCATCCAGGACCTCGCCTTCACCCGCCAGGTGATGACCCAGTGCGCTGACCTGCGCCGCACCGCCGGTCGCAGCTGCATCCTCAGCAACCACGACCTCACTCAGGTTGCGGCCACCACATCGCGCAGCGCGCCGGTCTACGCCGAGATCGACGCGCTGTACGCGCAACATCCGGCCCAGACCCCGGTTGACTTCCAGACTGGGCCGCCCGACAACTTCGGTGGATGCCAGGCCATCAATGTCGCCGTCGCTCATCACGCGGAGTCGCTGGAGCTCTGGCCGCCATCGGCAAATCCCACGGGATTCAAGGGGTTCAGCGCCTACGCAGAAGCAGAGCTCGCCCAGTGGGCGCAGGCGCTGCGTACGCGCACCCCGCTGTCCTGCTGATCACGGCTTACCGTTCACGCAGCTCAGTCCGAGCTGAGGCGGACGCGCCTGATCGATGATGCCGCGCAGATCCTCCTACCCTCGTGGTGCCGTTTGGGGACCGAAGACGCGGGTAAAGCGAACCGAGCCGGTCCGTCGTGTCAGGCCAGGAGCCAGAACACGAGATCGCCCGGCCGTCAGCCCAGACCTTGGCGGGGTCTCAATCGGAGGTATGCATGATGAGCAAGGAAACGGTTGCCGTGCTCGGCGCCGGAGGGACGATGGGCCTTCCCATGGCCCGCAACCTCAGCCGCGCCGGCTTCGAAGTCCGGGCCTGGAACCGCTCCCACAAGAAGGCGGAGTCGCTGACCGAGGATGGCGCGCAGGTACTCGATTCCCCGGCGCAGGCCGCACAGGGCGCAAACACGATCCTGACGATGCTCGCCGACGGGGACGCGGTGATCGACTGCATGTCGGGCGAGGCGGGCATTCTTGGTCACGGCATCGGCAACGACGCGGTCTGGCTTCAGATGAGCACGATCGGCGAGCCGGCGACGGAGCGTTGCATACAGCTGGCCCGTAAGCATGCCGTCGAGTTCGTCGACGCGCCGGTGCTGGGAACAAAGGAGCCGGCGGAGCAGGGCCAGCTCGTCATCCTGGCCTCCGGCCCTAGAGAGCTGCAGCAGCAGCTGCAGCCTGTGTTCGACGCGATCGGACAGCGATCGATGTGGGTCGGAGAGGCAGGATCGGGTACGCGGCTGAAGGTTGCGACCAACAGCTGGATCCTCAGTGTCGTCGAAGGCGCCGCAGAGACGCTCGCGCTTGCCGAGGGCATGGGACTCGAGCCGCAGCTCGTGCTCGACGCTGTCGAGGGCGGTCCACTCGATCTTCCGTATCTGCAGATGAAGGCCAAGGCGATCATGCAACGGGATTTCAAGCCGACGTTCAAGCTCGCTTTGGCGGCTAAGGACGCCTCGCTGGTCGAAGCATCGGCTCAGCGGCACGAGCTCGATCTACCGCTCCTGCGCACGATCCGCGAACGGCTCGAGCAGGGCGCGCGCGTGCACGGCGACGAGGATGTGTGCGCGACTTACCTAACCAGCGCGCCTCCGCACCCCGGAGCATGACCGGGACCTATCGCCGCCGGGGAAGGTTCTTGAGAGTCTGCTTTCTCGCCGCCCCCGCTTGAGCCTTTTTCACATTCGCCCGGGGGCTTGCCGCTGTCTTTCGGTCGTCATGTCGTCGAACCGGAACGCGGCCTCGGTCTTGGTCAGTTCGAAGATGCGGTGTACCGATCGGGAGCCTCGCAGCAGCGAGAGCTGATGGCCGTTCTGGCTTGAGCGGCGCTGAGCATCGATGAGGACCTCCAGGCCGCTGCTGTCCATGAAATCCAGACCGCTGAGATTGACGATGATGCGCTCTTCTCCGGCTGCCTCAGCCGCTTGGAGCTCATCCTCCAGCAGCGGGCCAGATGCCAGGTCCAACTCGCCATAGAGCGCCACCACCATCGCGTCAGGCTCGTGCTCTCGATCGATGACAAGCTGCGCAGATACCGCTCTCTCACCCATGATGAGCCATCCCGGCGGGCACGAACAGCGGCCCGAAGCATCCTGGGCAGCATTTCCGACTTGGCCGGAGGCGCACACTCGGCCCCCACCACCCACGGTTCATGTAGGACATCGCATCGCCTTTCCAAATCGGGATGGAAGTGCGATGGCCCGGCAAGCGACCCGACCGGATCGTTACCGCTCCAGCTCGATGAAGCTCTCGCCCGCCCCTGGCCGGAGCGGCGAGCGCACGTGAAAGTCTAGCGCCGCAGGATCCGCGCTCGGGAGCTGCCTGTCGCCGGGGCGCCCCCGAGCCCGATTCACGCCTCGTCCTGAGCGTGCTCCTCCTTGATCTTGCCCTCGAGCTGGGCCATCACGTCGGGGTCGCGCAGGGTGGTAACGTCGCCGAGCGCCCTTCCTTCGGCAATGTCACGCAGCAGCCGCCGCATGATCTTTCCACTGCGCGTCTTGGGCAGATCATCGGCCCAGACGATGCGCTTGGGCCGCGCGAACTTCCCGATCCGGTCGGCGACGTGGGCACGAATGTCCTCCGTCAGCTGATCGGTTCCCTCCATGGTCCCGCCAAGCGTCACGAAGGCGCAGATCGACTGTCCTGAGTCCTCATCGGCCTGTCCGATCACCGCCGCCTCAGCCACCTTCTGGTGGGAGACGATCGCCGACTCCACCTCGGCCGTCGAGAGGCGATGGCCGGAGACGTTGACGACGTCATCGATCCGCCCGATGATCCAGAAGTAGCCGTCCTTGTCCTTGCGGGCCGCGTCTCCTACCAGATAGGTCTCGCGGCCGAACTTGGAGAAGTAGGTCTCGATGAACCGGTCGTCCTCCTTGTACAGAGTGCGCAGCATCGATGGCCAAGGACGCCTGAGCACCAGCAGCCCCTGGCCATCGTCGATCGGCTTACCGTCTCGCTCGTCGACGACCTCAGCCTCGATCCCCGGGAACGGACGCGTCGCCGATCCCGGCTTGGTGGCCACGATCCCCGGCAGCGGTGTGATCATGATCGCGCCGGTCTCAGTCTGCCACCAGGTGTCGACGATCGGGCAGCGCTCTCCCCCTACGACCACGTGGTACCACAGCCATGCCTTGGGGTTGATCGGCTCGCCCACCGTGCCGAGCAGCCGCAACTTCTCCAGGTTGTGCTTCTCCACGTGCTCAACGCCCCACTTGATGCAGGCGCGGATTGCCGTCGGGGCCGTGTAGAACAGCGTCACCCCATAGCGCTCGCACAGCTCCCACCAGATCCCCCTGTGCGGGTAGTCGGGAGCGCCCTCATACATCACGCTGGTCGCCCCGTTGACCATGGGACCGTAGACGATGTACGAGTGACCGGTGACCCAGCCGACATCGGCCGAGCACCAGTAGGTGTCCTCCTCGGGCTTGAGGTCGAATACGTAGCGGTGGGTGGCGGCGACGCCGGTCAGGTACCCGCCGGTGGTGTGCAGCACGCCCTTGGGCTTGGCCGTCGAGCCGCTGGTGTAGAGCACGTACAGCGGGTGCTCGGCATCGAGCTCCTCCGCCGGACATTCGGCGTCGGCGTTGTCCATCACCTCGTGGTACCAGACGTCGCGACCTTCCCTCATCTCGCACTCCGCGTCGGTGTGCTTGACGACGACGATGTGCTCCAGCGTCTGCAGGTCACCCATCGCGCGGTCGACCTGCTGCTTGATCGGAGCGGTCTTGCCCTTGCGGCGGGCACCGTCGATCGTGACCAGCGCCTTGGCCTGCGAGAACTCCATCCGCTCCTTGACCGAATCGGCTGAGAAGCCACCGAAGACGACGTTGTGCGGCGCACCGATGCGGGCACAGGCCAGCATCGCCACCACAACCTCCGGGATCATCGGCAAGTAGATCCCAACGATGTCCCCGGGCCTGATCCCCAATTCCTTGAGCACGTTGGCAAAGCGCTGGACGTCGCGGTGAAGCTCAGCGTAGGTGAGGTCACGCTCCTCGCCCTCCTCGCCGCGCCAGTGGAAGGCGACGCGGTCACCGTTGCCGGCCTCGACGTGGCGATCTAGGCAATTGTAGGAGGCGTTGAGCTTGCCATCGGTGAACCACTTGTAGAAAGGCGGGTTGGAGTCGTCCAGGATCTCCGATGGCTCCTTGAACCAGTGCAGCTCCTTGGCCTGCTTCAGCCACCATCCCTGCCAGTCACGCTCGGCGTCGTCATAGATCGCGTCGTCCGAGAGCAGCGCGTGCTTGCGAAATCCCTGGGGCGGCTCGAACTTCTCGATGTCGAGCATCTCCTCGAGCTTGCGCTCGAGCGTCTCCTCGCCGGCCGGAGTCTCAACGCTGTCTGCCATTGAACCTCTCTCCTTGTGCTCGCTCTCGCGTCACGTAATCGACAGCTCAGGCGCCGGCGTCGCGGCGCCCGAGCGAGTCGTGATGCTGTTCTACGTGACGCTACTCCTCTCGAGTCCGCCTGTCAGCGCCGGAGCGGGAACACCGGGGCGAGGATGCGACCGAAGGTCGAGTTGATAACCGCCGCGAACGAGGCATACCAGGCCGCGATCGCCGTGGCGATACCGAAATAGCCACCGAGCTTGATCGTGCCGTTGGTGGCGGTGAGGGTGCCGGCCAACGAGGAGTTGCCGATGCCCAGGATGATGAAGGTGATCGTGAGCAACAGGAACACGAGCGCCACGGCACCGGTGGTCCTCAGCGACGCGATGAACATGTAGGCGGTGAAGATCCCCCACATCCACAGGTACAGACCGAGTCCGCTGAACACCTCTCTCGGTGCGTTCTGGGCCACCGAGTGAACAACGAAGTAGAACGAGATCCAGAACGCCCCGAACGAGCAGAACGCGACCGCGCCGAACGTGTTGCCGGTGCGGAACTCCCAGATACCGGCCAGGAACTGCGCGATCCCGCCATAGGCGAGCGCCAGGGCGGCCACCAGGGGCAGCAGGCCGCCGCCAGGGAGCTTTTGCGTGCCCACTAGGCCGGCGTTCACCAGGCTGAGCACGAACGTGGTGCCGGCGAACGCGGCCAACCCCAATGGCCCCGGATCGGCCGGCGCCCACACCCCGGCGGTGCGACCGCCGGTGGGATCGGGCGCGGGCGCCACATCAGCTTCTCGGGCACCCTCGCGGGCGCCAGGCCGGGCACCCTCGCCGCGACCAGGTCGGGCAGCTTCCATCGATGTCTCCTCTCGCTGAGGTTGACCTATGTCGATGACACTCTCGGCCGCTCAGCCCGAACCGGCAACGGAGATCGACGGACGGCGATCCAGCGGCGATGAGCGGCGGCCACCAGGCGACGAACGGCTGTCAGCGGCGGCGCTTGCGCTTGCGCTTGGCCGTTCCCGCTCGCGTTCGCGGCGCCGCGCCGACCGTCTCCGGCGGGGGCTTGGCTGCCGGCTTGCTTCGGCCGCCGACCTCACCGCCGCTCCGTCCGCCGGCCGCGCGCGCACGTTGGTCACGCTGCTGCTGTGACGAAGGCCACGGCTCGGCTCGTCCGCTGCGCCAGGCGGGTGGCACTCCCGTTGGCCAGCGCCCGGAGAGCAGGTAGGCGAGACCGAGCAGCCAGAACGCCTGGACCACCGGCACCGGCGAACCGATCGGGAACAGGACCAGGATCCCCGTGAAGATCCCCAAGTAGCCCATGAACCGGGTCAGCAGCCCCACCCGCATCGCGTTCAGTGAGGTGAGCACGAAGCCCACGGCCAGCAGCAGCGCCGCGGCCTGGCCCAGGAACGGCAGCGCGAGCAGGCCGCCGCTGTTGGTCAGATGGTTGGCCTGCTCGTAGCTCTGGGCGCCCTGGCTGACGAAGTCATTGGCCTTGCTGGCGATCACCACCGCGTAGGCGATCCCGCTGAGCCCGGCCACCGCCCCGCCGGCGATCGCCAGCCACTTGACGAACTCTCGTAGCTCCTGGTTCCGCGCTCGGGCGAGGCTGAACAGGAACACGAGCGTGGCCGCCAGTGCGACCAAACCCAGTCCGTTGATGACCGCACCGATGACATCGAGAGGAAAGCGCTTGTGGGCGGTGATCAGGTCGAGCGTCAGCTCGTTGACCTTGGTGTGCGGACCCGAAAGCTGCACCGCCGCGGCGGCCACCAGCAGAATCGCCGCTCCCGCGGCCAACACCGCCTGGCGCATGCGCACACGTGATTCGTAGAGCAGTTGCTCGTTGGTGTCCATCACGCGGACATGCTAATGGTGGTCTCCGCAGGCGCGGTTTCTCAGCGACCGTATGACCCCGGCCGCTACTGGCGGCCAGCCACCCCGGGCCGGCGAAGCCCACGGGGAGCGGATTCTCCCTCGGGGGGCATGCGGGGCAGGAGGAGCTCCGAGTCCCCTCGGTCGATCACCCGCGAGACGCGGTCCCCGACCGCGATGAGCAGGTCGAGCAGTGGCGAGGCGATCCGGATTCCGGTCTCGATCCGCCGCCGCAGGATCGCGTTGGGAGTTGAGGGTGACACCCGCACGCGAGTGTACGCCCGCCGCCGAGGCTAGATCGATCGCCGGCATCAGTGGTGGGAGTAGCATGAGGGCCATGGAAGGAAGCGGATTTGGAGGATTGTTCGGCGATCCCGACGATCTTCAACGGCGGCTGGGTGAGTTTGCCGAGCAGATGCAGGGCGCGCAACGGCTGGCCTGGGCCGACAACGCGATCAAGCTCGCGGTCGACCTCACGGTCGCGGCGATGAACCGGGCGAACATCCAGGGCACTACCGAGCAGCAGGCCGAGCAGTTGCGCGCGGTAATGGCGACGATCTTCCCGGAGGCCGTGACCCTGGTGCGCGAGGCGCGCGAGGGGCTGCAGTAGACCGTCTCGACCGGCGCCTGACCCCCGCTCAGGAGCACTACTCAGGCGGCGCCTGGAGCACCTACCCGTTGCCGACGGCAGTGCAGGCCTGCAGGACCGCCAAGCACGAAACACCGAACAAGGCGTCGTAGCCGGCGCCTGCCGGATCGGGGGTGGACGCCAGCGTCCAGCTCGTCCCGTTCCAGGACTCCACCAGCGTCGATCGAGTGCCAGCCGGCTGGGAGTAGATGCCTGCAGCGGTGCAGGATGTGGCCGACGTGCACGATACGCCGTTCAGGTAGCTGGCCTGCGCCCCGGCGGGGTTGGGCGTGGGCTGGATCGTCCAGCTGGTCCCGTTCCAACGCTCGGCCAACGTCACCCCGGTGCCGGAGCTGTTCGTGTAAGCGCCGACGGCGCTACATGTGTTCGCGGCGGTGCAGGAGACGCCCGACAGCGTGGCCGACTGTCCACCGGCGGGCACGGGGACGGTCTCGCTCGTCCACGTGCTTCCGTTCCAACTCTCGGCCAGCGGGGCGCCGGAGCTGTTGCCCACGGCGGTGCAGGCCGTGGCGCTGGCGCACGACACGGCGGACAACGCGCCGCCCAGACCCGGGGTGCTCTGCACCGTCCAGCTCGAGCCGTTCCACAGCTCCGCCAGGGGGGAGACGGTGTGGGGCGAGCCGTGCTGCAAGCCGACGGCCACGCAAACGTTAAAGGTGGGGCAGGAGACCCCCAATAGGCCGCTGTCCCCAGTCGCCGGGGTCGTCTGGATCGACCAGCTGGTGCCATTCCAGCGTTCCGCCAGAGTGTCGCTGGTGGTGAGGTCCTCACCCACCGCCGTGCACTGGGGGGGGTTCTGGGAGGAGCAGTCGACGCCGGCGAGATCCCCCTGCGTGGGGCCGGGCAGGGACTGAAGCGTCCAGTTCTGGTCCCACCCCTCAGCCAGTGGGTGCTCGGCGCCAGCACTGTCCGTGTAGCTGCCGACTGCCGTGCAGACCTGCATGACGGTGCCTTGCGCGACCGCGGAGACTGCTCCGCAGGACACCCCGGACAGCACGCTGGCGGTGGCTCCGGACGGATTCGGCGTGGCCTGGGCGCTCCAGGAGGCGCCGAACTCGTAGCCCTCGGCCAGGGTCTGCTGCGGAAGCGTGGTGAACGTGGCGTAGTCCGACGGCGGATCGGCGCTCGGGCCCTCGAAGTTGCCGTTCGGCCCGGCGCAGGCGTAGCCGCCGCCGTTGCCTGGGGACGCGCAGAACACCCATCGGTACGTGGTGTTGGGTGTCAGTCCGGCGATGTTCGTCGACAGGTCGTTGGCGCTCGCGGGTCCCGAGACCGGGCCGTGCACCGGCGTCTTCATGCCCGCCGATCGCGGGCCGTTCGCCGGCCAGTACTGCCAATACCAGCTGCAGCTCTGGTCCTTGTCGCAGGCCCCCGAGGCATGCAGCGTCGCCGAACCGTTGGTGACGTTGGTCGCGCCTGTGGTCTGACCGGTGCAGGCGCTCACGGTGAGCAGCAACACGACGGTCAGGATGCTGGCCCAGATCCGACGCATCACGCGGCCCCTGGCCGCGCGGCTCGTTCTCATAGAGCGACCCTACGCTCATGGCTGAGCGAGCGCAAGGCCGGGGTCGGCGCGGGGGCGCGCGGAGGCCTACTTCAACAGCCTGGACAGACGCCGGTCCTTGAGCAGCTTGCCCTCGGTCTGGCAGTGGGGGCAGTAACACATCACGTAGTCCTCATAGAAGACCGCCTCGAGCTGGTCTCCACAGCGCGGGCAGGGCTCGCCGTTGCGCCGGTGCACGGTCAGCGGCATCGGCAGCTTGTCCGGGATCGGCAGCCGTATCTCTCGCTCGTAGTGGGAGATCACCTCCGCCAGCCGGCTCACCATCGTCTGACGCAGATGCAAGGCTTCGGTGGCGTCAAGATCGCTGCCCCGCTTGAACGGCGAGATCCGGGCCGCGTGGAGGATCTCATCCACCCACGAGCGACCGATGCCGGCGATCACATGCTGGTCGCGCAGCAGCCCGTGAAGCGGTCGGGGCGCGTCCAGCAGCGCCTCGAGCGCGGGCGGATCCGGCCAGGCGTCCGGACCGAGCGCCGCGAGCGTCTCCTCCGCCTCGAGGTCGTCGGCGCCCAGCAACTTGATCCAGGCGCGCTGTCTGGTCCCGAACTCGCGCAGGCGCAGCTCACGTCCGTCGTCCAGGCGCAGCAGCAGCCTCGAGGTACGGTCGCGTCCAGAAGCCCGCGTCTCGAACAGCTGCAGCCGCCCGGCCGACATCAGGTGGATCAGCGCCGTCAATTCCGACTCGAAGTCCACCAGGAACAGCTTCCCACGCCGCCGCACGCCAGCCACCGTCCGACCCTCCAGCGCGCTCAGCGGCGGATCGAAGCTCTTCAGGGCGTTGATCCCGGGGGCGAGAGCGGACTCGACCGTGGAACCCGTGATCGCATCTCCGATCAAACGCGCAGTGATCTCGACCTCGGGCAGCTCGGGCATCTCCGTCTGAGCGTACCCGGCCCGTGCGGGCGGCCCGTAGAGAACCATTCGCCCTGGGAGACCGAGGCCGCCCGGAGGACATGGGACCGAATGGCCCGGCTGCTGCACGACATCGATCGGCGCACGGGCGCGGCGGTGGTGGGACTGGCGGCGGTCGCGAGCAGCTCCAGGGCTGGCGCTTTTGACCGCGTGCTGGAGCTCCCCGTGCGAACGCTGGCGACGGCCTGACCGCGGGGGCGTGGCCACCGGCGACCACGCGCCGGTACGCTCCCAGCGAAATGAGCGTGGCGCTCGCACCCGACGACGTAGTTCGTACCCACGCCGAGGGCTCGGCCAACGAGCGCGAGCCGCTGCTGGTACTGGATTCTCTGATCGAGTTCCTGGGCAACAGCGATCTGGACGCGCCGCCCGACCTCACCGTCGCCCCAATAGGCGACGGCCACTCCAACGTCACCTTCGCCCTCAGCACTGGCGTGGTGCTGCGACGACCTCCGCGCGGGCCGCTGCCGCCGAGCGCGCACGACGTCCTGCGGGAGGCTCGGCTGCTGACCGCCCTCGACCCCACCCCGGTCCGCACGCCGCGGGTCCTGGCGGTGTGCGCGGACCCCGGGGTGATCGGCGCGCCGTTCTACGTAATGGAGCAGGTGAGAGGCGAGGTGATCACGGCCACGATGCCGGAGGCGTTGGACACGCCACCGCAGCGCTCGCGCGTGGCCGACGAGCTGATCGAGGCGCTGGTGGAGCTCCACGGCGTCGATTGGACTGAAGTCGGACTGGAGGGCTTCGGCAAGCCAACCGGCTACCTGGAGCGGCAGCTTCGTCGCTTCACCGGCCTGTGGGAGCACAATCGCACCCGAGAGGTGGAGCAGGTGGAGCAGGTTGGAGGTTGGCTAGCGGACAACCTGCCGAGTTCGCCACCGGCAGCTGTAGTCCATGGGGACTACCGCCTCGGCAACACGATGTTCGCCCCTTCCGCGCCGGCGCGACTGGTCGCGATCCTCGACTGGGAGATGGCGACGATCGGCGATCCTCTGGCCGACGTCGGCTACATGATGATCCATTGGACCGAGCCCTCAGACGACGTCGGCCGGTTCAACATGCAGAGCGTTACCACGCTCCCCGGCTTCCCTACCCGCCAAGAGCTGGTCGCACGCTACGAGCAGTTTTCGGGCCGCTCGATGCAGGCGCTGGACTGGTACGTGGCCCTGGCGCTGTGGAAAGCGGTGGTGTTCATGGAGGGCAACTACAAGCGTGCGCTCGCCGGCTCGACCGACGACCCTTACCTCAAGACCTTTGGCGAGGGCGTGGTGGAGCTGGCCCAGCGGGCGCTGAACGTCACCCGGCATGGCTTCTGAAGGCGGGCTTCGCGGGCTGCTCGTCGACTACGGCGGCGTTCTCACCACCAACCTGTTCGACTCGTTCGCCTCCTTCTGCGAGCTAGAGGGTCTCGATCCGCAGGAGATCGGCCGGCGCTTCCGTGAGGACGCCAGCTGTCGTGAACTGTTGATCGCTCTGGAGGAGGGACAGCTCGCCGAGGCGGCTTTCGAGCAGCAGTTCGGCGCGCTGCTCGGGGTTGGCGATCAGGGCCTGATCGACCGGCTATTCGCCGGTTCGGCCCCTGAACCGGCGATGGTGCAGGCAGTCCTGAGCGCTCGGCGGGCGGGGATTCGCACCGGCCTAATCTCCAACTCCTGGGGTACCCGGCGCTACGATCGGGCGCGGCTGGCTGAGCTGTTCGACGGCGTCGTCATCTCGGGGGAGGTAGGTATCCGCAAGCCGGCGCCGGAGATCTACGCGCTCGGCGCCGAGAGCGTCGGCTTGGAGCCTGCGCAGTGCGTGTTCGTCGACGATCTACCGTTCAATCTCGGCCCTGCCGCCGAGCTGGGAATGGCCACGGTCCACCACATACAACCGGAGCAGACGATCGCGGAGCTGCAGCGCCTGCTGGAGACCCCATTGCAGTGAGGGCGGTGCGGCGTGCCGGGTCGCTAGCCGGGGTCTTGATGGTGGTCGGCTGCGGCAGCTCGCCCCTATCGCTCGGGGACCTGCGCAGCCAGGCTGGCCGGATCTGCTCGGCCTCAAGTGCGCGCCTGGACCGGATTCCCTCCCCGGCCTCGCCGGCGCAAGCGGAAGCTTTCTTGACCCGCGGCCGCGACGCGCTTCGCACTGAGCTCTCGCAGCTGCAGCCCCTCCAGCCTACGACCGCGGACGCCACCGTCTATCACGCCACCCTGAACTCGTTCTCCCGGCAGCTGTCATACCTGACGGAGGCGATCCACCGTCTCCGCCGCGGCGAGGACCCGCTGATCGTGCTGAAGACCCTGGAGCACGAGGTTTCCCTGGTGCAGAGCCAGGAGAACGGCGGCTGGCAGGCGCTGGGGATCCCGGCCTGCATCAGCCGGTAGCACCGGCCAGCCGCGACATTCGCCGTCAACCTCCGAGCTTGCCGACCACCTTCTGGACCAGACCATCGCGCCCGTTTGCTACCTCGCCGCTGGGCTCCTTGGACAGTCCCGCGGTCTCGCGCAGGCGTGCGGCGATCTCCGCGATCTCCTCCGGATCGCGGTCGGGCGCGAACACCGCCGGTTGCGCGGGTAGGTCGCGCGGGAGCGCTCCCTCGGGTGGTCCCTGCTGCACGTTCAGCTCCTCGCCCGTTTCCGGATGGGGACCGTTGAACACCGCAGCCAGCTCCAGGTAGTCGGTCTGCGAGAAACGGTAGAGCGTCTTGTGAAGACCCTGCTCCAGGTGCGGCCGACACTCGGGGATCTTGTCGGTGGGGATTCGCGGCGCTGGGAACATCTTGGTCAGGTCGGCGCCGGTGAGCTTCTCCACTGCGCGCGCGTAGGCGACCTGATGGACGCCGCCGCGTACCAGCAGATAGCCGGTTAGGGCGCGCGCCGCGGGGTGGTCGACCATCTCGTAGACGCGGAGCTTGCCGCTGCGCGCGCCTGTCTCCAGGAAGAAGTTGTGCGTCAGGTCCTCGATCAGGTCACCAGAGGAGAACACGTATTCGCCGGTCCACGGGGCGCCACGCGAGTCCTGGGGCAGCGCGCCCTGGCCGCCGGCGAGGAAGTGGTGAGGATTGCCGATGCCCTTGAGGTCCGCGAGCGGGGCGCTCGGAGGGTCAAGGCCATCAGTGTCGGTTGCCCCCGTGAGCATCGTGTTGATGGCCGCCGCCACCAGCTCGATGTGGCCGAACTCCTCGGCGGCGATGTTGGCGATCAGGTCGAAGAAGGCGGGGAAGCGGGCGAGACTCTCCTCCTCTACCCCTTTCTCAGGGTTAGACTCCTCGCCCATCGGTAACGCGGGAGGAGAACGATGTCTTACAGGCCCGGAGACCTGACCAAGGGCGCCGCCCGGCGCGTCGTCCGGACCGGACTCGACGTCGTCGACCGCGTCACGGACTGGTGGGAGCTGCCGTTGCCCGCGCAGCTGCTGCAGCTGGCCCACTTCCGGGAGGATCTGCGTCGCTTCAACCTCTACGACACCGAGCAGGTTGAGAACGGGGGCTCCGTCGTCGTCTCCGAGCCACCGCAGCATCGCACCTACGACGGCTCGCAGACCGACCCCACCAACCCGTCAATGGGCAAGACCGGTATGCGTTTCGGCCGCAACGTCCCGATCGAGGTGACCTACCCGCAGGAGCAGCGGATGCTCGATCCGAGCCCACGTGAGGTGGCCAACCAGCTGCTCAGTCGAGACCGGTTCAAGCCTGCCACCACTTTGAACGTGCTTGCCGCCTGCTGGCTTCAGTTCCAGAACCACGACTGGTTCAGTCACGGCGACAACTCCGAGACCGAGTTCCTCCAGGTGCCCCTGAGCGAGGACGACAATTGGGACGGCGGGATCATGGAAGTCCGCCGCACCAGCCCGGACTCGACCAACCACGGCGGCAAGCTTCCGCCCACCTACGTCAACAAGGTGACCCCGTGGTGGGACGGCTCGCAGCTGTACGGATCGACCGAGGAGCGCAATCGCCAGCTGCGCTCAGGCGAGGACGGCAAGCTGGCACTGCACGACGGGCGCTTGCCCGAAGAGACCCGCGAGGAGCTGCAGGGGATCGATCTGACTGGCTTCAGCGACAACTACTGGGTCGGGCTGTCGATCATGCACACCCTGTTCGCGCGTGAGCACAACGCGATCTGCGACATGCTCAAGGGTCACCATCCCCGCTGGGACGATGAGCAGCTGTTCCTCAAGGCGCGCCTTATCAACGCCGCACTGATCGCCAAGATCCACACGGTCGAATGGACTCCCGGGATCCTCGACCACCCGGCGCTCCAGATCGGCATGAACGCCAACTGGTACGGGGTGCTGCCAAAGTGGGTCAAGCGCAGCTTCGGTCACATCGGCAGCGGCGAGCTGATCAGTGGCATCGTCGGCTCGCCGCTTGACCATCACACCGCGCCCTACTCGATCACCAGCGAGTTCGTCTCGGTGTACCGGATGCACCCGCTGATCCCCGACGACTACCAGATCCGCTCGCACCAGACTCACGAGGTCCTCGCGGAGACCGACTTCACCCCAATGCAGGGACACGGCACCCGGAAGATCATCGACGAGTACGGGATGGCGGACTGGATCTACTCGTTCGGGCTCGCCCACCCGGGGGCGATCACGCTGCACAACCACCCCAACGCGCTGCGCAGTCTGACCCGGGTCAACGGCGACCGCGTCGACATCGGCACGATCGACATCCTCCGCGATCGCGAGCGGGGGGTCCCGCGCTACAACGACTTCCGCCAGAGGCTCCGGAAGAAGCGCGTGGAGAAGTTTGACGATCTCACTCCCAACGCGGACTGGAACGAGCAGATCCGGGACGTCTACGGTGGCGAGATCGACAAGGTCGACACGCAGGTGGGGATGCTCGGGGAAAAGCTGCCACCCGGATTCGGCTTCAGCGACACCGCGTTCCGGATCTTCATCCTGATGGCCAGTCGGCGACTGAAGTCAGACCGCTTCTTCACCAACGACTACACCCCTGAGCTCTACACGCCGGAAGGGATCGAGTGGGTGGAGAACCACCTGTTCGGCGATGTCGTCAGACGTCACTTTCCCGAGCTCACGCCGGCCCTGGAGGGCTCGGGGAACGCTTTTGCCCCCTGGCGAGCGGTGGGCTGAGGGACCGAGCTAGGCGAACTCGTCAGCCATCAGCTCGATCAGCCCGCGCAGCCCACGGCGGTGCGCGCACCGCCGCTGGCGCTCCGCTCCTGGGTCCCGCGCCATCTCGGCCACCGCATCCACGGCACTCTCGCATCCCAGCTGCTGCGCGTGGGGACGAACCGCCTGCAGTAGTCGCGCCAGCTGCTCGGACGCCCGAACCCGCCGCTCTGCGACCGGGTCCAGAAGCTCGGCGCCGATCCCGTCCCTGGCGGCCAGGAAGCGATTCTCGTCGAGGATCTCCGGCGCGTGCACAAGGCGTTCGCCGTGGTAGCCCTCCTCCAGCTCCAGATGGGCGATCGACTGCACCAGCCCGGCCAGCGCGGTCAGCCGTGAGCTCGTTGTCTGGGCATCCATGACCCGCACCTCCACCGTCCCGAAGCGCGGCTGCGGACGCACGTCCCACCAGATGAAGGTGGGTTCCGGGAATGCGTCGCAGCGCAGCATCTGGTCGACCGCTTGGGCGTAGTCGAAGTAGGAGGAGAAGGCGCGCGGGAGCCCGACACGGGGAAAGGCCTGAAAGATCGGAGTACGGGTGGACGCCAGCCCGCTGTCACGTCCCTGCCAGAAGGGAGAGTTCGCCGACACCGCCAACAGCAGTGGCACGTGGACGCGCAGCCGGTTGAGCAGCACGATCGCGTCTTCAGGATTGCTCACCGCCACGTGGACGTGAAGCGCAAACGTCGGCTCGCGCCGGGCCAGCTCGCGCATCGACTGATGCACGAGCTGATAGCGGGCGCCGCTGGAGATCTGGGTGTCGGTCCACATCGCCATCGGGTGAGTTCCGGCCACCGCGGCACGTAGCCCCGCCTGCTCCAGCTCGGCCAGCAGCGAGCTGCGCAGCGCCGCTGCCTGATGGCCCGCGGCCGGGGCGCTGGAATGGGGGGAGGTGGCCAGCTCGATCACCCCGCGGTGCGTCTCGGAGCTGACGTGCCCGGCCAGGTGGGCGGAGAGCGCAGGCAGCAGATCGTCGGCCTGCTGGGCCAGCGCCCAATCCACCGGGTCGAGGATCATCACCTCCTCCTCGATGCCAACGCTGTAGGGCCGGGAGGCGGTCCAAGCAGCCCAGGCGGGAAGTTGCTGAACGGTCATCTTCTGCGCTCCGCGAAAGCCCATCCGCGTCTGCGGTAAGACTACGGCGCTGGGCACAGTGGGAGCTTTCACCTTGAGGATGATTCCGCCGATCAGGCGATCGCGGACCTGCCGCAGGGATCGAGATCTATCCGGGAATCTTGGCCATTTGGCCAATGGCACGGCCGCGGGCAACGGGAAACGTACTGCCGGTGGCGTTGCCGACGGTGAACCCCCAAGCCGCTGCTCGAAGAGGAGGACCCATGGTCGCGCCCCGATCGGATTCGCCACACCTGAGCCCCGAGGGGCGGTCAGAGCCGCCGCCGCTGATTGCCGTTACCACCTCGGAGCTGCGTCCGAGCCATCCGGGTACGGCCACGCCGCAGGGTGAGCCACCTCAACGGGAAATGGCGTTGGGTCTGAAGTACCTGAAGGCGATCGAGCTCGCCGGCGGCATTCCCGTGGTGATCCCACCGCTGGCCGAGGAATCCCTCGAGCCGCTGCTGGACCGCGTCTCCGGCCTCTGCCTGTCCGGAGGGCCGGACCTCGATCCGCTGGCCTACGGGGAGCGCCGGCACGAACAGATCGGGCCCACCTGGCAGGAGCTCGACACGTTCGAGCTCGCGGTCGCTCGAGCGGCCGACGCCCGCCGCCTGCCGATCCTGGCCATCTGCCGCGGACTTCAGGTTCTAAATGTCGCCCGTGGCGGCAGCCTGCATCAGCACCTGCCGGACATCGCCGGATCCACCATCAACCATCGCCAGAGCGAGCCCAGCGGCGAGCCCACCCATTGGGTGAAGCTCGAGCAGGGAAGCCGGCTCAGCCAGATCATGGGCAGCCGCCAGCTGCAGGTCAACTCCTTCCATCATCAAGCGGCGGCGGAGCTGGGCGAGGCCCTGCTGGTCACCGGCCAAGCCCCCGACGGCACGGTGGAGAGCCTCGAGGCGGCCGATCGCGAGTTCCTGCTTGCGGTGCAGTGGCACGCGGAATGCCTGATCGAGCGCAGTGACCATGCGGCGCTGTTCGCCGCGCTAGTTGAGGCCGCGGGCCGGTTCGAAAACGCCAGGCTGCGGTTCTCATCCGCCGCCTGGGGCGCCTGATCGAAGCTCATGTGTGGCTTTGCCGGAGAGCTGGCGTGGTCCCGGGCCCCGGATCGTGACGCCGTCGAGGCGATGGCGGCGACGATGTCCAACCGGGGACCGGACGGCCGAGGCTCGTGGACGCATGATCGGGTGGCGCTGGCCCATCGGCGCTTGAAGGTCATCGACCTCACCGGAGCCGGCGATCAGCCGATGGTCGACGCCGCGCTCGGCCTGACGATCGTGTTCAACGGCTGCATCTACAACCATCGTGAGCTGCGGCTCCGGCTGGAGGCCGAGGGCTATGAGTTCTTCTCCCGCAGCGACACCGAGGTAATCCTCAAGGCCTACAACCGCTGGGGGGCCCGGTGTGTGGATCAGCTGATTGGCATGTTCGCCTTCGCACTCTACGAACACGCCTCCGGCCGATTGGTGCTCGTCCGCGACAGGCTGGGGATCAAACCGCTGTACCTGGCCGACGGATCAGGATCGCTGCGCTTCGCCTCCACCCTGCCGGCGCTGCTGGCCGGCGGTGGAATCGACACCGATATCGACCCGGTGGCCTTGCACCACTACCTGAGCTGGCACGCCGTGGTACCCCCGCCGCGCACCATGCTCAAGGGGGTGCAAAAGCTCGCCCCGGCAACCGTGATGAGCATCGAGCCGGACGGACGCAGGGTCAGCGAGCGCTACTGGAGGGCGGGCTTCTCCCGCCGGTTCGAGCACGCCGACTGGGGTCAGCGGGACTGGGCAAGCGCGATTCTCTCCGCGCTGCGCACCGCCGTGCACCGGCGTATGGTCGCGGACGTTCCGGTCGGGGTGCTGCTGTCTGGTCGTCAACTCCTCCCAGGACGGCGGAGGCAAGGACACCTGGGTGCTCGACTGAGTTCCGCTCAGTCCCTCGACCCGCGCCCGTAGAGGACCCTGAACATGCGCCGCAGGAGCATGGTTCGGCGCTTGCGGTAGGGAAACATGAACGGTTCGCGTTTGAGAGCCCGGCGGGTGACCAACAGCGACTGCACCTTGGTGTACTTGCGGATGCCGCCCGCGCCATGGCGGGTGCCCAGGCCCGAGGCCTTCCAGCCGCCCATCGGCAGGTTCAGGGCCGTGTAGTTGATCTGGGCGTCGTTGACGCATACCACCCCCGCCTCGATGCGCCGAGCCAGCTGCTCACCGTGCTCCACGTCGCCGGTCCAGACGCTGGCCTGCAACCCGTAGGCGGAATCGTTGGCCAGGCGCACTCCCTCCTCGGCGTCCGAGATCTTCATGATCGGCAGCGTCGGCCCGAATGTCTCCTCCTGCATGCAGCGCATCGAGTGATCGACGTCGACCAGCACCGTGGGCTCATAGAACCGACCTTGACCCGCTCGTCGGTGACCCCCGACGAGGACCTTCGCCCCCTTGTCGACGGCATCGCGGACATGCTCCTCGACGGTCTCGATCTGCGGCGGGAAGGTGACAGCGCCTATGTCCACCGTCCCCTCACCCGCCGGAGGTCCCTGACGGAGCTGACGAACGTTGTCGGTGACGCGGCGGACGAAGTCCTCGTAGACAGGCGCCTCCACGTAGACCCGCTCGACCGATATGCACACCTGGCCGCCGTTGTTCATCGAGTAGAACGCCGCCGCGTTGGCGGCGCGCTCGATGTTGGCGTCGGAGCAGACGATCATCGGATCCTTACCGCCCAGCTCCAGGTAGCACGGGACGAGCGCGTCGGCGGCCGCCTTCATCACTGCCTTGCCGGTCCGGCTGGAGCCGGTGAACATCACGCAGTCGACGTTTGCGATCAGCGCCTGACCAGTGGAGCCGTCACCGGTGGCGACCTGAAAGACGTGCTCGGGTAGGCCGCACTCCCGCATCATCTCCTCCATCAGCAGCGAGCTGAGCGGGGTGACTTCGCTGGGCTTGAGCAGCACGCTGTTGCCGGCGGCCAGCGCTGGAATGCAGTCCCCGAACGAGTTGGCGATCGGGTAGTTCCAGGGCCCGATGACCCCGACCAACCCCACCGGCGCGTAGCGGATGACGAGCTTCTTACCCGCGGCAACGGGGTTGTTCCAGGAGGGAACACGCTCGTCGGCGAGATACCTGGGCGCCTCCTTGGCCCAGAAGCCAAGCGCACTCACGGTGTAGCCGAGGTCGGCGAGCTGCGCATCCTCGTGAGTCTTGCCGTTCTCGGCCACAACTGTGTCGAGCACGCGGTCGGCGTGGTCGAGCATCCACTTCTGGGCCCGCCTGAGGATCTGCGCACGTCCGCTGAAGCCGATTGCCTCCCAGCCTGGCTGCGCCGCCCGCCCGCGGACGGCCATCTGCGCGATCTCCGCCTCAGTCAACACTGGGATCGTCGTGATCACCTCGCCGGTGGCCGGGTTCTCCACCGGAATGCTGGCCGTGTGCGCGCCGTTGGTACCGGCCCGCGGCTGCTGCTCGACGCTCGCCATGTCTCTCCCTCTGCGGCTGGAATGGGCTCCGCTTGAGCGGATGCGTCCAGGCTACCTCAGTCCGGCTGCGCCCATTTGGGGAGGCGTCGAACTCGCCCCCCCCGCGCTTATGTGGGATCGAGCTCGATCGACTCGATCACCGGCGGATCCAGTGGCCGGTCGCGGCTACCGGTCGGCACCTGCTCGATCGCGTCGACCGCGTCCATACCGGCGGTGACCTGACCGAACACAGTGTGCTTGCCGTCCAGCCAGGGGGCGCTGTCGGTGGTGAGAAGGAAGAACTGCGAGCCATTTGTGTTCGGCCCGGCGTTGGCCATCGCCAGCGCGCCCCGGACCACCTTGTGCTGGTTGAACTCGTCCTCGAACGTGTACCCTGGCCCCCCCGTGCCAGTGCCCTCTGGGCACCCGGTCTGGACCATGAAGTCGGGGATAACGCGATGGAAGATGATCCCGTCGTAGAAGCCCTCGGAGGCGAGCTTGCGAAAGTTCCCGACCGTCTTCGGCGCATCCTCGTCGAAGAGCTCGAGCGCGATCGTGCCGTGGCTTGTGTGCATCTGGGCTGTTGACATGCGATCCAGGCTACCTAGTGGGTCGCGCCCGCAGGTTTTCGCCTGCTACGGCCGGGCGGGACCCGTTGGCTTCACGCCCGGGTCAGCTCGAGCGCGAGCCGATGGCCGCGCACCTCGGTTCCGCTGACCTCGTCAACGACCCGCTCGGCCTCATCGGCGGGAACCTCCACGAACGCGAAGCGTTCAAGGACGCGGACGTTGCGCACGGCCTCACCATCGAGACCGGTGACGGTGGTCACAGCGTGGATGAGGTCTGAGGGTTCCAGTCCCGCGGCGCGACCGCCGGAAACGATCAGCTTGGAGCCGGGGCCGCCGTTGGCGGCCACGTGCGGTTTAGAGTGGCGCCGGGGCTTTGGCCTGACCGGGGTGGGCGCGACGTGCGCGTTCTCCACCCACGGAGACATCTTCACTCCCGCGTGCCGCTCGATCGCCCCGAGCTCACGCGCCTGACGAGGCTCGTAGAAGGTGATCGCCCGCCCACTGCGCCCGACCCGACCCGTGCGTCCGATCCGGTGCACGTAAACGTCGGGGGAAATGGGAACGTCGAAGTTGATGATGTGCGAGACGCCGGCGATGTCGAGGCCCCGAGCAGCGACATCGGTTGCCACCAGCAGCGGCAGCCGGCCATCCTTGAACGAGATCATCACGCCATCGCGCGAGCCTTGGCTCATGTCTCCGTGCAGCGCCTTGACGTTCATACCGCGGTCACGCAGCGTGCGGAACAGGGCCTCGCAGCGAATTTTGGTGCGCACGAACACAATCGCCTGGTCGGGCCCCTCGGCGCGCAGCACATCCACCAGTCGGTCGGCCTTTTCCTGCGCGCGCACCTCCAGAGCGAATTGCTCGACCGTGTCCACGGTCAGCGTCGCCGTCTTTACCTTGACCGTCACCGGGTCGTACAGGTACTGGTCGGCCAGCCGGCGGATCTCCGGCGGCATCGTCGCCGAGAACAGCGCCGTCTGCCGGCTCGAGGGCGTCAGCGACAGGATCCGCTCGACATCCTCGAGGAAGCCGAGGTCGAGCATCTCGTCCGCCTCGTCGAGGACGACGAAGCGGCAGGCGTGCAGCATCAGCGAGTGGCGTGAGATCAGGTCCTTGACCCGCCCGACGGTGCCGACGACGATTTGTCCTCCCGCGCGCAGCTGCGCCTGCTGGGTCCGGATCGGCGCGCCGCCGAACACCGCGACCACGTCGATACCCTTGGCCCGGCCGTAGGCGCGCAGCGCCTGGGTGACCTGGATGCACAGCTCTCTGGTCGGCGTGAGCACGAGACCTTGCACTTCGGCCTCGTCGGCGTCGACGTATTGGAGCATCGGCAGGCCGAACGCCGCCGTCTTGCCCGAGCCGGTCTGCGCCTGACCGATCACGTCGAGGCCCTGGAGGAGGTGCGGAATCGCCTCCTCCTGGATCGGGCTCGGGCTTTCATAGCCAACGTCGTGGACCGCCTTCAGGAGGTCGGAGGCGAGACCAAGCTCGTCGAAGGACGTCATCTCACCATCCACGATAGAGGGCGCGCCCGAGTACCTGGTCCGTCAACGACAGGCGGCCCGCCGAAACGGGCCGCGTCGCATGATGCTGCTGCCCAGCAGCGGCTAGATCGTTTGCACGTTGGCGGCATTCGGGCCCTTGGGGCCCATCTCCGCCTCGTAGGAGACCTTCGCTCCCTCCGGCAGTGATCTGAAGCCGTTACCGGCGATCGCCGAGAAGTGCACGAACAGGTCCTTGCCCTGATCGTCGGGGGTGATGAACCCGTAGCCCTTCTCGTCACTGAACCATTTGACGGTTCCTGTAGGCACGTTCCCTCCCGGGAGTGTGTCGTGTGCTGCGAAACGCGGGAGGTGCTCTCTGGGGGCAACAACTACGGACGCGGGCACTGATTTGGCCGGGCACTTCGCCCGGATGACGAGGTAAGTGTAGACGTGTCCCTGGCCAGACGACACGGCCGCACTGAAGCTGGCGCGCCCACCCCATGAGGATCGGCGGCGAGGGTTTCTCATCGCTATGCTTCGGAGCCTAAACTTTTTGCTTCCGATGAGCCCCGGTTGCGGAAGGGAAGAGCATGACGGCTAGCTCAGAGCGGATCGAGGCCTACGTCTGGCGCATCAGCGCGGTGGTGATCGTGGGCTCGATCATGTCGATTCTCGACACCACGATCGTCAACGTCGCGCTGGCGACGCTCAGCCGCGAGCTGCACTCCACGATCAGCCAAATCCAGTGGGTGGTTACCGGGTACATGCTGGCGCTGGCCGCCGTCATTCCGGTGACCGGCTGGGCGGCACGGCGCTTTGGCGCCAAGCAGGTCTACCTGGTCTCGGTGGTGTTGTTCACCGCGGGATCGGCGCTGTGCGGACTGGCGAGCTCAACCACCGAGCTGGTGGTCTTTCGCGTGCTTCAGGGGATCGGCGGCGGAATGATCCTCCCGGTGGGACAGCTGATGATGGCCGAGGCCGCCGGTCCGGCGCGGATGGGGCGCGTGATGAGCGTCGTCGCCGTACCCGCGATGCTGGCGCCGATCCTCGGCCCGACGCTCGGCGGCTTGATCCTCGACAACGCCAGCTGGCGCTGGATCTTCTTCGTCAACCTCCCGATCGGAATCCTCGCCGTGATTGCCGCCCTGCGGGTGCTGCCACGGGTAGCTCGTCAGCCCGCTGATCCTCTGGACGTACGTGGGCTGCTGTTGATGGCGACGGGATTGCCGCTGCTCACCTACGGGCTGGCGGAGATCGGCCAGACAGGCGGTTTCACCTCGGTCAAGGTGATCGTGCCGTGCCTGCTCGGAATCGCGCTGATCGCCGTGTTCGCGGTTCACGCGCTGCGCGCGCGCTTCCCGCTGCTGGACCTGCGGCTGTACCGTCGACCGACCTTTTCCGCAGCCTCGTTGACGATGTTCTGCCTGGGCGCGGCGCTGTTCGGCGGCATGATCCTGCTGCCGCTCTACTGGCAGGACGTCCGCCACGAGAGCGTCGTCGACACTGGCCTGCTGACCGCCCCGCAGGGTCTTGGCGCCGCCTTGGTGATGCCGATCGCCGGGCGGCTGACCGACCGGCGCGGGGGTGGCGCGCTGGCGCTGTTCGGCGTGAGCTTGACGGCGGTGGCCACGATCCCGTTCGGGCTGATCGGCGCCCACACCTCGATCGTGTGGCTGTCGGTAGCGATGTTCGTGCGCGGGGTCGGGATCGGCTTCGGCTTCATGCCCGCGATGTCGGCCGCATTCGCCTCGCTGAAGCGCTCGGAGCTGGCTGACGCCACCCCGCAGCTGAACGTGCTTCAACGCGTTGGTGGCTCGATCGGCACCGCCGTACTGGCGGTCGTACTCCAGCGGGCGCTGGCCGGCGCACACACGCTTCCGGCTGCCGCCTCCGCCTACGGGACGGCGTTCTGGGCCGCGGCGCTGTTGAGTGCGCTGGGGATCGTGCCGACGATCGTGCTGATGAGAGCCGAGCGCTCCGCACGAGCACGTAAGCGGGCGGCGGTAGCGTCGGCTGAGCCGGTGGCGGAGGCGGCCACGGCATGAGCCGCGAGGTCACCGCGGATCCCCTCGCTGGGCCAGCGGCCAACCCGGATCCGGTCAACCAGCTGGGACCGGCGTTCAAGGCCACGACGGCCGCCCTCAGGCGCCTGCGCGGTCGCGAGCGCCGCCATCCGGGGGGCCTGCGTGACGCCCAGTACTCGCTGCTGTTCGGATTGTGTGACCGCCAGATGCTGCCCTCGAGTGAGCTCGCGCATCTGGCCGACCTCTCCCCCGCCAGCGCTACCGAGCTGCTCGACGAGCTGGTGCAGGCCGGCCTCGTGCGCCGCTCGCGGTCCGAGGACGACCGGCGGGTAGTGCTCGTGTCGCTGACCGCCCGGGGCCGGAGGCTGCTGGACGAGCGTCGCGCCGCGCACGAGCCGCGCTGGCGTGCGGCCTTCGCCGACTTCAGCGCCGCTGACCTGCAGGCAGCGGTGGCCGTGCTCGAGCGGATGCAGGCACTGTTCGAGGAGCTGGCCCAGGAGGGTTGAGTCCTGTGCCGGCGGGTTAGCCGAAGCTGGCTCGGCCCTCGAGGTGTGGCGTGCCAGTGTCGGCGTCACGGACCGCGAACGGGATCTCCGCATCGCCGGGCGCCCGGGCGAAGATGACGGTGGCAGGCAGCAGAATCGGCTTGTGGAACGCGACCTCGACGGTGAACGCGCCGGGCAGCTGCGGTCCCAGCGCTGCCAGGCAGCGCGCCTTGGTCCACATTCCGTGGGCGATCGCGGTGGGAAAGCCGAACAGGCGAGCACTCAGCGGATGCATATGGATCGGGTTGAAGTCACCTGACACCGAGGCGTAACGTCGTCCGAGGTCGCCCGGGAGCTTCCAAGTTTCAGCGGCGGCCAGGCTCGGCGCGGCGGGAAGCCCATCCTCCCCGCCCGACCCCCGGGCAGTGCCGGACCCCACAGATTCACGGGACGGTGCGGTTTCACCCAAGCCCCCGCCACGGCGCAGGTTGGTAGAGACCTCCTCCCAAACCAGCTCGTCCTCCACCCGCGCCTCGCTGCGCAGGGAGAACTGCTGCCCACGGGGATGGGGCTCCAGCTCTGTCACCCACACCCGCAGCGACAACCGCTCGTCGGCCTGCACCGACCGGTGCGCGACGATGCGATTACCGATGTGGACCAGCCCGATCGCCGTGAAGGGAAAGCTCTTGTCGGTCATTAGCGCCAGCTGCAGCGGAAATGCCAGCAGGTGCGGGAAGGTCTGCGGCAGCTGATCGCCGATGTCGAAGCCGCAGATGCGGTCATACCGGGCCAGTCGCTCGCGGTCGATCCCGATCTCGTCCAGTACCAGCGTCAAGTCCGGAATCTTCCGCCCCCCGCCGGCGAGAAACGGCAGCTTTGATGCACCGGGGATCATCGCCATCCCCGCGCGCGCGAACATCGGCAGCATTCCCGGAGGCGAACCAAGCTCACGAACGGCGATGCTCACGCCCCCAGCACACTCTGCCCGCACACGCGCACGACGTTACCGGTCACGCCCGCCGAGGCGGGGCTCGCGTACCAAGCGACGGTCTCGGCGACGTCGACCGGCAGCCCTCCCTGGCCGACACTGTTCATCCGCCGGCCGACCTCACGGCTCGCGATCGGCATCGTCGCGGTCATCTGCGTCTCGATGAAGCCAGGGGCCACCGCGTTGATGGTCAGCTTCCTGCCCAACAGCTCGCCGGCGAGAGACTCCACCATCCCGATCACCCCTGCCTTGGAGGTGGCGTAGTTGGCCTGGCCGGCATTGCCGGCGATCCCGCTGATCGACGACACCGAGATGATCCTCCCGTTCTCCCGGATCACGTCCCCAGCCAGTAGCTCGTCATCGATCCGCTCCTGCGCAGTCAGATTGATGTCCAGCACCAGGTCCCACTGGTCGGCCGACATCCGCCCGAGGGTCTTGTCGCGGGTCACCCCGGCGTTGTGCACGACGACGTCGACGCCGCCGTGGTGGTGTCTCAGGTGTGCGGCGAGATCTTCTGGCGCGCGGTGGTCGGTGATGTCCAGGATCAGCGACGAGCCGTCGAGTCGGTTCGTGACCTGCTCCAGCGCGGACGCCTGCGCCGGCAGGTCTAGCCCCACGACGTGCGCACCGTCGCGCGCCAGCACCTCCGCGACTGCCGCGCCGATCCCCCGTGAAGCGCCGGTGACCAGCGCCACCAGTCCCTCGAGCGGACGCTCCCAGTCGAGGCCCGGAAGCGTCACCGCAGCGTCCTGGATGCGGATCACCTGCCCGCAGACGTAGGCCGACCGCGGGGAGAGCAGGAAGCGCAGAGTCGACTCGATCCCGTCCTGGGCCCCAGGCGTGACGTACACCAGCTGCGCGGTGGCCCCGCGACGAAGCTCCTTGCCGATCGAGCGGGTCAGGCCTTCCAGCGCTCGCTGCGCAGTGGCCTCACGAGCACCCGCGGTGCCCGCCGGGGGAGTGCCGAGCATGATCACCCGACCCGAGCCGCGCAGGCGCCGGATCGTTGGATGAAAGAACGCCCATGCTTCGTGCAGCTGCTCGCTGGAACCGATCCCGGTGGCGTCGAATACGAGCGCCTTGAGCGTCTGCTCCGCGGGCGCGGGCCGGGGAATCCACACCTCGGCCTTCAGTCCCGCGGCGGCGGTGGCGGCGCGGAGGTCATCCGGCAACGAGGTGTACGCCTCGGCGCCGATGGCCGCCAGCACACCGGCCACCGCCGGCGCCAGCCGAGATCCCGTCGCAGCGCCGAGCAGCACCGGTCCCTCGATCACCGGACGACCTCGCGTGTAGCGCTCGAGCTCGACCGGCTGGGGCAGACCCACCTTCTTGGAGAGGACTCGCCCGAAGGGCGTATTGATCACCTGCTGATAGCGGTCAGGCATTCGCGGCCTCCATGATCGCGGTGACCCCGAGCCCTCCTGCGGCGCAGATCGAGATCAGCCCGCGGCCAGAGCCCGACTGCGAGAGCAGCTTGGCGAGGTTGGCGACGATCCGCCCTCCGGTGGCGCCGAAGGGATGTCCGGCGCCGAGCGACCCGCCGTGGACGTTGATCTGGTCAGGATCGATCTGGCCGAGTGGGCGCTTGCGTCCGAGTCGCTCGCGGCAGAAGACTGGATCCTCCCATGCCTTGAGGGTGCACAGCACCTGGGCCGCGAACGCCTCGTGAATTTCGTAGAAGTCGAAGTCCTGCAGCGTGAGGCCGGCGCGGTCGAGCATCCGCGGCACCGCTTGGGTCGGGGCCATCAGCAGTCCCTCCCGCCCGTGCACGTGATCGACGGCCGCGGTCTGGGCGTCGAGGATGTAGGCCTGGACGGGAATCCCGCGAGATCGCGCCCAATCCTCGCTGGCGAGCAGCACTGCGGAGGCACCATCGGAGAGCGGAGTGGAGTTCCCGGCGGTCATGGTGCCGTCGAGGCCGCCGAACACTGGCTTCAACTTGGTCAGCTTCTCGAGGCTCGCGTCAGGCCGCAGGTTCTGGTCGCGTTCCAGGCCCAGGAACGGCGTCACCAGATCGTCCAGATAGCCGCTGTCGTAAGCGTCGGCGAGGTTGAGGTGGCTGCGCACCGCGAGCTCGTCCTGCTCCTGGCGTCCGATCCCCCATTCCCGGGCCATGATCGCGGTGTGCTCGCCCATCGACAGGCCGGTGCGCGGTTCGGCGTTGCGCGGGATCGCCGGCACTATCTGCTGCGGGCGGATCTTCGCCAGCGCCCGCAATCGCTGTGTATTGCTCCGGGCTCGATTGGCCTGCAACAGAACCTGGCGGAGGTCCTCGTTGATGGCTATGGGGGCATCCGAGGTGGTATCGACGCCAGCGGCGGCTCCGCAGTCGATCTGACCGAGGGCGATCTTGTTGGCGACCACGATCGCCGTCTCCAGGCCGGTCCCGCAGGCCTGTTGGACGTCATAGGCCGGAGTCGCGGGCGCGAGCCTGGAGCCGAGCACCGACTCCCGCGTGAGGTTGAAGTCCCGGCTGTGCTTGAGCACCGCGCCGGCGGCGACCTCGCCGAGCGCCTCTCCCTCGAGGTTGAACCTGCCCACCAGGGCGTCGAGCACGTGGGTCAGCATGTCCTGGTTGGAGGCCCGAGCGTAGGGACCATCCTGGCGGGCGAACGGGATCCGGATGCCGCCGAGGACGGCCACCCGACGAACGGTGGAGGTCATCTATGGCTGCTCCTGAACGCGGAGTTGTTACGGCGCTGTAGCTTAGTTGCTCGACTTCGTGGCGGTCGTGAAGGCGCCGCCCGCCGTAGCCCGGCGGATGAGGGCCGGAGCCAGGACCCGTGCCGCCGCCGCCAGCCCGTAATGCCGGGGAACGTAGCGCTCTGTCTTGCCTCCCGGCCCCGCCCCCCAGATCGCCTCGGCCACCAGCTCGGGGGAGGACACCAGCCAGCGGGTGGTGCGCTTGGCGGTCAGCTCCGCAGCCGGGAAGCCCTCGGTGCGCACGAACCCGGGGAGCACGAGCCCGACATGCACCCCGCGCTCGCGCTCCTCACCGCAGAGTGCATCGCTCCAGCCGGCCAGCGCGAACTTGCTCGCCGAGTACGCCCCGGAACCCGGACGGGCGACACGAGAGGCGGTGCTGGCGACGTTGACGATGCTCACGCGAGGGGGCTCTGGGGCGCTGAGCGAGGCAGCGGTCCGGCGCAGCAGCGGCAGGAGCGCCTCGGTCAGCCGCACCGGTGCCTCGAAGTTCAGCTTCATGTGGCGCTCGACATTGGCCCAGCCCGTCTCGCCAAAGCGCCCGCGCCAGGCCGCACCGGCGTTGTTGACGAGCATGTGCAAGGTCCCATGCTCGCCCTCCACGACTTCTTTTACGCGCGCGGGCGCGCCCGGATCGGTGAGGTCGACGGCGATCACGGTCGCCCCACCGAGCTCGTTAGCCAGCGACCGTAGGCGCTCCTCCCGCCGTGCCACCAGCACCAGCTGCGCCCCGGCCTCGCGAGCTACTCGACGGGCGGTGGCCTCACCGATCCCGCTCGAGGCACCGGTGATGAGGGCTGTGAACGGCTCGGCCATCACGCGGAGCCTATCCGCCGGGAAGGGATAGCGTTGAGCGCACCTTGAGTCACTCGGCCGGAGGGGTCACGCCGCTCCCGGGGCCTCGGTCGGGGGCGCCATCGCTCCTCCCGGGCAATCAACCGAGCGCACCCGCCGGCGCGGGTTCTCGATCCCGATCAGCGCGATCACCCCGCCCATCACCGCCAGCCCCGCCGCGATGGCCATCCCGATGCGAAACGCGTACACCGAGGCGGAGGTCAGAGCCGCCTTGACCTGGCGCCGCTCACTCGGAGGCACCGTCCGCACATCGGTTACCAAGGCGCGAGTGCGGTCTCGGTCAACCACGGCCCGGGCCGACACGCTCAGCGGCGCCCCCCGGAGCTCGCGATCGAGCCGCGCGGCGAAGCTTGCCGAGATGACGGCGCCCAGCGCCGCGATCGCCAGCAGTCCGGCCACCCGGGCAATGGCGTTGTTGACCCCGCTGGCCACCCCCGAGTGCCCGGCCTCGACCGAGGACAGCACTGTGGAGGTCAGCGGCGCCACGGTCACGGCCATCCCGAATCCGAACACGGCGATTCCCGGCAGGATCTGGGTCAGGTAGTCAGCACGCGCGTCGGTGCGGATCAGCAGCAGCAGCCCGCCGCCGGCGATCACCGGCCCGAGACCCATGAACAGGTGCGGACCCAGGCGATCGGCCAGCGCCCCGAATCGGCGGGAGAGTGTGAACATCAGGATCGTCAGCGGCAACAGCGCCAACCCCGACTGCAGCGGCGAGTAGCCGCCAACCTGCTGGATGAACAGCACCACGAAGAAGGTGGCGACACCGAGGCCGGCGTACAGCGTCAGCGTGGTCAGGTTGCCGACGCTGAAGTTTCGCACCGCGAACAGCCGCAGTGGCAACATCGGCTGCGGGCTGCGGCGCTCCCAGGCCAGGAACGACCCCAACAGGATGACTCCGCCGACCAGCGGCAGCGCCACGCGCACGCTGGCCCACCCGTAGACCGGCTGCTCGATCAGTGCGAACACCGGGCCGGCGAGGCCGAGTGCACACAAGATCGCCCCGGGAACGTCCACGTGGCCCGGGGTGCGGCGATCGTCGGGAAGCCGGCGCAACAGCAGCAGCGCCAGCGCCACCGGAATCAGGTTGATGGCGAAGATCCAGCGCCACGAGGCGGCCTGCACCAACGCCCCTCCGCCGAGCGGGCCGATCACCGTGCTGATCCCTGCCCACGCTGTCCAGCTGCCGATCGCCCCGGCTCGTTCGGCCAGTGGAAACGTGTCGATGATCAGCGCCAGCGTGCTCGGCACCAGCAGCGCCCCCGCGATCCCCTGCACGGCTCGCGCGGCGATGAGCACACCGCTGGTGGGCGCCACCGCGCACAGCAAGGAGCAGGCGCCAAAGCCGATCAGCCCGGCGCTGAAGATCCGTCGCCGGCCGAGCAGATCGCCCAGAGAGCCGCCGACCAGCAGCAGCGAGGCCAGCGTCAGCAGGTAGGCCTCCACCACCCACTGCTGCTGGGCCAGGCCGCCATGCAGGCTGGCGCGGATCGACGGCAGAGCAACATTGACGATCGTGCTGTCCAGGAACACGATCCCCGCGCCGAGGATGCTGGCGAGCAGAGCGGTGCGCTGGACTGGAGAGCTGCCCATCAGCGCAGCCTAGAGGCGCGCCGACCATGGTTCGCTCGGGCGGGGACTGACGGGCACGCTAACCTGCTCCGGCCGCAAACGCCGAGTTCGGCTCGTAGCCGGCGAAGCTGACGCTGCTGGCGAACGGCATCGTCGACTTCACGACCACGCAGTATGTCCGCGTGCGCTCGATGCTCGGCACGCAGATCCGGTACATCACTCCCGGCTCTATCGGGTACACGTCGACGACCGAGAGGCGGCGGCGGAACTCGGCCGGCGCCCGGTCCCCAATCCAAGCCTGCGCCCGCACGATCGCGTCCCGGAGGATGCGCTGATGGGCGAGCACCGTCGGGCGGTGGACCACCCCGGCCAGCAGCAGCGCCAGGCAGACGCCCGCGATCACGATCGTGCCCCCGTAGTCGCGGGCCACCCCTCGCGGCAGGTCCCGGCGGCGGCGGCGCACCAGAGCTCCGATCGCCGCGCTCAGCAGCACGACCCCGAACAAGTTCAGAAAGCAACCCAGCAGCGCGGCGCCGAGCAGTGTCTGCGTCTCGCCTGCCGGCGGCAGCGCGTGACCAATCACCGCGTCAAGCGCGATGCTGGCGATGAACGCCGGCCACAGCCAGGCGCCGCGGCGGCGCCAGCGCATGCGCGCGAGCCACACAGCGTCCATCCGGCGAAGACTAACCCCCAACGCCACGATGTTGGACGGATCGCCGTGCGGGGTGAGATTGGGGAGCGGATCAGAGCCCCGTGATCACCAACCGCCCCCCACTCCCGCGGCGTATCGTTGCTGGGATGTCCAGCGAACTGTGGGTGTGTCACCTCGGCACGATCGAGTACGGCCAGGCGCTGGTGCTGCAGGAGCGCGTGCGGCAGGCCCGCCAGCGAGAGGCCATACCCGATGTGCTGCTGACCCTGCAGCACTGGCCGGTGTGCACGCGCGGGCGCCGTTCCTCGCCTGGCGAGCTGCCGATGGGGGAGGACTGGTATCGGATGCAGGGGATCGAGATCTTCCAGACCGATCGCGGGGGCAAGGTCACCTACCATGGCCCCGGCCAGCTCGTCGGCTATCCGATCGTGGCCGTCGCGGACGTGGTCCAGTACGTGCGCATGCTCGAGCGGGCGGTGGGGGCGGCTCTAGCCGAGGAGGGGATCGCGGCGCGGGCCCGCTTCGACGACGGTCCTGACTTCACCGGGGTATGGGTGGGCGAGCGCAAGATCGCCTCTATCGGCGTGCACGTCCAGCGGGGCGTGACCACGCACGGCTTCGCCGTCAACGTCGAGAACGACCTGCAGCCGTTCTCATGGATCATCCCGTGCGGCCTCGACGGCGTGCAGATGACCTCGATCATCAAGGAGACCGGTCGCGGCGCCGGGCAGCTGGCGTGCTTTCGCAAGCGGGCGGCGTGGCAGCTGGCGCAGGCGCTCGGACGCCGGCAACGGCTGGTGAGCCTGGCTCGACTGGAGGCAGCGATCAGGTCGCGGGCAAGCGTGACCGGCGTCACGGCGTGAGTCAACTTTGCGCCGAGTAGCCTTTGAGGTGTGCCCCACCGGCAGCTTCTGACTCGATCCCGCGCCCACCCCGGCGGCATCGCCGACATCGTCACGGTGCTCGGCTCAGAGGTGCAGGCGCATCGAGCCCGTAAGCCGCCATGGTTCAAGGTCCTCGCGCCGGGCGGCCCGCGCTACCGGGAGCTCAGCCGGCTGATCGCCAACGAGAACCTGCACACCGTCTGCCAGGAGGCAGCGTGCCCCAATATCGGGGAGTGCTGGCAGCGGGGGACCGCCACTTTCATGATCCTCGGCGATACCTGCACCCGGCGCTGCGGCTTCTGCAACGTCAAGACCGGCAAGCCAACCTGGGACGACCCGCTGGAGCCGGCGCGGGTGGCGCGCAGCGTGGCGCGGATGGGACTCAGGCACGCGGTCATCACCAGCGTCGACCGCGACGATCTACCCGATCTGGGCGCCGGGGCGTTCGTCGGAGTGATTCGCCAGATCCGCCGTCAGTCTCCGAGAACCAAGATCGAGGTGCTGACCCCTGATTTCCGCGGCGAAGAGATGCCCTTGGCGAAGGTGATCGCGGAGCGACCCGATGTCTTCAACCACAATGTCGAGGTCGTGCCGCGCTTGTATCCCGTGGCCCGTCGCGGATCCACCTGGGAGCGCTCGATCCGGGTCCTGAGAACCGCCAAGGAGATGGGCGGCGATCAGGTCGTCACCAAATCCGGGCTGATGGTCGGGCTCGGGGAGAGCTTTGGGGAGATGGTTGACGCCCTGGGGGCGTTGCGGGAGCAGCAAGTTCAGGTAGTCACCGTCGGCCAGTATCTACGTCCCACCGAGCAGCATCTGCCGATCGTGCGCTATTGGCATCCGGAGGAGTTCGCTCAACTGGAACGGGCGGCCTACGAGCTCGGCTTCGAGCACGTCGCCGCCGGTCCGCTGGTGCGCTCCAGCTACCACGCCGACCAGCATGTGCATCAGCACGAGCCGGGCATCGGGCCCTTGGCGGAGGTCGGAGCGCGATGAGCCGCCGGCGGATGGCTTTGGCGTTGGTCTTGGCGGTGATCCTCGGGCTGGTGCTGATCGCCGCTCCGGTGGCACTTGCCGCCGCCGGTAGTGGCTCCTCAGGCTTCGGCGGGGGCGGGGGCGGAGGCGGCGGCGGCGGAGGAGGTGGAGAGGGCGGCGGCGGCCGCGGAGTGGGCGTGTACATCCTGCTGCAGCTGCTGTTCCGGATCGCGCTGCTTGGGCACGGTCTCGGCCTGCTGGTCCTGATCGCGATGGCCCTCATCTACCTGTTCCTGACCCGTGCAGTTCCGGGCGCAGAGCGCACCTGGCAGGCTCGGCGGAGCAGCGGACGAGCGGCGCGCCGCCGGGTGAGCCAGCGCCGGCGCCGGGTCGAGACGGCGGCGGCGGAGGCGGCCGAGGATGACCCGGCGTTCGCTGCTGAAGCAGTCAAGCAGACGGCCACGGCACTGTTTCTCGAGATCCAGCGGGCGTGGGACGCGGAGGACCGGATCCGGCTGCGCGGGCTGGTGGGCCCGGGACTGCTGGCCGAATGGGAGCGGCGGCTGGATGACCTCGCGCGCCGCGGCTGGCGCAACCGCGTGACGCCACTGGAGCCGCCAAACGTGGAGTACGTCTCGCTCGTCCACCGCGGCGACGCGGACACCGACCGCGTGGTCGTGCGGATCCAGGCCCGCATGCACGACTACGTTGAGGACGGCGCCGGCCACCGCATCCGACGCGCCGGACGCTTTACCGACACCATCCGTGTCCGCGAGTACTGGACGCTGGGCCGTCGCAACCAACACTGGATCCTGCTCTCGATCGAGCAGGGCGCCGAAGGCGAGCACGCCCTCAGCGAGGAGATCGTCGCCAGTCCGTGGACCGACGAGCGGACGATGCGCGACGAGGCGCTGGTCGAGGGAGCGATGGCGGAGGCGGCCCCGGAGGGCACCGACATCGGCGAGCTCACTGATCTCGACTTCCAGGGGGATGCCCGTGCCGCCGCGCTCGATCTGAGCCTCGCTGACGGGCGCTTCGCCCCCGACGTGCTGGAGGTGGCCGCGCGCCGAGCCGTGGCGGCGTGGGCCGAAGCGGTCGACGGAGACGATGGCGCTTTGCTGGCGATCGCGCATGCCGATGCCGCGCACCAGCTGCTGCATCCAGGCGATCGCGAAGGGCATACTCGGCTGGTGGTCCGGGGCCTGAGCGTTGGCCAGATCCGGATCGTCTCGCTGGACGCAGTGGCCAAGCCGCCGACCATGACCATCGAGGTCGACCTCAGGGGCCGGCGCTACCTGGAGGATCGTGATACGGCAGCCGTGGTGGCGGGCAGCCAGTGGCGATTGGTCGAGTTCACCGAGCGGTGGACGCTGGCATTGGACGGCGACGGCCGGCAGCCGTGGCGGATAGCCTCCGTCTCCAGCCCGCTCGCTCGGCGCTGAGAAGTGGATACCGCAGCCGCCGGGCGGCGCGCTCAGCGCGCTCCAGCCTGACGCCCGGATGATCCCGATCAAGGACAACATCCCGACGGATCGCTTTCCGTTCGTGACGGTGGCGCTGATCCTGCTGAACGTGATCGTCTACTTGCTGTCGATCCGGCAGGGTGGTTCGGTGCTCTCCGGTCCGGACACCCACGAGGTCGTCAAGTACGGAGCGATCCCGTACGCGCTCACGCATCCAGGCAAGCACTGCGGCGTGGCCCCGTCACTGCAAGGGGAAGTCATCGCCTGCCAGGGACAGGCAGGCGTCGTGGGGGCGCCAACTGGCACCCTGGCTACCTGGCAGACGGTGTTCACCTCGATGTTCATGCACGGCTCGATCCTGCACATCGGCGGGAACATGCTGTTCCTGTGGATCTTCGGCAACAACGTCGAGGACGCGATGGGGCCGGTCAAGTTCATCGGGTTCTATCTGGTGGGTGGTATCGCTGCCCTGGTGCTCCAGGTGGCGGTTGACCCGAGCTCGACCGCTCCCACCGTCGGAGCATCGGGGGCGATCGCCGCCGTGCTGGGGGGCTACATCTTGCTCTATCCGCACGCCCGCGTACTGACGCTGGTGTTCATCATCCTGTTCTTCACGGTGATCGAGCTGCCAGCGATCGTGATGCTCGGGATCTGGTTTGCCCAGCAGGCGGTGTTCGGAGCGGTGAACCTGACCAACCCTACGGGCGGCGGAGGCGGCGTTGCCTACTTCGCCCACGTCGGCGGCTTTGCCTTTGGGCTGCTGGCGATCCGGCTGCTCGCGACCAGGCGCAAGCAGATCCCGCCGCGTCTGCCGGTGTACTGAACATTTGCGCCTCGTCGTCCTCACGATCGCGCTGCTGTTCATCATCGGCCT
The DNA here is from genome assembly GCA_963830435.1 of uncultured Solirubrobacterales bacterium. GTDB lineage: Bacteria > Actinomycetota > Thermoleophilia > Solirubrobacterales > Solirubrobacteraceae > Palsa-465. Next base: position 36,481 of record CAWHMA010000005.1, on the reverse strand, counting down.
CGCCGTTCTCACCGGGCTTGACATCAGCCAGTACGGCGTCACCGGAATCAGCCTGCTCGCGATGATCGTGCTGGTGCTGTTCACGTTTGGCGTTCTCGGTGCGCTTCGTCAACCACCGCGGCGATGAACGACCTGGGGGTGCTTCAACAGGGACGCTCGCGGCGGGCCGCGGCAGCGGCGCGAGTCCGCCGACGCCGTCGGCGCCGGCGATTGGCCTTCTCGGGGCTGGTGTTGGTCCTGGGTGCGGTGGCGCTGCTGGTGTTCATGGCTGCCGGCGCCTCGGATCCAGCGCGCACATCGGCGAACCGCGGGATCGTCGGGGCCCGGCACGCTCATCCGCCTCTTGCCGCCACCGCGAACCCTTACGGAAACGCGCCGGCGACCACGCCTGTACATCCACAGCTCAGACGAGGGCTCCGCAGCGGCCTACTGTTTCAGGTCCAATCGGGGCGGGTCCTGTGGGAGCGGGACCCCGAGCAGCCGTTGCCGATCGCCAGCCTGACCAAGATGATGACGGCGCTGGTGGTGGTCGCAGCGGATCCCCCGACTGACAAGGTGCTGATCACGCCTCAGGCGCTCGCGTTCTCTGGCTCGGGGGTCGGCCTGCTGCCGCTCGGGCGCCGGGTGCCGTTGCTGGCGCTGCTTTACGGACTGCTGTTGCCATCTGGAAACGACGCGGCGATCGCTCTGGCTCAGCACGTGGCTGGTACCCAGGATCGCTTCGTGGCCCGGATGAACGCCAGGGCTCGGGCCATGGGTCTCAGCTGCACCCACTTCAGCACGGTCAGTGGCATCGTCGACCAGGACAATCGCTCCTGCGCCGTCGATCTGGCGCGAATAGCTCACGCACTGCTGGCCGAGCCGCTCTTGGCCAGGATCGTGGCCTCGCGGCAGGCCGTGCTGGGGTTTCCGATCAAGGGCGGCAAGCTCTACCTGTACAACAACAACCCGCTGCTGGACATGGGCTATCCCGGCGCCGACGGGGTCAAGACCGGCTATACGCTCGCCGCCGGCCCCTGCCTGGTGGCCACGGCGCGGCGGGGACGGAGGTGGCTCGGCGTGGTGCTATTGCACTCCGACGATCCACCCGATCAGGCGGTGAAGCTGCTGGACCTCGGGTTTGCCGCCCGGAAGCTGTGAACGCCGGCGGCGTCGAGGATCGCCACGGTTCGTGGCCACTGCAGCCGACCCTCAGACCTGGAAGGATGAGAGCATGGAGCGAGAGCTCAAGGAACGCCTCGCTGCCAACGAGGACGCGTTCCGAGAGATCAACGAGGGCATCACGCGGGGACAGTGGCCCGGCGAGGAGCGAGCTCCCACCAGCTTCCGCTGTGAGTGCGCGCGGCTGGGCTGCAATTTGCTCATCGACCTCTCGCCGGAAGAGTACGAGCGAGTTCGCCAGCACAGTCGGCGGTTCATCGTCGCCCGGGGACACGAGCTGCCGGACGTCGAGACGGTGGTCCAGCTGAGCGAGGGCTACGCGGTCGTGGAGAAGCGAGGGGAAGCCGGAGAGGTGGCGGAGATCCTGGACCCGAGGACCTGACCGCCCCGGCCCTCCTCCTCCAGGTCAAAGCACATTCGCACCTCGGTGCCGCCCTCGGCCCGGTTGATGATCGTCAGGCCGTCGGCCGACTGTGCGATCAGCGCCAGACCGACCCCCAGCCCGGGACTCTCGCGGTGGGCGCTCAGGCCCACCCCATCGTCCCCGATCAGCACCCACAGCTCGCCAGCCGCCAGATCAGCTCTGACGTGTATCTCTCCTCCGTGGCCGCGGTAGGCGTGCATGACCACGTTGGTGATCGCCTCCGAGGCGGCCAGCCGGACAGCTTCGACCTGCTCCTCCGAAGCGCCCAACTGGGTCGCGAACGCCGACAGTTCACGGCGAGCGACCGGAACCGAATCCGGGATCGCCGGGTAGGACTTAGCCAACGTGTCGCTTCCTATGAGAAACATCACTTGCCCTGCGGCTTACCCGGATCCCCGTGCGGACAATCTCCGGGCATGGCCGGCGAGAGCCCGCCCTCAGATGCCCTGGCCGTCAGCTTTTGGCTACGACGTGGCCCTCGGTGCTTATACGACGTGGCCCTCGGTGCTTATGCGGCGAGCCGCCGGCCCCGGACCTGAGGCGGTGAGGCGCCTCAGGGCCAGCCACCCAATCGCCCCGACGACCACGCAGGTCGCGGCGCCCAACCCAAGTCCAGCGCGGGCTCCGAACGCCGCCATCACCCAGCCGACCACCGGACCGCCGATCGGCGTCGATCCCTGGAAGGCGATGAACCACAACGACATCACGCGCCCTCGCATCCCCGGCTCAGAGGACAGCTGAAGCGTCGAATTGCCAGTCGACATGAAGCTGATGCTGGCCCCGCCGACGAGGCCAAGAGCAATCAGCTCGATGGTCAGGCTGGGGGCCGCGGCCGCAAGTCCCAACGCCAACCCGAACACGCATGCGCTACTCACCAGCGGCCGCAAGCCGGTGTTGCCGCGGGCAGCGATCACCAGGCCGCCGATCACCGCACCGACTCCCATCGCGGCAGTCATGAACCCAAAGCCGCTGGCACCGACGTGCAGGCCGTGGCTGGCCATCACCGGCAGCGAGACCTGGAACTCGTAGGTGAGACAGCCGACGAGGGCCATCATCAGCAGCGGCACCGCCAACCCGGGTGTGGCCCGGACGTAGCGCAGGCCCTCCCGGAGCTGCCCAGGCTCGCGGGGAGCCGGTGGAGTGGGATGAAGCTCGCTGCGCTTCATCGTCAGCAGCGAGGCGACAACGGCAACGAAGCTGGCGGCGTTGAAGAGGAAGCAAACACCGTCACCGACAGTGGCGATCAGGATGCCGCCGACTGCCGGCCCGACCGTCCGCGCCACGTTGACGAGTACCGAGTTCAGGCTGACGGCGTTGCGCAGGTGCTCGGGGCCGACCAACTCGAGCATGAACGATTGGCGGGAGGGGTTCTCGAAGGCGTTGTTCAGGCCCAGCAGCACCGCCAGCACGCAAATCTCCCACACGCGCACGGCACCGGTGATCGTCAGCAGTCCTAGGACCAGGGCCTGGATCCCCATCGCCGATTGAAGGACGACCATCAGCTTGCGCTTATCGACGCGGTCGGCCACGACCCCCCCGTAGGCGGCCAACAGCAGCACCGGCAAGGTCTGCAGCGCGATCACTGCTCCCAGCGCCGTGCTCGAGTGGGTAAGGGTGAGCACAAGCCAGGCTTGGGCGGTCATCTGCATCCAGGTTCCGGTCAGCGACACGGCCTGACCGGCGTAGTAACGCCGGTAGTTCGGGACCGACAGCGCCGCGAAGGTGGTGCGTCCAGCGTGCTGCACCCGCGTCATCGAAGACCTCCGCGAAGCTGTTCAGCCAGCGTCTCCAGAGCCGGCAGCGCCGCTTGAACAGCCTCGCGCTGGCGCGGGGTGAGCTCCGCCAGAGCGAGATCTACCGCCTGCGTGCGCTCCCGACGCATGCGCTCAGCCAAGCGCCTGCCCACCGGAGTCGCCTTCACCCAGGCCGAGCGCCGATCGCGCTCGTCGTGGCCGCGCTCGAGCAAGCCGGCATCCACCAGGTCCGAGATCACCCGTGAGAGCATCGTCGGATTGATCCCCTCGGCGCTGGCGATCTCCGACAGGCCCACCGGACCCAGCCTGACCACATCGAGCAGGACCGTAACCCGGGTGGGCGTCAGTCCCGCGGCGGCGCCCGCTGTGGTCGGCCGCAAACGGCGGGAGAGCCGGCCGATCACCGCGCGCAATCGAGCCGCCGTCTCGACTTCTATCTCGGTTGCCGTCATCTGCACTGAAGTCATCTCCGATGAAACCCCAATATAGTTGCCTGCTGGCAAGCATTAGTTTAGCAACCGGCGAGCGGGTATGGTGAGCCCCATGAGCCGCACTGGAACCCAGAACCTGGGCCGCCTCGGGCAGGATGCATTCGAGCGGCGCGGGGACTACCCGGCGTTGTTGTTCGAGGATCGCTGGCACACCACGGGCGAGCTATTCGAGCGAACCGCTCGGATCGGCGCGGGGCTGAGCGGGATCGGCGTTCGGGCCGGAGATCGAGTAATCGTGACGATGGCCAACTGTCCGGAGGTGGGCATCGTCTACCAGGCGTTGTGGCGCGCCGGCGCCGTGGTCACGCCGGTCACTTTCCTGCTGCCGCCGGACCAGCTGGCGCACATCGCCGCGGACTCAGGCGCGCGCGTGGTGATCACCACCAACGAGTTGCTCCCGCGGGTGCGCGAGGCGTTGGCCGGGAGCGCAAACGTGGAGTCGGTGGTTAGCGCTGGGCCTCCGGCTCCGGAGGCGATAGCGCTGTCGGAGCTGGAGCGTTCAGATGCGGGATCGATCGTCGCCCGATCCGATGATGACCTGGCGGCGCTGCTCTATACCGGGGGAACGACCGGACGCGCCAAGGGAGTGATGCTGACGCACGCAAACCTCTACTACACCGGCGCCGCCGCTGAGGCCTCGGCACATGTCCCGGGCGTCAACCGCTCGCTGGTGACCCTGCCGCTCTCGCACGCCTACGGGTTGCTCGTGACCCTCGGCGGTATGCATTCCCGGGAGGCTGGCGTCGCCGCGCTGCTGCGCTGGTTCGATGCTCAGCGCTTCCTGGCCCTGATCCAGGAGCACGGACTGCAACAGAGCGCCCTGGTACCGACGATGTTCCAGATCCTGCTCTCGCAGCCGCTGGAGGAGTATGACCTGGCCTCGCTGCGCTACCTGGGCTCGGGCGGGGCACCGCTGTCGGCGGAGGTCGCCGAGGAGTTCCGCCGGCGCGTGCCGTCGGTGTCGATCCGCCAGGGCTACGGGCTGACCGAGACGGCGGGGCTCGTGAGCACGTCGCCTCCGGACCGCGTGCGAGCTGGTTCGGTCGGCTTGCCGGTTCCGGGTACGGAGGTCCGGATCATCGACGATCTGGGGCAGGACCTACCGCCCGAAGAGATCGGCGAAGTCTGCTGCCGCTCGCCGGCGGTGATGCGGGGGTACTGGCAATCGGAGCCCGCGACGGCCGAGGCACTGCGGGATGGCTGGCTGCACACCGGCGATGTCGGCTACGTTGACCGCGACGGCTATCTATTCATCGTTGACCGCAAGAAGGACCTCATCATCCGCGGCGGCTTCAACGTCTACCCGCGTGACGTCGAGGACGCCCTGCTGGAGCATCCAGCGATCGAGGTCGCGGGCGTGATCGGCCGACCCGACTCGCACCACGGAGAGGAAGTCGTCGCCTTCGTGTCGCTGCGCGGAGACAGCTCGGTCAGCAGCGAGGACCTGGTCCAGTGGGGGCGCGAGAGGATCGGCGGCTACCGGTACCCGCGCGAGGTGCATATCGTTGAGTCGGTACCGCTCACGGCAGTGGGAAAGATCGACCGCAAGGCGCTGCGAACCGCACCCCCGGCGGAAGCTGAGGCGAGCACGGGCGGTGGAAAGCTGAGAGGCGCATCCTCGGCGGAAAAGTGAGAGGCCTCCGGAAAAGTGAGAGGTCTCGGGTGCCTGACTTCCTCTTCGGCTGAGCCTCGGGTGCGGCTCTCTCCGTGCCACGGGCAAAGCGGTTGCGCAGACAACTACTGCTAAGGTCTTCACATCACACGCCACCTAGCAGGAGGTCTGAAATGAAGCTCGCCCGGTTGTTCTTGCGCCTGACTATCGGTGGCCTGTTCGTCGGCCACGGAACGCAGAAGCTTTTCGGCTGGTTCGGCGGCCATGGGCTCGACGGAACCGGACAGTTCTTCGAGAGCCTGGGGATGGCGCCTGGACGGCGGAACGCCGTGGCCGCCGGAGTCGCCGAAGCCGGCGGGGGGGCGGCGCTCGCCCTGGGCCTGGCGACGCCACTGGCCGCCTCTGCTCTGACCGCGACGATGCTCACAGCGATCAGCCGGGTCCACGCGAAGAACGGTCCGTGGGTAAGTCAGGGCGGATACGAATACAACCTCGTGCTGATCGCCGCGGTGCTGGCGTTGACGGAGGTCGGCCCCGGCAAGCTTTCGCTCGACGCCGCTGTGGGCACCGAGCGCAGCGGCGCGGGCTGGGCGATGGCCGCTGCGGCGGTCGGCGTGGCCGGCGCGGTCGGCGCTCACCTCGCCGCCGAGTCCCAGTCCACGTCCCCGGCTGCGCCCGTCCCCACGACTACCCCGACGCCGGCGGGCGATCCCGCCTCCGCTTAGTAGGTCGCACAGGTACGCGCGCTGACGTCCGCGACGCGACCGCGCATGGTCGCCGCGGGTCCGGTGGTTGGGTAAATGTAGGTAACCCAACCCGGAGGTGAGCAGTGCTACTTACGCTGGCGGTAATCCTCTTGATCCTCGCGGTCGTCGGAGGAGTCGCGGTTCACCCGCTCCTGTTCCTGGTCGCGATCCTGGCCGTGTTGTTGTTCGTCGGCGATCGCCGGGGCGCGGTGCGCTAAAGCCGGGGGTGCAGTGCGCTGAGCGGGGGCCCAGTGCGCTGAGCGGGGGCCCAGTGCGCTGAGCCGTGCGGTCGGTTCCGCGCCGCACGGATCCGGGTGGCCGGTCAGCCTTTCAGGCCGACCGGCCACCCTGGCGCCGTTACCTCAGGTAGGGGTGAAAACCATTCCGCACCGAGGGGTGACACGACCTGGCTTCGACGCCAAGTGAAGCCAGCGCGCCGCCGTCAAATCAGGTCATCGCCGCGACCAGGCGGTGGTGGCGCAGCTGCTCGGGAGGTGAGCCGTGCAGCACCCAGGTCCCGTCGTCACGGCGACTGAGCGCACCGGCGCGCGCCAGGTCACCCATCGCGCTGGTGACCGAGGGACGGTGGGCACCCACCAAGTCAGCGAGCCGCTGATGAGATAGCGGCAACGGCACCGCGATGCCTTCCCGGGAGACGCGACCCCATCGTTCCGCCAGGTGCCAGAGCGTCAACAGCAGCCGGTCGTCGATCCGCTGGTGGTGGACGATCGCCAGCGCAACCGCGAGTGAGTGCGCTCGCCGAGTGCCGCGGGCGAAGAGCTCGAGTCCGAGCTGTGGCCAAGGCGTCATTCGCACGACCAGCCCGTTGTCGAGCACCGCCAGCCGCGTCGGCTCCAGCACTACCCATCCCACCTCCGCGTGCACGTGGGAGCCATCGGGATCCCACTGCCACGGGCGCAAGACGTCGCCCGGCCCGAGCAGCTCCACGCAGCGACGACCGAGCACCTCGACCTCGCGCGTGAGCAATCCGTCGATGATCAGGAAGCCGCGGTGATGGATGTCCGGCTGGACAGCGCTCGCCGCATCCCATTTGCCCGCAGACAGATGGCGCTCTCGCGTCAGCGCCTCCCGCCGCGCGCGCTCAAGCTCGGAGTCGTCGAGCAGCTCGGCAAGGTCGGCATCAGCGTCAACGATGCTGATCAGCCCGGTGGTAGACCCGACGAGCCTCACTGGTTATGTCCTCGCTGCGAGGAAGCGCATCGCGACCTAGCCTACCCGCCCCCGGGCCTTGGACAACGGGTCCTGGCGCCGCCGCCGCATGCGCCGGAGCGCGATCCTGCTCAAACCGACGGGAGCCAGCGTACGGCAGCAGGCGAGCGGAAACGCTCGGCGGCGCGCGAACGCCACGGTTTCCGCGATCATGGGGGTATGGCCAACAACCCCTCCGCCCGCAGCGTCAAGATCTCTGCCGATGAGCGAACCGGCTGGTCCTCGGAGCGCCCGCGGCGCGATGGCAGCCCGCCGCGCCCGGTCGACGTGTCCGTACGCTGCCGCGTGCTCGCTCCCGCGGATCGTCTCCGCTACTCGCCGGGCAGCCTCGTGGTCGTGGTCGGCGTCCAAGCCGCCGAGCCCGCTCGGTTCGCCGAGCGGGTGGTGGAAGAACGAAGTGCAGTGCTCTCGCTCGCCCGCGTGCGCGATCTCCTGGCCGGCCGCGTTCCCGACCACGACATCGGGAGCCGGGCTGATGAACTGCTGCTGGCCACCGTTCACAAGCGGCTGCAGGCCAAGCAAGGGGTCGTGGTCGCAGTCGACGGCTTCGATGCGCTCGAGCGCGAGCGATACGTACGCGTGGCCCACGGACTCCAGCGGCCGCGCCACCTGATCCTGCTCGAGGCGCCTCGTGACCGTGTCCTTGACCAGGAGCGACCGGCGATGGACGAGCTCCGGCGCAGACTCGATGGTGGTGAGCTTGGTCAGGAGGGCTTCCAGACGGCCCTGCGTCTCGGCGGAAATGCGCTCCAGGAGCTCAAGCGGGTCGTGTTTGCGCCTCCGCCGCGTGGAGACTGAGACCTCTTTGGGACAGCTGCGTCGCCCTGTGCTACATCGTGTTAAAGCAGCCGTAGATCGTGTACAGGGGGTTGACGACGTTGTGTCCGTTGGCGTCACGCATCAACTGCTGTCCGATGAAAGCCGGTGGAGACTGAGCCTTGTAGCAGCCGTCGGACTGCACGCTGACGTCGTAGGTCACGGGCGTTTGCTGGAACGGATTCGCACCCGGCTGCGGGATGAAAACGTTCATGGTGCAGACCCAGTCCCCAGGGCCCTTGGGAGTGCTCCCCCGGCGGCTGCAGCTCGGCACGACGTTGAGCTTGGCCCCCGGCGGGACAACCCGGCCGAGTTGGCGCTGCTGGAGCAACGTTAGACGGTTGAACGTAGGCGTCAGGCTTGCCTGCAGCCGCGCGGCGGTGACTCCGGTGGGCCCCCAATTGCTGGCGATGGCCACAAAGGCAATGACTGCGGTGAACGCGAGGGCGACGCGAACCGGCAGCACCCAACCTTGTCTGCGGGGGACCGGTGTCCCGGCAAAATCGCGCCCACGTAAGAGCCGCCATGAGACGCTCAAACAGACCACGGTCCAGACGATGCTGACGATGATTCCGACCAGCAGCGGCCCGTAGAACGGGCGATCGCTGAACAACGCGTGCCATCCGTTGAACGCCGAGCCCACCAGCAGCATGTGGACCCATATGCCGGCGCCGACCAGCAGCAGCAACTGCATGGCCAGGGCGGTGATACCTGGACCGATGACCCCCATGATCCCGTTGCGCGTTGCCACCGAGAACAGCACGGCCAGACTGGCAAAGGCAAGGGCTGGCAGCAGGCACAACAGCCAGCTGACGAGGACCAGGCCGAGCGAACCGATCGGTGAGAGCAGCGTCCCGCTCAGGCTGACGAGTGACTGGTCGCCGACGAGCAGCACGCCGGCGAGCAGGCTTGCAAGCGCGGTCAGTGCCACCAGCGCGGCGGTAAACATCACGGCGGCGAGCAGCTTTCCCAGGAACACGTCCTGGCGCGTGCACGACCGGGTCAGGACCAGCTTCCAGGTCCCGTAGCGATCCTCGGCGGAAAACATGTCTCCGGCGACGATCCCCGCCATCAGCGGGAATCCCCACGAGCCAGCAAATGCCAGCAGCACCAGCGAGACAGCAAAGCCGGAGGAATGAACCCACACGCCGTAGAGGGTGTCGGTGGGACTTCCGCTCTGTACCTTCAGGATCGCGGCAAAAACGAACGGACCTCCTGCGCAGACCAGCGCGAGCAGCCGGATCGGCAGCTGTGAGGACAACTTGCGCCGTTCAGTGCGAAACACGCTCCAGACTCCGTGAGCGGTTCGTCTCGACCCGGTGACTGCCTCCGGCTCGACTGCCTGAGTGTGGGAGGCGGTCATGGGTCCGCGTGCGTCTTCCCGGCCGGCTCAGGGGTCGGGGTGGCTTCGTTCTCCCGCTCACTGGTGAGCGCGAAGAACATCGACTCGAGGGGGCTGACCAGCAGCTCGAGCCGCCGGACGGCTACGCCCGCCGAACCTAGCGCCAGTACATACTGATCCAGCGATCCCTCATCCACGGTAACGGTCAGTCCGCCGCGATCGGATACGGCCCCGCTCACCCCTGGGTACCTTGCCGCTATCTCCAGCGCGCGCGCATCGTCGCTGGTGAGGAGTCTGTGAGCAGACGCCGGAGCCTGTTCGCCCACCTGATCCGCGCGTCCGTCCCACACCACTCGACCCCGGCGAAGCACAGTGAAGCTCTGGCAGAAGTCCTCGACTTCCGCAATCAGGTGGCTGCTCACCAGAACCGCGACTCGATCCGCGGCCAGCTTCCGCACCAGCGCGCCAATCTCGCGTACCCCCTCCGGATCGAGGCCAGCTGTCGGCTCGTCCAGGAGCAGTAGTCGCGGCGACCTCAACAGCGACGCGGCGATTCCCAGACGCTGTCTCATCCCGGTCGAGTAACCGCTCACCCGATCCGCGCTGCGCGTGGCGAGACCAACCTGCTCCAGAACCTCATCGACCATCGCCCCGGTCTCCCGGCGGTCGAGCTCGACCAACAGCTCCAGGTTGGCACGTCCCGACAAGTAGGGATAGAAGCTCGGATCCTCGACAAATCCAGACACGCGGTCCAGTGCCCTCGATTCAGATCCATCGACCGCTTGACCGAACAGCTCGATCGCACCGGCGTCCGGGCGGACCAGCCCGAACAGAATCCGCAGCAAGGTCGTCTTCCCGGCGCCGTTCGGACCTAGCAAACCCCGTACTTCGCCCTCCTCGAGAATCAGGTCAACACCGTCAAGTGCGCGCGTCGCCTCGAACGATTTGGCGACACCGGTAGCACGGATGGCATTCACGTTGTTCAAGCTACCGCCGAGACCGGCGCTGTCACCGTCAACCTGGGTTCGGGGACAGTATTAGGGGAGGTCGGGGCGCCTGATTGAAGTTGAAGTCGGTGCGCAGATCACCCAGCAGCGGGTTGCTCTCGCGAACGTCCGGTCGCGGATCAGGCCTGCCGTCGGTGGCTGGATTGAGCCGCTCGCCGGAGAGGAAGTCGTCTTCGATGAACTTCACGTAGGCATCATGGCTGTAGGTGTGATGGTCGATGTAGCCGCGCCTGGCGTACGGGCTGATCACGATCCCCGGGACCCGGAGACCGTAACCGTTCTCATCGACGGTCGGCGGCGCGACGTGGTCATAGAAGCCGCCCCAGTCGTCCCAGCTCAGGAAGATCGCGGTGCTCTCCCAGTCCGGGCTGCGCATGATCGCGTTGATGACTCTCGTCACGTAGGTTTGCCCGGCGCTGACTCGACTCGGCGGATGCTCGGAGACGCTGCCGCTGGGGGTGATCCACGAGACGGCAGGAAGTGTGCCGCGGCCAACGTCACGATAGAAGCTCGTGAGCGACTGGATGTTGCCCAGCTGATCGTCCTCCTTGACGGTGTCGAAGTAGGGCAGCGGGTTCCAGATTCCCGGTGTCTTGGCGTCTTGCGGTACAGGCGAGCAAGTCGTGGCGCTGGCGTTCTCGCAGTCTGGCTCTGTCCCCTTGAGCACGTAGTAGCGCCAGCTGACGCGGTGACGATGAAGGAGGTAGGTGAGGTCCGTCCAGGCGTAGTCCGGCGGGATGTGCATGGCGTTCATGAAGTCAGGCGGGAACTGGGGCGCCTCGATGTTGTTCACGCAGCTCGTCGGAGCGCTGGAGGTGCAGCGCGCCGACCACTCGGAGACCATGTACAAGTGGGAGGGGAGGCTCCACGATGCGTTTGATTCGAACAGGTGATCCTGAAGCACGAAGTGCCGGGCATAGGACCAGTAGTTGGGGATTTCCTGACCCGTGTGATAGCCCATCACATCGGGATTGGTCCCCGCGTTGCACGACGGATCATTAGGTACGAGGCAGATGTTCGCGCCCTGCTCAGCCTGGCGGATGAAGCCGTCCATGCGTCCACCATCGATATCGCCCTGGGCCGCGTTGGCCTCGTGGGGCCCTCCCTGGTTCACGTCCTGCGTGTCGTGGTAGGGGCGCTCGCAGATCCCAGTGCGCGGGTCAACACTGCACACCGTGGGAACACCGTCGCGCATGGGAATCCCGTCTGCACCGGGATAGGTCCCGAAGTAGCTGTCGAACGATCGATTCTCCTGCATGATGATCACGACATGCTTGATCTTGTGAATGCCGGACGCCGGCACCGTGCAGCCGCGGGCGGGACGCGCCAGGTGACCCAAAGCACATCGTGGGCGTGCTGAAACCGGCGTCGCCGCCGGCCCTGCCTCGAGCAGGACGACGCCAACCCCGGCCAAGAGCAGCGCCACCACGGCGGCGCCCACTGCTCGTCGCCGGTGCGCACGGCTCCGCATGGTGCCCGCTGGCCGGGCCCGAGCGCCGATCACGCCAGGAACCGTATCGCGTCAGAGAACCTTGGGTCGCGGTAACAACCGCTCGACGGTGCCCAGCTGGAACGCTTCGCGCTACCTCGGGCAAGACCGGAGAAGCCCAACTAGAAGCCTCATGTCCCTACGCCGCTCGGGCTGTGCTCGTACGGCGTTCCAGGACGGTAACGACTCCACCACAGGAGCCCTCCCGCGCTCCTGAGCAGGGTCCTGCCGGTCGGGAGAACCGTTGGACGACCACGAACTGCTCCTGGCGCCTGGTGGCTTGCGCACCAGTCCCAAACACGGCCGCGGCCGAGCTTCCCTCAAAGATGGCAAACTGCGCGCGCGCCGCGAGCGGTGAGCCGCTGGTAGTGAACACATAACGACGGTCGTGCCAGAACTGAAGCGTCAATATCCCATAGGGAGTCGGAGTGACGATGACTACCTGCCGCCCCGTGCCCCGCTTCCGGATCAAGTCTGGCACTCCCAGCCACGGAACGCCTGAGGGGTAGCCAGCTACGTACTGCCAGTAGTCAAGGCCCGGGTACGGTGCGCTGGCCGGATGGGCAAGCACACGCAGGTCGAGAACAAGCGCAGGCGCTAACAGAGCGACGGTGGCCGCGCATACGATCGGGATGGCTCGTTCGCGTACGTGGCGGCGAACCCACCGGGCCCCGTCCACCAGCGCGTAGGCGATCAGCACGATGACCGGCGGCATGACATACATGACGTGCCGCGGCATCGAGGTGGCCAAGAAGAGGAGCGCGACCATGAACGAAACGAAGATCCAGGTCAACAGCACCGCCGTGAGCCGGAGGCGGTCGCGCCAAGCCAGCACAGCCCCCACCACCCCAACTGCGAGAAGCGGAACCGTCACGTAGCCGATCAGGGCCGGACGGTAAGTCGCCCATGCTTGGCGGCTGTCGGCAAGCGGATAATTCAGGACTGAGGTGAGCGACCGGCCTGGATAGAGAAGAAAGCTCCTGCGAACCGCTTCCAGCTGCTTGTAGTAAACGGATGATCGCAAGACCCACTCTGCCGCGACGACAAGACCGACGACGACTGCCACACCAGCCAGCCACAGGGTGAGACGATGCGCCCGACCGTGAGCGGACCAGTCAAAGCACAACAAACTCACAGGGAGAAGAGCCAGCGCCGGAAGGGTGCTGTCCTTGGTCAGAACCCCCGCTGCCAATACGACCCCAAGTAAAGTGGCGACTCTGAGATCAGGACGCCACGCATACACAACCTGAAGGTAAAGGGCGCTCGCCATGATAAGTGTCACCAAAGGCTCGTAGATGCCGACGCCGTCATGGACGACAAAGAAGGGCAGTACTACGCAGAGCGCCGCTGAGACCCATCCAACCGCCGCTCCCGCCAATCGCTTTCCCAAGAGCCCCACGACCCCCGTTGTCAGCAGACCGGAGGTGACCGAGACGAGACGTACCGCCGTGAGCGGAGCAAATCCCACCTTCACCCAGACAATCGCCAACCAGGCCTCGAGCGGTGGTTGGCCGACGGTCAGCGGGACAAACAGCTTCTGAGCCGATTCCGCGCCCTGCGCGGTGAAGCCGGCATACAGAACCTCATCGAGAAAGTAGGGGAAGTGTCCGACGAACCACAGGCGTGTAGCGAGGTACACCGCGATGATCGCTGCCATCGCACCGCCAATACGCGCCCACCGCCTCGCCGGCGACGCGTGGACCATCTCCAGCTCATCAGCGTCGAGCTCAACCGTCGAGACCGCCGCCGGCAACGTCGACGTGACCACAAGCTGGGCTCCCTTTCTGTGGGATGGCGTCGGCGCTTGGCCGCCAACATCGCCGAGGCTGGGTTCAGCGGTCGACAGGCCACGGCCGAAAGCACCACCCGTCTCGTTCTCCTCACGCCGACGATCGGCGCGCCTCTGCGCGACCAGCTCCCGATGCTCCCTGGCGATCATCCCCGCTCCGATCGTGGTCGCGATGGCCGCAGCCAGCCCGAGATAACCTCCGGCCCCAAGCACGATCAAACTCCCGCCCGGTCTGCCCACGAACAGCCTGTCAACAATCACGGCGACCAGCCAGACTCCGTAACCGGTCACGCATACGGCCACCGGAAGTCGCCGGTCTTGATCGATGCCCACGAGCACCACCAGAGCGATCCCGCTGAGCACCAACCCAACCAGCAAGATCGAGGCCAGTCCCAGCGATTGCCACGCCGAGCCCGTGGGAGGGATGATGATCCCGCGGCGAAGGAGCAAATGCCGCTCAAGGCCGCCGCCGGGAACGCTGTACCACGGCAGAAACATCACCACCCCCAACCCGATAGCTCCGATCAGGGCGACTACCGGCCCGCGCTTTAGCCGCGTGCAACTAAATTGGCGCTCCGATGCCGCCTTCGCCTGTGAAATCGAGCTCTGCGTCAAGGCTGCAGATGGTCTCACTCTTCGACCGCGGCGTCTGCGGCTTCCATCCGGCTTCACACTGCGGGCCGACGCGGACTACGAATTTGAGGTCAGCCAGCGCGACGCGAACCGGTGACCAGATCTAGCACCTGGCCTTGATCCTTTGAGAAATCGACACGCTAGGGCTGGGCGAACTCCCGCGCAAGCTGGTACCCAGGCGGCAGGAACTTCGCCAACGGCCTCTGCACCAGTCCGCCCGCGGCGCCGGGACGATCGACGGTTGGAAGACGCAGCTGCAGATTCGAGACCGTCACGTCCTGTTGACCATTCGACGTCCTGCCGTAGGGAGCGTCGTTGGGCAGCAGCTCGAGCTTGACCGTATGACCGGAGATGAAGCGCCAGGCCCCCGGGTGCAGCTGGAACACCTGGCGCACCGGCTTGGAGGAGACCTGCGGCCGCCACAGCCCGCGGCTGATCAGAGTCTCCTGCCCGTTGGGCGAGACATCGAGCAGGCGCGCCGCGACCTGAGAGTTGGCGCCCCGGAGCGTGAAGTCGGCGATCACGGTGGCGGAGCCGATCATCGTGAAGTCGCGCTTGACTGCAAGCGGGTAGGTGGCGGTGCCCGGCTGAGTGGCGGCGGGCGCAGTGGCGCAGGCGTTGGCGCTGATCGGGTTGAACGTCGTCCCGATCGTCGCGCTCCCGGCAGTGGAGAGGATTGTCTGTGCCGGCTGGCTGTTGAGCCGCACCTCACCCGGCTGCAGGCGGCTCCAGTCCGATGCGCGATAGGTGCCCGCCGAATCGGCCGTGCCTGGGCAGGTCTCCGTCAGCGCCTGGACCCCCTGGAACGGCTTGGTCCCCTGACCCTTGAGGTAGTAGTCCAACCAGGCGTGGATAGCGGCGACGTAGCGCGCCACATCGGCGGCCTTGTTCTGGGCTCGCGGATGACCCCAATCGCCAAAGAACAAGGAGATCGGCGCGTCCGGATACTGGGTGGTGGCGCGGTTGTAGTAGCGCAGGGCCTCGTCCACCGGGAACAAGTCATCGGTCCACCCGTTGGCGATCAGCAGCGGTGCCGGCGGCTCCGAGTGGTTGATGTAGTACGAGGAGTGATAAGTGGTCACCTGGTGCAGGATCTGCGCCGGCAAGGGACCGGAGTAGGGCTCGCCCTGGTTGAGCCGCTGGTCCCACAGGCCGAGGTTCCAGTCCGTCCCGCTCGTCTCGCAGAACGTCGTGGCAGTGCCGCAGCCGACGGCGTAGAGCGCGTTGACGTAGGAGTTCTTCATCACCCCGTACCGCCCGCGGTAAGGGGCGTTGGCTACGTAGTCCAGCGTGCTGCCGTTGGGCACCAGCGCATAGCCCAGATCCGTCCAGGGGATGAATGGAGTCGCGGCAGCCAGGCGCATCGTCTTGCCGTCCGGGCTGCGCCACGGAGCCAGGCGCCCGCTGGGCAACATCACCCGGTCCTTCAACGCAGCCAGCGCCATCGACATGCCACCGCCGTAAGAGCCGCCGACGGCGGCAATCTTCGTCGGCGAGACCAAGCCCTGATCGGCGAGCTCGCTGGCGAAGAACTGGGCGTCGCGGACCTCGTACCGGGTGTCGAGCAGATGGTTGAAGCCGTGCGCGCACTCGTTGGCGGGCACCGAGGCGCGACTGGCCGCGGTCCCGCACGACTGGCCAAAGCCACGGTCGGACATGCTGAAGGTCGCATAGCCGGCGTTCAGCCATGGAGTCATCGAGGAGATCGCCGAGCCGATCCCGCCGCCGCCGTTACCCAAACCAAATTTGGATCCACCGTAGCCGTGAAACAACATCACCAAGGGATAAGGACCACGATGCTTTGGTGAGGCTTTGGGTAGTGCGAAGTTCACGTCGATTGCGGTGCCGTCCCAGCTGGTGGCGAGTGTCCGGACAGGCAAGGGCTGCCCGTTGACAATGAGCGACCCGCAAAAACGGATGCCGTCAGGTTGGGTTGAGCACTTCACCGCACCTCTGAAGACACTCAGCGGTCGCGCCTGGGCGGCGCCCACGACGATGAGCATCGAAGCCACGATGATCCCTGAGACGAACCTACGCATGTGTCCTCCCCACTGGTCCGCCCGCGAATCATCCGCTCGGCCGGCTCGGTAGCAGCCGGTTACCGCGGGATTTGACAGTCTCGTTCGGCGGCCCACTGAGGTCGATCGACGTCCGAGCCTCCTCAGAGATCGCCTCCTCGACCCTGCCGAGCTTGAAGTACTTGCTGGCCGGCTCGGAGCCGTTACGCTGGTTTGGCATCCGCTGCTTGGTCGGGATGCTCGGACCAAAGCCGCCGGCTTGGGTCCACTGGCTGGTGTAGCTGGCGGGGCCCGACGATGCGAACACGATCGACGTCTTCGGGAGCTTCGGAACCGATGTGTCAGTCTTGGACTTGAACAGCGTCGATGTCAGGTCGCCGACGGTCCTGCGACGCCACGTCGAGACGTTCGGGATCTCGACGCCGAAGCGCTTGGAGATCAGTTTCAGCTGCGAGGTGTGATCAAATACCTCGGCGGCGATGTGGCCGCCGCGGCTGAACGGCGAGACCACGAGCAGCGGCACCCGGACGCCGAGGCCGAGCGGACCACTGAAGCCAAGCGTGTCCGGTTTCGGCTCCCCGGTGGGGAAGGCGCTCGTGGTCAGATACTCGCCGCGGGTACCCCGTGGGGCGGTCGGCGGCGGTACGTGGTCGAACCAGCCATCGTTCTCGTCATACATGATGAACAGTGCCGTCTTCGCCCACACCTTCGGGTTCGAGGTCAGCTCGTCGAGCACCATCGAGACGAACCACTGGCCATTCATCGGTGAGGCCGATGGGTGTTCGTCGAACCCCAGTGGTGGGATGATCCAGGAGACGCTCGGGAACCTGCCGGTCTTCACGTCGGCGGCAAAGTCGTTCGGGAACGTTTGCGTGAACGCCTTCTCGAACAACGGCGTACCGCGCTGTCGGAACGCCTTGAAGTAGGGCAGGATGTTGTCGGTCAGCTCGAGGCTGGTCGTTACCGTCGGGTCGTAGAAGCTCGGGTCCCAGGTCAAGTACTTGGTCAACGCGGCGTACTTACGGCTGACGCCGGCGTTGCTCGGCGTGTAGACCTTCCACGAGACGCCCTTGTCCTCGAGCAGCTCCTGAATGGTCGTCCAGCTGCAGTTCCACAGTGCGTCATTGCTGCCGCTGGTGGCAACCACGGGACCACCGTGGGTACCGGCGGGGTCGATCGTGCCGCTGTTGGCCATCAGCCGGTTCGGGTGCGTCGGGCCGAGGATCGAGCAGTGGTAGGCGTCGCCAAGCGTGAAGTGGTCGGCGAGGGCCCAATGAAACGGCAGCTCGGGACGCTTGTAGTACCCCATCGTCATCGTGCCCTTCGGCCCCTCCTGCTGCGGCTGGGTGTGGACCCTCACCCATGAGTCCATCTTGCCGTGGTTCCAGCACTCGTGCATGGGGCCCCAATCGTGGGTCAGGTCGTCGGTTGATTCCAGACCATGATTGCTCGAGAGATGGAACGGCAGCAACTTGTGCTTGGGGACCACGTCCGATCCGCCGGGGTAGTCCTGGGCGAACGCGCCGAGCGAGTGCTTCGGATGGTCCTCGAAGCCGCGGCCGCGCGGATAGGCGCCGAAGTAGTGGTCGTAGGAGCGATTCTCGAGCATCAGGAAAACGACATGCTCAACCGCCTCGAGGTCCGACCCGGCGGGCTTGGTCCTCGCCGCGCGCTCGATCAGTGACGCCCAGCTCGGTCCGGCCATCCACGCGAGCGCCGACTGACTGACAAACGTCCCGGCGCCGACCATTCCGAGGCGCTCCATCAGCTGCCGGCGGGTCAGGTGCTGGCCCTGAAGCTCGTCGGGAAGATCCATGTCGTGCTCCTGTCTCTCAGTCCTGGGTGGCGTCCGCGCCGCCAGAAGGCGATCGCGGTGCGGATCCGGCGCATTCCGCGTGCGCCAGGATAACCGCCGAACACGATAAGCGCCGCAGTCGCCGCGCACCGCGACCATCTTGTAACCGGCCGGTGAAGGCGCGGCTGGGGCCCCAACGGCCCGGGTCCTCAGAGGAGCGTCATCTTGCTGTTAGCGACGCCGTTCTCACGCGTCGGCAACGCTATCTGTGGCCAGTCGAAGCGCGATCCGAGCGTCTTCGACCAACATCCGGACAATGTCCGCGGCGGGCATGGCCTGCGCGAGCGCGTGGCCCTGCCCGGCCCACAGGTTGAACCCATCGGCATCGTTGCGCTCACGGGCAGCCGCTCGCAGCGGGCTCGTCGCGTAGTGAATCTGCGGGTAGGCGCGAGGGGCGCCGGCGGAATGCTCGGATTGGAAGCGGTTGACGATTCCTCGTGCTTGACGACCGCTGAACGCGCGCGTGAAACTCGTCTGCGCGGGGGTCGCCAGCCGCGCACGGTGAGCGGGATGTGTGGCCGCTTCGTGGGCCAGCATGAACGCGGTCCCGATCTGCGCCGCTGCCGCACCTGCGCTCAGCACGGCGGCGAGGGCGGCGCCGTCGGCAATCCCGCCGGCGGCGATCATCGGCACGTCACATCTGGCGCGAGTTAGGCGAAGCAGCGGCAGCAACGCGAGCTCTTCGCCATCCTCCACCGTCGCTGAATCCGCCGCGGTGCCCACCGGCTTCGAGACCCTGCACGATCACCGCATCAGCTCCCCGCTCCTGGGCGAGCGCCGCGTCAGCGGGGGCAGTCACGGTCACCCACGTCGAGATATCCAGCTGCTGCAGGCGGAGAATTTCTTCTTGGGTCGGACAACCGAAGGCGAAGGAGGCGACGGGTGGCCGTTCCTCTTCCAATACCGATAAGAACGCGTTCCAGTCATCGTCGTCATTGCGAAGCGACCCGAGCCTCGACCCGTAGCGATCCTCCTCGGATGCGAGCTGGTGGAGGTATTGCTCGACGGCGGTCCTGTCGATTTCCGCTGGCGCGGGAACGAACACGTTGACACCAAAGGGCCCGTCGGTGGCGGCACGCACCTCCCGGATCTGGTCTCGCATCGTCTCGGCTCGGCCGTAACCGCTGGCGAGGAAGCCCATCCCTCCCGCGTTGCTGACCGCTATCGAGAGTTTTGGCGTGGACGGTCCGCCGGCCATCGGAGCCTGGACGATCGGGTGCAGCAGCTCGTCAAGAATCACGTCGTCACCGAGGGACCGGGTTCAGACGCCCAGGGGCTCGAGTAGACGGTGCGGTTCAAGCAGAGCAATCGTGATCGGATCCTCGCGACTGTGCTCAGCCCCGGGACGCAACGACATGACGACGTCGTGGGCTGCTGGTGTGACTCCGCAGCCGAGGCAAGATCCATCGTCAGCGAGCTCGCGTTTACAGGTAACGTGGGTGAAGGAGCGACGCGTGCCCCCCGGGGCCCGGTGGTGCGCGGCCCAGGACCGCAGGGCGTAGATGACAGGCCAGAGCTCACGACCCGCCTTTGTGAGCTCGTAGATCTCGCGTCCCAGGCGGTCGGGATCGGACCGGCGCTCCATGATCCCGTTGCGGACCAGTCCCTTCAGCCGCTCGGCGAGGACCGCCTTCGGGATATCCAGGTGAACGAGGAAATCGCTGAACCGACGGACACCGAAGAAAGCGTCACGGACGATGAGCAGGGTCCATCGCTCGCCCAGTGTCTCGAGAGCACGGGCAAGGAGGCAATCCTGAGCCTCGTAGTCGCTCGGAAGCATGACTCCAGGTTAGTCGCTGTTCGGTGAGCGAACCGCGTAGGCCAGGGTTCCGGGGTCGGTGGCAAGCAGGGCATGGTTCATTCATTGAACAATACCTGTTAGGGTCCGCACGCCATGAGGATCGCGCGCGCTGGACCGCAAGTGCCCCCCCGGGATCCGCCCGGCGTAACGAACCGGCCCGCGGACCTGCCCGTCGGTGCCCTGGCCTCCGGGAACGGAGACGGTTCGAACCCGATCATCACCCTGGTGGTCGCGAGTGCGGGCACAGCGTTGGTCCTGCTCGTTTTCGCCAACGTCGTCGTGACGGTTACGCCGACCATCGTGGGACTGCGGGGCGGGGCGGCTGGCGAGACGTGGGCGCTCAGCGGCATGAGCCTGGGCCTGGCTACGATGCTGCTCAGCCTGGGAGCGGTCGCCGATGACTATGGCCGTCGACGGGTCTTCCTGGTCTCAGGTCTCGCGCTTGCCGCATCCAGCGCGCTTGCTGCGCTGGCGCCGGACATCGGCGTCTTCGTCGTCGCCAGGGTCCTGCAGGGAGCCGCTGGCGCTGGCGTTGTCGCTTCCAGCCTCGGCCTCATCGGGCATGCTTTTCCGGAGGGACCTCCGCGCACACACGCCACCGGCCTCTGGGGTGCCGCAGTCGGCGCCGGTACCGCTCTGGGCCCGCTCGTCGGTGCTGGTCTGGCGTTGATTGGAGGCTGGCGGGCCGGCTACTGGTTTCAGGCCGCCGCTGCCGCCTTGCTGATCCCCACCGGATTGCTCCTCGACGAGACCCCAACGGCGTCGGCCCGACGCGTTGACTTTGCCGGGGCAGCGCTCTTCGGGTCTGCGATGGCCTGCTTGATCGCCGGGCTGACGCTCGGCCGCCAGGATTGGGGGCGCCCCGCGACGCTCGGCATGCTGGTCGGGAGCGTGATGCTGCTGGTGGGGTTCATATCCGTTGAACGCCGCCGAGACGAGCCGATGATCGACCTAGCTCTGTTTCGACGCCCTATGTTCCTGGCCTCGGCGTCCGGCGCCTTGTTCGTCGGACTTGCCGTGGTGGCGGTGGTCAGCTTCCTGCCGACCTTCCTGCAGCGGGCGCTTCATCAGTCAACCCTGGCCTCGGCGGGGATTCTCGCCCTCTTCTCGCTCACCGGGACGATCGTCGCCTTCCACGTACGCCGGCTTCCGGACCGGCTTGACTCGGGTCATCGGGTAGCGCTTGGCTTTGTCTGCGGGGCGATCGGCCTGGCCATGATCTCGGACCTCTCGGCGCATTCGAGCTGGCTGCATCTTGCGCCTGGATTGATTCTGCTCGGGACAGGCTACGGCTTGACCAATGCGGCGCTCGGGCGACTGGCTGTCGAGTCGGTCCCTCGCCCCCGTGCCAGCATGGGCAGTGGCGCCAACAACACCGCGCGTTACGTTGGCGGAGCGGCCGGGGTGGCGATCGTGGCCGCTCTGCTGGCCGCGGGCGATGACCGACCAGGCGCCACCGGGCTGGCTCATGGATGGAACCTCGCCAGCGCGGTAGCAGCTGGCTTGTGCCTGACCGGCGCTGCAGTCGCGCTGGCATGCCGCCGTTGACTGGTGCTGATCCGCCACCAGGTGCACGCTCGGTCCTCGATCCGTGGAGCGTGTGGCCCAGCCGTGGTTATGGGTTCAGCAATCAATGCGCGTGGGTGGAGTTCCCCTCCGCCTCATCGACCTCCTTCGGGTCCGGAGGGGATTCCTCAGGGCACGCCTCCGCGAGCGGCCAGCGTGCCTGGACACTGGAAGTTGCCTCCCAGAATGCTTTGACCAGCGCAATCACATCCCAGTCCCGCCACGGTGCAGCGGAGAACTGGATGCCGACCGGCTGGCCCGCCTCATCGAACCCGCAGCGCACGGCGCAGCTCGGCAAGCCGACGAGATCGTGGGGCGATGTGTACGGCAGGACTTGCCTGCGGAAGTCCGCACCGGCCTCGCCACCGGCCAGCTCGCTGGCGATGGAAACCGGAGAAACCGCAGCAACGGGCGTCACCAGGTAGGCGCCATCGCTGAGCAGTCCCCCGAAATCAGACCTGATCTGTTCTCGTTGCACCGCCGCTGCGACGTACGTCCGCGGGTCGAGCCCCGCGCCCGCCTGCAGGCGCGCGCGGACGTCATGGCCGTACTCCGCCGCCCGCCACGGGAAGAGCCCTGCGTCTCGATGGGTTTGAACGGCCTCCGTGGCCTGTATGGCCGCAAACGTCTCGAGGATGCGGGTTGGGTTCGGAAACGACCGTTCCTCGATCGCCGCCCCCAGCTTCGCGAGGACGCTGATCGTGTCGCGGAAGCATTTCTCCACCTCCCGACCGAGAGGAGTGATGTGTAGATCCGAGCACGTAGCGATCCTCACGCCTTCAAGGTTCAGGGCTGGTTGGCTTCGTTGCTCGGGCCGAGGCGTGCCGGCATGCATCGCGCCAAACAGTCGCTCGAGATCCTCGGGAGCCCGCGCCATCGGACCGGGGTGGTCAAGCGACGGCGCCAGCGGCCACATACCCGCCCGGCCGATACGGCCGTAAGTGGGCTTGAAGCCAAGAACCCCGCAGAACGCTGACGGAAGGCGGATGGATCCACCAGTGTCACTTCCAAGCGTCAACGGGACCAGCCGCGCGGCGAGCGCGACCGCTGACCCGCCGCTCGATCCACCGGCGATCACCCGAGCGTCCCAAGGATTGCGCGCTGTTCCCATAGCCTCATTGACAGACGTGAGTCCCCACGCGAACTCGTGAGTTTGGGTCTTGCCGACGAGGATCCCTCCCTCGGCTCGGACGGCGGCGATCGTCGAAGCATCCTTGTCCGGGACGTGGCTATCGAACATTCGTGAGCCGTACGTGGTTCGAACCCCCGCAGTGTCAAAGACATCCTTCGCCGCGAAGGGAACGCCGGTCAGACTTCCGGCTCCGTCGTCGTCACGCAGACACCGCTCCGCCGCCAGCGCTTCGCTTCTGGCCCGATCAAGGCAAAGAGTCGTGAAGGCGCCGAGCACCGGCGACAGCCGCGCGATCCGGTCTGCGAGGTCATCGACGACCTCGAGCGGCGAGAAGGCGCGTGCCTTGTAGCCGGCTACCAGCTCACCTGCCCCGAGCGCCCAGAGCTGTGACCCGGACTCCATCAGCGGAAGGCAGTCGCGAATGCTGTCTCGTTGTCGATGGGCCTCACCGCGTCGCCAACCGGATCATAGGCGGCCCGAGACCGAGACCGTCTGCCCCGGGTCCACGACGATCAGTCGTTGGCTGATGTCCGCTGCCGCAAACGCTTGGCGGAGCGATTCCAGCCCATCCGAGAAGTGCGTCCAATCCGCAAAATGCAGCGGGACCACTGCGCGCGCGCCCAGCAGCTGTGCGGCCTGCGCAGTGGCGACACTGGACAGGGTGAGATATGCATCTCCGAGATAGGGCATCTGGGCTCCGCCCGCGAACAGCACAGCGACATCGATCGTGCCTACACGATCGGCGATCGTCCGCACGACGTCCAGCGAGGCGTTGTCACCGCTGACGTACACCGAGGGCAAGCCTTCGCCGCTGAGAAGAAAGCCGGTGACCTCACCGACGAGGTGCTCAGAGCCGTCTGGCCCATGTTGAGCCGGCAGACCCATGACGTGTATCGGCTCGGCACTCGGTCGCTCGATGTCGATTTTCGTCCAGTTGGGAACAGCCGTAGCCATAGCGCCCAGTCGCTCAGCGCCAGCCTTGGTCGTCAGCACTCGCGAAACGCCGACGAGGAAATCGCGTCCGGAGTCGTCGAGGTTGTCCTTGTGGTGGTCGTGGGAGAGCAGCACGACATCAACCTCGCCGACTTCGTCAGCGCGCAGCGCCGGACCGGAGACCTTGGTCAGCGTGATGCCTGGGCGCGGCTCGTAGGAGCCGGGGGGATCGAACGTAGGGTCGGTTATGAACCGCACGCCTCCGTAGGCCAGGACGGCGGTGGGTCCACCGATCGTAGTGATCTCAAGCGCGGTGCTCGGGGTTGTGGCAGCGTTCATCGGGCTCCTCGGGTTGGGTCTCGGGCGCGTGCGAGGCGAGCTCGTGGGCGACACGCTCGATCCCGTGACGCAGCGCCCGTTGGAGCTTTGGCCCTCGCCAGCCAGGATGGATCCATAGCTCGTCGAGCTCCCCTCCAGGCGGGACACCGCAGAGCCTGGCGTAGCCGCGGGGTTGCTGGTCGACATAGAGCACGGCCAACAGGGCGACTGCACCCGACGCACCAGTCGCCCCGGAGCTGCCAGTTCGACCGGTGAACTCGGCCTCGCGCCGGTACGCGGCCCGCATGGCGCAGACCAACGGGCTCTCCGGCCGCGCGGGGCGGACCTCGACCCGGCCTTTCGGCTCAGCGTCTGAATCCGGCAGTCGGAGCAGTTGGGCGCTCAGAGCGCCGATTCGCCGCGCGTCGCTTGTCCGGTCGATTTCCGCCCGGCAGATAATGAGGTTGCGCGTCTGGTGTTCAATCGCGGCGACCGCGCGGATCGTCTCACCCACCTTCGCTGCGCGATAGAGCTGAAGGTTGAACCCGGTCCCCACCCAAGTCGTCCCCTGACCGGCGGGGTTGGCCGCGAGTCCAAGCGCGGTGTCAGCCAACGTGAACAGCACCCCGCCGTGGGCTACAAGTCCCTGGTTGAGGTGCTCGTCGAGAATCGTCAGCCGGCAGTCGACCTCGCCGCGCCTCGCTGAGTAGACCCTGATGCCGAGAAGCTCACCAACGGGCATCGGGGTGGCCAGGGCCTCTTGCCCGATCGCGTCCGAACTAGTCGACGTCGAAGGCACTATGTAAGGGGTTATACCGATTACAATGAGGGTCATGCCAGCTTCCCTGCCGCATTGGACCGCGGACGGCATTGCCTTTCGCTTCCGAGCCGGACGCAGCAGCCTCGACCTGTGCTCCACCGTGCTCTGGCGCCGCACGGCTGCGGTCGAGCAACTCGGCCAGCCTGACGATCTCGGCCGGTGGTTGGTGGAGGCCGGTCTGTGCATCGGTCATCCGAAGGTCAGCCTTGCGGATCTGGAGGGGGCCGTAGAGCTCAGAGAGGCGATCTACAGCCTTATGAGCGCCCGCCGACGCGATGCGCCGCTCCCCCGGGGGCCCCTTGGCCTGGTCAACGCGGCAGCTCGGGAGCCAGCTCGCAGCCCGCAGCTAACGCGGACTGGAAGCATTCGCTGGCTGGCCTCGAGTCCGGTCCGATCAGCGCTTGCCGATGTCGCGCGTAATGCGATAGAGCTCTTGGCGGGCCCGCTTTCTGGTCGCATCCGCGAGTGCGCAGCCAGCGACTGCGCGTTTCTGTTCCTCGACACATCCCGTCCCGGGACGCGTCGCTGGTGTGCCATGAACCGCTGCGGTAACCGTCACCACGTCCGTCAACATCGAACTCGAGCTGCAAACGGCGTCGCGACTGCGGCCTTACCGCCGGCTCGGCCCTGAACAGCGCAGCTCCGATCTTACCGGCGGGGTTCCAGCGCTGTGGCGCTAGACGGCTGAGCGCGTCTTTGACTTCAGTTGGACGGCGATCGTGGCGTAAACGAGAATCGGGCGTCCTCTCCGCGCTGGACCACCAAGGAGCTGCCCGCGGGTACCTCCTGCCAGACGCCGGGCAGGTCTCCAAGCGGCTCGGAGACGATCGCCCGCGCATCGTCGGAGAACCCGTGGAATCTGGGATCGCCGGGATAAAGTGCTCGGACGGCAGTCGCGTCGGCAGTCACATAGAGCGAGTTGACCACCGGCCCGCTCGCATAACGAGCGGCGTAGAGACGCTCGCCGTCGCTTACCGCGACAGTCATCTGCAGCGGGTCGGCGACACCGTGACGGCGACCGGTCTCCTCCACGAATCCAGCCATGCGCTCCAGAGCTTCTAGCGGCTCGTCATCGAGCCCCAGCGACAGGGCGAGGTAGAACATCAGCTCCGAGTCGGTAGAGCCCTCGACCCCATGAAAGAACGTTGGGTCGACGGCGAGCAGCAGGTCGCGGCGCAGCCGTTGGTATTCGTCGATGAAGCCGTTGTGCATGAACAACCAGCGACCATGACGGAAGGGGTGGCAGTTGGTTTGCTCGATCGGTGTGCCCGTGGCGGCCCGGATGTGGGCCAGGAAGATCGCGGACTCAATCTGGCCCGCCAGCTCCCGCAGGTTGCGATCGCCCCAGGCCGGGGCGATACTGCGATACAGCCCGGGAACGTCTCGTTCGCCGTACCACCCGAGGCCGAAGCCATCAGCGTTGGGGTATCCCCCCGCGAGCCGGTCTCGGCGACTCTGCTCGACCAGTGAGTACTTGGTGTCATAGAGCAATGCCTCCGGCCGGATCGGATTTCCGAAGTACGCGACCCAGCGACACATGCCGGCCAGTCTAAGTCACGCCAGCGGCGTCACGAGGCTTATGACAGCCGCTGCTCGAACTACACAGGCCATGCGGCTCGAGATCAACGAGAAGCGGAAATACAGGAACTCACGATCTTCTACCGCCCGCTTCCGGGTCTGGCGACGTTCGCGGCCGCAATGGCTCCTCGGGTAACGCGCAAGCACGGCCGCCTCCGCTATGGCGCGAGACGTTCGAGCTGCCAGCCATCCTCGGTCCGGGTGTAGCGAAGTCGGTCATGGAGACGATCATCCCGGTGCTGCCAGAACTCAAAGCTCTCCGGGATTAGACGAAAGCCACCCCAGGCATCAGGCAGCCTCAGCTCGGCGTCCTGGTATCGGGCTGCGAGGTCGGCCACATGGTGCTCAAGCCACTCGCGGCTGGCAATCGGGCGGCTCTGTGGCGAGGCGAGCGCGCTCAGCTGACTCCCGCGCCCGCGGCTACGTGCGTACGCGGCCGACTCGCCACGACTTGTGCGTTCGACATGCCCCTCGATTCTCACCTGGCGTCCCAGCAGATCCCAGTAGAACAGCAGCGCCCCACGGGGATTGATCGCGAGTTCGCTCCCCTTGCGGCTCTCATAGTTCGAGTAGAACACGAACCCGCGTTCGTTGGTCTCCTTGACCAGCACCATGCGCGCTGATGGCACCCCTTCCTTGGTGGCCGTCGCTACGGCGGCCGCCTCAGGAGCCCGCACGCCGGCTCTGATCGCCTGCTCAAACCATTCCGTGAACTGCCGAAACGGATCGCGATCAACATCCTCCTCCCGTAGCGGTTGTGCGAAAGCCGACACGCACAGCATTATCGGCCCATCGGGTTCCTGGACGCCCTTGCCGCCAGCGCGGATCGCCCGCGATGTACCGTGAGTGCGTGTCCTCCCGCTCACGACTCTGGACGTTCGGCTCGGCCGGTGTGCTCGTGATCGCTGGCGGGATATGCGCCGCACTGGTCCACGGCCTGATCGGTCAGCTGCTCACGATCGTGTTGATCTCGGTGGGCCTCGCAGGAGCCGTGCTCTTGCTGTTCCTGGAGGTTGGTCTGAGTGAAGACCGGGAGCGGGCTCAAGATCAACAGCGTCGGGTGGAGCGCCCGAGCCCACGCATCCGCCCAATGCCGCAGTCGCGGTCGCGGCTATCGCGCTGGCCGCGGCGGCCAAGTTGAGCATTCCGGGGGCGCTACTCGCTGACCGCAGACACGACCAAACAAAACCCGGCAGTCCACAGCCAGCGAAGCGCGCGGCCGATGTGACCGAGGTGAGCCTGATCATGCCGACCGCGGTACGCAGGCGCTTAGGGGAAGGGACTCCACTTAGTCCTCGTCGAGCACCAGGAACACGGGCACGCGGGCGCAGCGGCGCACACGTTGGGGTTCCTGGGACCACAGCATGTCGCCGACTAGGCGGTTGCGATCCAAGTCAGCCGTCATCACGATCGCCTCACAGCCGTGCTTGGTGGCCTCATCGCAAATCTGCCTCGCGGGCTTACGAGTCGCCAGCACATCACCATCGACCTCGACGCCCTTGCTTCTGAGCCGCCTGATAGCGTCGGCGACGATCGTGCGCTGCCTGCCCCAGTCGCGCTTGGTCGGCAACGCCCCCGAGTGGCCGTAAATCCGAACGATCGAGAACACCCGTACGCTCGCGCCCCACGACGGGGTGAGTTTGAGCACGCGCGCGATCGTCGAATCCGGGATCGGACGCCCGTCCGTGGCGAGCAGGATGCGCGGGAACCGGCGGTTGATCGGGGGAGATTCGCTCGGCGAGCGGTTTCGGCGACGAGCTGTCTTCATTCGTGGTCTCGCGGACGACGCAGTTCCGCGTGCCGCCCCGGTTGCAATTCTTGTCGCCTCACCTGCGTCACGGCATGGTACGAGGCGAGCCGGCAAGGATGATCAAATACCACGGCACGCCCCTTCGCCGAGCCACTCTGACAACGGCGCGACGCGCACTTAGATCCGCGGCTAGGTGCGCCGATGCGCTGATCCGCGATCGCCGTCAGGTACGGGGCTGAGGTGACTGCTCGTCCCGGCGGTCCCACCGTCCAGTCGGTACGGTTGGCGCTTCCGCGCGCCGCCTCCTCGTCACCGCTCTGGCCGCAGCAGCGAGCCTGCCGGCACCCGTCGCGGCGCTCGCCGATGCTGGCCTCAGCGCCCCCGGAGGTCAGTCGCTGCGCGACGCCCAGGGCCATCGAGTGCAGCTCCATGGCATCAACCTCGTGCCCAAGTGCTGGGGCGGCACGATCCCGGCCCGGACGCCCGGTTATCGTCGCGCGTGGGAGGCGGCTCGGGACCCGATCCTTCGTTCGCGGTCACCGCCACCGCCCGGGATCCGGCCCGGCGTTTCACGCTCGCCTGACCTACAGCGTGGATCACTTGGTGCACGCGCCGACGCTCGTCGAGATCCCGACCCTTGCCTACCCCCACGGAGCCAGCATCCACCTGTCCGGCGCGATCCTGGCCGCGCCCGGGGCCTCTCGAGGGGGGCGCGGAGGCTGAGCCTCCTCGCTATCACCCACGGCCACGTGGCGGTCGCCATCCTCGCCGCCACCCAGCTTCGGCTAGCTGCCCAGGAGCTCGCCGAAACGCTGCGCGGACACGTTGGCGCCGGAGAGGACGACCCCGACTGGGTCACCGCGCACGCGGCCAGCGAGAACAGCGGCGAAGGCACTCGCGCCACTCGGTTCGACCACAAGCTTTGCGCGTTCGAACAGAAGCCGCATCGCGTCGAGGATCTCCGCGTCAGTCACCGTCACAATCTCGTCGACCAGTGCATCGATCACCTCGAAGGCGATCTCGCCAGGCATGTCGAGGAGCTGACCATCGGCAATCGAGGGACGAATCGGCACCCTGACCCGCCTGCCGGCCTCGAAGGACTGCTGCATATCGGGTGACCCCTCCGGCTCGACGCCGACAATGCGCGTCGCTCGCGAGACGGATCGAAGCGAGATAGCGGATCCGGACAGGAGGCCTCCTCCACCAACCGGAACCGCGACCGTCGCCAGTGGCCTCGCATCCTGGGCGAGCTCGAGAGCACACGTGGCCGCACCGGCAATCACCCGCGGATCATCGTAAGGGTGCACGACCGACGCGCGAAGCTCGCCGGCGAGATCGGCCAGCAAGCTGTCGCGATCATCCCGATAGCGGTCGTACTCGATCACTCCGGCGCCGTAGCCCTCGGTGGCCGCGCGCTTGGACGCGGGTGCGTCGGTCGGCATCAGAATCGTTGCGCTCGCTCCGAGCAGCGAGGCGGCCAGCGCCACGGCCTGCGCGTGGTTGCCCGACGAGGTGCTCACCACCCCGTGCGCCCGCTCCTCGGCGGAAAGCTGGCAAATCGCGTTGTACGCCCCCCGAAACTTGAACGCTCCCATTCTCTGAAAGCCCTCGGCCTTGAGAACGACGTGGGCGGCGAGTAGCTCATCGAGCGCCCGTGAGCTGACGGTCGGGGTTCGATGAGCAACGCCGGCAAGCCGCTGCGCAGCAACCTCGACCTCCGCGAACGACGGCGGCTGCCGCATCCCCACAGTTGTCATGGCACCATCCTCGCACCTCATAACGGTGTCTGGTGGTGTTGCATTGGTGCCGCGACCCGCCCGTGGGTTGGCGTGCTGCGTCTTGGTGGAGGCGGGCGCGGCGTATGGTCTGCGAGATGGCACCGAGCTCCGGATAAGTCCGTACCGTCACACGCTACGAATTACCCGGGCTCTGACTTCCAATCGCGAGTCGGTATCGCATAGCGTGCGTTCGAGGGTCCTCCGGCGGTTCGCGCCGGTCGCGCACCCCACCGGGGAGGCGGGCCCGTCAAGCTCAGGCCGCCGGATCGAGCGCCTGCGGGCATGGCGGTACTGCGGCCGTCTCGCGCGTGCACGTGGTGGTCAACGCGCGCATGCCTGGCTCGGCCGCCGCGGGCGCCCTGTCTGCTGACGTGGGAACGGGATGGTCCGCGGCACCGGATAGGGCTTCTCCGCGCCCAGCGGACACGGCTGCAGCGTGACCTTCGGAGCCGTGGCGCTCGTCTGCGGCAGCTTCGGAATGGAGAAGTTCGGCCTGGCAGCGAAGTTGAAGGCTGTGGTCATGTCGCCGGTCACTGCCCGCCGCCACCGCGTCAGGTTCGGTACCTCAGCGCCGAAGCGAGTCTCGATCAGCCGCAGCACGGAGGTGTGGTCGAGCACGTCTGAGCACACGAATCCTCCTCGCGTCCAGGGCGAGACGATGATCGCCGGCACCCGGAAGCCAAGGCCGATCGGACCGCGGACGTTGCCGCCCTGCGGCGGCGTCCTGCGGGCGGTGAGGTACTCGCCCTTGGTCCCCCGCGGCGCGGTGGGAGGGGGGACGTGGTCGAAGAACCCGCCGTTCTCGTCGTGGTTGATGATGACCGCCGTCTTGCGCCAGATGTTCGGGTGGCGCCAGATCGCCCGCAGCACCTGATCGATCGCGTATTCGCCCAGGCCCGGCGATGCGCCTGGGTGCTCGGACTGGAAGAACGAAACCTGAATCCACGACACCGCCGGTAGCTCGTCACGGGCGAGGTCGTCGAGAAAGTCCTGCGGGTAGGTGGGCTGGATCCCCAGGCGGTGCAGCGTGGGGTTCTTCTTGTACTGCTCGAACGCATAGAACGGGTCGTCTGCCTGCCCGAGCGCTGCGCCTCCGGCGGTGTAGCTCTTCCAGGAGATGCCGCGCGCCTGAAGCTGCTCGGGCATTGTCGTCCAGCGGAAGTCGCCCACAAGCCCGTCAGCGGCCGTAAAGGTCGTCTTCACGCATGGCCCGCCGTGGGTCCCGGCGGGATCGAGGCTGGCTGAGATGGAGTAGAGGCGATTGGGCTCGGTCGGGCCGATCACCGAGCAGAAGTACATGTCGCACAGCGTGTACGCCTTGGCCAGCGCCCAGTAGTAGGGGATGTCCTGCTGCTTGTAGTAGGACATCACGTTCGGCGCCAGAGACTTGTCGTTGCTCGCGCGGGCGTGCACCTCGTAGAAACGGTCGTTCCTGCCGCCGTTCCAACTCTGATGCTGCGGTACCCAGTTGTGCGTTGGTGCGTCAAGGTTCCCGAGGCACTGCGCGGCCGCCGTGGCGCCGTTGACATGGAAAGGCACCAGGTGCCCGTTGCGTGACCCGGGGCCGTGATAGCCACGCTGGAAGAAAGCCTGCTGGTTGCGCGGATCGCCGAACCCGCGAACCCCGGGGAAGGTACCGAAGTACTGATCGAAGGAGCGGTTCTCCTGCATGAGAATGACAATGTGCTCGATGTCGCCGAGGCGTGACGGGCAGCGGCTGCGCCCGGAGACAGCGGTCCTCGCCAACGCATCTGGGATCGAAGCTCCGAGCATGCCGGCCGCTCCTGCCGCCGCTCCGGTTTTCAACAGCTCCCGGCGACTGATCCTATCTGCCCCCATCGATCTCCTCCTCGTCGGTTTGTCGCGCGCAGGTTAGCGGCGAACGTGGCATCGATGGGCACCCGGACGTGATCAGCCGAGTGCGCCGCAACCGCCGTGCCGGGCACCGCGCAGCCACCTCGCCGTGTGGCCGCTGCCCATCTAGGGCACCGCCAAAGCGCCACGTGCCAGCCCCGAGCTCGATGCCCGGTGGCACTGGGTCCCAGCCATAGAGGACAACATGGAAGGCCACACCAGCTGGGTAGACGTCCCGCCTGGCCGATCCAGACCCCTGCTGACCGGTATTTACAAGCAGCAGCTCCAACCGCCCCGTTCCGGGCACAACGTGATCAGGCGGCCCCATCCACTCCGGCATCCGAGAGCGCCGGGTGGCTGGCACGGAGGGCGTACTCAGCGGTTGTGCCAGCCTCCGTGTTTCCGGCCGCCGCATATGTGGAGGCCGGGCTTGTCCACATTGTCGTAGTCGGTCCCGTCATTGTTCGCCAGCCGCATGAATTCGGACTTGTTGATCCCGAGCCCGCCAGCCCTCGGATCCAGTGCCGGGCTTATCGGTCTGAACATACGATTGAGGAAGCTTTCGGGAGGTGTGTTCGGGAACGCGTTGACGAAGGTCAGGTTGCTCAGGTTGGCCAGGGCGTAGACGTCGTAGCCTGACGGAAGCTCATCGAGCAGGGCCGCTTGACCGTTGTCAGGCTCATTCTTGAAGGGATAGAAAGTAAACGGGCTGTTGCCGCCGCCGTCGTCGCAGGGATAGTCGCGGGCCTGGGTGTGGTCACCCCGAGGACCGAGGACGTACGCCGGGAAGGCAAGCTTCAACAGGGCCTGGTCGAATTGGGCCTCGACCGATCTGGACGCTGCCGCCGCCGCAGCTTGCTTGTCCGCTGTGGTGTACTGCCATTCAGGTGGACACCCTTCTGCGCTTGCAATGCAGTTGCCAAGCGTGCCGGTTGTCTGCAACTTCTTGTAGTCGCCGACGATGATGTCGCCCATGCTCCGGAACGCGTTCTGCGCGTCCGCGAGACGGTTGGCTGCCGTAGCCGTTAGCCCGTCGACCGTGTCGTTGATCTCGTTTGCCTGGTCCTCGCCGCTGCGGGTCTCT
This sequence comes from uncultured Solirubrobacterales bacterium, assembly GCA_963830435.1. Taxonomy (GTDB): domain Bacteria; phylum Actinomycetota; class Thermoleophilia; order Solirubrobacterales; family Solirubrobacteraceae; genus Palsa-465. Next base: position 3,500 of record CAWHMA010000005.1, on the reverse strand, counting down.
GCCAGATACTTGACGCCGAGGTCGTAGACGCTTGTGATCACGCCGGCGACGGTATTCACTTTGCCGACCAGCTTCGAGATGGCGTCGGTGATCTCTAGCCATTTCAGCGTCGCCCGCTGCTCGGCACTTGGCTTGAGTGCGTTCTTGACCTCATTGGAGATCGTCTTCAGGTTCGTCAGGATCACCTCGCTGTTCTCGCCGAACGGTGACGAGAGATTCCTCAGGTAAGCCCGGACATTGCCCACCCAGGTCATCTCCTGGGCGAGCTCTTTCCGGGCGTCGGAGAACTCCGTGTCGGTGAACCCGTGTCCGGCGCCCGGGTAGGCGACATTCCGGACAACCCCGGCGAGCTGGTCCCACGTTGCCTGATCGAACGGCTGGATCCAGTACGCGGCACGCGGATCGACGCCTAGGCGCTTGTCCTGGGAACCGATGTACGCGATCGCCTTCTGCGCACCCGGGTTGCCAGCCAGGGGCCAGGTCGAGGGTGACGAAACCATCAGGCTCGGCAGGGCGTCCGGTGGCTGGTCCTGCGTGCTCGTGCTTGCCGGTTTGAAGTTGTACTGATGGTCGCGAGACAGCGTGCCGCGTAAACGACCGTCCCCGGGACTTGGGTCCTTCAGACTGCTGGTCTCCTGACCGTTCCCCTCTCCGGCGCCCCCCCAGCCGACGAGCGAATAGTTGGAGCCGGGCGTAATACCCGAGCGATTAAACAGATCGCGCGTGCCTCCCACCGATGCGATGGCCGTGGCCAGCTCGCCCAGAGCAGGTCGGTTGGCGCTGACATCGATCGTGGCCCTCCCCGGGTTGTTGACCGCGGCGATGAAGACCAGCTCGCGAGGAGTGACACCCTTGAGGAACGCTGCCATCTTTGCGGCGTCGTTGGAGACCCCCGTGTTGAAGAAGTCGCCGCGGGCGCCACCGAGTGTCAGCGCGTCCACGACAACCACGTGAAAGCCTGCGGTGCCCTTCAGCGCCGAGAGCTTATGCAGCGTGCCTCCAATCTGGAAGACGTGGCTGTCATCGGCTCCGAGGGGCGCGCGCGTATCGAACCGCTCTCTGTCACGCGGCAGCCAGGCGAAGTTGAAGTACTGGTCTGGCGTCAGATAGCCGACCATGTCGCCATCGGTCTGAGCCGAGTCGGGTGCGAGCTTCACATTTGCCTGGCCCTCGGGCAGGCCCGGGACACCGATCAGCGACACGTTCCCCGCATGGATGAACAGTCCCGGCTCGAGCTTGGGCGCACCGATGCTCTTGAACTCGGTAATGCTGTCGAGGCCCACCGGACGGCCAACGGGGTGCCACGCGGCGATGACAAGTTTCGAGTCATCGAGCGGCGCTAGGTCCCTCCGGATATCTTCGACTTGGCACGGCGCCGGGGATGGGCACTTGTATGTCCTGTTGGTAAGCAGCCCGAGCGTGTAACGATCCAGCACAAGGACCTGGAAGAAGTTGGGCTCGCGGATGTCAAGCTGGCGGTCCGAGGGGTAGAACTGCTCGCCAATTCGGATCCCGTCGCGGTCGCCTTCTCTGGCCATCGTCTCGATTGGGACTAGCGGGTCGTTCGGTACCGCGGCGAGCGTGACCATGTCGGCGGTCGAGCCCAGACCACTCGCCGTAGTGAGCTTGAACGTGTAGCGACCTGGCACATCAGGGGTGAAGCTTGGGGTCTGGGCGCTGGGATCGGAGATCCCCGGCGGCTTGCTGTTCGGCGGGTGATCGATGAGCTGCCAGCGAACCGGTCCGGCTGCAGCCGTGGACCCCGGCGGGCGCGGTGGTCGGACAGCGGTGAGGCTCGAGCCCTGCAACGTGTACGGATCGCCCACCACCACGCGCACGTCGGGTCCCGCGCCGGCCAGTCCACGGTCGACCACAAACGAGAAGTGGACCGACGTCTTCCACCACGAGCCGTTGCGCCGCCTGGCCCAGACTCGCAGCAGATTAGCTCCTCGCCTCAGCCCCTGGCTGATCGATACCTCGAGTGAACGCACACCACGACGAGTGACTCCAAACTGGGACTGAATCGAGCGTCCGTTGAGCCATGCGCGAAGGTCGTCGCCCCCATCACTAGCTCGCACTCTGATGCTGAACGGATAGGTCCGCACCCGTTGCCCTGGGCGAGGGCTCAGGACGAGCACGGTCGGCCGTACCGCGAGCGCGGCGGGCCCCCCACCAGTCGCGTGCCCGTTGAAGCCGCCAGCGGCTGCGTACGAGGCGCCCGCCGCGACCCCCGCGGCGACGCCCGCGGCGACGAGCGTTGTCCCCAAACGTCCACCATTAAACCGGCGCATGCCCGTAGTCCGATTAGCGCAAGCGGAAGCCGCTAGGACAGAGGGTAGGAGTCGACCGGGACGACTACGTCCGAAGCGAACTTGTCGTGCCGGCACTGCTTCTCGCGGTCCCAGAGCATCCACAGGTAGCCGATGTAGATGACAATCGCTGAGACGTATTTTCCGATTGTCCGGATGAAGGCTCGGCCGTAACCGATCGGCCCCCAGGTGTCAAAGGAAATGACGCGGATGCCCAGCGCACTCTTGCCGGGGGTTTGACCGCGCGAGGCGCCTTCGAAGTAGGTGAAGTACGCCAGCGAGAAGACGATGCCGAGCCCGTAGCCGACTCCCTTAAGCGCGACGACCAGGATCGCGCTGATGACCCCGACGAGAAGTCCGTCCAGCAGCGCGGCGCCGAAGCGCCGCCAGAATCCCCCCCGTGGTCCGGATCCGGTGGTCGCTGCTGATCCTCGCGCCTGCTCTGATTCGAGTGTTGCCATTTCTTTACCCCCGTATTCGTTGGCTGCTCAGGTTCTATCGGCACCAAACAAACCGAGGTTGAGCCGTCATTGGCAAGTAGGCCGCCGCGGTGTCGATATGCCGGTACCCCGCGTTGAGCGCGGCGCGCACGGCATCGCGGGTTTCCTCAGGGGGCGTCTCTGTGAAGACGCTCAGACCGAGAGCAGGCATCTGTAACACCGTTGTTGAGGGTCGTCATGGTCGGCGCGCTCGATGCGGGCGCCGGCCCCGAGATCGTCACGTGGCCGATGCTCCTCGCGGGTTTCGGTGTTGGGGCCTTGGCCTCGCAGCTTGGGAGCGTCACGGTGTCATCGGTACCCGATGAGCAGAGTGGCGAGGTTGGCGGCCTCCAGAACACCGTCACGAACCTCGGCGCGTCGATCGGCACCGCACTTGCCGGCGCCGTGCTGATCGCCACCCTTAGCACCTCGGTCATGACCGGCATCCAGAACAATCCGGCGGTCCCCGCCGAGCTCAAGTCAAAGGCGAAGGTCGAACTCGCCGCTGGGGTCCCGTTCGTGTCCGATGCCGACCTAAAGACTGCGCTCGAATAAGGACGGCGTTCCCACGCAAGCCGCGGACGCAATCGTTGACGAGAACGCGACCGCGCGGATCGACGGGCTGCGGTCGTCGCTGTCGGTCTTGGGCCGTGATCGCCTTGCTCGCCGTGTTATTCAGTCCGCGCATCCCCACCGAACAGCCCGCCGCGAC
>CAWHMA010000004.1:0-29498 GCA_963830435.1 uncultured Solirubrobacterales bacterium | reverse complement strand
CCGAGCGGTCCACAAGGCCCTCAACCTTGCTCGGCCCGTGTAGATGCTTCTACCAGCGTCCAGAACGTCCAAATAGCGAGGTTTTCTGGACGCATTAGACCTCCTGGACAGGATGGATGTTGCCACGCTGTTGTCACGGCCGGGGCGGCGGCAACGTCAAGCTGCCTTCAAGGAAGGCCGAGCGGGCGGTGCGGAGGGGGTTAGGCGCGTTGTGGCGGCTCGGGATGCTCGCCGCCGATGATGGCATGGGAGGAACCATCGGAGGGTGGGGGAGACGGTAGGAGTTGGGAGCCAACGAGATCTCACGCTCGCTGCCGACGCACCTCGGTCAAAGCAACACTGACCGAACATGAGGAATCGGCACGCAGTTGAGCCGGGCTCTTGCGTGGTCGTGGAATGCCCACAAGGTCGCAAGATCGCCGAGCGCCACGGCGGCACAGTGGTCGCCGACGGCGTACCTAACATCGGCGCCACCTTCACCGTCGCGATCCCCGTCCAGCCGCCGACACAGGCCACATACGACCGCCGAGACGTAGACCACGACGGGCCGTGCCCCAGGCAGGACGCAGCGACCGTCCCTGCTTGAGCCCAAGGAAGCCCGGCAACTGCCTATTGACCCGGGCTGTTCTTCGGCTTTGAGATCGTGCTGCGCGAATTCTCGCTCGACGCTCTGGTCGCGACCAGTCTGGCGGCGGTCACGGGTGACGTCGTCAGCCGTGCCTTCTTCGGCTCAGCGCCCTTCTTCACCGCCGTGCCGCACGACATGCTGGTCCTCAACGACACCACCTATCTGCTCGTCGCGGTCCTGGCCGTCGCCGCGGGGCTCATCGGCTTGGGCTTCAAGACCGTGCTCTACCACATGGAGGACTACGTCGATGAGATGTGGGCGGAGCGCCCCGAGTGGGCCCGTCCGGCGGTTGGTGGCATCGCGCTCGGCCTGCTCTTGCTGGCGCTGCCGCAGATGTACGGCGTCGGGTATCCGGTGATGGACTCCGTCGTCGCCGGGCACGTCGTCCTGGGGCTGGTCCTGCTGTTTTTGGTCGGGAAGATCCTGGCCACCAGCCTCACCCTTTCCATCGGCGGCTCGGGGGGCGTGTTTGCACCCTCCTTGTTCATCGGCGCGATGGCCGGTGAGGCGTTTGGCTCGGCCGCCAATCACATCTTCGGACCATCGATCGGACCGCCGGCGCTCTACGCCGTGGTGGCGATGGGAGGCGTGTTTGCTGCCGCTGCCCAGGCCCCGCTGACCGCGATTGCAAGCGTCGTGGAGATGACCGGCAACTTCAGCCTCACGCTGCCGATCATGCTCGCCTGCGGCGTGGCCGCTGCGGTCTGGAAGCACTTCTCCTATGGCAGCGTTTACACAACCAAGCTGCTGCGCCGCGGGATCGACATCGAGCGGCCCAAGACGACCAACATCCTTCAGAAGCTCAGAGTGTCCGATGTGATGCAGCCGCTGGCCAACGGCGATCGCGCTTCCGCCTCGGCCTTGGCCCCATCAGGCCGGGGCGGCGCAGCTACTCGGGAGCCATGGGGGAACTTCGGGTCGGTGATCTCGGATATCTCTGACCCGCAGGAGCTGTTTGAGGACGAGACGCTTGAGCAGGCGCTGCGGCAACTCACCCTGTACGGAAGCTCGGGGCTGCCCGTTCTCTCCGAGGATCGTGAGCATCTGCGGGGATGGATCACGCGGCATGGAGTTCTTGCCGCTCTGGCTCAAAGCGCGCAGGCGTCAGATCGCAGCATCGAGGAGGGTGCCGTAGCCGCGGACTTCGGTGCCGACGATCCCGAGCAGCGCGTACACAAGGCGAGCGCGCCGCTGGATGGTTATCAGATCGTCGAGATCAGCATCGACCCCGAGTCTCCGATGGCCGGGCGGCGACTGCGTGAGATCTCGTGGCCGCCCGGAGCCACGGTCGTGGCTGTGATCCAGAATGGACAGCCGACCGAACTCGGAGACGACACCACCATCCATCCGGGCGAGCGGATCGTAGTCTTGGCTCCGGGCGCCCAGCACGACCCCGTGGCCAAGCACCCCGCCGGCGTCGCGAGGGGATAGCGCCACGTCAGCGATCACACCCGCCCCGCCAACTCGCACTTGCCGACTCATCGACGAGATCGGGGCGCTCGCGCTTGCGCTGCCCGACGGCCGGCGCGAACGTGCCATGGACGAATGCATTGCTCCAGTCCTTGACGTCCGCCGCGGCCGCTGGAGGCCCGACCGGGCCCCGGAAGCTGACGGTCTGGGATTGCTGGTGCTCGACGGTGTGGTGCTTCGCAGCCTCGGTGTCGAGGGGCGCTTCGGCGCTGAGCTCCTCGGGGAGGGCGACCTGTTGAGACCTTGGCAGCGCGAGACGATCTCGCCGCGGCTCAGGCAGGCCGTCATGTGGCGGGCCCTGTACCCCACCCGGCTTGCGGTCCTGGACGGAGATGTCGCCAAGCGGCTAGCTCGCTACCCGGAATTGATCGCCGCTTTGATCGATCAAACCCTGGATCGGGCGCGCCGCCTGGCCATAAACGTCGCGATCGTGCACCAGCCCCGGGGTCGAGGTTCGGCTGCACCTGCTGCTGTGGCATCTCGCCACTCGGTGGGGTCGGCCCGATCCGAGGGGGATCGTCGTTTCGCTGTCGATCAGCCATACCGTTCTCGCGCGCCTCGTCGCGGCTCGGCGCCCCACGGTTACGACTGCCCTCTCAGGCCTCGCCCGCCAGGGACTGGTCCAAGCTCGCGGCCACGAATGGTTGCTCTTAGGTGAGCCGCCGCAAGAGCTCTTAGAGGTGGGCTAAGGTTGGGGAGGGCGCCGGCAGGAGGGCGCTCAGGACCAGGGCGGCTCAGGGTATGCGGCTCCTGGCCATCCGGCGGGCGCCTTGGCGTCGGGGTCGCGGCCGTGGCGAGCCAGCGGCTCGGTGGCTGACTTCGGCGAGGTCGTCGGTTCGGGCACGATCAGGACCGGTCGGTCGGCGATGCGCAGTAGCCGGTGCGAGACACGTCCAAAGATCGCCCTCATGTGCCGCCTGCCGGCGTAGCCGATCATGATCGCACGCGCGTTTCGCGCCTTGGCGACGTTGTTGATGGTGTCGGCGGGGGATCCTGCGAGCAGCTCATCGACGTAATCAGTCACTGGAAGCGCGCTGCGGCGCTCGGTCAGTAGCTGTTCGAGCACGGCCGCGCCTTGTCTCCGCGCATCCCCAAGGCGACGGTTGAAGTATGGGTTTCCGAGCCATCCTGATGGCATCGCGTAGGCGTAGACGACGAAAACGCGACCGTGGTCTCCGACCCGCGCTGCGGCGTGGACCACTGCCGCGCGTGCCGCCCGCGAGCCGTCATAGCCGACGACAACGGATTGTCCCATCAATTGCATGTTTTAAGTCTGAGGCATTCAGCCCGGGGTGCCACCCTGCCCGGCAGATTCCTGACAGCTTTTGTAACCGCGGCAGAGGTCGCGGAGGTGTGCACCAGCCGTGCGCGGTCGCTACCTGCTGGTTAGGACGCGATCGGGTCAGCCCCGGTCGTCTCGCTTGGTTGATCTTGGCCGGGCGGCTGGCCGCGGCCACCGGCGACACGCATGCCGTCTGCGTTGACGTGGACTCCGAGCACCCGCACGAGTGCGCACTCGGCGTGGGCCAGGCTGGCGTGCGCGAAGCCGGTCGGCACGACGCTGATCGCGTCGTCAGGGCAGACGCGTGTCCCGCAGATCAGGCAATGCACGTGAGCGAACCTCAGGACGGTGAACCGTCCGGGGCGGCGTCGCATCCGTTTCCTACGGTCAACCGTTGTCATGACGTCGGTGGGTTTTGTCTGAGCACTCTGACCTAGGAACACGCGTCTGGGTTATGCAGCGCGGTGACCACGCGCCGATCGTCAGGGCTCAGACAGGAATCGCAACTATGGGTGGCGCTGGTCGGGCCGATGGACGGCGGCGAGTTGCAGTTCCAGGAGCTCGCCGGGCGGTTCCCCGTCGGCCTGCAGGATGTGCACCGCGCCTGCCTCGAGCATCTGCTCGAAATAGGGGAGGTTCCAGCCGTACTCGCCGGCGGCGATGGCAAGGCCGGCCGGAGCGCGCTCCCGTACGTAGGCCAGGCCGTGGAGGTCCTGGGAGGAAACCGGCTCCTCGAAGTAGGTAACCCCCAGGTCTCGATAGCGATCAGCCCACTGAGCAGCGTCCTGTGGATTGTTTGCGCCGTTGGCGTCGACCATGATCTCGACGCCATCGCCGGCGACCGATCGGACCAACTCGACCCGCTCCAGATCGGCCTCGCCGTCGCGCCCGACCTTGATCTTCACGCTGCGAAATCCGTCGTCGACCCAACCCTGGACCTGGTCGCGCAGCTGGTCGGCGCTGAGGTTGCAGAAACCGCCAGATCCGTAGATCGGGGCTTGCTCCCGAAAGCGCGGCAGAAGGTCGGCGAGGCACACGTCAAGGAGCTTGGCCTTGAGGTCCCACAGCGCGACATCGACGGCGGAGATAGCCATCGCGGCGATCCCCGTGTGACCCATCTGACGCATCTGCACCTGCATCTCCGCCCATGTTTTTTGTGGCATCAGGGGATCGGCGTCCCTCAAGATGTTCGCCAGCTTGGACTCGATGATCTGCCCGGCCGCCGGATGGCAGTAGGTGTAGCCAAGCCCAGTCTCGGTTCCACATCGCAGCTCCACGAGAACTAGCGAGGTCGAGTCCCAAACGAGCGTGCCGTCTGACTCCTCGTCAGTGGCCGTGGGGATGGAGTAGGCGCTTACCTCGACGGAGTCGATGCAAGCGCCATCAGCGTGATCCGGGACAGACATCAGTCACAGCCCTCAGCGGGTGATGAACTCCTCGACCTTGCCCTTGATCGACTGTCTGATGATCCGGCCGGCATGAGGATCGCCGGGGAGTGCGTGAGCGAGCTTCTCGGCCTGCTCAAACTTGATATGGGGCGGCAGCGGCGGCACCTCCGGATCGGTTATCGCCTCGTAGACGACCGGACCGCCGGTGTGAGCCAGTGCCTCGTCCCACGCCGGCGCAACATCCTCAGGACGATCCACTCGGATTCCCTTGAGGCCGAGGAGCTCGGCGTAGCGGGCGAACGGGAAGTCGGGCAGCACCTGAGAGGCCTGGAGCTTGGGATCGCCGGCCATGACCCGCTGCTCCCAGGTCACCTGGTTGAGATCGTTGTTGTGCAAGACCACGACGATGCACTGCTGATTGCTCCACCGGGGCGCGTAATGCGCGAGATCGATCAGTCCGGCGTTGCCGATCATCTGCATCGCGCCGTCGCCGATCGACGCGATGACCGGCCGCTCGGGATAGGCGAACTTGGCCGCCAACGCGTAAGGGACAGCCGGGCACATCGTCGCCAGGGTTCCTGAGAGCGCGGATTGCATACCCTGGCGCATCCGTAGATGACGTGCCCACCAGTTGGTCGCCGAGCCCGAGTCGGAGGTCAGGATGCAGTTATCAGGCAGCCGAGGACTCAGCTCGGCGAAGACCAGTTGCGGGTTCAGGGGTTGGGCGTCGAGGTGCGCACGCTCGTCCATCAGTCGCCACCACCGCTCGATCTCGCCTTCGAGCTGCTCCCGCCACGACCGGTCGTGCTTGCGCTCCAGCAGCGGAATCAGCGCCTGCAAGGTGTCCTTGGAGTCGCCCACCACGTTGCACTCAGTGGGCGCGTAGCGCATCCCTAGCAGCCGCCCGTCGATGTCGATCTGCACCGCCCGGCACGACCCCTCCTCAGGCAGCCACTCGGCGTAGGGAAAGCTCGTGCCGATCATCAGCAGGGTGTCGCAGCCCATCATCATGTCGTAGCTGGGCTTGGTGCCCAGCAGGCCGATGCAACCCGTGACGAAGGGCAGATCATCGGGGAGCGCGGCCCGGCCGTTGAGCGCTTTCGCAACTCCGGCGCCCAGCAGCTCCGCCACCTGCACGACCTCATCGGCGCCATGGGCCGCACCTTGCCCGATCAGGATCGCCACTTTCTCACCGGCGTTAAGGATCTCGGCAGCGCGCTGAAGGTCTGGCTCACGGGGTCGAATCAGCGGCTTGCTGAACCCCAGGGAGGAGAACACGGCGCCGTGAGCGCGCGGCGCCTCCTCATGGTCTGCCTCTTGGACGTCCTCGGGCACGATCACCGCCGTGGGGTGGCGGGAGTCCTTGGCGATCCTTACCGCGCGGTCGATCACGTGACGTGCTTGCGTGGGGTCCATGATCGTCATCAGGTATTCACTGGCGACGTCCTTGAACAGCGAGTTGAGATCGACCTCCTGCTGATAGTTAGCCCCCAGTGACATCCGCTTCTGCTGGCCGATGATTGCCACCACGGGCTGATGGTCGAGCTTGGCGTCATAGATGCCGTTGAGCAGATGGATGGCTCCGGGACCGGAGGTCGCCATGCAGACACCGACCTCACCGGTGAATTTGGCGTGGGCGCACGCCGCCAAGGAGGCGATCTCTTCGTGGCGGGTCTGGATGAACTCGATCCTGTCGCCGACCTCGTGAAAGGCGCCGATCAGCCCGTTGATGCCATCCCCGGGATACCCGTAGATGCGCTTGACGCCCCAGTCACTCAGACGGTTCAAGATGAATTGTGCCGTGTCAGGCATGAGGTCTCCTAGTCGTCAGGTTCGGCAGTGCGTTTACCCATCCGGTTCTTGCGACATCCGGTCACGAGTGCGTTAGGTAAGAGCTGATACGAATCACGATCGAAATCTCGCCGGCGGCGTCACGGGTCCGACTAGTTCGAGAGCGCGTGGGCCGCGCTGATCAGTGACAAGTGCGTAAGCGCCTGGGGAAAGTTCCCGCGCAGTTGGCCGCTGTCGGGCTCGATCTCCTCGCTGTAGAGGCCGACGTCGTTGGCGAGCGGGGAGACGGCGTCCATGAGCTCGGCGGCCTCATCCTGGCGGCCGGCGATCGCCATGGCCTCGATCATCCAGAAGGAGCAGGCCAGGAAGGCGTTCTCCTGCTCCTGCATTCCGCTGTAGCGGTACAGAAGCGGCCCGCCGGCTCCAAGCTCTCCCCGGATGGCATCGATGGTGCCGTTCATCCGAGGCCCGGCCGGTTGGCCGAAATGACGTCGGGCGGCGAGGAGCATCCCGCAGTCCAGCTCCGAGTGTCCCGCTTTGAAGAGATAGCTGTTCTGGGATTCCGAGAACAACTCGGTCTCGATGAAGGTCTGCGCCTCGTCGCGAGCGCGCTCCCACCGAGCCACATGCCGTGCCGGCACCTGGCCTCGCCTGACGAGGTTGAGGATGCGGTCAAAGGCCACCCAGCAGCCGAGCTTGGAGGTGCCGTAGTGGGCGAGGCTGCTCAGCTCCCATAGCCCGGAATCCTCGCGTTGCCATATCAGCGTGAGCAGGTCTGCCATGTCGGCCAGCCGCTCACCAGTCGCGGGGGCGAGCAGGTGGCCTCGGGACACGTATTGGTGAACGGTCTCCAGCAGGTCGCCGAAGCCACCGAACTGCAGCTGACTGCCGGCGTCGTTGCCCAGATGCACGGGAGAGGTGTGGCGGTAGCCGGCCAGCGGCAGACCCTCTTGGCTTCGCACGACGCCGCCGGTCAGCGAGTAGACGGGGTCGATCCGGGGATGGGTGTGCTCGCTGGCCCCCAGCAGCCAGTTGACCGAGGCTTGGGGGAGTTCCTCCATCCCGACGGCCAGCAGCGCATCGAGAGTGAAGCAGAGGTCACGCGTCCACCCGAACCGGTAGTCGAAGTTGCGCGCGCCATCGAGAACCTCGGGTAGGGAGGTGGTTCCGGCGGCGGTGATGGCTCCGGTCCGTGCGTCGGCCAGCAGCCGGATCGCTAGCAGGCTCCTTTCCACCTCGTCCTTCCACGGCCCCTCGTAGGAGTGCCGAGCCACCCAGGATCGCCAGACCTCCACGCTCTCTGAGAGTCTCCGGTTCACGGCGTGGCGCTCAGGTATCGGCAGCGTCTGATCGTCTGAGGCCGTCATCACGAGTAGCGCACTCTCGCCTTCGGCCACGGCGAAGCGGCTCGAGGCCGCCCCGTGACCGATTTCCGGATCTCCAGCGTTCCACGTGCGAAGTCCCAGCTGAAGATGTCCGTCTCGGGTGACGATCGTCTCTTGATTGACGTCGAAGTCCGCGGGGCGGGAGCCGTATCCGAATCGTGGCTCGAATCTCCAGCGCATCGGGACCGTCCCGGACAGGCCCTCGACTTTGCGCACGAGCTCTCGCCAGTGGGCCGCCTGGCTGTTGTCGATCGTCAGGGCTTCGGTGACTCGGACGCGACCCTCGTCGGCCTCGAAGGTGGTTTCCAGGACGTTGGTGCGCTCCACGTAGTGCCGCTGCGTCCGGAACGGGACGGCGGGCGCGAGGAGAAACTGACCGCCCCGACCGGGATCCAGGATGGCGCCGAACACGCTTGGTGAATCGAGCTCAGGGACACACAGCCAGTCAATCGACCCGTCCTGTCCGACGAGCGCCAGCGAGCGGCTGTCGCCGATGGCGGCGTAGGCGCCGATCGACAGGTAGCCGCCGGCGCGCGGGCTCGGGTCGGCGTGGGGAGCGGGCTCGCCCACCTTTGTAACGGGGGGTTCGGTAAGTCTGGGCATGTGCTCTCGCTCTCGAGGTCAGGGATTCACGTTTTCTGGCTTTACCCCCGGCCTGGGCGCGGGGCGTCTGCGCGGCTCCTACCTGTATGAGTGATGACGGTTCGTGTGTGAGTGATGACCGTTCCTGTATCAGTGATGACGGTTCGCTTCGCCGGCTGCTCACCCCCTCCGGGCGTGGGTAGGCATTTGGAGACCAAGCTTTGACCGAAGTCCCGTCCACCGCCCCATCGGGCCCGACGGGGCAGGAAAGGAATCAATGTCCGAGAAACCTGAGACAGTCGTCATCACCGGTGCATCAGGCGGGGTGGGACGCGCCGCGGCCCGCAAGTTCGCCGCCGACGGGGCGCGGGTTGCGCTGATCGCTCGCGGCCGGCGGGGCCTTGAGGGTGCGGCCCGGGAGGTCGAGGAGGCCGGCGGCCAGGCCATGGTCCTGCCGGTCGACGTCGCCGACGCAGATCAAGTTCAAGCAGCCGCCGCGTGCGTCGAGGATGCCTGGGGGCCGATCGACGTCTGGGTCAACGACGCGATGGTCACTCTGTATGCGGAGTTTCTCGACATCGAGCCAGCCGAGTTCAGGCGCTCCACCGAGGTCAGCTACCTGGGGATGGTGTGGGGGACCCAGGCGGCGCTGAAGCGGATGGTGCCGCGCGATCACGGCTCGATCGTTCAGGTCTGCTCGGCCATGTCCTACCGGGGGATTCCCCTGCAGTCTCCCTACTGCGGGGCCAAGCACGCCTGCAAGGGCTTCACCGAGAGCGTGATCACCGAGCTGCGTCACCACAAATCCAAGGTACGAGTGTCGATGATCCAGCTCCCGGGGCTGAACACCACCCAGTTCACCTGGGGCCGGACCAAGCTGCCCAAGCAGACCATGCCCGTACCACCGATCTACCAGCCAGAGGTCGCCGGAGACGCCATTCACTACGCCGCGCACCACAAGCGCCGCCAGATCTATGTCGGCATGCCGACGGTCATGAACATCGTCGGCGAGCGCGTTGCTCCCTGGTTGCTCGACCGTTATCTCGCCAAGACGGGTTACAAGTCGCAGATGACCGAGCACGACCTCGATCCCAGTGGCCACGACAACCTTTTCGACCCGGTGGACGAGGATCGTGGAGCGCGTGGTCCGTTTGACAAGCAAGCCCACTCCGTAAGTCCTCAGTACGAGCTCTCCAAGCACCGCGGGATGGTGCTGGCCGGGGCGGGCGCGGCGGTTGCCGCCGTGGGAGCTTCGGCAGCGGCTGCGCGCGCGGTGCGCTGAGAGCCCCGGCTTGCGTGCCGCCAAGGGGAGGCCCTTCCTGTGCGGGCCTCCCCTCACCGCTTCTACTCAGGACGGTCGCTGAGGCGGCCGGGACCATCGGTCGACCGACGCCTGGGCGATCCCGGCCGGTTCTGCGGGCTGGGCTTGGTGGCGCGCTGCGCATAGGCGCGGAACTCAGTCTCGAAACGGCTCCACCAGTCACCCTCCAATTCCGGGGGACTGCTTCGACGGCGCCGTCGCGTGGGAACGCCTGCCCACGTTGCCCAAGCGCTCCCCGCGAGTGCCACGACCACGAGTGCCACGACGAGGTCAACGATCATGTGAGTCTCTCCCCGGCGCTGACGTGTTTGATAGCCGGGTAGTACCCGTAGCCGCTCAGCACTCGCCGTTCGGCCACGCGGTGAGTAATTACAAGAACGTCTCGGGAAGAGAAGTCCCATCACCGCTGGTTAGGCAGTGCCCTCTGGCGGCTGGGAGTCGTAGTCGCGTCCGGGAACGGTGCCGACGGGTGGTTCTGAGATGGCAGGGGCGCCGGCTGTGTCGCTGGTCTGCAACTCTCGTGCCCGGCCGTCCGGACTGCGGTCGACGACCGTGCCCTGCCAGCCACGCAGAGGATGGGCTTCGCTGCGCTTTAGGGCCCGCGCTCCGCTGCGAGTAATGAAGAAGACGATGATCGGAAGCACCCAGATCCCAGCGCGCCAGAAGTGGATCTGCGCCGTGTAGGGGGTATGCAAGCGGAAGAAGATGCGGTCGGTGGAGCCGACGGCGAACACGATCACCACCCAGCCCAGGAAGGCGGCGCCGATGGCGGTCCGGGTGGGGTGATCGCGCGGGGGTCGAGGAGGTCGTGCCGGCGGCGGTCGCCGGTGAAGCGGCGCTCGAGCGCGGGCCACGAGTACAGGACGATGAAGACGAAGAGCGGGAAGGCGGCGCCGCCCCAGGGATCGGCGCCGGCGGGCACGCGCTGACGTAGCGACACCCATACGTTGATCAGGAAGACGAGAACGCCGACGGCGATGATCCCCGCCCCGATGGTCTCGATCCGGTTCAGGGTCGCCCAGCCGGGATGCTGTGGATAGCGGGAAACCCGCCGGGGCATGCCCTCGGCGCCGAAGATGAACATGGGAAAGAAGGTCATGTTGGTGCCGATGACCATCAGCACGAGCTGAAGCTTCCCCAGCCGCTCGCGCAGAAAGGCGCCGGTGAGCTTGGGAAACCAGTGGTAGACGCCGGCAAAGAAGCCGAAGATGCTGCCCGCGAACAGCGTGTAATGAAAGTGCGCGATCACGAAGTACGTGTCGTTGGCGGCGTAGTCGAGTACCGGGGAGGCGACGAAGATCCCGCTCACCCCGCCGATCAAGAACTGGATGAAGAAGGTCAGCCCGAAGAGCATCGAGCAGCGCAGTACCAGGGCCCCGCCGATCAGCGTCCCGATGAGGTCGAAGTACTCGATGCCTGCCGGAACCACCAGAGCGGTGGAGGTGAAGGCGAAGTATTGATTGACCGAGCCGCCGGTGGTGAACATGTGGTGGGCCCACACGCTCATCGAGAGCGCGGCAAACGCCATCATCGACGCCACGAACGCCTTGTAGCCAAACCAGCGCTTGTGCGCGCTGACCGCGATCGACTCCGCCGCCGCGCCTAGATACGGGAAGAACATGACATAGACGACGGGATGACCGAAGAACCAGAACAGGTCCTGGTAGTCGATCGCTCCGGTGAACCCCGTGAAGATGTTGGCGCTCGTCGTACGGTCGATGTAGAGCAAGGTCATCGTGATAACCAGTACCGGGAAGGCCGCCACGCACATCAGCACCGTGACCAGCGCCGTCCACGTGAAGATCGGCATCCGCAGCAGCGCCATCCCGGGAGCGCGCCTCTGAGCGATGGTCGCCAGCACGGACGCCGCCATCAGAAACATTCCGCCCACAGCCATGATCACCCCTAGCGTCCAAAGGTCCTGACCGACGCCGGGAGTGTTGGCCGAGTTAGACAGAGGCACGTACGAAAACCACCCATCGCGGCCCGCGCCACTGGATGTCGCCCAGCCGGACTGCATGGTCAGCCCTCCCAGCAGCCAGATCCAGAAGCCGCTGAGTGCGACGCGTGGACCGGCGATGGCCAGCGCGCCGATCTGCAGTGGCACCACATACATCGAGATCGCGATCGCCATCGGCGTCACGAACAGGTAGATCATGGTCGAGCCGTGCATCGTGAACAGCTCGCTGTAAGTGTCATCGGAGACGAGCTGGCCGTTGGGAGAGGCCAGCTGAGCGCGCATCAGCAGGGCAAACACCCCGCCGACGAGAAAGAACCCCCGCGAGCAGACGATCAGGTTGATGCCGATCCGCTTGTGGTCGGTGCTGGTGAGTCGCTCCACCCACCCACCGACCCCCGCCGGCGAACGTCCAAGTGGTGCAGTCTGCACGCTCACGAGTAACCGTTTCGTCCCTTGGAGCGTGCCCACGCCGCGAAGGCCGCCGGAGTTAGAACGCGAACGTTGAAGACCATGTCGGCGTGGCGCAGCCCGCAGAACTCCGCGCACTGCCCGGGGAACAGGCCCGTCCGAGTGAAGGTCAGGGTGGCGTGCTGCACATTGCCCGGGAAGAGGTCGTGCTTGAACTCGGCCTCCGGAACCCAGAAGGAGTGCATTACGTCCTGGGAGGTGAGGTTGAACCGGATCGCCTCGTGGCGGGGACCACCAAAGGCTGGCGACCGACCGTGCCGCTGCGATGCACGATCCCGTACTGCGGGTAGCGAAACTCCCATTCCCACTTGGCGCCGACGACGTCGACGGTTAGGCTCGGCCGCTCGCGGTTGGCGACCGTGTCGACCCGGTGCTCGGCCGTGAACGTGAGATACAGCAGGAAGGCGACGACCGCCACCAGCAACATCGCGTATCCCGCCTCCAGAGGATTGTTCTCAGAGAACTGGGCGGCGTCCTCGGGCGCGCGGCGCCGGTAGCGAACCACGGCTGCCAGGACCACGAGCACGACGACGCGAAGACTCCCGCGGCGATGGGCACGTAGATCGAAAACAACCAGCCATACTCGTGGCGGGTGCTGATCAGCCCGGCTGAGCTCACGGTCACTTGACTCCCACCGAGGGTGAACGACATCCGGGTCTGCGGCCCGGTGGCCCACGCTGTCGCCACCCAGTGGAGGAGGCGCTGGGCCGGGCGCGTGAACCGCGAGGTGCAGCAGCTATCGCTCATGTCGGTGGTTTCAGGCTGGGATAGGGGGGCCCCGACGTCGATGTCACGGGCTTCGAGCCCATATCTGCACGCTTTCCCGATCAAAGGAACGCCGGAAGGCCAACGAAGTACGTGGTCGTACAAAGGTCCAGATCTAGTTTCCGGTCTTTTGCTGGGTCGTGATACGTCGTGCTTTGCCGGACATGAGGGAGTGCCCGCGTCATGGGCTGACCAAGCACGTGTGCCCGCGCGTCCCCCGATCGCCAACGCCCGCTTGGGTGCGGATCCGTGGTGACGCCCGGGCGGTGGGGGGAGTCCGGCCTTTCGGCCTGAGCGTCCTCGACGGTTTACTGGTCCGCGGGCAGATCGCTAAGCGGCGCGCCGAGCCCGTCGCTCCCGCAGCGGCTCTGCACCGTCACGATTTCCGCGAGCACGCCGGAACGCCCGCTCAGATTCGCTGGCCCGGCCTTCAGCCCGTGAGGCTGGCCTTGGCCCCGCTTAGCGTTTGAGCGCCGGCTCGCGCGGTCTGCCCATGCACACGATCATCCGGCGGACACGGAGCGTTAGTAGAAGCGTTCGGGGGCGACGCGATTGAGTAGCTCCTCACCTCGCAGATACCGACGCAGGTTCTCGGTGACAGGGTCACGATTCGTTCGTTCTCGTGCACCGAAAGCCCCGCGGTGTGGGGGCTCAAAAGCACGTTAGGCAGGTCCCAGAGCTCACTCTGGGCGGCCAGCGGCTCGGTTGCGTAGACGTCGAGGGCCGCGCCGGCGAGCCGCCCCTCGCGCAGCGCCCGGACGAGTGCGTCCTCGTCGATCACCCCGCCCCGGCCGACGTTGACCACGATCGCGCTTGGCTTCATGGCGGCAATGGTGTGGGTATCGATCAGCCCGCGGGTCTCATCGGTCAACGGGAGCGAGATCACCAGGGCGTCAGCCGCGGCCACAAGGCGAAAAAGCGCGCTGACGTCGTGTGTCTCCTCGACGTCGCACGAGTTGCTCTCACCGGAGCGATTGATGCCGACCACATGCATCCCGAAGCTCTGGGCGAGCCGAGCCACTTCGCGACCAATCTTGCCCAGACCTACGACCAGGAGGGTGCGGCCACGTAGCTCTGGCACCGGGTGGTGATGCCAGCGGTGGGTTCGTTGATCGGCGACCAGTCGAGGGAGGTCCTTGACGAACGCGAGCAGACCCAGCAGGCAGAACTCGGCGAGCGGGAGGGCGTGGACGCCGCTGGAGCTCGTAATCGTCACCCGAGCCAGTTCCTCCTCGGTCAGCTTGGCCGCGCGCACCTGCTCGCCGGCGCCGGCGGCCGTAGCCTGAACCCAGCGCAAACCTGGGTTGGTGTGGACCGCGGTAGCTAAGCCGTCGGGCGAATCGCCTGGGATTCCAAACAGGACCTCGGAGCGTGCGAGCATCGCCTGCCAGCGAGCCTGCCCCTCCCCAGTACGCGTGAAGCCGTCGCGGCCGCGATGATCTCCGCGGTAGCGGGTGAGGGGTAGGAGGTCGGGTTCGTAGCCGACCGAGATTCGGGGGTCAACGGAGAGGATCTTTGACACCAGCTCGCGCTCCAAGGGCACCGCGACCCCAACGTCGAGTTGACCGGGGATGACATCCATAGACGTCAGCGAGGTGAGTCGCTGGTTACGGCCACCTCTGGCGAGATCGCCGCCGCGGCGCGCGGGCGCACACGAGGTCGCCTAACCAAGAACATCAGCAAGCCGGCGGCGAGCAGCGATCCCGCCATGAACAGGAACGCCCCTCCCGACTTCGTACCGCCTCCGAGCGCGCCGACGATGTACGCCCCGGCAAATCCGCCGAGCGCCCCGAAGGCGTTGATCGCGCCCATCGCCGCTCCCGACACGTTTTGAGGCATGAATTCGGGAATTAGCGCAAAGTAGGGGCCGTAGGGGGCGTACATCACACCGCCCGCGATCACCAGCAGAATGAACGACAGGACGAAGTGTCCTCCGCCGGTGCCCGCGCGATAGGAGAGGTAGAACGCGATCGTCCCGAGGAGCAAGAACGGCCACACGAACAGTCGCCGGCGCAGCCGGACTCGGTCAGACACATAGGAATTGGCGAGCATGAGTACGACCGCTAACGCGTAGGGCGCCGCGGAGAGCAACCCGGTCGAGCCAATGCCGTGTCCCGAGAGTGACTTGACGATCGTCGGTAGCCAGAACACGAAGCCGTAGACCCCGATGCTCCAGAGCGCGTACTGGACGGCCAGCACCCAGACGTTCCATGACTTGAATGCCTCTCGGTAGCCGCGGACCTTCGGCATGGCAGCCTGCTCCGCATCCAGCCGGTCGGTTATCTCGTCGCGCTCGGTGTCAGATAGCCACTCGGCGTCGGCGGGACGATCGGCGCTCAGGGCGCGAAACACGAACGCCCACGCAATCGCCGGCAGTCCTTCGATGATGAACATCCATCGATAACTCGTCGCCGCGATCAGATAGCCGGATATGACCGACATCCAAAGCAAGGTCACGGGGTTGCCGAGGATCAAGAACGTGTCGGCCCGGCCTCGCTCGCGGCTTGAGAACCAGTGGGTAAGAAACACGAGCATTGCCGGAATCACCGCGGCTTCGACGACGCCGAGCAAGAAGCGATCTACGAGCAGCAGGGGATACGACTCGACGACGCCTTGGAGGGCAGCGAACACACCCCAGAAGATCAAGGACCAGAACATCAGCTTTTTGACGCTGCGTCTTTCCGCGAACTCGGCGGCGGGCACCTGAAAGACGAAATAGCCCATGAAGAACAGCCCGCCTAGCAGCCCGGCTTGGCCTGAACTGATGTGCAGAGCGTCTCGCAGACCTCCGGCCGCTCCCAAGGAGTAGTTGGAGCGGTCGAGGTAAGCGAAGCTATAGGTGACGAAGGCCAGCGGAATCAACCGACGCCACCGTTGCGAGGCCAAGGGGCTTGCGCCTGCGCTTGGGCTTCGATCGGCGATCGCCGCCGGCCTTCTGAGATCACCGCCTCGTTGCGGGGCCGACCGGTGGTGTAGGTGACCAGTTTCAAACATCAGTGTGCTCCCTTCAGGTGCACCCAGCTGGCGCGCCAATCTCGTCGCCGGCGATGAAGCCGGTGACTGCTGAGGAATAAATCTCAAATCGTGTTCACTAGTAGCCGTGTACCCCGGTCACACAGCCATCGCGGTCGGCGCGTACGACCGATGACACTTTTTGGCGACAGTGGTCCAAGCTCGAGGAGGCCTGGCTCTGATGGGGAGCCTCTGAAACCCACCAGCACACCCCGGTTGCCGTCGCGTCAACTCACCTCGCCATCCAGCTAGCCCGCCAGCCGTGCCCAGGCACTCCGCCGCCCAGCGCTGGGCACCGGCGTCCTCGGTGGCGCGCAACTAACGAGCTCCTGATTTCCGGGGAGCCCGGTCGTAGAGGCCCTGGCCTTGGCGCCAGTTAAAACCGCTCGTCGTCGGATCTCGGATCGGCGATGGCGAGCTTGGCGTCAAGGACCGCTGCGAGGTCTGGTTCGTTCAGAGCTGTTCGCGCACTCCGGCTTCGTGATCTAGTCGTCGCGCCTGATCGGCCAGCGCGCTGTCCATCGCGTCGGCGCCGTTGCCACGCCGCAGCAGGGGAAGAACCGTGCGCCGTTGGAGGTTCTCGATCTCCAGCGCGAAGGCGACGTAGGCGGCGAGGGCGACGAGGGCCAGCCCCACGATCGCCGCCGCGTGCTCGACGCCGCGGCTCGCGGTGAGCTCGTAGAGCCCGGTGAGCAGGAAGCGCAGGGCGGTCAGCAGTAAGACGGCCGCGGGCGCTAGCTTGCCGAGCGCCGACCCGACGGCACACAGCCCGATCCAGCCCGCAGCGGCGATCAGGAGAACGCCCAGGGCGTGGCTGGTGGAGCCCGGGCGGCTCAGCAGCAGGTCGATCCCCACCACCAGCCAAGTGGCTCCCTGCACGCCGAACCCGGTGGCCGCGGCGGTGTCGCGGCCGAGGAATCCGAACACGGAGGCCAGCAGCTGTAGGGGAAACGAGAATCCGATCAGGGCAACCGCCACGATCAGACGATCCGTGGAGTCAAACCAGCCCAGCTCTGAGCCCGCCACCAGCAGACTGGCGGTCCCCAGCGCAAAGAAGCCCAGAGGAAACGGGGTGGCGATCGGGCGCAGCGTGATCCGGGTCAGCGCCGCAGCGCCCGCGCTTCCGTCGATGTTTTGCGTCATACGAGTGCGCTACCCAGAAATAGCCCTCGACTGGGTACTGACGGATGTCCTGCCCCGGCTTCGTGCCGGATCGGTAAGAGCGGTGACAGCCGGGCGTCCGCCGTGTCCGGACCCGGGTAGACGAACGGCAGGTGTACAGCAATCGATGCGGAGAGGGCCCCGATGAGCAAGCAGAAGAAAGCCACACCGAAACCCGCCGGACCCGCTGCTCGAAACTCTCGAGCGAGCTATCACCCGGAAGACCTGAGTCACGAGGAACGGGTCGTGGCCGCGGAGACCCGGCGTTTGCAACGCGAGCTGCGCGCGATCGGCCCCATGCCCCGCGAGAAGCTGGCCGAGATCTGCCATGCCGACCACTGGCGCGAGGGAAGCCTGGACCAAGCGGTGCGCGCGGGGGTCAAGACGGGCGCACTGCGCGAGCTCCCGCTGGGCTGGGTGGCGTCCGCCGATACCCCACCCGACGCGGTCGCCTAGATCGACGACAGCGCCCGCGCCATGACTGCCTTCGATTCCGATCACGTCGAGGATCGCGAACTGGAGCGCCACGGACGCCGGCTCTCGGCTCCCACGCCGCGGTTCCTGCTCCTCGCCGGGGCCCTGGCAGTGCCGGGCTTGGTGCTGGCGATCGTGGGAGCTCCTGGGTGTTTGCGGCTGGGATCGTGCTCGTTGCTTTGGCCGGCCCACCGGCTGTGGTCGCCGGGGCCCTCCTTATTTCCGCGGCGGCCTCGCGCTGGGCGGCTCGCCGCCGTCCGTTCGCCTAGAGCCCGGCTGCGCTCTCGTCGACTGGCTGCCCCTCCCGCCGGCCGGCCCGCACGAATGCGGGTCGGCGGGCTGGAGGGCGTCCGGGTCAGGCGCGGTGGGCCCGGGGGCCGGACCCGCGCTTGGACATGAGGGCTCCGCCGGCGACAGCGGCCGACACCAGGAACCCAACCACGGCGGCGACGATCGAGACCCAGAGGGTCACCCCAAGGATCACGAACAGCACCACGAACACGGCCCCGGCAACGACCAGGCTGGGAAGAGAAACAGTTGATGCGGGCATTAGGTAAGCCTCCAGAGAATTGTGAACCTATGCCCTTAACCTGCCCTCACACCGCCTGGCCAACCCGAGGCTGTATGTCAGAAAACATTTTTACCTTCAAGTGACACCGCGTCTCCGTACTGTCATCGGGAGAACTGAGTCACCTGGGAAACCGGAACTCGGACTCGGCTCTGGGTACCTATCTAGCAGTGGGACCGAAGTCACAGGTTCTAACTGGAGGTATCAACATGGCCACAGAGGCAAGTCCTGACCGCCGGTACTCGCCCAACGGATCGGCCCCCGAGTTCGAGCACTGGAGGGGTCGACGCGGGGTGTTCCTGCAGCCGATCGCCGCTCCGTCAATTCTCGGTTTGTTCGGCTTCGCGGCCTCGACGTTCATGGTCGCAGCGCACATCGCGGGCTGGTACGGAACCTCGGCGAGCCCGATCTACCTCTTTCCCCTAGCCGCAATGTTCGGCGGGGTGGCGCAGTTTGCTGCCGGCATGTGGGCGTATCGAGCCCGGGATGCGGTCGCCACCGCGGTACACGGGATGTGGGGCTCGTTCTGGCTCGCCTACGGGATTCTGTTCCTGTTCGTAGCGGCGGGTGACATCACCGTTCCCGCAGGCAAATTTCCCGAGCCTGCGTTCTGGTTTTTCCCGCTGGCCGCGATTACGGGGGCGTGCGCAGTGGCGTCGATCGGCGAGAACCTCGGCGTCACGAGCACGCTGGCCGCGCTGGGCGTGGGCGCCGGCCTGCTGGGCGTTGGCTACTTGGTGGGCGGCACCGGCTGGTTGCACACCGGCGCCTGGGTCCTGATCGCGTCGTCGATCCGCGCTTTCTACACGGGCAGCGCGATGATGTTCAAGGCCAGCTTCGGCCGCGTCGTGCTGCCTCTCGGTGAGCCCAAGGCGGCAGCCAACATTCCCGGCCGCGAGTACACCCACCCGCTCCAGTACGAGGCGGGCGAACCGGGAGTCAAGCAGGGACAGTAACCCGGTCGTACTGCGGACGTCTGAGGCCCCCCTTCGGCGGGGCCTCAGTGTGTGCAACGCGGCTCCGCGGGTAGGGTCCAGGCGTGCCCGCCCGAGCTCGTCCAACCACGACACCGCACCGCGTGCGCATCCTCGACGAGGATCCCGCTTTGGGTGCTGACTTGACTCGGGAGGACTTCGCGCAGGCGCGGCAGTATGCGATCGCCGACGTCACCGAGCTCGGTCGGGGCGTCCACGATCCTTCGAAAATCGGAGGTCCCGAGCTGCTGGGCCTGCTCGTCTTGGAGGGGCTGATGGTGCGTGGCGTGCAGGTCGCCCAGCGTCGCTGTGGAGAGCTCGTAGCTTCGGGAGCCTTACTGCGCCCCTGGGACAACTTCGGCGAGCACGCGCCGATGCCGTTCGAGATCCGCTGGCGCGTCATTCAGCCCGTCAGGCTGGCGCTGGTCGACCAGCGCGTCAGCGCCGTCTCAGCCCGCTGGCCCGCATTGATGCACGGCATCGTCCAGCGGGCCGTAGAGCGGTCCCATGCTCTGGCGCTGAACGTCGCCATCCACTGTCTGCAGCACGTGGAGCTCCGACTCCTCGTGCTCTTCTGGCATCTCGCCGATCGCTTTGGCCGGGTCACCAATGACGGCATCGTGATCCCGTTGAAGCTCAGCCACGGAGACCTCGCCGAGCTGATCGGCAGCCAGCGCCCCTCGGTTTCATCTCACCTCTCCCGAATGAGCGCCCGCGGGGAGGTCGTACGCAGGAAGGACAGGACCTGGCTGCTGCGCGGAGAGCCACCGGAAGAGATGCGCGACATGCGCGCCCGCCGCGGACCTTTCGGGCCAGAGGCGCCGGAAGTTGGGGCGCCCGAGAGCGACGGCTATTCGGAGATCTCGAAGTCCGCCGTCGCGTCTAGCAGCGCAAGCAGTCGCAGCACCTGAGGAGGAGGAGAGCCCAGGACAAGCCCGATGTCAGCGGCGCTTAGAGCCTCCCGGAGGCGCTGCAGGGTGCGGAACCCGGCGACATCGATGAACTCGAGCTCGCTGAGATCGAGCTCGATCAAGCGCGTACCCGGTCAGGCGGCCATCTGAAGCCGCCGCTCAATTTTCTCGGCGCTGGCCAGATCGCATTCCCCTCTGAGCGTTACCGTCCGGGGACGGGCGATCCGCCGATCCTCCCCGGGCAGGATGCCGCCGCTCGTGTGCAGCAAAGCGTCACTCATCTTCGATAGGCCTGGAGCGGCGCGGCGCCGCCGAGCCGCCCTGCTCGCCGCATGCGCAAGATCTCGGCCTGGATCGCCGCTGCCTGATGTCGGACCTGTGCTCGACGCGGGGACCGCCGCTGGCTCTCCCGGCGAAGAGGCTCTGCCCTCGCCGCTGAGGGAGTGGGCGCAGGTGCTTCTTCTCTCATACCTGCAGATTCCCAGACGGGCGGGTGTCCGATCAAGCCGTCGGTCTTACGGATGACGAAGACGCCTCGGGGGGCGGATCCTCGGACGACAGTCATCCATGGGCAGCTGCCACCAGCACGCCGGCAAACGTCAGATACCCGCAGATGATCAGGACGCCGTGGGTTCGGTTTAGCCCGCGCCCGGCATAGGCGCATCCCAGGGCAAACAGCGTCAGGCCCAGGTACCAGACGGCGGTCAGTACCCCGAGGCCGGCTGTCTCGCCCAAGCCGAGTATCACCGCCGGCAGGAGCAGGCCAACCGCGACGTTGAGCGCGTTGCTGTTCATCGCGGTGCTGAGCGTGGCCGCTCCTCGGCCGCGTCTGGCGAGATACACGGATGCCACGGCGTTGGGAAGGCTCGTCACGGCCGCCAGTACCAGCGCGCCGGTGACGATCTCGGGAACCCCATGCCGTGAGCCGAGCCTGGAGGCGGCGTGCTCCATGGCGATGCTGGCGCCGACGACAACCAGCACAGCGATCCCCGCCAGCGCGGCGTCCCGGGCGTGGCCGCGGCTCGGGTGGATGGCCACGTCGAGCTCTTCCTCCTCCTCGATGACGGCTGTGGTCAGCCACTCCGCCCACGCCGCAGGGAGTCCCACCCGGCGCAGGCGGTCGTGGCGAACCCCCAGCGCCGCCAGGTGGGGATGAGCACGCACAGCACCACGGCGAGTCCGACACCTGCCGGGATCAGCCCAATCACGACGATCACGCAGACCATCGCTATCGATACCGCGACGATTCCCTCGAGCACGATCACCGGCCGGTGCAGCCTGATCTGGCCGGCCACCACGGTCGCGAGTCCGAGTAAGGCGGCCAGATTGAATACGTTTGAGCCGATCACCACCCCGGCTCCGATCGCCGGGTGATGCCCAGCCAGGGCGGTGACCGCTGACGTGATCTCCGGAGCGTCGGCAGCTAAGGCGGCGACCATGCCCAGCAAGCCCTCAGACAGCCCGAGGCGCGCACCGACTCTTTCCAGGCGGGAAACGAGCACCCAGCTCGCGCCTAGACTGACCACGGTGCCGGTCAGGAAAACGAGCGCCAGGAGCATCGAGGCCCTCCTCGACACCGCCGGAAACGACGCCCGCGACGGCGATGGTGAGTGCTGGCAGACCGGGTGGCATTCATGGGGTCGACTCCCCGTGGACGGGGCACGCCGACCAGTCTTCCCGGCTCACCGAGCGCGAGCTTACCGGGGAGCCGTCCGTTCACGGGCCGCCCGCTGGACCCACACCTTGGAGGGCGACCACGACATGCCGGCACACATCAAGGCGGCGCTGCTCGGGCCTTCGCTGCTGTTGGCGGTGTCAGGCGTTGTCTGGCGCTCGGTCCCTGGCAGGCCGCCTACCGGTGCGAGCACCGTGACCGCGGACGGCGCCGGACGCTCGTGGCCACCGCCGGGGGCGAGGAGCGCGACCGCCCCGGCTAACCCTGCGTAGCTGTACGACGGATGACAGGTTTGCGCGGTTGACGTCCGGGCGTGACCGCCCCGCCGTTTGCCTAGGCCCGAATCGAGCAGCGAGAAAGCATGCGGCCGTGGGGCGAACCGAGCATTCGAGCGTCTTTGCCCTATCCGCCGCTCGATGAGCTGACCCCGCTGACTGATCTGTCCCGGTCGGTGCTTGACGGCAATTGGCGGGAAGGTCGCCGCGGCCAGACTGACTACGCCTACACCGCGCCGAGCCCGGGTCATTACCCCTGGCAGTGGTACTGGGATTCCTGCTTCGCGGCGATGGTGTGGCGCCGCCTGAACCCCGCGCGGGCTGAGGCCGAGCTGCGCAGCCTGCTCGCTGCCGGGGGAGAGGACGGCTTCATCGGCCACACGATCTTCTGGGGCGAGCCCGTGGACCGGGTGCGCTCCCTGTTTTACAACGTCAAGTCGAGGTCGGACTTCATGACGAGCACGATCCAGCCGCCGCTGCTGGCCTGGGCGTGGCGGGTCGCGGTCGGAGACCCCGTTGGCATCGCCGAAATCGAGCGCCACCAGGACCGGGTGCAGCGCGACCGCGATCTCGACGGCGATGGGCTGATCTGGATCGTGCAGCCTGACGAATCCGGGCTCGACGGCTCCCCGAAGTTCGACTCGGTGTGGGGCTGGCGCGCCGACGGCCTGCCTGGGTTTCCGCTTCGGTCCGGCGCAACCGGCGGATGGATTTCGACATCGGCCGGATCGCCGGGGCCGGCTTTCCCGTCGTCTGCGGCACGGCGACGAACGTCCTGCACAACCTCTCGCGGATGGCGCTCGGCCGCGAGTCGATCACTCCCGTGCTCGTCGACCGTCTCTACGACGAACAGACCGGCCTCTTCGGTCAGCTCGTTCGCTCCTCGGATCGGTATTCCCGTTCCCGGCGCTCCCGGATTCACCGGCACTCCAGCCACGAGCATCCCCACCGTGTCAGCACCTGGGCCGCCCTTTCGCCGCTCGCGCTGCCCGATCTGCCGGACTCGATCGCCCGGCGTCTGATCGAGGAGCATCTCCTCAACCCTGACGAATTTTGGCTGCCGGTGCCGCCGCCCTCGGTCTCGGTGTCCGAGCGCAGCTTCTCGATTCGAGACCGATGGTTGTTTCTGCGTCGGTACTGGAGGGGGCCGACCTGGATCAACGCCGCCTGGCTGCTGTGGATGGGGCTGGTCCGGCTCGGTTACAGCGACGAGGCTCGAGTAATGGCGCAGCGGCTCGTGCGGGCGGTCATGGCCGAGGGGCTGCGCGAGTATTACGACCCCATGACCGGGCGCGGGATGGGCGCGCCGAGCTTCGCTTGGTCGGCGCTGGTGATGGAGCTCGCCGACCCCGATTTCTTGGCGGCGAGGAGCTACCTGTGAGCTCCACGCCGACCGTCCGTCACCCGGTCACCGCCACCCGAACTCGCTTCTGGCAGGCCGCGGGAGGGCGCGTGCGGGGGCGCGTGGTGTTCCTCCTGGCCTGCGTCCTGGCTCTCGACACCGCCGACGTCTCGATGATCGGCGCCATTGCCGGCAAGTTGGAACGGGCCCTGAGCATCTCCAACACCGAGCTCGGGCTCCTGGCCGCCGTTCCTTCGCTGGTTGCCGCCCTGGCGACGGTTCCGGTCGGAATGCTCACCGATCGCGTCAACCGAGTGCACATGGTCGCCGCCAGCATTTTGGTGTGGAGCCTCGCGATGGCCGCCAGCGGACTGGCCCCTTCCTACGGGGGGTTGCTGTTGACGAGGATGGCGCTGGGCGCGGCTACTGCCACCGCCGGGCCGACTATCGCGTCGTTGGTCGGGGACTTCTTCCCGGCCAGCGAGCGCGGGCATATGTACGGCTTGATCCTCAGCGGGGAGCTGCTGGGCGCCGGGTTCGGCTTCGTGGTCAGCGGTGAGCTCGCCAGTGGGCTGGGCTGGCGGGCGGCCTTTTTCGTGCTCGCGCTGCCCAGCCTGGTGCTGGCCGTTGTCCTCTGGCGGGGCTTGCCCGAGCCGCTTCGCGGCGGACGCGGCCGTCTGGCCCCGGGGGCTACGCGGTTCAGAACGGCCGGTGATCCCAAGCTCGAAACCGCGAGTGGCGCGCCGCTGGACGAGGTGGACCGGAGCATCGTCCAGGAAAAGGTCGATGAGGAGCGGATCTCCGCTCGTGACGACCTGATCCTGCGCCAGGACCCCGATCGTATGAGTCTGGGGGCGGCGACTCGCTGGGTCCTGCGGGTGCCGACCAATCGCGTCCTGATCCTGGCCTCGGCACTCGGCTACTTCTATCTCAATGGCGTCGAGACCTTCGGTCTCGTCTACTTCCGAGGTCACTACGGTCTCGGCCAGTCCGTGGCCACGCTGCTGTTGAGCCTCCTGGGGGCGGGCGCCTTGCTCGGGGTGGTGGCCGGGGGGCGCCTGGCGGACCGCTTGATCGCCGCTGGCCATCTCGACGGGAGGATCCTCGTGGGAGCGGTGAGCTCGATTGCTGCCGCCTTGCTGTTCGTACCCGCGCTGGTCACCCGTTCGTTGGCCCTCTCCATGCCCCTGTTCGTGCTTGCGGCGGTTGCCTTCTCCGCTCGCAATCCCGCCCTCGATGCCGCCCGCCTGGACGTGATGCACCATCTCCTGTGGGGCCGGGCCGAGGCGGTGCGCACCGTCCTGCGCCGGCTCATGGTCGCCACCGCGCCCTTGTTGTTTGGCTTTCTCGCCGATGAGCTCGCGTCTGGCCGCGTCTCCGGTAACAGTCAGCAGGGCTTTGGGGCGACCGCCAGCGCCGCAGGGCTTCGCGACGCTTTCCTGATCCTGGTCGTGACCCTGATCGTGAGCGGGCTGCTCACATTCCGGGCGCGCCGCACGTACCCAGTCGATGTGGCCAGTGCGGTTGCCTCCGAAGACGCCCTGGGGGCCCGGGCATGAGCGATCAGGCTGCCGCTCCGGCGACCCAGCGCGCCCAGCCGAAAGCGCGCCAGGACGCGGCGCCAAGTCATGGCAGGCCCCTGCGGGCCCAGGAGAAGACCCGCCTGGCGATCCTCGCCCTGCCGACGACGGCGCTGGCTCTGGCGATCACGATCGTCTCCACCTATTTGGGGGAGGTCACGCGGCGCTACACCCAGCAGACCGCACTCATCGGCCTGATCATCGGCAGCGAGGGGATCATGGCCCTCTGGATCCCCCTGCTCGCCGGGGCGTGGTCTGACCGGCTGCGCACCCCGATCGGCGGGCGGCTGCCGTTCCTGATCGGGGGTGGGATCCCGGCTGCCGCCGCCCTCATCCTGATCGGCTTTCTGGGCTCGCTGGCCGCCGTAGCGATCGCCGCCGCGGTCTTCTTCGCCTTCTACTTCGTGGCCTACGAGCCCTACCGCGCCCTGTACCCCGACCTGATGGACGGGCAGGAGGTCGCCGGCCGGGCACAGAGCACTCAGGCCGCGGCGCGAGGGGTGGGAACCGGTCTTGCCCTCCTGGGCGGCGGTCTGCTGCTGAGTCTCGCGCGCTGGCTGCCCTTCGTCGTCGCCGCGGTCGTTCTCGTCGTGGCGATCGCCGCCTTCACGGTGCTTCTGCTGCGCAGTGGCCTTCCCGAACGGGAGCCTCCGGCGCACAGCGTCCGCGAGCTGTTGCGCGAGGTGGGCCGGCTCGTCGCCGAGCGACCGGTCCTGCGTGACTACCTGATCGCCAACGCCCTCTGGGAGACCGCGCTGGCAGCGCTCAAGGCATTTGTGATCCTCTACCTGACCGTCGGCCTGGGCTACGGACTCTCGACCGCTTCACTGCTAGTTGGGGGGGTCGCCATCGTGATCCTCTTCGGAGCCGTGGGCGCCGGGAAGGCTGGCGATCGGTTCGGTCGGCTGCGGGTCCTCCTCTACGCCCTGACCGCTTACGGCTGCGGCTACCTGCTCCTCATCTTCACCACCAGCCGTCCGGTGATGGCCGTCGCCGTCCCCTTCGTGGCCCTGGGGGGCGGCACCGTGATGACCCTCGCCTACGCGGTGCTGATGCCGTTGATGCCCGACGACGAGCACGGGGCCCTGACCGGCTTCTACAGCCTCTCCCGGGGGATCGGCATCATCGCCGGACCCATCCTCGCCGGGCTTCTGATCGAGCTCACGAAGGCCGGGCCGTTTGCCTCCACCCAGGGCTTTCAGGCGATGTGGATCGTGTGTGCGGCGGCGGCCTTCGCCAGCCTGCCGTTCGTCTGGCGGATGCGCCGGCGCGGCGCGGAGTCCGGCAACGACGACCGGTAATCCGGACCGTTCTGTCGTCGAGATGAACGGCCTGCGGAGTCGGGTCACGCTTGTTTGTGGGCGCGATCCTTATTGCATGCGTGCGCGGCCTCGTCCAGGCGATTCATCGATGTGGGGCTCGCGGTCGACAGGCAGGAGCCGACCCGTCCCGGAGTCAAGCTGTGAAGGCCGACTCTGCTTAGGTAAAGGTACTCGGCTATTCGAAGTCGCCCTTCCTCGCTCTGCCGTTCCAACGTGTTGGTCTGAGGGCCGAGTCGGCTGCGGATCTCATAAGAAGCACTCTCAGCGAGACTCAAGGTCCCGGCTCAAATGGACAGGCAGTTTGCGGTTGGATCGGTGGCTATGGGGGAGTTCGCTCGTGAGCGTCGAACCGTGGGCGATGGTCGATAACGACGCGCCGGATGCGAGTCGTGCCCCGCGCCCGCGTGGGGTGCGCGCGCGGTTGGTCTGCGGTCTGGGTCAGTCGTTGGGGGGAAACGCGACCGCGTTCGGGTACTCGGTGACGATTACGGCTAGCTTCGGCGCTGTCGAGCTGGGTCGCGGTAATCCGCGGTTTGGTGATCTGCTCGTCTTCGGGCTGGGTGCCGTCGTCGCTTTCGGTGGCTTGGAAGGCGTGGCCAGCGGTGGGTTTCGGTCTCCTTTGGAGAAGGGCTCAGATGACGTGATCCTGCTCGGGACGGCGCTGGCGTTCGTCTCGATCGTGCTCGCGATCGCTACCGCCCGCGGGCTCGCGGCGGTGCTTAGTGGCGCGTGGGCATGGTTTAGTGCCGCGTTCGGTGCCTCGCTGGTCTTCGCGCTGGTCGAGAGCGTGGAGTTCATGTTGGCCGAATGGCTGCAAGAACGCCGCGGCGAGTCGGGTGAGCCTGACCGGTAGCCCCGGCCCATCCACGGCTGCGAATCCTCACCAGCGGTCATCGCCGTCAAGAACACTTCTTACCCAGCATGTTCCACGATGTCGGCAGAGCGAAGAACGGCCGTTTCGGCCGCCGCCGCTCCGCCGTGTTCCCGCTCATCGCCAGGGCTGCATCCGAAGCGAGATTCGCTAGGCCGTCGCCCCTCCTGTGACGAAGCTACATCCCCGTGGGCGACTTTTCGACCCTGTGACACCTCCGCGAGCCTCCTCTCATCTTTGGCGGGCGAGTCCGCTTCACCGAAAGCGACGACGCGTTCGCCTCCATCGCGGTCGACACCGCCCAAACGAGCGTGAGGCAGCGGTGAGCGGGAAGCGGCGCCCGCTTGGTTGCGTCGTCGTGCCTCAGCGGGCGAGGGCTCGAGCAGGCTTATTGAGCGCCAGCGTTCGCGACATTTGAGTCCAGGCGCGACCACAACGTCGACGCTTCCGGGGGGTTCAGAGGCCGGGATGGAAAGAATGGGTTGGGCGGGAGTCCGTCTGGACTCCCGCCCGTATTGCCGCATGGCTGAAACGGCAAATCTGAACTGCCCAGGTGGCTAGCTCTGGATGTAGTTGAGGCTGGTCACGTCCTTGAGGACGCGGGTGGCCCCGTAGGGCTTGTCAAACGCTCCGTTCGGCGTGATCCCGTACTGGCTTGCGTTCCGGATCAGGCCGACCGCCGCAGCGTGTCGTGCCTCGATCGTGACGATCGAGATCGCGACCGCGAGGTAGGCAGGATGCTTGATGTTAAACGCCTGTCCTGAATAGGCGTGCACGCCCTCGTTCTCGAAGGTAAACGCCGCGGTCAGGAACTTCTTGTAACTGGCGTTGTCGCCGTGGAAGTCAAACTTCGGCCTCGCGACGGCCTTCCTGCCCAAGGCCTTCTTGAGCGCGGCGACATGCCGGTTCTCATCGGCCGCGACGGTCTTGAGAAACGTATGCGCCGCCGGCTGGTTATTGGGGATGAACGCGTTCTTGTGCTGGTTGGCCGTCGCCCCGTTATAGAACGATGACTCCAGGTACTCGAGCGTCAGCGCGTAATTGAGCACGTGTGCTGGAAAACCGCGTGCACGGATCGAAAGGGGAATGAGGAAACGGACCCGCCAAGAGCGGGCACCGCGCCCCTGACTACCAATGGGTCATCGTCCTGGCGTGACGCGGGGCTGCCCGAGCGGCGATGGTTTCCGAATCGGGGTCGATGACGGGAGCGAGCGCGCCGAGGGCAAGACGCTCCTGGTCGGGAACCCGGGACCATCGTGGAGTCGCCGCTGGCGGTGGACGCGACTGACTTCGGGAGACCGAGACTATTGAGGATGGTCGCAGGGTGAACGTGTCGGATCAGAACACGACGAGTGCCGCCGGACCGGGATCCGCGCGCTTGACTGAGATCGTCCACGAGACCGAACGCACGCGTGTGGTTCGGCTGTTGTTGCCTGGGCGCGCGGTGATCCGCAAGGAGCCGTTGGGGCCGGACGCCCAGCGGCGGGTGCTGCATGAGATGGCGATGCTGGAGCGGTTGCGCGGTGTGGTGGGGGTCGCGCAGTTGCTGGAGGCGCCGCGGTACCAGGGTTCGATCGTGATGGCGGACGCGGGTGGCATGAAGCGCTCGGCGGCCGAATCGTCCTCGACAGCACGCCGGGCGCCGGCACCAGGCTGCGCGCCGAGCTCCCGATCCCTGCCACGAAAGACAGCGTCACCTCCAGTTGAGCTCCGTCACCGGTGCCCATGGACGCCCTGGTTGACCAGGCCGCTGGCGCCAGCCTGACCGGGGCCTGAGGGCCGGGTCCGACGTTGTTCTCCCGGCGCAACGGCTTTCCTCGGTCCGCAGCCGCTCCTCAGCCGAGACCTGCTTTCCCACGCGGCAGGCGCCCGAGCCGACGGCGTGGGCCGTCCTGCCCAGCGCGGAAAGGAAGCGCGCAGCGCGATTGCTGATATCCGGATCGGCAGCAAGCGCCGCCAGAAAAGCGATCGCGCCGGGCAGCTTGGCCGTTGAGCCGGCGCACGATCGCCTCGCGAATAGCGAGCGTCCGGCCGGCATACCGGGCGTCGCAGACGCCCATCCTCCAGCGGACCTCTCGGACGCCCCGGCGACCGTCGCACTACGGAACCCTCTACGAACGTCAGCTAGCAGGCGCTGGGGTCTTGACGCGCGCAGAAGGTCGCGGGCGATGCAGCGGTGTCGCGCGGAGCGGCGTTGAGCCTCGGGTACCAACCACCGCCGCCGACATCAAGTAGGCGGGAGAAGGCAAGAAAAACCCCACTGTGCGGGAATTTATTAGTGCGCCCGAGAGGA